>NZ_JBDGJD010000041.1:0-210 GCF_057657095.1 Cereibacter sp. Soil_C_27 | reverse complement strand
TCAGGGCTTGGGCTTGTCCTCGTAGTCGGGCTTCAGGATCCGGCTGGCGTCGCCCTGCGGATCGTCGAACTGCCGCGACTTCAGCGCCCAGAAGAAGGCGGCGAGGCCGATCCCGCCGAGGAACAGCGAGACGGGGATGAGATAGGCGAGGATATCCATCAGCGCAGCCTCAGGGCATTCAAGGAAACCGTGATCGACGAGAGCGACATG
>NZ_JBDGJD010000040.1:0-225 GCF_057657095.1 Cereibacter sp. Soil_C_27 | reverse complement strand
GACAGGCTGCTGCATCCCGACCTGATCGCCGTCTTCGTCGAGGAATACCGCCGCGCCTGGAACGCGGCGCAGGCCGGGGCCGGTGCTGCGCGCGACAAGCTGCAGCGCGATCTCGGTCAGGTCGAGAAGAAGATCGCCGGCATCCTCTCGGCGATCGAGGACGGGATGTATCATCCGTCGATGAAGGCGAAGATGGCAGACCTGGAGACTGCAAGGGCGCGGCTC
>NZ_JBDGJD010000039.1:0-278 GCF_057657095.1 Cereibacter sp. Soil_C_27 | reverse complement strand
TGTCGGCTGGTCCTCCTGAGGCTGTCGTAGCGGGCACAGTCGGCCACCGGTTCATGCGCCAGGCGCAGAGTGGCCGGAGTGAGAAGGAGCGGTGGTGGCGTCGCGTCCTGGCGGCGGGCGAGGATATTGATGATCACCGGCGCCGAGTGAACGCCCTGGTCGATCGCCTCGCGGCAGGCGGCTTCGACGGCCGCCAATCCGTCTGCGGCGACATGGCTGAGGATCTGCACCATCTGTCGGTCGCCATCGCTGACCGCCTTCAGCTTGCGGCGCACGGC
>NZ_JBDGJD010000038.1:0-278 GCF_057657095.1 Cereibacter sp. Soil_C_27 | reverse complement strand
TCACGGGAGCGGCTGACCCTGATCCGGGTTTTCGAAGAACTCCGGGAGGGCGGCTATGAGGGCGGCTACGACGCGGTCCGCCGCTATGCCCGGAACTGGTCGAAGACCCGCGGGGCGATGACGGCCGAGGCCTATGTGCCGCTCTATTATGCGCCGGGCGAGGCTTACCAGTTCGACTGGAGCCACGAGGTCGTTCGTATCGACGGCGTGACAATCACTGTGAAGGTGGCGCATGTCCGGCTCTGCCACAGCCGAATGATGTTCGTGCGGGCCTACAT
>NZ_JBDGJD010000037.1:0-287 GCF_057657095.1 Cereibacter sp. Soil_C_27 | reverse complement strand
TTCGACAACAATAAATACTCGGTGCTCTCGACGGCTGTCGGACGCCCTGTCGAGGTCCGCGCCTATGCCGAGCGCATCGTCATCCGGCAAGACGGTGTGATCGTTGGCGAGCATGCTCGGGTCTTCGGGCGCGGCCAGACAGTCTATGACCCCTGGCACTATGTGCCTGTTCTGGCGCGCAAACCTGGGGCGCTGCGCAATGGAGCGCCGTTCCGCGACTGGGTGCTGCCGGCGGCGATGAACGCCGTGCGCCGCAAGCTGAAGGCGGTCAGCGATGGCGACCGACA
>NZ_JBDGJD010000036.1:0-290 GCF_057657095.1 Cereibacter sp. Soil_C_27 | reverse complement strand
TCCTCGGCATCAAGCACATTGCCATGCCTCTCCACCGGCAGCATCCGCCGCGCCATGTCGAGGGCCGTCTGCTTGGCAGTCTCCTCGGTGGCACTCTCGCGGGTCAACAGCGCGGCATGGGCCGTGGCATCGGCGACGATCTGCAGCTTGGTGCGCGCGCGCACCGCGTTGCCCACGTCGATGGCATAGCCCGAGAGCATCAGACAGGCGGTAAAGATGAAGAGCCCGAAGGCTGTCATCGATCCGGCCTCGTCGGCAAGGGCGGCCCTCATCGTCACGCCTCCGACAGA
>NZ_JBDGJD010000035.1:0-335 GCF_057657095.1 Cereibacter sp. Soil_C_27 | reverse complement strand
GAGATCGTCGGCATCCGCCCGAACAAGAAGACCGTCTGCACCGGCGTCGAGATGTTCCGCAAGCTGCTCGACCAGGGTGAAGCCGGCGACAACGTCGGCCTCCTGCTGCGCGGTATCGACCGTGAAGGCATCGAGCGCGGCCAGGTGCTGTGCAAGCCGTCTTCGGTGAAGCCGCACACGAAGTTCGAGGCCGAGGCCTACATCCTCACCAAGGAAGAAGGCGGCCGTCACACCCCGTTCTTCGCGAACTACCGTCCGCAGTTCTACTTCCGCACGACCGACGTCACCGGCACCGTGCAGCTGCCGGAAGGCACCGAAATGGTGATGCCGGGCGA
>NZ_JBDGJD010000034.1:0-404 GCF_057657095.1 Cereibacter sp. Soil_C_27 | reverse complement strand
CGGTCCCCCGCCACATTGATGCCGCCGGCCAAGGCCGCCAGCGCCTCGCGCATGGTGTCGATCACCGAGCGGTCGCCGACCACGGCCTCGGTCGACCGTGAGCAGTCCATCAGGATCGCCACCGACAGGTCACGCTCGATGGCCCGCAGGTCGCGGTAGATCCGGTCGCTGCCCTGACCGGTGGCGCGGATCTCCACCTGAGCGGCGATCAGCGCGTCGAGGTCCAGCTCCGTCCCTTCGATCTGGCGCGGGCGCAGGATACTGCGCGGGTGCAACGTCTCGAACTGGCGGCGGACGCGGGCGACAAGACGCGGGTCGGGCGCGAAGCTGTCGCCATCGGGCGTGGCCTCCACCTCCAGCACGCGGCAATGGTCGGGCATGTAGGCCCGCGCGCGGTGGTTCCA
>NZ_JBDGJD010000033.1:0-455 GCF_057657095.1 Cereibacter sp. Soil_C_27 | reverse complement strand
GGCGACCGCTCGGTGATCGACACCATGCGCGAGGCGCTGGCGGCCTTGGCCGGCGGCATCAATGTGGCGGGGGACCGACTGGGCATCTGGGGCTTCTCGTCGCTGAAGCGCGACCGGGTGTTCCTGACCCGCTGCAAGGGCTTCGAGGGGCGGGTGACGCCCGAGATCACCGTCCGGATCGGCAGCCTGAAGCCCGGCCATTACACCCGGCTCGGGGCCGCGATCCGCCACGCCTCGGCGATGCTGGCCAAGGAGCCTTCGGCCCGCAAGCTGCTCTTGGTGCTGACCGACGGCAAGCCGAACGACCTTGATCATTACGAGGGCGTCCATGGCATCGAGGACAGCCGCATGGCGGTGCGCGAGGCGAAGGGCCGGGCGCAGGCGGTGCATGGCGTGGTGGTCGATGCCGACGGGCAGGACTGGTTCGCCCGCATCTTCGGCCGCTCCGGCTTCAC
>NZ_JBDGJD010000032.1:0-494 GCF_057657095.1 Cereibacter sp. Soil_C_27 | reverse complement strand
AACCTGCTGGCATAGCCGTGCCAGAGGTTGCCGACGGTTTCCTCCGGCTCCATCAGATCGAGAAGGCGCAGGCTCATCGCGTCACCCGTAGACGCTGGAGACGAGATCGCGCAGCGCCTGCGCCACGTCGGGCTCGTCGGTCAGCGGCTCGATCACCGCCGCCTCCAGCGCGCGATCCAGCGCCATGCCGCCCGCGATCAGTGAGGCGGCGTAGATCAGCAGCCGGGTGGAGACACCCTCCTCCAGATCCATGCCGGACAGCGCCCGGATATGCCCGGCCAGCCGCACCAGCGGCTGAACCCGTGCCTCGGCCAGCCCGCTTTCACGCGCCACGACCGCGACCTCGGTGACCGGGTCGGGGAAGGTGAAGCTGATCGACAGGAAGCGCTGCCGGGTGGAGGGCTTCAGCCGCTTCAAGATGTTCTGGTAGCCGGGGTTGTAGGACGCCACCAGCATGAAGCCGGGCGGGGCCACCAGTTCCTCGCCGGTGCGAT
>NZ_JBDGJD010000031.1:0-525 GCF_057657095.1 Cereibacter sp. Soil_C_27 | reverse complement strand
GCCGGCCACCCCAACCGTAGCGCCAAGACCCGTCATGCACTAAGATTAAACCCGGACCACTCCATAGGGGCAGGCCAATTCACTCAGACGTCACCTCAGCGGAACGCCGATATCCTGCGGAAATCGGTGGGAGCTGCGGTCCATCCGTAGGGAGGCATGGCGGTGCCTTACCGACAGCTCCTTGCTGATGAACACCTCATATACCGTCCGATATGCGTGGAGGCTAACCTCAGTCAGTCCCAGCGTCTTCAATACGTGCGAAACGTGAGCTGTTGGCGCTCAGATGTGCCGAATCTTCATGAGATCATTTGAGGCTCCAGACCGTGGAGCACCCCCCGACTTTCGGGATCATAGCTCAGCAATTCGCTGGGTTGTTTGTGCTGCAACAACCTTGCAGCGGGTGGGACGGGGTAGACCCTTGTTACGCAAACCATCGACAGGACCGACCCATGTCAGAGATCCTCACGAAATCGCGGGCCAGAAACGTGTTCTACGGAGGATCCCTGTTCTTCGCAGCCATCTTCG
>NZ_JBDGJD010000030.1:0-557 GCF_057657095.1 Cereibacter sp. Soil_C_27 | reverse complement strand
GCCGACTACGTGAAGAACATGATCACGGGCGCGGCGCAGATGGACGGCGCGATCCTGGTGGTGAACGCGGCCGACGGCCCGATGCCGCAGACCCGCGAGCACATCCTGCTCGGCCGTCAGGTGGGCATCCCCTACATGGTCGTCTACCTCAACAAGGTCGACCAGGTGGACGATGCGGAACTGCTGGAACTGGTCGAGATGGAAGTGCGCGAGCTTCTGTCGTCCTACGACTACCCCGGCGATGACATTCCGATCATCAAGGGCTCGGCTCTGGCCGCGATGAACGGCACCGACAAGGAAATCGGCGAGGATTCGATCCGCGCGCTGATCGCCGCCGTCGACGAGTACATCCCGACCCCGGCCCGCGCCGTGGACCAGCCCTTCCTGATGCCGGTCGAAGACGTGTTCTCGATCTCGGGCCGCGGCACCGTTGCCACCGGCCGGATCGAACGCGGCGTGGTGAAGGTCGGCGAGGAAGTCGAGATCGTCGGCATCCGCCCGAACAAGAAGACCGTCTGCACCGGCGTCGAGATGTTCCGCAAGCTGCTCGACCAGGG
>NZ_JBDGJD010000029.1:0-860 GCF_057657095.1 Cereibacter sp. Soil_C_27 | reverse complement strand
TGCGCGCCGCCGCCCTCGGCGCAGGCGTCGTCGCGGCCGATCCGCATGGCGCTGTTGTGGTGCATCGACGTGGTGCCGACATGGCTGGTGGCGACCACCGCATTCTCGAGCGCCACGTTCACGAAGTTCACCTCGCAATCGGTGACCAGAACCATGTCGTAAAGCAGCCCGCCCGAGATGCTGAGCCTCCGGCCGGCGCAGCTGATGCGGTGCAGCCGGCCGGGCTTGAAATCCGCGGCAGAGAGCTTGCCCGGCTGCAGCACCAGCGGCACGTTCGAGGTGATGTAGTCGGGCACATACCGAGGGTCGAAGGCATGGAGCCCCGCGATGATGTCGTCGATCTGCTTGAGGATGCGCACATTGTAAGATCCCGAGCGCAGCGCCTCCGACAGGCCCTCGTTCTTGTCGAAACCGGAGGCGGGCAGCTCGATCTCGTCGGGGTTCGGCATCGAGACGACGGTGCCGGGCTCGAAATAGTTGTTGTTGTTCAACGAGACATATTCGTTGGAATGGATGCAGAAGCCGTTGGTGAAGGTGTTGTTGCTCTGGATGTCGACCACATCCTCCGACACAAAGCCCTCGCGGAAGCAGGTGGGCTTGTAGGTGACGACGATCGCCTCGCCCGCCAGATCCCAAGCGTCGAGTCCGACCAGTTTGAGCATGTAGGTCTCGACCGGATTGTCCCGCAGCTCGTTCTGGTTGGCGACGACGCGCACTGCGCGGCGTGAACCGGGCTCGGGCTTGAAGATCCGCTGCTCGGCATCCCAGACGCCGAACTCGATATCCTCGGCATCAAGCACATTGCCATGCCTCTCCACCGGCAGCATCCGCCGCGCCATGTCGAGGGCCGTCTGCTTGGC
>NZ_JBDGJD010000028.1:0-977 GCF_057657095.1 Cereibacter sp. Soil_C_27 | reverse complement strand
CCGGCCACTCTGCGCCTGGCGCATGAACCGGTGGCCGACTGTGCCCGCTACGACAGCCTCAGGAGGACCAGCCGACATGGAACGCACCCAAATCCTCGACCTGATGACCAGCCTCAAGCTCTACGGGATGCGCAGCGCTTATGACGAGGTCATGGGCAATGGCATCAAGCGTCAGCATGAGCCCCCTCGGATCGTGGGAGACCTGCTGCAATCGGAGATCGCCGAGAAGCAGGCCCGCTCGATCCGCTACCAGATGACCATCGCCAAGCTGCCGCTGGCCAAGGACATCGAGGAGTTCGACTTTACTGGCACGCCAGTCAACGCCAGCCTGGTGCGCGACCTCGCCACCGGCACTTTCGTCGCCGACCAGCGCAACGTGGTGTTCATCGGCGGCACCGGCACTGGCAAGACCCACCTCGCGATCAGCATCGACCGCGCCCTGATCCGGGGGGCACACGCGGGCGCTTCTTCAACGTCGTCGATCTGGTGAACCGGCTGGAGACCGAGACCAGAGGCGGCAAGCAGGGCCGCACTGCTGAATACCTTACACGCCTCGACTTCGTCATCCTCGACGAGCTGGGCTATCTGCCGTTCGCGCAATCCGGCGGCCAGCTTGTTCGGCGGGGCGACTGTCCACTGGACAGTCACCTTGTCCGCCTCACTCCACCTGATCAGCCGCCTCTACGAGCGCACCTCGGTCATCGTCACCACCAACCTCGCCTTCGGCGAATGGCCCACCGTCTTCGGCGACGCCAAGATGACCACCGCGCTGCTCGACCGTCTCACCCACCACTGCGAGATCATCGAGACCGGCAACGAGTCATGGCGCTTCAAGCACCGCGCCTGACGCACCCGATCAGGGCCTGAGCCGCCTGCACTCCTTGATCAGTTCCGGCGCCTCAGGCCCTGATCCCGCCCACCCGAGGGGGGTCAATATTCAACGCCGATACGGGGTCAGATTTCGGTGCCGATTGACA
>NZ_JBDGJD010000027.1:0-1115 GCF_057657095.1 Cereibacter sp. Soil_C_27 | reverse complement strand
CTGTCGCCATCGGGCGTGGCCTCCACCTCCAGCACGCGGCAATGGTCGGGCATGTAGGCCCGCGCGCGGTGGTTCCACTCGGGATAGGTGAAGCGGTCGGCGAGCCGTTCGTGGTCGGCGTCCTGCGGTGCCAGATCGAGGTGCATCCTGAGCCGCGTGGCCGGGCGCTTGTCGTTCTGCGTCAGCGTGATGTGGTCCTGATCCTCGGCTGCCTTCTGGGCGTTGTCGGGATCGTCGTCATCGGTCGCCCGGTTCAGGTTCAGGCTCTCGACCCAGGAGAGGATCGCCTCGAACCGGTGCACGATGAAGCTGTCCTTGCGGTTGGCCTGATCCAGATCCTCGCGCTTGCCGAGCTTGCGCGTCGTGGACGCCAGACCCGGCGGGGCGTGCGGGGCGCCTTCCTCGGTCCCGGGCCCGCTTGCTGCCTTCGATGCGTCAAGGCGCAGCCAGATCGGGATCGGCCGCGGGGCCAGGTAGGTTCTGGGCGCGGCGGGGTGGTGCGTCAGCAGATCCTGCGCGTCGCGAGATAGCGGAGCCGCATCTCCCAATGCCTGACGGACAAGAATTTCGACAGCCGCTTCCACACCCGCCGCGCGAAAGTCCGCGCGGTTGGCAAGCAGATGAGCGCTGAGGGCGGCGTGCGCCGGGGCAAGGCCGGGGCAGCGGAGCAGAGTCTGCTCGGTTGCCGCCTTCATCGCCACGATCCACGCAAGATCGGCAGCGAGCGGGTCGGTGCGATCGAGGGGTTTCGCCGAGGTGGCCAGCGCTGCCAGCCAGAGGTAGGCGGCGCGGTTCAGGTCGGTGGTCGGGAAGGCGTCGATCACCGGCGGCAGGCGCAAGCGGTCGCCGTCGAAGGCCGCCACATGCTCCAGCGTGCGCGTCTCGGCCAGTTGCCGCCCCATGCCGCGCCGATGGCGCGCGGCGGTGGCGGGGCTGGCGGCGATCTCGGCCCCGGCCTTGCCTCCCAAGGCACGGAAGATCACGGCGACGCTGGGGCGGACCTCTTCCAGCGAGACGGCTACACCGGCGGCACCCTCCGGTGCGGCGAACCTGCTGGCATAGCCGTGCCAGAGGTTGCCGACGGTTTCCTCCGGCTCCATCAGATCGAGAAGGCG
>NZ_JBDGJD010000026.1:0-1268 GCF_057657095.1 Cereibacter sp. Soil_C_27 | reverse complement strand
TGGTCTGCCCCCTGAAAAGTGGTCCTCCCTGAGGTAGGCTTTTGAGCCCATTGGAGGATGAGAAAATGGCACAGAAGAAGCACAAGCCGGAGGAGATCGTAGCGAAGCTTCGGCAGGTCGACGTTCTGGTGTCGCAAGGCCGATCGGTGGCCGAGGCGGTTCGGTCGATCAGCGTGACGCAGTTCACCTACTACCGCTGGCGCAAGGAGTTCGGCGGCCTGAAGACCGACCAGGTGAAGCGGCTGAAGGAGCTGGAGAAGGAGAACGAGCGGCTGCGGAAGGCCGTGTCGGACCTGACGCTCGAGAAGCTGATCCTGCGCGAGGCTGCTTCGGGAAACTACTGAGCCCCGCCCGCCGCCGGGCCTGCATCGATCACGTCCGCCAGAAGCTCGGCGTGTCCGAACGGGTCGCCTGCCGCGTGCTGGGGCAGCATCGCTCGACGCAGCGGAAGGTGCCGCGGGGCCGACCTGACGAGGAGGCGCTGACCGCCGACATCTTGGAGCTCGCGATTCAGTATGGCCGCTACGGCTATCGCCGGATCACGGCCCTGCTGCACGAGGCGGGCTGGCAAGTGAACGCGAAGCGGGTGGAGCGGATCTGGCGACGGGAGGGGCTGAAAGTCCCGCAGAAGCAACCGAAGAAGGGACGCCTCTGGCTCAATGGCGGGTCCTGCATCCGCCTGCGGCCTGAGCGCCCCAATCATGTCTGGTCCTACGACTTCGTCGAAAGCCGCACACATGAGGGGAGAAAATTCCGCATGCTCAACCTGATCGACGAGTTCACTCGCGAATGCCTGTCCATCCGCATCGCCCGCAGGCTCAACTCGACCGACGTCATCGACGTCCTCTCGGAGCAGTTCATCCTCCGTGGTGTGCCCGGCCATATAAGGTCCGACAATGGCCCCGAGTTCATCGCTACCGCCGTCCGGACGTGGATCACCGCTGTCGGCGCCAAGGCCGCCTTCATCGAGCCCGGCAGCCCATGGGAGAACGGCTATTGCGAGAGCTTCAATTCGAAGCTCCGTGACGAACTGCTGGACGGCGAGATTTTCTACAGCCTTGCCGAGGCCCGCATCGTGATTGAGTCTTGGCGCCAGCACTACAATACCAAGCGCCCGCATTCATCGCTAGGCTACCGTCCCCCGGCACCACCCGCGGTGCAGTGGCCGGCTCCGCCACCCGCACCCGCTACGCCGGCCACCCCAACCGTAGCGCCAAGACCCGTCATGCACTAAGATTAAACCCGGACCACTCCATAGGGGCAGGCCA
>NZ_JBDGJD010000025.1:0-1541 GCF_057657095.1 Cereibacter sp. Soil_C_27 | reverse complement strand
CTGTCGCCATCGGGCGTGGCCTCCACCTCCAGCACGCGGCAATGGTCGGGCATGTAGGCCCGCGCGCGGTGGTTCCATTCGGGATAGGTGAAGCGGTCGGCGAGCCGTTCGTGATCGGCGTCCTGCGGTGCCAGATCGAGGTGCATCCTGAGCCGCGTGGCCGGGCGCTTGTCGTTCTGGGTCAGCGTGATGTGGTCCTGATCCTCGGCCGCCTTCTGCGCGTTGTCGGGATCGTCGTCATCGGTTGCGCGGTTCAGGTTCAGGCTTTCGACCCATGAGAGGATTGCCTCGAACCGGTGCACGATGAAGCTGTCCTTACGGTTGGCCTGATCCAGATCCTCGCGCTTGCCGAGCTTGCGCGTCGTGGTCGCCAGACCCGGCGGGGCGTGGGGGGCTTCTTCCTCGGTGCCGGGTCCGCTTGCTGCCTTCGATGCGTCAAGGCGCAGCCAGATCGGGATCGGCCGTGGGGCGAGGTAGGTTCGGGGTGCGGTGGGGTGGTGCGTCAGCAGATCCTGCGCGTCGCGGGACAGCGGAACCGCATCTCCCAATGCCTGACGGACAAGAGCTTCGACAGCCGCTTCCAAACCCGTCGCGCGAATGTCCGCGCGGCTGGCAAGCAGATGCGCGCAGAGGGCGGCGTGCGCCGGGGCAAGGCCGGGGCAGCGGAGCAGGGTCTGCTCGGTTGCCGCCTTCATCGCCGCGATCCACGCAAGATCGGCGGCGAGCGGGTCTATGGGATCGAGGGGTCTCGCGGAGGTGGCCAGCGCCGCCAGCCAGAGGTAGGCAGTGCGGTTCAGCTCGATGGTCGGGAAGGCGTCGATCACCGGCGGCAGGCGCAGACGGTCGCCGTCGAAGGCCGCCACATGCTCCAGCGTGCGCGTCTCGGCCAGTTGCCGCCCCATGCCGCGCCTATGGCGCGCGGCGGTGGCGGGGCTGGCGGCAATCTCGGCCCCGGCCTTGCCTCCCAAGGCGCGGAAGATCACCGCGACGCTGGGGCGGACCTCTTCCAGCGAGACAGCCACACCGGCGGCACCCTCAGGTGCGGCGAACCTGCTGGCATAGCCGTGCCAGAGGTTGCCGACGGTTTCCTCCGGCTCCATCAGATCGAGAAGGCGCAGGCTCATTGCATCACCCGTAGACGCTGGAGACGAGATCGCGCAGCGCCTGCGCTACGTCGGGCTCGTCGGTCAGCGGCTCGATCACCGCCGCCTCCAGCGCCCGGTCCAGCGCCATGCCGCCCGCGATCAGCGAGGCCGCGTAGATCAGCAGCCGGGTGGAGACGCCTTCCTCAAGATCCATGCCGGACAGCGCCCGGATATGCCCGGCCAGCCGCACCAGCGGCTGCACCCGCGCCTCGGCCAGCCCGCTTTCACACGCCACCACGGCCACTTCGGTGACCGGATCGGGGAAGGTGAAGCTGATCGACAGGAAGCGCTGCCGGGTGGAGGGCTTCAGCCGCTTCAGGATGTTCTGGTAGCCGGGGTTGTAGGACGCCACCAGCATGAAGCCGGGCGGGGCCACCAGTTCCTCGCCGGTGCGAT
>NZ_JBDGJD010000024.1:0-1550 GCF_057657095.1 Cereibacter sp. Soil_C_27 | reverse complement strand
CCTCGACATCCTCCCGACCGATGGTCGCTCGGTTCTGGCACACGGCCTCGCCCTTGTTGCGCACGGCGGAGCATCCGTAGCGGGTCTTGTTGATCAGCGTGTAGCTGGCGCCACAGCAGCCGCAGGCCAGAAGGCCAGACAGCAGGTAGGTCGGGCGACGCGCCAGTTCCGGCCGCATCCCGCCTTCTCTGTCCGCCGAGGTCATCACGTGTCGCACCAGTCCCTGCCGTTCCTTCACGCGGCTCCAGAGATCGTCATCGATGATGCGCAGGTCCGGCACGTCCTCGATGATCCAGGCCTCGGGCGCGTTGGGCCTGGCCTGCCGCTTGCCCGTCGACGGATCCTTCACGAAACGCTGCCGGTTCCAGACCAATCGGCCGATGTAGAGTTCGTTGTTGAGGAGGCCAATGCCGCGCTTCGGATTGCCGGAGATCGTGGAGAAACTCCAGTCGCCGCTGCCGGTGCCCGGACTGGCGATGCCTTCCGCGTTGAGCGCCGCGGCGATGGCGCGGGGCGAGAGGCCGGAGGCGTAGCTCTCGAAGATGCGACGGACCACTTCTGCCTCTTCCGGCACAATGGTTCGCTCGCCAGTCGTTACCGTGCCGTCGGCCCGTAGGTCGCGGATCGCCCGGTAGCCGTAGCTGATGCCACCCGCCGACTTGCCGTCCCGCACCCGGCCTTCCAGCCCGCGATGGGTCTTCTCGGCCAGATTGCGCAGGAACAGCGCCGACATCGTGCCGCCGATGCCGACATGCATCTCGTTGATCTCGCCCTCGGCCTTAGAGACGATCGGGACCTCGAGGTAGCGCATGCGCTTGTGCAGCGACGCGACATCCGCCTGGTCGCGCGACAGCCGGTCGAGCGCCTCCGCCACGATCACGTCGGCGCGGCCGTTCATCGCCGCCTGTTGCAGCGACTGATACCCGGGACGCAGGTCCGAGCTGCCGCTCATAGCCTCGTCGGCGAAGACCTCCACCACCTGCCAGCCGTTGTCTGCGCAGAGCTTGCGGCAGACCCGAACCTGATCCGGGATCGAGGCGGCGGATTGCATGTCGGAGGAATAGCGGGCGTAGATTGCCGCGCGGAGAGGGGCCTGGCCGGTCATCTCCGTCCGCCAGCTTCTGCGCGGCGCGCTGTGCCGCGATCTCGGCTGCCGCCGCCTGGCGCGCCAGCAGGCGCACCAGCTCGATCAGTGAAGGATGCGGCGGGATTGCCTGTTCTGCAAGGGGCGCGGCACGAGCGTCCTGCGCGGCGGGAGCCGGCGCATCGGCCAGCTCCTCCGTCCTCGCATTTGGCATCTGCTTGCGCCGCACTGAATACACCTTTCCTGATCCGCGCGGAGGGGGCTTCTCCGGCGGTGATGATGGGTCTCGACTGTCCGGAACTGGCTCCGGTGCCGTTGACCATCATCATACAAGAATGGGAGAGGCGCCGGGCACGGAACCCATCTGAAACGAGTTCCTGGACCGGCGTTTGGCGCGACTTTCTGGGGATTACGGCGTTCCGGCCCTGTGCCGACGCCCCTGGCGCGCGGCTTGCGCTGAGCCAGC
>NZ_JBDGJD010000023.1:0-2086 GCF_057657095.1 Cereibacter sp. Soil_C_27 | reverse complement strand
GGGATGAGATAGGCGAGGATATCCATCAGCGCAGCCTCAGGGCATTCAAGGAAACCGTGATCGACGAGAGCGACATGGCGAGGGCCGCTGCCAGCGGCGTGGCGAGCCCGACCAGCGCCAGCGGCACGGCGATGACGTTGTAGCCTGCCGAGATGGCGAAGTTCTCGCGGATGCGCCGGGTCGCCTGCCCCGCGATGCGCAGAGCGTCACCGATCGGCGCCATGTCCTGCCCCAGCAGCACGATGTCTGAGGCGACGCGGGCCGCATCCAGCGCCGAGGCGGGCGAGATCGAGACATGCGCCGCCGCCAGCGCCGCGGTGTCGTTCAGCCCGTCGCCCACCATCAGCACCCGCCGCCCCTCGGCGGTCAGCTCGGCCACCCGCGCGGCCTTTTCGGCGGGCAGCGCGCCCGAGGTCCAGTCGGCGATGCCGAGCCTTGTCGCCAGATCGGCCACCGCCCCCTCGCTGTCGCCCGAAATCAGCAGGATGCGCTTGCCCTGCGCCCTGAGCGCCGCCACCGCCTGCTCCGCCCCCGGGCGCAGCCGGTCGGCGAAGGTCAGCACGCGAGTCATGCCGCCGAGCGAGAGATAGGTCGCCGTCACCGCCAGCGGCGCGGCCCCCACCCATTCCGCACGCCCCAGCCGGACGACCTGCCCGCGCCAGAGCCCCTCGATGCCGTAGCCCGGCACCTCGCGCAGCGCCTCGACCCTCGCCGGGGCAATGCCCGCATTGCGCGTCGCCGCCGCCAGCGCCATGGCCAGCGGGTGCGACGAGGCCTGCGCCAGCGCCGCCACCACTTCCAGCGTGGCGCGGCTGTGTTCGCCCAGATTGGTCGGTTCCGGTGCGCCGAGGGTCAGGGTGCCGGTCTTGTCGAAGACCACTGTATCCACCTCGGCCAGCCGTTCCAGCGCGGTGCCGTGCTTGATGAGCAGCCCCTTGCGGAACAGCTTGCCGCTCGCCGCGGTCACCACGGCGGGCACGGCCAGACCGAGGGCGCAGGGACAGGTGATGATCAGCACCGCCGCCGAGATGTTGATCGCATAGCGCACGTCGCCGCCGGTGATCCACATCCAGACGCCGAAGGCGCCAAAGGACAGGATATGCACGAGCGGCGAATAGAGCCGGGAGGCGCGGTCGGCCAGCGAGGTGTAGCGGGTCTTGGCGCTTTCCGCGACCGCCACCAGATCGGCCATGCGGTGCAGCGACGAGTCCTTGCCCGCCGCCGTCACCCGCACCGTGAGCGGCCCGGTCAGGTTGACCTCGCCCGCCGAGACCACCGTGTCGGGCCCCGCCATCACCGGCAGGCTCTCCCCGGTCAGCAGCGAGCGGTCGAGCTCGCTCGAACCTTCCGTCACCACCCCGTCGACCGGCATCCGCCCGCCCGGGCGCACCCGGACCCATTCGCCCACTGCCAGTTCCGAAATCGGCACCGTCACCTCGGCCCCGTCACGCAGGGCAGTGGCGCGCGGCACTTCCAGCGCCGCGAGTTCCTCGGCCGCCGAGCGGGCGACGGCGCGGGTGCGGTGGTCGAGATAGCGGCCCGCGAGCAGGAAGAAGGTCAGCATCACCGCCGCGTCGAAATAGGCGTGATGGCCGGAGTGGAAGGTCTCAAACAGCGAGATCGAGGAGGCGAGGATGATGGCGAGCGAGATCGGCACGTCCATCCCCAGCCGCCCCGCCCGGAGCGAGCGCCAGGCGTTCTTGAAGAAGGGCTGCCCGGCAAAGACCACGGTCGGCAGCGCGATGGCCGCCGAGATCCAGTGGAACATGTCACGCGTCGCATCCTCGGCCCCGGACCAGACGGCCACCGACAGCAGCATGACGTTCATCATCGAGAAACCGGCGACGCCGAGCCGCATCAAGAGCTCGCGCCCCTGCCGGTCGGTCTCGGTGGCCGAGAGCATGCCGGCGTCGAGCTCATGCGCCTCGTAGCCCAGACCGTCGAGCGCGGCGATCAGCGCCTCCGCCGTCACCTCGGGCTCGGCATCGACGCTGACGCGGCGCAGCGTCAGGTTCACCCTCGCCGAGCGCACGCCGGGCAGCTTCTCCAGCCCGCCCTCGACAGTGGACATGCAGGCCGCGCAATG
>NZ_JBDGJD010000022.1:0-2281 GCF_057657095.1 Cereibacter sp. Soil_C_27 | reverse complement strand
CATGTCAGAGATCCTCACGAAATCGCGGGCCAGAAACGTGTTCTACGGAGGATCCCTGTTCTTCGCAGCCATCTTCGTCGGCCTGACGATCCAGAGCCACTATCACATCGTGACCAGCTCCACGACCGACCTGCCGCTGACCGAAGAGGTCGTGCTGGGCAAGCATGTCTGGGAGCGTCACAGCTGCATCAACTGCCACACGTTGCATGGCGAGGGTGCCTATTTCGCGCCCGAGCTTGGCAACGTGATGACCCGCTGGGGCGTCTATGACGACAAGGAAGGCGCCGCTGAGATGCTCGACGGCTGGATGGCCGCGCAGCCTTCGGGCATCGAAGGCCGCCGGCAGATGCCGCATTTCGAGATCACGCCGGAGGAGATGCGCGGCCTCGCCGAATTCCTCCGCTGGGCCGATCACATGAACACGCAATCCTGGCCGCCGAACGACGCGGGCTGAGGGGAACACCATGAAATATTCATCACAGAAGGTGGCGCTCGCGTATTTCGTGACCGCAATGGCGCTGTTCGGCATTCAGGTGCTGGGCGGATTGCTGGCGGGCTGGATCTACGTCTCGCCCAACACCCTGTCCGAAGTGCTGCCGTTCAACATCGTCCGCATGATCCATACCAACTCGCTGATCGTCTGGCTGCTGCTGGGCTTCTTCGGCGGCGCCTATTTCCTCGTGCCGGAAGAAGCCGAGCGCGAGATCTGGTCGGTGAAGCTGGCCTACCTGCAACTGGCCATCCTGATCATCGGCACCCTTGGAGCCGTGGTCAGCTACCTCGTCGGCATCCACGGCGGGCGCGAGTTTCTGGAGCAGCCGCTCTGGGTCAAGGTGGGCATCCTCGTCGCCGCACTGATCTTCCTCTTGAACATCACCATGACCGCGCTGTCGGGCCGCAAGACTGCGATCACCAACGTGCTGCTGACCGGCCTCTGGCTTCTGTGCCTGCTGTGGCTCTTTGCCTTCGTGAACCCCGACAACCTCGGGCTCGACAAGATGTACTGGTGGTATGTCGTCCACCTTTGGGTCGAGGGCACGTGGGAACTGGTGATGGCGGCGATCCTCGCCTTCCTCTTGATGAAGATGACCGGCGTCGACCGCGAGGTCATCGAGAAATGGCTCTACGTCATCGTCGCGACGGCGCTGTTCTCGGGCATCCTCGGCACTGGCCACCACTTCTACTGGATCGGCACACCCGGTTACTGGCAGTGGCTCGGCTCGGTCTTCTCGACCTTCGAGGTGGTGCCGTTCTTCCTCATGATGTCCTTCGCCTTCGTCATGGTCTGGAAGGGCCGCCGCAACCACCCGAACAAGGCGGCGCTGCTCTGGTCGCTCGGCTCCTCCACCGTCGCCTTCTTCGGCGCGGGCGTCTGGGGCTTCCTGCACACGCTGCACGGGGTGAACTACTTCACCCATGGCACGCAGATCACTGCGGCCCATGGCCACCTCAGCTTCTACGGCGCCTATGTCGCGCTGAACCTCGCGATGTTCACCTACGCCATGCCACTGCTGCGCAATCGCGCGCCCTACAATCAGGTGCTGAACATGGTCTCGTTCTGGCTGATGACCGGCGGGATGGCCTTCATGACCTTCGTGCTGACCTTCGCCGGCACGATCCAGGTGCACATGCAGCGCGTGGTCGGCGACTACTACATGGATGTGCAGGACCAGCTTGGCCTGTTCTACCTGATGCGCTTCGGCTCCGGTATCGCCGTGGTGCTGGGTGCGGCGCTGTTCATCTACAGCCAGCTTGTCGTGCGCCGCGAAGTCGTGGCCCCCGGCCCGGTGGTGCGTGGGGCGGTAGAAGGCGCCAAGGCATGAATGCTCTCGCCCGAGAACCCTTGGTCCCGTTCTATCGTCCCGTCGGTCAAGAATGCGCGCTGTTCGAGACCGCCCATGCGAAAGGTCTGCCCCTTCTTCTGAAGGGGCCGACCGGCTGCGGCAAGACCCGCTTCGTCGAGCATATGGCGGCGACGCTGGGCCGCCCGCTCTATACCGTCGCCTGCCACGATGACCTGTCGGCCGCCGACCTGATCGGGCGCTACCTGCTGCGCGGCGGGGCGACCGAATGGGTCGACGGCCCGCTGACCCGCGCCGTGCGGGAAGGCGCAATCTGCTATCTCGACGAGGTGGTGGAGGCGAGGAAGGACGTGACCGTGGTGCTGCACCCCTTGACCGACAACCGCCGCACCCTGATGATCGATCGCACCGGCGAGGAACTGGTGGCCCCGCCCGGCTTCATGCTGGTGGCGTCCTACAACCCCGGCTACCAGAACATC
>NZ_JBDGJD010000021.1:2500-5542 GCF_057657095.1 Cereibacter sp. Soil_C_27 | reverse complement strand
TTGGTTGCGGGGACAGGATTTGAACCTGTGACCTTCAGGTTATGAGCCTGACGAGCTACCGGGCTGCTCCACCCCGCGCCAGGGTGATTGATCGTTTAGGGAGGTGTCGTTTCTTTCTAGGTTTGGCGGTGACCTACTCTCCCACGTCTTAAGACGCAGTACCATTGGCGCGACGGCACTTAACGGCCGAGTTCGGGATGGGATCGGGTGTTTTGCTCGCGCTATGACCACCAAACCGAGGAAGAAACGACAACATCAGCGTTGTGGGCGGACCTTTCGGTCCGGTCACAACGATTGTTCCAAGTCATTGGTGCTTTTGACGATGCGATTGAGCGTGGTTCAGTTGAACCTTGCTGTTACCGGATCAAATCAAGCCTATCGGGCAATTAGTACCAGTCAGCTGAACGCATTGCTGCGCTTACACCTCTGGCCTATCGACGTGGTGGTCTTCCACGGCCCTCAGGGAGACCTTGTTTTGAAGGGGGCTTCCCGCTTAGATGCCTTCAGCGGTTATCCTGTCCGAACATAGCTACCCAGCACTACCGTTGGCACGATAACTGGTCCACCAGTGGTTCGTTCACCCCGGTCCTCTCGTACTAGGGGCAACTCTTCTCAAGTCTCCTACACCCACGGCAGATAGGGACCGAACTGTCTCACGACGTTCTAAACCCAGCTCACGTACCTCTTTAAATGGCGAACAGCCATACCCTTGGGACCTGCTCCAGCCCCAGGATGAGATGAGCCGACATCGAGGTGCCAAACGATGCCGTCGATATGGACTCTTGGGCATCATCAGCCTGTTATCCCCAGCGTACCTTTTATCCGTTGAGCGATGGCCCTCCCACTTGGGACCACCGGATCACTATGACCGACTTTCGTCTCTGCTCGACTTGTCAGTCTTGCAGTCAGGCAGGCTTCTGCCATTGCACTCAACGAGCGATTTCCGACCGCTCTGAGCCTACCTTCGCGCGCCTCCGTTACGATTTGGGAGGCGACCGCCCCAGTCAAACTACCCACCACGCAGGGTCCCGGACCCGGATAACGGGCCGCGGTTAGACATCAAGAGTGCGAAGGGTGGTATCTCAAGGGAGGCTCCACGGGAACTAGCGTCCCCGCTTCGATGCCTACCACCTATCCTGCACATCACAATCCTGATGCCAGTGCGAAGCTATAGTAAAGGTGCATGGGGTCTTTCCGTCTAACCGCGGGAAGTGTGCATCTTGACACACAGTTCAATTTCGCTGAGTCCACATCAGAGACAGCGGGGAGATCGTTACGCCATTCGTGCAGGTCGGAACTTACCCGACAAGGAATTTCGCTACCTTAGGACCGTTATAGTTACGGCCGCCGTTTACTGGGGCTTCAATTCAGAGCTTGCACCCCTCCTTTTAACCTTCCAGCACCGGGCAGGCGTCAGACCCTATACGTCGCCTTACGGCTTCGCAGAGCCCTGTGTTTTAAGTAAACAGTCGCCACCCCCTAGTTTGTGCCCCCCGCCCATACTTGCGTACAGACGGGGCCTCCTTCTCGCGAACTTACGGAGGCATTTTGCCGAGTTCCTTTGATGTGGTTCTCTCAAGCGCCTTGGTATTCTCTACCAGTCCACCTGTGTCGGTTTAGGGTACGGTCTCATGGAGGGCTATTTCCAGGAACCTCTAAGCGGCCCGCCCAATCCGATAAGGGCGAACAACCTTCGAGATCCGTCACTTCCTCCTGGCCCAGGAATATTAACCTGGTTCCCATCGACTACGCCTTTCGGCCTCGCCTTAGGGGCCGGCTTACCCTGCTCAGATTAGCTTTAAGCAGGAACCCTTGGACTTTCGGCGACAGGGTCTCTCACCCTGTTTGTCGCTACTCATGTCAACATTCTCGCTTCTGATCTCTCCACCGGATGCCTTACAGCCCGGCTTCACAGAAAGCTTCGCGTGTTCGTCTCCGTCCCCCAATTGCTTGGAGATACGGATAAAACACATGAAGCTATATCACAGAACGCTCCGCTACCACGCATATTGCTATGCATCCTGAGCTTCGGCTCGTGGCTTGAGCCCCGTTACATCTTCGCCGCAGGACAGCTTATCTAGACCAGTGAGCTGTTACGCTATCTTTAAAGGATGGCTGCTTCTAAGCCAACCTCCTGGTTGTTTTGGCCGTCCCACATGCTTTCCCACTTAGCCACGAATTAGGGGCCTTAGCTGCAGGTCAGGGTTGTTTCCCTCTTCACGACGGACGTTAGCACCCGCCGTGTGTCTCCCGGATAGTACTCATCGGTATTCGGAGTTTACTTAGACTCAGTAAGGCTGTGGGCCCCCATCATCCATGTAGTGCTCTACCCCCGATGGTATTCGTCCGAGGCGCTACCTAAATAGCTTTCGCGGAGAACCAGCTATCTCCAGGTTTGATTGGCCTTTCACCCCTAGCCACACGTCATCCAGACCCTTTTCAACGGGTGTTGGTTCGGACCTCCAGTACGTGTTACCGTACCTTCATCCTGCACATGGCTAGATCACCTGGTTTCGGGTCTGATCCCACAAACTCAATCGCCCATTTAAGACTCGCTTTCGCTGCGCCTACACCTAACGGCTTAAGCTTGCTTGTGAGACCAAGTCGTTGACCCATTATACAAAAGGTACGCCGTCAGGACTCATGGTCCCTCCGACTGCTTGTAGGCGTCCGGTTTCAGGTACTGTTTCACTCCCCTCGTCGGGGTGCTTTTCACCTTTCCCTCACGGTACTGGTTCGCTATCGGTCAGTAAGGAGTACTTAGCCTTCGGGGGTGGTCCCCCGATCTTCAGACAGGATTTCACGTGTCCCGCCCTACTTGATATGTCTTCTTGAGCTTCCTGTACGGGGCTGTCACCCTGTATCGCTGCGCTTTCCAGCGCATTCCAGTCACTTTCCGAAGATCGGCTGGTCCGCGTTCGCTCGCCACTACTAGCGGAGTCTCTCTTGATTTCCTTTCCTCCGGGTACTTAGATGTTTCAGTTCCCCGGGTTTGCTCTTAAACCCCTATGTATTCAGGGTAAAAGTACCTGTTTCAGTCCA
>NZ_JBDGJD010000020.1:0-5577 GCF_057657095.1 Cereibacter sp. Soil_C_27 | reverse complement strand
CCGGCCACCCCAACCGTAGCGCCAAGACCCGTCATGCACTAAGATTAAACCCGGACCACTCCATAGGGGCAGGCCACGCGGGCGGCACAAAGTAGTGGTAAACGTAAAGCCCGTATGAAATCTTTCCGATGTGCACAAGCGCAGGATGAGCCAGAAACGCAAGATCTGCGCCTTTCGCGGCAACGCACTGGCGCACCAAGCACGCAGCAGCGACCGAGATCACCAAGGGCAGCAGAACCCAACTTAGGATCATGGGCTTGTCATGAAAGAAATCAGGCAACGGGGCGCTGAGAAGGAGGACAGCGACCATCAGGACGACAAGGTATCGCCGATCAAGGAACAACCGGTCCAACCAACACAGAGCTGGCGTCCTCATTGTTACGGCGACCAGCGCCCCCGCCGCGAGGCTGTCGATCTGTCCCGGAAGCAGGACATTGATAAACTCGCTTGCGCCCAGCACAATCAGCATGCGGAAGCTTGGGGCAAAGAACAGGCAACCTAGAATAATGGGAAGCAACCACCGTCGGGGAGCCAGAACCACCGCCGGGAACCAGAGCAAGTAGAACTGCTCTTCCACCGCCAACGACCAAAGATGTCCAGCACCAACCCACTGCTCTCGAACAACGATCAATACGTTCGACAGGTAAAAACTGTGGGCCCACCAGTCGATCGGCATGCCCGAAATGCCCAGAGCGGCCGCGACGGCGATCGCAAGATAGAACGGGGGGGCCAGCCGTAGGAACCGGCGAATGAAGAACCGAACAGCGAGCGTGCCGCTTGTCGCACTGCCACGTTGCCGCAACAGGATCGAGGTGATCAGGAAGCCGGAGAGCACAAAGAATGTCCTTACGCCGACCATTCCGGGCCCCCAGCCACGAACGAGCTCGCTGTAAGTGAAATGTTCGGCGAAGACAGCCAGCACTGCCAGCGCCCGCAGCCCGTCCAGCCGTGCATAGTAAGGCAAGCTGGCGGCAGACCGTGCTTCAGACATCGGACGGTCGCGGTGCAGATTCGGGCGATGCGGCATCGACGCTCCTCAATTGTGAGTGGTGCCCCGCGGTCGAGGGTTGGATCCAATAAGCGCAGAGACCTGCCAGATTCGCGCGCACCGTCGATTGCCAAGTCAAACCAATCTCCACATTGAAGAGTTGCCCGCCGAACTTTTCCATAATTGCCAGCCGAAGCGACCAGTAGAGGTGCTTCAAAAGCCAGAACTGCCGGAGATACTTGCTGTAGAGCGCGCCGTTGGCGAAGGCGTAGCTTCGGTTCAAGTCATCAACTTCGACAAAGAGCTTGCGTCCATGGTCGTGGAGGACACACATGTCGGGGACATACTGGATTCGCACCCCGGTCAGATGAGCGCGGATAATGTAGTCAGTGTCCTCTCCCGCGCGGAAAGGGGCGCCTGCGCCAAACAGCGGGTCGAACTCACCAATTGTGGCAACCACCTGTCGCGAAACCGCAAAGTTGCAGCCAGGAATGAACCCACCTGGATGGATCGAAACGTCATAGTCCTTTGCTTCGACTTCATCTTTGATGGTGAAAGGCAAATCATCTACGTCGGCAAGCTTGACCCGGCCCCCAATGAACAAGCTGTCATGGCGCTGCGCTGCGTGACGTTCCAGATCGGCGAAATAGGCGGCATCCATAATGCAGTCGTCGTCGGTAAAGACCAACACGCGGCCGCGCGCGAGTTTAATACCTGCGTTACGTGCCTTGGACAGGCCGCCCTCCGCCAGCTTGACGAACCGTCCCCGCCCTCGAGCCAGCCGTAAGACCTCGTCCTTGTCGAGGGCTAGGCAGGGCTGGCTGAGATTTTCCAGCACGATGATTTCCACCACCATCGCGGCACATGCTTCAGCGGCGCGGGTGATCGCGGTGACACAGCGCAAAAGCTGTTTTGGGCGGTCGCGCGTGCAGACGATGACACTGACGTCACACTCATGCATTGGCCGGAACCAAGGCGGGCTGAGCGCGCGTGCTGACAAACGTCGCAGCAAGGGCGGTGATCGTGTCATGAGAGGGAACGACCTTGCGGACATCGCGTGAGGCCAGGGCCCTGACAATGCCCAGGTTTGCCGCCAGCGCCGCGTATCCGATCCTACCAAGCGAAGGCGAAAGACGTGCAGTCCACAAGATGGGACGTTCGCGGCGGCGGATCCTGTCCCAATGACCACTCTGCTCCACGAAGGCACTAGCCAGTCCGTAGTCCTTGGAATGGCATATATGAGAGAAGAGGAAGTAGAAGGTTCCGGTGATGGCGATCTGGAAGGCGCGCCGTGATCTCTCTGGCTGAAGCGGCAAAAGAGCGTCCAGCCGACGGATTAGATCCGCGGCGCAGGCAATCGAGAGGGGAGATAGTTCGTCAGCAATTCTGCCAAATCCCGTGTCGGCAGCTGACGGATAGAACCGACGCAAGCCTTCCTCGACGATGGTGACATGGGATCGCACCATGGTCGCCATCCGCATGACGCTCACGCTGTTCTCGTGCAGGCGATAGGCGAGGAGCGGTTCCGCGGTCTGCGCCACCTTGCAACGATCGGCGATCCGGCGGAACAGATCAAAATCCTCAGCGCAGGGGTAGGCCTCGTCATAGTGCAGCATCCCGTCAGGAATCCTGCTTCGCCGGAGCATGACGGTGGGATGCCGAAGTATGGTGCAGAAACGCGAGAGGATGCGCAGGTCACTTGTCTCGGTCGCATCGGCCTTGCCCCGAGGCAGCAGGCGACCACCGGAATATATTGTGTCAAAGAAGCAACCGCTTAGTGCAAGATCAGGGTCAGCATCAAACATGCGAAGCTGGGCACTGATCCGTCCGGGATACGCGATATCATCTGCATCCATCCGGGCGATAAAATCGCCAGAAGCACTTTCAAGCCCCTCATTCAGGGTTGCGATCAGGCCGCGATTCTCACGCTCTACTAGAATGACACGGGAGTCCTGTGCAGCAGCGCGGCGGAGGATCTCGGATGAACCGTCTGTTGATCCATCATTTAAAGCAATGATTTCAATATTATGATGGTCTTGCAGCAGGAGGCTGGCAAGGGCCAAAGGGAGATACTTTTCTGCGTTGAAAACAGGCAGGATGATCGAAACTTGCGGCAAGAAAACCTCGGCTTATTTAATCCCGAGCAACCACTTCAACAAATTCGGACAACGGGTCAATAGCTTCCAATCAAGTGAAGAAAATTAGGCGTAGCACTCCCGTTTAAGAAGTGCTTCGCGCCACCTAAGCGCGATATTTTACTCTAATACGCGATTAATATCCTGCGCCCGCAATTTTAAGATGTGAAGCGCAGTATGAACCACCGCGGCTCTTCTCGGAATTGTGGCCTTCCAAATAGCACATCCTAGGGATGAATACCTTTTCGATCCGGTTTTTCAATGCTAGAAGAGAAGTTGATTTTAATACAGCGGGCCGTGTTTCGCGCTAAGCACAAGATTAGATTGAATAATGATCCTAGGTTCCTATCTGCATCCAGCTCTTGTCGACACGATCCGCCCGTTCCGCCGCCACATTCCCGGCGTAGTGCTGCTCGGGTTGCTTGCCACAGCCCTCGAGGGGGTCGGGATCGGGCTGGTCATTCCTCTCCTGGATGTCGTGATGTCGGCCAATCCGACAGTGCAGGGCTGGATGCCGGGACTTCTCGCGTCGGTCGGAGAGTCCGTAACCCCTGCCCAGCGGGGTCTGTTCATCGGCATCGCAATCCTAACGATGGTGATCCTCAAGAACGTGGTGGCCTACTGTAACGGCCTGCTTCAGGCGTGGATCTATGGAAAGTCCGGCCATGGTCTGCGCGAGCGGCTGTCACGTAAGCTCGTAGCGATGGACGCCTCCTATTGCCTGACGCAATCACCCTCGCGGCTTCTCAACATCATTTCGAACGAAAGCTGGCGCACCTCGGATGCCGTAGCTGCTTTGCTGTCTATCCTGGTCTCCAGTGCCGCCACGCTGATCTTCCTGCTCTTTCTCTTCTTTCTGTCGCCGCGTCTGACCATTGTCGTGCTTGTTGGTCTTGCCGTTATTCAGGTCGCGCATGACCGCCTATCGAACCACTTTTCCCGTCTCGGCCGCGAGATCACCGAGCAAAACCGCGGGCTTGCTGGTCGTATGCTGCACCACATCAGCGCTTGGCGGCTGATCCGGCTCTTCAACCGCGAGGAGTTTGAGATCAACCGCTTCTCAGAAGCATCGGATAGGGTTCGTCAGACCGCGCTGAACCTGCAAAGCCGCCAGATCGCCGTCGGCCCCCTGACCGAGGTGGCGCATGCGGTGCTGTTTATGGTCGTGATCTATACGGCCTGGGGGGTGGGAGTGTCGTTTGGAACCGCGGCCGCCTTCATCATCCTGCTGTATCGGTTGCAGCCACAGGTCCGCCAGATCCAGAGTGCGCTCTCCTCGCTGCGGGGGTGGAACGGCTCGCTGGACGAGGTTCAATGGCTGCTGAGCGCGCGCACGTCGCCCGCGCGCCCACCGGGCGCCCTGCCCGCACCGGATCTCCGCGACGGCATGAGCTTTCGCAATGTTGGCTACAGCTACGTTGCGGAAGGTCGGGACACCGCCGCCTTGTCGGACGTCTCGTTCGATATCCCGTCTGGCACCTCAGTTGCAATCATAGGCAGGTCCGGGTCGGGGAAATCCACCATTGCCAACCTGATCTGCGGCGTGATCGACCCGGACGAGGGAGAAATCTTGCTGGACGGACTGCGGCTGGACCGGATCGATCGCTCCTCTTGGCTAGGAAAAATTGCGATGGCCAGCCAGGAATTGGAGCTGTTCGATGGCAGCATCGCTGAGAATATCCTCTATGGCGCGCCTGGCGCAGACATGGCTAAGGTTTACGCCGCCGCAAAGGCTGCAGATGCCGACAGCTTTATCCACACTTTACCAGAAAATTACGAGACTGTAGTCGGTGACCGTGGCTTGAACCTCTCTGCCGGCCAGCGCCAGCGGATTGCACTTGCAAGGGCCTTGCTCAGGGACCCGCGTCTGCTGATACTGGACGAAGCCACCAATGCGATGGACATTCTTTCGGAGGCTGCGGCTCTCAAGGTTCTCGAGAGCCGGAAGGGGAAGAGCACCACGATTGTCATCAGCCATCATCTTTCGTCGATCCGCCTGTGCGACAGCTATATTCGGGTGAACGAGGGAAGGATCATTGCTGCGGGCCCGACCACCGCCTTCGACGCGGGCTCCCTTGAAGACATGCTGAGCGGCGCACTGGCGGGATAAGATCAGCGCCCGGGTGACGGATGCGGAAAGCTTCCTTGGTCCGCACGTGCATCACCCCTGTCAACCGGGATGTGCTTATTGGGGGTGCCGTGCAGAGGGCTTGCCATCAGCTTGCTGTGTCATTGCATCGCGGCGGATCAGGCACAAAGGGGCCGCCGTGATGTCGATCCCAGCCGAGATTATCAAGTCGGTGAGCATTAGGATCATCGCGATGCCCCCGCTAATCGGCTGCGAGCGATCTGGCTGCCGGGGGTCAGGGCACCCGCCCCCGGCTACTGCACCAGCTTGAAGTAATCCGCCTGATAGTTCGCATCCATGCCGGTGCCGCAGAAGCCCATCGACAT
>NZ_JBDGJD010000019.1:0-8843 GCF_057657095.1 Cereibacter sp. Soil_C_27 | reverse complement strand
GGCCCTGATCCCGCCCACCCGAGGGGGGTCAATATTCAACGCCGATACGGGGTCAGATTTCGGTGCCGATTGACAGCTGATGCGCTGACGCCGGGCAGGAGCGCTGCGATCTGATGTTCGACGCGTCTCGGCGCGCTCGGACCAACCGACCGACAATTTCGACCAACCCGACCCGCCCCAGAGGCGGGTTTTGCATTTCTGGAGACAAACTATGCCGACCACGACCTACGCCCATTTCCGTGATGTGCCCGAGAGCGCCTGGCGCTGGCCCAGCTTCTCCCCGGCGGAGATCGCTTGCCGCGGCACCGGGGCGATCAAGATCGACACCGAGGCGAGGGACAAGCTGCAATCCCTGCGCAACCGCCTCGGCAAACCGCTCATCGTCCGTTCGGGCTATCGCAGCCCGAGCCACAACCGCGCCGTCGGCGGGGCGCCAGCCTCCAAGCACATGCTAGGTACCGCCTTCGACATTGCGATGTCGAACCACGACCCCGCCGCCTTTGCCGAAGCTGCCCGTACCGTCGGCTTCCTCGGCTTCGGCACCTATCCGCGCTCGGGCTTCATGCACATCGACCTCGGTCCTGCCCGGTCTTGGGGCGAGCCCTTCGCCCCCCGCGCCACACCCTTTGTGCCGGAAACCCAGCCAGTTCGTGAAGTTCTGGCCGACAGCCGCACCCTGAAGGGTGGTGGGGCAGCAGGCATCGCGACCGCCGGCGCCGCGGGTGTCGAGGTGGCGCAAGACGTCTTGGCGGAAACCCAAACGGCCATCCTGCCCCTAGTGCCTTATCTCGACACCCTGCGCTGGGTATTCATCGCCGTGGCGCTGATCGGCATCGCCGTCGCCATCCACGCCCGGATCGACGACTGGAAGCGGGGCCTGCGCTGATGGGTTGGATCACCGCCTTCCTCGCCAGCGGCCCCGCGCGCAAAGCGCTGGGCCTGCTGCTGGCCGCCCTCACCATTGCCCTGTTCCTGCTGAACCTCCGCCGCGCCGGTGACCGCGCCAGTCGGCTGGCCGAGCGCATTTCAACATCGGAGAGAACCCGTGAAATCCAACGCCAAATGCTGGATGCCGCCAGCCGCCGCCCCGCTGATCGCGATGCTCTGGCTGACCGGCTGCGGGATGGCCGGCTCTGATCGACCGGGGCAGGTCTGTCCGCCGGTGGTGGAGTACACGACGGCCGATCAGACGCACGCTGCAGATGAGGTGGACGCATTGCCGGAAGGCGCGATCATCGTCCGTATGCTTAGCGACTACGCCGTCATGCGTGATCAGGCGCGGGCATGCATATGAGTGGGAAAAGGCGGCTTGCGGGAACGCACCGGATCTACGCGAGCAAGCTGCGGATGCTCACAAGTCGACCAACTCAAGTGCCGCATATTCTGGCTCGAAGTTGTGTCCCTGCCTGTAACGACAAGTAACTCAGCTTTGAGTAGCACGCTGGTCGGCCGCCATGTCGCCAAGAGGAGTGCGGGCCCCTAGGAAGGCCCCGCGGAGCCGCATCGTCTTTTCCCGAGCACTGTCGAATGCCGCTCAGGGTTTGGAACCAAGTTGCAAATACCCATGAGCATCAAGATGTGCTCGGCGGCCTTCTTCGAGATGACCGACAATGCGGTCCATCCAGATGGCTTTGTTCAAGCTGTCAATTGGATCACAGGTTCCGGGGGCTACTGAGAAGCCAAGGTGGTGCAGGCCACGGACACGCTGCGACTCGTCCAGCAGGGGCGCGCCAGAACTTCCGCCTTCCGTGTCGCAGGTATGACCGAACTCGGCCCCCTCGGTTCCGTCAATCCAGCCGGGGAGAGAAAGCTCGTCGTGCACGATGCTGCAGTTCGTGCTGGTCTGCTTTATCCGTGCGGCAGGAAGGTGAATCAGCCCGATACCTTCATCCGCCGAGAGCCGGTCCGTCTTGATGCGCAGCGGCAGGACGGGTGGCTGGCCGTTCAGAGGATCCAGTTCGATCAGCGCGTAGTCGAGTCCGCGGTCTGATCCCACTACCCTGCTGCAGCGAAAGTCATTGCTGATCGTGTCCATGTCCCAGGAAAAATCAATCAACGCGGTTGTGCAAACCTCTGCATCGTCCCAATAGAGCGCGGGTAAGTCGGCAGCGCCGTTGGCCACTTTTCCACAATGCCAGTTGGTCAGGAAGAGGTTCTGCCCTACCGCGACACCAGTGCAGGCTGCGGCGACGCCCGTCCCTCGGGTGATGAGGATCCCTATTGCATCGCCAGCCTCGCGCTCTGCTATATTGGCAGTGTGAAGTGGCTGCCACGCTTCAATGGCGGGCTCCTGCCGTGAGTAGAAGGGATTCTCGACATTTTCGGGCATGACGAAAACGTCCGTCAAGACGACCCGCAGCGTATCGCCACCTGTCGCGCTTGAGCCATGCAGCGTAAGACGCAGATCGGCTTTGTTGAACCGACCGGTCCAGACGCTTTCGCCCTCGGGTAGCGAGAGCGGGTCAAACCATTGCAAAACGCGGTGGTCGACATCCCGCACCGCCACGCGCCAGTCTCCCGCAGCCTTTCCATTGCGGCGCAAGAGCATTCTTTGCCAGCGTATCTGCCCCCCGACATGGGGCAACGTCAGCGTCACCTGCAGCGGGGTGAGCGCGCGGCCGACGACCTGGTGGACTTGCCCGAGCTCGGTCATCAGCCGCCCACCGCAATCGGGAAGGCCAGCACCGGGGAGCAAGGTCAGGAACGCTGCGAAGGCAGCCGTTTTCATTGG
Source organism: Cereibacter sp. Soil_C_27 (assembly GCF_057657095.1). NCBI lineage: Bacteria > Pseudomonadati > Pseudomonadota > Alphaproteobacteria > Rhodobacterales > Paracoccaceae > Cereibacter > Cereibacter sp. Soil_C_27. The sequence continues at coordinate 6,112 of NZ_JBDGJD010000019.1, read as the reverse complement.
CCGCAGTCCAAAGCGTGAGCAATTCCCTTGTCTGGCAAGATCAGTTCGTCAATCTCGGCGAGCGTAAAGGTCCGCCCTCCAGCCGCGATGAAAGGCTGCGCCACCACCTGTGGCGAAATCTGCACCGGGCCGATAACGTCGACCTTCACGTTAAATCCCGGATCATAGGCGTAGAGGAACCAGCGGTCGCCCTCCTCCCAGCTTGTCGGCCCCTGCTCATGGGGCACGCGAAGGATGCGGCGCAGGTTGCGGGTGCTGGTCTGCTTGTTAGACAGGGCGCCGCTTTCGGTGTCCAGGCGGAACCAAGGCACGCTGCAGCCCAGATGTGCAGCATTCTCCAATGCTGCATAGCGTCCTTCCGCCGGCTGACTGTTCAGCCGGGCAAAGGCTCCGGCTGGAGTGAGAAGGGCCGCTGCAGGGTTGACAACTCCCGCGGCCTCGCGCGTACTTTCGGTTAGGCGCGGGGTGCTGGTCAGGACAAGCCGGCGTTTCACCTTGTCAGCAAGCACGACGTTGTCGTGGTCGACATAAGCATCGGCGTCGCAGCGCAACATGCCCGCAGCCACTCCACCGACAAATGCGGCGGCCTGGCTGGTCCCGCCATGCTCGCCCACGATCTGCTTCGGGCCGAGCGGGGCGACGTAGTGCCGGGCTGGCGCGGCGATGGTGACGGCGCGGGCGGTGTTTGGCGCGGTCTTTTCTTCGGATCGCCCAAAGTTAGCGTCACTCCACAAGGCCATTTCAGGCCAGGTGCAGGGATCACAGGCGGTTACAACGATCACATTGTCAAGATCGCCAAGGTTCATCGGCGCGATCACCGAGTTGCGGTCTAATATCCAGGGGGAGACGGGCCCGGATGACAATGCGGCGGCAGAGGCATCGGGCTTCTGGCCTGCAGCAGTTATCCACAGCGGCGCTATGTTAAGGATATCATTGACCACCGGGTTGCGGAAGCGCGTCTTGTGGTCCTCTAGCGTCTTCATGTCGAGGCTCGCGATGTCGGGTGTCTTTGGGTAGGACCAGTCGAGGAATCCGCGGTTGCTGTCGAACATTTTGCGCGAACGTGGCTGCCCCATTGCCGCGATCAGGGTCTCTACATCCGAGGCGATGTTTGGAAATTTTGACGCGAAGACAAATATCTGCGGTCCGTTAGCCTCGGTATAAGCCGAGTTTGTGCGGGCCCGAAGGAACATCTGCAGTTCAGAAAGCGAAGCCAGCTGCCAGTCGAACAGAGCGACTGTTGTCCCGGGAGCAAGACCCGCGAAACCCTCGCCGTCGACGCGCGCCGACATTACCGCAGCCATGCTCGTCGCGTGATGACAATTCTTATCGAACGGGGTGACCGTGCAGGCGTTTGGTACTTCGTCAATCTTGGGACAGTCTTGTGCGACGGCCTCTTTCGCGTCAAGTTCGGCATTCTCGGGGCCAAAAATCTTGAGTGAGCTGGCAATATCTGCGGGAAGGTAGGAAAGGCTGTCGGGAAGGACAATCTGGGGACAGCGCGGCCCCGTGCATTCCCGTGCGCATGATGGCCAAGCGTCGGAATCGGCATCGAGCATCGACCAGAATGCCGTGTCTCCTTGCTCCATCTCGTCGCCGCTCTCACAGCTCGCAAGTTCTTTCGCAAGGGGACGAAATGAATATTTTTCCTTGGGCTGCACCGCATCGCGCACCACGATTGTACTTTCCGGGAGGCCGAGCCGGTAGAACGCTCCTACCACTGACACCGCCGCGGGCGGCGGCACCTCGACTGAAAGCCTGCGCCCCATCGTGGTGACGATCGAGCGTCCGCCGAGTCCATATTCTCTCTCATCTATTCGACCTGCATTTTGCAGCCACGACTTTGAGTCGGGCAACTGGCCGGAAGGTTGGCGCTGCACCTGGACTTCATAGCGGAAGGGTTGGATGTCGACGCCTGGCAGGACAAGCCGTCCTTCCAGCTGCAGGGCGTCCAGGTCGATGCTGGGGTTTAATTCCCGGATCAGTTCGACGCCCGTCGTACCATCGCAGAGCAAGTGAAGCTCTCTTTCCAAGATGCGGCAGCCGGAATCGCCCTTGCCGATAGTCACGCTTCGCTCTGGCAGGATATCGGCATAGTCACTGCGGTACAGCTCTTGCAAAAATAGAGCGATCGACCGGTTCTGGTCACCGCCGAACACCTCGATCTCTACTCGGACCGGGGCAGCCGCGGGCTCGACGTTGTCCATTCGGATGCGGACGAGATTGGTGCCGCCAGCCTCCGTCGTATCGGCAACGATGACACCATCTACTTGTCCGTCGCCGTACATCACTCGGTGCGCGGCCTCGTCCAGCGGCGTTAGGTCCAACAGGTTGGTACCGTCACCTCCGCAGGGGTAGTGCATGACCGAGCGAACATCTATTGCCTCGAAGCCCGGTATCGAAAGCCAGCTGGCGCGCTCGAGCTTGGTCGTAGCGATCAGGCAAGCGAGGCTCGCAGAACGGACATGCTCATGCCGATAGCCTAGAATATGCCCCAGCTCATGTCGCATAACACCAGTGCGGTCAAATCTCTGATCCGTCGCGAAAAATCCGGATGAGACCAGAAGCTGTCGCATTGCGGGCGGGTCGCTCGGATAAAAGGCCAATGCCGTCGCCGCCATGTCCTTGGACCTGACAACGAACGTTACTTCGTCCGGCCGGGCGTCTGCGATCTGCGTAATTGTAAGATCGCAGGGCTGGCACGCCTCCACCCATTCGAGCGACGCATCGGCTAGGGCGTGGATGACCGCCTCGCGTTGCTGATCACTAAAGTCGTCGCGGGCTATTGTATAAGTAAGTTGCCGCTGTCCCCTTGGCCAAACGCCATCGCGGTCGATCAACAGTTCCGTTGCGTCGCTGCGGCGCGACGCGCTTCCCGACTCCATGTCCTGCCCAACAGTATGGAGAAGTAGGCGGATCCGGCTCTCTGTCATCAGAACATCGCCGTCTACCACATAGCGTCCATCCACCATTGGCAGGGTTTTCAAGTAGTCGCCGAGAGCCTCCGGGTTGTCGGGCGCAGCCAGCGCACCCCGGAGCTCTGCTTCGGCCGTTTGTCCCATAGCCGAGCCGGTCCAGCAGGCAACCGCGCCGAAACAGAACCAAACCAGCGTGGCGCGAAACAAAATCTCATATGGGTGGCGCGCAAAAACGGAGCGCAAATATCTGACCGATCGAGTTTTTTGTAAACTTGGCATCTGGCGATCCTCGCAACGCAACCCTTGCGGGGCGGTGAAACAAAGTCGGCGGCCTTGAAAATCACGTAGCAATCACGGAAAATTTAATCTTGCTTGATGTTGGAGATTCGTTCAATGCCGAGTCGCCGTGAATTTTTAGGATCTTCGGTAAGTTGGGTGGCGACGCTCTCCGGATGTACCAGCAGCATCTTCGCCCCTTCAGTTTCGGCTGGCGCTATCGACATTCACACCCATACCTTCAACGGTCGTGACATTGCCGTCGTGGGTTTCCTGACCACAACGATCCTGCGCGACGCTCATGCGCCCGTCGACCCTGACATCGCGACGACCGCATTTCTGCGCTTACTCGTGTCCATTCTACTGTCAGGCACGCCCACTGCACGCGATGAACTGGCCATCCTGCGCGGCTCGCCGGCCGTCAGTCTTGCTGCCGATGGCCCCGCAAGCGCCGTCTCTTTCGCCGCTCAGGACGAGCGTAACGTTGCGGACGGGATCGCGGCCTATCTGGCGACAGCGTCGCCAGCAGGTTTACAGTCAGCGGGCGATACGGACGTGCTGGATCGTCTCGTGGCCGAAACCGGAATTATGACCGATCCGGCCGCTCTCGAACGGGTGGAAGACATTCCGCAGCGCTTGGCTGATAGGATTTACGCGCGGGAGAAGCTGGGGAGGAAGATCGTCTATCAGCGGAATACGTCCTTCATTCAGACAATTCGGTGGGCCGGTCTGCTAACACGTTCACGGCGCGATATCGTCACCGAGATGGTGCGCCTATACGGTCAGGAAGACGGAATCCACGTTTTCTGTCCCTCGCTCGTTGATTTTGCGCGCTGGTATCCGCGCTCCGAGCCCGTGTCGGCGATTGAGGACCAGATCGAAGTTATGTCTTTGCTGGCAACGTTGCGCACGGATGCTGTCTTGCTAAATTTCGCTCCGTTCTGCCCTCTGCGCGCCGCGTTGGAGCGAGAGGACACCCCCGATCGCGATCCTCTCTGGCGCTTACAGGGCGCTGTGGAGGAAAAAGGCTTTGCGGGCGTGAAGCTATACCCCCCTGTCGGCTTCAAGCCTCTAGGCAACGCCGACGTCAGCTTCGATGGCGTGGCGAGGGTACCCAGGGGCGGAGGCGCGTCGCTCGACCGCGAACTGCGAGGTCTTTATCTGTGGTGCGAGAAGAACAGGGTGCCAATCAAGGCACATGCCAACAACTCGTTGGACCGCGGCATATGCACTGGCCTCTACGCCTCACCTCTCAATTGGGCCCAGGTTCTGCACGACTACCCGCAGTTGCGGCTGGACCTTGCCCATTTCGGCGGCTTCGACGCAAACGATCCTGAAGACAACCAGTGCGATCCCGTAGACCCTCGGCCGTGGGAAGAAATTTCAGCCGAACTTATCGGGCGGCATGACCATCTCTATGTCGATGTCGGCTATTGGAGCGAGGTAATGTCCAGCGTCGGCGGCCGCGAGAACAGGATCAGAGCCATGCGCAGGCTCATCGACCGCGAGCCGAAGATGGCAGGCCGCATCATGTACGGATCGGATTGGTCGATGATTGGCCGCGTACCAGGGCATGAAACCTATCTCGCCGACGTTCAGCTTGCCGCGGTGGAACTTGGCCTCGACGATGCCGAACTTGCTGACTTCGAAGGCGGGAATGCGCGGCGCTTCCTCGGACTTTTCCCCGGCGATCCACAGTTCGCACGGCTCTCGAAGTTCTTTGGTCCCGACCACCTCTTTACAGCCAAGTTTAGCACGTCCTGATCCAAAACCCGATGGAGGAACAGACGAATGAACGTTTTGATCTACCTCACTCTGCCGCTCGCTCTGACGCTTTCCGGCCCAGCAGTTGCGCAACTTCAGTTTTCGCCAGATTTAGTACCCGCCTTCGAGCAGCGCACAGAGAATTCTGAGGTCCTACTTGAGCCGCTGGAGCCGATCGACGATATCGACGGCAGCCTCATCAATGGCATTCCAGCGACGCCGGGCGACTTCGCCGGCATAATTCGCATGACCACGGGCGGCACTTGCACTGCCGCGATCATCGGCCCTGCAGCCGTCCTCCTTGCAGCGCATTGCGTTGAAGACGGCCAGCGGATCCGGTTCAGCGCAGGTGGCAGTTCGGTGCGCGGCATCTGCGACCAAGCGCCGGGTTATCGCGGCGGCGACAAGTCGCAGGACTGGGCCCTGTGTCTGCTATCTAACCGTGTGACCGGGATTGCCTACGAGAGCGTGAACCTAGGCACGCCAATTGGCCCCGGAGCCGAGGCTCTACTAACCGGCTTTGGTTGCCGCAACGAGGGCGGACGCGCTGGCCGTGTCTTGCTAATCGGCGTGTCGGAGATCGTGGCCCGCCCGCCAGGCCTACCCCGCGAGACCTCGACCATCTATACACACAGCAACATCAACACCGGCGACGCAATCCTTTGCCCCGGAGACAGCGGCGGCCCTATGTTCCGGTTGATCGATGGAACGACCGGTGGCAGGCGGGTGATCGAGGGTGTGAATTCACGCACCACCTATAGCGTCGGCTTCTCACTGTTCGCTGCGACCAGCTCAACGAATGGGAAGGCATTCATCACTGACTGGGCCATGGTAAACAACGAGACGATCTGCGGACTGAATTTGTCCGGAGGGATGTGCAAGGGCGGCTGAGGAAATCGGTTACCCGCCTAGTAGGTGCAGCACTCGGGGTTGCCCGAGGGCACCGGTTCGTAACGCGCCAACCACCCCCGCTGTCAGGGGGGCTCGTCAAACGTTGAGATGGCGTTGAGGTAAAACGGACAAGCAAAAGCCCGACTGTTTAGGTCGGGCTGCAAGTCCTTGATAAGGCTGGAATATTTGGTTGCGGGGACAGGATTTGAACCTGTGACCTTCAGGTTATGAGCCTGACGAGCTACCGGGCTGCTCCACCCCGC
>NZ_JBDGJD010000018.1:0-13965 GCF_057657095.1 Cereibacter sp. Soil_C_27 | reverse complement strand
TTGGCGCGACTTTCTGGGGATTACGGCGTTCCGGCCCTGTGCCGACGCCCCTGGCGCGCGGCTTGCGCTGAGCCAGCGCCGCGCCGCACATCGGTTTGCGAAATACATATGTAATTATCCGGATTTTTTCTGGCCTTGGCTCGGGGCGAGCCAGCAAGCGGCCCTGCCCGGAGAGGCGGAGCCGGGGTTTGTCAATTGAAGACGGGCGGGTCGATCACGGGCGCTGTGACCGATCTGGCCGACGTGCCCCCGGCATCCGGGGGCGATCTGTAGTCGCCGGTTTAGAAGCCGAGCGTCTCTTCGGACGCATGCTCATCCTGCAGATCCATCAGAGCGAGCAGCCGCTCGACCGCGAGCTCCATGAGCGCCTCCGCCCGTCGTGCAGTAGGTCCGCCGCCGTCCGAACCCCACAGCCCACTGTTCGAGCCGATGAAGTGCAGGAGGTTGTCCCGGTCCGGTGCGTGCTCCATGCCGAGTGCGCAATGAATAAAACGCGCCGCGAAGACGAGCCTGCGATCTGATGCGAGGATGATCGGCGCATCGCCGGCGATGCGGGCAGCCTCGATGGCTGCGTTCGTCGCGTCCTCAGCTGCCGCGTCGAGGTCACTCAAAGCCAGATCCCACACGGCGGGGCTGGCGCGCAGCTCCTCAGCGGCGCGGGCCTCCGCCAACGCGTTCGACAGCACGGTGAATGCCGTGAAGGCGGGAGAGGCGGGGTAGGCCAGGCGCGCCCGCGCGGGTTCGGAACGCGATGCTTTGATACCGCCAGCCAAGGTGATAGAGGTAGTTACAGCCATGGTAGTCTCCTTACTGAGATTGCTGTGTCAGGGCTGGGCGGGGAGCTAGAACCTTCCCCTCAGCCCGTTGCATTTGTGTGCAACTGAGATTAACATGCACTCATCCACAATGTATGTCAACTGCACACAAGTGAACTCATGACGAAAACTTCTGCTATCTCAGTCCGTGTTACGGAAGACACAAAGCGGGCCGTCGAAGAGGCGGCTGAAGCCGATGGCCGCTCCATCGCTTCTTATGTCGAGCGGCTGCTGGTCGCGCATCTCAAAGACGCGGGATTTCTTTCCAAATAGGCTCTTCCAAATGACCAACGGCGGCCGCGGGCTCTAGGCGACCCGATGCGAAGTCGGTGCGCGACATGGTGCCGCCCACCTTATAATTCCGTTGGCCAGCGTATCTTCCCGGCGCCGCAGACCAGCTAAGCCCTTTCGGGTCAGGGATCTCGGTTGACAAAGTTAACTGGAATGGGGCCGTAACGGCATGCGCAGATGGGACGTCGGAAAGTGAAGGAGTGATCTCATGGTAGATCAGACCCAGAAAGCCGAGGCGAGGACGCCACGCGCCCCTGGCAGCGTCCCCAAGGTTCGGACCCGGGATGCGGAGGCGACCAAGGCCAAGTTGCTGCGGGTGGCTACCACCGAATTTGCCAGCAGGGGCTACGACGGCGCGCGTGTGGAAAGCATCGCGCGCAATGCTGGGGTGAATATCAATCTCGTTTACCACTATTTCGGGAACAAACAGGGGATCTACGTCGCTGCGCTGGAGTCGATTTATGTGCTGATCCGCAGCCACCATCAGGACATGGTGCTGCGCAACCTTGATCCGGAAACCGCGATGAGCGAACTGGTGCGCTCAACCTTCCGCATGTTCGTCGAAACTCCGGAGGCGATAGGCCTTCTGGCGACCGAGAACATCCAGCGCGCCCGCTATGTCCAGGACTCGCAGTTGATCTCGGGGCTCTACAATGCGCTTCTCGAATTCATCCGGGACACGCTGGAGCGCGGCGTGGCGGCTGGCGTGTTCCGCGACGGTGTCGATCCTGTGGAGCTCTTCGTTTCGATCAACGCCGAAGGCTACTTCTACCTGTCGAATCGCTACACGCTGGGCTTCATCCTACATCAGGATCTGATGACGCCCGAGCGTCTCAAGACGCGGGAAGAGCACATCGTGGCTGTCATCCTCGGCTTCCTTCGACCGTAAGTCTTAGAAAACATTGAGTTGAAGTGGCCCTTCGCACTGAAGGGCTCTCGAGTCACATCGCTTGACAGGTGGCTTCTCTATCAATTAAGTTTTTACTTAATTAGGGAGGACTTCATGACGAGACATCTTTTGTCCCACGATCTGCCGGACAGCATTGCCACCGAGGAAGAGCTTGAAGAGCTGCTTTCGCGCCCGACGCCGTGGCTCTCGGACCTGCTCGCGCAGGTGGATGGAGACATTGCGGTGCTGGGGGTCGGTGGAAAGGTCGGGCCGTCTCTGGCGCGTATGGCCAAGCGGGCTGCTCCGGAAAAGCGGGTGATCGGCGTAGCGCGCTTCTCTGAAGCAGGGTTGCGGGACGAACTGGAAGCGGCGGGCATCGAGACAATCGTCTGTGACCTTCTAGACCGGGACGCCGTTGCAGCACTCCCGGACGTGTCCAATGTCATCTACATGGCGGGCAAGAAGTTCGGCACCGATGGTGATCCTAGTTTTTCTTGGGCGATGAATACCCACGTTCCGGCGCTGGTAGCCGAACGCTTTCGCGCTGCCCGGATCGTGGCCTTCTCGACCCTGTGCGTCTATCCTTTCGCCCCCTTTGCTGGCGGCGGCTGGAGCGAGGATGTCCAGCCCGGACCGACCGGCGACTACGCCACAAGCTGCGTGGGCCGCGAGCGGGTGTTTTCCTACTTCTCGCGCAAGCATCAGACTGCCGGGCGTCTGATCCGGCTGAACTATGCCATCGACATGCGCTACGGCGTGCTGCACGACATCGCGCGCTGGGTGATGGACGGAAAGCCGATCCCGATCGGCACAGCTTTCGCTTCGGTGATCTGGCAGGGGGACTCCAATGCGCAAATCCTCGGCGCATTGGCCCATGCCACAACTCCAACGACACCGCTGAACGTCGGCGGACCGGAACATGCCAGCGTGCTGATGATTGCGGAGGAGTTCGGTCGCCGCTTCGGGAAGACACCGGTGATCGAGGGCGAGCCCGCAGCCTCAGGCTGGTATAACAACACCTTGGCGGCTCAGCGCCTTTATGGCTACCCGACGGTGCCGCTTGCGAGAATGATCGACTGGGTGGCCGATTGGGTCGGTCGTGGGATGCCCTCGCTCGATAAGCCCACGCACTACGAAGAGCGCGCGGGGCATTTCTGAGACGACGGGATGAGGACAGACGGCGCGTGTGCGGCGCGATATCCGCATCATCAGGGAGGATGACACAATGACGATGAAGACTGGAACAACGGCCTGTGCGGCTGCGCTTATGCTGGGCCTGCCGGGTGCCGGTCAGGCTGCCGACAGCTTGACCTTCGTGCTCAACTGGACCACCTCGGGGGAGCATGCGGCGGTCTATTACGCGCAAGATGCCGGGTGGTTTGCCGAAGCTGATCTGGATGTTACGATCGAGCAGGGGCAGGGCTCCACCGTCGCCGCGCAGAGGGTCGGGGCGGGGTCCGCCGAGATGGGCATCGCCGACTTGGGCGCCGCGATGGTGGCCAAAGGGGCTGGCGCCGACCTGAAGGCGGTGATGAACATCTACGCCAACTCCCCCTACCAGATGTATTGGCTGAAAGACTCCGGCATGACGGGCCTGAAGGACTTCCCTGGGCACAAGTTCGGCAACCCGCCCGCCGACGCCGCTCGAGCCATGTGGCCCGCGCTGGCTGAGGTCAACGGCATCGATCCAGATAGCGTTCAGTGGGTGAACATCTCGCCGGCGGCCAAGGTCAGCGCGCTGATGTCCGGCGACATCGACGGCACCACCTACTTCTCGAACTATCACCACATCATGGCGGAAGCCTTCGGCGACAAGTTGATGTGGTTCGCCTGGCGCGATCAGGGGATGAACCCCTACGGCAACTCGGTCGTAGCCAACGGCGAGTTTCTCCGCGACAACCCCGAAGCGGTGGGTCGCTTCGTGAAGGTCATGCAGCGCGCCAGTGTTTATTGCGCCGAGCATGCACAGGAATGCGTGGACGTGCTCCCGAAATATGCGTCGGGGCTGCGGATCGAGAGCGAGATCCAGAACTGGAACGGCGTCATCGAACTGATGACCGACGAGACCTCAACCACGGTCGCAATGGGGCAGTTTGTGCCCGAGCGGGTCGCGGCGGATGCCGAGCTTGTCAGCAAGGTCTTCGACATCCAGACCGAGTTCTCGCCCGAGGAAATCTACACCAACGAGTTCCTCGACGCCTCGATCAAAATGGTCGCCGCACCGACCAACTGAGCAGCCCATCCGGTGGCAGGGCCGCTCTGGCCCTGTTTCACCCAACGGAGTTTTGCATGTCCCATTCTTCCACCAGTCCCGGCAACGCCATGCACCGCTTTGTGCTGCCCATCGGCGTTCATGTCGCCGCCATCGCCCTGTGGCAGATCGGTGCGGACTACGGCGGTCTACCGAAATATCTCCTGCCGTCCCCATGGGAGATGGTCCAGACGCTCGGTCAGTCCCGCAACCAGTGGCTCGCCAACACTTGGGTGACCACTGTCGAGATCTTCGGCGGGTTCCTCCTGGCCGCGGTGATCGGCGTCGGTCTGGCGCTGCTGTTCTCGTGGAGCCGGGCCGCAACCTCCGCGCTGATGCCGCTGCTTGTCTCGCTGAACATGATCCCGAAGGTCGCCCTCGGCCCGATTATCATCGTCTGGCTGAGCTACGGCATCAACACCAACATGCTGATCGCTTTTGCCATCAGCTTCTTCCCGATCGTCATCACGACGTCGCGCGGGCTTGCGGAAATTGAGCCCGAAATGCTCTATCTGGCCCGGACGTTGAACGCCAGTCGCTGGCAGATCTTCCGCAAGATCCAGTTTCCAGGAGCGCTGCCCTACATCTTTTCCGGGATGAAGGTTGCGGCCGTTCTTGCCGTCGCCGGAGCGATTGTCGGCGAGTTCATCGGCTCCGACCGGGGACTTGGCTACCTGATGATCCAGGTGCAGGTGAACCTCGATACCGCCACGATGTTCATGGCCGTGACCATCATCACCCTGATCGGCGTGGTGATTTATGGAGCCGTCGCGCTTCTTGAATGGCTGCTCGTCAACCGCAGAGGTGCCGCATGATCCCTCAACCATTCATCCGCATGGAAAACGTCCGCAAGGTCTACGGGCAGGGCGGATCCAAGGAATACGTCGCGGTTTCGGATGTGACGCTCGATATTCATGAAGGCGAGCTCATGTCCATCGTCGGTCCCTCGGGCTGTGGGAAGTCGACGATCCTGATGATCCTTGCAGGGCTGACCAGCCACGAGGGGGGGAGCGTGCAGATTGGGTCTGAGGCCAGCCCGTTCAATCCCAAGCGCGATATCGGCATGGTCTTCCAGCAGTCGCTCCTGCTGAAATGGCGGACGGTCCTGGACAATGTGCTGCTTCCAGCGGAAATCCTTGGCCTGCCCATGGCGGAGGCGCGTGACCGGGCGCGGGATCTCTTGGCGCTGGTCGGTCTCGAGGGGCAGGAGGCGAAGTTCCCCAAGCAGCTGTCGGGCGGTCAGCAACAGCGTGTCTCGATTGCCCGTGCGCTGGTGCATGACCCCAAACTGGTGCTGATGGACGAACCCTTCGGCGCGCTGGACGCGCTGACGCGGGAGAAGATGAACCTCGAGCTCCTACGGATCTGGGAAGCGAGCGGCAAGACCATCCTCTTCGTGACGCATGGCATCAGCGAGGCCGTGTTGCTCGGCTCGCGCATCGCGGTGATGACGGCGGGGCCGGCTCGTCTTGCGGCGCGGATCGACGTCGATCTGCCCTATCCGCGCACGCTGGACATGAAGACGCATGAGCAGTTCGGCGTCTACACCCGGCAGGTCTACGAACTCCTCGGAATGAAATGAAAGACGACACAATGGCGAACGGTCTCATGGCCTTCTGGGCGGACATCGACCCGGACTATGTGCTGCGCTATCAGCAATGGCACAACTGCGAACACATTCCCGAACGGGTTTCGATCCCCGGGTTTCTGGCCGGTCGGCGCTACCGGGCGATGGATGACGCCCCCCGGTTTCTCATGATGTATGAGACGGAGGGGCCGCAAGTCCTCACCTCCGCCGCCTACATGGCCGCGCTGAATGCGCCGACCGACTGGACGCGCGAGGCGCTCACCCATTTCCGCAAGCCTGTGCGGACGGTCTACTCGATACTAGCGGCGGAAGGCGGCGGGGCGGGGATCACTGCGCCCTATGTGCGGACGATGCGGTTCGATCTGAGCGACGTCGGTGCCGAGGCCCGGCTTGCCGCCTGGACCAGCGCTGCGGCTGCAACGGCAGGTGTAAAGCAGATCCGTGTCTGGAAGTCCGACGCAGCGGGGTCCGATGTGGCTACCTCGGAGCGCGCCATTTATGGCGGCGGTCCGGGCAAGCAGGCTTTTGTGGCGCTCATCGAGTTCTTGGCTCCTCCCGGGGACGATCCGATCGCTGCCGGCGACGCCGCAGAACCGCACGTCTCGGAGAGCCGCCGGGACGCCGAGACTGAAACTTTCTGGCTGGAGGTCGCCCATCGCGCCCCGGCCCTGACCGGAGACACCGCATGAAACTGCTTCGCTATGGCGCACCGGGCGCCGAACGTCCAGGCCTGCTCGATGCCGAAGGCCGCATCCGCTCGTTGGAGGGTCATGTCGCCGATATCGGCCCCGAGGCGCTGTCGCCCGAGACGTTGAGCCGCTTGGCTGCGCTTGATCCGGCGAAACTGCCCGAGGTTGCGGCAGGGACGCGCCTCGGTCCCTGCGTCGGCGGGATCGGAAAGCTGATCGGCATCGGCTTGAACTACTCAGACCATGCAGAGGAATCCGGGCTGCCGGTGCCGTCGGAGCCCATCGTCTTCCTGAAGGCGACCAGCTCCATCTCCGGTCCGCATGACGACGTGCGCATCCCGGTAGATGCGGTGAAGACCGACTGGGAGGTCGAACTGGCGTTTGTCATCGGCACGAAGGCGAAGCGGGTCTCCGAAACGGAAGCGATGGATCACGTTGCGGGCTATCTCATCTGCAATGACGTTTCCGAGCGGGCGTGGCAGGCCGAGCGGCAGGGGCAGTGGACCAAGGGCAAGAGCCACGACACATTTGCCCCGCTCGGGCCTTGGATGGTAACGCGGGACGAGATCTCGGATCCGCAGGATTTGGGCATGCGGCTTTGGGTAAACGGCATTCCGCGCCAGAACGGCTCGACCCGCACCATGATCTTCGGCGTCGCCCATCTGGTAAGCTATCTCAGCCATTTCATGACGCTCCACCCCGGCGACGTGATCACCACCGGCACGCCGCCCGGCGTCGGTTTGGGGATGAAGCCGCAACTCTATCTCAAAACCGGCGACGTGATGCGTCTGGAGATCGACGGACTGGGCCAGCAGGAACAAAGGGTGGTGCCGGACCATGACTGATCCCCGTGCCGAGGATTTCGGCACCTATGACTTCATCGTCGTCGGCGCTGGATCAGCGGGCTGCGTCCTGGCCAACCGGCTCAGCGCCGATCCGCGCCACCGGGTGCTGTTGCTGGAAGCGGGCAAGAGCGACAATCACCTCTGGGTGCATGTGCCGGTGGGCTATCTATTCGCGATCGGCAACCCGCGTCTCGACTGGTGCCTATCGACCGAGGCCGAGGCGGGCCTGAACGGACGCAGTCTGCTCTACCCGCGAGGCAAGGTCTTGGGGGGCTGCTCGTCGATCAACGGCATGATCTACATGCGAGGCCAAGCCCGCGACTATGACATCTGGCGGCAGATGGGAAATCCCGGCTGGGGCTGGGACGATGTGCTTCCCTATTTCCGCAAGTCCGAGCACCATTACGGCCCGGCGGACGACCTGCACGGATCCGGCGGCGAGTTGCGTGTGGAGAAACAGCGGCTGAACTGGCCGATCCTCGACCGGGTTCTGGCCGCGGCGGCGGAACTGGGCATCGAGCCGACCGAAGACTTCAATGCCGGCGACAACGAAGGAGCTGGGTATTTCCCGGTGAACCAGCGCCGTGGGCTGCGCTGGAATGCCCGGAAGGCCTTTCTCGATCCGGTGCGACGACGCTCGAACCTGCGCATCGTCACCGAGGCGCAGGTGGAGCGGCTGGTTCTGGACGGGCGCGAGATAAAGGGCGTGACGTTTCGCCGGGGCGGGAAGCTCTGGCAAGCGGGGGCATCGGCGGAGACCGTCCTCTCAACCGGTGCCATCGCGACACCGCATCTGCTGCAGCACTCTGGCATCGGCCCGGCTGCGGTGTTGTCAGCACAGGGGATCGAGCAGCGCCTCGATGCTCCAGGGGTAGGCGAGAACCTGCAGGACCACCTTCAGGTCCGCACGATCTTCCGCATCACCGGAGCGCGCACCCTGAATGACCGCTACGCCTCGCTGTTCGGTCGCGTCGCCATCGGCGCGGAATATATGCTGCGCCAGTCGGGACCGATGGCGATGGCTCCCAGCCAGCTTGGCATCTTCACCCGCTCCTCGCCGGAGCACGAGACGGCAAACATCGAATACCATGTGCAGCCGCTGTCGCTTGACGCTTTTGGGCAGCCGCTGCATCTGGAACCCGCGCTGACCGTCTCGGTGTGCAACCTGCGTCCAGAAAGCCGGGGCACCTGCCATATCGCCAGTCCCGATCCGGGGAAGCCGTCGCAGATCCGTCCGAACTACCTCTCCACTCCCGCCGACCGCCGGGTGGCGGTGGAGGGCATCCGCCATGCCCGCAGGCTGATGGCGACGGAGGCGCTGAGACCCTATGGGCCGAAAGAGCTGAAGCCCGGGCCGCAGGTTACCAGCGACGACGAACTTCTCACGGCTGCTGGCGACATCGCCACGACCATTTTCCATCCGGTCGGCACCGCGCGGATGGGCACCGATGCAATGGCCACCGTGTCACCGGAACTGACGGTTCATGGCCTGTCCCGGCTCAGCATCGCCGATGCCTCGGTGATGCCGACAATCCCGTCGGGCAATACGCATGCGCCAGTGACGATGATCGCCGAGAAAGCTTCAGGCATGATCCTCGCCCGAGCCCGCGGATGACACGCGTCGTCACCGACTGGCCGATGGTCTTCCTCGCCACGGCGGGGGGAGCGGCGGCGGCGATGCATATCGGGAAGGCTGCCGCAGCGCTGCCCTTGATGCAGGCGGAGCTTGGAACAACGCTGACGCAAGCTTCTATCTATCTCTCGATGATCAGCGCGTGTGCGGCGCTGACGGGTCTTGTCATGGGGCGCGCCGCCTCGGCCATCGGGGTGATGCGTGCAGGAGTGATTGGTCTCACGCTCATGGGTCTTGCGTCTCTCGCCGGATCATTTGCCGGAACAGAGGTTGTTGTTCTGTTTACGCGCATCGTCGAGGCTATCGGCTTGCCCTTGGTGGTGACGACAATGCCTGCCTTGGTGCAGAGCGCCACTGCGCCTGGCGACCGTCCCCTCGCCCTTGGCCTTTGGGCGGCCTGGCTGCCCATCGGAGTCGCGCTCAGCATGGCGCTAGCCTTCGGGATGTTAGACGATCATGGCTGGCGATCGTTCTATGCGTTCTGCGGGGTGGCATCGTTGGCGCTCGGCGGTTTGCTGCATTTGGCGCGCCACAGGGTTAGGGCGCTCTCCTCTGCGCCGCCAGTGAATCGCCTGCCGAAGATGGGCCATCCCCTCTACCGCATGGCGCTGGTTTTCTTGCTGTTTTCGGCGGCGAACATGATCTTCATGGGCTTTCTTCCCAGCGTCATGATCGGCGCGATGCACTACGAAACTGCGATGGCGACCGGGCTTGGATTTGTCTGTGCACTGCTTCTGCTGCCAGGGAACATCGCCACGGGAGCAGCAGTTGGAAAAGGTGTCAGCCGCTTAGGACTGACGCTGATTTCCTTCGGCGGAATCGGGTTATCAGGAGTGGTGTTTCTCTCTCCATTTCCCGATGTGATGAGGATAGCCGCCGCCCTCACTCTTGCTGCGAGCACCGGCATTGCGCCAGCCTTGGTCTGGTCATCTGTGCCGCCCCTTGCGGAAGATGCCGACATCGCTCCGTCTATCGCTGCAGGCGTGCTTTATCAGGCGGCAGGGCTCGGGCAGGTGTTCGGGCCGATAATCGCCGGAGCAGTCGTGGGAGCCACGCTGAATTGGGAGAGCGCCGGGCTGGTCCTGATGGCCTGTGCACTAGCCGCAATGGCGATAACCTGGCACTCGCGCAAACTACCAGGGTTTCGGTGAGCGCGATGTATCAGGACTGCGCACACTACGGGTTGGACCGCCATAAAGGATTCAATCGATGTCCAGCACTATTTTTGCAGAATGACGGTCCTCCAGCATGTAGTCCTGCGCCGCAGCCGCCTCGTTCAATGGGAAGACGCGGTCGACCACTGGATTAAGGACCTTGCCGAAGTGGGGTAACACATCCCGCTCATAGGCCCGCACCACCGCGGCGTGTTCGGCGCGGGAGCGGAAGGTGACGCCGATCAGCTTCAGGCGCTTGCGGGCCAGTTCGTCGATGTTCAGGGTGTCGATGCGCCCACCGAGATGTCCGACACTGACGATCCGCCCCGCCAGTGCTGCTACCTGCAGATGAAGTCAAGCGCGCCCGCACCGACTTTGTCGATGATGACATCAAACCTGTGCTGCCCGGTGGCGGCTCTCCGAGGGACCGATCCACGTCGACGAACCTGCGCGTCGGATCTCGTCTGCATTCGGCAAGTCTCGCACCGGAAATCGGATCGCTCAAGCGACGAGACGGGCGATCAGTTCGGCGCGTCAAAGGGATGCCAACCTTTGGCAGATCAGGGATTTCGTGCTGACGTCTGAGCAAGACGCGGCCCCGCCGATCCGTGATCGTCGAGCTGAAACGGGTGCCTTGCTCAAGGTGGAATATCTCCCCCTGATGAAATTGCAGCAGCCGCGCATCGGGTCCGATCCGAGTGCGGTGCGATACCGCCCCAGGAAATGACGCGCGCGGTTGCCCGGTTGCTCAGTTTCCAGCGGGTCGGTGCAGATCTCTCCAAGGCAATCCTCGCAGTGGTAATGCAGGACTGACGTTCCTCGCTGGGGATGATCGGCAGGAGCCAGGCCCGGAGCGGAGATGCTCCGGAGCCGATGTCTGCACGACCGCGGACGGCCCAACAGTCTCGCGTAAGATTGCTCCATCAGAACAAGGTCATCCTCAGGAGAAGCAAGCTCCGGTCCAGCAGGATGCTGGCCGCAGGACCTGCGATACGGCGCAGCCGTAGAGCAGGTCCGAGGAGGGGATCGAACGGGGGTATCCCCCTTCGCGAGCGGCGTTGTTGCGATCCGGGCCTGCCCGGATTGCAACAACACTAGTGAGTAACGGACCGACAATTCCTGTCCGTGCCCGTGCGATGATTTTCTAGGGATGACCTTAGCCTGAATGAGAAGCTCTTCTTCAGCAAGGCCTACGTGTCATGAACGCCATTACCTCCATCACTGCGATCCAGTTCTTCCAGCCAGCCCCCGCAGTTGTCGAAGGCCCGCCCATCGTTCTTAGGTTCGAGGGCCTGCATCCCAGTGACCTCAGGAGGCTTGCGATGCATGACCGACGTGCCGGGGGTGATCTGCTGCATGTTGACCTTGAACAGACGGACGCAAATCGGACGGAGTTCGGTGAGACGACCTGGATCGAGGATCTGAGGCTCGAGGTCGATACCGCGTCACGCCAGAACCTTGATGCCCATCTCGAGGCGCTGCTCGCGAGGTCGCGGAAGAAGGACGCGGCCAAGGTCAGGGAGGCCGGTGTTCGTGATCCGTGGAAGCGTTGCAGCGACGGCCCGCTTAGAGAAGGCATTCTCACAGTCAACAAGATGTGGTTCGGCGGGACAAGCATCGGCGCGTGGAAGGGTGATCAGGTCGAGAAATTCCGTAACCACGCCCTCGCCTTTCTGCAGCAGCATTTTCCGGACGGACAGCTTCGGTTTGCCGCCTCGCATTCTGACGAAGAGGCGTTTCATCTTCACTTCGTCGTAGCGGTCTGGACGCAGCGGGAGACTGCAAACCGCGGCGTGCAGCGGCTGCTGCAGGCTGCGGCAAATCCGCTGCTGGCTGACTATGAGCATGCGCAGGACGTGGCCGGCCGTCATTTCGAACAGATCGGCCTGCGCCGCGGCGGACGCCATGCCGCCGCGCGCCGGGCGGCCATGGCCGCTAATGAGCCAGCGGAACCGAAGCGGCGGCATGTGTCTCGGAGCCAATATCGTGCGGAGGAGAAGCGGAGAGCCGAGGCGGAAAAGGCGAAAATCATGGCCAAGGCGCGCGTCGAGGCTGACGGCGTCGCCGAGAGCGCCCGGGCGCTCGGCCAGTCCGCCATCCACAAGAGCCGCAAACGCGCCGTGCGCGAAGCGCAAGCTCAGAGGGCGGCATCAGGAAAGGAAGAAGCTTGTGCCATTCGGCGCCGCGATGTGGCAGCGGTCGATGCCCAGAAGGCAGAAGAGCCGGCTTGCGCCGCCCGACTCCGGAAAGAAGAGGATGAGGCAAAGGCCACGGCAGTCATCTCGCGTGCTGGTGCTTATGTCGAAGCAGCCGAGGAGGCGGTCGGGAAGATTCAGTCTCTGAGGCAGGAGACTTCAGAGATGGAAGCGGCATTGGCTTCAAGCCGGCGCGAGATCGAAGCCACCGAGGAGAAGAAGCGCGTTGCCCAGATGGAGCTAGAGCAGGCTGAGGCTCGGAAGAAGTCGGCAAATGAAGATGCGATGAAGGCGCGGATCGCGCAGCACCTGTCGGAGATGGCGGCTGGCGACGCGAAGGCGGAGGCCGAGAAAATCCGCGTGGCCACCATGAGCGAGGCTCGGCGCGTCGATGCTCTTGCCAATGGCCTTGAGCTGTTTGAAGCAGGCGTCTTGGCGTGGCGTCCAGCCACACCGAAGCGCACCGAGGGAATTGTATTTGGACCCGCAGTGCCAAAGGAGGAGAGCGAGCAGAAGGCGGTTGCGGACACTGTTGCGGCTGCCGGCTTGTGGCTGAAGCGGCTGATCATGGTGGTTCGGTCGACAGTCGACGCTGTGCTCAGTGGAGAGCGCAAGAAACTAGTGGAGGACGCTGCGGATCTCGCCGCCGTCAGGAAGGAGATGGGTCTATCGGCGGATGAACGTCTTCAGCGTATTCATAACGCTCACCATTCCGATGAAGATCCCGCGAAGGATATATGAGAGGATTGTGGAGGCGCCGGAGATTGGTCACGTGAAAGCCTCGGATGTTACCATCTTGATGAGGCCGGAGCCGCCTTACCGCACCGTCAGCGTCCCATCGGGCAGGGGCCGCTGCAGCATCTTCGCTTCAGCTCACCCGGTGATAAGCCAAGTATCTTAAACCGTTGGGTCTATTAGAATATGCCCTCGTGTCAGTTGGTGCGGCCCATCGGTCGCGCAGAATGGAGATTTCTGTGCGACGCGGGGCGTTACACAGGCCTGGCGCAGGTCGGCGACAAACGCGGCTGCATCGATGCCTTTTGTCGGCGCCGAGTGTCAGTTTACGCGTCGATCCGGGCGGCGCGCCGTTCGGCATTGCCGTCTGCCTGCGTCAGGGCGCCTTGCATGATCAGGCTGTTGCGGTCCTCCATCAGCGCATGGCTGCTGAAGCAGGGCGGCGCTCCCGGTGCCGGGGGCCTTTGCTGTAGAAGCAGGCATCCGGGTCGGTGGTCGAGCTATGAATGGTATTGGACCGCTCTCGCCCCAGAAGTCACTTCTGCATTGCAGCTCTGGCGGGCTGCGCGGGACACAGGGCCGTTACGGCTTCGGCTGGTGCGGTCTGATCTTGGGCGGTGGCGCCCGGTCTGGGCGGGCTGCCTAGATGGTCATCGGCGGGGTGGTCTCGGCCTTCGGCCGGAAGCGCTTCATCAAGTTCTAGGCCTCGACCAGCGTGTCGTTGACCGAGAAGTGGTTGTCCGACAGAAGCGGCGCGATCTCGCGCTGCGCCAAGACCGCCGCCAAAACTGAGAGCCTTCCGCTGTCAATCGGCACCGAAATCTGACCCCGTATCGGCGTTGAATATTGACCCCCCTCGGGTGGGCGGGATCAGGGCCTG
>NZ_JBDGJD010000017.1:0-16574 GCF_057657095.1 Cereibacter sp. Soil_C_27 | reverse complement strand
CCGGCCACCCCAACCGTAGCGCCAAGACCCGTCATGCACTAAGATTAAACCCGGACCACTCCATAGGGGCAGGCCACCGCTGTCATCGAGCAACGCTGCCTCGGTGACCTCCAGCTCGAGCTGGTCCGGCCGCAATCCTGTCTCCTCCAGCACCCGAGCGACTATCGCAGGCAGTTCAAGGTCCCTGAACTGCCGCGGGGAAAGATTCACAGCGACGCGGACGTCGGAAGGCCAATCTGCTGCCGCTTTGGAGGCGGTCCGCAGCATCCAAGCCCCGATCTGATGGATAAGTCCAGTTTCTTCCGCGATCGGGATGAAGATCTCTGGCGATACCAGCCCACGGACAGGATGACTCCAGCGCAGAAGAGCTTCGAAGCCACAGATGCGGTGTGACGCCAGATCATACAGAGGCTGATAGTGAACCGCGAACTCTTCCTTTCCTAAGGCTACGGTGAGGTCGGCGGTGATCGCCGTGCGCTCTTTGAGCTTGATTTCCATCTCGTTGTCGAAGAAACGATAGGTTCCTCGATCGTTCCGTTTGGCCTCGTAAAGCGCGATGTCCGCTGTTCGGACCAGGTCGGCTCGCTCTGCCTCATCATTAGTTGCTATCCCCATGCTTGCGGTGACCCGAACTGTCTGATTGGGAAGCGCGATTGGCGTGATGATCTTGGCAAGGATGCCCTCCGCGATGGTGCCCAGTGCGGCCCGGTCTTGCAGACCAAAGACCAGTATGGCGAACTCGTCCCCACCTAGCCGAGCGACCAAGTCCCCCGGCCGCACCAGCTGCTGCAACCGTTTGCCTACCTCGATGAGAAGCGCGTCCCCCAGCGAGTGACCGAGCGTGTCGTTCATGTCCTTGAAATGGTCCAGGTCGATCAACAACACCGCCACCGACGCCTCCGCGGAGCTGCACTGTAAGAGTTGTTCGGTGAACTTCATCCGGTTCGCCAGCCCGGTCATCGGATCGTGATGCGCAAGATGGGCCAATCTTTCTCTAGCGGTCCGGCGCTCTGTTACGTCACGGAAGAAGACCGAGAGACCTCCATCCGAGGGAAAGCCGTTGATCGACAGCCAGTGCTCCGGATTAGTTAGCCGAGCCTCATAGTCCAGCTGCTTCTGCTCATGGAGAGCCGAGCGAAAGCGGGCGAGCGCACCCGGGAAATACTCCTCCGGGAAGATCTCCGGTAAGCCCGCCCCAAGACCGGGGACGCCGATCCCCCGCAGGACGTTGGTCGCCTGCTCGTTGAAATATTCGACGCGCAGATTGCGATCAAACACGACCACCGCATCGCTGGTGCTCTCCAGCACGTCCGCGAGCCGACGGCGGCTGTGTGAGACCTCTTCCCGGCTTTCCTCCGCCTCGTGGCGAAGGACCTCATGAGATCTGATTATGGCATACTCTCGCAATGCCGCCACCGCCGCAAAGCTGAGGCCCAGGATGGCAGAGAACGCCTTGAACTCCCAGTTTTGCCCGAATGCCCCGGACATGCTGCCTGAAAGCATGAATATGGCGATGACAATGCCCGGCAGGGCTGCTTGGGCCAGTCCGGCGTCTGTCCGTCGCCGCAGCTCAGACTGGGTAAGGTCGGCACGTCGTATCAAAGCAAGGTGTTCCAGCGCTGCCAGGGCGACCAACCCGTTCGTGCTGAGCCAGAGCAGCTGGGTTACTCCACCTGGAGCGTAGGTGCCGTTCAGTAATGCCTGGACATAACGAAAGTCGGCCGCCGCCTCAGTAGCGACGCCCATGACGAGAAGTAGCAGCGGGAATGACCGCCTGCCATGATCGTAGAAGATCAGCGAAAGCGCCCCAAAAGCCAGTACGCTGAACCAAAGCGCTGGATAGAGATAGGCCACCGCGGTTGGCGCCGACCCTAGAACGGAATACTTGATCTCATAGTGCAGCAGGAACAGGCAGGCGACGAAAAGCGCGCAGTAGATCAAAAGGAAGTTGTAGATCTGCACCGGCGTAATTCGAAGGCTGCGGCTTGAATACTTGGACATCCCGAAGGCAAAACACCCGCCCATCGCGAAAAAAGCCGCCTCTGCGAACGAGGGGAAGGCAACAGGGTTGTCGGCGAGCGCATCGGTCACAAAGATGATATTGGCCGCAAAATAGAGCGCGGAACCTGCGGTAAAGCTGAACCAGACCACGCGGTCTCCCGCCTCGCTGCGCAGCGCTGCCAGCAGGCAGAGCGCAGCCGCGAACAAAGGCCAAGCTAGATGAGACGCAGCAAACCAGGTTTGACGGTCCTCCGCAGAGAGTCCAAAGATGTCCGGGCCGAACCAGAACATCGCGAGCGCAGCTGATAGCCCCACAAGGCTGAGCAGCCTCCGCATGTATTGTTTTTTCATTATATCTGATACTCGCGGGGGTGTGCTTCACAGTGAGCGCAGCTTGCAACCTATGTCAATCCGAAGGCGACGGGTAAGTTCGCTCGCAGGAAGACCTGTCTAAGCTGCCCGACCACCTCGCACGCAACTCACCTCCTTGGGAGCAGGATGTAGCCGCAGGCGCCGCCGACTTTGTGGCAGCCGAGATCGGACTGTATGCCGCGACGGGGCGGACGTGCCCGACGAGCTCCTTGAAGAAAAACGGGTGAGGAGCTTCGAGCACAGTCACATTGACCGTTGCGGCCATTGCCAAGCAACCAATCTAAATCTTGTGATACCTGGTCGGGTCTAAGGCTCTGGCAGCTGGAAGCAGTTTGAAAGTATGTCGGTCTGAGTGCGGTCACGTTCCAAGCACTTATGGTGTCCCGAACCCAGAAAAGCACATAAGTCCTAGCCATTGAAAAAGTGCGCGGTTACTTAGCGCTACCGTTGTCGAGGGTGACGTCCGATAACCGTTTAGCGCTTATCGGATATGAAACGGTTGCTTAGAAGCGGGATGCGCATTCCGGCGCGGTACAGGGGCTGGAAGGTCTGGGCCAAAGCTGAAAACCCAGCTTGGCTCCACCCGAGACAGCCTGCCGAACCGCGCTGTTACCCCAATCAGCGCCCTGATCAACCACGCCGAAGGCCTGACGGAGGAGGTGAATCACCTCGAGCGCCGGATCCTGAACTGGCATCGAACCAACGCCGCCAGCCGCCGGCTCGCCACCATGCCCGGCATCGGCCCGATCACCGCCAGCGTGATCGCGGCGAACGTGCCGGACGCGAGTCTCTTCCGCTCCGCCCGTAGATCTCCGCTTGGCTCGGGCTGACTCTGCGAGCGCATTCCAGTGGCGGCAAGGATCGCCGGACCGGGATCAGCAAGCAGGGCGACGGCTACACCGATGCCTGCCTGTGTCGGTGCCACCGTGGTACTCCGCTTCACGCGGCAGGGCGATCCGGGCAAGGCGTCGCTGCTGCAGCTGAAGGAGCACGAATGCCCAAGGGGGATTAGGACCCCTCAAGTGGCGGGCGCCACGTGCAGCACGTAATTGCCCCGGCTGGCGCTGAAACAGTAGAGTGTCGGCCCGCCCCTTGCCGGGTAGACCGGACCATCAGGCGGCGCGGCTGCGCAAAAGATCGCGGATTTCGGCCAGCAGTTGCTCCTGCGTCGGGCCGGCAGGCTCGGCCGCGGCTTCGGCGGCGGTCTTGCGGATCGCCGACTCCTTGATGCGGTTCACCCCCTTCACCAACAGGAAGACGACCCAGGCGATGATGAGGAAGTTGATGACTGCGGTGATAAAGGCTCCGTAGGCGAAGACCGGCGCGCCTGCATCACGGGCGGCGGAGAGCGAGGCAAATTCACCTTCGCCAAGGTTAAAGAACAGGTTGGAAAAGTCGATACCGCCGGTGATGATCCCGATGATCGGGTTGATCAGATCGGCGACGAGGCTGGAAACGATTGCCGTGAACGCTGCCCCGATGATGATGCCCACGGCCATGTCCATGACATTGCCCTTAGCGATGAAGGATTTAAATTCGTTAAGCATTTCAAGATGATCCCTGGTGATGGTCCTGCGGTGGCGCTTTACGGCCTAGCAGGAGCGTACAGAAGCCTTTGCAGTATGTCACAGGGTTCCGGTTTCTCATCGCCAATTCGGCTTAGCTTCGATTGCTCCCCTATGCCCGCATCCACTGGATGGCCTCTTCCCGCCAAGGATTGTCATAGGATCAGAGCCGTCTCCGGCTCCAGCCCGGGCCGCTTAATCGCCAGCCGTGCCGCGCACACCTTCGCCTGAAACTCGGTGAAACTCGGTGAAGCTCGGGCGGTAGGCGAGCCCTCTGGGGTCCGGAAATACCATGCCCGCGGCTGCATCAGCTTTTCCGCCAGTCGGAGAATGTCTCAAGCAGCAGGAGGATGCCGACGAACGCCAGCACGCTGGGCGATACCGGCTCGCCGGCGAATGCCATGTCGCCAATTGTGATGAGGAGGGCTCCACCGCCAAGCATCATCTTCAACGGTCCGCGCATCGCCACCTCCCCACCTCCTCAACCACCGCACATAGGGGAGCATACGGGGCATAAAGCATTCACATAGGGAAGAGATACACAAAAGGGGCGCAGCCCCTCTAGCGGGTTCCGGAGGGTGTCGGCACCCCCTTGCCTGCACATGCGAGACGCGCAGCAGGCGATACAAGTCGTCCAGGTCCAAGGCAGCCTCCTTATGCAGGTCTAGGAGGCAACGATTGCGATGACTTACTAAGACAAGCTGGAGCTTCACCCTCGCGCCGGTGATCCCGCCAGCGGATCATCGGCCGGCATGATGGCATAGCTCTGAATGCCCGGTGCTCTTGCAAGGGCAGATGCCAGCCTGTCGATCTGCTCGCTTCCCCGGCAATAGGTTGAGGTGGTCAGCTCCATAATGCCGGCCTCTCGATTGAAGCTCTGGCTGATAGCCCTTTCTCCCAGCCTCTCGCTTTTCAGGATAGTGCGCATCGCCGGTGCATCGAAGACACTTCCAGCCTGCGTCACTACCCGCAGCCGCACCTCGGCGCGCACCGGAAGCAAGGCGAAAACGATCCGCAGCAGCATCAGAACAATCAGCGTCGCGAGCGTGCCGGCTATCGCGAGCCAATACATGCCAACGCCGTAGACGATCCCAAGTGCTGCCGTAATCCAGAGAGACGCCGCCGTGGTCAGGCCATGGACCGAGGGACCCTCGCGAAAGATCACCCCGGCACCAAGAAAGCCGATGCCGGTGAGAATGCCATGCGCCATCCGGACTGGATCCGTGACGAGCTGGGTTTCAGGCAAGAGGGTGACGATCCAGTCGGCCTGATGTGCAGCGGTGAGGGTAAGAAGCGTCGCAGCAAAGCAAACAAGGGTATGGGTTCGGAGTCCGGCAGGCTTGCCGCGGAGTTCACGCTCCAGCCCGATGAGGAGCCCTGTCGCAAGACTGCTGAGCAGGGGAAGCGTGAAGTGATCCTCTGCAAAACCGTGGATGAACTCTTCTATCATGTCGTGAACCCCTAGCCACAAGGAAAACAACGGGGGGACGGGACTCTTCGTTCCTTTATAAGCCTGAAGCGCCAGGATCGGCTGCAGACGACAGCATCCTCCGTGCACACCCGATAACGCTCAAGCCCCTATCGGGGGTGACGTGAGGCAATGTCACCTGAAGCGATAGAGCGTTGGAGCAACTGGGCCGAGGATTCGATCACCAAGCGGCCTGGACGACCAGATCAGCGCCACGGCGAGCGGGGTGCGCTCCAGCCATATATCACACTGATGACGCGTAGCAGGAAGGCTGCGGATACGCCTACCATCGTCACGAGCCAGCCGGCCATCTCAAGATGCTCGCCTATAACAACCACAGTTGCACCCACAAAGGCCGCCAGAGCATAGATTTCCTCTCGCAGCACTCTCGGGACCTCGGCGACAAGAAGATCGCGGACGAGACCGCCCCCGACCGCGGTCAATACACCGAGGAGCACGCTTGCAACTGGATCCAGACCATAATCCAGGCCTTTGCGGCATCCCGTCACGGCGAAGAGTCCCAGACCAAGGGCATCAAGCACCATCACTGGCTTCCCCAGCCTGGACATAACAGGCATACAGAAAAAAGCGACGAGCGCTGCTCCCAGCGCAACCAGCAGATATCGCTCATCCGCCAAGGCAATCACGGGCGTTGCGCCCAACAACATATCCCGCAGCATTCCGCCGGCGAGTGCTGCAGCGACCGAAAGCACGATGACCCCAAAAATATCCAGACGATTACGGATGGCTAGAGTGCCGCCGCTTAGACCGAAGGCGAATGTGCCCAGCAGGTCGACACCTGTAATGAAAAGCGAAACATCCATCGTATGTTGCATAATCCGCGGTATGCTTGGCGCACAAATGCCCGTTTCGCCCTGAGACCACAAGCGTATCAACGACACGTCGGGAGCGCGCCAGCAGGTAGAGTGTTACAGGCAGAGCGCATGGATGCCCAAGGTTGCAGCGGCGTGATCAGATAGAACTTCGACCAGTCGACCGGCTTCAATTACGCCTGCGCCAGCGACAAAGGCATCTGCGCCATGCCAAGACCTGCGATCGCCCATCCATGACCGTGTTGCCATCCTCTACCTCATGGATTGCTCGCGCAGACTCCAGCTTACGCGGCTGTGGTGCAGGCGCGCCAGTTCCACGGCAATAATTTTGGCAGGCGCGACAGGTGCGTCGCTCCGAACGTCCTCGCTTGAAGAGCCCTACGCGAGGGAGCGATTTCGCGGCAGTCGCCGGGATCGAGGGGTGCCGGGATGACCGTAGTTTCTTTATCTCCAACTCAGGCCTGAGCGGCGCCAGCCCGATGACAGACCGAGCCATCGGCCAGCACGGCGCTATCCATCGGAATGTCCCAAGGCATTGGAAAGATCGTCAGCATTTGGCATGACGGAAAGCCAACGCCGATCACCTGCGCTGGCGTTTCGAGTCGGGCCAACGTCCGATCATAATAGCCGCCTCCGTTTCCCAGCCGGAAACAGCATTTGTCTACGCCCACCAGCGGCGAAATCACTACCTCCGGGATCACCTCTGCGCCCTCGGCAGGAACAGGGATGTTCCAGATATCACGCTCCATGGCACAGCTTGGAGTCCAAGTACGAAAAACCATCGGGGCCTCCTTGGCCACGACGACAGGAAGGAGCACTGTGGCGCCCAAGTTATGGACCTGCTCCATCCAATCGCGCAGATCGGGCTCGCCGCGGATAGGCCAGTACCCTGCGATCACCAGCCCGGCGCGGGGCTTCACCACCCAGGTGAGGGTCTGCACCAAGGCGGCCGTCATCGCTGCCCGATCGGCGCTGGAGATCTGATGGCGCGCGTCCGTCAACCGGACGCGCTCGGCCTTCCGGAAGCGCGCGACGTCGCGCATCGTCTGGGGATCGACGGGCCTGCCGTTGACCAACATATGAGCCAGACACACTGGCGAACCTCCCGCGTCCTCCTCCATCACCGCCCATACCCTCCTTGCCTTGTGACCAATAAGCTAGTTTGGCGCCGGCGGATCGCGCCTCTGCCAGACGGTTTCTTCAGCAACCCACATTTGATAGCGCACTTCGCGTGATTACACCCTCGTGAGTTCTTCTGCATGAAAAGCAGTGCTGAGCCAAAAGCCGCCTTGGCCCTGCTTGATGCCCCAAGAAAGCCCCAATCAACTTACTGAAAAATTGATGAAACTTCTGCGTTAGTCAGCAGCTTGGTTTGACCAGGAGCCATGCCATCAGGCAGAGACAGGCCACCCAGACGTTCCCGGTGCAGTCCCTCGACGTGATTGCCGGTGGCGGCAAACATGCGGCGCACCTGATGGTATCGCCCTTCAGTGACGCTCAACAGGACCTCAGTGTCCGACACTACTAGCAGTTCGGCGGGGGCCAGAGGCTTGTCTTCGCCCGCCAGCATCAGATGGCCCGAGACAAACAGGTCGTCTTCGGTGCCACTAAGCGGCCGGGCCAGCTTGACGCGATAGGTCTTCCTCACGTGGCGTTTCGGGCTGATGATGCGGTGCAGCAGATCGCCATCATCCGTCAGCAGCAGAAGACCAGACGTTTGCTTGTCCAGACGACCTATAGTTGAGATCACAGGTTTACGCCGCTTCCAGCGCTCGGGCAGGATATCATAGACAAGCGCTCCGTCCTCCTTGTGTGAACAGGTCATGCCTAAAGGCTTGTTCAGAAGGATGACCATCCCAGCGAGGGGATCGAGTGCCTCGCTGCAGATCTCCATTCGGGTAGTCAAATTTGCCGTGACCGGGATGCGCTGGGTAACGTCCGAGAGTTCGGCCGCGTCCAGAGTGATCCCGCCCGACGCAGCAATCCGCGCAACTTCGCTGCGCGAGCCATAGCCCATGGAAGTCAGGAGCCTGTCGACGCGCGAGGTTCGAATCTTAGCCATTCTTCGCGTTCCTCAAGGAGCCGGAATGGTGGGAGCGGCATCCCCAAAAACTTCGGAGTTGAATCACCGCAGGTTTGTGGGCTGATCTTGTATATCTGCGCAGCCATGGCCCCAGGTTCCAGACCGACGTAAAAGCTGGCCTCGATCTCGGCGGGACGCCAGCCGAAAGGGATCTGAGGTTCACCTGTTATTCCAGCTGCGTCATCGGCTGCAGGTCACCCTGTGCAGCCCGGAGGAAGGCCTGGTTCAGGTCACGGATCAGGTCATCAGGATGCTCCAGCCCCACCGACAGCCGGATCAGCCCTTCGCTCACTCCTGTGATCTGGCGGATATCGACGGGCACGCCGGAATGTGTGGTGGAGGCGGGGTGACAAACCAGAGACTCCGATCCCCCTAACGACACTGCTAACTTGAAGATCTGGAGCGCGTTCAGGATACGGAAGGCGAGCGCACGGTCGTCCTTAACCAGAAACGCAAAGGTAGATCCGGGGCCCGAGCACTGGCGGGCATAAATCTCTCGCTCTCGGCTATTGCTTGGGAATTCTGGGTGCAACACCCGGCAATGGATATGCGGATTGGTGTTCAGCCAAGCTGCTACCTTCGCGCCGCTCTCAGCCGCCCTTTCCATTCGTAGCGAGAGTGTCTCCATAGAACGTGACAGCATCCAGCAGGAATGCGGGTCTAACTGGAATCCGTAGGCTGAGCGAGCCTGACGCACCGGCTTTAGCATCTCGCACGAACCCGTAATGCCGCCTGCCACGAGATCGGAATGACCGCCAACGTACTTGGTTAGGGAGTAGACACAGATGTCGATTCCAAAATCGAGCGGTTGCTGGAAGACTGGACCCAAGAGAGTATTGTCGCAAACGATGACCGGGCGCTGGCCGGACGCCTTTGCCCACTCATCCACTGACTGGCGAACCAGGGCGAGATCGATCATCGCATTGGTCGGGTTGGCAGGGGTCTCTAAATAAACCATCTTCACGGGTCCCTGTCTTGCCGCGTTCTCCAATACGGAAAGCAACGCCGCGGCATCCGAACCGTCTGTGAAAGGGATCGAGCGGACGCCCCATTCCTTGAATACCTTGCCGAACAGGGTTTCAGATCCACCGTAGAGCGGCGTGTAGTGCACCACGGCGTCGCCTGGCCGCAGATAGCTTAGGGCTACGGCACTGATCGCGGCCATGCCAGAAGCAGTCACCAGTGCCGCTTCGGCATGGTCATAGAGCGCGAGCCTGTCCTCGACGATCTCCAGGTTTGGATGGTTGAAGCGAGAGTACACCAAGCCGCCCGCCCCCATCCCCTCACCCGCCGGTTTACGACCGGCGACCACATCGAAAAACTCGGCACCCTGTTCGGCACTCTCAAAGACGAAGGTCGAGGTGAGGAACACCGGCGGCTTGACCGCGCCCTCAGAGAGCGAAGGATCGTAGCCGTATGCCGTCATTTGCGTTTGCGGGTGCAGAGGTATGCCATCCAGATGGGTGCGGCGAAAGTTCTTGGGCATCTTGTTCTCCTGAGCCGAGCATTAAGCTGCGGATCAATTATTGCTCATCTCCATGAGCCTCGATGTTCGGAAGAAACGCCGTTAGGAGACCCAACAGTAACAAGGCTGAAAATAGGCCGAACACCCGCTCGATGCCAATATGATCGGCCAACGCACCAAGTCCAGCGGCCCCGAGGGCACCAACGCCGAACGCAAAGCCAAACACGAACCCCGACACCATTCCTACCTTTTGCGGAAGCAGTTCCTGTGCATAGACCACGATAGCTGAGAACGCCGAGGAAAGGATCAATCCTACGAGCACGCTTACAATTACAGTTCCCACCAGCGGCAAATGGGGAAGCAGCAACGCGAAAGGTAGCGCACCCAGGATCGATCCCCAGATGACCTTACGCCGGCCAATCCGGTCGCCAACTGGTCCGCCGAAGAAGGTCCCCACGGCAACGGCGCCGAGGAACAGGAAGAGGAACGTCTGCGCAGCACGTATCTCAAGGCCAAACTTCTCGACCAAGAAGAAGATGTAATAGCTTTTGAACGTCTCGATATAGACGAACTTGCTTAGCAGCAGCGCGCCAATCACCGAAAAGGCGCCTATCAAACGTCTGGACGTAATGCGGAGACGAGCCACTGGCGCGACGCCGTGCGCCTTCAGAGTGCGTTGATGGTCTGCATACCAGCGCGCCACGCCGATCAAAATCACCACGCCCACGACAGCGACAAGCCCAAACCAGGCCGTGCTCACCTGCCCCAGCGGCAGTACAAGAAATGCGGCGGCCAGAGGTCCAAGCGCGGTGCCACTATTCCCGCCGACCTGAAAGCTGGATTGCGCAAACCCAAGCTTGCCGCCAGACGCCATGCGCGCAACCCGTGATGCCTCTGGGTGGAACAACGCCGAGCCTACGCCCAGAACCCCCGCCGCTAGCAGGAGAAGCGCGAACGACGAGGCCGTCGCCAGCAGCACGACGCCAAGCGCGACGATCAGTAAGGAGACCGCAAGCGTGAACGGCTTAGGCCGCAGATCGCCATAAAGGCCGAGAACGGGCTGCAGGACGCAGGCGGTGATCTGCTGGGCCAGCGTGAGCAGGCCAAGTTGGAAGTAGTCCAAATCATACTGCACTTTGAACAACGGATAGAGCGCGGGCAGCAGAAACTGGATCAGGTCGTTGATCAGGTGCGCGCCGCTGACAGCAAGGATCACGCCGTAAGCGGTAGATGGTTTTGCAAGGGGGACTGCTGTCATCGTACTGGCTCTTCTTCTTGTAGTTCGGCCCGGCCTTGTCCGCAGGGTAAAGATTGTCGCGACTACCCTGCGATCGGGTATATCTGACGTTGGTCACAAGGAGCGGCGAGCGGCAGCAGGAGGGCCGTCAACTCGCAAGTCAGTCGCAGGTGCGTGCGCCGCCGATCGCAACCCACGGGCTGCCACGTTGCCATCCAGGACCTTGGGCTGCCAAAACCAGTTGTCCGCCGCGTGACGCCGCTCGGCCTGTCCTATAATGGCCTTGCCGCGCGGCGTCATCACCCAAACGCGCCAGACCCTCTGGAAAGCCAGAGTAGGCCGTCTTCCAGTCCGGTCTGTTCAGGCCAGGTCACGCTCCGTCCAACCTTCGGCGGCTAGCGTGAGTTGCGTCCGGTCCATACCTGCCACGTGACTCTTGGGAATGCTGCAGTGCGACCTTCCCAAGGCCAGACATTGGTTGTTCTGGGGCAGGAGTATCCCAAAGCCTCGGTCGCATCTTGCATGTGGGTATATCGGCGATCCGCCGCGCGCACGGGTCGACGTCTCACCGGTGATGGCAATCTGCAGAATTATCGACGCGGCCCCTGCGCTTACCCCCTGCCCAAAACGGCAGACTTCACACTCGACAACCTCCGGACAAGGCTAAATGCGTATTGGCCAAACATGGGCGTCCTCGGCAAGACGGCCGGCGCTTTTATGCTCGGAAAATTATCATTCTAAACAGGGTTGTAACTGGTCATCTAAGCGGCCATATCAGCCCTATGACGATGTTCAGCATCCATAAGAGGTTCCTGCGCTACGCGGGAAATCTACTGAACCGCCGGTAACCCCGGGCGGTCGAGCGTCTCTGCACGCTTCCGCCACGGGGAACTGCCTCACCGCATCGGTTAATTTTGCCGTTTTCGCGAAGCCTTGCGTCACACCTTGTGGACTTTCTTGCCCGGGGCCGTGTGCTGGCTGTCGCGCTCAGACGGCATCGGTAGTCTCGAAGGAGAAGAAAATGTTCGCAATTCACCCGCGCAAAACCGGCGGCGCTCCTGCTTGGAACGACACTGTCGCCAGCTTTCTGCGGCACTGGTTTGAAGGCGCCATCAGAAACTGGCAGAGGCGCAAGACCGTTGCTGCGCTTGCGGCTCTGGATGACAGGCTGCTGCTGGACATTGGCCTTGAACGAGGAACGCTTGAGGATTTTGCCGATGTTCTGGCGGAGCGTGAAAGCTGGTTGTCTGCTCCCGTGGTAGTAGAGAAGTCGGCTCCATCGACGACTGAATTCATTCGTCGAGCCGCGTAGACGAACCATGACGCGAATATGCGTGTAGCTCTCCTACATACCCGCGACATCATAATTAACACCCCGGCGTGCACCTTCCGTACGCTCGCCGGGGCCGGAACACCCTCCTGCCACTGACTGAGCTATAAGGCGCGGTCCTCTGAATATGAAACTGGAATCCTCATGACGTCCGCAACCAACACCATACGACTTCCAAAGATCCATCTGGACAAGACGCTCGTCGGACGCCTTGAAGCCCTTGCCACCTCAATGATGCGGCGTTCTCCAGAAGTTGGCGAGCGGCTGATGGACGAAATCTCCAGGGCAAAGCTGGTGGCACCCGATAAATTGCGCTGCGACATTGTGACAATCGGTAGCGAAGTCACTTACCGCGATTGTGGCAACGGGCGAGTTCAGACCGTCATCCTCAGCTATCCCGAAGACGCCGACATCGAACAGCATCGTATCTCTGTGCTGACCCCAATCGGCGTTGCTCTTCTTGGGCTTAGCGCAGGGGCGGTCATATCATGGAGCACGCGGGATGATGAGAGGCGGACTTTGGAAGTCGTGAAAGTCATGCCGACAAAACTGTGATCCCAACACAAGCGAGATTCAGGTCATCTGCTGGCACCGGCTCGGCTGCGCCCCGCCTTGTCCCTAACTAGACGAGGATCAGCCCGAGCATGCTAACGCATGAGCTCATAGGTCTCATAAGCCCGTAATATCTTGCAACCCCCGCATCAGCTTGAAGCGGGGGCTCGCCATTGGGCAACAACTCAAAGGTCGTTTGATCTGTGGCAAAAAATTTCTCGATAGGCATAATCCATTTCCGAGTGCACTAAAAAGTCCCGTCAAAGAGGTAGTAGGTGCACGTAAGGCAACAACCATTTTCGCTTCAAGCTAAGCGTCACACTAAAGCTTATTAAAAATGGCTATGGCCTTTTCGAGACAACAAGCTATACTTTCCGGGCTGTCGAAAGGGCAGTTTTCAAATGGAACAGTATCATGGCCAAGGGCACGACCAAACGACGACGTGACGAAAAAAAGCCGAAAAAAGCAGTAGAGAAAGTAATTGCAGCCGCCCCAAGCCTGAAGAGCTTTGTCCCGGCAAATACGCTTAAACAAAAATCTAAATGATACCTTGGGTCGGCGGTCTCTCTGAGCTGACACATAGAAAGTCCCACGTCCAGAAGCGCTGCCGACCCCTTCCCGTTGCCTGATCTGCTTTTAATAAGCCAGTCATTACCTTTTTCTTAGGGACACGTCGCTTGTTGATGCACCGTTTAGTTGGCAACAGCAGCGCGGCACGCGCAACATACCTTTATTGACGGACAGTATGCTCCTGTGGAAGATAGCAATTGTGCTCATCCCAAAGCCGACCGCGGCTATGACGCCCCTCGCGGAAGCCTATGGCTTCGCCCAGGTATCCCGGAAAGACCGCCACGGTGCTGGTAGCGTTGGCCACGACCGGAGGCAGACCGATGAAACAAGAGCTGGGAACGTCAGGAAGGTTCCGCCGCCCACCACCGTGTTCAGGACGCCAGCCCCGAAGGCACCTGCAATCAACATCATCAGATCCAAGTTGTCCACCCTGGCCGCAAGTAATGCGCGCTCCACCTGTGGGTCACTCGAGCGGAAAGAAGAAGCCAATCCTGAGGAGCGTTGGACCGACGACACAAACTGTATTTGTTGACATTCGCTGTGCGGATGCACATCATGAAGACATGATTAGCTTGGCGATCATCTTTCGGATATTTCTTCAGAACCGCCCTCTTCCCGGGGCGGTCTGACCGCGCTCGTCGCGCTGCTGCTCCGGGTTCCTCCACTACGTCTCAGTCCTTTAGGTCGGTAACGGCAGTAATGTCGTTTGAGGAGGAAGAATGAACACTTTTGAACAAAACACACCCGCTATTGAAATGACAGCCTTCAGCAACACCGGTTATGCCGCACTCCGCGAATTGTCTGTCGCCTGCCTTCTTACGACCGCCGATCGTAGAGAAATTGAAGAGCACATCCAACGCGCCGACAAGATCGGAGCAGGTGTCCATGTTGTCCTTGCGAGATTGCTTAGCAAAAAGCTGTTGTACGCATCGGTTCAAGGTGACGCCCCTTGCCCATCGACTGCAACGGGCGGGTCACGCGTAACCTACGCGATCGATGATCTTCCGCCTCACTCCGGGCGTTTGGTTCACCGAAACGAGAGCGCGTATGGCCAAAGCAGCATCCATGTTGCAACTTTGCTGGGAGCAACACTGATCGGCATGACAGCCGGAACCCAAGCGCCTTTCCTTCAGGCGAATGGCTCATTCCGCAAGGTGCGCTTACTCAGCATAGACTATCAGGCACAATCCCGAAGTCATGCTATGCAAGGCTGACACACCGTCCTGTCTAGACAGATTTCCTTGGCGCAGTAGCCGAGGGACTCTCCCTATCCGACGTCACGGGGGTGCAAGATGAAAAACCGACGCCGGACTGTTCCCTTCGTGGCCATACTTCGCTAAATGATCGAAAAGCAGGCGATCTGCTGAACCTTGCAGCAGGTGGCAAGACCATGAATAGCATCGACGACAAGCTCCGACCGATTCTCGCGGAGGTCACGCGCCGAAACGCTGGCGAGCCTGAGTTTCATCAAGCTGTGCATGAGGTGTTGGAAAGCTTGGGTCGTGTGGTCGCCAAACATCCACATTACCTTGATCACGCGCTCATCGAGAGAATTTGCGAGCCTGAACGACAGATTATCTTCCGCATTCCGTGGACCGACGATCGGGGCCAAGTTCAGATAAACCGCGGTTTTCGCGTTCAGTTCAACTCTGCGCTTGGTCCCTACAAGGGAGGGATGCGCTTTCACCCCTCGGTCAACGTCGGGATCATCAAGTTCCTCGGCTTCGAGCAGACGTTCAAGAATGCGCTAACTGGCATGCCTATCGGGGGTGGCAAGGGCGGATCCGATTTCGACCCGAAGGGTCGATCCGACGCTGAAGTCATGCGGTTCTGCCAGTCTCTGATGACGGAATTGCATCGCCATCTAGGCGAGCAGACAGACGTGCCCGCAGGAGATATTGGTGTCGGTGGACGCGAGATCGGATATATGTTCGGGCAGTACAAGCGCCTGAACAATCGTTTCGAGGCTGGCGTCTTCACGGGCAAAGGATTGGCCTATGGAGGTTCGCGCGCGCGAACCGAGGCGACCGGGTATGGTAACACCTATTTTGTGCAAGCTATGCTTCAGACACTTGGCACCGACTTTGACGGCAAGAAAGTTGTGGTCTCGGGCTCAGGCAACGTGGCGATCTACACTGTCGAGAAGGTTCAGTCCTTCGGCGGGCAGGTGACCGCAGTATCCGACTCCAGTGGCTATGTCGTAGACGAGAATGGCATTGATCTCCCGCTTCTCAAAGAGATTAAGAACGTGCGTCGTGAGCGCATCTCGGAATATGCAAGACGCAGAGGTCAGGGCGCGCATTTCATTTCATCTGACAAAGGGTCTATTTGGGATCTGCCGTGCGATGTTGCGATGCCTTCGGCCACGCAGAACGAGCTTTCCGGTAAGGACGCACGTACGCTGATCAAGAATGGATTAGTCGCCGTGGGCGAAGGTGCAAACATGCCCTCTACCCCGGAAGCAGTGAGCGTTTTCCGAGCGGCCGGCATCCTTTTTGCGCCAGGCAAAGCCGCCAATGCAGGTGGTGTGGCTACCTCTGCCTTGGAAATGCAGCAGAATGCCAGCCGGGACAGCTGGACTTTTGATCAAACCGAGGCGCGCCTCGCAGCTATCATGCGCGGCATCCATGATACGTGTCATCAGACGGCCGAAGAATATGGAGCACCAAGAGATTATGTCCTAGGGGCAAACATCGCTGGTTTTGTTCGCGTCGCAGAGGCGATGCGCATGCTCGGCGTCATCTGACACTTGAGCCGCTTAGATAATGAGAAAACACCGCTTTTCTCGGCAGAGCCCGCGGGCTGCGCCATAAGCAAGTCCGCTGCGTCTATATTGCGCAACCTGTTCAGGACCGGCAGCGGGTTGGCTGCACTCCGCCGCCTGCGACCAAGGTTGCGGAACTTGACAATACTGATCGGCAGACTGACCGTCTGAAATCATCAGGCGAGAATGTTCTTCTCTCAGAGGGCTGAGCCATGAGCATCGCCGAGCGCATCGACACGGGCGGGGGGCAGACCGCCTCGGCCTGCCCGGCCTGCGCCGTGGTCCCCTCGGCCGAGCGGCTGGCCCAGCTTGCGGCGCCAACCTCGGCGCGGCT
>NZ_JBDGJD010000016.1:2517-17947 GCF_057657095.1 Cereibacter sp. Soil_C_27 | reverse complement strand
CTGATCGCCCCGATCGCCATGGAAGAAAAACTCCGCTTCGCCATCCGCGAAGGCGGCCGCACCGTCGGCGCGGGCGTGGTGTCCAAGATCATCGCCTGATCTCGGCGAGAGCTTTCGGAAGGCGCGCGGGGGAAAGCTCGCGCGCCTTTCGCTTTTCCGGGGCGGCGCCTTGCGCCAGCCTGACCCGAGCACCGATGGAGGCCGATATGGTGATCTTCCCGCTCTGACCTTTCCCGAAACCGGAACCGGAGCCTGCCATGCCCTTCCTCGACCCCGCCCTGCGGTATCCGATGCGTTTTGCCGATGGCCGCGAGAACCGCTCGATGGTGCATCTGAACCGGGTGATCGACCATCCGAACATCCGCATCGGCGACCATACCTATGCCAACGATTTCGACCCGCCCGAGGACTGGGCGGCGCGGCTGGCGCCCTATACCTATCCCGGCGCGCCGGAGCGGCTGGAGATCGGCCGCTTCTGCCAGATCGCCCATGGCGCGCGCTTTCTCACGGCCTCGGCCAATCACCCGATGGGCGGGCTCTCCACTTATCCCTTCGCCATCTTCGACCCGGTGGCGCTGGAGCCCTACAAGGCGGGCATGATCGGCCTTCCCGACACGGTGATCGGCCATGACGTCTGGATCGGTCACGGCGCGCTGATCCTGCCGGGCGCGCGGCTGGGGCATGGCGTCATCGTCGGGGCAGGGGCAGTGGTGGCGGGCGCAGTGCCCGATTACGCCATCGTCGCGGGCAATCCGGCGCGGGTCGTGCGGATGCGCTTTGACGCCGACCGCATCGCCCGGCTCTTGGCGCTGGCCTGGTGGAACTGGCCGCTGGAGCGCATCGCCGCACGGCTGGAGGCCATCGCCACGGGCAACCTCGACGCGATGGAGGCATGAGGCCGCAATCGGCGCGAAGCTGAAACTTCGGTCTTGATTTCGTCCGCGGGGTGCAATACCTCGCGGTAAGGCTTAGGAGTTTAGCTCAGTTGGTAGAGCATCGGTCTCCAAAACCGAGGGTCGTGGGTTCGAGTCCCCCAACTCCTGCCAAGCCTCTTCCATGATCGTCGCATCCCGCCGTCTGCATGACCCGTGCATCGGATGTGCATGCGCCGCGCCTTGCGCCTAAGCCTTGAATTCGGCGCGCCAAGCGCGTATCTGCCCCGCGACACTCATTCCAGCCCAGACGCCTCGCGGCGTGCGGCGCTCATTCAGGACGTGACGATGGCCAAGGCGAATCCCTTCCAGTTCATTTCGCAGGTGCGTAGCGAGGTTGCCAAGGTCGTCTGGCCCACGCGCCGCGAAGTGGTGCTGACCACGATCATGGTCTTCGTCATGGCGGCGCTGACGGCGACCTTCTTCTCGCTGGTTGATTTCGGCATCCGCCAAGGGCTGAGCGCCGTTCTCAACGCCTTCTGATCCGGGCGCTCCGTCGGTGCTCGCGCGAATTTCCTTGAACTGGAGGGGTCCGCCCTGTATTCGGGCGGTGATTGACAAAGATCGGCGCGCAGCGATTCGGGTTGCGCGCTGTTTTTTGTTCTGGGATTGGGCAGATCTGCCCGAGACATAAGAACTTCCGGGGACATCCCCCGGGTAGAGAAGGTGACTTTGGCATGGCGAAGCGGTGGTATTCGGTGAGCGTCCTCTCGAACTTCGAGAAGAAGATCGCCGAGCAGATCAAGCAAGCCGTGGCGGATGCGGGGCTCGAGGACGAGATCGAAGAGGTTCTCGTGCCGACCGAGGAAGTGCTGGAAGTGCGGCGCGGCAAGAAGGTGACGTCGGAACGTCGCTTCATGCCGGGCTACGTGCTGGTCCGCATGGAAATGTCGAACCGCGGCTATCACCTGATTTCCTCGATCAACCGGGTGACCGGCTTCCTCGGCCCGCAGGGCAAGCCGATGCCGATGCGCGACGCCGAGGTGAACGCCATCCTCAACCGCGTGGAAGAGGGCGAGGCGCAGCCGCGCAACCTGATCCGCTTCGACATCGGCGAGACGGTGCAGGTCACCGACGGCCCGTTCGAGGGCTTCTCGGGCATGGTCGAGGATGTGGACGAAGAGCACAGCCGCCTGAAGGTGACTGTCTCGATCTTCGGTCGGGCCACCCCGGTCGAACTGGAATTCACTCAGGTGACCAAGGGCGTCTGAGTGTTCTGCGTGGGAGGCGAGCGCGCCCTGGGGCGTGACGGACCGAACCACTAAACCATGCTTCCCGAGGGAAGCGGTGACAAAGGAGAGGCCTCATGGCCAAGAAGGTAATCGGCAGCCTCAAGCTGCAAGTCAAGGCGGGGCAAGCCAACCCGTCCCCGCCCGTCGGCCCGGCCCTGGGTCAGCGCGGCCTGAACATCATGGCCTTCGTGAAGGAATTCAACGCGAAGACCGCCGACATCGAGCCGGGCACCCCGACTCCGGTGATCATCACCTACTACCAGGACAAGTCGTTCAGCCTCGAGCTGAAGACGGCTCCGGCCTCGTTCCTGCTGAAGAAGGCCGCCGGTCTTCCGCCGGTGGGCAAGCGCAACCGCGCCAAGGGCTCGGTCAAGCCGGGTCATGCCGTTGCCGGTAGCGTGACGGTCGCGCAGATCCGCTCGATCGCCGAAGCCAAGATGAAGGACCTGAACGCCAACTCCGTGGAAGCTGCGATGCAGATCATCCTCGGCTCGGCCAAGTCCTGCGGTATCGAGGTGAAAGCATAATGGCAAAGCTCGGAAAACGGTCGCGCGCTGCGCGGGAAGCCTTTGCTGGCAAAGACCTGATCTCGGTCGAGGATGCTGTCGCTCTGGTGAAGGGCGCCGCTTCGGCGAAGTTCGACGAGACGCTGGAAATCGCGCTGAATCTCGGCGTCGACCCGCGTCACGCCGACCAGATGGTCCGTGGCGTCGTCACCCTGCCGAACGGCACGGGCAAGACGGTCCGCGTGGCGGTCTTCGCCCGTGGCGCCAAGGCTGACGAAGCCAAGGCCGCCGGTGCGGACATCGTCGGTGCGGAAGACCTGATGGAGACGATCCAGTCGGGCAAGATCGAGTTCGACCGTTGCATCGCGACGCCGGACATGATGCCGCTGGTCGGCCGTCTCGGCAAGATCCTCGGCCCGCGCAACCTGATGCCGAACCCCAAGGTCGGCACGGTGACGATGGACGTGACCAACGCGGTCAACAACGCCAAGGGCGGCGAAGTGCAGTTCAAAGTCGAGAAGGCCGGTGTCATCCATGCCGGCGTCGGCAAGGTGTCCTTCGGCGAAGAGAAGCTCGCCGAGAACATCCGTGCCTTCGTCGAAGCCGTGAGCCGTGCGAAGCCGACCGGCGCGAAGGGCACCTACCTCAAGAAGGTGTCGCTGTCCTCGACCATGGGTCCGGGCGTCGCCGTTGATCTGACCTCGGCCACCACGCGCTGAGCCTTTCGGGATGCGCCTTCCCGCGCATCCCACGAAATTCCCGCGCAGCGATGCCCGGGATGGCGGGGCGGCCCGCAAGGATCGCCGCCCTGTCCTGTCCGAGACGGCGGGTGAGCTTCGGCTCTTAATCTCCTGCCTGAGATGGGGATCGAGACGGATTTTTCGGGGGATTTCCCTCGGGTGATTTTGGCCTCGGGACCACATCGCGGACCCGAACGCCCCGGACGCTCCGGGGCAAACATGAGCCGGGGGGAAACCCCCATACTTGGAGTGAACCTGTGGATAGAGCCCAGAAAGAGAAAGTGGTCGAGGAACTCGGCCAGATCTTCGCAAGCTCTGGCGTGGTTGTGGTTGCACACTACGCAGGCGTCACGGTTGCACAGATGCAGGACCTGCGCGCGCAGATGCGCGAAGTTGGCGGGTCCGTACGCGTTGCCAAGAACAAGCTCGCCAAGATCGCCCTTGAAGGGAAACCCGCCGTTAAGATGGGTGACCTGCTCACGGGCATGACCGTGATGGCCTATTCCGAGGACCCCGTCGCTGCGGCGAAGGTTGCGGAAGCCTATGCCAAGAAGAACGACAAGTTCGTGATTCTGGGTGGGGCAATGGGCGACACGATCCTGGACCAGGCCGGTGTGAAAGCCGTGGCCGCCATGCCGTCGCGTGAGGAGCTCATTGCTTCGATCGTGGCTTGCATCGGTGCGCCCGCGTCGAGCATCGCCGGGGCCATTGGCGCGCCTGCTTCGAACATCGCCGGCATCCTCTCCACCCTGGAGGAGCGGGAAGCCGCTTGAGCAATCTGACGACCTGCGTGGGTTGTTTCCCACCATGTTGGACCCCATCTTGATAGAACGGAACAGAAAATGGCTGATCTGAAGAAACTCGCCGAAGAAATCGTGAACCTCACGCTGCTTCAGGCCCAAGAACTGAAAACCATCCTGAAGGACGAATACGGCATCGAGCCGGCTGCCGGTGGCGCCGTCATGATGGCTGCCGGTCCGGCCGCCGCTGCCGCTCCGGTCGAAGAGCAGACCGAGTTCGACGTCGTCCTGACCGACGCTGGTGCGAACAAGATCAACGTCATCAAGGAAGTCCGCGCGATCACCGGTCTTGGCCTGAAAGAAGCCAAGGACCTCGTGGAAGCTGGCGGCAAAGTGAAAGAAGGCGTCTCCAAAGCCGACGCCGAAGGCTTCAAGAAGAAGCTGGAAGACGCTGGCGCCAAGGTCGACCTGAAGTAATCCGGTCGGATGCCTCTGGCATCGCCCTGAGAAATTGGCTGGGTCCGAAGCAACTTCGGGCCCAGCCGAACCTGTCTTGGAAGGGGCTTTCGCCCAAGCCCCTTCCAAGGCGCGGTTCGAGGTTCGGGAGCCACCCGGTGGGACGGATGGCATGAATGGAACCTTACCCCCTGCTTCGCAAGCGGCGCATGCCCGTGGCCCGACGGTCCATGCGCCCGCGAAAACGAAAGGTGACTTCGAGCATGGCTCAGAGCTACGTTGGCCAGAAGCGTATCCGCAGATATTTCGGCAAGATCCGTGAAGTTCTGGAGATGCCGAACCTCATCGAGGTTCAGAAATCCTCCTACGACCTGTTCCTGAAGTCCGGCGACGGCCCCAAGCCGATCGATGGCGACGGGATCCAGGGCGTGTTCCAGTCGGTCTTCCCGATCAAGGACTTCAACGAGACCGCCGTTCTCGAGTTCGTGAAATACGAGCTGGAAAAGCCGAAGTACGACGTCGAGGAATGCCAGAGCCGCGACATGACCTATGCCGCGCCGCTGAAGGTGACGCTGCGCCTGATCGTGTTCGATATCGATGAGGACACCGGCGCGCGCTCGGTCAAGGACATCAAGGAACAGGACGTCTACATGGGCGACATGCCCCTGATGACGGCCAACGGGACGTTCGTGGTGAACGGCACCGAGCGGGTCATCGTTTCCCAGATGCACCGCTCGCCGGGCGTGTTCTTCGACCACGACAAGGGCAAGACCCACTCCTCGGGCAAGCTGCTGTTCGCCTGCCGCATCATTCCCTACCGCGGCTCGTGGCTGGACTTCGAGTTCGACGCCAAGGACATCGTCTTCGC
This sequence comes from Cereibacter sp. Soil_C_27, assembly GCF_057657095.1. Classification (NCBI taxonomy): domain Bacteria; kingdom Pseudomonadati; phylum Pseudomonadota; class Alphaproteobacteria; order Rhodobacterales; family Paracoccaceae; genus Cereibacter; species Cereibacter sp. Soil_C_27. The sequence goes on along the minus strand of NZ_JBDGJD010000016.1, from coordinate 12,473 downwards.
GCGCATCGACCGTCGCCGCAAGCTGCCGGTGACGACGCTGCTCTATGCCCTCGGCATGGATCAGGAAGGCATCATGGATGCCTACTACCAGACCGTGAAATACACCCATGTGAAGAACAAGGGCTGGGTCACCAAGTTCTTCCCCGAGCGGATGCGCGGCACCCGTCCGGCCTTCGATCTGGTCGATGCGGCCACCGGCGAGGTTATCTGCAAGGCCGGGGACAAGATGACCCCGCGCATGGCGAACGAGATCATCAAGGCGGGCAGCGTCTCCGAACTGCTGCTGCCCTTCGATCAGATCGTCGGGCGCTATGTCGCCAAGGACATCATCAACGAGGAAACCGGCGAGATCTGGGTCGAAGCCGGTGACGAGCTGACGATGGAATACGACCGCGACGGCGCGGTGAAGGGTGGCAGCCTGAAGCTGCTGCTCGATCAGGGCATCACCGAGATCCCGGTGCTCGACATCGACAATGTCAACGTCGGCCCCTACATCCGCAACACGATGGCGGCGGACAAGAACATGAGCCGCGACACCGCGCTCATGGACATCTACCGCGTCATGCGCCCGGGCGAGCCGCCGACCGTCGAAGCCGCGTCGAACCTGTTCGACACGCTGTTCTTCGACAGCGAGCGCTATGACCTCTCGGCCGTCGGCCGGGTGAAGATGAACATGCGCCTCGACCTCGGCAAGCCGGACACCCAGCGCACGCTGGACCGCGACGACATCATCGCCTGCATCAAGGCGCTGACCGAACTGCGCGACGGCAAGGGTGAGATCGACGACATCGACCACCTCGGCAACCGCCGGGTGCGCTCGGTCGGCGAGCTGATGGAGAACCAGTACCGCGTCGGTCTGCTCCGCATGGAGCGGGCGATCAAGGAGCGCATGTCCTCGGTCGAGATCGACACGATCATGCCGCAGGATCTGATCAACGCCAAGCCGGCGGCGGCGGCGGTGCGTGAATTCTTCGGCTCCTCGCAGCTGTCGCAGTTCATGGACCAGACCAACCCGCTGTCCGAAGTGACGCACAAGCGCCGTCTCTCGGCCCTCGGGCCGGGCGGTCTGACGCGCGAACGCGCAGGCTTCGAGGTCCGCGACGTGCACCCGACCCACTATGGCCGGATGTGCCCGATCGAGACGCCGGAAGGTCAGAACATCGGTCTGATCAACTCGCTGGCCACCTTCGCCCGCGTGAACAAGTACGGCTTCATCGAGACCCCCTACCGCAAGGTGATCGACGGCCATGTGACCGACGACGTGGTCTACATGTCGGCGACCGAGGAAATGCGTCACACCGTGGCTCAGGCCAACGCGGCGCAGGACAGCGAAGGCCGCTTCGTGGACGACCTGATTTCGTCGCGCAAAGCCGGCGAATTCATGCTGAACCCGTCCGACGCGATCGACCTGATCGACGTGTCGCCGAAGCAGCTCGTCTCGGTCGCGGCCTCGCTGATCCCGTTCCTCGAGAATGACGACGCCAACCGCGCCCTCATGGGCTCGAACATGCAACGTCAGGCGGTTCCGCTGCTGCAATCCGACGCGCCCTTCGTGGGCACGGGGATCGAGGCCGTGGTGGCGCGCGACTCCGGGGCGGCCATCATGGCGCGCCGGGCGGGCATCATCGACCAGGTCGATGCGACCCGTATCGTCGTGCGCGCAACCGAGCTTCTGGAGCCGGGCGAGCCGGGCGTGGACATCTACCGTCTGCGCAAGTTCAAGCGGTCGAACCAGTCGTCCTGCATCAACCAGCGCCCGCTGGTGAAGGTGGGCGACACGGTGGCGCGTGGCGAGGTTGTGGCCGACGGCCCCTGCACCGACATGGGTGAACTGGCGCTTGGCCGGAACATCATCGTCGCCTTCATGCCGTGGAACGGCTACAACTACGAAGACTCGATCCTGATCTCCGAGCGCATCCTGCGCGACGACGTCTTCACCTCGATCCACATCGAGGAATACGAAGTCGCCGCCCGCGACACCAAGCTCGGGCCGGAAGAGATCACCCGCGATATCCCGAACGTCGGCGAGGAAGCCCTGCGCAACCTCGACGAAGCCGGGATCGTCTATATCGGCGCCGAAGTGCAGCCGGGCGACATCCTCGTGGGCAAGATCACCCCGAAGGGCGAAAGCCCGATGACGCCGGAAGAGAAGCTTCTGCGCGCCATCTTCGGTGAAAAGGCGTCGGACGTGCGCGATACCTCGCTGCGCCTGCCGCCGGGGGCCTATGGCACGATCGTCGAAGTGCGGGTCTTCAACCGTCACGGCGTCGACAAGGACGAGCGCGCGCTGCAGATCGAGCGCGAGGAAGTCGAACGTCTGGCCCGTGACCGGGACGACGAGCTGGCGATCCTCGAGCGCAACATCTACTCGCGTCTCAAGACGCTGCTGATGGGCAAGGTCGCGGTCAAAGGCCCGAAGGGCATGAAGCCGGGCGCCGAGATCAACGATGATCTGCTGGGCACGCTGTCGCGCGGCCAGTGGTGGCAGCTGGCGCTCGGCGAGGAAGCCGAAGCCAAGGACGTCGAGGCCCTGCACGAGCAGTTCGAGGCGCAGAAGCGCGCGCTCGATCACCGCTTCGAGGACAAGGTCGAGAAGGTCCGTCGCGGCGACGACCTGCCCCCGGGCGTGATGAAGATGGTCAAGGTCTTCGTGGCGGTGAAGCGCAAGCTGCAGCCGGGCGACAAGATGGCCGGCCGTCACGGCAACAAGGGCGTCATCTCCAAGGTCGTGCCGATCGAGGACATGCCGTTCCTTGCCGATGGCACCGCTGTGGACCTCGTGCTGAACCCGCTGGGCGTGCCGTCGCGCATGAACGTCGGGCAGATCCTCGAGACCCACATGGGTTGGGCGGCGCGTGGCCTCGGCATCAAGATCGACGATGCCCTGCGCGACTTCCGCCGTTCGGGCGACCTGACCCCGGTGAAGGAGGCCATGCGTCTCGCCTATGGCGACGAGACCTATGAAGCCGCCTTCGCCGACCGGGAAGACGCCGACCTGATCGAGCTGGCGGGCAACGTGACCAAGGGCGTGCCGATCGCGACCCCGGTCTTCGACGGGGCCAAGGAAGGCGACGTGAACGACGCGCTGCGCCGGGCGGGCTTCAACGAGTCCGGCCAGTCCATCGTGTTCGACGGTCGCTCGGGCGAGCAGTTCGCGCGTCCGGTCACCGTGGGCGTGAAGTACATGCTCAAGCTGCACCACCTTGTCGACGACAAGCTGCACGCCCGGTCCACCGGCCCGTACAGCCTCGTCACCCAGCAGCCGCTGGGCGGTAAGGCGCAGTTCGGTGGCCAGCGTCTCGGGGAGATGGAGGTCTGGGCCCTGGAAGCCTATGGCGCCGCCTATACCCTGCAGGAAATGCTGACCGTGAAGTCGGATGACGTGGCAGGCCGGACGAAGATGTACGAGAGCATCGTGAAGGGCGAAGACAATTTCGAGGCCGGTGTGCCCGAAAGCTTCAACGTTCTGGTGAAGGAAGTGCGCGGCCTCGGCCTGAACATGGAACTCCTGGATGCGGAGGACGAGTGACGGCGTGGTGGGGTGAAACCCCACCCTACGCCTTCACGGGTGGGGAGCTTCCCCACCCGCACCGTCCCCCGCCGCCGCAAATCTAAGGATTGAAGATGAACCAGGAACTCAGCACCAACCCGTTCAACCCGGTGGCGCCTGTCAAGACCTTCGACGAGATCAAGATCTCTCTGGCCTCGCCGGAGCGGATCCTGTCGTGGTCCTATGGCGAGATCAAGAAGCCGGAAACCATCAACTACCGCACGTTCAAGCCGGAGCGTGACGGCCTGTTCTGCGCCCGGATCTTCGGGCCGATCAAGGATTACGAGTGCCTCTGCGGCAAGTACAAGCGCATGAAGTATCGCGGCGTCGTCTGCGAGAAGTGCGGCGTTGAAGTCACGCTCCAGAAGGTGCGTCGCGAGCGGATGGGCCATATCGAGCTCGCCGCCCCGGTCGCGCATATCTGGTTCCTGAAGTCGCTGCCGAGCCGGATCGGCCTCATGCTCGACATGACGCTGCGCGATCTGGAGCGGATCCTCTACTTCGAGAACTACGTCGTGATCGAGCCGGGTCTGACCGACCTGACCTATGGCCAGTTGATGACCGAGGAAGAATTCCTCGACGCGCAGGACCAGTATGGCGCCGACGCCTTCACCGCCAACATCGGCGCCGAGGCGATCCGCGAGATGCTGTCGGCCATCGACCTCGATGCGACCGCGACCCAGCTTCGGGAAGACCTGAAGGAAGCCACGGGCGAGCTGAAGCCGAAGAAGATCATCAAGCGGCTGAAGATCGTCGAGTCGTTCCTCGAGTCGGGCAACCGCCCCGAGTGGATGATCCTGACCGTGCTGCCGGTGATCCCGCCGGAACTGCGCCCGCTGGTCCCGCTGGACGGCGGCCGCTTCGCCACGTCCGACCTGAACGACCTCTACCGCCGGGTCATCAACCGCAACAACCGCCTCAAGCGGCTGATCGAACTGCGCGCGCCCGACATCATCGTGCGCAACGAAAAGCGCATGCTGCAGGAAGCCGTCGACGCGCTGTTCGACAACGGCCGTCGTGGCCGCGTCATCACGGGCACCAACAAGCGCCCGCTGAAGTCGCTGTCGGACATGCTCAAGGGCAAGCAGGGCCGGTTCCGTCAGAACCTGCTCGGCAAGCGGGTGGACTTCTCGGGCCGTTCGGTCATCGTGACCGGCCCGGAGCTGAAGCTGCACCAGTGCGGCCTGCCGAAGAAGATGGCGCTCGAACTGTTCAAGCCGTTCATCTACTCGCGGCTCGAAGCCAAGGGTCTGTCCTCCACCGTCAAGCAGGCGAAGAAGCTGGTCGAGAAGGAGCGTCCCGAGGTCTGGGATATCCTCGACGAGGTGATCCGCGAGCACCCGGTTCTGCTGAACCGTGCGCCGACGCTGCACCGTCTGGGCATCCAGGCCTTCGAGCCGATCCTGATCGAAGGCAAGGCGATCCAGCTGCACCCGCTCGTCTGCTCGGCGTTCAACGCCGACTTCGACGGTGACCAGATGGCCGTCCACGTGCCGCTCTCGCTGGAAGCCCAGCTGGAAGCGCGCGTGCTGATGATGTCGACCAACAACGTGCTGTCGCCCGCCAACGGCGCGCCGATCATCGTGCCGTCGCAGGACATGGTTCTGGGGCTCTACTACACCACGATGGAGCGCAAGGGCATGGTCGGCGAGGGCATGGCCTTTGCCTCGGTCGAGGAAGTCGAACACGCGCTGGCCTCCGGCGCGGTGCATCTGCATGCCCGCATCAGGGCGCGGATCAAGCAGATCGACGACGAGGGCAACGAGGTCATCAAGCGCTACGAGACGACCCCGGGCCGTCTGCGTCTCGGCAACCTGCTGCCGCTGAACGCCAAGGCTCCGTTCGAGCTGGTGAACCGCCTGCTGCGCAAGAAGGACGTGCAAAACGTCATCGACACCGTCTACCGCTACTGCGGCCAGAAGGAATCGGTGATCTTCTGTGACCAAATCATGGGCATGGGCTTCCGCGAGGCGTTCAAGGCCGGGATTTCCTTCGGCAAGGACGACATGCTGATCCCCGACACCAAATGGCCGATCGTCAACGACGTTCGCGATCAGGTGAAGGAATTCGAACAGCAGTACATGGACGGCCTGATCACCCAGGGCGAGAAGTACAACAAGGTCGTGGACGCCTGGTCGAAGTGCTCGGACAAGGTGGCGGCCGAGATGATGGCCGAAATCTCCGCCGTGCGTTACGACGACGCCGGCGCCGAGAAGGAGCCGAACTCGGTCTACATGATGTCCCACTCCGGGGCCCGGGGTTCGCCCGCTCAGATGAAGCAGCTCGGCGGGATGCGCGGCCTGATGGCAAAGCCGAACGGCGAGATCATCGAGACGCCGATCATCTCGAACTTCAAGGAAGGTCTGACCGTTCTTGAATACTTCAACTCGACCCACGGCGCCCGGAAGGGTCTCGCGGACACCGCGTTGAAGACGGCGAACTCGGGCTATCTGACGCGTCGTCTTGTCGACGTGGCGCAGGACTGCATCGTGCGCAGCCATGACTGCGGCACCGAAAACGCCATCACGGCCTCGGCCGCGGTGAATGACGGTGAAGTGGTCTCCAGCCTTGCCGAGCGCGTGCTGGGCCGGGTGGCGGCGGATGACATCCTCGTTCCGGGCACCGACGAAGTGGTCGTGGCGCGTGGCGAGCTGATCGACGAACGTCGGGCCGACCTGATCGATCAGGCCGGTGTGGCCTCCGTGCGGATCCGCAGCCCGCTGACCTGTGAAGCGGAAGAGGGCGTCTGCGCCATGTGCTACGGGCGCGACCTTGCCCGCGGCACGCTGGTGAACCAGGGCGAGGCTGTCGGCATCATCGCCGCGCAGTCGATCGGCGAACCCGGCACGCAGCTGACGATGCGGACCTTCCACATCGGCGGCATCGCGCAGGGCGGCCAGCAGTCGTTCCTCGAAGCCAGCCAGGAAGGCAAGATCGAGTTCCGGAACGCCAACCTGCTCGAGAACGCCAATGGCGAGTTCATCGTCATGGGCCGGAACATGCAGATCGCCATCATCGACGAGGCCGGTCAGGAACGGGCGGCCCACAAGATCACCTATGGTGCGAAGGTTCACGTCAAGGACGGTGCTGCCGTCAAGCGTGGCGCCAAGCTGTTCGAATGGGACCCCTACACCCTGCCGATCATCGCCGAAAAGGGCGGTGTGGCGCGCTTCGTCGATCTCGTCTCGGGGATCTCGGTCCGCGAGGACACCGACGAGGCGACCGGCATGACGCAGAAGATCGTGTCCGACTGGCGCTCCGCGCCCAAGGGCAACGATCTGAAGCCGGAAGTGATCATCATGGACCCGGTGACGGGCGATCCGGTGCGCAACGAGGCAGGCAACCCGATCTCCTATCAGATGTCGGTGGACGCGGTTCTGTCGGTCGAGGACGGCCAGGACGTGAAACCCGGCGACGTGGTGGCGCGTATCCCGCGCGAAGGCGCCCGGACCAAGGACATCACCGGGGGTCTTCCCCGCGTGGCGGAACTGTTCGAAGCGCGTCGTCCGAAGGATCACGCGATCATCGCCGAACACGACGGTTATGTGCGCTTTGGCAAGGACTACAAGAACAAGCGCCGCATCACCATCGAGCCGGTCGACGACACGGTGAACTCGGTCGAGTACATGGTGCCGAAGGGCAAGCATATCCCAGTGCAGGAAGGCGACTTCGTGCAGAAGGGCGACTACATCATGGACGGCAACCCGGCTCCGCATGACATCCTGCGGATCCTGGGGGTCGAGGCTCTGGCGAACTACATGATCGACGAGGTGCAGGACGTCTATCGACTGCAGGGCGTGAAGATCAACGACAAGCATATCGAGGTGATCGTGCGGCAGATGCTGCAGAAGTTCGAGATCCTCGACTCGGGCGAGACGACGCTGCTCAAGGGCGAGCATGTCGACAAGGCCGAGCTTGACGAGTTCAACCAGAAGGCCATGAAGCACGGGATGCGGGTGGCCACGGCCGAGCCGATCCTGCTCGGGATCACCAAGGCGTCGCTGCAGACCCGCAGCTTCATCTCGGCGGCCTCGTTCCAGGAGACGACGCGGGTGCTCACCGAGGCTTCGGTGCAGGGCAAGCGCGACAAGCTGGTCGGCCTGAAGGAGAACGTCATCGTCGGCCGTCTGATCCCGGCAGGGACCGGCGGTGCCACGAGCCGCGTGAAGAAGATCGCCGCGGATCGCGACCAGACGGTGATCGAGGCGCGGCGCTCCGAGGCGGAAACCGCCGCGGCGCTGGCCGCTCCGGTGCAGGACGTCTACGACGTGGAAACCGACTCCGGTCTGGTGGACACCGTCGAGAGCCGCGACGAGTAAGTTCGTCGCGCAAGACATCGAAGAACCCCCGTGCCCCCGGCACGGGGGTTTTTCTTTGCCCTTTCGCCTTCCGAATCCCGCGATTAGGGTGCCGCGAAACCAACGGGCAGGCGTCATGCAGATCTCGGACAACGTGCGCGGCGCGCTCTACATGAACATCGCCATGGCGGCCTTCACCCTGAACGACGCCTGCATGAAGGCGGTCTCGCTGGCGCTGCCGCTGTTCGAGGCGGTCGCGATCCGGGGCACGATCTCGCTGCCGCTGCTGTTTCTGGTCGGCGCGATCACCGGAGGGCTGCGGCTCCGCCTCCCGCCCCGGGATGTGCGCATCGTCAGCCTGCGCGCCCTGGCAGAGGTCGGCGCGACCGTCACCTTCCTCACCGCGCTGATTTACCTGCCGCTGGCCAACCTGTCGGCCATCATGCAATCGACGCCGCTGGCGGTGACGCTGGCCGCCGCGCTGTTCCTCAGGGAGCCGGTCGGCTGGCGGCGGATGCTGGCGATCGGCATCGGCTTTGTCGGCGTGCTGATCATCATCCGGCCCGGCACTAGCGGATTCGATATCTGGGCGATGCTCGGCCTCGCCTCGGTCGCCTGCGTCGTGGTCCGCGATCTGGCGACGCGCGAGCTGTCGCGTGGGGTGCCCTCGGTCACCGTGGCGATCTGGTCGTCGCTGGTCATCACCGGGATGGGGGCCATCGGCGCCACCTGGGGCGGGTGGGAGCCGGTGACACTGGCGCAGGTCGTGACCCTCGCGGGGTCTGCCGTGGCGATGGTGATCGGATATCTCTTTGTCATCATGGTGATGCGGGTGGGCGATATCGGCTTTGTCGCGCCCTTCCGCTACACGGCACTGCTCTGGGCGATCCTGCTCGGCTGGCTGGTCTTCGGCACCTTGCCCGACCGCTGGACGGTGGTCGGGGCGTCGATCGTGGTTGCCACCGGGCTCTTCACGATCTATCGGGAGTCTCGCGTCCGCCGCGGCACCGCCTGAGGCCAGAACCCCCAGCGCCTGTTGACATCCCGCGCGACTCCCCCTATACGCCGCCTACCTGAGCTGCGGGCATGGCCTGCTGCCGGGACCTAGTGAGAATAAGTGGTCACGATCCGGGCCTCCAAGCCCCGATCCTCTGGAATTCCACCGCGTCGTCCCCGCGAAGGGGACGCATGCGGTATTGGTGTTTTGTGCAAGCGGAACATCACGAACGGCGCCCCCCGAACGGATCCGGGCAGGCGTAAATGAAACGGGTTGCAACACGGGGAACGTGAATGCCAACGATCCAACAGCTCATCCGCAAGCCGCGGGAGCCTCGAGTACAACGGTCCAAGTCGCAGCACTTGGAATCCTGCCCGCAAAAGCGCGGCGTCTGCACGCGCGTCTACACCACGACGCCGAAAAAGCCGAACTCGGCCATGCGGAAAGTCGCCAAGGTGCGTCTGACCAACGGCTTCGAGGTCATCAGCTACATTCCCGGTGAAAAGCACAACCTTCAGGAACACTCCGTCGTCCTGATCCGCGGCGGCCGCGTGAAAGACCTTCCCGGCGTGCGTTACCACATCCTGCGCGGTGTTCTCGATACCCAGGGTGTCAAAGACCGTCGTCAGCGTCGTTCGAAATACGGCGCGAAGCGTCCGAAGTAAGGAGAGGCAGAGATGTCCCGTCGTCACGCCGCCGAAAAGCGCGAAATTCTTCCCGATGCCAAATACGGCGATACGGTTCTGACCAAGTTCATGAACAACCTCATGATCGATGGCAAGAAATCGGTCGCCGAGTCCATCGTCTACAACGCGCTGGAGCGGGTGCAGTCCCGCCTCAAGCGCGAGCCGATCGAGGCCTTCCACGAGGCGCTCGACAACGTGAAGCCTTCGGTCGAAGTGCGCTCGCGTCGCGTCGGCGGTGCCACCTATCAGGTGCCGGTCGAAGTCCGCGTCGAACGCCGCGAAGCCCTCGCGATCCGCTGGCTGATCATCGCGGCGCGCAAGCGCAACGAGAACACCATGGAAGAGCGACTGGCCGCCGAGCTGGCCGATGCCTGCAACAACCGCGGCACCGCGGTGAAAAAGCGCGAAGACACGCACAAGATGGC
>NZ_JBDGJD010000016.1:0-2418 GCF_057657095.1 Cereibacter sp. Soil_C_27 | reverse complement strand
GCTGGCCGCCGAGCTGGCCGATGCCTGCAACAACCGCGGCACCGCGGTGAAAAAGCGCGAAGACACGCACAAGATGGCCGACGCTAACAAAGCGTTCAGCCATTACCGCTGGTAACCACTTAGCCTGAGGCACTCCAATGGCACGCGACTACCCCCTGACCCGCTACCGCAACTTCGGTATCATTGCCCACATCGATGCGGGCAAAACCACGACGACCGAGCGGATTCTGTTCTACACAGGCAAATCCCACAAGATCGGCGAGGTGCATGATGGCGCCGCGACGATGGACTGGATGGAGCAGGAGCAGGAACGGGGGATCACGATCACCTCGGCTGCGACCACGACCTTCTGGCAGCGCACGGTCGATTCCAACGCCGTGGCGAAGGATGACCGTTACCGCTTCAACATCATCGACACCCCCGGCCACGTCGACTTCACCATCGAAGTCGAGCGTTCGCTGGCCGTGCTCGACGGTGCTGTGGTCTTGCTCGATGGCAACGCCGGCGTGGAGCCCCAGACCGAGACCGTGTGGCGTCAGGCTGATCGCTACAAGGTGCCGCGCATCGTGTTCGTCAACAAGATGGACAAGACGGGCGCCGATTTCTACAACTGCATCAAGATGATCAAGGACCGCACCGGCTCCTTGCCGCTGCCGATCCAGGTCCCGATCGGTGCCGAAGACAAGCTCGAAGGCATCGTCGACCTGATCACCATGCAGGAGTGGGTCTATCAGGGCGAAGACCTGGGCGCGTCCTGGGTTCGCCAGCCGATCCGTGCCGACCTGCAGGAAGTCGCCAACGAATGGCGCCACAACCTGCTGGAAGTCGCGGTCGAGCAGGACGACGCCGCGATGGAAGCCTATCTCGAAGGCAACGAGCCGTCGGAAGAAACCCTGCGCCAGCTGATCCGCAAGGGCTGCCTCTCGCTGTCCTTCGTGCCGATGCTCTGCGGCTCGTCCTTCAAGAACAAGGGCGTGCAGCCGATGCTGAACGCCGTGATCGACTTCCTGCCGAACCCGCTGGACGTTCCGCCCTACCTCGGCTTCGCGCCGGGCGACGAGACGGAAACCCGCAACATCGAGCGTTCGGCCGATGACGAGCAGCCCTTCTCGGCGCTGGCGTTCAAGATCATGAACGACCCCTTCGTGGGCTCGCTGACCTTCACGCGCATCTACTCTGGCGTGCTGAAGAAGGGCGACCAGATGCTGAACGCGACCAAGCAGCGCAAAGAGCGCGTTGGCCGCATGATGATGATGCACGCCATCAACCGTGAAGAGATCGAAGAAGCCTTTGCCGGCGACATCATCGCCCTGGCCGGTCTGAAAGAGACCACCACGGGCGACACGCTCTGCGATCCGAACAAGCCGGTCGTTCTCGAAACCATGACCTTCCCGGTCCCGGTCATCGAGATCGCGGTGGAGCCGAAAACCAAGGCCGACCAGGAGAAGATGGGCATCGCTCTCGCTCGCCTGGCTGCCGAGGACCCGTCCTTCCGCGTCGAGACCGATTTTGAATCGGGCCAGACCATCATGAAGGGCATGGGCGAACTTCACCTCGACATCCTCGTCGACCGCATGCGTCGCGAGTTCAAGGTCGAGGCGAACATCGGCGCGCCGCAGGTGGCCTACCGCGAGACCATCTCGCGCGAAGCCGAGATCGACTACACCCACAAGAAGCAGACCGGCGGCACGGGCCAGTTCGCCCGCGTCAAGCTCGTCATCTCGCCGACCGAGCCGGGCGAAGGCTACTCGTTCGAAAGCAAGGTCGTGGGCGGTGCGGTGCCGAAGGAATACATCCCCGGCGTCGAAAAGGGCATCAAGTCGGTCATGGACTCCGGTCCGCTGGCAGGCTTCCCGGTGATCGACTTCCGCGTGGCTCTGATCGACGGCGCCTACCATGACGTCGACTCCTCGGTTCTCGCGTTCGAAATCGCCGCCCGGGCCGGTATGCGCGAAGGTCTGAAGAAGGCCGGCGCCAAGCTGCTCGAGCCGATCATGAAGGTCGAAGTGGTGACCCCGGAAGAATATACCGGCGGTATCATCGGCGACCTGACCTCGCGTCGGGGCATGGTGCAGGGGCAGGACACGCGCGGCAACGCCAACGTGATCAATGCCTTCGTTCCGCTGGCCAACATGTTCGGCTACATCAACACGCTGCGTTCGATGTCCTCGGGTCGTGCCAACTTCTCGATGTCCTTCGATCACTATGATGCGGTGCCGCAGAACATCTCCGACGAGATCCAGAAGAAATACGCTTAACGGTGTGGCGGGGTGAACCCCGCCCTACCACCCCGTAGGGTGGGGGTTTGCCCCACCGCAACCGACACGAACAGGAGGCCACCATGGCAAAGGCAAAGTTTGAACGTAACAAACCGCACGTCAACATTGGCACGATCGGCCACGTTGACCACGGCAAGAC
>NZ_JBDGJD010000015.1:0-25558 GCF_057657095.1 Cereibacter sp. Soil_C_27 | reverse complement strand
CCCGAGCCCCCTGCCCTGCGGCTGCACCCGAGCCTGACGGAACTCTATCGCAAGAGGATCGCGGATCTGGCGGCGGCGCTTTCGGACCCGTCCGTGAAGCTGGAGGCGACCGAGGCCCTGCGCGGGTTGGTCTCCGAGGTGCGGATGATCCCTGACGCGACGGCACAGGACGGCCATCGCATTGAACTTACGGGCGAACTGGCGAACATCGTGGCTTTGGGAGGAGCGGATATGACAAAGCCCCCGCGATTGGCGAGGGCTGGTGTCAGTCTTGGGTCGGAAACGATGGTTGCGGGGACAGGATTTGGACACTGCTTGCACCGAGCAAAGATAGCGACTGCTCGAACTGCCAACCGCAAAGCGGTCGTGAGGCCAGAAAACGTTCGCCTTGTCGCAAGCTACGGCTCACGCCAATCGCACCCGAAACGTCCTTTTACGTTCTAAGAGCCGCTAAGCTGAGCGAACGGGTGGTCGTCAGGAGGTTCCGCGAAGCGTCTAACATCGCGCGCTACGCAACTTGAGAAGAACGCCATCATCGAACTAAAAGCATGACCAAGGCCTCCAATCCGAGATACACGGTGAGTATCGCTTATCGGCAATAGCCGGTGGCTGGGGGATGCAGTCATCCGCTGACCAGCATCTTCCGAAGCGAGACCGCAGGCGTCACTGATAGGCGCGCTGCATACCGCTGGCCCCCAATGGCGGGTATTTGCCAGAGGTTAGGCGGCCGTGTGATGCGGGGCGAAGCCCTGCGGCAGATCCGGACGCCACGGCTCCGAGGCGCAGGGTCCGCCAAGAACGCTCGAACCCGTTCCTGAAGACGATGCACCGCTGGCTCGTCCCACAGGCGCGCCACTGCCGCCAAATACGACAGCCGTCCTACCATCGAGCATTCCCGTCGCTCATCTTCTGGATTGGGCGGGTTCAGCATCTCTTTCATCCTCGCTGCGCGACAAAGGCAGCGTAGCTGTCAAGAATTGCCTGCCAGCCACGCCGTTGCATTTCGATCGGGTTGTCGCCTCGGGGTCGAAAATCGTCGTGACGCGCGTGCCGTTGCCCTCGGTGGTGAAGGTGGTGCGGGCGCTACGTCCTTCGTCGAGGCGCAGCGTCAGTGCGTCGGGAGCGTCGACCTCCTTGTAGTTCCGGTGACGTCGAAGCCGAAGGACCCGCCGCGCGCCTCCATCCGGGCGCGGTGCGCGCCGCCGACGCGGATATCGACGTCGGCTAAAGGGCGATGCCAGTCCGGGCCGGCCTGACTCCACAGCACGATCGCCCGGGGGTTGGTGAGGGCCGCCAGGCATCGGCGGGGGCGACATCAATGAAGGCGTCTATGGTGATTGGGCTGGGTCCGGGCATGGGCAGTCCTTACAGTGCTTCGATGCGGTTATCCTGCCGCGCCGCTTCAGTTCTTGCGCGCCTTGAGGAGTCAGACCGGTCTGTACCGCAACCTGACCACATCATCGTCCATCAGATCATGAGAAATCAGCTGCAGCGGCGGCCGGGGTCCGGCGAAATAGGGGGTGCCGCGACCAAGCACGACGGGGTGCAGGTAGATGCGATATTCGTCGATCAGGCCAAGCTCGGTGAAACTTGCCGCCAAATCCGGGCCGGCCACTTCGATCTCGCCATCCTGCTCGGCCTTCAGCGCACGGACCGCACCCTCGAGGTCGCCTTGAAGGAGTGTGGCGTTAGGGCCGACCGCCTGAAGCGTATGCGAGACGACCCATTTCGGCTGCTTGCGCCATGCCGAGGCGAATGCCCGCTCTGCGTCACCCCACCCGGCCTGGTCATCGTCCCAATAGCGCATGATCTCATAGATCTTGCGGCCGTAAATGCTGCCGGTCTGTTTTTCAGCCTCCTCGATGAAGTGGCCAAAGAGCGTGGCACTCGGCGCAAACGCCATGTGGTCGACGTATCCGTCAAGGGATTGGTTCATTCCAAACACAATACTGGCCATTCACCCTCCTCCTCTGTCCTGAAAAGCGCCGGCCGGGTCACCCCGCCCACGCGGCGTGTATGGCCGCCAAGTTGATTTTTTTGCATGATCATCATCGCGGCGAAGGCGCGCGTCGCCGCGCGCGGTCAGTACTTCAGTCAGTGTGCGCGGCATCACCTGCCAGTTCACGCCCCAGCGCTGCTTGCACCACACGCTACCATTTTCGTTACCGCCGTTGCCCACGTCCCTCAACATGGCCTTGCCTTGGCGTTTGGTCCGCCGGTGCGCCCGCTCTCTCAAGCGGGAGCGTTCTCGGCGAAGACCGCCAATTGTGTGGTCAGCGCCTTCTCGAAGCCCGGCCGCGACATGCAGCGCTCAAGATAAGTGGAAACCACTGAATAACCGGCCAGCACTGGTTCCTCCTGCAAGCCGCGCAGGACGGTAGCCATGGCGATGTCGGCCACACCGAAACGCCCTGTCAGCCAAGTGCGACCCTCAAGCCAAGCCGCCAGAGATCTCAGCCGCAGGTCCACCAACCGCTCGGCATGGGGCCGCAACCCGGCAACCCAGTCTTCGCCAGCATGGAAGGTCCCCGGCAGAATCAGATTGTCGATCTTCGGTTCCAGCGTGTTCAGCGCGGCAAAGATCCATGCCTGCGTCTGTGCCGCCTCCTGCGCGCTCCTGGGCCGCAGGATGTCGGACTGTTCGGAAATCCGTAGCAGGATCGCTCCGGATTCAAACAACTCGACCTCGTCGTCGCGATAGGCCGGAACCTGTCCGAACGGCTGCCAGCGGCGATAGTCAGGCACGTCCGGCGCGCCGTTGGACAGCAGATGGACATTGTAGTCGAGCCCTGCCTCAGCCAGCGCCCAACGGGGCCGGATGTCCTTGACATAGCCTTGGGCAAAAGCCGGCACCCAGGCAAAGCTGCTGATCTCGATGGTCATGCCGCCGCCTCCCCATCAAGCGCGCCCGCTGCCTGCGCGGATTGTGTGCCAATCTGCAGGACCGCCCATTTTATACCGAATGGGTCCTGCAGAAGGCCCCAGTCATCACCCCAAAACTGCCTCTCGTAAGGCACGAGCACGGCGCAACCGGCGTCGATCGCGCGATCCCACCATACTTGGCCATCGGCGACTACCAGCTGCAAATGGCCGAAATTTACTGACGGGGGCGTGCCGTCGCCCGTATGATCGGTGAGCATCAGCATTCCGCCATTGATCGAAACCTGCGCATGCATGAGCCCTGTTTCGCCTTCGGGGTGGGGCATCCGGCCCGCATCCTCGGCCGCGAATGCGCGCATGTAGAAGTCAATCGCATCACCTGCCCGACCGCCCATGGCCAGATACGGGATGACGCCCTGCATTGGAAAAGGCTCTGCCATTGGTTCCTCCCTGCGACAGAATGGGTGGTTGAGTCCCATGGTTTAGTTTGATATCAAAATGAAATGAATGACGCAACCCTCGACCGTCTGCCGCGTGAAACGGTTCACCATATCCGCGACACTTGCCTGTGCCTGGCCACGCAGCGCGCGGCGCGGCGTCTCGCCCGCAGGTTCGATGCGGTGCTACGGCCTTTCGGCCTGACCAACGGCCAATTCTCGCTCATGGTGGCGCTGAATCAACCGGAGCCGCCTGCCATCGGGCGCCTTGGGCCCTTTCTCGGGATGGACCCGTCAACCCTTACAGCAGCCGTCAAGCCGCTAGCCCGACGCGGTTTGCTGACTGTGGAGCCCGACGCCAAAGACCGCCGCTCACGCCGTCTGCGGATCACTCCGGCGGGGGTGGCGCTGATGCGCGAAGCCGTCGACATTTGGCGCGCTGAGCATGTGGCCCTAGAGGAAGACATGGACGAGGACCTTCCCGAGACCCTTCGGCGGGGCCTGGCGGGCATCAGGTAGTTATCCAAGGTGCAGAGCGCCGCGAGGACTGCATCTGGATATCCTTTCACACACGCTAGATCCGACAATATTGCGAGACAGCCTTCTTGGGGGAGCCGCTCGGACATGTCGCATCATCGCGCCCCGCCATGGACATTGCTGTTGCGAGACTATCTTCAACCACTCAAGGTTGTGTCAGATGACAACGCCTTGGCCGGTGTGGTGGCCAACAGGACGCTCGAGGCGATTGCTGCTCTCGATCTGAATGCGATGATGGCTGTCGAGTGCAAGGATAGACCCGACCTGATGGTCCGCGTGGACGTGAAGCGAAAGCAAATCGTCCTGCTGCTCAGGGAGGACCCGGCGGTCCTGGGCGGCGTCATTGAGGGAGTGCCCTATATGCTGCCGTCCTATCGCGGCCGCGGCTTTGGGGCAGAGCTGGTTTGCTTCTCCGATCTGCCCAAGGGGTTCGCGCTCAGGCCAGCGCTGTATTCTGTCTCAGGATTACGAAGTCGCGTCAGTGCACACCGCCGCCATCTCGAACGTACGCTCCGCATGGATCCAAGCGTCGTACCCGTCCACGTACGGGTTGAATACGCTGCCGACGTAAGACGTTCAGCCTGAACAATGTGTTCAGCCTGATATGCTGGCCTGATCCTGCCGGTCCTGGGCAATTAGGGCCGCCAGGATTGCGGCTATGATCAGCGCAAGCCAAGCCCGGAGATGGGCGAGGATCTTGCGGATATTGTGGCCACAGCCACAGAGCACGGCGAAGAGGGCATCGCCGATGGCGCCCTTCAGGGGACATCTGGCGAGGCGACCGTCGGTTTTCATGTGGCCGATCTCTGCCTCGATGGCGCTGCGGCGGCGGAGGTCAGCGGTCAGCTTCGGCGTCAGGCCGCGGCGGGCGCCGCTGATCAGGACACGGGTCCTGTTCTCACCGTGGCCGCGGTAGCCGCGGTCGACGACGGCGAGGTCGGGGCGCTGGTCGGTCAGGATCGTCACCTGTTCCAGTGCTTGCCTCAGAGTGTGGCCGTCATAGGGATTGCCCGAAAAGCTGCGCATGCCGACGACGAAGCCCTCGTCCAGCGTGGTGGCGACGCTGACCTTGCAGCCGAACTCGTAGCGGACCCGCGCCTTGCCCTTGGAGATGCAGTCGACTTCGGGCTCATGCAGGCATAGATCTTGTCCGCGCCCTTGGGGGGCTGGTGAAGCAGTTGCGACACGAGGCTGAGCTTCCCGATGATGCGATCCCGCAGGTTGCCTTCGGGGATGTCCTGCAGGTGGCGGCGGAGATCCCGCATGACACGACCGGTGTAGCCCTTCAGCCTTTTCAATGCCTTGCGCATGCGTTTGAACTGCTTTGCATGGGCGTAGCGGCCAACCTGCAGCGCCAGTCGCGGTGCAAGGCGCGCGTAGGACTGCCGCAGTTCCACCCCGGCCTCTTGCGCCAGGGCGACCAGTTGATCGCGCGCCCCCTCGTAAAGCCGGGAGTCCGTCGGATGGGCGATCGCCTTTTCCATGACGGTCGTGTCCACCGCCACACGCCTGACGCTGTCCTCGTCGATCACCCCGGACTTCTGCCCGGCCCGGATGGTCTGGGTCAGCAGCCACTCCACACCCTCTTCGCCGATCCGCCCCCGCCAGCGGGTCAACGAAGATGGCTCGATGGGCGGACGGTGCTGGAAGAAGGTCTCGCCGGTGAAGTGCTGGTAGTAGGGGTTCTCGACCCAGCGGGCGACCACCGCCTCGTCCGACAGCCTGTAGGCATGCTGTAGATACAGCAGCCCCGCCACCAGCCGCGGCTCCGTCGCGGGCCGCCCCTTGCCGGACGGGAAGAACCCCGACCATTCCCGGTCGAGCACCTCCCAGTCGATCAACGCCGCCAGCTTCACCAACTCGTGCCGCTGGTCGATCATGTCAACAAGGCGCGGACGCAGCAGATCATCCTGTTCCTCAGTGCGCGGGCGGTGCTTCATGGGCGGGACCGAAATTGCAGGGTATCGGTCGAAATCATACGAAACCCTGCATGTCATGGCGAGAAAAACAGGGCTGTTTCAACGCAAAATCAACAGCATGGCCGTTGTTCAGGGCGAACTAAGACGAATGCAACAGACCCATTATTACAATTATGCCCGGAACTTTTGCGCTCCGGCGCAATTTTATGCATGCGCAGAGCCCCACATGTCCCGGTGGCGGCGAGTGACCCCCTCGCCTCGGCCCTGCGCACCTTATGGCTGAGGAAGAAGGTGTACCGCGGTGCTGGCACAGGGGCAATGAGAGCCTTGAGCTGGCCTTCGGTTCGAGCGGCAGTCGCTCCTGCTCGCTGACTTAGCAGGCGAGCTGCGGCGTGATCACCCAGGTTAAAGAAGGACCGCTTCTATCGAATTGCCCAAGCCGGCACGGATGACGACGATTAGGTTACCGCCCGCGGCGTCCGATGCCAGTACGCATCTATAGACGGTGAGTGGTCAACGTCGACCAGCGTCAACCGCGCATCTCGAGAAGAGGGTCATGCCGAAGGGGAGGCTCGAAACCACCTGACCCTGCATTACCTGCTGCACCACACCCAAGGCTTCCCTCAGCGTATCGCCGCTGTATGGCTTCTCGAGGAACCCGACAGCGAATGAGCGGTGCTTTTCAGCTTCCTCGCGGTTGCCACTGACGAACAGGCAGGGCGTGTTCCATCTCTGCTTGAGGACGGTCGCAGCCTGTCCACCGCCAGCGCCTTGGGACAGGTCCAAGTTTAAAAGAGCCACGTCGATCGGAGTGCATTCGGCGAGGCAAACGGCCTCAGCCGTGGTTGCTACAGGGCCGATAACATTGTGGCCCGCGTCTTTGACTTCATCCGCAAGCATCATCGCAAGCAGGAATTCGTCCTCAAGGATAAGCACGTTCATTGCAGCATTGTCTCCCACTTCCGTCTGAACGAGGACTGTCAGCGAAAGTTCCTGGAAAGTTGGAGCTGCCGGCAGCCGCTCCATTTTGTCTGAGCAGTTCACCCTTGACGGTTCGCGCGGGCGCCATAGCTGTTATATAAAGGTCGCGAGGATAAAATGAACGAAGTATATACTCGGACCTCCTTCGAAAAGATCAGTCCAGACGTTAGAGCTTTGATGAACGCAGCCAACAACAAGAGCTCGGCTGAAAGGTCGGAACGCCAAGCTGCGGCGCGCGCACAGTCTGAGGTCAAGAGGCGCAAGGAGCAGAACAGGCAGTTCTACGACAGTTCTGT
The DNA here is from genome assembly GCF_057657095.1 of Cereibacter sp. Soil_C_27. Taxonomy (NCBI): domain Bacteria; kingdom Pseudomonadati; phylum Pseudomonadota; class Alphaproteobacteria; order Rhodobacterales; family Paracoccaceae; genus Cereibacter; species Cereibacter sp. Soil_C_27. Next base: position 18,508 of record NZ_JBDGJD010000015.1, on the reverse strand, counting down.
GAATATCGCTCTCATCTGCCTACTTGCACTTTGCTGGATCGCCGCCGGGCTTGCGTTTTACCTGCTCTAGGCTGTGCTTTCATATTTTTACAGACTATCGGGGCGCAAGCCCCGTCGTGTCGGGTATCTGAGGCGGAGACATTGCTATTTCCGACAGGTTTCGGAAATTACCTGCACGGCATGCACCGTGATGGTTGGAGTTTTCCCCGGTCGCGCTTTCCCCCTGGAACGTTTTCCACATGCGCTGATTTGATCAACGCGCGGGGTAGCTTCCGTCTAGTTCAGGCGTCCCGGCTCTCCGTCCCGCGCAGCCTAAACTAGATGGAGGCAACCATGCCTCGCTGTGAATGGACGGAGCGGTTCATCGGCGACCGAATGCGCGACCGGCTTCTGAGCCAGGGAGCACATCTTCAGTTTTAATAGCTCTGGCGAGGCACCGGATCTGGTCGGGGTAGATAATAATCGAGGCCAAAGGTGCTGCCTCGCTTGGCATGCGTCGACAGAAGATTCCGCACCTTCAATGACCCATCGCTTTCCCGCCGCCTTCTGCTCAGTTTCGCACCAGTGCTCCTACTTTTGACCTCAAGTTCAGCAGATCAAGGTGGAAGCGGGGACGTACGTGGGCAAGACCAGGATGGTTGGAACAGTTCGCACCGCCGCAGGTTGGAAAAGAAGCACAACATAGGCGCCTAGGGGCAGCGCAATGGATGAGTCGACACGAAGCAAATACGACTCGGAAGTGCTGACACCTGACGTGCAGGCACTACTGACGAGCGCCACGGCCGAGAGCAGCGCCAACCGCACAAAGCGCCGGGCAGCTGCTGGAGCACGGGCCGAAAAGATCTGGCTTGAGAGGAAGCGCCGCCATACGATCTACAATCGTCGGTCTGATCGTTCTCTTGTCGCACTCCTCGCGACTTGCTGGATTGGCGCCGGTCTGACGTACTTCTTCTTCTAAGATGATCGCACGCAGGGTGGAGCCAGCAAGCGGTGGCGTCACGATCAGGCCAGCCATTTACGGCTGGGGGTCTCGCCGTCAGGCGGACCTCGACTTGGACGAGAAGATCGCGCAGTTCCTCCCGCCCTCTTTCGCGGCGTAGAGCGCGGCATCAGCGGCTTCATAAGCCTCAGAGAAAGTCATTTCCGTGGTCTGCCAATAATGCGCCCCGACGCTCGACGTCACAGGCACCGCGATGTTGCCGGGCAGAAGAAGCTCTATCCGCAAATGCTCCACAATCCTGAGCGCGCTGGCGCGGGCTTCCTCTTCAGAAGAGTTGCCGGACAAGACAGCGAATTCTTCGCCTCCCAGCCGCAATATCATGTCGCCCTCTTGCGTGGCATGTCGCAGCGTCTGGGCAACCGAGCGCAGAACTCGGTCGCCCACCGCATGCCCATAGCGATCATTGATCGTCTTGAAGTGGTCGATGTCGATGAGGTGAAGCACGGTCCCACGTGATCTCGTCCGACGCTGTTCCGTCTCGAACAGGCTGTCGAGGCTTCTTCTGTTCAGAAGGCCAGTCAAGGCGTCGGTATCCGCTGCCTGCTGTGCGGCGCGCTCTCGTCGCGCGCGACGACGATCGCTCAGGATGACCTCCCCCAACGTCACGGCTCCCACCACGTTGTAGATCAGGAGGAGCAGGGCGAGCCAGTGCTTCGGCAGCGCATCAGCCGCCATGGGCTGGAAGATCAGTGTGCCGAGAGAGACCGATATCAGCAGGCCGAGGAGCAGAAGGCCCTTCAGGCCTTTCAATCCCAGCTTCCCGCTCAACGGAGCCCAAGCCACACCGAGCATCACCGTGATTGCCATTGAAGCAATGCCGATGAAAGCTGCTTGGCTCACGCCGATGGCGAGGCGAGTGGCAGCCGCCACGGCCAAGGCGATCCCGGCTCCGAACACTCCCACAAAGGCACCGGCAAAGCCGAGGAACAGCGATCGCGCGTCAACGATCACATTCTGCGAGACCGCCAGCGGTTGAAGGATGGAAAGCGAGGCGCCGGCCCCAAAGATAAGGCCGAGCGCCACATGGCGAAGGATGGGACCGGCGATGGCCCGCTGCACGCCGCCATACATCAGGGCAATGGCGGCGATCAGCGTGGCGCTGTTCAGAAGGTGGAGGAAGAGATCCATATTCTGCCTTGCACGGCCTTCGCCCTGTCCGAGCATCGCCCTGCCTGTAGCCTCAGCTCCTGCATCTTCGCAACTTGATAAGTTTGCCTAGCCTTTCCCTACAGCCGAGCTTTGACATATGGGTCACAGTGCGGACTCCGACGGAGGCGCAGGCCTGATATCAGCTCTGGTCCCCCGAGGTGACCGCCGAAGAGGGTTCCGATCGCTTCAGGAGGCGATCGCGCAGGGCAGCTCGCCTGCTGCCTGACTGAGCTCCGGGAGGTCTTTGGGAGGGTCGATGAACAGCGTCATCGCCTCAGGCACATCCCTGATGCGGCTGCCCTCGATGATTGCCTCTACCACCCTCAGCGCATCGATCGTTTCGGCACTCCACGGCCTTGTAAGGCAACCCACCGCGAACTGGCTATATTTCTGGCTGGTAGCGAGGCTGTCGGCGACGAGCAGACAGGGCGTGTCCCAGAAATCGTTCAAAGCTGTGGCCGCCGCTCCGCCATGGTCGCCCTGAACATTGATCATCGCCATGTCCGGCAGGTCGGCGGCAGCGATCCTGAGCGCCTCCTCGACACTGAAGACCGGGCCGAGCACCGTGTGACCGGCTTGTTGAACTTCATACGCCGTTATGGCGCCGAGAAAGCGTTCGTCTTCGAAGACCAAGACCTGCATGTAGCACTCCGTAATCAAGGCCCAGCAAACGCGCGTGTCAACGAATGGTTCCGATGCGCGCAGAAACACCTAAAAGATCCTCGAATTCCTGGGGAGCGACCCCCTACTCCGGCGGCACTGCCCCGACCCAGCGTTCGGTGCGCACCGACTTTCCGCCCTCGAGCAAACGGGCTTTGACGGCATGATCGCGACAAAGGAGCAGCAGGTGACGGTGCATCTCTTTCTGCTCAACCCGCACTCGGCTCGCCCCGGGGCTGGGCGATCGCTATCGGGACTTAGTCTCAGTGATCGTCGGTCGGCCGATGCGGCGCCACAGAACGCGCTAACCTGCGGGGGGACGACTAGGCTGTGCGCCGCAGCCTCGACGGGAGGGCAATACTGACCTCGGTGCAGACAGCCCAGACCAACGAGAAAAGCGTGGAGATCCTGGTAGGTCTGGAAGCCAGCGACGGCCGCATCGCCTATTCGAGCAACTCGATCAACGCCGGAAGGCCGGTGATCGCGAGACGAGGCGGCCTAGCGCGACCACTGCTACTTGGCGGTCTGCGCAAACAAGGCGTCGAAGCGCTTCTTCGCCTTGCCCTTCTGCGGAACGGCGCGTGCCGCCTCCAGATTGACCGGAGCACCGACCGCGATCAGCCCGACCATGCCCATCCCGGCATGCGGCGTGCATTTGATGCCGTAGACGCCTTCCTCAGTAAAGGTGACCGCGAATTCTTCGCTCATCTTGCTTTTGAAAGCTTCGGTGCCTTCCGGCAGCATGCCCTTGATCGTCTCGACATTGTGACCCTGATCGGTGGGACGGAACACCACGGTGTCTCCGGGGGCGATGGCTGTGAAGGCGGGCTCGAACACCATGATGCCGTCGGCGCCCTTGTTGAGCATCTTCACCTCGAAGGTGGCGGCGGCGGTGGAGACGGACAGCATCAGGCTGGCGAGGGCGGCGGTGCAGAGGATCTTGAACATCTGGTTTCCTTTTAAGTGCATGGAGAGAATCTAGCGGATGTCGCGGCGCGGTTCTTTGCGCCGCCACAACCTTCGGGCGGGGTCAGGCGTTAGCCGGTCGCCGCGCCAATTTAGGGCGAAGCAGCACCGGGCTGATGCGCCAGATGAAGAGCCCGAAGCCCGCCACCCACAGCGCTGCGGCAATCCACAGCCCGCCGATCCCGGCGATCTCTGCGTCGGGCAGGACAACCCGCACCAGCGCCGCCAGCGCCACGCAGGCGAAACCCGTGGTGAGGACGCGGCCCGCCTCCAGCGCCCGGCCGGTGTGGCCAAGCGAGGCGCGCATCATCACCGCGACCGTCATGCCGCCCGTCGAGCCGATGCCGAGCAGATGCATCCCGGTCGCCGTCGGCAGCAGGCCCAGCCCGGCCAAGGCGGTCGCCAGAAGGCCGAGCGGCAGGAAGAGATAGGCGAGATGCAGCATCAGGAGCAGCGGCGAGCGCCAGGTCCGCTCGCCGTGCCAGCGGGACAGCCGGACGGCGTGCAGGAGCGCCGCCGCCATCAGGCACAGGGCGCTGACGACCGCCTCGGGCCAGGCCGTCCAAAGCAGCATCGCCACGGCCGCCGCGATCAGGCAGATCCCGTCGAACCGGCCGAAGGGCGCGGGCAGCGGCGTCACGCCCTGCTTGACCATCCAGTTCCGGGTGAAGCTGGGAATGATGCGCCCGCCGATAAGCATGATCAGGAAGGCCACCACCGCGAAGCCCAGACGGCGGCCGATGTCGCTGCTGCCCGTCATCATCGCCTCGAGGTGGAAGGTGACGTTGGCGGCCAGATAGATCCCGACCGGGATCACCACCTTCAGGTTGCCCCAGTTCCTTCCGGCGACGATCTCGGCGATCACCATCGCGGCGACCGCCGCCAGGAAGGCGGCGTCGATCAGCAGGATTATGAGCGGCGAGACCCCGAAAGCCCCCGCGACTGCCAGCCTGCCGAGGCACCACAGCACGACCAGCACGATCAGCGGCAGGCCGCGGGTTGGCATCCGGCCGGTCCAGTTCGGCACCGCGGTGAAGAGAAAGCCCGCCAGCACGGCCGAGGTGTAGCCGAAGAGCAATTCGTGGATGTGCCAGTCCAGCGGCGAGAACGGGCCGCCCAGCGTCAGCCGGCCGGAATAGGCCAGCATCCAGACCGGAACCACCCCCAAGGCGAACAGCGCCGCCCCCAGGAAGAACGGCCGGAAGCCGTAGCTGAACAGCGCGGGGCCGGTGTAGTCGGGTTTGTTCACCATCTCTGCCTCCTTGGGGATGGAAAAAGGGCGACGCGAGCCCCGCGCCGCCCAAGGTGATCAGCCAGGGCTGGGACGCTCGCGGCTGCCTACGAAGCGCCGGCAACCGGCAGGTTTCGTATCCGACGGTTATAGGTTAGGCAGGACGGGCCGCTCGTTGTGCTGGCGCAACCTTCCGGACCGACCGTGAACAAGCTCGACGAAAGCCTTCTCAGCGCGCTGCCGCCCTTCAGCCGGCTGGACAGGGCGCAGATCCGCGCGATCCTCGATCTGGCGACGCCGCGCCGCTATGACGAGGGCGTGGCGGTCTTCGGCGAGGGGCTGGCGGCCGAGCGCTTCTTCCTGCTGCTGGACGGCACGATCCGGGCGATCCGCACCACGCCGGGCGGCGAGCAGATCATCGCGCTGCATATCGGGCCGGGGCAGCTGTTCGGCATCGCCCCCGCGCTCGGGCGCGACACCTATCCGGCGACGGCGATGACAGCGGCGGAATCGCTGGCGCTGTCGTGGCCGGTGCGGCACTGGGCGGAGTTCACCCAGCGCTATGACGGCTTCGCCACCGAGACCTACCGCACCGTCGGTGCGCGGCTGGGCGAGATGCAGGCCCGCATCACCGAGCTCGCCACCCAGCAGGTCGAGCAGCGGGTGGCGGCGGCACTGTTGCGGATGGCAACCCAATCGGGCCGCAAGGTGGCGAGCGGGATCGAGATCGGCTTTCCGATCACCCGGCAGAACATCTCGGACATGACCGGCACGACGCTGCACACCGTCAGCCGCTTGCTTAGCGCCTGGGAAAAGCAGGGCATCGTGGAAAGCGCGCGCAGGCGCATCGTGGTGACGGCGCCGCATCGGTTGGTGATGTTGAGCGGGGCGGAAGGCTAGGCGCCGAGCGGCGGCGGGTGCTCCGCTCATACGGCGGCCGGGCGAGCGATCAGGCTGACCCGGCGCGCGGATCCGCGGCGGGAGCGGTCGCCATCGGCCCGGACGGCAGGAAGCGGGCTTCGAGGGCGATGTCGGCCAAAGTGTAGGCGTCGAGCACATCGAGGAAGGCGGCGGTCGCATTCGACAGGATCGGCGGAATCCGACACTGCGCCTCGATGCGGCAGCGCTGGCCGGTCTGGAAACATTCGACCATCTCGAAATCGGCCTCGGTGGCGCGCACCACCGCGCCCAGCCTGATCCGGTCCGCCGGGGCGGCCAGCCGGTAGCCCCCGCTGCGGCCCCGCTCGCCATGCAGGAAGCCGGCGTGGGTCAGCAGCATCACCACCTTCTTCAGATGGCCCTGCGAGATGCCATAGACTGCCGCCGTCTCGGCGATCGTCACCCGCCGCCCCTCGGGCACGGAAGCCGCGAAGACGAGCACGCGCAAGGCATAGTCGCTGAATTTGGTCAGACGCATCGGTCCTCCGGTCTCGCTGGGTGTGACAGTCGCAGCTGCGGCGGTCATTGACCTCCATCAAGCATTGCCCTGCTGCGACTCGCCTGCAACCGGCTTTCTGACGCGGATGTAAAAAGGATAGATTACATGACCTATATCAAAGTGAGACTCATGCGCCGCGCCTAGCAAGGCGGCATGACCTGTATCCTGCGCCTCTGCCTCTCCGCCCTGCTCAGCCTCGCGCTGATCGGCTCCGGCATGACCGCAGGCGCGGATCACCGCGGACCGATGGCGGGGCAGACCGCGATGGTGATCTGCTCCGGTGACGGCGCGAGGACGGTCACGCTGGATGCCGAGGGCAATGTCGTCGATCCGCCGGACTGCGCCGGGCACGGCTGCCCCGACTGCCTGCAGCCGGGCCCAGCCCTCGTGCCGCAGGCCCTTGCCCGCCCGTTCCCGCCCGTCACCCGTTGCGAGACCTGCCTGCCGCGGCCGGAACGCCCCCTTGACCGCTCCGCCGTCACCGGGACGGCGCGTGGCCCCCCGTCCGAGGTCTGACCGATGCTGTGCTCCCTGGCCCTCCGCCTGCTTACCCTCTGCGCCCTCCTGTTCCCGCTCGCCATCGTCGGGCCGGCGCAGGCCGACACCCCTCTCCTGCCGCATTACCTTGCCGAGGTGCCTGCCGCCGAGCTGGTGCCCGGGGGCGACGCCTACGGGGCGCTGCGCGCCGACCTGCCGGCGGCGCCGGTGCTGCGCGGCGGCGAAACGGTGGCTTGGGCCTTCCTCACCTCGGATTTCGTCGGCACCACCGGCTATTCCGGCAAGCCGATCCATGTGCTCGGGGCTGTCGACCTTGATGGCCGGATGGCCGGGCTGAAGATGGTGAAGCATTCCGAGCCCATCGTGCTGGTAGGCATCCCGGAGGCGAAGATCCGGGCGCTGATCGCCGGCTATGTCGGCTTCAATTTCGTCGAGGAGGCTGAGGGCGGCGACCATGACCTGAACATCATCTCCGGCGCGACTGTGACGGTGATGGTGATCGACGACTCCATCCTGCGCTCTGGGCTCCGGGTGGCGCGGGCCCTGGGCCTTGGCGGGCTGCAGGCCGAGGCCGCCGCGATCGGGCCGCAGCGCGAGCTGGCGCCCGACGCCAGCGCAGCGACCGATTGGCAGACGCTGCTGGGCGACGGCACGCTGCGGCGGCTGTCGCTGGACGTGGGCCAGATCAACGCGGCCTTCGCCGAACTGGGCGATCCCCGCGCAACCGCGCGGCCAGAGCCCGGCGCGCCGGAGGCTGGCTTCATCGATGTCTATGCCAGCCTCGTCAGCGTTCCGGCCATCGGCCGCAGCCTGCTCGGCGAGGCCGAGGCCGCCAACCTGCAGGCCTGGCTGCAACCAGGCGACAGCGCGCTGATGCTGTCCGGGCGGGGCGACTATTCCTACAAGGGCTCCGGCTATGTGCGCGGCGGGATCTTCGACCGCTTCGTGCTGATCCAGGGCGAGACGACGATCCGCTTCCGCGACAGGCAGCACCGCAGGCTGGGCGGCATCATGGCCAGCGGCGCGCCGACGCTGCCGGAGATGGACCTGTTCCGCATCCCCGCCGATACCGGCTTCGACCCGACCGAGCCGTTCCGGCTGCAACTGCTGGTGCATCGCAACGTCGGGCCGATCGAGAAGGTCTTCACCACCTTCGATCTGGGCTACCAGCTGCCGCCCGCCTATCTGCGCGCGCTGCCGCCGCCTGCCCTGCCGGCTGAGGTGGCGTCCTCCGAGCAGACGGCGCAATCCGACCTCTGGCAGCGCATCTGGCGCGACAGCACGGTCGAGATCGCGGGCGTGCTGGCGATGCTGGCCGTGCTGACCGCCGCCTTCTTCTTCCAGTTCTGGGTGACGCGGTCGGACCGGCTGTTCTTCTGGTTCCGCATCGGCTTCCTCACCACGACGCTGGTCTTCCTCGGCTGGTACGCCAATGCGCAGCTTTCCATCGTCAACCTGATGGCGCTGGTCTCCTCGCTGATCACGGGTTTCTCCTGGCAGGCGTTCCTTCTAGACCCGCTGACCTTCATCCTCTGGTCCTCGGTCGCCGCCGCGCTGCTGTTCTGGGGCCGCGGCGCTTATTGCGGCTGGCTCTGCCCCTTCGGCGCGCTGCAGGAGCTGACCAACCGCCTCGCCCGGCTCTGCCGCGTCCCGCAATGGATGCTGCCCTGGGGGCTGCACGAGCGGCTCTGGGCGGTGAAATACATCCTGTTCCTCGGGCTCTTCGCGGTGACGCTGGCCTCGGTCGACCGGGCCGAACAGCTGGCCGAGATCGAGCCGTTCAAGACCGCCATCGTGCTGAAGTTCGACCGGGCCTGGCCCTTCGTGCTCTACGCGCTGGTCCTGCTGGGGCTCGGGCTCTTCGTCGAGCGGTTCTACTGCCGCTACCTCTGCCCGCTCGGCGCGGCGCTGGCGATCCCGGCGCGGATCAGGATGTTCGACTGGCTGAAACGCTACCACGAATGCGGCAGCCCCTGTCAGACCTGCGCCAACGAATGCCCCGTCCAGGCGATCCACCCCACGGGCGAGATCAACCCGAACGAGTGCGTCAACTGCCTGCATTGCCAGGTGCTCTACCAGTCGAAGGCGAAGTGCCCGGTGGTCATCAAGCAGATGAAGCGCCGCCAGTCCATCGCCACGGCGCGGGACCTCTCGGACCCCGCCATCGCAAACCATCCCAACCTGAAGGAAAGACAAAATGTCTGACAGATCGGAAACCACAGGCATCAGCCGCCGCGGGCTGCTGGGCGCAACCGCCGGCGGAGCGATGCTGGGCGCCTTTGGCGCACCGCAGGCCGCGGTCCTGCTCGGCGGCGCCGGCGTGGCCACGGTGGCCGCCACCGGCACGGCCCGCGCCCAAGGCGCGCATGCCAACCTCGCCCCCGGCGAGCTGGACGAATACTACGGCTTCTGGTCCTCGGGCCAGACCGGCGAGATGCGCATCCTCGGCATCCCCTCGATGCGCGAGCTGATGCGGGTGCCGGTGTTCAACCGCTGCTCGGCCACCGGCTGGGGCCAGACCAACGAGTCGCTGCACATCCTCACGGAATCGATGAGCCAGAAGACGCGCGACTATCTCGCCGCAAATGGCAAGAAGGTGCATGACAACGGCGACCTGCACCATGTCCACATGTCCTTCACCGAGGGCAAGTACGACGGCCGCTACCTGTTCATGAACGACAAGGCCAACACCCGCGTCGCCCGGGTGCGCTGCGACGTGATGAAGACCGACAAGGTGCTGGAGATCCCGAACGCCCGGGCGATCCACGGCATGCGTCCGCAGAAATGGCCGCGCACCAACTACATCTTCGCCAATGGCGAGGACGAGGGCCCAATGATCAACGACGGCAAAATCCTCGATGACCCGTCGCAATACGTGAACTTCTTCAGCGCCATCAACGCCGACGAGATGACAATGGGCTGGCAGGTCATGGTCACCGGCAACCTCGACAACACCGAGGCCGACTACGACGGCAAATACGCCTTCTCGACCTCCTACAACTCGGAGATGGGCACCAACCTCGGCGAGATGATGGAGGCGGAGACCGACCACGTCGTGGTGTTCAACATCGCCGAGATCGAGAAGGGGATCGCCGCGGGCGACTACACCGAGCTCAACGGCGTGAAGGTGCTGGACGGCCGCAAGGGCAAGAACAAGCAGTACACTCGCTACATCCCGATCGCCAACAACCCGCATGGCTGCAACATGGCGCCGGACCGCAAGCACCTCTGCATCGCGGGCAAGCTGTCGCCCACGGTGACGGTGATCGACGTGTCGCTGATCGACGCGCTGTTTGCCGGCGACGCGGACCCGCGCTCGGTCGTGGTGGCCGAGCCGGAGCTGGGCCTCGGCCCGCTGCACACCGCCTTCGACGGCGCCGGCAACGCCTATACCTCGCTGTTCCTCGACAGCCAGGTGGTCAAGTGGAACATCCAGATGGCGATCGACGCCTACAAGGGCGCGCAGGTCGATCCGATCCTCGACAAGATCGACGTGCAGTACCAGCCGGGCCACCTGAAGACCTCGATGGGCGAGACGCTGGAGGCCGACGGCAAGTGGCTGGTCTGCCTATGCAAGTTTTCGAAGGACCGCTTCCTGAACGTCGGCCCTCTGAAACCCGAGAACGACCAGTTGATCGACATCTCGGGCGACAAGATGGTACTCTTGCACGACGGCCCCAACTTCGCCGAGCCGCATGACGCCATCGCGGTGCATGCCTCGAAGATGACCAACATCCGTTCGGTCTGGGACCGGCAGGACCGGATGTGGGCCGAGACCCGCAAGCAGGCCGAGGCCGACGGGGTGAACATCGACGACTTCACCGATGCTGTCATCCGCGACGGCAACAAGGTGCGGGTCTACATGACCTCGATCGCGCCGACGTTCAGCCTCGAGAAGTTCACCGTGCAGCAGGGCGACGAGGTGACGATGATCATCACCAACCTCGATGACGTGGACGACCTGACGCATGGCTTCACCATGGGCGATCACGGCGTCGCCATGGAGGTGGCGCCGCAGGCCACCGCCTCGGTGACCTTCGTCGCGGCCAAGCCGGGCGTCTACTGGTACTACTGCCAGTGGTTCTGCCACGCGCTCCACATGGAGATGCGCGGCCGGATGTTCGTCGAGCCGAAGGCGGCCTGACCATGTGGCGCCCCCTCCTCTGCCTGCTGCTTGCGCTGGCTGCCCCCGTGGCGGCCGGGGAACGGCTGGTGCCCGCCGAGGCGGGGGCGCTGCTGTCCGCCATTTCCAGGGCGGATCCCGGCGACGTGCTGATCCTCGCGCCGGGCCCCCATGACGGCCCGGTGCTGCTCGACCGCCCGGTGACGCTGGACGGCAAGGGACAGGCGGTGATCGACGGTCACGGCAAGGGCAGCGTGATCCGGGTGACCGGCGACGACGTGACGCTGCGCGGGCTGGAGATCGTCGGCTCGGGCAGTTCGCATACCGACATCGACAGCGGCATCCGCCTGCTGAAGGGCGCCGAGCGCCCGCTGGTTGAGGGCAACCGGCTCATCGGCAATCTGGTCGGCGTGGACGTGCATGGGGCGACCGAGGCTACCCTGCGCGGCAACACAATCGTCGGGCGGCGCGATGCGCATATGAACGCCCGCGGCAACGGCGTCTACGTCTGGATGGCCCCGGGGCTTCTGGTTGAGGGCAACGACATCCGCTTCGGTCGCGACGGGATCTTCGTCAACGTCTCGCACCACAACACCTTCCGCAACAACCTGCTGCGCGACCTGCGCTTCGGGGTGCATTACATGTATGCCAACAACAACGAGGTCTCGGGCAACATCTCGATCGGCAACCACCTCGGCTTCGCGCTGATGTCCTCGCATCACCTGACGGTGACGGACAACCTGAGCCTGGGCGACCGCAGCCACGGGGTGATGCTGAACGCGGTGAGCAACGCCGAGATCGCGGGCAACCTGGTGCGCGGCGGCGCCGAGAAATGCACCTTCATCTACAACGCGCAGCGCAATGTCATCCACGACAACCGCTTCGAGGGCTGCGCCATCGGCATCCATTTCACCGCCGGCTCCGAGAAGAACACGCTGACCGGCAACGCCTTCATCGGCAACCGCGAGCAGGTGAAATATGTCGGCTCCCGTGATATCGAGTGGAGCTTCGAGGGGCAGGGCAACTTCTGGTCGGATCATCCGGCCTTCGATCTGGACGGCGACGGCATCGCCGACGGGCGGTTCCGGCCCAACGACCTCATGGATCACATCCTCTGGTCCCAGCCCGCAGCGGCGCTGCTGATCGGCTCTCCGGCCGTGCAACTGATCCGCTGGAGCCAGGCCAATTTCCCGGCGACCCTGCCCGGCGGCGTGCGGGATTCCTTCCCGCTGATGACGCCGGTGACGATCGCCGTCCCTGAACATATCGCCGCGATGGAGGCCGCCTCGCGGCCCGACTGGGCCAATGGAGCACTTGACGATGCAGAGCTTGACCCTCTCGGCGGTCACTAAGACCTATGACGGCGCGGCGGCGCTGGATGCCGTCGGTTTCACCGTAGCCCCCGGAGAGCGCGTGGCGCTGCTGGGCCATAACGGAGCCGGAAAATCCACGCTGATGAAGATCGTGCTGGGGCTGATCCCCTGCGACAGCGGTCGGGTGGAGGTGTTGGGCCATGCCCCCGGCAGCACTGCGGCACGGGCCCGCGTTTCTTACCTGCCGGAGAGCGCCGCCTTCCACCCGGCGCTGACCGGGCTGGAGCAGCTGGAATACTATCTGCGGCTGCGCGGCGAAAGCCCGGCGCTGGCGATGCGCCTCTTGGAGCGTGTGAACCTCGGCGCGGCGGCGCGGCGGCGGATCGGCACCTACTCCAAAGGCATGCGGCAACGCGTCGGCCTCGCGCAGGCCCTGATCGGGCAGCCGCAGCTGATGGTGCTGGACGAGCCGACCAGCGGCCTCGACCCGGTGTCGCGCCGCGACTTCTACGGGATTCTGGACGAGCTGGCCGCTTCGGGCACCGCGATCCTGCTGTCCAGCCACGCGCTGACCGAGGTGGAGGCGCGGACCGACCGGATTGTCATCCTCTCCGGCGGCAGGCTGATGGCGGACGACACGCTGGCCGCCCTGCGCCGCCGGGCAAGCCTGCCGATCCGCCTGCATGTCACCGCCCGCCCCGACACGGTGGACACGGTCGCCGCGCGGCTGCCGGGCAGCCGGCACAGCAACGTTGCAGGGATCGACCTCTTCTGCGGTCAGGACGACAAGCTGGCGCGGCTGGGGCAGATCGCCGGTCTGGGGAGCCTGATCGAGGATGTGGAGATCGTGCCGCCCAGTCTGGAAGACATCTACAGCCACTTCAGCCGGAGGGCCGCCGAATGAGCCGCTTCCTCGCCACCACCGGGGCCGAGCTGCGGATCGCCTTGCGCAACCGCTGGGTGGCCATCGTCGTCGTCATGATGGCGCTGTTCTCGCTGGTGCTGGCCGCCGCCGGCAGCGGCGCCACCGGCGCGGTCGAGGCCGACCGGCTGTCGGTGACGGTGGCCAGCCTGACCAGCCTCGCTGTCTATCTCGTGCCGCTCGTGGCCCTGCTGATGTCCTTCGACGCCGTCGCGGGCGAGGTGGAGCGCGGCACGCTGGCGCTGGTGCTGGCCTATCCGATCACCCGGGCCGAGCTGCTCCTGGGCAAGTTCACCGCCCATCTGGCCATCCTCGCGCTGGCCATAGGCGTCGGCTACGGCCTCGCCGCCGGCTCCGCCTTCGCCTTCGACCCGGAGGCCATGGCGGGCCTGCCGGCGCTGCTGCGGCTGTTCTGGACCTCGCTTCTGCTCGGCGCCGCCTTCCTCGGCATCGGCTATGCGCTCTCGGCGGTCGCCCGCCGTCCCGGCGCCGCCGCCGGTCTGGCCATCGGCCTCTGGCTGGTGCTGGTCGTGCTCTACGATCTGGGGCTGCTGGCCGCCGTGGTCGCCGACAGCGGCGGCGGCTTCACCATGCATGTCTTCCCCTGGCTCCTGCTGTGCAACCCGGCGGATGCCTTCCGGCTGTTCAACCTCTCCGCCTCTTCCGCCACCGCGGCGGCGGCGGGTGTCGCGGGCGCGGCCAATGCCATACCGCCGCTGCACGCGCTTTTGTCGATGCTGCTCTGGCCGCTCGCCGCCTTCGGGCTGGCGGTGGCCGCCTTCCGAAGGATCACCCCATGAAACGCCTGATGCTCGTCGCGCTCCTCGCCCTGCCGGGATGCCGGGAAGAGGCCGCCAACCGCCCGCTGCCGGTCGCGCTAAGCGCCGAGGCCGTGGGGCATTACTGCCAGATGGACCTGCTGGGCCACCCCGGACCCAAGGCGCAGGTGCATCTGGCGGGCATCGAGGCGCCGCTGTTCTTCAGCCAGGTGCGCGACGCCCTCGCCTTCCAGCGGATGCCCGAACAGGAAGGCGCCATCACCGCGATCTATGTGAACGACATGGGCGCGGCGCAAAGCTGGCAGGAGCCGGGGGTGACCAACTGGATCGACGCGGAAAGCGCCGTCTATGTAGTCGGCTCCGCCGCCCGCGGCGGCATGGATGCGCCGGAGCTGGTGCCTTTCTCCGACGAGACCGCTGCACAAGACTTTGCCGGGCGCGAGGGCGGCGCGGTGATGGCCTTCGCCGCGATCGGCGACCGCGACGTGCTGGAGCCGGTGGCCCCGGCAGAGGACAGCGACGAGGCAAGCTACGCCGACTCCCTCCGCAGGCTTTCGGCCCGGAGGCAGAACTGATGCAGCTCTCCCGCCGCCGCTTGCTGACGCTCAGCGCCGCCCTGATGGTCGCCAACCCGGCGCAGGCCGCGCCGATTCACCGCGCCCGTGGTCAGGCGCTCGGCGCGACCGTGACAATCCTGCTCGCCCATCCCGACGCGCCACGCATCGCCGCCCGCGCCATGGCGGAAATCGCCCGGCTGGAGCGGATCTTCAGCCTCTACGATCCAGGCTCGGAGCTGAGCCGGCTGAACGCCGAGGCGCGGCTCGACGCTCCCTCCTTCGAGCTGCTGGATTGCCTCACCCTTTGCGACCGGGTGCATGCGACGACGGCGGGAGCCTTCGATCCAACAATCCAGCCGCTCTGGGCCAGCTACGCCCGGCATTTCGCCACTGGAGGCCCGCCGGACACCAAGACGATCGAGGCGGAACGCCGCAAGACCGGCTGGGACAAGCTGCGTTTCGACGAGACGCGGGTCCGGCTGGAGCCCGGCATGGCGCTGACGCTGAACGGGGTCGCTCAAGGGTTCATCGCCGACCGGGTATCCGAACTGCTGAAGGCCGAGGGGCTGGATGACATCCTAGTGGACACGGGCGAGCTGCGCGCGTTGGGAGGCCATCCGAACGGCGGCGCCTGGCCCGTCGATCTGTCCTCCGGCGAGGCTCTGACCCTGCGCAACATGGCGCTCGCCAGCTCCGCGCCGGGTGGCACGGTGTTCGATGCGGCGGGACAGGTCGGGCACATCCTCGACCCGCGCACAGGCCTGCCCGCCACCCCCCGCTGGGATTTGGTCAGCGTAACCAGCCCGAGCGCGGCCCTTGCCGACGCCCTGAGCACCGCCTTCTGCCTGATGGATCGGCAGGCGGTCGACCTTGCCCTGGCCAAGGCACCACAGGCGCGGCTGGCCGGTCTGAAGGCGCAGGTGTGAAGCGCCTGGTCCTCCGGCGGGCGCGGGGCCCGAAGTCGCGTGGGCCATAGAGACAGGGCAGGATGATCTCACGCGCACCCAGCTCGCGTAAGGAATCTCCGGCGCGCGGGGCTGGCCCGACAGCGAGTAGGCGCAGGGGGATTTGCAGTCTCGCCAAGGGCATCATGCAGGTCAGCGCGGTGATGATCAGCCGTTTGCGACAGGGTCTGGCCGACATGTGCGACCTCCTTCCCTGTTGAGTCTTGTCCACCTCCCGCCGGCTTTCCGCATGATGGTGCGCGACACCTCGTGCAGTGGCCTTCGGACCCGGGCGCGCCTTCTACGTTCTGTCGGACAGGGTGTGTGCATCCATTCCCACTACACGGGCTGCCCGACGGAACGCGGCTTCCGCCGGGTGAACCTGAAGGTTCTCAGGAAATCATCGACGTTGCAGTGCCGCCGCGACTGGCGCAGCCCGGCGATGATGGCGCGACCCTCCTGC
This sequence comes from Cereibacter sp. Soil_C_27, assembly GCF_057657095.1. Lineage (NCBI taxonomy): Bacteria > Pseudomonadati > Pseudomonadota > Alphaproteobacteria > Rhodobacterales > Paracoccaceae > Cereibacter > Cereibacter sp. Soil_C_27. The sequence goes on along the minus strand of NZ_JBDGJD010000015.1, from coordinate 2,465 downwards.
GCGCGACATGCAAGCCCCGGGCAGGGGGCCGTGATCTGATGGATGACTGCATGTGAGTTCGGCCGCAGGGCGGCCTTCAGCGCCATCCGGCAGCTTCGTCGAACTGGCCGAGGCGGACATGGGACAATGCTCTGGAGGCGAGCATGGCAAAGAGCAGCGGATCGAAGGGCTCAGCCCGCGCGATCAGACTGAGGCCTCAACCGCCATCGCGGCGTTTCCCGTCTGGGACTGCACGAACAACAGCGCACAATGGCCGAGCGCGAAGTTGGGGCTGAGCCCAACCGCGTGCGATCGGGGCTGGACGCTTGCGACGCTAGACCGCACGCAATGCGAAGTGCTGCATCTGACGACCTCGGTCCTGTTCACAGCGGTCGTGCTCTGGCATCTGGCGCTGCACGCTGCCACGCTGAAGAACCTGATCCGGGGGGCCACGAGTTACAGCCTGCGCCATGGGACGGAACTGCTGGCCGCCGCGCGGGCAATTCTGGTCATCGTCGCGCTGGTGCTGGCCGACCACCGCCGCCGAGCTGCTGCAGCTGCTGGCCGGCTTCATGAAGCGCAAATCCTGGTGATCGCAGGCCCGGCTGGCTTGCGGCAGATCAGGGCGGAGGGAGCCGGCAGGTTGTAGAGGATCGGCTAGCCAAAGGATGGGCGCATGCCGGATCTCGACATCTTCTCGCGGCTCGCGGTGGCCCTGGCCATCGGCCTGATGGTCGGGATCGAGCGCGGCTGGAAGGCGCGCGACGCCGGCGACAACGACCGTGCGGCGGGGCTGCGCACCTTCGGCCTCTCCGGGCTGATGGGCGGAGTCGCTGGCGCGCTGAGCCTGCCGCTCGGCCCGTCGATCCTCGCCGCGGCTCTGCTGAGCTATGCCGGGGCGCTGGGGGCCTTCACCTGGCTCGAGGCGCAGCGGAAGGGCAATCTAAGCGCCACCACCCTGGTGGCGGGGCTGCTGACCTTCCTGCTGGGGGCCATGGCGACCGTGGGCGAGCCGCGGCCGGCGATTGCCGCGGCGGTCAGCATGACTGTGGTCCTGGCGCTGCGCAGCCAGCTGCACCGCTGGCTCGCCGCCCTCACTTGGCCCGAGATCCGCGCCGGGCTGATCCTGCTGGTGATGACCTTCCTGCTGCTGCCGCTGTTGCCGGACCGGCCGGTCGACCCCTGGCAGACGGTCAATCCGCACGAGGTCTGGCTGCGGGCCATCATGCTGGCGCTGATCTCCTTCACCGGCTACATCGCCGTTCGGATCTTCGGCGAGCGGATGGGCGTGCTCGTCACCGCGATCGCCGGCGGGCTGTCCTCCTCCACCGCGACGACCCTCACCTTCGCCCGGCTCGGACGCGAGCAACCGCAGGCGGTCGACCTGCTGGCCGGCGGCATCCTGATCAGCGGCGCGGTGATGGCGCTGCGGGTGCTGGCGGTCGCTTCGGCGTTGAACCCGGCGCTCGGGACCCCGCTCGCCGCGGCCCTCGGGGCCGCCGCGCTGACGCTGGCCGCTTCGGCGCTGCTCCTGATCTTCGGCGCGGGCGGCGCTCTGGCAGGCGACCGGCGGGCGCGGCTGACCATCGGCAACCCGCTGGAGGTCGGCGCCTCGCTGAAGCTGTCGGCCTTCGTCGTCGCGATCACAATGGGCTCGCAGCTTGCGCGGGCGGTCTGGGGCGACGCCGGGGTGCTCGGGCTCGCGGCGCTATCGGGCCTCGCCGATGTCGACGCGATCACCCTGTCGATGGCCCGGCTCGACGCCGCGACCGGGCTCGCGGCGCAGGCCATCCTGCTGGCGGTCGCGGTCAACACGGGCTCCAAGGCCTGCCTCGCCGGCTGGGTCGGCGGCAGGGCGATCGGCCTGCGCACCGGCCTCGCCAGCGCCGTCGCCGTCGCCGCGGCGCTGCTGGCCCGATACTGGCCCGGCTGACAGCCCGGTCGGGCGAACGGCTGAGCGGCTTGACGGAACGTCGCCCTCCCGCAGAATGCAGGCACGGAGGGCGGCATTCTTCTGGGCAGGCGGAGGCTCATTAACCGGCTGCGCCCGTCAGTCTGCCTGCGCTGCGGCGGCGCGCAGGGCGCGGCGGAACTCGGTCTCGTCCGTTTTGTATTCCAGACAGGCGTCGTCGGCCACCGTGTGGAACGGCGAGATCGGACAGGCGAAGCAGTGCATCCGTCGGTCGAGGAACAGCTGCGCGGTCGGCGGCCAGCGGCGGAAGAGTTCGTTCAACGTCAGATCCGGGTCCTCGAGGGTCATCGTCATCCGGCGCTCCCTGCCGACAGGCGGCGTGCCCGATCCCTGCAGCATGGCCCGGCCAATCGCCCGGCTCTTTGTGCTGCGACAACCTTCGCGTCGGGGCGGCGGGCTAGACACGGCCCACCCGGAACCATCGCCAGGACCGACCTCATGTCAGAGATCCTCACGAAATCGCGGGCCAGAAACGTGTTCTACGGAGGATCCCTGTTCTTCGCAGCCATCTTCG
>NZ_JBDGJD010000014.1:0-32711 GCF_057657095.1 Cereibacter sp. Soil_C_27 | reverse complement strand
CTTCTGTGCCATTTTCTCATCCTCCAATGGGCTCAAAAGCCTACCTCAGGGAGGACCACTTTTCAGGGGGCAGACCAGAATGCGCTCGGATGTTGTGGAGGCGCAAAGAGCCGGTGCGCAGCACAGGCTAATGTCGCCACAAGAATCCAAAGGAAAAAAGATGTTCAAGTATCTCTGCGCCACGACTCTTGCCACGCTGATGCTCTGCGGGTCTGCCACCGCCGCCACCTTCGAAGTGAAGATGCTCAACAAGGGTGTCGATGGCATCATGGTGTTCGAGCCCGGCTTCACCGCCATTGACCCCGGCGACACCGTGGTGTTCCAGCCAACTGACAAGGGCCACAACGTCGAGACGATCAAGGGCATGCTGCCTGAAGGTGCCGAGGCGTTCAAAAGCAAAATGGGCGAGGAGTTCTCGGTCACTTTCACGCAGGAGGGCATCTACGGCATCAAATGCACGCCCCATGCCGGCATGGGTATGGTGGGGATGATCGATGTCGGCTCCCCGGTGAACCTTGAGGCGGCACTTGCCGTTCCGCAGAAGGGAAAGTCGAAGAAGCGCTTCGACGTCCTGTTCCCGCAAATCACGAAGTAAGCGTCCATTCGCGCAAAAGGGACGCCATCTGGAAAGATGGCGCCTTCCGGTCGGATCAACTCCGTTGGCTGTCCTTACAGGGCGCGAACATTTTCTGGGCCGATCCGCCGAATCTCAGTTCATCCGCCCTGCTTCCCGCAGCCGCACGTGCCAGGACAACGCTTCCTCCAAAACATGTGGCGTATGGCCACCGCGCAGCAGCGCGCGTCGCGAGTAGTCCTGCAACGCTTCGCGGTAGCTTGGATGCACGCAGTTAGCGATGATCACCGCCGCCCGCTCGCGCGGGGCCAGTCCGCGCAGATCGGCCAATCCGATTTCGGTCACCAGAATGTCCACGTCATGCTCGGTGTGGTCGACATGACTTACCATCGGCACCACCGACGACACATGCCCATGCTTGGCCAACGATTTCGTCACAAAGACTGACAGATATGCGTTGCGCGCGAAATCGCCCGACCCGCCGATGCCATTCATCATGCTGGTGCCCATCACATGTGTCGAGTTCACATTGCCGTAGATGTCGAACTCCAGCGCCGTGTTAATGCAGATGAGGCCAAGTCGCCGCACCACCTCCGGGTGGTTGGTGATCTCCTGCGGCCGCAGGATCAGCTTCGGCTTGTACTCCGCAAGCCGTGGCAGCACCTGCCGATACTTTTCCGCCGACAGCGTGATCGACGACCCCGAGGCGAACACCATCTTGCCGGAATCGATCAGATCGAAGGTCGAATCCTGCAACACCTCGGAATACATCTTCAGCCCGTGGAATGGCGTGTCGAGAAAGCCGTGCAGCACCGCATTGGCAATCGTGCCGATCCCGGCTTGCAACGGCTGCAACGTGTGATCCAGCCGCCCCTTCTTCACCTCGTCCAGCAGGAACTCGCTCAGGTGTCCAGCAATCGCCCGCGTGTCATGGTCTGGGTCGAGGATGGTGGAGGAGCTGTCGAGCTTTTCCGTCACCACGATGGCCGCGATCTTCTCCGGCGGGATCGGGATGAATGGCAGTCCGACCCGACTTTCCGGCGTGACGATCGGGATCGGCATCCGGTTCGGCCGGTAGGTCGGAATATAGATGTCGTGCAGCCCCTCCAGCACGGGAGGTTGGCTCAGGTTGATCTCGACGATCACCTTCTCGGCCAGAATGGCGAAGCTGGCCGAGTTGCCAACTGAGGTCGTTGGCACAATGCCACCGTTCTCGGTGATCGCCACCGCCTCGATCACCGCCACATCCACCCCCGGAATCTGCCGGGTGCGCAGCAGTTCCACCGTTTCTGACAGATGCTGGTCGATGAACATCACTTCGCCCGCGTTTATCGCGCGGCGCAGGGCGGGGTCGGATTGGAACGGCATGCGGCGCGACAGCACATGCGCCTCGGCCAGCGTCTTGTCGAGATCGTTGCCGAGGCTCGCCCCGGTGATAAGTGCGATCTTCAGCGGCTCGGTCTTTGCCCGCGCCGCCAGTGCCATCGGCACGGCCTTGGCCTCGCCTGCGCGGGTGAATCCGCTCATCCCAACCACCATCCCGTCTCGGATATGGCCCGCGGCCTGCTCTGCCGAAACCACCCGCTCCCGCAACCCCGGATGCCGGATGCGGTCTTTAGAAGTGCTCTTCACATGAATATTCCCCAACTCTGCACGATCTGAGCCACAGTGGCGGCATGCTAATGAAAAGAATTCAAGCGGAAGGATTTGAGCGTGGCAGGTTCGAGCAAGCCACTTAACCTTACGCTTTCAGCCCAGCAAGCTGCGCATTAGGCATCTTCGCCAGCGCCCTGTCGATTTCATCTCGGCTCATCAGACAGAACGCCGTGCTCAGCGCATCTGCCACTGCGGCACTCGGGCTGGTGACGCTGACCAGCTGCCAGCGCAGCTCCGCAGGATAGCCGGTGCGCGGATCGAGAATATGTCCGACTTGACCAGCCTCGTCGAAGACTGTGCCGCGGGGGGCGGAGCTTGCCAGCGCCATATCGCGGAGCGGCACGCTTCCGCCTGTCGCTAGTTGCACCGGCCAATCGCCGCCATTCGGGTGACTGCCAAGCGCGCGGAACTCACCGGTATCCACTAGAATGTTCGTCAGCCCCTCGGCACCCAAAAGCGCCGTTATCCGATCGGCGATGTAGCCTTGCGCGATGCCGTTCAGGCTCAGCGCCATCCCCTGCTGCAAGCGTATCGTGCTCTCGTCGAACTTCACCTTCTGCCAGCCAACTGCAGCAACTGCCGTGCGGATCGCAGCTGCATCCGGGGCGTGTCCGGCAGCAAAATGGGCGGCATAGCTGGCCCAGAGAGGCTGGATGGTCGGATCGAACAGGCCAGAAGTTGCGGCATGCACGCCGTCACATAGGCCGAGGCATTCCAGCAGCTCGAAGGGCGGCGCGTCCAGACGGCTTTTAGCATTCAGGAGGGTCAAGGCGGAGTCGGCGCGGTAGAGGCTGAATATTTGCTCCAGCCGAGCGATCTCGGCAAAAGCGCGTGCAGCGATCTGCGGCGCGTCTGGGTGGGCCAGCAGAATCGTGGCGCGTGCGCCGAGCGCCTGCCCCTGAGCGCGGTGAAGGGTTGCAGCGTGGCCCGGGCGTGCTAGTGCAAGCGCTGCGCTGATGGTGAGGAAGCGGCGGCGGGTGAGGGTCATCGATCTTGCCTTTGTGTTGACAGCTTGCGGAGGGTGTCCGCATAGGCCTCGTCCTCAGTGCCGCCTGTCGGCAGCGCGGGCTCCAGCACGTCGCTGTCTTCGATGGCACCGAAGGCGACCACGTGCCCGCCTTCGCGTCCGGAGAAGTCACGGGCGGCGGCTTCGGTCGCGAAAGGCACCAGCTCCGGAGCGTCCATGCCGCCACGGGCGGCGGAGCCCGCAACAAAAACCGCTTCTTCTGCTTCGATCCAGTTGTCGATGCCGGGCTCCTGCCAACTGGCGGCGGCACCCATGTCGTTGACGTAGATCGCAGTGATGGTGCCCTCTTGCTCGGGCATCCGCTGGTAGGCAATGGCATCGCGGACCTGACTGAAGAACAGCGGAGCCTCCAAGCCTTCAAGATGCACCTGTGCCTTCGGGCCGGGGTGTCCCAGCAGGTCCATCTGGCAGTAATGTCCCATCGCCTCGGCGGTCAGCGCCACAGGCAACGGGCGGATGGCGCCGTCTTCCCGGCAGGCGGACAGGGCAAAGAGGGCGACAAGCAGCGGGCGTTTCATGCCGTAATCCTTCGAAAAGCCGCGACCGCAAGGGCAAAGGCGGCGAGCGGCCAGAGCAGCAGCGACAGAAGCGCGTGCAGTGGAGGAATGGCATTGGCCGCGCCGCCGACACCCGCTGCCGCCGCAGTCGCGGAAGAGGCCGAGAGATTGTAGAGTCGGAAGGCATCCGCTGGATTGCCCAGCAGAAGCCAGGGGAAGATGTGCGTCGTGAAACTGCCGCCACTGTCAGCGACAACCGCCGCCAGCAGGCCCAGGTCGTAGAGCACGACCAAGACCAGCCAAAGGCCAATGGCCAGACCAGCTGCTGCGCCAGGACGGCGGGCGACAGCTGAGAGGGCATAGCCGACCGCCAGAAAGGACGCGCCCAGCAACAGCGAGGTCCAGAACAGTCGGATCAGCGCGGGCATACCGGCCGCCGCCTCCGGGTCAAGCGCAAAGGCTGAGGCGGCAGCGAGACCGTATCCCACAGCGACAGCCAGCGCGAGGATGCTCAAATGGGCGAGGAACTTGCCCAACAGCAACTCGGCCTTGGTGATCGGATACGTCAGCACCAGTGCCAGCGTGCCACGCTCCACTTCCCCCGCCACCGCATCGAAGGACATCAGCAGCGCCACCAGCGGCACCAGATAGACCGCAAGGCTCGTCAGGCTGGCGACGGTCACAGACAGTCGGTCCGCCCCGAGCGCCCCCGTCGCTCCGCTGCCCGCGGCGGCCAGCACCAGGGAGAACAGCGCCATCATCAACACGACGATGGCAACCCAGCGGTTGCGCAGCGCAATGCGGATCTCGGCGCTTGCGGTGGCAAGGATGCGGCTCATTGCGCGGGTCTCCGGCTGAAGTGGCTGTAGATGTCTTCGAGACTTGGCGGCATGATCTCGACGTCTTCGATCAACGCGCCGAGGGCCGCGATCTCGCCCAGGCGCGCCAGCTTGTCATCGTGCCCGCAGAGCAGATCGACGATCACCCCGTTCCGCCGACTGCCCGAAAGGCTCGCCGCCACTGCGTCGGCCATGTCGGGACGGGCGGCGATATGCAGGTGGGTGGGCAGGCTCGCCCGGCGGCGCAGCGCGGCTAGCGTGTCGTCGGCCATCAGTTTGCCGCCGGAGAGGATGACGATGCGGTCGGTTCGCGCCTCCACTTCGGTCAGCGCGTGGCTGGAAAGCAGGATTGCGGTTCCGGCAGCGGCAAGACCGTCAAGGATTTCGTAGAACTCGCGTCGCGATACCGGATCGAGCCCACTGGTCGGCTCGTCCAAGACCATCAGCTGCGGCTGGCCGATCAGCGCCTGCGCCAACCCGACGCGCTGGCGCATCCCCTTGGAATAGGTGCCGATCCGTCGCCGCGCCGCAGGGCCGAGGTTCACCCGCTCCAGCAGGCCCATTGCCAGCGCGGGCTTCTCGCCGCGCAGCCGCAGGTAGTAGGCCAACTGCTCCAGCCCCGTGAGGGCCGGATGGAAGGCGACGTTCTCGGGCAGATAAGCCGTTGCGTTGCGGGCGGCGGCGCTGCCTGGCGCATGGCCCAGCACGTCCACCGTGCCACTGTCGCAGGGGATTAGCCCCAGCACGATCTTCATCAGTGTGGATTTCCCGGCACCATTGTGGCCCAACAGCGCCACGCGCTCGCCGGGTGCGACGGCAAAGCCGACGGCATCCAGAGCCGCGGTGCCGTCATAGGTTTTAGTGACCGCTGAGAGGGTCAAGCTCTGCATCGTCAAGCTCTCCATTGGCCCAGTCGGGCCGCGAGGCGGCCTCCATCGCGGCGATGTTTTCGGGGACGGCAATCGCAAGCGGCGTCATCAGCGGGAAGGAATCCAGCACGCCACCGGGCAGGGTCGCCGGGAAACTGGCCTGGCTCCAACGGATCAGCTGCACGGCGGGAGAGCCGATCAGCAACGCCGCCGCGGGCTGGGACCAGAGGATGTGATCCATGAGGTCATTGGGACGGAAGCGGCCATCGGCAACGCCGTCGCCATCCAGGTCGAAGTCCGGGTGATCCGACCAGAAGTTGCCCCGGCCCTCGAAGCTCCACTCGATATCACGGGAGCCGACATATTTCACCTGCTCGCGGTTGCCGATGAACGCGTTGCCCGTCAGGGTGTTCTTCTCGGACCCGGCGGTGAAGTGGATGCCGATGGCGCAACCCTCGAAGCGGTTGTCGTGGATGACATTGCGCTGCGCGTTGTAGATGAAGGTGCATTTCTCTGTGCCGCCCCGCACCAGATTGCCGGTGACCTCCGAGTTGTTGACGGCGTTCAGCATCACGCCATGACTGCGGTCGCCAAGGCTCAGGTTGCCGGTGACCGTCAGGTGGTGCGAAGACATGAGGGCAAAGCCGAGGTGGTTGCCGATCGAGACATTGCCCGAAACCTCGTTGTTGTTGGCATACATGTAATGCACGCCAAACCGCAGATCACGGAGCAGATTGTTGCGGAAGACGTTGTCGTTCGAGACGTTGACGAAGATCCCGTCGCGACCAAAACGGATGTCGTTATCCTCGACCAGCAGGCCCGGTGCCATCCAGACATAGACGCCGTTGCCGCGCGCATTCATATGTGCGTCGCGCCGCCCGACGATGGTGTTGCGGCGAACGATGGCGTCGCTGGCCCCATGCACGTCGATGCCGACCAGATTGCCGAGCAGCCGGTTGTCCTCGACCAGAGGACGTTTGGCCCCCTTCAACAAGCGGATGCCACTGTCTATCTCGGTATGTGAACTGCCCGATCCGGTGATCTCCAGCCCGCGCACCGTCACGTCGTCGCCGGTCACCCGGATCACGCTGCCTTTGCCGTGACCGTCGATCACCGCCAGTCCCCGCCCGTCCAGCGTCAACGGACGGTCGAGCAGCACCGGGCCATCGTGGCGGCCCGGTGCGAGGATCAGCACATCGCCGGGAGTGGCCCCGGCAATGGCCACCAGCAGCGCCCCGTCCCCGGTCGGCACCAGCCGTTCCGCCGCTGCCACCGGAGTGGCCAGTGCGAACAGGAGGCATAGGAGGGGGCGCCACATCGTCAGGCCGCCTTCGGCTCGACGAACATCCGGCCGCGCATCTCCATGTGAAGCGCATGGCAGAACCACTGGCAGTAATACCAGTAGACCCCCGGATTGGCCGCGACGAAGGTAATTGAGGCGGTGGCCTGCGGTGCGACTTCCATTGCGACGCCGTGGTTGCCCATGGTGAAGCCATGGGTCAGGTCGTCCACGTCGTCGAGGTTGGTGCAGATGATCGTGACCTCGTCGCCCTGCTGCACGGTGAACTTTTCGAGGCTGAAGGCTGGGGCGATGGATGTCATGTAGACCCGCACCTTGTTACCGTCGCGGATGATCGCGTCCGTGAAGTCGTCGATGTCCACCTCGTCTGCCTCGGCCTGCTTGCGGGTTTCAGCCCACATCGGGTCCTGCCGGTCCCAGACCGAGCGGATGTTGGTCATCTTTGAGGCGTGAACTGCGATTGCGTCATGCGGTTCTGCGAAGTTGGGGCCGTCATGCAGCAGCACCATCTTGTCGCCCGAGATGTCGAACAACTGGTCGTTTTCGGGTTTCAGCGGGCCGACGTTCAGGAACCGATCCTTGGAGAACTTGGATAGGCAGACCAGCCACTTGCCGTCGGCCTCTAGCGTTTCCCCCATCGTGGTTTTCAGGTGCCCCGGTTGGTAATGCACGTCGACCTTGTCGAGGATCGGATCGACTTGCGCGCCGTTGTGAGCGTCGATGGCCTTCTGGATGTTCCACTTCACCACCTGACTGTCGAGGAACAGCGAGGTATAGGCATTGCCTGCGCCGTCGAAGGCGGTGTGAAGCGGGCCGAGCCCCAGCTCCGGTTCGGCCACCACCACCGAGCGCGGATCGATGTCGCTGGTGAACAGCGCGTCGATCCGCGTCACGTCGATGACCGTCACCGTCGGCGACAGCTTGCCAGCGATGCAAAGGTGCTTCCGGTCGGGCGCCATGTTGCAGCCATGCGGATTGTTGGCGATCGGGATGTAGCGGGTGTATTGCTTGTTCTGGCCCTTGCGGCCATCGAGAACCTTGACGCCGTTCAACTCCTGAAAGTCGCCGGCGGCAATGCCCTTTTCAATTTCGGCGAGGTTGAAGACCACGAGGTGATCCATCTCGGCTTCCATCATCTCGCCGAGGTTGGTGCCCATCTCGGAATTGTAGGACGTCGAGAAGGCGTATTTGCCGTCATAATCCGCGTCCGTGTTGTCGAGGTTGCCGCTGACGATGATCTGCCACGCGACCTGCATCTCGTCGGCGTTCACGGCGGTGAAGAAGTTCACGTATTGCGACGGATCATCAAGGATCTTGCCGTCATTCACGAGCGGCGTCTCGTCCTCGCCGTTGCAGAACAGATAGTTCGTGCGCGGCCATTTCTGCGGGCGCATGCCGTGGATCGCTTTGGCGTTCGGGATCTCGAGGATCTTGTCGGTCTTCATCACGTCGCAGCGCACCCGGGCAACGCGGGTGTTGGCCTTGTCGTTCATGTAAAGATAGCGGCCGTCATACTTGCCCTCGGTATAGGACATGTGCAGGTGGTGCAGGTCGCCGTTGTCGTGAACCTTCTTGCCGTTCGCGGCGAGGAAAGCCTTGGTCTTGTCGGTCATGTTCTCGGTCATGATGCGGAGCGACTCGTTGGTCTGGCCCCAGCCGGTGGCAGAACAGCGGTTGAACACTGGCACCCGCATCAGCTCGCGCATCGACGGGATGCCCAGGATACGCATTTCGCCGGTCTGGCCCGAGGACCAGAAGCCGTAGTATTCGTCCAATTCGCCGGGTGCGAGATTGGCATGCACGCCTTGCGCCTTCGCACTGCTGCTTGCAGCCACGGTTGCTACACTGGCCCCGCTGAGCAGCATGGCGGCTTGCGGCGCGCCAAAGGCGCCCAGCATTGCCCCGCCGGCGGTGGCTCCCAGCAGCCCGCGGCGGCTGATGCCTATGTTTTCGGGTTTGTCAGACATTGTGTCGTTCCTTCAGATTGGGATGGTTTGCGATGGCAGGGTCGAATGCGTCCCGCGCCTTGGCGATGGTCTGGCGGCGCTTCACCTGCTTGATGACCACCGGGCATTTGACTTCCGACTGGTAGAGCACTTGGCAATGCAGGCAGTTCACGCACTCGTTCGGGTTGATCTCGCCCGTCGGGTGGATCGCCTGGACGGGGCATTCATTGGCGCAGGTTTGACAGGGGCTCCCGCATTCGTGGTAGCGTTTCAGCCAATCGAACATCCTCATCCGCGCCGGGATCGCCAGCGCCGCCCCGAGCGGGCAGAGGTAGCGGCAGTAGAACCGCTCCACGAACAATCCGAGCCCCAGCAGGACCAGCGCGTAGAGGACGAAGGGCCAGGCCCGGTCGAACTTCAGCACGATGGCGGTTTTGAAGGGCTCGATTTCGGCGAGATGCTCGGCCTGCTCGACAGAAGCCAGCGTCACGGCGAAGAGGCCGAGGAACAGGATGTATTTCACCGCCCACAGCCGCTCGTGCAGCCCCCAGGGCAGCGTCCATTGCGGCACGCGGCATGCTCTTGCCAGACGGTTGGTCAGCTCCTGCAAGGCACCGAAGGGACAGAGCCAGCCGCAATAGGCCCCTCGTCCCCAGAACAGCAGCGCAGCGGCGACCGAGGACCAGAGGATGAAGGTCAGCGGGTCGAGGAGGAACGCCTGCCACGAGAACCCGGTGATCATCGAGGAGACCAGCGCCATCAGGTTGACGATGGACAGCTGCGCATTGGCATACCAGCCGAGAAAGACCAGTGTCGTGGACAGGAAGGTCATGCGGAACCAGAAGAACAGCCGATCCGACCGCGTGACCCAGAACTGGAAGAAGAAGGCGGCGGTCAGGATGCCCAGCATCGCGAGCACGCCTGCGATCTCGACCGCGCTGTCGCGCCAGATCCGCTGCCAGAGTTCCGTTTGGGCGGCCAGCTCGGCGGTCACATCTGGGGCGGCCGTAACAGGCGCGGTCATTGCAGGGGCGACCAAGGCTGTTAGGTAGTCGGGCGGCAGTTGATAGCCGAGGTCGAAGGTGGTGAAGACCTTCTCGATCGGCCCGACGGCGCGATGCACCAGCAGTTGCAGCCGGAAAGGCGCTGTCGGGTCAAAGCCTGTGTCGGCGGGAATGCGGAACAGGTCCATCTCGGGCAGGGTGGGCGTGCCGGTGGCGGCAATGTTGCCTAGCCTACGGTGTTCCTTGTCGCGGAACCGGATGGTGATGTCGCCCTGGATCAGCACGAAGCGGTCGAAGATGCCGCCGCGCACATAGCCCGACCCCTTGTAGGAATAATCGCCCCGACCAGCCAGCATCAGCGCGCTGTCGCCGGGTTGTAGCCAGCCCTGCAGATTGGCGGACCCGGCCTCGCCGAGCAGGCTCCGGCCGATAGCCGGAACGCCGACAAGGCTGGCATAGACATCAATGAAAGCCGCTTCCGGAGCGCCAGGTAACGGCCGGGCGATGGCGCGCGGATCGCCCAAGGTTTCGAAGGCCGCGTTGATCTGGCCCACGTCCACGGATAGCCGCCGCACCGTTCCGTCGCCCAGCAGCGTCAGCCAGTCGCTCGCCGCATTCGCATCCGGGGCAAGTTCGCGCTTCGGACCGGTCGCGGCCATCTCCGCCTGCAGACCGCCCAGCCCCATCGCCCGAGCAACCTGAAGCCCGGAGCGCAGGATGGAATCGTCGATTACCATCACGGTCACGGTCGCCCCGGAGATGATGTTCAGCTTGTGGTCGCCGCCCTTGGCATGCTCCACAAAGTCGAACCCGATATAGCCTTCTATGAGTGCGCGGACCTTTGCTTCGGGGATGCCGACAAGCACGATGGGCTCGGAATGCTTTACGAGCCTCAGGCCGACCATCTTGCCGTCGAGACCAACCGCGCCCAGCACATGGATGGGCTTGCCGGAATAGCCGGTGGTGCCAACGAAATCCGAGGTGAGAAAGGCCCAGGCCACCGTCTCGCCGCTCTGCAGCACTGGCGCCACCGGCAGTTCACTGTGCGGCGGGCCGTAAGCGTCAGCTCCCGCGACCAACTCTGCGGCGGGAACTTCGGCGAGGTATTGCGGCAGGAGGGGATCATCAGCCCGCGCGGGCCCGCTCATCGCGAAGGAGAGCAGGAGGGAAGCGCAGAGGGCAATTAGTCGGGAGGCCATCGGAAGAGACATTGATTAGACCTCTGGCGGAGGGCCGCGGGCGGTCGCGGTGGCGACAGACCGGGCGAAAGGGTGTGCAGGCTGAGCAAGGTAGGTTTCGCGACGGGCTGCGGCGGGCTTCGGATGCACGAGGCTAGGCGGCAGGGTGGCTGCCACGGGCTGCAGGCAATCCGGGCACCCGTGATGCGCGCACCTCGCCGGGTCGACGAGGTCGCCAGCAGCATCCAGCGTGATTGTCTCCGCACCTTCTTCCGAGCAGATCACCATCTCGGTGTGTCCCGGCATCTGCCCGGCATGGCCTGTGCCCATGCCCAAACCTGCCAGCGCAAGGCTGAGAAGAACTGAGAGGCAGAGGTGCACCTTGATGGTCATCGTCCCTACCTAGACGAGTCGCGCGGTGCATTACTTGATATGGATCATATAATCTGTCCTTATTAAGCTGCCTTGTCGGGAGGCACGCGACGGGTGATTGGCCTGTGGTGCCGATTGATGGCGCCGGAACCGTGGGGAAATGTCAAAAGGCGTGAAGTGGAAATCAGATGCGACTTACGAAGTTCAGCGACTATGCCCTGCGCGTCCTCGTCTTCGCAGCCTCGGCCCCGCATGGCAGACGCGTGACGATCGCGGAGACAGCAGTGGTCTACGGAATCTCGCAGGCTCATCTCAAGAAGGTGGTCATGAAGCTGACCCATGTCGGCTTTCTGCTAGGGGAGCGCGGCCGGACGGGCGGCTACCGGTTGTCCCGCTCGCCCGACCAGATCAAGTTAGGTGCTGTCCTGCGGGCCACGGAAACCGATTTTGCGATGGTCGAGTGCCTCCAAAATGACAACCTTTGTTGCATCCAGCCTCATTGCCGTATTCCGCCGATCCTTTCGAAGGCCACGGCAGCATTTCTCGCGGTGCTCGACGACCACACCCTTGCAGACATTATTCCTGGCGGTCCGGTTCTGCCGGGTCATCTGAACACTGAAGCTCTCGGGCGCTTTCCTGAGACGGCGCAGGACAGCATCGACCGCCATGTATAAGGCGGGCCGGGTCGCCAGCTGTCGGCTGGGATTGCAAAAAACCAGGCTACGCATCCGCCGCAAGGTTGTCGCAGAACAACGACCCTGGCGAGCGGCTGGGCCATAATCGCGAAAGCCGGGAGGCCTGCTCCGCGGTGTGGAGCCTCATATGAAACACATGACAATAGATGACCCTGATCTGACGCTCGATCAGATGTTCAGGCGTTGGCCCGCGACCGGTTGTGTCTTTCTAGATCGCCGCATGTTCTGCTTTGGCTGCCCAATCGCGCCGTTCCATACGGTGGTCGATGCCTGCGAGGAGTATCATCTGGACGAGGCAGAATTCCGCGGCGCGTTGCGCGCTGCGGCTCAATTCGGGAAGATTTGAGTTGCTCTACGAGAAGCCCCGGGTGACTTTCTTTACACTGGGTGACTTCGAGCCAACGAAGCAGACGCCCGCCGTCATGCATCGTGATTATCAATCCAAGGCTGGTTCAGCCGCCCCCGACGCTGATAACCACCAGTTGGTGTGGAGCCGTTACCACGATACGCTTTCTAGCGCTTTCTATAATGCCCTGCTTTTCCCACGCGCTTAGAAGGCGGCTTACGGTGTGCAGTGTGGTGCCGGTCATTTCCGAGATGTTCTGCCGGGTGATCGGGAAGTCGATCTCGATCCCATTGGCGACCTTGCGCCCCGACTGCTTGACCATCCGCAAAAGGGCCGCCGCCACGCGCTGCTCGACGTGCTGCGTTGCAAGCTCTGTGATGCGACCCTGCATCTCGCCCAGCCGAGCACTGACGGTGCGGTATGTCTCCGTAGCAAAGCCGTCGTAGCGGCTGGTGAAGTTAACCCAATGCCTTACTGGCCAAGACAGCGCCAGCGATTCCGCGGCCGCAATTGCCGTTGCCGGATAGGTGTCGCGTCCAAGTGCCGGGGCGATTCCGAAGAGCTGGCCGGGGACAATGTGCAGCATGATGATCTGCTCACCGCTTGGGGTGATGCGGACCACTCGGATCGTGCCGTCCAGCAGCAGGAAGAAGCGTTCGGCGGGTAGGCTTTCGCCGAAGACAGCCACGCCTTCTTCGTAGCGATGGGAGCTTGCAAGATCGAGGATCTCCCGGATCTGCGATCGGTCGAGGCGCGAGAAGGGGGGCAGCGTCGTCAGAAGGCTTTCATCGAGCTTGTTCAATTTGCGTCCGAAGGTTGCGCCAGCACAACGTCCGGCTAGCTCTGCATAACGTATGTCGGCCAAATACGTAACCTGCCGCAAGCGGCAAGGCCGTATGCAGCTGTGAGCGTCCCTGCTTTGGCTGGTAACTTCGGGCGGCGCGGTTTGGCATCGCCTGTTTTTTCTTACGGAGGCCGAAATGGCGAAGACCGCCAACTACACCGGCCCAGCCATGTTCAGCTATGGGTTCCGCCCGTTCTTTCTGGGTGCGGCGATATTTGCCCTGCTGGCGGTCCCGGTCTGGATGCTGACCTATACCGGCAGGCTGACGCTAGGTGGCCCGTTCTCGCCGCTGGACTGGCACATCCACGAAATGCTGTTCGGCTACACGTCAGCCGTGCTCGCGGGATTTCTATTCACCGCGGTGCCGAACTGGACAGGGCGGATGCCGACGCGCGGCCTGCCGCTGATGCTGCTGGCCGCGCTCTGGGTTGTGGGCCGGCTGGCTGTTGCCGGGGTCTTCGGTGCGGGGCCGCTGCTGATCCTGTTGATCGACGCCGGATTTTTGTTCGCTATCGCCGCGATGGTGGTGACCGAAATTGTGGCTGGCAAGAACTGGGGCAACCTGAAGGTGGTCATTCCAGTGCTGATCTACTGCGCCGCAAACGTCACTTTCCATCTCGAGGCCATGGTCACCGGAAGCAGTGATTTTAGCCGCAGGTTCGGGTTCTCGGTGGTGATTTTCCTGATCATGTTGATTGGTGGACGGATCATACCCAGCTTTACGCGGAACTGGATGGTGAAGCAGAAGGTGACGCCGCTGCCGGTGCCGTTCAACCGGTTCGACGGAGCCTGTCTGGTCGCAGCTGCGGTCGCAATGCTGCTTTGGACAGTGATCCCTGACGCTTTGGTCAGCGCAGCCGTGTTGGTGATTGCCGCCGCCCTGCACATCGTCCGCCTTCATCGCTGGCATGGGGAGCTGACATGGCGTTCGCCGCTCCTACTGATGCTGCATCTGGCCTACTGCTTCATCCCGCTCGGCCTTCTGGCAACTGCGCTCGCTGTCATCGGCATCCTGCCGAGTGCCACAGGATTGCACCTTCTGGGCATCGGCGCCGCCGGCGGTATGACCGTGGCTGTGATGATGAGAGCCTCATTTGGTCATACGGGCCGGTCGCTGGAAGCGGGCCGCGTCTTGACACTTGCCTTCGCCTTGGTCGTCTTGGCTGGGCTTGTGCGCGCTGCTCTTCCTGATCTTGAGATTGCCGGGGTCAGCGGCCTTTGGATCGCCGCATTATTGTGGACTGCGGGCTATGGCCTGTTCCTCTGGCGGATCGCCCCTGTGCTCCTGCGGCCAAATGTGGCGCGCCGGACGGCCAACGCCTGATCCTACCGGCTCAGACGTTGTGGAGGCGCAAAGAGACCGCGCGCAGCAGGGTCTAATATCTCCTCAGACATTCAAAAGGAAACCAGATGTTCAAGATTCTCTGCGCCGCAAGCCTCGCTACCCTGACGCTTTCCGGCTTTGCCAACGCCGCCACCTTCGAAGTGAAGATGCTGAACAAGGGGATCGACGGTGCCATGGTGTTCGAACCTGGATTCACGGCCATCACCCCTGGCGACACCGTGGTATTCCAAGCGACAGACAAGGGCCACAATGTCGAGACCATCAAGGGCATGCTGCCCGAAGGTGCCGAGGCGTTCAAAAGCAAGATGGGCGAGGAGTTCTCGGTGACGTTTACGCAAGAGGGCATTTATGGCGTCAAATGTACGCCCCATGCCGGCATGGGCATGGTCGGGATGATCGACGTAGGCTCTCCGGTGAACCTCGAGGCGGCACTTGCCGTTCCGCAGAAGGGCAAGTCGAAGAAGCGCTTCGACGTCCTGTTCCCGCAGATCACGAAGTAAGTGGACGGCTAAACGAAAGGGGCGGCATCTGGTCAGGTGCCGCCCATTCTTGTGGTAAGAACTGTTCCTTTAACGGCGAGGGATCTCTGCCGTTGGACGCTCATCGATAGCCAACACCCTTCACGTAATCGATCAGTTGTTCTTCCTCTCCCGCTAGATCACCTAACAGCACACGAAGCACAGCCCGCGCAGTCAGGACCCCAAGGGGCCGATTGTTCTCGTCCACCACAGGGATGTTTCTGAGATGTCGCGCCTTCATCCTCTCGGACACGTCCTGCAACTGATCCGACACTTGGCATAGCACGACATCGCGCGTCATCACCGCGGAGGCCGGGCACAAGCACGTCACCCCGGTGCAGTTGCTGATCTGCCTGACGACATCCGTGTTGGTTATAACCCCCATCAGAGTGCCCGTGCTGTCGCAAACCATCACCAGATTCGCCTTGGCGGCCAAGATCTTGGCTGCATCGATCAGCTTGGCATCATCGGCAATTGTGACGAGCCTTTCGCGCGCCGTTTCCAGCATGCTTTCGACGAACATCGTTCCAACTCCTTGCCATGGCCGCAGAACAGGGAGCCTCACCATAGCACCCCTCTCTCGCTGGAAGGTGGGCCCATACGACCAAGCTGGAGCGAGCCGGCTGATAGGAGGTCACCGAGTGATCTGATTGGACATTGATCATCGATCTTCTTGATCTTCCTGCCGGGATCAGAGGTTTCCTGGTCACTAACCTCGGATCAAGACCTCCAGGAATCCCGGACAAGACGAAAGCCCAAGAAGTCGGGGGGCACCCCGACCGCGCATCCACCTGATCGCGCATCGCGCACGAAGTCGATGATGAACGCCCGGTGTCGCCCCTGAACAGCGCGCACACCGCAGTAGTCCGCCATCGATGCGATCGCCGAGCCGTCCCCGGTGAGCGTGCCGTTCTGGAAGCAGGTTTCCGTCCACTCCCACACATTGCCGGCCACGTCGGCTACGCCGAGCTTGTTCTCTCCAAAATAGGCCAAGGGATGCGATTGCAGATCAGCGTCACCCCGCAGGGCCACCTCCCGGCGGTAGCTGGCGATCCAGCGCTGCGCCGGATCTGCGCCGTTGGCGGCAGCATCAAAGCCGTCTTCGGGGGCACGTTCTGCCGCGGCGCGCAGCCATTCTTCGTCCGTGGGCAGACGCCAGCCCTGACCGCTCTGCTCTGACAGCCAACCGGCATAGGCGATCGTGTCGGCATAATTCACCCCGGTCTGAGGGTGGTCAATCCGCGCCTCTGATTTCGAAGCGAGGGCAGGGCACGCCCCGGCCCCAACGCAGCGGGCGTATGCGGCCTCGGTCACCTGATATTTCATGATGTCCAGTGGCGTCGCGCCCTTGCGCGCCAGAAAAGGAGCATCGACGATGCGGGTGCCCTGTCGGAAGTCGCCTGCTGGCCGGTAGCTGTAGGTGCCTGCAGAGATGCGCACCAACTCGGGAAGCTCAAGTGCCTCATCCTTCCGGCAGGCGGAGAGACTAGCCAAGGCCGCGAACGCCAAGATGGCAGCAACAAGCGACCCGTTCATAACTGAGCTCCTCAAAAAGAAAGGACGACCCCGAAGAGGGGCCGCCCGTTGTCATGGTTGGAACGCCTATGGCAGCGCGGACCGTCCTTCGTGGAGGATGTCATACTCGACCGGTGCCACGACTTGCTCCATCAGGTCGTTGTTCCAGTCCCCGCCAACGATCACGTGTGCGGTGGCGCCGAGGTTCACTGCCTCGATCAGGTTATGGTTTACGTAGGCGTAGACGCCCGGCTGCAGGAAGGTGTAGAGCGCCGCTCCGGCCGACCCGCCGCGGATGAACCAGGTCTCCAGATCGCGCTCCGGCGGGTTGTTGAACTTGCCCGTCTCCCAGACCAGATCGCCGTGGCCACCGATCATGTGCGGGCGGCTGTCGCGGTTGGCCTGACTGTGAACGAACAGCACTGTCTCGCCCTGTTCTGCTGGCAAGGCATTGCCACCGGTCAGCGCGCCGACAGCACCGTTGAAGACGACATGCGTCGGGATCAGGCTGTTCATCACTTGCAGCGTGTCATCGTAGGACTCGCCCGGATCGGCGTAGCGCTTGTAGGCCCCGTCGGCGTCCTTCGGGATGTAGAAGTCGTTCTCACCGATGTAGTAGACGCGGTCATATTTGACCGGCTTGCCCAGGTGATCCTTCAGCCCGTCGCGTGGCAGCACCATGATGCAGCCCGACATGCCGGAGACCACGTGCCACGGGATCATCGGACCGCCCGGCGCGCAGTGATAGACGAAGACGCCGGGTCGGGTCGCTTTGAAGCGCAGCACCGCCTTCTCGCCGGGATTGACCAGCGTCAGCCCGCCGCCCCCCAGCGCGCCGGTGGCGGCGTGGAAGTCGATGTTGTGCTGCATCATGTTCTCGGGCGGATTGAACAGGGTCAGTTCGACATAGTCGCCCTCATGCACCACCATCATCGGGCCGGGCATGGAGCCGTTGAAGGTCATCGCCTGTAACCACGCGTTCTCGTCGACCTGCATCTCCTTCTCGACGATCTTCATCTCGAACTCGATGATGCTTGGACCCGTAGTGGCGACTTGCTCGTGCTCGTGGACCAGAGGTGGCTTGACCAGAGCCTGCTTTCGGCGCGGCATTGTGGCGAGGTTGGATGGAATGGCGGTGACGAGGGTCAGCACATCTTGCGCTCCGGCAGCCCGGCTGAAGACGAGGGGTGCACTGGCAATCATGGCGGCCCCCATGAGGGCGGCGCGGCGGGTAAACATCGGGTATTCCTTTGCAGGCAAATCCTGTCCCCCAAAGCTAGTCCTTCGGCCCAAGCAGAAGGTTGCGCTTGCACAACCTTCGCCCGCCACAGGGTGCGACATAATGGACGGTGATGGCCCGTTTTTGGTTTGGCAGATGGATGCCGCAGGATTGAGCGGCCCTCCGGGACCTGTAGTCGCTCGGCGAGCCGCAGCTTTCATCAGTAGGAACATCGAGCCGATCAAGGAATTGAACAAGCAGCCCGTCGCGGCTGAGGATCCGTCAAGATCAGATTTGCGTTCAGCGCATAGCAGAGCAGCACCCTGGTTGTCCTAAGCCAAGCTCCCACCCGCCGGCTCCGGCCCATTATGTCCGAATGGCTCCCGGCCATTCCGTGTCACAGTTCGCGCAGCAGACGGCGACGCCATTGGCAAGACACCAGCCGCTATAGGTAAGAGTATTACAGCCGGTTTTATGGCTTACTCGATCTAAGGGAGGGACACGGTGGACACGGACGACGTCGGGGCTGCGGAACCCGTCTGCCCACATTGTGGACAAGGCAGCATCCGGTGTTTCCCCTGCAAGATGATCTGCGACGACTGCCAGCACACCGAGGCAGTCGCCCATGAGCCGGGCGAGGACAAGGACGCTTTCACTGCCAGGCTGGACGAGATGGCGGCACGCTGGCACACGACGTCGGAACGAATGCGCACCGGTCAGGATTACGACCCCTACGACGATCCGGATTGGACGGCGTAGGCTGCGCGGGAAAAGGATAAGAAGCGGATGGAAGTGTGGATGATCTCTCATTCTCAAGACGACGATCCGGATACCTACGTGGCCCGGCTCTGGAGCTTTCAGAGCGCATTCGAGGGACCGCCGGTCCTGACCAGGAAGAAGCAAAGCGCAGCCACCCTCGAAGAGGTCAGAGAGTTGGTCCACGGAGGCGACGGGGTCTGTCGGCTTTATCCTCGATCAGAGACGAGGTTAGACACCCATCTTGTGGAGAGCTGGCGCATTCTTAAGCATCCTGCCAGAGGGTAAGCCTACCCGCGCCGACCCGGAGGAGCCTGCCTCAACAAACAGCACAGGATGAGACTGAAGGTCAAAGTTCGCCTTAAACCCGCCATTTTTTTAACGGTTTAGCTGAAACAGCAGGAACCGCCGAGACCGGTGAAATCTTGAGGGCGGCGCGGGACACCATGAAGTCCCTTATGGCTGCGAGAAACCCCACTCGCGCGTCCCGCGCAGCCCGCCCTACTTACCCTCCCGCCGCGGCATTTGAGCCGCCTTTGGGGGCTTAGTTTGCGATCGCAGCGCGAAAACTACTCTCCTCGCGGCGACGCCCTCTGAACAGCGGCTCGTTCAATGTCGCGCTCGATTTGCTCAGCAATCTGTCGGAACGCAGGGGCAATCTTTTGTGCAGCTTTGTCTTCGATGTCGCGGTAAAGCACCGTGTCCGATGCAGCCGGAATGAGGAACGCAATCTTCAAGACGCTCGATTCCATCACGTTCGCTAGACTATGAGAGATATCCAGCGTGAAATTCACTTTAAAATGCTGTGGTTTAGATGCGACGGCAGGCTGACTGAACGTGACGTTTCCTTCGGTTTTCGACGTTGCGCTTCGCGCGGCGACTGACGGGATGTATTCGATCGAACCATTATTTAGGCCAGTCAGTTGCATTTCACCGATCTCCTTCGGGCAGCGCAGCAGCATCTATGCCAACCGCGGTAGTGGGTCCACGCATGAGCGTTGCTGCACGAACAGCTTGCCCTAGGATAATCCTTCAAATTGGGCGGAATGATGGTGGCAGATACGGCGTGGCAATCCTGGATGCTCCGCCGACATCGCATGCGCAGATCGTGGTGACGCCCTTGTGGGCGATGAGTGCGCACCAACGCAACGCCATGCCGCATTGTCTACAACAATGACCTGATCGAAAGCCGACCGACTTTGCTATGGCCCTTGCTGCCGAATATGCGCACAAAGGCTGCGGTCCGCGTATATTCGCCCCATCCTCGATAAGTCTTGGGTGTTAACGAAAATGACCGATTTATCAGCGAGCCGAGCGACTAGTTGATTGACCAGCACTTCCTCGTAAGCCAGTATCGCTGCATGGGGATTGCGAGCTCCCCACGAGGCGTCAGCCGAAGATCGCGTTCAGCCCACCACTTACCATCGGGGAACGCACATGCCTGCGCCAGACGCCATTACGTCAGAGAAGCTCTTCCGATTGATCGGGACGCCCCGTTGCCCTGCGCTGCTAGACGCTCGAACAGCTGCTGATTTTGCTGCCGAGGCAGCACTGATCCCCGGGTCAGTTCGCCTTGCCGCGGAAGAGGTAGAGGCGGACCGGCTGGCTGCGACGGCAGCCCGGCTGAAGCGCCAGTCCGTGGTGGTCGTTTGCCAACACGGGCATCGGCTGAGCCAAGTTATCGCGGCCTTTCTTCGCCACGAGTAAGCGGGAAGCTGGGACCGTTCAGGCTCTGTAGTTCCATGGCATGAGAGCATTGATTTCGGCGCTCGACCATTGGTTGGCGATGCGCTCCAAGGTCTGGCTCAGCCAAGCGGCGGGATCGACGCTGTTCATCTTGCACGTCTGCAGGAGCGTGGCGATGGTGGCCCATGTGCGGCCGCCTCCGTCCGAACCGGCGAACAGGCTGTTCTTCCTCGTAATTGTCTGGGGCCTGATGGCGCGCTCGACGATGTTGGAGTCGAGCTCGACGAGACCGTCCTTCAGGAAGCGCTCGAAGATCTCGCGGCGGGATATGGCATAGCGCAGGGCCTCGGCCAGTTTCGATTTCCCCGAGATGCGGGGCAAGGTCCGCTGCCAGAGCGTGAACAGCTCAGTGACGATCGGTGCGGAGACAGCCTGGCGCGCGGCGGCGCGGGCTTCGGGATCTTTGCCGCGAACCTCCGCCTCGAGCGTCCAGAGCTCAGCCATCCGCTCGACTGTGGCGGTGGCGATCTCCGAGGCGCCTGCAGCATGGAGTTCATAGAACCGGCGCCGACTGTGGGCCCAGCATCCTGCCAGCCGCGGGCCGTCATTGCCCCCGTCCTTGCGCACCAGCTTGCTGTAGGCGGCATAGCCGTCCACCTGCAGGATGCCGCCATAGCCCTGGAGGTGACGACGCACGCAATCGCCCGATCGGCTGTCTTCGAAGCGATAGGCCACCATGGGCGGGCCGCTCCCGCCGAAGGTGCTGTCATCGCGGGCATAGGCCCAGAGCCAAGCTTTCTTCGTGGCGCCAGCGCCGGGAGCGAGGGTCGGCAGGCTGGTTTCATCGGCAAAGACCCGTGCGCCTTTCAGGACTTCGCCCAGGACATGGTCTGCGAGGATCTCCAGCTCGAACCCGACCCGGCCCATCCACTGCGCCATCAGCCGCCGGTCGATCTCAACGTGATCGCGGGCATAGATCCCCTCCTGGCGATAGAGAGGCGGGCCATCGGCATATTTCGAGACAGCAATCTGCGCCAGCAGCGCTTCGGTCGGCAGGCCGCTCTCGATGATATGGGCGGGAGCCAGTGCCTGGATGACGCCGTCCCAGCCCTTGAACGCGTATTTGGGGCGGCGGGTGACGATCACCCGGAACTTCGCCGGTATCACATCAAGCCGCTCCGACACATCTTCGCCGATCAGCACCTTCTGCTTGCCCGCGTGCTCCGGCAGGTCCTCAGGCTCGATCACCACTTCGACCCGTTCCAGATGCGGCGGGAAGCCTTTGCGCGGGCGGGAAGGCCGCCTCTCATGCGGGGTCCGGCCCGTGCCGATCTGCGCCCGGAGGGCGGAGATGCCTGTCTCGATCTCCTCGAAGACAAAGGCCTGCTGCGCTTGCTCGTCTACTGACGGCCCGCCGGCGCCGAGCTTCTCCGAGCGCCGACCGAACCGGGCGCGATCATAGGCTTTCAGGATCTCCATCAGCCGCTTGATCCGCTCGTCGGCATCCGTGCTGCGCGCTCTCAAAGCGGCGTTCTCATCCTCCAATGCCGCAGTCTTCTGCGTCATGGCGCGGACCAAGGACTTCAGCAGGTCCATGTCGTCAGGGAGGGAGAAATCGTCCGCGCTCATAGCGTTAAAGATAGCACATTCCCGCCGGACATGCCGCAGGATTTCTACGGCGAAGCCCGGTTTCTTCACTTCGCTGCGGCCAAATTAGCCTGCGAATACAGGAGCTTTTACGGCTAGGGGGCGCACCCGCTTCCAGTCCAGACCATCCACCAGCGCCATGAGCTGCGCTTGGTTCAGCTGGACCCGGACAGGCCCGATACGCGGCCAGCAGAAGGCGGATTTTTCGAGCCGCTTGGCAAAAATACAGACCCCGCTGCCATCCCACCAGACGATCTTGATCCGGTCCGCCCGCTTCGCCCGGAATATGTAGAGCGCGCCGCTGAACGGGTCGCTGCCCGCATCGCGCACCAGGGACAGCAGGCTGTCCGGCCCCTTGCGGAAGTCGACCGGTTGGCTCGCTAGAAAGACTTTCACTCCGGACGGGATCATGCCGAGCGCACCGCACGGATGATACGCTGCAGCGCCGCCTCGTTTATGTCGACGCCAACCCGGATGATGACCTCGCCCACCACGAGCTCCACCAAAGGGTCTGGCGAAGTAGTGGAGCAACCTTGGCTCTGCTTGTTCAGGAAGGCCCTGCGCCAGCCAAACAACTGCGGAGGGGAAATTCCCAGACGACGGGCCAGCGCCGAAACATTGATCCCAGGCTCCAGCGCCGCAGTGACCGCCTGCGCCTTGAACTCATCCGACCACCGGCGGCGCTCGCCAACCGGCGCTCCGTCCAGCCGCCCGACGAACGCTTCGACCAACTGAAAGCTACCAGTCGCAGGCATAGGCGTAGAACTAGTCGTAGACATGGAACCCCGGCGATCAGACCAATGCCGCAACCTATCTCAGACAAGCTACGCCATTAACGTAAGCGTCCGGCCTGACCGCTACCCGCGCCAAATCCAAGGCAGCAGGTCATCGACCTTTGTAATCTTGTAGTCAGGGATACGGGCTAGGGTGTCGGCGAGCCAGGCATGGGGATCGACGGCGTTGAGCTTGGCCGTTTCGATCAGGGTGTATGCGATGGCGGCGGTTTTACCGCCCGCTTCCGAGCCTACGAAGAGGTAGTTCTTGCGGCCGAGGGCGATGGCGCGCATGCCGCGTTCGGCGGCGTTGTTGTCGAGTTCGAGGTTGCCGTTGTCGAGGTAGGGGCGCAGGCGTTCCATGCGGGTCAGGGCATAGCGGATAGCGGACGCGAGTGGGGATTTGCCCGAGATCATGGTGAGTTGCATGGCCAGCCATCGCTCCAGATCGTCAAAGACCGGGGCGGCATGCGCCTTGCGAAGCGCGAGGCGGACGTCCGGAGGTGAACCTCGGGCCTCCTTCTCGACGGCGTAAAGTTGCGCGATCCGGCCGATGGCTTCCTCGGCGATCGGGGAACCTTGCGACCGGTGGATGTCTACGAACTTGCGCCGGACATGGGCCATGCAGGCAACCTCGCGGATGGCACCGGTCCGATAGAGATCCTCGAACCCGGCATAGCCATCTGCATGCATCCAGCCACGGAAGCGGGCGAGGGTGATCCTTCGGATGCTGGCCTTTGCGGTCGCCCGAGAAGCGATACCAGGCCGCGGGCGGTGCCGTTCCACCCCAGGGGCGTTCGTCACGAGCATAGGTCCAGAGCCGTGCGGTCTGGGTCTTGCCGGTGCCGGGGGCGAGCATGCTGACCGGCGTGTCGTCGGCGAAGATCGCCTCGGCCGACAGGACATGGCGGCCAATGGCGTTGGCCAGCGGTTCGAGCAGGGCGGTCGTCTTGCCGACCCAGTCGGCCAGGGTGGAGCGATCGAGGTCGAGCCCTTCGCGGTCGAAGATCTGGCTCTGGCGGTAGAGCGGCAAGTGATCGGCATATTTGCTGACCAGCACGTGGGCCAAGAGACCTGGCCCCGGGCGGCCGCGCTCGATGGGCCGCGATGGCAGCGGAGACTGAACAAACTTCTCGCAGCACGAACAGGTCAGCCGAGGGCGAACAATCCGGTTCACGATAAACCGCCCGGGGACGTATTCCAGTTCGTCGGTCACATCCTCACCAATGCGGCGCAGGCGGCCACCGCAGTCGGCACAGGCATCGGTGCCGGGGCTAAGTTCCACTTCCATCCGGGGAACATGATCGGGGATCGGACGGCGCTTGGGTTTGTCCTTCTCTTCGATGTCTGGCAGCTTCATACGCGCCGTCATCGCCGCCGCCGCAATCTCGCTTGTCTCCAAAGCCAGTTGCAGCTGTTCCGCAGTCTCCGATGAGGCCCCGAAGCGGTGCGCCCGGTGCCCGGCCAACTGGTGGCGCAGCTTCTCGATCAGGATCGCCTGCGCCTTGACCTCCGCCAAGAGCCGCGCGGTGAAGCTGCGCAGCTCCTCGGGGTCTTCCGGCAAGGTCAGGGTGTGATCCAGCATGTGGGAAGTTTATCCCACTGTATTCCTTGTGGGAATCATTGATTACGGGGTCCGCAGATTATCCCGCTGCCAAGGGCCGCCACGTCCGCTGTGGTGCCCGCCAGTCGATCCCCTCCAGCAGCATCGACAGTTGTGCAGGCGTCAGCGCCACCTTCCCCTCCTTCGCCGAGGGCCAGACAAACCGGCCCTCCTCCAGCCGCTTCATGAACATGCAGGCGCCTTGACCATCCCACCAGATCACCTTGACCAGGTCACCCCGACGGCCACGGAAGACGAACAGATGCCCGGCAAACGGGTCCTGCTGCAGCACCGCCTCAGCCTGCGCTGCCAGGGCCGCAAACCCTTTGCGCATGTCCGTCACCCCGGCCGCCAGCCAGACCCGTGTGTTGGCCGGAACGGGGATCACATCGACAACCCACGGATTAGACGCGCCAGCGCCTCAGGATCATAGCCGCCGCTGATCCGCATCCGGTGACCCCCGGCCAGTTCGATCTCGATGTGGCTGTCGGGAGCAGGCACCGCCATTGCCGCTGACCTCTCCGCAACGATCTCCACCGGCAGAAAGCGGGGTTCTACAGCAGGCGAGGGCACCGCCGCGGGGTCCGGCGCGAACCGGGGATCGCGCAGCCACTTGAAGATGAGATTGGCATTCACCGCATAACGACGCGCCACCTGTGCAACCGAAACACCCGGCGCAGTCGACTGGAAACAGATCGAGCGTTTCTCCTCATCCGTCCAAAGCCGCTTCGTCCGACGTGCCATGCAATCACCAGAGTGTCCACTATCGCTGGTGGACACTATCCGCCTCTCTCAATCCGCGGCAGGGCAGTCAGGCCGGACGCTTACCCATTAACCCACGGGGTTCCCTTCCCGCTTACGTTACAGCGTGTGCCGCACCAACGTTGTCCAAGTAGAGTCATTCACCTGTGTCCACGGAGAACGGCAAGAAGAAGGTCTCGCGACGTGCAGTTACGGGGTCAGGAACTTGCGAAGGTTGTCTTCGGCCCAAGGGCGACCCGTGAAAGAGCGCAGTCCTGCGCTGTTCAGAGCCTCGGCGCGCGCAGCAAGCGAGAGGTCTCCCATCTCGCTGAGGGCCGCAAGGATTATGATGCGGTGCTCGGGCTTTGATCGGGCATGGGCAACCTCCATTTCGCGCCAGGCCCGGAAATGCCCCTGTGGGTCAAATGCCCCGCCGTCAATGCCCAGTGGCGCAGGAGACAGCACCTCGACATCCTCTTCGGCGAGGCGCTGCCATAGCGGGCCATGGCGGCGCCAGCCCTGCGCTTCGGCAAAGTCCACCAGCACCAGCCGCGCCTGATCCTTCTTGGCGTGTGTAAGCGCTTTCTCCAGATCGACCAGGATGACCCCGCTCGCCCGATCCGGCGCGGCTTCCATGGCGACGGTCTCACGCACAAGCGTGCCGCCCGCCCGCCGGATCCACTCCTTGATCAGCTCGCGCTGATACCAGATCGTCTGGCTCTGGCTTGCCGCGATCGCCGCATCCGGATCGAGTTTGCGGAAGCCGGCCCAGAAGACGGGGAGGGTCCAATAAAAGCCGCTGTAGCGCATCATCCGGAAAATCTCGACGTTCTCCCGCAGCGCTGCAGGGCTGCGTTACTCTCTGGGTCATCACGATCACTGAACAGGAGCGACATCAAGTGCGGACGAGCGTAACCCACCCCCTTCTCATCGATGACCTTGCCGTAGCCAACGGCCGCCTCGGGTTGACCTTCTGCCCCGGCAAAAAGGGCGGAAGTCTGTTCGGCGACAGCTGGAGCCGTGATCTCGACGCCGATCTTGAGGCGGTGCGCGACTGGGGAGCGACAGTCGTCGTGACGCTGGTCGAGCCAGACGAGCTTTCGCTGCTGCAGGTGGAAGGTTTGGGAGAGGGCATTCAGCGTAGCGGTATGGATTGGCTGCACTTGCCAATCCTCGACCAGCAGGCGCCGAATGCGGCTTGGATGGCGCTGTGGGAGCCGGTCTCACGTCGTCTGCATATGGCTCTGGAAGCCGGGGGCAGGGTGCTTGTGCACTGCCGGGGCGGGCTGGGGCGCGCGGGCACTGTCGCCGCCTTGTTGCTGATCGAACGGGGCGAGGACGCGGACCAGGCGATGGCGCGGGTGCGGGCCGTTCGCCGCGGCGCGATAGAGACGGCAGCGCAATGGGATTTCCTGAAGGCGCGCGCAGCCCTGCCTGACCGCAAGGCACAGCTTATCCGGGCCTCGCTCTTCGGCGGAGCGATCGGCGATGCCTTGGGGGCGGAGATCGAGTTCTGGAGCCTCGACCGGATCCGGACGACGTTTCCGAAAGGCCTAACCCAGCTGCCGGTGGCCTATGGCCTGCGCGGTGCGATCACCGACGACACTCAGATGACGTTGTTCACGGCGGAAGGGCTGATCCGGGCGCAGGTGAGGGGGATCGCCAAGGGGATCTGTCACCCGCCGGGCGTTGTCCATCACGCCCTGCTGCGCTGGTACCAGACGCAGGGCTGCAAGCCGAAGGTGGCTGACCTTTGTCGAACCGGGTTGGTGGCAGATCCGCGGCTCCACAAGCGCCGGGCACCGGGCAACACCTGCCTCTCTGCGCTGAACGCGTCCACGAGCTTTGGCCAGCCACCGCGGAACAGCTCCAAGGGCTGCGGCACGATCATGCGCGTGGCGCCGGTGGGCCTCCTGGGGTTTCAGGTGCGGGAGTTGGCGCTTGGCACCTCTGCGCTGACCCACGGCCATGAGACGGGGCAGGAGGCTGCCGCGGCCTTCGCCTGCATCCTTGCCGAGGTGTTGGAAGGCGTCCCATTGGAACGCGCCATTCGTCGTGCTCTGGCGGTCGCTACAGGAGAAACCGCGGCCGCGATAGACGCGGCCCTCGCCCTGCCGCGTGATGGGAGACCCGAGACGGTCGAACGGCTTGGCGGCGGCTGGGTGGCCGAGGAGGCGCTGGCCATCGCGCTCTATGCAGCCCTTGCCGCACCCGGGTTTGAGGCGGGTCTCCGGATCGCTGTCACCCACTCCGGCGACAGCGACAGCACAGGCGCGATTGCCGGCAACCTGCTGGGCCTCCTCTATCCCGAGGAAGTCATGCAGCACCCTTGGCGCGAGCAGGTGGAATGTGCAGACCTGATCGATCGCCTTGGCCGCGACCTTGCCCGCAGCCGTGCGCCGGAGTCAGAGTTCGTGGAGCAGATGTGGGAGCGCTATCCGGGCTGGTGATCTAACCCCGGACAACAGGAATTGAGGAGCGGTCAGGCGCCATGCTGCCTGACATCCTGCCTGTGGAAGTGGCGCATTGACATGTATCAAAACGTCGCAGGTTTTCTTGATAAAAAATATGGCGGAGTGCGGGGCAGTAATCCTGAGGAATAACAGCATGACCGCTTTCGATTACCATTACCACCAATGGCGCAAGGGGATTATCATGGAGTATCTGCAGCAGACTAGTGACGGCCGGTTCGACCCGGCTGGGTTCGTCATCTGGATGCAGGGCCAGCCTTGGATGTGCGAGCCACCCGCGAGACCGGCTTCTGCGCCAGACGCTAGCGAGCCCGTCATTCGGATCTTGCCGGAAGGCAGGGCCAGCTCCAGTCGCAACCACAATATTCTAGCTTTGAAGGTCGATGAGCCTGAATCCTCGTGCAGCGGTTGCATCCGACTTGACCAAAGCGACACCTTTGACGAGGCTGAGGTCACGACCGCGGTTCCGCCTATGCGGAGATGAACCTTCTTGGGCCACATAAGGGAGGTCCTCCACGCGTCAGCGGCAGAGGGCTTAGGAGATAGGACATTTTATGATCGAGAACCTTACGGGTGCGGAGCGGGGGAGGGCGCTGATGCTTTCCGGGGCCACTGCCCTTCTCGGACTGCTGATGGCGGCAGGCGGTAGAGGAGATCCGATGGGGTCGCATGGCATCATCGTCCTGCTTGCCGGCGCCCTCTTGTCCATTCTTGTTATTCGTTCCCTTGATGAACCGGAGCCTACGGAGGATCGGAGCGAAAGCTACTATGATGACCCAATCAAGCTTGGGTTGATCCTCGCAATGATCTGGGCGGTCTTCGCCATGTTGGTTGGGGTTTGGGTCGCGTCGGAACTCGCTTGGCCGTACCTTAACTTTGAGACAGCATGGCTGAGCTTTGGCCGTTTGCGACCAGTACATACCACTGGCGTCATTTTCGGGTTCGGCGGGAATGCTCTGATCGCGACCTCGTTTCACGTGATGCAGCGCACAACTCGGACGCGGCTGCCTGATCAGGTAACCCCATGGTTTGTCCTTCTTGGTTATAATCTTTTTGTTGTGTTGGCAGTCACCGGTTACATGATGGGCGTCACCCAGTCCAAGGAATATGCCGAAGCTGAGTGGTATGCCGACATCTGGCTGGTGATCGTCTGGGTAACGTACTTTCTGCTATACTTCCGGACGCTCGCGCGCCGGGTAGAGCCGCACATCTATGTCTCGAACTGGTACTATCTGGCATTCATTCTTGTGGTGGCAGTGCTTCATATAGTAAATAACCTTGCCGTACCAGTAGCGTGGAATGTGGCTGAAAGTTACCCGATCTATGCCGGCGTTCAGGACGCCATGGTCCAGTGGTGGTACGGCCACAACGCAGTAGCCTTCTTTCTAACAGCCGGTTTTCTGGGGATGCTTTATTATTATCTCCCAAAACGTGCGATGCGGCCGATCTACTCCTATCGTCTGTCGATCCTGAGCTTTTGGGGCATTGTATTCTTCTACATGTGGGCGGGCTCGCATCATCTACACTACACGGCGCTACCGCATTGGGTTCAAACTCTTGGAATGACGTTCTCGGTAATGTTGCTGGTGCCGTCCTGGGCATCTGCGGGAAACGCTCTGATGACCCTGAACGGAGCGTGGCACAAAGTACGTGAAGATGCGACTTTACGCTTCATGATGATTGCTGTGGTGTTCTATGGTCTCTCGACCTTCGAAGGGTCCTTCATGGCTATTAGGCCGGTGAATGGATTATCACATTATACGGACTGGACCGTAGGCCACGTTCATGCCGGCGCTATGGGCTGGGTGGCAATGATTTCCTTTGGTGCTATCTATGCTGCAGTACCGACCATCTGGCGGCGAGACAGGATGTACTCATTGCGGCTGGTGGAGTGGCACTTCTGGCTCGCGCTGTCGGGCACCGTCATATATATTTTCGCAATGTGGAACTCCGGCATTATCCAAGGCATGATGTGGCGAACCTATAACGACGTCGGCACGCTTCAGTATTCTTTCGTACAAACTCTAGAACGGATGTATCCCTATTACGTCGCGCGTGCCTTTGGGGGGCTGTTGTTTCTGATGGGTGCCGGCATTGGGCTCTACAACGTGGTGATGACGGTCCGTTCGACTCCGGTACGTTCCAGGCTGCTGGATCACCCCACGTCATCCACGGCAACTGAACCAAGCGTTCCAGTGGCGGAGTAGAAAGCATGCTGAAGCGCCTTTTCAGACCTCTGTTTCCCGCGCACTATCGCTTGGAGCGACATACCATGACGCTGTCGATCGGAATTATCGTCGCGGCTTCGGTCGGTGGCATCGTGGAGATCGCGCCGCTCTTTACCATTGACGGGACGGTTCAAGATGCGCCGGAAATGCGTCTTTACACACCTCTGGAGCAGGCCGGACGAGACATATATATGCGTGAAGGATGCTATGCCTGTCATAGCCAGATGATCCGGACATTGCGCGATGAAGTGGAGAGGTACGGCCCCTATTCGCTCGCCGTCGAGTCTCAGTATGACCATCCGATGCTTTGGGGATCTAAACGCACCGGACCGGATCTTGCACGGATCGGCGGAAAATACTCTGACGAATGGCATGCGGCACATCTTCTTGACCCCAGAGCAGTCTCGCCGCAGTCCAACATGCCAGCGTACTCTTGGCTGGCGTCGACACGCCTAGATACACAAAATTTCTCCAGCCGCCTGCGCGCCCTACGAAGTGTGGGGGTCCCATACACTGACGAAATGATCGAGAACGCGGCCCGCGACGCTATGGGTCAGGCAGCGCCCGACAGCGATGCATCAGTCGCGTTGGCGGAGCGATACGGCGAGGCTACAACGATCAGCAGCTTTGACAACCTTCCCAGGGAGTTGACAGAACTAGACGCGGTAATCGCATATTTGCAAGTTCTTGGGAGACTGGTTAATCCCTTGGAGCTGATGGCGGAAGACGTTGGGCAATCCGGACCATCTAACACCGTTGAGCAGGAGACCATCGAATGATGGAACATGAAACTGCTGTTTGGCTGTCTAAGTTTCTTGGGTTGTTTTATCTGATAGCCCTCTTCTTGGCTTCTGCCGCTTATGCATTTTGGCCATCAAACGGAAAACGTTTTGAACGTGCCGGTAAAAGCATTTTGGACGATGAGGATGGACCATGTCGGTAAAGGAGCGCGATCCATTAACTGGCCATCAGACCACGGGACATGAGTGGGATGGCATTACGGAACTTAACACAAACGTTCCCCGCATCATCTGGTGGTTCATCGGCGTTACCCATGTTTATGCACTTATTGCCTGGATACTGTTGCCCAGTTGGCCGGGGATCAACACCTATTGGAGAGGCGTCTTAGGTGAAGACCAGAAGGAAGAGTTGCAGGTTCAAATCGTCGCTGGAAATTTACCTCGGGTAGAATGGCAAAAGAGCATTGCGGATACGCCGCTCAATGCGATGGCGGCGGACGCAGACCTAATGTCTGTTGTCGAGGTTACCGGTCCGGCGCTCTTTGGTGACAACTGCGCCGCCTGTCACGGTGAAGGGGGATTGGGGGGACCGGGTTTCCCTAACCTCGCAGACAAGACATGGCTTTGGGGCGGTGATGTCGCAACTGTTTTCGAGACCATACGGGTTGGCATCAACACTCAGCACCCTGATTCACGCGTAGCTGAAATGCCAGCGTTTGAAGGACTGCTTACGCAGGGAGAGATACTAAGGGTCGCTGATTATGTTCAGTCGTTATCCGGAGAACAGGCGGATCCAGAACGAATAGCTGACGGGGCTCTGTTATTCGCCGATAATTGTTCATCTTGTCACGGCGAAGATGCGAAGGGAAGCCAAGACATAGGCGCACCAAACCTTACAGACACTTCCTGGATCTACGGTGGTTCAGATGCTATTTTATATCAGACGGTCCGCAACGGTCGAAAGGGATTCATGCCTGGCTGGGAGAACCGGCTGACCGATGTCGACCGCAAGATTCTCGCGCATTACGTTCTTTCTTTGGGAAAGCAGCAGGAGGTCATTCAGTGACAGGCAAGTCCTTCCGCCCTCTCACCAGGCAGGCACACTTGATGTGGGGGACAGCTCTATTGGCCGCCGTCCTGTTCGTCGGAGCAAATGTGCATCTATTGTCCGTTGCCTTCAGCTCCCAACCCGCGTGCGTGGCACATGCCAAACCCCTTGATGGGAGGGTCGCGCATGTTGCGGCGAAATCGTCGTGTTGAGCAAAGGCCACGGTCTTGAAAAGCCTGATCCCCTGGACCCGATGGTGCGGGAGGGCATTCCGGAAGTTGTACCTCCTCTCCCGGTCCCTAACCTTCGCGCACGGAAGCTTCCTTGGTCGACGGCACTAGAGTGGCTTGTCGCCGGCTGGAGCGATTTCTGGCGTAACCCGTTGCCAAGCGTTGTTTACGGCACCCTAGTGTTCATCTTGTCGATTGCAGTTGTCACAAGTCTCATCAGTGTCGGGATGGACTATTATCTGTTCCCTGCAATGGCAGGTTTCATGGTGCTTGGCCCACTCCTTGCCGGAGGTCTTTATGAGAAAAGTCGCAGGATTGCCGATGGAATCCCAACAAGCCTGTCCGCAATGCTGCTCGTACGGCCCACTTCGGGGCATCAGGCAGTCTTTATGGGGGCATTGCTGCTTCTGCTCTTTCTTCTCTGGATGCGCG
Organism: Cereibacter sp. Soil_C_27; assembly: GCF_057657095.1. Taxonomy (NCBI): domain Bacteria; kingdom Pseudomonadati; phylum Pseudomonadota; class Alphaproteobacteria; order Rhodobacterales; family Paracoccaceae; genus Cereibacter; species Cereibacter sp. Soil_C_27. The sequence goes on along the minus strand of NZ_JBDGJD010000014.1, from coordinate 612 downwards.
CTGCAGTCATTATATATGCGATCTTCTTTGGTATTCGGCCGTTCTTAGGGGCAGACCAGTTTCTGCCAACGCTGTTCATGACACCCACCGGATGGGCAATGTTGTTGGTAGGCAGCACCGTGGGCGCGCTTTTTGCAGCCTTCGCATTTGCCGCCAGCGCGTTTTCTATTCCTATGCTGCTTCAAGAGGACACTGATGCACTGACGGCTATGGGTGTCAGCATCGCCCTTGTCTGGAATAACCTCCCCGTAATGCTGTGCTGGGGTGCTTTGGTTTTGGGCCTCTTTGTGCTCTCGGCTCTCACTGGTTTTCTCTCATTGATCGTGATCTTTCCCGTGCTCGGCCACGGCACCTGGCATGCTTACCGCATGATCCGGATTAGGCCAGATCGAAGAGAGCGGGTTTTCTACAGTCCGGCATGAGTCATTTGAAGAGGGCGACGGGAGAATGGTTCACCCTCGCCTGCAGGCCGCGCGGTGCAGTGCTTCGCCATCGGGCCGTAAGCGCCGCTTACCCATGCAAAACGGCAACGCCGGGGCCGCGAGGCTCCGGCGTCTTCATGTCAGGGCTTGGGCTTGTCCTCGTAGTCGGGCTTCAGGATCCGGCTGGCGT
>NZ_JBDGJD010000013.1:0-37550 GCF_057657095.1 Cereibacter sp. Soil_C_27 | reverse complement strand
CAGGCCCTGATCCCGCCCACCCGAGGGGGGTCAATATTCAACGCCGATACGGGGTCAGATTTCGGTGCCGATTGACAAAGGTCGGCTCTCTGCCCTTAGAGTCGACCCTGCGCCAGCGACATCGCGCAATAACCGAGTGTCCGTCTCTGCTAGACAATGCGTTAGTCCCGGCACACCTGCATCGCTGCGCCTCTACGAAAGATATCACGGCGTGTACAAACAGCAGCGCAGCGAAACTGAGTCAAAGGGCCTTCCTCTCGGCCGAACTGACATAGCCAGACCTCCCGCGCTAGTGGCATTCGATCAACTTCGTGTATGCCGCCGCTTGCTCCGCGATGACTTCCGGTGGCAGGGGAGCGGCTTCATCGGCGAGGACTGGGTCAACGCCGTTCTGGAACATAAACAGCTTCGCGATCTCGCCGCGTATCGCGAAGTTGATGTTCTGGGGGATGTCGCCGAACGCATCTGCGACCACCTGAGCATCCAGCTTGGCGACCACAACGCCAACAACAGACCCATTTGCATCGAGCACGGGGCCGCCAGAGTTGCCGGGCTGGACCGGCGCAGAGATCTGCATCCGTGTCGCCTCGCCTCCCAGTCCCTTCAGGCTCGCCAGTGATCCTCGGGTCACGTTGATCCCGCCGAGCAGGCCACTCAGCGGATAACCAACCACCGTAACGTCGGAATTCAGGCGGGCAGGATTCGAGGCGAAGTTGGCGATCGCGTTCCCGGCGATTGTGTCGCTCTGGATCAAAGCCAGATTAAAGGCCGTGTCCGCGGCAATCGCCCGGGCTGGCCTGCCATCGACGGTCAGGTTGGAACAGCCTTCGACGACATGCGCATTTGTCAGCAGGTGTCCAAGTGAAGATACGATGAAGCCGGTACCTGAAGATGTGACCTGAGGCTCTAGCGCAGATGAGGGCGGCGCCGCAGCGGCCGCCACGGGGCCTGCGGCGCCGACAAAGCTCTCGGTTATCGCCCGCCGTGCGGAAGCCATGTCGCTCGGGGATCCAGTCGCGCCTGCGGTCGGTTGACCCTCCTCGCGGTCCAGTAGGGCGGACAGAGTGAGAATGCCTTGTGACAGCAGACCGCCGCTGGGGAGCAAGATTGGTGCCGACCGACCTTTCGCGATGCTGCCGGTCACCGCTGCCAGGACCCCGCCATCCGGATCTCCCGCCGAAAGCATGATGGTGGACCAGCGGCCGTTGCGCAGGTCCGAGCGGGTATAGAGCGACCGGCCATCGCTGCCCCGTGTGGACGTGATGGCGACGGCGTCGCGCCGCAGGACGTAGGGCTCCGAGCCCGGGACAGCGCGCTGCAGGGTGAAGTCATGCAGACTGGACGCCTCGTCAAGCGTGCCGACGGTCAGCGAGTATGCCAGTGAGGATGAGCGCTGATTGAAGTTTACAAAGGTGTCGGAGTCCGCGCCAGTGATGATGTCCTTCGATGGCACCAGCAAGGACATGTCCAAGGCCTCGATGTAGCGCTCGATCCACCCCTCTGCCTCGAAACGTTTCCACGCACCGAGTGCAAGCAGAGAGGACGACCAGTTCTGGGGTTCGCCTATGACACCGGCACTGCTCACGTAACGCTCAAGCGCGCGCTGGCTCCCGCTTCCCCATGCTCCATCCAGAAGGCCGTTGTATGAGCCTTTGAAGGCAAGAGCTGTTTGCAGAAACCTCTTCTCATCCGAGGACAGCCGCCGGGCGTCGAACGTGAATGCGAGTTCTGCTTCCGTGAAAGCTCGGGCGGGCGCAACCGGTCCCATAAGGGCCATCGTCAGAAGCACTACCTTGATAAGTTGTCGCGTCACCCTCAAGGCTTCTCCTCCGTGCCGGACGACGTTACCCTAGCATGGCATGCTATTCGTCCGTGGTTCGAACACATCAACGTGGCAAATTATTGACCGCGCTGATCGAAAGCGCTGACGCGATCAAGCGGCGTTGCAGAGCACAAGAAACGTTGCCGCTCTAAGACGCTCCAAGCCGGCTCGAGGTGTCACGAAGGGCTGGCACTACAGATGCTAGAGCGCGTCAGCTCGGCAGGGGGATCGCGCGGCGCATCCGATCAATCGGAGCCCAGCGTAGCCAGCGGCGCACGAAGCTCACAGCCCCGCATCTCTTGACACCATACCCAGGCTGAACGCCTGCTCGATCCAAGTCGTGAAAGCGGGCAAACGTGACTCCAATCCAACGCCGCAGTCGAATTGGAAAAGTCATAACAAATTCAGTGTACTGTGGCTTGTTCACTACTTCGGCGCGGGCAACAGCTCCGGAGAACTTCGGGCTGGAGAGACGACACTAAACACGTTCTGAGCCGGGGCCGGTATTTAGCCTAGCCTGCATAACCTTCGAATATAACGAGAAATTGCTGCGGCAGCAGGCTCAGGAGAAACTTTCCATAAGGGCATGTGGCGGAGCGAGAGGGATTCGAACCCTCGAGACGGTTCCCCGCCTACACACTTTCCAGGCGTGCGCCTTCGACCACTCGGCCACCGCTCCGTCGCGGTTGTTTAGCGCGGGTCGGGAGGGGCGGCAAGGGGGCGGATCGGGAAATCGGAGGGCCGCGTGCTCCTGCATCGGATTGACCTCTCTCGGCTGGGAGGGCGGCATCGCGGCCTGAAAATCTGCTGGCCGGTGGCGCCCGGGGAAGGCGTTGGTGCGAGGGAAAGGTTGCTTCGGCTGAGGCGGCTCTGCCTGGGGCCTCGTTTGATCAGGTGGCGCATGGTCCTGCAAGGTAGGCTGCGCGCCTACTGATGCTGGATCGGTTCTGTGTATCGCGGGCATTTGCAGTTCGAAGAGCCCGATGCGGCTCTCAGCTCGCCTACCACCGCAGCAGCCGGGCTCCCAGCAGGCCTGCGAGCAGCGCCGAGGTCAGGATCGCCACCCCGTACCAGGTGACGTAGAACAGCGGGTTGTCCTGGACGCAGAAGAAGGAATAGCCGGTCGCGGCACCGGAGCTTGCGGCGAGGCCGGCGAGAGCGGCGGAGCGGCGGGCGGTGGTGGTGGCGCCGCCGCGGAGGAGCGCGAGGAGGGTGGCGATCGGCATGAGGGAGAGAAGGAGGATCAGGCCGATGCATTCGGAGAGCGAGAAGGCCCCGACCTCGGCGAAGCGCCGTGCAGGGGGGAGTATCAGGAAGGCCCAGGTCCAGAGCAGGGCAGCGAGCGAGAGGGGCAGGGCGAGCCAGAGCAAGGCGGGGCCGGTCCGGCTGCCGGGGCGCGAGAGGCGCAGCGCAGCGCGCAGGGCAAGAGCGCAGGTCAGGGCCGGCAGCAGGGTCTTGGCGAGCACCACGGGCTGGCCGAGGGCCTCGGCGAGATCGGGACGGGCGCCGACGATAGCGAGGAAGAGGCAGGAGACCAGGGCCACGGTCGCCAGCACCGCGAGGGCGATGCGGCGGGGGCGGAAGGGCGGGGCAGGCGGCTCTGCGCTCAGCCGGGCGATCAGGGCGTCGGTGGTCATCGGGTCGGCCTCCGTGCCGTGGTGGAAAGGCCTCTGGATCTGCGCGGGTGCAACAGGGCCAGTCCTCGAGACTTCCCCAGCCGAGCGATCGGCTCGCCGCTCGAGGCGGCTGCCGTCCCCGCACCTCGATTCCCGCTTGAACCGCAGCCCTCACGGTCCCTCGAAGCACGGTCCCCTGCAGCAGCACACATACCGCAGTTCCCACGCTCGGCAGTCCGAGCGGTGGGCTCGTCCCACACCCCCCTCATTTCGCCCCCCGCACCATCTCGGCCATCCGCCGGATCGCCCGGTGCAGCGAGACCCGCACTGCGCCTTCGGTCATTCCCAGCCGGGCGGCGACGGTGGCCGAGGCTTCCTCCTCCAGCCCCACCGCCTGCACGATCTGCGCCGAGCGGCGGTCGAGCCGGCCGATCAGCCGCGACACCTCGCGGGCGGCAAGACCATCGGGCGGCGGGTCGGCGACGAGCTCCTCCTCGAAGGCCTCGATCGGCAGGTGAATGCGGCGGCCGCTTGCGCGGAAGGCGTCGACCACCTTGTGGCGGGCGATGGTGTAGAGCCAGGGCCGGATCGGCAGATCGGGCTGCCAGGTGTGGCGCTTGCGGTGGATGGCCATCAGAACCTCCTGCACGATGTCTTCGTGATGCTCCCGTGTCAGGCCGCGGCCCCGGGCGCGCACGACGCCGCGCAGCACCGGCGTCACCTCGTGCAGGAAACGCGCATAGGCCTGCCCGTCGCCCGCGAGGGCGGCGCGCATCAGGACGGACCAGTCGTCGTCGGGCAGCAGCATCACATCCGTGCAGTTCGCGGGGCCTGCAGGAACGTTACAGGCGAATCCCGCCCGCGCGCAGAAATTCCGCAAGGGTGCTGCAGCCGAGGGTGCGGGGGCAGGAGATACGCGCGGCCCGTGCCCCGCGTTACAGATGTTTCAGCCGGATCGCGCAGAAAGTCGCGATTTTCACATGGGGGTTTTTATCGATGAAACACAATGATGTGGAAGGTTTCTGCGGCTAGCTTTTCCTCACGGCGCTCCGGCATCCCGCCGGGCGGAAACCCAGAGGACAACGCATGAAAACGCTCTCCCTTCTTGGCACGGCTGTCACCGCTCTCACCCTTGCCACCGGCGCTTTCGCGCAGAGCACGGTCGATACGACCACGCTGACCTGCGCGGAGTTCCTCGCGATGGATTCCTCCGGCATGATGCAGGCGGGCGAGGCCGTCGGCATGGCGCATGACGCGATGTCGGGCGATGCCATGGCCGACGACGCGATGGCCAGCGACGCGATGGCCAGCGACGCGATGGCCAGCGACGCGATGGAAGGTGACGCCATGGACGGCGACGCGATGGCCGGCGACGCGATGGAAGGTGATGCCATGGAAGGCGATGCCATGGCCGATGACGCGATGGCGCATGACGGTATGGAGGGCGACATGACCGCCCGCATCACCGCCGCCTGCACCGCCCATCCCGAGGCCAAGGTGGTCGACGCGCTCGCCATGTGATCCGGCCCCGTCCTCGGGGCGGCCTGCCGCCCCGAGGCCCTCTCGCAGCAAGGATGCGACCGATGATCCCCGATCCCACTCCCCCGGGCGGCAGCCTCGTGCGCCGCCATCGCCTCTCGACCCGGCTCTGGCACTGGCTGAACGTCGTGACGCTGCTCGTGATGCTGATGAGCGGGCTGATGATCTTCAATGCCCACCCCCGGCTCTACTGGGGCGATCACGGCGCGCAACCCGATCGGCCCTGGCTGGAGATCCGCGCAATCGACGCGCGGGGAGAGCTGCGCATCGGCTCCCAGGTCTTCGACACCACCGGCGTGCTCGGCCGCTGGACCGATGCCGAGGGGGAGGTGCGCAATCGCGCCTTTCCGGGCTGGGCCACGCTGCCCTCGGGCTACAATCTGGCGCTGGCGCGCGACTGGCATCTGACCTTCGCCTGGGTTTTCGTGGCGGCGCTGCTGGCCTATCTCGGGCGCAGCCTCGTCAACGGCCATCTGCGCCGCGATCTGCTGCCCGCTGTGCAGGAGCTGACGCCGCGCCATCTGGGGCAGGACATCCTCGATCACCTGCGGCTGCGCTTTCCCAAGGGTCTGGCGGCGCTGCGCTACAACATCTTGCAGAAGCTGGCCTATCTTGGCGTGCTGGGCGTGCTGCTGCCGGGGATGGTGCTGTCGGGGCTGGCGATGTCTCCGGCGATGCTGGCGGCCTGGCCCCGGCTTCTGGTGCTGTTCCAGGGCCATGCCTCGGCGCGTTCGGTGCATTTCATCTGTGCCACGCTGCTGGTGGCCTTCGTCGTGATCCATCTCGCCATGGTGCTGCTCTCGGGCCCGATCAACGGTCTGCGTGGCATGATCACCGGGCGCATCCGCCTGACCGAAGGGGAATGAGCCGATGTCCTCCCACCTCACCCGCCGCCGCTTTCTCACCGGGCTCGCCGTCGCGGCACCGATGGGGCTGGCCGGCTGCGACAGCCTCGGCGCCAACGCGACCTTCCGCGAGTCCTTCCTCGGCTGGGGCGAGTGGCTGAACTACCGCGCCCACCGCCTGCTCTTTGCGGACAGCCTCGCACCGGAGTTCACCCCGGCGCAGATGTCGCCGGTGTTCCGTGCCAACGGCAACGAAACCGCGCGCGACGCTGCCTGGCGCCGCCATCTGGCAGAGGGTTTCGCCAACTGGCGCCTCACGGTCGATGGCATGGTGGCCCGCCCGCTCAGCCTGTCGCTGGCCGATCTGCGGGCCCGCCCGGCGCGGACCCAGATCACCGAGCACACCTGTGTCGAGGGCTGGAGCGCCATCGGCCAGTGGACCGGCGCGCCGCTCTGGTCGATCCTCGCCGAGGCCGGGATCGCCCCCGAGGCACGCTACATCGTCTTCCACTGCGCCGACGATTTCCGCGGCACGCCCTATTACGAAAGCATCGATCTGGTCGATGCCATGCATCCGCAGACCGTCCTCGCTTACGGCATGAACGGCACCGACCTGCCCGAACGCCACGGTGCCCCGCTGCGCCTGCGGGTGGAGCGGCAGCTGGGCTACAAGCATGCCAAGTTCGTCATGCGGATCGAGGCGGTTGCGAGCCTTGCCGCCGTCGGTCGCGGCCGGGGCGGCTATTGGGAGGATGCCGGACGCTACGCCTGGTATGCCGGGATCTGAGGCTCCCTCGCTCCGGACGGGCGGCGTCGGGGGAGATCGCCGCCCGCCCGTCGCATCCCGCGAGGGGCTTCCCCGCGGCGACCTCACATCCCCGGCGTCGCGGCGAGGGCTGCGGCTTCCGCCTCGGGATCGAGCGCCGATCCGGCGCTGAACCCGTCGAGGAAGGTGTCGATCAGCGCCGTCGCCGTCTCCGAGGCGGGGATGAACGACTCGGCGGAGCCCGCGATGACCGAGAGCGCCACGGTCCATCCCGTCGCTTCGCGGCAGACCATGGCCCGCTCTGCCCCGCCCGAGTCCAGCTCCAGCGAGATCAGACGACAGAGGCCGATGTCGGTCTCGTAGCTGGCCAGCACCTGCGCGTTGCCTCCCGGCCCCGCGACGCTGCCGCCGGTCGGCGTGGTCTCGAGCAGACTCGCCGCCGCCAGCGCCGGGTCTCCGGCCTCTGCGGGCGCAAGGGTCTGCCCGGCGAAGAAGCCGCCCAGCCCCACCGCCACCGCCAGCGAGGCCGCCAGCGCCACCGGCACCCAGGCCCGGCGCGGCGCGCGGAAGGGCACCACGTTCTCCGCGGGCGCGCCGAGGATCGCCTGCCGCAGCGCCTCGGGCACGGGCTCGGCCGGATAGGCCTGCTGCATCAGCGCCCGGGTCTCGGCAAACAGCGCATAGCGCTCCGCCAGTGCCGGATCGCGGGCGATGCGGGTCAGAAGCCGCGAGCTCTCCGGCTCGGGCAGTTCTCCATCGGCCAGCGCCATCAGCATCTCGTCATTCTCCATTTCGGTCGGACCGGGCTCGGTATGGGTGCTCATCGGTTCAGTCCCCTTGCTGCGGCCTCGTCCTCGCCGCGTTGCAGGTCGGCGGCCAGCGCGATCCTTGCGCGCGCGAGGCGGCTCATCACGGTGCCTTCGGGAATCTCCAGTGCGGCGGCCACCTCACGGTAGCGCATCCCCTCGACGCAGACGAGGATCAGCACCGCGCGCTGGTCCTCGGGCAGGCGGTCCATCGCCCGCCGCACCTCGGCCAGATGCAGGCGGCTCTCGCTGGTGCGCCGCCCGTCCTCGCCCGCAGGCTCGGCCCCCTCCTCCAGCCCGTCGAGCGGCACCACCTCGCGCCGCGCACGGGTGACGTCGATCCAGCTGTTGCGCATGATGCGGAACAGCCAGGCATCGAGCCGGGTGCCCGGCTGGAAGCTGTCGAGATTGCGCAGCGCCTTCTCGCAGGTCTGCTGCACCAGATCGTCGGCGCTGTCGCGGGCACGGGTCAGGCTCAAAGCGAAACTGCGCAGGCGCGGCAGCATCTCGATCATCTCGGCCCTGATGGCTTGTGACACGGTGTTTCCTCGCTTGGCGGTCCTGTCGATGCCAACGGGCGAGGTGCCGAAGTCATTCCACGATCCGGATGAATTTTTTGATGTATGCCGCAAGCGGAATAAAACAAAGTGTCAGGCCGTTCTGCGGTATCGGTAATACAGAAGGCGGAGGATCGGATGGCGGAAGACGAGCTGGGCAATCGCGGGCGGCGGGCGCTCCTGCAGCGGATCGGGCTGGCGGGGGGGCTGCTCTATGTTGCCCCGGCGCTCACCAGCCTTGGCGTGGCGCGGGCCTCGGGCGGGTCGGGCAGCGGCGGGTCGGGCGGGCGCGGCGGTGGTGGTGGCGGTGGCAGGGGCGGCAGCGGCGGCTCGCGCCCGGTGATCCGCCAGCGGCGGCGCCAGCCGCAGGAGGCCCGGCCCCGGCAGGTGCGCCGTGCGCCACCACCGCCCGATCCGGAACTGGTGGTGCTGATGCCCGAAGGGGCGACGGCGGCGGCGGTGACGGCGGCAGGCTACGACGTTCTGGCCAGCTCCCCCGCGGCGGGATCGCTGCTCCTGCGCTTGGCTCTTCCGGCAGGCGAGACGCCCGAGGTGGCGCTCGCGCGCCTCTCGGGCAGCTTCCCGGGGGCGCTCGGCGACGAAAACCACATTTACACCCCCGACGAACTCCTCTGCGAGGACGGAGACTGCGCCGCGCATGAGATGATCGGCTGGTCCGGCTGGCCGAGCGCCTATGCCCCGCGCATCGGCATGATCGACACCGGCATCAACACCGAGCACGAAGCGCTGCGCGGCCAGAAGCTGACCGTCGATCAGGTCGATCTGGGCGAGCGCGACGCCGCCGGGCGCCAGCATGGCACGGCGATCGCGGCGCTGCTGCTCGGGCGGCTCGACAGCCGCACGCCGGGGCTGCTGCCCCATGCGGAACTGGTTGCGGTCGAGGCCTTCCACCGCCGCGGCGGCGCCGACGAGGCCGATGCCTTCGCACTGGGCCAGGCGGTGGAGCGGATGATCGAGGCGCGGGTCAGCGTCATCAACATGTCCTTCTCGGGCCCCGAGAATGCCGTGCTGAAGCGGCTGGTGCAGCGCGCCGCCGCCGAGGGCATCGGTCTGGTCGCCGCCGCAGGCAATGGCGGCCCGGGTGCCGGCCCCGCCTGGCCCGCCGCCTGGCCCGAGGTGATCGCGGTGACGGCGGTGGACTCGGGCCTGCGCGGCTACCGGCAGGCCAATCGCGGCCCCTATGTCACCCTCGCCGGGCCGGGGGTGAACCTCTGGACGGCCGCCTCGATCTCGGGCGGGCGGCTCAGGTCGGGCACCTCCTATGCCGCGCCCTTCGTCAGCGCCACGCTGGCAATCGAGCGGCTGCGCAACCCCCAGGCGCCGGTGACGGCGGTGGTCGAGGGGCTGATCGGCTGCGCTCAGGATCTGGGCGAGGCGGGCTATGACGAGACCTTCGGCCATGGCCTCGTCACCTCGCCAAATCTCTGCACTGCCGAGATTTCCGGTGAGGCGGAGAAGAAATTTCTCACGAGCGGGGAATAGAAGCTGCGGCTGTCCCGTTTCTTCTGCAGAGCCGGATGAAGGCCGGCCGGAAGCATTGGAAAGGACATCACATGACTGCCAACAGCAAGGCTGACCCGAAACTTTCCCGCCGCGCGTTGCTCTTCAAGACCGGGCTGATCGCGGGCGGGGCCTATCTCGCCCCCGTCATGCTCGGGCTGAGCGCAGCCCGCGCCAGCGACGGCTCGAACGGCAACTCGGGCGGGCAGTCGAACGGCAACTCCGCCCCGTCGCGCGGCAACGGCGGCAAGGGCAACAAGGGCAAGGCCTCGCGCGGCAAGAAGTCGGCGCCGTCGCGCGGCAAGAACTCCGCCCCCTCGCGCGGCAAGGCCTCCAAGCCGTCGCGTGGCAAGAAGTCGGCGCCCTCGCGCGGAAAGAACTCGCGTCCCTCGCGCAACCGGAACTCCGGCCCGTCGCGCGGCTCGCGGCGCTAAGCATGGCACGGCGCCAACCAGCGCCGGGGACGGGGGCGGGCCGGCGCGGCTCCGCCCCGCTTCCCGTGGAGCTCCGCTTCGCCGGGCTGAGCTGCCGCGTGCTCCTGCCGCCCGAGCTCGTGGGCCCGCTGCGCGCCTGCCTTTCCGGCTGGGCGGTGGAGACCGGGGCAGGGGGGCGCGAGCCCCTGCTCTGCCGGGTCGAGCCGCGCCGGGGCGGGCGCTACCGGGTGCAGTCGATCTACCTCGACACGCCGATGGACCGGCTTCCGGCGGCAAGCGCGATCTGTGCCCTGCTGGCCGATCTCTCGCAGCACTGGTGCGAGGCGGCGCCGCGCACGCTCGGCTTGCATTGCGGCGCGGCACGGATCGGCGGGCGGCTGGTGGTGCTGACCGGGCTTGCGCGCTCGGGCAAATCCACGCTCTGCGCCCGGCTCTGCGCCGAGCCGGGGGTGGAGCTGTTCTGCGACGACGTGCTGCCGCTGCGCAGCGACGGGCAGGCCACCGCGCTCGGGATTGCGCCGCGCCTGCGTCTTCCGCTGCCCGACAGCCTGCATCCCGATTTCCGCGCCTTCGTCGCCCGCCACCTCGGCCCCGCCGACGACCGCTACGGCTACCTGCCGACGGCGCAGAGCGCGGCGCATGGCACCCAGTCCCCTCTGGCGGCGCTGGTGCTGCTCGACCGGCGCGAGGGTGCCGCCGCCCGGCTGCACCGGATGGACCCGTCCGAGGCGCTGCACCGACTGCTGATCCAGACCATCACCGACCTGCCCTCGGGCGCCGCCGCCTTCCTTCAGGCGCAGAAGCTGACCCAGGGACTGCCAAGCCTGCGCATGGTCTACTCCGATCTCGAAGAGGCCGTGGCGCTTCTGAAAAAAGCTTTCGGCGGCACCGAGATGCTGCCCTCAACCCTCGAGATCGGCCCCGACATCCCCTCGCCCCCGCCCGAGGCCGAGGCCCCGCAGATCGATGCGCAGCAGGTGCTGCGGCGGGCCGAGCGGGTCACGCTGCGCCGCCATGGCAGCGACGCTTTCCTCTGGCGCCCCGGCGAGCCGATGCTCTATCGGCTCAACCCGGTGGCGGCGGCGGTCTGGATGCTCCTGGAGCTTCCCGGCAGCGCCACCGATCTGGCCGAGACCATGGCCGAGCTCTTCCCGGAAGTGCCGCCCGACGTGTTGCTCGCCGACCTGCGCCGCCTGCTCGGCAGCCTTCAGGCCGAGGGGCTGGTCGCGGCCTAGCTCAGCGCGCCGCCCAAGGCTCCGGCGCGGCACCGCGCGGCAGGGTCCAGTAGCCATCGGCGGCAAGGCTTTGCCACTCTCCCGCCGTGCCGTCCGGCCAGATTACCCGCACTTCCGCGCGGGTCCGATCGCCGAGCCCGACATGCAGCCAGCCGCTCTGGCCCCCCGCATGCCCGCCGCCCACCGTCAGCTCGCGTCGCGTGATCTTGTCGCCCTGCCGCACCTCCAGCCAGCCGCCCACCGCGTCCCGGTTGGGCGCGGCTTGGGTCGGGCGCAGGCCGATCCAGTGGCCGGTCCCGCCGCCCGTGTTGCGCCAGAGCTGCGCCGGGCTGTTGCGGTTCACCACCACCAGATCCGGCAGCCCGTCCATGTTGAAGTCCGCCAGCGCCGCCCCGCGCGAGGTGGCAAGGCTTGCCACCCCTGCCTCGGCGCCCGCCTCGACGAAACTGCCGTCGGGGCGCTGCAGCAGCAGGTTGTTGGGGTCTTCCATGGCGAAATCCGGCATCTCCGACACATTGCCCTTGGCGATGAAGAGATCGTCCAGACCATCGTTGTTCACGTCGGAAAACTCCGGATGCCACGCCGTGCTCGGCCGCACGTCGCCGCCTTCGGGCGGGCGGTGCGCGGTAATGCCCTTGGCGAAGGCGATGTCGGCATAGCGCGGCAGCAGCGGGTCCTGGGCAGGCATCAGGCTCTGCAGCTTGTTGTCGGCCATGCTGGTCAGGAAATAATCGGGATAGCCGTCGCCGGTCAGGTCGCGGCTGGCGATGCCCATGCCCCAGATCCGGAGCCGCGCCCAGCCCTCGGCCTCGGTGTAAAGCCGCGGCAGCGCACCCGGCGCGATGTGCCAGAGCTGCTCCTGCCCGCCCTTGTAGTATTCGCGGTCGTTCGACACCCGCAGCGCCGGCTGGCCGGAGCGGTTCCAGTCGGTAAACAGCATCGACAGCGCGCAATGGCCGGGCGTCAGCGACAGCGGCGGGGCGAAGCCCCGGCCCTCGGGGCGGTAGAGCCGGTTCTCGGTGCAGGAGCCCCAGGGGAAATCCTCCTGCGTCCGGTCGATATAGGTGCCGAGCGCCAGCGTCGGCCACGCCGCCCCCGCCTCCCATGTCGCGGCAAAGGCGGTGGCCCAGGCGTCGCCGCCGTCGAAGCCCCACGCCTCGTTGGCGCGCTCGAAACGGCAATCGCCCAATCCGCGCATCAGCACGCTCTCGCCCACCCGCAGCAGCGCCAGATCCATCAGCCCGTCGCTGTCGACATCAAGCGGATAGGCCCCGTTGACGGCTGTCAACTCGAGCCCGCTTGGTTCGGCGGCGAACGTCAGCTCGCCGCCCTGCGTCGAGCGGTTGCGCAGAAAGCGCGCCGGGGCCTCGCCGCCGGCCAGCAGCAGATCGGCAAAGCCGTTGCCGTCGCAGTCGAAGCTCGCGACCCCGCCGCCCACCATGTATTCCCAGCCGCCGGTGAAGGTGCTGCCGGGGGCGGGTGCCTCGACGAAGCGCGGAATCGCCGGGTCGGCCAGCGCCTGCGTCGCGCAGACGGTCAGCATCAGGGCCAGACGCATGCTCATCGCCTTGTCCGCAGCGCGGCGGCATGGGCGCCGATGCAGCGGCCCTGTTCCAGCCCCTGTTCGACGGCCGCGCGGAAATGGATGCCGCCATAGAGCCGCGAGATCGCCGCCTCCTCCGCCGCCGCCCAGAAATTCGGGAAGGGCCGGGCGGGCAGGCCGTCATCCTCATGCGTGGCATCCTCGAAGGCCATCTCGCCGCCGAAGCTCGCGGTCAGCACGGCAGCGGCGGCGCCCGAGAGGGTGCTATGGCCGCTGGGATATTCTGGGAAGGGCGGGGTGATCAGCAGGGGCTCGAACGCGGGGTCGATCACCTTGCGGATGTAGCTCATGGGGCGGACGAGGTCATGCTCGAACTTGCTGCGCCAGCAGCCGATGAAGGCATCTGCCATCCCGATCCCCAGCCGCGCCATCACCTCGGCGCTCAACGCCGCATTGGCCTCCTCGGCCTCGAGGATCTGCCAGGCGATCGAGATCCAGTGCCCGGGCGGGGTGGGAGACAGCATCGGATCGTCCGACCAGAAGCGGGCGATCTCCATCTGTTCGGAGGTCAGGGTCTGGCGCGCGGTGCTCACCTCCAGCGCCTCGGCATGGAAGGCCGATCCCGGCTCTTCGCTGTAGGCGGGGGGCGGGGGCAGGTCGCAGCTTTCGATCCGCGTCATGGCGAAGGGCCGGTTCTTTCCCCAGTCGGGCAAGAGCGGCATCTGCTGCTGGGCGATCAGGCTGGTCGGCACCCAATGCGCCGGGCCCTGGGTGAGGGGGTATTCATAGGGAAAGCCCATGTTCTCCACCACCGCGCCGCCATCGTCGAGCGACCAGTCCAGCACATGCGCCGCCACCGCCTGCCCGTAAGCCACACTGCGCGCCAGTGTCCCGGGGTCCACGCCCTCGGCGGCGCGCGTCTCCTGCTTGCGGGTCATCGCGGCGATGGCGCGCTGGCCGGTGGGGCCGGTGTTGGCGAAGAAGCTGGCGATCGCCTCGGCCATCGCGGTCTGCAGCACCACCGCCTCGTCATACTCCCCCGCAGGGCGCCGCGGCAGGGGCGGCAGACCGTTCAGCTGCCCGGCAAGGCTCTGCAGCGACGGATCGCCCGAGGCCACGGCCTCGTAACCGGTCACGCCGATATAGGCGAAGGCCCGGCTGGCGACGGGCGGCGAATAGGTCGGGGTGTGGCGCACCAGCTCCAGCACCAGACGATACCATGTCTGCATCGCCTGACGGTCGAGCTGGGCGGCGGCGGCGGCCTTTGGCAGGCAGAGCAATGAAAAGATCAGACAAGACGCAACGACGCGGCGCAGCACGGTTTCCCCCTCTCGTGCCTGTCGGCACGAACATCCCCGCGGCCAGACAATCACGTTCCGCCACGGGCGTGCAAGACTTCGCGTGGCCGATCTGGACGCGGACGGCCCGGCCTGCCAAGGTCGCGGCGGGACGGAGAGGGAGAGAGCCATGCGGCGGACCAGGGCCAAGGCGGAGCGCGGGCTCCGAAGCACGGGGCCGCAAGCGGCGGTGGGCACATGAGCCTGCTCGATCCCGCCACCCTCCTGCCGCTGATCGCGGCGCTGGCCGGTGCCGGGGCGCTGATCGGCTTTCTCGCGGGGCTCTTCGGCATCGGCGGCGGGGCGATCTCGGTTCCGGTGTTCTACGAGGTGTTCCAGATCCTCGGCCACCCGCCCGAGGTGGCGATGCCGATGGCGGTCGGCACCTCGCTCGCGGTGATCGTGCCGACCTCGATCCTGTCGTCGCGCGCGCATCACGAAAAGGGCACGGTCGACATGCGCCTGCTGAAGATTTGGGCGGTGCCGGTGCTCCTTGGGGTGGCGGCGGGGTCGCTGATCGCGCGCCATGCCGATCCGGCGGTGTTCCAGATCGTCTTCGTGCTGGTGGCGGCGGTGAATGCGGCCAAGCTCCTGTCGGGCGGCGCCGGCTGGCGGCTGCGCGACAGCCTGCCGGGGCGGCTGGGGCTGAGCGCCTATGGTGCAGGCATCGGTCTGGTCTCGGCGCTGATGGGGATCGGCGGCGGGGCGGTGTCGAACCTCGTGATGACGCTGCACAACGTGCCGATCCACCGCGCGGTCTCGACCTCGGCGGGTGTGGGGGTGCTGATTTCGATCCCGGGCACCCTGGGCTACATGGCTGCGGGCTATGGCCAGCCGGGTCTGCCGCCCGATGCGGTGGGCTTCGTGTCCTGGGCGACGGTGCTGATGACGCTGCCAACCTCGCTCGTCACCACGCGGCTCGGGGTGCGGCTGGCGCATCGGCTGACGCGGCGGCGGCTGGAGACGGCCTTCGGGCTCTTCCTGCTCGCGGTCTGCGCGCGCTTCGTGCTGCTGCTGCTGGAGTGACCCCGGAACGAAACCGGCGCGCCCCTTGCGGAGCGCGCCGAGACGCCTGGCGGGGCGGTCGCCTTACAGGATGAAGTCGTCGGACACCCAATAAGCCGGGCCGCGCGAGCCGTCGTCCACTGCGACCTGGAATTCCACGGCCGAATCGTTGTCGGTATTGCCGAGGATCCAGGTCTGGCCATCCGAACCCTGAACGGCCATCAGATAGCCCTTGTCGGGCGTGCCGTTCACGTCGTTGCTGAACTGGAAGCTCTGGTTGCCCGAAGCGGTCTCGTTGGCGTCGATCGACGAGACGTCGATCACGTCGAGATCAAAGCTGAAGTCGCCGATCATGTCGCGCTTGGAGCCGGTGGACTCCTTCGTCGCGGTGAACATGAAGGTGTCGGCGCCTTTGCCGCCGAACAGATCATCCGGGCCGTTGGAGCCGATCAGCGTGTCATTGCCCTGACCGCCGTTCAGCTCGTCGCGCCCGGCGCCGCCGTTCAGCCAGTCGTTGCCGCCGTTGCCGTTCAGCTCGTCCGCGCGGCCTTCGCCGAACAGCCGGTCATTGCCGCGGTTGCCGTTCAGCGTGTCGCTGCCGGCATAGCCGTAGATGTAGTCGGCACCGCCGCCGCCGTGCAGCACGTCATTGCCGGTCCAGCCGTCGATGTCGTCATTGCCGGCGCCGCCGAAGATCTCGTCGCTGTCCTCGCCGCCATCCAGCGTGTCCTTGCCGCCGTTGCCGTAGATCAGATCCTCGCCGTCCTCGCCCGCGATCTCGTCCCAGCCCGAACGGCCGTACATCAGATCCCAGCCGTCGCCGCCAAGGAGCACGTCGTCGCCCGCTTCGCCGTCGATCTCGTCGTCACCCTCGCCGCCGTCCAGCGTGTCGTCGCCGGTGTAGCCGAGCAGGGTGTCGTTGCCGTCATCGCCGTAGAACTTGTCGTCCCCGCCGCTGGTGTTCGGACCGAAATCGTCGATCTCGTCATCGCCGTCATTGCCGAACACGGTGTCGTTGCCGGCACCGGGGAAGATCAGGTCGTCGTCGTCGCTGCCCGTAATGGTGTTGCTGAAACTGTTTCCGTCATAGCGTGCCATGTTGAACGTCCTTTTGTGGCCAAAGTCTTTCCGGCCGTTTCGCCTCCCGGTTCCGGCGCCCCTCGAGCGCCGGTCCCGGGTCTGCCCGGTTTAAGCCGCAGACCCTCATCCTAGTTCCGCGAGGAGAGGCGGCTGGCGGCGGATTGCCGAAGCGCGGGATGGGAGACGCCGATGAAGCGGCAGGATTCTGCCGAAGGAGGCTGACGCTGTCGGAAGCTGGCGGTGCGAGGGTCGTTTCCAGTTCCGGCTCCCCATGGTCGGCGCGCTTTCTCCCCCGGGCGCCGCTCCGTCCTCCGTCACGGCGTGAGCAGGTACTTCTCCCCCGTCGACTTGCGCATGTAGGCGGCCACCGTCTCCGGCTCCAGCGCCTGCTCCAGGGGGATCCGCGCGGTGTAGTGGCTGGCGAAGGTCGTCTCCATCTCCGCCACCACCCGCTTGCGCATCGCCTCGACCCGCGCCGGATCGAGGCGTTGCAGGGCGTGGAACAGCAGCCAGCCGCCGATGCTCCAGCTGAAGCCGAAGCTCCGGCGCAGCGTGGTGGGGCCGGTGTCCAATGATCCGTAGATATAGCCCTGCTTCTTCGCGCCCGAGCCGTAGCGGTCGTAGCTTTTCATCTCGCGCGCGGCGACGGCCTCCATCGCGTTGAGGATGGTGCTGGTCATCTCGCCCCCGCCGATCGCGTCGAAGGAGAGCGTGGCGCCGGTGGCGGCGATGGCTTCGGTCAGGTCCGCGACGAAGCTCTCGCTGCTGCTGTCGACGACATGCTCCGCGCCGAGGCCGCGCAGCAGGGCGACCTGCTCGGCGCTGCGGACGATGTTGACGAGGCCGATGCCGTCGGCCTTGCAGATCCTGACCAGCATCTGCCCGAGGTTCGAGGCGGCGGGGGCATGCACGAGCGCCGTGTGGCCTTCCGCCCGCATCGTCTCGACGAAGCCGAGCGCGGTCAGCGGATTGACGAAGAGCGCGGCCCCCGCCTCGGCCGAGGCTCCCTCCGGCAGCGGCAGGCAGTCCTTGGCCTCGATCAGCCGCAGCGTCGCATACATCGCGCCGCCCAGCATCGCGACCCGCCGCCCGACGAGCTCCTGCTGATCCGGACCCGCCGCAACGACGGTGCCGGCGCCCTCGTTGCCCACGGGGAGCGACTGGCCGATCCGGGCGCGCAGCGCGGGCAGGGCCCGCTCGGGGATGCGGGCGACAAGGGCGCCGCCCTCCGCCACCAGCGTCGTCATGTCGGCGGGGCCGAACATCAGCCCCAGATCCGACGGGTTGATCGGTGCCGCCTCGACCCGGACGAGGAGTTGGCCCGGGCCGGGCTCGGGCATCGTGACCGGCTCGAGATGCAGCCGCAGCCTGCCATCCTCGGTCACGGTCGATCTCAGTTCCAGACTGTCGCGGTCCATGGTGCCTCCGATGCATTGGCCCACATCTTCCGCCAGTGCAGGCCCAAGATCAACCGCGGCAGGCGAGGCGCCGCCGATCACCTCCCCCCGCCGCTGCAGGCCTCACGACATTCGCACCGAGTTCCGCGCTTGAAACATATTGTCGGCGAAGCTGCGCAGCAGCACCGAAGGGATGGCACGGCAGGACTGACGAGTGAAGGACTGAAGCGATGGTGATGCAGTCCAGCAGCATCGGAATCGAAACGGAAGAGCACCTCGTATCGATGTTGGCCCGATGCAGAGTCTTCAAGGTCAATCGACCTCATCTGCATTATAGGGGGCTGATGTGATGGCTCCGATCGGGAGACCAGACCAAGCCAGTCAGGCAAAGCCCGATCACGCAGATCTGGTAATGGAGATACTACCCGCGACTTACACCTGTGTCGCAAAAGGCGAGTAGTATGGCGGAGAGACAGGGATTCGAACCCTGGGTCGGCTCTCACCGACAACGGTTTTCGAGACCGCCGCATTCGACCACTCTGCCACCTCTCCGCGTCAGGGGTCGTCGTGGCGTGGGATTTAGCGGAGCGTTGCGGGGCTTGCAAGCGGGAAAGATGGCGGGATCGCGCCCAGCATCACGGGTCTGTAACCGGGCACGGGTTGGCAACCGCCGGGGCAGGGACTAGCTGTGGAGCCAATCGCGGCCGAGAGGTGCCCTGCCATGTTGCCGACCAGACTGACCCCGCTGCTGCTCTCCGCGGCCATCGCCGCCGCCGTGGGTCTGCCGCTCGCGGCCCAGACCACGGCCGCCCAGATCACGCCCGTACAGACCATGCCTGCCCAGACGCGGCCCGCCCCTGCCGTTCCCGCGCCGCGTCAGGCGCTGGCGCCAGAGGTGCAGATCAAGGCGCTGACCGAGGCGCTGCAGATCGGCCCCGTCATCGAGGTGATGCGCGAGGAGGGGCTCGACTACGGCGCCACGCTGGAGGCCGAGCTCTTCCCCGGGCGCGGCGGCGCGCGCTGGCAGGCGGTGGTCGGGCTGATTTACGACACCCAGACGATGCGCAAGCGCTTCGACGCGGCCTTCTCCAGCCAGATCGGCGACGATCCGGAGGGGGTGTCGGCGATGATCGACTTCTTCGGCAGCGACCGCGGCCAGCGCATCCTCGATCTGGAGCTGGAGGCGCGGCGCGCGCTGATGGATGACGCGACCGAAGAGGCAGCGCGGATGACGGTCGAGGAGATGCTGGCCGAGGACGACCCGCGCATGCAGATGCTGCGCGACTTCGCCGAGGCCAACGACCTGATCGAGCTGAACGTCATGGGCGCGATGAACTCCAACCTCGCCTTCTTCAAGGGCATGGCCGAGGGCAGCGCCTTCGACGAGCCGATGCCGGAGGAGCAGATGCTCTCGGATGTCTGGGCGCAGGAGGATGCGGTGCGCAGCGAGACCGAGGATTGGCTCTATCCCTATCTGGCGCTGGCCTACGGCCCGTTGCCGGACGAGGATCTGCAGGCCTATCTCGACTTCTCGCGCACCCCGGTCGGCCAGCGGGTGAACGCGGCCACCTTCGCGGCCTTCGATGCGGTCTTCACCGCCGTGTCGCAGGATCTCGGCCGGGCCGCGGCGCGGCAGTTGCAGGGCGAGGATATCTGACGGGCGCAGCGGCCCGCGGATCCCACTGCGCGCTTGACTCGGGGCGGTGATTCCCGGATAAGCCCGCATCTCGGTCAGGTTTCCGCCTGGCCGGGTTTTTCATTGATGACGCTCCAAGAGGGGCGCGCTGTCCGAGGCAAAGCGAAACGCCGGTACATGCCGGGGCCACAAGACGCGGAACACGAGAAGGATAGACCCATGTTCGCGGTCCTGAAGACAGGCGGCAAGCAATACAAGGTGCAGGCGGGTGACGTGCTGCGCGTTGAGAAGCTGGCGGCCGAAGCTGGCGACAAGATCCAGTTCAACGACATTCTCATGGTCGGCGGCGACGCCCTGACCGTCGGCGCGCCCTTCGTGGCCGGCGCCGCGGTGCAGGCCGAAGTCATCGCCCAGATCAAGGGCGAGAAGGTCATCCACTACGTCAAGCGTCGCCGCAAGCACAGCTCGCAGCGCACCAAGGGCCACCGCCAGCACCTGACGCTGCTGCGCGTGACCGACGTTCTGGCCTCGGGCGCCGAAGCCTCGGGCGTGGCTGCCGCCACCGGCACCGCCGATGCGCGCCGCGCCGCCCACAACGCCGAGGCCGCTCCGGCTGCCGAAGCCTCCGCGAAACCGAAGCGCGCTGCGAAAGCCGCCGCTGCTGCACAGGAGTAACACCCCATGGCACACAAAAAGGCAGGCGGTTCGTCCCGCAACGGCCGCGACTCGGCTGGCCGTCGTCTCGGCGTGAAACTCTACGGTGGCCAGGTCGTGAACCCGGGCAACATCATCGTGCGCCAGCGCGGCACCACCTGGTTCCCGGGTACCGGTGTCGGCATGGGCACCGACCACACGATCTTCGCGGTCGTGGAAGGCAAGGTGGCGTTCAAGAAGGGCTTCAAGGGCCGCACCTTCATTTCGGTTCTCCCGGCTGCGGAGGCTGCCGAGTAAGCCGAACCTTTACAGGTTGCTTGTAAACGGGGGATCGGCTGACAAGCCGGTCCCCCTTCCTCTTTCCGCGCGCCGCCATGCTGATGGCGCAATCCGGAGGGAGATTGCGTGGTTCAGAGTTGATCGAAGGGCCGAAAACCCCCAGATCTGGGCTCTTGCGCTTCAGAGGAGGGAAGCCATGACGCTTGATATGATCTCGACGACGACTTCGGCCACCGGGCCGGCTCAGGGAGGGAGCCGGTTCGTGCTGCGGCCGGTGCGCAAGTCGGACGCCGGGCTCTTTGCGATGTATGCGGGCGACCGCCGCGTGGCCGAGGGAACGCGGGCGATCCCGCATCCGCTGCCGCCGGGCGCCGCCGAGGCCTTCGTGACCCGTGCGATGGCCACCGACCGGACGGAGGATGTCTGGGTGATGGACGGCTCGGCCACCGGGCTGGGCGAGGTGCTGGGAGTCATCTCGCTCAAGCGGATGGACCGCGACCAGTCCGAGATCGGCTACTGGGTGGCGCCGGCCTTCTGGAACGCCGGCTTCGCCTCCGAGGCGGTGCGGGCGCTGATCGCGGCCAATCCGCAGAACGCCCGGACCATCTTCGCCGAGGTGTTCCAGGACAATCCGGGCTCGGCGCGGGTGCTGACCAACTGCGGCTTCGAATATCTCGGCGACGCCGAGAGCTTCTCGGTCGCGCGCAACTTTCGGGTGCCGACCTGGACCTATATCCGCAAGCTCGGCTGATGCGGGTGCGTGACGCGGTTGAGGGCGATGCCGAAGGGATCGCCCGGATCTACAACGACGCGGTGCTGACGACGACGGCGATCCTGAACGAGGGCACTGTCGACGCGGAAAACCGCACCGGCTGGATGGAGATGCGGCTGGGGCAGGGCTATCCCGTGCTCGTCGCGGAACACGAGGGCCGGGTGATCGGCTACGCCTCCTTCGGAGACTGGCGGCCCTTCGACGGATTCCGCGCCACGGTGGAGCATTCGGTCTATGTCGCCGCCGAGGCGCGCGGGCAGGGCATCGCCCGGGCGCTGATGGCCGAGCTGACGGCCCGCGCGCGCGGCTGCGGCAAGCATGTGATGGTCGCCGCCGTCACCTCGGAGAACGAGGCCTCGCTGCGGCTGCACCGCGCGCTCGGCTTCCGCGAGGCGGCGGTGCTGACCGAGGTGGGGCAGAAGTTCGGCCGCTGGCTGGACCTCGTGTTTCTGGAGCTTCGGCTCGACGACCGGGCACAGCCCGAGCAACGCAAGGCTTGAACCCCGGGCAATCCGGGTCTATCGCCAGTTTTACAACGCTAAGCCCGGAAGGCGCTGACCCATGAAGTTCCTCGACCTCTGCAAAGTCTACATCCGCTCCGGCGGCGGCGGGGCGGGCTGCGTCAGCTTCCGGCGCGAGAAGTTCATCGAATTCGGCGGGCCGGATGGTGGCGACGGCGGCAATGGCGGCAATGTCTATGCAGAGGCGGTCGAGGGGCTGAACACCCTGATCGACTTCCGCTATCAGCAGCATTTCTTCGCCAAGTCCGGCCAGCAGGGCATGGGCAGCCAGCGCACCGGCAAGACCGCCGACGACGTGATCCTCAAGGTGCCGGTCGGCACCGAGATCCTCGACGAGGACGAGGAAACGGTCATCGCCGACCTGACCACCGTCGGTCAGCGCGTGCTTCTGGCGCGGGGCGGCAATGGCGGCTTCGGCAACCTGCATTTCAAATCCTCGACCAACCGCGCCCCCGCCCGGGCCAATCCGGGGCAGGAGGGGGTGGAGCGTACCATCTGGCTGCGGTTGAAGCTGATCGCCGATGCCGGGCTTCTGGGCCTGCCCAATGCCGGCAAGTCGACCTTCCTCGCTGCCACCTCGAACGCCCGGCCCAAGATCGCCGACTATCCCTTCACCACGCTGGTGCCGAACCTCGGCGTTGTCGGCGTGGACGGCAAGGAATTCGTCATGGCCGACATCCCCGGCCTGATCGAAGGCGCGTCGGAGGGCCGGGGTCTGGGCGACCAGTTCCTCGCCCATGTCGAACGCTGCTCGGTGCTGCTGCACCTCGTGGATGGCACCTCCTCGACCATCACCAAGGATTACCGCACCATCATCGGCGAGCTCGAGGCCTATGCCGAGGATCTGGCGCAGAAGCCGCGGATCACCGCGCTGAACAAGATCGACGCGCTGGACAGCAAGACGCTGTCGACCCGCAAGAAGGCGCTGGAGAAGGCGTCGGGCGGGCCGGTCTTCCTGATTTCCGGCGTGGCCGGGACCGGGTTGCAGGACGTGCTGCGGGCCATCTACGCCGAGATCACCGCCGGACGCGAGGTGGTCGAGGAGGCCGCACCGTGGCAACCCTGACGGCAACCGCCGCTCCCGATATCCGCAACGCCCGTCGGCTGGTCGTCAAGATCGGCTCGGCCCTGCTCGTCGATCGCAAGCTCGGCCTGCGCCGCGCTTGGCTCGAGGCGCTGGCGCTCGATGTGGCTGCGGCCAAGGCACGCGGCGCCGATGTGATCCTTGTCTCCTCCGGCTCGATCGCGCTGGGGCGGGGGGTGCTGGGGCTGGCCGATGGCGCGCTGGCCCTGGAACAGTCGCAGGCCGCCGCCGCCGTCGGGCAGATCCGGCTGGCCCGCGCCTATGAGGAGGTGCTGGCGCCGCATGGCATCACCACCGCGCAGGTGCTGGTGACGCTGGAAGACACCGAGGACCGCCGCCGCTACCTGAACTCCCGCGCCACGATGGAGACCCTGCTGGGCCTCGGCGTCGTGCCGATCGTCAACGAGAACGACACGGTGGCGACCGACGAGATCCGCTATGGCGACAACGACCGGCTGGCGGCGCAGATCGCCGTGACGGTGGGTGCGGACCAACTGGTGCTCCTGTCGGATGTCGACGGCTTCTATTCCGCCAATCCCAAGGAAGACCCGACCGCCGAACGCTTCGATCTGGTCGAGGCGATCACCCCCGAGATCGAGGCGATGGCAGGCGATCCGGTCTCGGGTTTCTCCAAGGGCGGGATGAAGACCAAGGTGATGGCTGCCAAGACCGCCGTCGCCGGCGGCTGTGCCATGGCGATCATGGAAGGCTCGGTGCTGCGGCCCCTGACCGCGCTGGCCGAAGGCGCGGCGCGGACATGGTTCGTGGCGCAGGCCGATCCGCAAGTGGCCCGCAAGCGCTGGATCAACGCGATGAAGCCGCGCGGCGCGGTGCGGGTGGATGCGGGCGCGGTCACGGCGCTCAGGGCAGGCAAGTCGCTGCTGCCGGCGGGCGTGATGGTAGTGACCGGCGCTTTCGGGCGCGGCGACCCGGTGGAGATCCTGGGGCCGTCTGGCGAGACGCTGGGCAAGGGGCTGGTGCGCTACACCGCCGCCGAGGCGCGGCTGATCGCCGGCCACCGTTCGGCAGAGATCGAAGGGATCCTGGGCTACAGCGGACGGGCGGCGCTGGTGCACCGGGACGACATGGTGTTGTGACGGCGGGGCCGGGACAAAATCCTTGAAAAGGATTTTGCCAAGAATTTTGCAAAATTCTTGGGACCCGGATCTGGCCGCTCGTGCAACGCCGGGTGTGGCGCCTGTGCCGGGCGTCGGAGCCTCCGGCGGGGATATTTGGACAAGGAAGAGAGGGCAGGGCGATGGACGGCGGTGAGGTTGCAGGGCTGATGCAGGCGATCGGCGCGCGGGCGCGGGCGGCGGCGGCGGAGTTGGCCTTTGCCCCAGCCGAGACCAAGCGCGCGGCGCTCGTCGCGGCGGCCGAGGTGCTCTGGGACCGGCGGGCGCAGATCATCGCGGCCAATGCGCTCGATCTGGCGCATGGCGCCGAAAAGGGTCTCTCGGCAGCGATGATGGACCGGCTGCGGCTCGACGAGCCGCGGGTGGCGGCAATGGCCGAGGGGCTGCGCGCCGTGGCGGCGCAGGACGATCCGGTCGGCGCGGTGATCGCGGAGTGGAACCGGCCCTCGGGCCTCCACATCCGCCGGGTGCGCACGCCCTTGGGCGTTGTGGGGGTGATCTACGAGAGCCGGCCCAATGTGACGGCGGATGCCGGGGCGCTCTGCCTCAAGGCGGGGAACGCGGTGATCCTGCGCGGCGGGTCGGAGAGCTTTCATTCCTCCGGCGCGATCCATGCCTGTCTGCAGGCCGGATTGACCGCGGCGGGTTTGCCGGCGGATGCGATCCAGCTGGTGCCGACCCGCGACCGCGCGGCGGTGACCGAGATGCTGCGCATGGTCGAGTTCATCGACGTGATCGTGCCGCGTGGCGGCAAGGGGCTGGTCGGCCTCGTGCAGCGCGAGGCGCGGGTGCCGGTCTTTGCCCATCTGGAGGGCATCTGCCACGTCTACGCCGATGGCGCCGCCGATCTGGAGAAGGCGCGCCGGGTGGTGCTGAATGCCAAGACCCGCCGCACCGGGATCTGCGGCTCGGCGGAATGTCTGCTGATGGACCGTGCCTTCTATGCCCGGCATGGCGCCGTGCTGATCGAGGATCTGCTGGCCGCGGGGGTCGAGGTGCGGGCCGAGGGAGAACTGGCCGCCATTTCCGGCACGGTGCCGGCGAGCCCCGAGGATTTCGGCAAGGAATTCCTCGATATGATCATCGCGGCGAAGCTCGTCGACGGGGTGGACGAGGCCATCGCCCATATCCGCCGCTACGGCTCGAACCACACCGAGGCGGTGCTGACCGAGGATGCCGCGGTGGCCGAGCGCTTCTTCCAGCGGCTCGATTCGGCGATCCTCCTGCACAACGCCTCGACGCAATTCGCCGATGGCGGCGAGTTCGGCATGGGGGCCGAGATCGGCATCGCCACCGGCAAGATGCATGCGCGCGGGCCGGTGGGGGCGGAGCAGCTCACCAGCTTCAAATATCTGGTGACCGGCGACGGGACGGTGCGCGGCTGAGGCCGCGCCCCCCTTCAGAAGCCGAGGCGGATCTCCTGCTCGCGCAGGTCGGCGATCAGGCGGCGGTTCTGCCGCTGCAGCTCGCCCGGGATCAGCGCGAAATGCACCTGTGCCGCCGAGATCTCCGGCGCGGCGCGGGGGTTCGACAGCAGTTCCCAGAGCGCGGGGTCGATCTTCATCTTGGTGGCGCTGCCGGTCAGCGCCCAGCGGGTCTCGCTCCGGTCCACCCTGATGCGCCCGCCATAGGCCATCGCCGTCTCGAGGCACTGGATCAAGAGGAAGGCGAGCTTCACCTCGCGCCGGGACAGCTCGGCCGGGCTGCGCCAGTCGATTGCGAGACGGCTGCCCCGCCCGAGGTCGGTGAGGATGGTCTGCACCTCGGGACGTCCGATCCGCTGGTCGCCGGCCGCGGCGCCGAAGGCCACGCGCAGGAAGCGGATGCGGGCATTGGCGCTGGTGACGCTTTCCGAGATCAGCGCGATCTCGGGCCCCTTCACCTGCCCGTCCATCATCAGAAGCTCCACCCCATTGCCGATGGCCCCTATCGGGCTGATAAGATCGTGGCAGATGCGCGACCCGAGGAGGGCGGCGAGATCGGGCTTGTCGGGCATGTACTGAACTCCACTCGTGCGCTGGAAGGAACTGGAAATGAATGCGTTGCTGGAACCGGGTATGCTGGTGCGTCATCCGGGCGAGCCGGATTGGGGTCTCGGGCAGGTGCAATCGAACATCGGCGGGCGGATCACGGTCAATTTTGAACACGCCGGAAAGGTCGTGATCGACGGCAGACACGTGGACCTGCGGATGGTCTTTGATATACAAGGATAATATGGCACCCTGCATTGATTACAAGTAAAGATTGCACAGGTGGCGTGTTGGTCGCAGGGGAGTTGCGCCGCCGCCACCCCAGGCCGCAGGGCCGCGGAGTTGCAATCGCCGGGGGCAGCTTCTAAGTAACGCTGCGATCCGGGCAGGGGGGCTGGACATGATTGCCGACGATCCGCATCTCAGCTTGCGCCTTGCCCGCGACGACCGCGATCTGAGGGCGGCGCAGCGGTTGCGCTACCGGGTCTTCGTGACCGAGCTCGGGGGCGACGGCGATCTGGTCGATCACGACGCCCGGCTGGAGCGCGACGCCTTCGACCCGCTCTTCGACCACCTGCTGCTGATCGACGACCGGCGCGATGCCGCGGCGCTCGACGATGTGGTGGGCGTCTACCGGCTGCTGCCGGGCGAGCGGGTGGCGCGGGAGGGGCGGTTCTATTCCGAGGGGGAATACGATCTCGGCCCGCTGAAGCGGTCCGGGCGCAGGTTGCTGGAGCTGGGGCGCTCCTGCCTGCATCCCGATTATCGCGGCGGGGCTGCGATGTTCCACCTCTGGAACGGGCTGGCCAATTATGTGGCCGAGCATGGCGCCGAGGTGCTGTTCGGCACGGCGAGCTTTCATGGCACCGATCTCGCGGCGCTGGCGCAGCCGCTGTCCTATCTGCATCACAACCACCTCGCCCCCACCGCGCTGCGGGTGACGGCCCGGCCCGGCGCGGGGCAGCGCATGGATCTGCTGCCGCTTGAGGTCATCGACCGGCGGCAGGCGATGCTGGCCACACCGGCGCTGATCAAGGCCTATCTGCGGCTCGGCGGTTGCGTCGGCGAGGGGGCCTGGATCGACCGCGCCTTCAACACCACCGATGTCTGTCTGGTGATGGACACGGCGCAGATGTCGGCAAAGCATCGCGAATTCTACGCCCGCCGTCCGGCACAGGCCACATGAGCGACTGGCTCGAGGGGCGGATGGCGGCGCGGCGGCCCGGGATTGCGGGCTGGCTGCGGGTGATCCTGCGCGGGACGGCGCTGGCGCTGGTCACCTATGGCGGGCTTCTCCTGTTGCTGGCGGTGCGGCTGGTGGAGCGGCCGCTCTGCGGGCTGAACCGCCCCGTCACCCCCTGGATCACCCAAGCCGTCTGTCGCGCGGCTTTCCTGATCCTCGGCATGGGCTACCGGGTCTCGGGTCGGCCGATGGCGGGGAAAGGGGCGATCGTCGCCAATCACGGCTCCTGGCTCGACATCTTTACGCTGAACGCCTGCCAGCGGGTCTATTTCGTCTCGAAGTCCGAGGTCTCGTCCTGGCCGGGTATCGGCTGGCTGGCGCTGGCGACCGGGACCGTCTTCATCAACCGACGGGGGCGCGAGGCGAAGGTGCAGCAGCAGCTCTTCGAGGACCGGCTCCGGGCAGGCCACCGCATCCTGTTCTTCCCCGAGGGCACCAGCACCGACGCGACGCGGATTCTGCCCTTCAAGTCAACGCTCTTCGCCGCCTTCTTCACTCACGGTTTGCAGCACGAGCTGGCGATCCAGCCGGTGACGGTGATCTACCGCCCGCCACCGGGCGAGGATCCGCGCTTCTATGGCTGGTGGGGCGACATGGATTTCGCCGGCCACCTGCTCGCGATGCTGGCGGCGCCCCGGCATGGCTCGGTCGAGGTGCGCTTCAACGAGCCCCTCCCGGTCGACGCCTTCGCCGACCGCAAGGAGCTGGCGCGGGCCTGCGAGACGGTGGTACGGGCCGGGTTCTACTGATCCAGCGGCGCGAGCAGCGCCCGCATCGCCGCGACCGGGTCTTCTGCGCGCCAGATCTCCTCGCCGATGCCGAAGAAGTCGGTGACCGGGCCGAATTGCGCCACCAGCTCCGCCGTCAGCGCGCCCTCGGCCACCACCGGCACCTCGATCATCTCCGACCACCACTCGAACAGCTCGAACTCGACGCGGCTGCCGTCGCCCAGCGGCGTCTCGCCCACCGGGCCGAAGGCGACGTAATCCGCCCCCGCCTCGCCGGCCGAGATCCCCTCGTGCCGGGTCACGCCGCAGAAGGCGCCGACGATGGCATCGCCGCCCAGATCCTTGCGGACCTTGCGGACCGACCGCGCCCCGTCGGTCAGATGCACCCCGTCGAGCCCCAGCCGGTCCACCAAGAGCACGTGGTTCTCGATCACCAGCGCCACGTCGCGGGCATGGGCCACCTCGCGCAGCGCGTCGGCGGCGCGGGCGACCCGGTCCTCGTCGCGGGTGGCGAGCGAGAGGCGGATGCAGGCGATCTCGGTCGCGTCGAGCACCGCGGCGAGGCGCTGCGGGAAGAGCTCCAGCTCGAACTCGGGCGGGGTGACGAGGTAGATCTGCGGGCGCTCGGTATCGGCCATGCTGAAACTCCGGTAGGGGTGGCGGAGGCTATAGCCGAAGCCGGGACGGATTGGAAATCCCATTGCGCGGCGGCCCCGCTTTCCCGTAGGAGGCGCGAAACCCCGGAGAAATGCCATGGACCCCGTCTTCATCCTCGTGCGGCCCCAGATGGGCGAGAACATCGGCGCCTCGGCCCGCGCCATGCTGAACTTCGGCCTCGAGCGGCTGAGGATCGTCGATCCACGCGACGGCTGGCCCAACCCCAAGGCCGTCGCCATGGCGAGCGGGGCGGGGCGGCTGCTTGACCACGCGGGGCTCTTTCCCGACGTGAAGGCGGCCACCGCCGACGTGGACTATCTCTTCGCCACCACCGCCCGCAGCCGCGAGCTCACGAAGCCGATCATGACCCCCGAGCGGGCGATGGAACACGCCCGCGCCCTGACCGCCGCCGGAAAACGCGTGGGGGTTCTGTTCGGGCCGGAGCGGACCGGGCTCGAGAACGAGGATGTGGTGCTGGCGAATGCGATCATCACGGTGCCGGTGAACCCCGAGTTCTTCTCGCTCAACCTCGCCCAATGCGTGCTCCTGACCGCCTATGAATGGCGCCGCCAGACGGTGGAGGTGCCGCCCGAGGTGATGGAGATGGCCCGCACCGATTTCGCCAGCGGCATCGAGGTGGAGAAGCTGGGCGATCACTTCGAGGACCGGCTGGCCGAGGCCGGCTTCTTCCATCCCGCCGAGAAGGAGGCCGGGATGAAGCTCAACCTGCGCAACATGTGGTCGCGGCTGAACCTGACCCGGGCCGATGTCCAGACCCTGCACGGCATGCTGCGCCAGATCGCCTGGAAGCTGAAGCAATAGCGTTTCACGCGTGAAACGCGGGCCAAGCCGCTGATTCAAAACGATGATCTGAAAACCCTTAACCTTTCGGCAACCCCCTCACCCCGGCCTTTAGGATGAGGCCCCGGCAATGGCTCCGCGCGGCGTTCCGTGCCAGACTGGCGCGGCAGCCGCAACGCTTTGGGAGGAGCCATGGCCAGACTCGTCGTGATGTACAAGACACCGACCGATGCCGAAACCTTCAACAGCTACTACCGCGAGACGCATGTCCCGATCGCCAGGCAACTGCCGGGGCTGCGCAGCTACGAGATCAGCACCGGCCCGGTGCTGGCGCCGGGCGGGGCGTCGGATTACCATCTGGTCGCCATCCTCGGCTTCGACGACATCGGCACGCTGCAGGCCGCGCTCGGCAGCCCCGAGGGCGCCGCGGCCGTCGCCGATCTCGATGTCTTCGCCACGGCGGGCGTCGACATCCTGATGTTCGACGACGCGCCCGCCTGACATTTTCTGTCCGCAAATATCCCCGCCGGAGGCTCCCCGGCCCGCCGCGGGCGGAGCCTCGGGCAAAGGGCGGGCGGCAGCGGCGGCGCGCGGGGGCTCGATGCCCCCAAGCGGCGCACCCCCCGCTTCCCGCTGCGGCACGGGGGCGGTCAGGACGGTCGGGCCTTGAAGCGGGGGCGTGGCAGGCCTAGTCTCCCGCGCGACACGGGAGCCCGGGATGGCATTGAAGAAGCGCAGCATATTCGAAGAGGTCGGCACGGGGGCGAAGGCGCCGGTGCCGCAGGCGGGCGGCATCGACCGCGGTCATGGCGGGGCGCGGCGGGGCATCCGGCTCTGGCTGATGCTGCTGTTCGCGCTGGTCATGGTGATGATCGTCGTCGGCGGGCTGACCCGGCTGACCGATTCCGGCCTGTCGATCACCGAGTGGAAGCCCTTCACCGGCGCCATGCCGCCCTTGGACCACGCGGCCTGGATGGTGGAGTTCGACAAGTATCGCGCCAGCCCGCAATACCAGTTGCAGAACAGCGGCATGAGCCTGACCGCCTTCCAGACGATCTACTGGTGGGAATGGGGCCATCGGCAGCTCGGCCGGGTGATCGGCCTCGTCTGGGCGCTCGGCTTCTTCGGCTTCCTCGTCGCGCGCAAGATCCCGCGCGGCTGGGTGCCGCGGCTGCTGCTCCTGGGTACGCTCGGCGGGCTGCAGGGGGCGATCGGCTGGTGGATGGTGGCCTCCGGCCTGCAGGAAAACCAGGTCACGGTCGCATCCTACCGGCTGGCGACCCACTTGGGCCTCGCCTTCCTGATCCTCGGCTTCATCGCCTGGTATGTCTTCCTCCTCGGGCGCAGCGAGGCCGAGCTGATCCAGGCACGGCGGCAGCGCGAGGCGAAGCTCTTCGGCATGTCGACGGGGCTCATGCATCTCGCCTTCGTGCAGATCGTCTTTGGCGCGCTGGTCGCCGGCATCGACGCCGGCCGTGGCTTTCCGACCTGGCCCGACATGAACGGCGAGTTCTTCCCCTCGAACGCGCTCTATGTGCCGGGCGTCACCGCGCTCTCCGACCCGCAATATTGGGTCGGGCTCCTGGACAACCCCGGCCTCGTGCAGTTCGTCCACCGGATGACCGGCTATGTGCTGGCGCTGTTCGGCGTCGGCGTCTGGATCGTCGCCCGCAAGTCGGTGCATCGCGCCACCCGCCGGGCCGGGCACATGGTCGGGCTGATGATGCTGGCGCAGATCGCGCTCGGCATCGGTGCCGTGCTGACGGCGGCGCAGTGGCATGCGGCGATCAGCCATCAGGTCGGCGCGGTGATCCTCTGGGTGCTGATCATCCGCCTGCGGCATCTGGCGCAATATCCCCGCGTGGGGTCGATCCGAAAGGGAACCGTATGAGTGCCGATATCGCCTTCACCGAGCTGATGGAATTCCAGCGCCAGACCGAGGCGCTGGCGCAAGTCGCCGGCCGTCTGGGCTGGGATCAGGAAACCATGATGCCGCGCGGCGCCGCCGAGCAGCGCTCGGAAGAGATGGCGGCGCTGGAAGGCGTGCTGCACGAGCGGCGCACCGATCCGCGCATCGCCGACTGGCTGATGGCGGCGGCGGCCGAGGATGACGAGGATGCGGCCCAGCTGCGGCTGATCCGGCGCAGCCACACGCGGGCGACGAAGGTGCCCTCGCGGCTGGCGCAGGAGATCGCCCGCGTCACCTCGACCGCGCAGGGCATCTGGGCCGAGGCGCGCGCGGCGGATGACGTGGCGCTGTTCCTGCCGACGCTGACCGAGGTGGTGCGGCTGAAGCGCGAGGAGGCGGCGGCGCTGGCCGACGGGCGCGACCGCTACGACGCCCTGATCGACGATTACGAGCCGGGCGCCACCGCGGCCACGCTGGGCGCGATGTTCGACCGGATGCGCCCGCGTCTGGTGGCGCTGCGCGAGGCGGTGCTGGGGGCCCCCTACCAGCCCGCGCCGCTGCAGGGTCATTTCGGGCTCGAGGCGCAGGTGCGCATGGCGCGCGATCTGGCCGCGACCTTCGGCTATGACTGGACGCGCGGGCGGATGGACATGGCGGTGCATCCATTCTCCTCGGGGTCCGGCAGCGACGTGCGCATCACCACGCGGGTGGTGGAGACCGATCCGTTCAACTGCTTCTACTCGACGGTGCACGAGGTCGGCCATGCCTGCTACGAGCTCGGCATCGACCCCGATTACGCGCTGACCCCGATCGGGGCGGGCGCCTCGATGGGGGTGCACGAGAGCCAGAGCCGGATCTACGAGAACCAGCTCGGCCGCAGCCGCGCCTTCACCGGCTGGCTGTTCCAGCGGATGAGCGAACGCTTCGGCGATCTGGGCCTGCCGGATGCCGAGGCCTTCTACGGCACGGTGAACCGGGTGCAGTCCGGCTTCATCCGCACCGAGGCCGACGAGGTGCATTACAACCTGCACATCATGATGCGTTTCGATCTGGAACGCGGGCTGATCCGCGGCACGCTGGAGGTGGCCGATCTGGAAGAGGCCTGGAACGCCCGCTTCCTGCAGGATTTCGGCGTGGCGGTGGACCGGCCCTCGCATGGGGTGCTGCAGGATGTGCACTGGTCGGTCGGGCTCTTCGGCTATTTCCCGACCTACACGCTGGGCAATCTCTACGCTGGCTGCCTGATGCAGGCGCTGCGCGAGGCGGTGCCCGATCTCGACGAGGCGCTGGCGCGGGGCGAGACCCGGGGGGCGACCGGCTGGCTCAGGGAGAACCTGCAGCGGCATGGCGGGCTCTACACCCCGCACGAGCTGGTGACCCGGGCCTGCGGCTTCGAGCCGAGCGAAGGGCCGCTGCTCGACTATCTGGAAACGAAGTTCCGCGACATCTACCGGCTCTGACGGCCGGTTTCCTGCGTCATCTTGGCATAGATATCCGCAGGGGTGCGGGGGACGGCAGTCCCCCGCGTCTTCCGTCAGAGCGACCAGTCCGGCTTGCGCTTTTCCAGAAAGGCCGCGATGCCTTCCTCGGTGTCGCGCCAGAGCATGTTCCCGGCCATGACCTCCGCCGTATGGGCATAGGCCCCGGCCAGATCCATCTCCAGCTGCTCGTAGAAGGCGCGCTTGCCGATCTTCACCGCCGCCGTGAGCTTGGCCGCGACCGTTTCGGCCAGGGCGCGGGTTTCCTGCGCGAGGGTGTCCTGCGGCACGACGCGGTTGACGAGGCCCAGTTCGCGGGCGCGGGCGGCGTCGAGGAAGGCGCCGGTGGTCAGGAGCTCGAAGGCCTGCTTGCGCGGCAGGTTGCGGCTGAGCGCCACCATCGGGGTGGAGCAGAACAGGCCGATGTTCACACCGTTCACCCCGAAGCGGGTGCCTTCGGCGGCCACGGCCATGTCGCAGCTGGCGACGAGCTGGCAGCCCGCAGCGGTGGCGATGCCATGGACCTCGGCGATCACCGGCTGCGGCAGGCGCGGGATCTGCTGCATCAGCGCGCCGCAGCGGGCGAAGAGATCGGCGAAATAGGCGGCGCCCCTGTCGGGGGCGGCGCGGGCGGCCTGCATCTCCTTCAGGTCGTGACCGGCGCAGAAGGCCTTGCCGGCGCCGCGCAGCACGATCACCCGGATCGAGCCGTCCTCGGCCAGTGCCTCGAAGGATGTGGAGAGCGCGTCGAGCATCGCGTCGGAGAGCGCGTTGAGGCTGGCGGGCGTGTTCAGGGTCAGCGTGGCGATGCCGCCCTCGTCTTGGCGCAGCAGGATCTCGGTCATCTTGTCTTCCTCCCCGGTTTGCCGCAGCCTAGCGGGCGCGATGCGGGGAGGGAAGCCAGGGTGCAGGCAATGACGGGGGCGGAGCTTGCGGGCTTCCTGCAACGGGATTTTCCCGAGGTGGCCGGGGATTTCGCGCTGGAGGGCGAGGGCGAGGCGTTGGCGCTGCGGCTGCTGGTGCAGCCGCGGCATCTGCGGCCGGGGGGCACGGTCTCGGGGCCGTCGATCTTCGGGCTGGCCGATGTGGCCTTCTATCTGGCGCTGCTGTCACGGATCGGGCCGGTGGCGCTGGCGGTGACCACCGGGGCCTCGATCGATTTCATGCGCAAGCCCTCGGCGGGGCGCGACCTGATCGCGCGGCCGCGCATCCTGAAGCTGGGGCGGGTGCTGGCGGTGGGCGATGTGCTGATCTGGTCGGAGGGCGGGGACGAGCCGGTGGCGCGGGCGAGCCTGACCTATTCCATCCCGCCGCGCTGAGCGCCGCGCCGGGGTAGGGGCGGGGCAAAATCCTTGAGGAAGGATTTTGCAAAAGTTTTTCTGGAAAACTTTAGCGCGCCGGAGCGGTGCGCGTGGTGCCCCGGGGCTTCGGGCGACGGGGGGCTGTCTGCCCCCCGGCCGGGCCTTCGGCCCGGCGCCCCCCGAGGATATTTCTGCAAGGTGAGGGGCAGGCGCGGCGCCTGCCTGCCTTTCGTCAGTCCTTGGTATGCTTGAAGCGGCCGTCAACGGTGGCGCCGTTCTCGATCACCACGCTGCGATAGGTGACATCGGTGGTCATCTGCGCCGCGGCGCGCACGATCAGGTTCGAGCAGGAGAGCCGCCCGTCGAGCTGGCCGCGCACCTCTACCGTTTCGGCGCTGACAGTGCCGGTCGCCTTGCCGTCGGGGCCGACCATCAGGCCGCGCGCGGTGATCGTGCCCTCGACCTCGCCCATCACCTCGATGCTGCCGGCGGAGGTGATGTCGCCCACGATCTTGAGATCGGCGCCGAGCGTCGATTTCGAGGCATTGGAGCCGTTGCGCTGCGGGCCCGGATCGGCGGGTTTGTTCTGCATGTCTTTCCCTCTCTCGCGCCCCCGGCTGTGGAGGCAGGATGTGGGGCGTGGCCCGCACGGTCTAGCCGATAGAGGCCGAAGCTCGCCACCCGGTCAAGAGGTTGGTGGGGGATTTCCGCCCAAGCGTGGACATGGCGCGGGGGCGATGCTCTGATGCCGGCGGGAATCGGCCAAGGGAGACGGCATGTCGACGACAGGTGATGAGCAATTTTTTCGTCCGGTTTCGGGGTTCGATCTGCCGCGCTTTGCCGGGGTGCCGACCTTCATGCGGCTGCCGCATGTGCCGCTCGACCATCCGCGGATCGGCGAGGTGCAGGTCGGGCTGATCGGCGCGCCCTGGGACGGGGGGACGACCAACCGGCCCGGGCCGCGCCACGGGCCGCGGCAGCTGCGCGACCTCTCCACCATGATCCGGGCGGAGAACGGCATCACCGGGGTGCGGCCCTTCGAGGCTTTGCGCTGCGCCGATCTGGGCGATGTCGGGCCGAACCCGGGCGATCTGATGGACACGCTGGCGCGGATGGAGGCCTTCTATGCCGAGGTGCGGCGGCTGGGCATCCTGCCGCTGACGGCGGGGGGCGATCATCTCTGCTCGCTGCCGATCCTGCGGGCGCTGGCGAAGGACCGGCCCTTGGGGATGATCCATTTCGACAGCCATACCGATCTCTTCCACAGCTATTTCGGCGGCACGATGTATACCCATGGCACGCCCTTCCGCCGGGCGGTGGAGGAGGGGCTGCTCGATCCGAAGCGGGTCTGCCAGATCGGCATCCGCGGCACCGCCTATGACCGGGAGGACCGCGACTTCGCCGCCTCTGTCGGCATCCGCATCATCCCGATCGAGGAATTCCATGCCCGCGGCGTCGAGGATGTGATGGCCGAGGCGCGCGAGATCGCCGGGGCGGGGGAGACCTATGTCTCCTATGACATCGATTTCGTCGATCCGGCCTATGCGCCTGGAACCGGGACGCCGGAGGTGGGCGGGCCGACCTCGTGGCAGGCCCTGCAGGTGGCGCGGCTCTTGCAGGGGGTGAACATTGTCGGGGCCGATCTGGTGGAGGTCTCGCCGCCCTTCGACGCCTCGGGGGGGACGGCCTTCCTCGGGGTGTCCATCATGTTCGAGATGCTCTGCGTGATGGCTGAAGCGGGGGCGCGCGCATGACGCAGGATCTGATCCTGACCAATGCCCGCGTCCTGACCATGGATGCCGGGCGGCCCGAGGCCGAGGCGGTGGCGGTGGCCGCGGGGCGGATCGTCGCCGTGGGGACGCGGGCCGAGGTGGAGCGGCTGGCGGGGCCCGAGACGCGGGTGATCGATGCCGGCGGGCGGACGCTGCTGCCGGGCTTCGTCGAGAGCCATCTGCATCTGGTGCTGGGCGGGGCGGAGCTGGCGCATCTGCAGATCGGCGGGCTGCACGGGGCCGAGGCGCTGGCCCGGGCCTTCCGCGGCTTCGCCGAGGCGCATCCGGAGAGGCCGCTGTTGATGGCGCAGGGGGCGGATTACGGCATGCTCGACCGGCCGGTGACGCGGCAGGATCTGGATGCGATCCTTGCCGACCGGCCGATCGCCATGACGGCGCATGACCATCACACGGTCTGGGCCAATACCGCGGCGCTGCGGGCGGCGGGGGTGCTGCATGGAGCGGTGATGCCGCACGGGCATGAGGTGGTGATGGGGCCGGACGGGCTGGCCACCGGCGAGCTGCGCGAGTTCGAGGCCTTCGCCCCGGTGATCGCGCTGGGGGGCGAGGCGCGGCTGAACCTCGGGATCGCCACCGGGGAGGAGCCCTCGCCCTGGCCGGCGGAGGCCGAGCAGGCGATCGACCGGGCCAAGGTGGCGCGCGGGCTCAGGCATTGCGCGGCGCATGGCATCACCTCGATGGTGAACATGGATGGCAACCGCTACACGCTGGAGCTGCTCCGGGCCTTGCAGCGCGAGGGCGGGCTGACGGCGCGGGTGAAGGTGCCGTTCCACTTCAAGCCGCATATGGAGCTTGCGGCGCTGGCGCGGGCCGAGGAGATGCGGCGCGACTTCGACGACGAGTGGCTGTCCTCGGGTTTCGTCAAGATGTTCATGGACGGGGTGATCGACAGCCGCACGGCTTATCTCTTGAACGATTATCCCGGGATGCCGGGACTGCGGGGCGAGCCCTTGTTCTCGCCCGCGCGCTTCGCCGAGATCGCCACCGAGATCGACCGGAGGGGCATGCAGATCGCGGTGCATGCCATCGGCGACGGGGCGGTGCGGCAGACCATCGACGGCTATGAGGCGGCGCAGCGCGCCAATGGCCCGCGCGACAGCCGGCACCGGATCGAACATATCGAGATGATCGACCGCGCCGATATCGCCCGGCTGGGGGCACTCGGCATCACGGCGAGCCTGCAGCCGCCGCATCCGCCCGGCGCGATGGACTTCCCGTTGCAGCCGACGCTGGAGGTGATCGGCCGCGACCGCTGGCGCGACAGCTATCTGTGGCGCAGCCTGGCCGAGGCGGGGGCGCCGGTGGCCTTCGCCTCCGACTGGCCGGTGACGGATGTCTCGGTGCTGCGCGGCATCAGGGCGGCGCTGACCCGGGCGCCCTACGAGGGCTGCGCCGACGAGCGGCTGGGGCTGATTGCGACGCTGCAGGCCTATACCGCGGGCGGAGCCTGGGCCGCGCATCGGGAGGCGATCACCGGCCGGATCCGCCCGGGGCTGGCGGCGGATCTGGTGCTGCTCGGCGGCGATCTTCTGGGCACGGCGCCCGGCGAGATCGGCGGGATGGGAATCGCGCTGACGATCTGCGGCGGGCGGATCACCCATGCGGGGCCCGGATTTGCCTGACGGAGCCGCCTCGCGCGCCCCTAGTCGGCGGAGAACCGGGAAGGGCAGGGGGGCGGACGGGCGATCTCCTGCCTCTTTCGGCGCCACAGGGCGAGAAAAATCCCTGCATTCCTTGGCTCTGACAAAAAATCGTCACGTAGGCCGAAATTTCCGCTTGCGGGTTCCCGGTACTCGCCCTAAAACCCGCTTCACCGAGACGACGGAACGATCGAAAGACGGAACGGACGGACGAGGGAGCGGTTGGAGCGATCCAGCAGCGACGGAAATTCGGGATGCAAGGCGGTGGTTACGCTGAAGGTTTCAGCGTGCAGCCTGTTTTGTGTCCGTGCTCTTTGACATTGATGATATCTGAAGAGATATGCGGGCGGTTTGGTCGTTTCGACGTGCGAACGCTAGCATATCGGCTCTCTAGGGACCTTGGTTCCGATGATGAGAGTGACAAGCTTCACTGTTTTGCGGCTTT
>NZ_JBDGJD010000012.1:0-45123 GCF_057657095.1 Cereibacter sp. Soil_C_27 | reverse complement strand
CGACGAAACCCGAGGGGGGTCAAAATTGAACGCCGATCACCCCGCCAAGGGGGTCAATTTTGCACGCCTAATCACACCGATGGGGATGTCGGTCGAGCAGGCGGTGCACGGCGTCTTTACGCTGTCTTGCGTGACCATGATCCAGGCCATCCGCGCGGTGACCACCGAACGCGGGCAGGATCCGCGCGACTTTGCGGTGTTTGCCTTCGGGGGCAACGGGCCGCTGTTCGCTGCTGGCATCGCACAGACGCTTGGCTGCAAGACGGTGATCGTGCCCCCGGCGCCGGGGGTATTTTAGGCGCTAGGTCTGCTATGTGCGGAGGTCGAGATCCACAAGTCACGCAGCCACCGTGTCGAGGTTGGCCCCGAGACGATCGCCGAGGCCCGCACCCATCTGGCCACCATGGCGCTGGCGGCAGAGGCCGAGGCACAGGCACCGGGGGGCCGCGTCACAGCAACTGCGCGGATGCGCTATGCGGGGCAATCCTCGGACCTGCTGGTGGCGCTTGGCGACCCCGCGCTGCTGACGGCCGAGAGCGCGCGCGCCGCTTTCGTGGCCGAGCATGACCGGGTTTTCAAGTTCACCGCCCCTGCGGTTGAGCCTGTACGGATCACCGCCATCGAGGTCGCTTATGCCATCCCGGTCGGAGAGGTGGACCTTTCGCGGCGCCGGCTGACCGGCGAGGCGGCCGCGTCGCGGCAGCGCGCATGGTTCGGCGCGCATGGCTGGCTTGACGCACCCGTAATCCCGCGCACCGCGCTGGTCCGCGCCGAAGGGCCTTGCATTGTGATCGATCCCGATGCAACGACTCTGGTGCCGCCGGGGGCCGTGGCCCAGTTGACGGCGCTTGGCAGCATCGAGATCACCTTGCCCGACCTTGCAACCAATGAAGGGCCTGCCGCACGCCATGCCGAACTTGCCTGACAGCGACCCCTTCTGCCCGGCGCGGATCGGCGATCCGGTTTCGGAAATCGCCACGCCCGCGCTGGTCATCGATCTGGACGTTTTCGAAGCCAATGTCGCGCGGATGAAGTCCCATGCCGCGCGGCTGGGTGTCGCGCTTCGCAGCCATGCCAAGACCCACAAGTCCGCGGACATCGCCCGCTCTCAGGTGGCGGTGGGCGGAGCGGTGGGCATCTGCTGCCAGAAGGTGTCGGAGGCGCGGGCGCTGGTCGATGCCGGCGTGACCGATGTGCTGATCGCCAACGAGGTGTTCGGCGCGCAAAAGGTGGCGCAGCTTGCGCAGCTGGCGACGCGGGCACGCATCGCTGTCTGCGCCGATCATCCGGCGCAGATAGCGGCGCTGTCGGCTGCGGTTCTGGCCGAGCGCGCCACTGTGCCGGACCTGGTGCTTGACGTGCTGGTTGAGATGGATTGTGGCTCGCACCGTTGCGGCTCCGCGCCGGGGCAGGCGACCGTCGATCTGGCGCTGGCGATCAACCGAGCTCCGGGCCTGCGGTTCGCGGGGCTGCAAAGCTACTACGGTGCCGCGCAGCATATCTACGACCCGACCGCGCGGGCCGCGGCGCTGGCCGTGTCGTTGGAGCTGACTGCGCAGACGCGGGACGCCATCCGCGCCGCAGGGCTTGCCTGCGACCGCGTCACCGGCGCCGGGACCGGCAGCTTTGAAATCGAGGCTGCGTCGGGCGTCTATACCGAAATCCAGGCGGGCAGCTATGTGTTCATGGACGCCGATTACAACGGCGTGCGCAGCGCAGGCGGCGGCGTGACCGGCGGCTTTGAGCAGGCGCTGTTCGTGCAGGCGGCAGTGATGAGCACGCCGGCGCGAGGCCGCGCGATCTGCGATGCCGGGCTGAAGGCAAGTTCCGTCGACAGCGGCCTGCCGCAGGTGCATGGGCGGCCTGGCATCGGCTATCTCGGTGCGTCGGATGAACACGGCACGTTGGACGATCCCGAGGGCCTACTGTCGCTGGGGGATCTGGTTTGGCTGATCCCGGGCCATTGCGACCCGACCTGCAACCTTTACGACTGGTATGTGGGCGTGCGGAATGGCCGGGTCGAGGCGCTGTGGCCGGTGACGGCGCGTGGAAAGCTGGCCTGACCATGGCCGGCGATCGACGTCCCCGCCCGCAGATCGCCTCGCAGGTCGACAGCGCCGTGCATCTGCTGCGCGCCCGCATCATGGACCTGACCTTGGAGCCCGGAAGCCGCATCGACGAGCGATTGCTGGTCGAGGATTTCGGGCTTGGCCGCACCCCGGCGCGCGAGGCGCTGAACCGGCTTGCGGCCGAGGGGTTCGTGGACCTGCGGCTCAACCGGGGCGGGGCATTCGTTGCCCCGCTGGGGTTCGACCAGTTCGGCGAACTGATTGAGGCGCACCAGTTCTGTGAGGCAGTGCTGGCGCAGCGCCTGCAGATCGACCATCCGGGCCTGCTGGACGAACTGCGCGGCATTCAGGATCGATATGAGGCGGCGGTCA
Organism: Cereibacter sp. Soil_C_27; assembly: GCF_057657095.1. Taxonomy (NCBI): domain Bacteria; kingdom Pseudomonadati; phylum Pseudomonadota; class Alphaproteobacteria; order Rhodobacterales; family Paracoccaceae; genus Cereibacter; species Cereibacter sp. Soil_C_27. The sequence continues at coordinate 42,682 of NZ_JBDGJD010000012.1, read as the reverse complement.
AGGCGCGGGATTTCCTGCGCATCACCGAGATCAACATAGAGTTCCACCTGCGCTTCTACGACACCATGCAGAACACGATCATCCGCGACTTCGCGCTGAAGGTGCAGCGGCTGGTGGCGCGGGTGCTGAACTACACCTATCGCCACGAGCTACCCGACGTGGCGCATCAGGACGAACAGTTCCGGATCAACCTCGCACAGCACCAGGAGATCCTGGACGCCGTCGCCGCCCGCGACCGCGCGCGGCTGGCGGTGCTGCTGCCTGAACATGCAAAATATGTGCAGTTCCGCCTGATTTGGCTGTTGAACCGTCGCGCCGTAGATCCGGAGGCGCTGCTGCGGGGAAAGCCGGCGTAACGCACCTCCGCAGTTTATGTCTCGCCTGTTGCACTCGGTGCGCAACTGCGGGTGATCTGCCTCCGCCAAGCTCCACTGGTCTTATCGGACATGGTGCGCGCGTTGTGGTTACGGCAAAAACTGATGCGCGGGTAACCGCTCCTTGGGCGCCGCGCTCGGCAATGGCATCGTGGCACTTGCGTGTGTCGTAGGCACCATCTGCCGTGACGCTGCAGATCTGCTCGCCCTCCGGGATCTGGCCGAGCAGGTCGGGGGTCGAACCAGATCGTCAGCGAGCCCCGGCGCTTGAGCGCTTCATTGTAGGGCGGCCAGTTCCTCGTCTTGTAGGTCGTGGGTGGAGGTCTGCTCATGCATCCCAGCTACCACGCTGGAGTCTCGAGATGAATCCCTCAAAGGATTTGTGCATCAGAGCCATGTTGAGCTTTCAGCGGGGCCGCCGGACGCGGCCCTAAAGATTCTTGCGGTTTACTTCGCAAAGGCTGCCTTCAGGTTCGTCGTTGCAAACATCATCGCCTCGACGGCTTGTGGAACAACACTTCCCATTCCGAAGAACTCATGTGTGACACCGTCGAGGTTTTTCATCTCGACCTTGCCGCCCGCCGCCACCAGCGCCTCGCCGTAAGCGATGCTTTCAGACCGCAGCGGGTCGATCTGTGCGGTGATCAGCGTTGCCGGCGCAAGTCCCGACAGATCGCCACGGGCCACCAGGTTGATCCGCGGATCTGCGGCGTCTTCCGTGGCCGCGAAAGCGTGATCCACGAACCAGGCCATGTCTGCCTTGCCAAGCGGCGCAGCATCAGCGTTTTCGACATAGGACGGAGTCGTCATGTCGTTGCCCGCGATCGGATAGACCAAAAGCTGGTGCAGAGGCTGGGTTATCTTGGCATCGCGCGCGATGATCGCCACATTTGCCGCAAGGTTGGCTCCCGCACTTTCGCCTGCAACTGCCATCCGTGCCGCATCGCCGTTGAGTTCAGCCGAGTTTTCGACAGCCCAAACATAGGCTGCGTAAGCATCGTCATGAGCGGCCGGGAACACATTCTCTGGTGCTTGACGATAGTGTGACGAAACAACCACCGCCTCTGCACCCAGCGAAAGCTGCCGGGCCGATGCGTCATAAGTATCGACGTCTGCAATGACCCAGCCGCCGCCGTGGTAGTAAACGATGAGCGGAAATGGCCCATCGCCAGCAGGAGTATAGACCCTGGCCATGATGTCACCGGCGGGACCTGGTATGACGATGTCACGGGTGGCGATCGCCGCGGCAGGTCCCGGCTCGATGCCCTTGTCTTTCATAACGGCGACCACGGCATCAGCAGGCGTCGGTTGTGCGCGCGCCTCTTCCACCGAAAGCGTGTGAAGTGGTTTCGCACCCAGATCTGCCAGTTTGTCGAGCACAGCGTTCATCTCAGGGGCTGGGGTCGCCGCCTTTGAAATCGATGTGGTAGGGGTTGCAGCCTCCTTAGTTGTCGCGTCAGCGCCTGCAGTCGTTGTGGTCTGCGCTGTGGCCGAGAACGGCAGGGCTAAGGCAAATGCTGATGTGAGCACAAACGCTGGAAACGATTTCTTGGTCATGTGGCATCCTCAGGTTACCAGGCACGAGAGGATGCACTGGTGATACCAGGTCAACCAACGGTGTGATGACAACGTTCCGACACTGAAGCGAGGTGCACGATCACTTTGTAGAGGTGGAGATCACCGCGTGATAGTTTCACCGAGGACGATGACGACCGAAGACCTGAGCGAACGCATACCTCTGCGAGCGGCGCGCCCGCCCGGAGGTCTGGCAAAATGCTCGCCAAGGGTCCCGCCCGGGAAATCGCAGCACTCGATGGGTCAGCTATTGCCGGCGTCTGCTCTGACACCCGATACCTCCTCCATCTGATACTGGAGTCCGGGCCAAGAAGAGCAGCGGAACATGAAGAGATCGAAGTTCACCGAAGAACAGATCATCGGGATCCTGCGCGAGCAGGGTCGACATATACGTTGGGCTGCCCCCCAGAAAAGTGGTCCTTCCCTGAGGTGGGTTTTCCAGCCAGATGGAGGACGAGAAATGCCCCTGAAGAAGCACAAGCCGGCGGAGATCGTGGCGAAGCTCCGGCAGCTCGACGTGCTGGTGTCGCAGGGCCGATCGGTGGCCGAGGCGGTGCGGTCGATCAGCGTGACGCAGTTCACCTACGACCGCTGGCGCAAGGAGTTCGGCGGCCTGAAGACCGACCAGGTGAAGTGGCTGGAGGAGCTGGAAAAGGAGAACGAGCGGCTGCGGAAAGCCGTGTCGGAACTCACGTTCGAGAAGCTGATCCTACGCGAGGCTGCCTCGGCAACCGAAGGTCCGCGTCAGCGAAACTACTGAGCCCCGCCCGCCGCCGAACCTGCATCGACCACGTCCGCCAGACGCTCGGCGTGTCGGAGCGGGTGGCCTGCCGCGTGCTGGGGCAGCATCGCTCTGCTCAGCGGAAGGCGCCGCGGGGCCGACCCGACGAAGAGGCGCTGACGGCCGACATCATCGCGCTGGCCAGCCAGTACGGCCGCTACGGCTATCGCCGGATCACCGCCAGGCTCCGCGAGGCGGGCTGGGTGGTGAACGTGAAGCGGGTCGAGCGGATCTGGTGGCGCGAGGGGCTCAAGGTCCCACAAGAGCAACCGAAGAAGGGGCGCCTGTGGCTGAACGACGGATCGTGCGTCCAGCTGCGGCCCGAACCCCCCAACCACCTATGGTCTTACGACTTCGTCGAAAGCCGGACCGTCGCCATCGTCGCTCGGACCGATGGCGCAATCGATGGCAACCGGGAGCAAGTTCCGCATGCTCAATGTCCTCGACGAGGTCACCCGCGAATGCCTTTCCATTTGCGTCGCCCGCAAGCTCAACTCCACCCACGTCATCGACGTGCTCTCCGAATTGTTCATCCTCCGCGGCGAGCCCGCCATATACGTTCCGACAATGGCCCCGAGTTCATCGCGACTGCGGTCAGGACCTGGATCGCCGCGGTCGGCGCCCGATGCGCCTTCATCGAGCCCGGCAGTCCCTGGGAGAACGGTTACTGCGAGAGCTTCAACTCGAAGCTCCGCGACGAACTGTTGAACGGAGAGATCTTCTACAGCGCGGCCGAAGCCCAGATCGTGATCGAATCCTGGCGCCAGCGTTACAACACAAGGCGCCCGCATTCATCGCTCGGCTACCGTCCTTCGGCACCACGGGAGGTGCAGTGGCCGGCTTCGCCACACGCACCCGCTACGCCGGCCACCTCAACCGGGGTGCCGAGACCGGTCATGCACTAAGTTTGAAACCGGACCACCCCATGGGGGCAAGCCAAGCCTGCTATCTTCCTTCGCCCGTGGTCTGCAAAAGGATCAAGCTGCCGTTTCCGCAGCCCTGAGCCAGCCGTGGTCGAATGGCCAGACCGAGGGTCAGATCAACCGCCTGAAACTCCTCAAACCCCAGATGTATGGCCGCGCCGGCGTAGCGCTCCTAAAGGCCCGTATCACCGCGGCTGCCTGAGACGGAAAGATCGACGTCATCAAAAGTGAGTCAGAGCCCGACGATTCCCCCCAGAGGTGGCATTAACCTCTAAACGTTGCTGGCAAATTCTTGTAACTGCCGGGGTCAGGCTTGGACTCCATAAGGGGGTAGGTTGGGCTCCTGTTCACACTTTTAGCACGATCACGTAGCCAAGGGGTCCCAATCAAGCGCCGTTACCTCATGTCGTGGTTGAGACAGTGCCTCACGGAGATAGACGAGGAAATTGTTCCGGATTGCGGATGCCGGGCGCAGCTTCGGGATGAGGAGATGAGCCTCGGTGTGGATGGCCGGGCGGAGGCGCGCCATCCGCAATCCGGTCGCCACCGGCCCCGTCGCCGTCAGGGGGCCGACCAAGGCGATGCCCGCACCGTCCCGCACGAAGCCGCAAACCGCAGCGGCAAGCGCCACGCGGCCGACGATCCGCCTGTTGACTCCCGCTTTCAGGAAATACTCGTCGATCATGATGCCCATCCGGTCATCATGCCCCATCGACACGAATTCTTCGCCTTCCATGTCGCGGGGGCGCAGTTCTTCGCGCGCCGCGAGGTGGTGATCGGGCGGCATGAGCACCACCAGATTTTCACGCAGGCAAGGCAGGGAGATGACATCGGGGTGGCGCACCGGCAGTATGCTGATCCCGACGTCGAATTGTTGCGCTATGGCCATGTCGCCCAACCGGGGGGAGGAGCGGATCAGAAGGGTGGAGGTAGCTCCCGGGTTCTGGCGGCGAAATCCATTGACGATTCCCGGCATCAGGTCGATCGCCAGAGCAGGATAGCAGGCGATGGTCAGCTTGGTATGCACCATGGCCTTGAGATCCTCGGCAATGCGCTTGAGCCGCGCAAAGTTGAGAAACAGATTCTCGGCTTCGTCCAGATACAGATGTGCTTCTGCGGTCGGCGTAACCCGCTGGCGCTGCCTCTCGAACAAGCGCAATCCGCACTCGGCCTCGAGGGACTGGATCAGTTTGCTGACCGCAGGCTGGGTAAGATGCAGAGCATCCGCAGCACGCGAGATGCTCCTTGTTTCCATAACCTCTTTGAATGCTTGAAGTTGTCGGAACGTCGGCATGATCATCATTCCTCTAGGTTATGAACTTCATATATTAATCAATTTGACTTTATAACAGATGAAAGTCCTCCTCGGATTGTGGGCTGACGTTCGGCGTGAGACCGAACTTCAGCAACATGCCAGACAGGGAGTCAGAAAATGAAAAAAATACTGGTAGCTACGACCGCTCTTGCAGGCGGGATCGCACTCGCAAGTGCTGCTGCGGCCCAGACCCGGACGCTCTACCTCGGGTCTTACGGGGGGTCGACCGAAACGCTGATGAAAGAACAGATCATCCCGCAGTTCGAGGCTGAGCATGACGTTCGGGTCGAGTATGTGGCGGGGAACTCCACAGAGAACCTTGCCCGGCTCCAAGCGCAGCGTGGGGCGCAGGAGCTTGATGTCGTGATGCTGGACGATGGCCCGATGTATCAGGCGATGCAGCTCGGCTTCTGCGGCAAGATTACCGACATCCCCAATCTCGAGCAAACCTATGACATCGCGCGCATGGGCGAGAACGCTCTGGGACTAGGGGTGGTGAGCACGGTCTTCGGCTATAACACTGAAGTGTTCGCAGCCAATGGCTGGGACGCGCCGACGAGCTGGGCCGATCTTGCCGATCCAAGATTTGCCGGTCGGCTCTCGATCCCGCCGATCTCCAACACCTACGGGCTGCACGCGCTCGTCATGCTTGCCCGGATGCAGGGCGGCAGCGAGACCGACATCGACCCGGGCTTCACCTATTTGGCGGAAACCGTGGGTCCGAACGTGCTGGCCTTCGAGGCGTCGCCCGGCCGCATGTCGGAATTGTTTCAGAATGAAGAGGTCGTTCTAGCCGTCTGGGGCAGTGGTCGGCTGGTTTCCCTGCAGGATACTGGCTATCCGGTGGAGATTGCTTACCCCAAAGAAGGTGGCGTGGCGCTGCTTATCGCGGGCTGCCCGATTGCCGACAGCCCCAACTTCGACTTGGCTCAGAAATTCTTGGATTTCCTGATCGAGCCGGAGAACCAAGCGCATTTCGCCAGCACCCAAGGCTGGGGCCCGGTGAACCGCAACGTGGAGCTTGAGCCAGATGTCGCGGCGCGGGTGCCCTACGGTCCCGAGCAGGTCGAAACTCTCGTGGCGATTGACTGGGACGTTGCGAATGAGAACCGTCAGGACTGGACCCGTCGCTGGGCGCGCGAAATCGAGCGTTAACGATGAGGCCGGGCGCGCCTTCTGATGGCGCGCCTCGCCGCGTGGGGGCCGCTTGTCCGGGGCCCTCACGTCTCTTCGTTTGTGAGGTGGCCTCAACAGGCCCCCGCGCCTCCGCCAACTGCCGGAACCGCGGCTTTCTGAAAGCGATCTGAATGAGTTTTCTTCAACTCAAGTCCCTGTCGAAGAAATTCGGCACCTTCACTGCGGTGGAGGATTTCAACCTCGATATCGCCAAGGGTGAGTTCGTCAGTCTGCTCGGCCCCTCGGGCTGCGGCAAGACGACCACGCTGCAAATGATTGCCGGCTTTCTCGAGCCGACGGCCGGGGGGATCAACGTGGAGGGCGAGGATCTCGTCGCCATTCCGTCAGCCAAGCGCAATATTGGCATCGTCTTTCAGTCCTACGCGCTGTTCCCGCATCTGACCGTGGCGCAGAACATTGCCTTCGGGCTGGAGATGCGCGGCGTGACCGTCATCGAGCGGGATCGGCGGATCGCGCGGGCTATCGACATCGTGCACCTGAAGGGCTTCGAGGCCCGTTATCCCAAACAGCTTTCCGGCGGTCAGCAGCAGCGAGTGGCCTTGGCGCGGGCCATCGTGATCGAGCCGCGTATCCTGCTGCTCGACGAGCCGATGTCGAACCTCGACGCGAAACTGCGTGAGGATATGCAGCTTGAACTTCGCCAAATCCAGCAGGATCTGGGAATAACCACCCTGTTGGTTACCCATGATCAGCACGAAGCGATGGCTTTGTCCGACCGCATTGCGGTGATGCACGGCGGCCGCATCGTGCAGGTGGGCGCGCCTTATGAGATCTACGAAAACCCGGCGGACAGTTTCGTGTCAACATTTCTCGGCAAGTCGAACCTGTTTCCCGACCCGACGTCTGCTGCCCGGCGGGTTTCGCTGCGACCGGAAAAGACGCGGCTGGTGTCCGCCGGGCAAGGCAGGCTGCAGGGTCGCGTGACCGCCTGTGTCTTCTTCGGGGCGCATTGGCTCTACCAGATCGAGACCGAGCATGGCCTCATGCTGGCATACGAACAAAACCTGGGCGCCGCCCGCGCGCAGGCGGGCGAACCGATTGGACTCGACTGGGATGCGGCGCATCTGCGCTATCCGGAGGGCCAGGCATGAGCCCCTCTTTGTCGCGCTCTCTTGCACCCTACTGGCTGAGTCTGCCTGCATTCGCGCTGTTCGCGGTGATGCTGTTCGTGCCCTTGATGATGACGGCGATGCTCAGCTTCTACAGCTTCGACTACAATCAGGGCATCCAGCCGAGCTTCTCCTGGCACAACTATGCCGATGTGGTCACCGACGGCTATTTTCACGAAATCTTCTGGCGCACCTTTCGATACGGGATAATCGTCACGCTGCTTTGCATCCTGATCGGGGTTCCCGAAGCCTACATCCTCAACCGGATGGGCTCGCCTTGGCGCGCGATCAGCCTGCTGGCAATCATCGGGCCGCTGCTGATCTCGGTGGTGGTGCGGACGCTCGGCTGGGTGATCCTGATGGGGAACAACGGGCTGGTGAACGAGGGGCTCAACGCTCTCGGCCTCGGGCGCATCCCGTTCATCTACACCGAGACCGGGGTGATCGTTGCGCTGGTCCATGTGATGATCCCGTTCATGATCATCTCGGTCTGGGCCGTGCTGCAAAAGGTCGATCCGGCCACCGAGAACGCCGCGGCCTCGCTGGGCGCCTCGCAGATGCGGGTGTTCTTCCGAGTGGTCGTTCCACAGGTCATCCCAGGCATCCTGTCGGGCGCGCTGATCGTCTTCTCCCTGACGACCTCGGCCTTTGCCACGCCTTCGATTATCGGCGGACGGCGACTGAAGGTGGCCTCGACGACGATCTACGACGAATTCCTCAACACGCTTGAATGGCCGCTCGGGGCCGCCATCGCAATCACCCTGCTGCTGGGGATCATGGCGATCATCATCGGCTGGAACCGGCTGATCGAGCGTCGCTACGCACAGGTGTTCCAATGAACCGTAACGGACCCGCCGCCCTGATCTTCCACACGCTGTTCCTCATCTTCATGGTGGCGCCATTGGCGGTAGTCGTCTGGGTGTCGTTCACGCCGCTGGGATACATCCAGGCGCCAACGACCGAGTGGTCGCTGCGCTGGTATCGCGAGATCTGGGCAAACACCGGCTTCATCCAGAGCTTCTGGCTCTCACTCGGCCTCGCCTTCGCCGCAGCCACGCTGTCGCTGGTGGCGGCGGTGCCTGCGGCGCTGGCCATTGCCCGCTACGACTTTCACGGACGCGGTGTTCTTACGGCGATCTTCCTGTCGCCGCTGATGATCCCGTCGGTCGTGCTGGGGATCGCCTTTTTGCGCTTTCTGACCGCCATCTCGATCACCGGCACGTTCTACGGGATGGTGCTGTGCCACGCGATCTTCGTGATGCCCTTCGTGTTGCGGCTGTCGCTGGCCTCCATCACCGGGATGGACCGGCAGGCCGAGCGCGCCGCGATTTCGCTCGGCGCATCGAACCTCACTACCTTCCGTAGAGTGACCTTCCCGATGATCCTGCCGGGAATGGTCGGGGGCTGGGTGTTGGCCTTCATCACCAGTTTCGACGAATTGACGGTGTCAGTCTTCATCGCCTCGCCGTCGCTGATGACCCTGCCGGTGCGGTTGTTCAACCACATCACCCAGACGACCACGCCGATTGTCGCCTCGGTCTCGGCGGTGATCATCTTCCTGTCGATGGCAGTGATCCTGATCTTGGAGAAACTTTACGGGCTGGATCGCCTGCTTGTGGGGACGAAAAGATGACAGCGATACTGAAGGTGGACGCCGTCGTGGTCGGCGGCGGGCTGGTGGGATCTGCGATTGCCTTCGGTCTTATGGAGCAGGGCCTCTCGACAGCCCTGCTGGACGAAGGCGATGTCGCGTTTCGCGCCTCGCGCGGGAACTTCGGCCTGGTCTGGGTTCAGGGCAAGGGCGACGGACGCTGGCAATATGCGCATTGGTCGCGCCGCTCGGCCGATCTGTGGCCCGGCTTCGCCGAGGACCTCAAGGCGCGGAGCGGCGTGGACGTGGAGTATGAGAAGCCCGGTGGCTACTACTTCACCATGTCCGAGGCCGAGCATGTCAGCCGGACCGAAACCCTCGAACGGATGCGCCGCGAGGTGCCGGGCGGCTATGACTTTGAGATGATGAAGCGCAACCAGCTGCTGAACATCTTTCCCGGTCTTGGCGAAGACGTGTTCGGCGCCTCCTGGTGCCCGCATGACGGGCATGCCAACCCGCTGTATCTGCTACGGGCCTTTCACGCTGCGATGAAGGGACGTGTCCAATATCTCCCGGGCGCCGCCACGTCGCGCATCAGCCGTGAGGGGGTAAGCTTCCGCGTTGAGGCGGGGCCCAACGTTGTGCTTGCGGAGAAGGTCGTGCTGGCCTCCGGGCTGGGGAACAAGGCGCTTGCGCCGATGGTCGGTTTGCGCGCCGAAGTAAACCCGCTGAAGGGGCAGATCCTCGTGACCGAACGTCTTGCCCCGAAGTTCGGCGGGCTGACGCTGAACGTGCGCCAGACTGGCGATGGCACCGTGATGATCGGCGACAGCCATGAGGATGCAGGTTTTCACACAGAAGCAAGTGTCGACATCGGGAAGTCCATTGCTGCGCGGGCCATGCGTCAGTTCCCGGCGTTGGGACAGGCCGGGATGATACGCCAATGGGCGGCGCTGAGGATCATGTCGCCGGACGGCTATCCGATCTACGAGCAGTCGGTCACGCAGCCCGGCGCCTTTGTCGTCAATTGCCACAGTGGCGTCACGCTGGCCGCCGCCCATGCCAGATCACTCGCCGTGCAGATCGCGGCGGGCCAGCTTGAGCCGCTGCTGGAGCCTTTTTACGGCGGACGTTTCGAGGAAAGACAATGAGCTTCACAAGAACCGCCTCCACGGCGCCCGTCGTCCATTTCAGTTTCGAGGGGGCGTCCGTGGAGGCGCGCAAGGGCGACAGCGTCGCCGCGGCGCTGCTTGCCGCCGGAGTAAGCCGTTTCCGCACCACGCCGAAGAAGGGTCAGCCCCGTTTGCCCTACTGCATGATGGGGGTGTGTTTTGACTGCCTTCTCGAGATCGACGGCGAAGCCAATCGCCAGGGCTGCATGATCGAGGTGCGCGAGGGGATGCAGGTTCGAAGGCAGGATCTGAGCCGGGAGGTGCAGCTGTGACATATGATCTGGTGATTGTTGGGGCAGGCCCTGCGGGGCTGGGTGCCGCCGCCGAGGCGCGCGGCGCGGGGCTGTCGGTGCTGGTGCTGGACGAGCAAACCGCTCCGGGCGGGCAGATCTACCGTCAGGTCGAGCGGATCACGGAGCGTGAGCCCGCCCGGGCCGAGGTGCTTGGGCCGGACTATGCCCATGGTGCGGCCCTCGTCGGCGAATTCCGCAAGAGTGGCGCCGATTATCTGCCGGAGGCGATGGTCTGGCAGATCGAGCCGGGCAAGGTCTGGTATCTGAAGAACGAACAGGCAGTGGGCGTGCGCGCCAAACGGGTGCTGATGGCCACCGGCTCCATCGAGCGGCCGATGACCCGGAAAGGCTGGACCCTGCCCGGGGTGATGAGTGCCGGAGGCGTGCAGATCCTGCTGAAGACGTCGGGGATTATTCCCGGTCCGGATACCGTGCTGATCGGCTCCGGCCCGCTACTCTATCTGATTGCCGGCCAGATCCTCAAGGCAGGCGGCAAGCTGCGGGCCATCGTGGAGACGGTGCCCTCGAGCCGCTACGCTGCGGCGGCCCGGCATCTGCCGGCAGCAATCGGCACAGGCTATCTCTCCAAGGGGGTGAAGATGCTCCTCGATCTGCGGCGCATGGGTGTCCGCATCTACCGCGGGGCGTCGGATCTGGAGGTGCTGGGCGAAAAGGCGGCCGAGGCGGTGAGCTTCCAGCACAAGGGGCGCAAGCTGACGCTCGCCACCAGCACCGTGGTGCTGCACGAAGGGGTGATACCGAACCAGCAGATCACCCGGCTGACCGAATGCGCCCATAAATGGAACGCGGCGCAGGCCTGTTTCGTGCCCGAGACGGATGTCTGGGGCAACGCCTCGGTCGAGGGTCTGATGATCGCCGGTGACAGCGCCGGGATCGGCGGCGCCTGGGCCGCGGAAGTCGGGGGCCGGCTGGCGGGACTGGAGGCGGCGCGCGCGGCGGGCCGACTGGACGAGGGCTCGCGCGACGCCAAGGCTCAGGCGCTGCTGACGCGCCACCGTGCCCTGACCAAGGGCAGGGGTTTCCTAGAGGTCCTCTATGCCCCATCCGCCCCGGTGCCACAGGACAATGACACCATCGTCTGTCGCTGCGAGGAGGTCACCGCCGGGCAGATCCGTGAGGCGGTGGCGATTGGCGGACTGGGCCCCAATCAGGTAAAATCCTACCTCCGCTGCGGCATGGGCCCCTGTCAGGGGCGTATGTGCGGCCCGGTGGTGAGCGCTCTCATTGCCGAGGTGCGCGGGGTGAGCGCCGACGAGGTCGGCTATTTCCGCATCCGCCCGCCTTTGAAGCCGATCCCGCTTTCGGCAATCGCCAACGCGGATCTCGGAGACGACAAGTGAGCAGCCCCGATGTCGTGGTGATCGGCGGCGGCCTGCATGGCTGCGCCACCGCGCTGCACTGCGCACGAGCGGGGCTGAGGGTCGAAGTGCTGGAGCGCGAAGCGGTGGGCCGTCACGCCTCCGGCGTGAATGCTGGTGGGGTGCGGCAGCTGGGGCGGCACTTTTCGGAAGTTCCGCTTTCGGTGCTGGCGATGCAGATGTGGCGGTCGATCGGCAATTATGTCGATGACGACTGCGGCTTTCAGCAGTCGGGCCAGATCAAGGTCGCCCAGACCGAAGAACATATGGCCGAAAATCGCGATCGGGTGGCGAAGCTGCGGGCGATGGGATTCGACCATGAGGAAGTGATCGGGCCGCGGGAGCTTCGGGAGTTGCTGCCCGCCGCCGCGGAAGGGCTACCGGGGGCTCTGATCTCCCGCGGGGATGGTTATGCCAATCCTTACCGCACCACCACGGCCTTCCGGCGCAAGGCGCAATCGCTAGGGGTCCGCTTTCACGAGGGGCGTCCGGCCATCGGGCTCGTTCGGCAGCGGGGCGGATTCCGGATCGAGACTGCCGGGGGTGCCTTGCAAGCCTCGCACGTGGTGAACTGTTCGGGGGCCTGGTCCGGAGACCTCTGCGCCAAGATGGGCGAAGCTGTGCCGCTGCGCGTCATCGCGCCGATGATGACGATCACCGGGCCGATGCCGCAATTCGTATCGCCTGTTGTGGGATATTCCGGCGCGCCACTGTCTTTCAAGCAATTTGCCAATGGCACGGTAATGGTCGGGGGCGGTTATTCCGGCGACCCGGATCTGGCGACCGGGCTCAGCCGGCTGAGATATGACCGCCTTGCCGTCAATCTGGGCACTGCCGTCGAGCTGTTTCCGATAATGCGCCACGCCCGGATCGTGCGACAATGGGCGGGTATCGAGGGCGAGATGCCCGACCTGGTCCCGGTAATCGGCCCGAGTTCCACCACCGAAGGCTTGCTGCACGCCTTCGGCTTTTCTGCTCATGGCTTCCAGCTCGGCCCGGTCGTGGGCTTGTTGATCGCCGATCTCATCCAGCACGGCAAGAGCCGGCTCGATCTTGCGGATTTCGCGATTTCGCGGTTTCGCATGTCCAGAACCTGAAAGGACCAGACCATGACAATCACCCGCAATCAACCAACCCCGATCATGCACCGCTCCGTGGTCCACAATGGTGTCGCCTATTTCGGGGGGGTGGTCGGCGCAGACCTGACCGCCGGAATGGAGGCCCAGACCCGCTCGATCACTGAGAGGCTCGACACTCTGCTTTCCGATGCCGGCACCGATCGGACGAAGTTGCTTACCGCCATGCTCTACATCACAGACATGTCGCTCAAGGGCGAGATGAACAAGGCATGGACAGACTGGATCGGCGGATCCGACCTGCCCACCCGCGCGACGATCGGCGTAAAGGATCTCGGCGAAGGCTGCTTGATCGAGGTAGTTATTTCCGCGGCGGTCTGAGCTAGATCTCGCCGATTGATGGGCTGCGCCAGTTCGTTTGATTGCCTCTGCCGGGCAGCGGCGAACTGGCCAAACATGCGTGCTGACCGCCCTCGCCGTAAAAGCGCGTTGGCTCAAATTTTTCGTGGACTACCGGATTGGCAGCATTGGGCGGTCGACTGCTTATCGACCTGTTCGAACCTCCGACAGCGCTGCCGTCAGGCCGAGGATGTGAACCGGCTTCATCTGTTCCGTAACGGGTCGCTTGCTTCAAGCGCAAATATCGTAAACGGTGCGCCGATCACACCTTGGCGGTGTAGTTCCACGGATGCCGATCGTCAATCTGGCTCTGCTTGTGCCCTTGGACCGTTGATTTCCACCCAGAACTGAGCCGGATTTTCCATCGAGAAGTGAGCCACCTCTGACCATGGATTCTGGGTCATGGCGGGCTCAAGGCATGATTTGTCTCCTGCTTCTTACGGGCTGCCGCGGATGAACTGGCCTTGAAACGGAAGCTATCGTTTCCGGTTTCCAGGAGGTGGCAGCGGTGGGTGAGGCGGTCGAGCAAGGCGGTGGTCATTTTTCGCATCGTCGAAGATGGACGAGGAACTTGTCCCGGATTGCCGATGCTGGGCGTGGCTTCGGGATGAGGAGATGAGCCTCGGTGTGGATGGCGGGGCGCAGGCGCGCCATCCGCGATCCGGTGGCCACCGGCCCCGTCGCCGACCGGGCCAAGCGAGGCCGCACTCATTCGCCTTCAGGATTATCGACCTTGACCAGCTCCGGTGTCTCGCCGGTACTTTAAGAATTGAAAGTGTGCTTGCTGGCTACGAAAACCCAGAGGGCCACCTTGCGTTTGGCGTGCGCTTCTTCGAGCGAGACCCAATTAGCTTACTTGAGCAGGTGTGCACCGGCCATACTCGGATTCGATCATGGAGCGGGGTGTTTGTGATGCGTCCCGGGGACAAGCTAACTGATGCTCGTTCCGATGAGCTGGGACCGCACCTATCGGAAGCCGTTGCCGTCGGCTTCCGATCCAGATGCCGACGGCCGCCAAACGATGCGCGGCCACCGGCGATGCTATTCTGCTACTACAGCACCTCTTCCCGTTTCGCTTTCAAAGACCTCGCCGTGCTGGATCAGCGCCCGGTTGCCTGCCACGCGACGCATCAGGACATAGAACACCGGGGTCATGAAGATGCCGAAGAAGGTGACCCCGATCATGCCGGAGAACACCGCGACGCCCATCGCCGAGCGCATTTCGGCACCCGCGCCGGTCGAGATGACAAGAGGGACGACGCCCATGATGAAGGCCATCGAGGTCATCAGGATCGGCCGCAGACGCTGGCGGCTGGCCTCGATGGCGGCCTGCACCGGGGTTCGGCCATCGAATTCTAGCTCGCGGGCGAATTCGACGATCAGGATCGCGTTCTTCGCCGAGAGCCCCACCAGCACCATCAGGCCGATCTGGGTGAAGATATTGTTGTCTCCCCCCGTCAGCCAGACGCCGGTCAGCGCCGCCAGCACACCCATCGGTACGATCAGAATGATGGCGATGGGCAGAGTCAGGCTTTCATACTGGGCCGCGAGCACCAGATAGACCAGCAGCAGGGCGAGGCCGAAGATGACGAAGCTGGAGCTGCCGGCGAGGATCTGCTGATAGGTCAGGTCGGTCCACTCGAAGCCGATGCCCGGCGGCAGGGTGTCCGCGGCGATGCGTTCGACAGCGGCTTCCGCCTGACCGGAGGAGAACCCCGGAGCCGGGCCGCCGTTGATGTCGGCGGCGAGGAATCCGTTGTAGCGCGTTGTCCGTTCGGGACCCGTGGTGCTCTCGACCTTCAGCAGGGCGGCCAGCGGAATCATCTCGCCCGATTGCGACCGCACCTGAAGCCGGCCGATATCCTCGGGCATGGCGCGGAACGGCGCATCGGCCTGGACACGGACGCTGTAGGTTCGGCCGAAGGCGTTGAAGTCGTTCACGTAGAGCGACCCGAGGTAGATCTGCAGCGTCTCAAAGACATCGGTGACCGCCACTCCGAGCTGCTGGGCCTTCGGCCGGTCGATGTCGGCATAGAGCTGCGGGACATTGATCTGGAAGCTGGAGAACAGACCTGCAAGCTCGGGGGCCTGGTAGGCCTGGGCGAGGAAGTCCTTTGTTGCTGCGTCGAGCGCCTGATACCCAAGTCCGGCCCGGTCCTCGATCTGCATCTTGAAGCCCCCGGTGGAGCCGAGGCCATTGACCGGCGGCGGGGGGAACATGGCGATGAAGGCGTCCTGGATGCCGGCATACTTCTGGTTCAGCTGCAGCGCGATGGCCTCGCCCGACAGCTCCGGCGAGGTGCGCTCGTCGAAGTCGTCAAGCACGGCAAAGACGATCCCGGAGTTTGAGCCAATGGTGAAGCCGTTGATCGACAGGCCGGGGAAGGCGATGGCATGGGCAACGCCCGGTTGCTCCAGCGCGATGGCGCTCATCCGCTCGATGACGTCTTCGGTGCGATCCAGCGTCGCTCCGTCGGGAAGCTGGGCGAAGCCGATCAGATACTGCTTGTCCTGCGCCGGCACGAACCCGCCAGGCACTGCATTGAAGACGGAATAGGTGCCACCGACGAGGGCCAGATAGACCACCATGACCACGGTTTTGCGCGACAGGAGTCTTCCGACGCCCTTGCCGTAGGTCTCTGAGGCCAAACCGAACAGCCGGTTGAAGCTGCGGAAGAACCAGCCAAGGGCGAAGTCCATGCCGCGGGTCAGCCGGTCCTTCGGCGCGTGACGGTCCTTCAGCAGCAGCGCGGCCAGAGCGGGCGACAGCGTGAGGGAGTTGATGGCCGAGATCACCGTCGAGATGGCGATGGTCAGCGCGAACTGGCGGTAGAACTGGCCGGACAGCCCGCTGATGAAAGCCAGCGGCACGAAGACCGCGACCAGCACCAAGGCGATAGCGATGATCGGCCCGGACACTTCGCGCATGGCGCGATAGGTGGCCTCCCGCGGCGTGAGCCCGAGATCGATGTTGCGCTCGACATTCTCGACCACGACGATGGCGTCGTCGACGACGATGCCGATGGCCAGCACCAGCCCGAACAGCGTCAGCGCGTTGATCGAGAAGCCGAAGGCATACATCACGGCAAAGGTGCCGATGATCGACACCGGGACCGCGATCAGCGGAATGATGGAGGCGCGCCATGACTGCAGGAAGACGATGACGACCAGCACGACCAAGGCGACCGCCTCGAACAAGGTGTGGATGACCTTCTCGATGGACGAGCGCACGAAATTGGTCGTGTCATAGACGATCTCGTATCGGACCCCCTCGGGCATGGCGACCTGCAGCTCGTCCATCGTGGCATAGATCTGGTCGGCAATCTCGATCGCGTTGGATCCGGGCGCCTGCAGGACGGCAATGGCGACAGCCGGCTGGCCGTCGAGCAAGGACCGCAGGGTGTAGTCCGCCGCGCCCAGCTCGACTCGGGCCACATCCCGCAGCCGGGTGATCTCGCCATTCGCGCCGGTCTTGACGATGATCTCGCCAAACTCCTCGGGCGTGCCGAGACGGCCCTGCGCATTCACGTTCAGTTGCAGCTCGGTGGTGGACGGGGAGGGCGATGCACCGATGATGCCTGCCGCCGCCTGGACGTTCTGCTGACGGATAGCGTTGGTGATGTCGCTCGCGGCGAGACCATGCTGGGCGGCCTTCTCTGGATCGAGCCAGACGCGCATCGCGTAGTCACCGGCCCCGAAGACCTGCACCTGACCCACACCCTCGATGCGCGCCAGCCGGTCCTTGACGTTCAGCGTGGCATAGTTGCGCAGGTAGGTGATGTCGTAGCGGTCGGTGTCAGACACCAGATTCACCACCATGATGAAATCGGGCGAGCTCTTGACCGTGGTGACGCCAAGCGCGCGCACCTCGGCGGGCAGGCGAGGCTCGGCCTGCGCCACACGGTTCTGGACCAGCTGCTGCGCCTTGTCTGGATCGGTGCCCAGCTTGAAGGTGGCCGTCAGAGTCAGCACCCCGTCCGAGGTGGCCTGACTGTTCATGTAGAGCATGTCCTCGACGCCGTTGATTTGCTCTTCAAGCGGCGTGGCGACCGTCTCGGAAATGACGACCGGGTTTGCGCCCGGATAGACCGCGCGGACGACGATCGAGGGGGGCACGACTTCCGGATATTCCGAAATCGGCAGGGCTCTCATGCCGATGAGACCTGCCACGACGATGAGGACCGACAGCACGCCAGCGAATACCGGGCGATCGATGAAGAATCTCGAGATACTCATTTCCAAGCCCTTTCCAGGACAAACTGCATGAGGGGACCGGGCCAGCGAATGTCTCCGCAGACGGACCGGGGGTTTTGCGGATGTTTGCGAAGAGCCTCTGGCTCCCCGCGACAGCCGTTATTTCAGGGCGGCGACGACATCATCGGTCTGCGGGGCGACGACCGTGCCCGGGGCGATGCGTTGCAGACCGTTCACGACCACCCGGTCGCCCGGAGCGAGCCCGCTCTCGACGATCCGCGCGCCCTCTGCAGTGCCTCCGAGATGGACGAGGCGGTAAGCCACGGTGTTGTCGGCACTGATGACGTAGACGAATTTCTTGTCCTGATCGGTGCCGACGGCCCGTTCACTGACAAGGATCCGCTTCTCGGCCTGCGGCTCACCCATGCGGATCCGCACGAACTGGCCGGGGATCAATCTGCCACCCGGATTGTCGAACACGGCGCGGACGCCGATGGTGCCGCTTGCCGCATCGACATGGTTGCCGATGAACTGCAATTTGCCGGTGATCGGCGCGCCGTCTTTCACTGCCGAGCCGATCTCGACGGGGATATCTTCAAGCCAGGTGCCTGCGGTATCCGATGCGCGAAGTGTCGCGAGGATCTGTGCGGCAACCTCTTCGGCGACGTCGAAGCTCGCATAGATCGGATCGACCGACACCAGAGTGGTCAGGGCGGCCGAGGCGGACCCGGCGGCGACCAGATTGCCCACAGTGATCTCCACCTTGCCGATCCGACCGGTCACCGGCGCGTGGATCCGGGTATAGCTGAGTTCCAGTTGCGCGGATTGCAGGACGGCCTCTGCCGATTTTCGGGCCGCCTGCGCCTCGGCGACCGCGTTCGCGCGCTGGTCGAGGATGCTTTGCGAGATCGCCTGGTTCTGGGACAGCGACTTGCCGCGCTCAAGTTCGATCCGGGCCAGGCTGAGCCTTGCCTCGGCTGATGCCAACTGCCCTTCTGCCTGCGAAACGGCCGCCTGATAGGGGGCGGGGTCGATGGTGAACAGAAGGTCGCCCTTTTTCACCATTGAGCCTTCGCGGAAGTCCACGGACTGGATGGCCCCTGCGACGCGGGAGCGGATGTCAACCCGGTCGACCGCTTCGAGCCGCCCCGAAAACTCCTGCCAGGTGCTCACGTCGCGCGCCTCCATGACGGAGATGGTCACCGGCACAGCCGGGGCTTCCGCCGCCACATCCGCCGCCACGGCTTTTGGGCTCAGCGGCATATCGATGAAGACGGCGGCGGTCGAGAGCAAAGCAGCCGTTCCAAGCCCGGTGCCCACGAGGGCCCAGCGTTTGATTGTCGATGTCATGATGGTCTCCTTGGGGGCTTTCGGATGCCGGAGTGGGTCAGCCTTCGTCGGGCCAGCTCACTACGGGCTGAGATCTCGGATAAAACTGGAAAAGTGCCGACCCACGGCCTCTTGCCAGGTCGGTGGGTTGGAGACCGCCCCGCCATAGATGGAGGGCCAACCCGACGTGGCGGGCAGGGTATGCTGGTGAACGCCGACCCCGGCATCTGTCAGGTGTCTGGCGAACCCTCGGGTCTCGTCCCGCAACGGATCGTCGTCGGAGGTCAGCACCAAGGCCGGTGCCACGCCGCCGAGGCGGGAACAGGTGCAGGGCGCGGCGTAGGGGTGACAGATCCCGCCGCTCAGGTAATGCGCCCAGCCAGCCTCCCAAGTGCGACGCATGCCGACGTCGTCCGCACTGCGGAAGGAGGCCGAGCCCATGAAGGGATCGAGCAGGGGCGAGGCGAGCACCTGACCGTCCAGTTCGCTGGCGAAATGGTCTCGCGCCTTCAGCGCGACCGCCGCCGCGACATTCGCACCGGATTCCACGCCGCCGACGATCAGCAGCGACTTTCGGTCGCCAAAGCCCGCTCGTTTCTTCGCAAGCGCGGAAAAGACCGCAAAGCCCACTTCCAGCGGTTTCGGAAAGACCCCGCCGAGTAGCGCGTTGTAGTCGGGCACCACGACAGTGGCCCCTGCCTCCGCGAGACAGCGTGCCAGCGGACAGTCCTGAAGGCCGGAGCGGAGGAAGGCTCCACCGTGGAAATACAGAAGAACCGATGTACACGTTGTCGAGCCTGCGCGCTGATAGATCTGTGCGGAGACGTCGCCGACGGCCACCTTCTCGAGTATCATGTGCTTCACGTTGACAGTCATGGCGCGGGTTATCCAAGGTTGATGCTGCGGACATTATGCCCTGACCAATCTTCCTAGTCGGCAATCTAGCCTTGTTCGCCGTTTTGAATAAGATAGTATTTCCTGATTACACTATTCTCTATTTCGAACAATGACGGAGGCGCTAGACCACAGATGGATCAGCTGTCGGCGATGCGTGCCTTCCTCCGGGTTGTAGAGACAGGCAGCTTCACCAGAGCCTCCGCAGGGCTCGGCCTGCCGAAGGCGACGATGACCAACCTCATCCAGAACCTCGAGGCGCATCTGAAGACAAAGCTGCTCAACCGGACGACGCGGCGGGTGATGGTGACGACCGACGGGGCTCTCTACTATGAGCGGGCGCTGCGCATCGTGGCAGAGGTCGACGAGTTGGACGCCAGCCTGTCCCAGTCCCAGGTGACCCCCGGAGGACGCCTGCGGGTGGAGATGGCCGGCATCTTCGCCGACTGGATCGTCATTCCCGCCCTGGCGGAGTTCAGCCGGACCTATCCCGACATCCAGATCGATCTCGGCGTTGGCGACCGGACTGTCGACTACTTGGCCGAAAACGTCGACATCGCCTTGCGCGGGGGCCAACCTGCGGATCAGTCGCTCATCGCGCGGCGTGTGGGTCAGCTGGACCTGGTCCTCTGCGCCGCTCCCGGATACGTGGAACGACTGGGTGTGCCGCGGCATCCGGCAGACTTCGAGCAGGGCCATCACTGCGTCAGCTACTTCATGCCGCCGAGCAACCGGATCATGCCGTTCACGTTCGACAGGGGCGAGGAACGCGTCGAGATCGTTCCGCACTATGTCCTCTCGGTCAATGATGCGCGCAGCTACATGGCGGCGGTTCTGTCTGGCTTGGGGGCTGGCCAATTGCCGCGCGTCATGGCGGCGGATCATCTGACCAGCGGTAGCCTCGTGGAGTTGCTGCCGGCCTGGGGCGTGAAGGAGATCCCGCTCTATGTGGTCTATCCGCCGAACCGCCACCTCAGCAACAAGGTCAGGGTCTTCGTCGATTGGCTGGTGCGGCTGATCGGCGAGATGGGCCTTGATGCGTAGCAACCAACGGCGCCGGAGCGCGTCGTCAAGCTCTGATGCAGAGCAAGAATCCGGTGCATGGCCTGAAGGGGCCGCCATTATAGTCCGGGTGCTGCTGGCAGTCGATGAAGCCAGTGGGGCCTGGGAAGGACAGTCCGGAGTGTCATTCAGCTCGTTGATCACCGTGAGGTTGACCTCGCCGTCGCCGAGCGACCGGGTGATTACCCGAGCCGGTAGCTGTCGCCGTTCATCTATAGGATGTTGACGTTCTGTGTCAGCCTGTCGAGCGATGTCGACCTGGCCGTGACCGGCTGCGTTGGAGGGTTCAATAGCTGCCATGGCGGTGAGTGAGGATCAGCCGGACCTCCGGCGACCCAGGCGCAACATTAAAGAAGTCGCGCTTCCCAGGCGCCATCGGCGACCGCCTGCCCGATCAGGTCGAGGATCAGCGTGCGGGTGGTTTCCAGCGCGATGGTCGGTGGCCGGTCCGCAATCTCGCACAGGAAGAGCGTCCGTGTCAGCACCGGGTCGGTGATCGGGCGCCAGTGCAGCGCGCCCGACTCGATCTGTTCGCGCATGAACAGCTTGGTGCCGATGGCGCAGCCGAGGCCTGCGACCAGCGACCCGGCGATGGCCTGGACCGAGTTCAACTGCAAGCGGGCCCGCGCCTCCAGCTTGCGCAGCAGTTGCACATCCTCCAGCAGCGCCCGCGCCGACACGCCTTGCCTCAGCAGGATGATCGGCAGCGTCAGCAATTCCTCCACCGTGATCGGCGTGTCGGTGTCGCCGATCATGTCGCGGCGCCCGACCAGCACCATTGTCTCCTCCAGCAGCGGCGTGGCGCGCAGCGTGGGTGTGGGCGGCGGATTGTAGACCAGCGCCAGGTCAACATCCGCGGATTTGAGGTGCAGCAGCGTGGTCCCCGACAGGCTTTCCGACAGGATCAACGTCAGCTCCGGATAGTCCGCCAGAACCCGCCGAGCCAGATCGACGCCGATCGCCTTCACCGCGGAATAGGCAAGTCCCACCGTCACCTCGCCCGAAACGGTGTCGCGGATCGAGGACAGATCGCGCGCGGCAGCCTCCATCGCCCGCAAGATCGCGCGGGCATGCGTGTTCAACCGGACGCCCGCCGCGGTGGGATGCAGGCCGCGCGGCTTGCGCTCGAACAGGGCCGAGCCCAGTTCAGCCTCAAGGTTTGCAAGATGATAGCTTAGCGCCGAGACGGCGACCCGCTCGCTTTCCGCCGCGCCGGTCAAGCTGCGCTGGTCATAGATCGCTGCGAAGTACCGCAGCTGGCGCGAGTCCATGCTTTCTAATTCCTAGAACGAAACATTCCAAACAATATGATTTTCCAGAAGCTCCGGCAAGCCTAGGGTGGCGCAAACGGAGGATGGAATGGACGACGCGTTTGCCCCCCTCGCGGGGGTCCGGGTCGTCGAGATGAGCCATATGATCATGGGGCCATCCTGCGGGATGTTCCTTGGCTTTCTCGGCGCGGAGGTCATCAAGGTGGAGCCTCCGGAAGGCGACAAGACCCGCGCGTTGACCGGGATGGGAAGGCCGTTCTTTCCGCTGTTCAACCGCGGCAAGAAGTCGGTGCAGTTGGACCTGAGATCAGAGGCGGGGCGCGCCGCGCTGGACCGGCTGCTGGCCACGGCCGATATCTTCGTCGAGAATTTCCGCGATGCCGCCCTCGGTCGGATGGGCGCCGATCCGCAGGACTTGCGCGCGCGCTTCCCGCGGTTGATCCTGGCCAGTCACAAGGGCTTCCTGTCCGGTCCCTATGAGAACCGCACCGCTCTGGACGAGGTGGTGCAGATGATGACTGGCCTTGCCTATATGACTGGCCCCACTGGGCGGCCGCTGCGGGTCGGGTCATCGGCAAATGACATCATGGGCGGGCTGTTCGGGGCGCTGTCGGTGATCGCAGCGCTGCGCGAGCGGGATACGACCGGGCAGGGCAGGTCGATCCGCATCGGGTTGTTCGAGAATTGTCTGCTGCTGGTCGCGCAGCACATGGTGCAGTTCGAGCTTGAGGGCCGCAGCCCGCTGCCGATGCCCGAACGTGATTTCAGCTGGCCGGTCTACGATATCTTCGACACGGCCGATGGCGAGCAGGTTTTTGTCGGCGCGGTGTCGGAAGGCCAGTGGGTGGCGCTGTGCAACTATCTTGGCCTGACCGGGCTGCTGGCCGACCCAGGCCTGCAGCTCCGCATGGACCAGATCAACGCCCGCGACCGCACCATCCCGGTCTTTGCCGCCGCGATCCGGTTGCGGGACCGTGAGGCGCTGGTGACGGATCTGGAGCGGCTCGGCCTGCCGTTCTCGCCGATCTCGAAACCCGCGGACATGTTTGACGACCCGCATGTGATGCGCCCCGGCGGGCTTGCCACATCGACCCTGTGGACGGGCGAGACCTTCCGCGCCCCTGCCCTCCCGTTCGAGGTGGACGGCGCCATGCTGACCGGTGGCGGCAACGTCGACGCCATCGGCGCCCATTCTGCCGAGGTGCTGGCGGGATTGGGGATGACCGAGGATGAGATTACCGCCGCAATGGGAAAGGCAGCATGACCCAGCCTTATCCCAATGACCGGGTGACGCTGCGCGAGGTCGGCTTGCGCGACGGGTTGCAACTGGTCAAGGCCTTCCCCTCGACCGCCGCCAAACGCGGCTGGCTGGCACGCGAATATGCTGCCGGAGTCCGGCACTTTGAGCTTGGGTCATTCCTGCCTGCCGCCCGCTTCCCGCAATTCGCCGATTTGCCCGACCTGATCGCTTCGGCCCGCGAGTTGCCGGGCCTGCACGCCGCCGCCCTCACGCTCAACGAGAAGGGGATGGAGGCGGCCTTCGCCAACAAGATCGACGAGGTGGTCTGCGTGGTCTCAGCCACCGAAGAGCACAGCCTTGCCAATATCCGCCGCAGCCGCGCCGAGTCCGTCGCGCTGGTTGCCCGAGCCGCGGCGCTGCGCGATGCGCAGGCGCCGCGCATCCTGGTGAACGCGGGAATAGCGATGGCTTTGGGCTGCTCGATCACCGGCGCCGTGAAGCCGGCAGAGGTGCTGCGGCTGGCCGAGGCCTGCCTGGCGGCCGGCGCCGATATCGTCGGTATCGCCGATACCGTTGGCTATGCCGGCCCGCGCGAGGTGGCGGCGCTGTGCGACGGCATGGTGCGGCTCTGCGGCGACCGGCCGTTCATCGTGCATCTGCATGACACCCGCGGCACCGGCATAGCCAATGCCGCCGCAGCGCTTGACCATGGGGCGCGGGTGCTGGACGGCGCGCTGGCGGGGCTGGGAGGTTGCCCCTTCGCGCCGGGCGCCACCGGCAATGTGGTGTTCGAGGATCTGGTCTATCTGTGCGAGCGCATGGGATTTGCCACAGGGATCGACCTCGCGTCCCTGACCGGGATCCGCGAGATCCTGACGACCGAAATGCCGGACGAGACGCTGTATGGCGCTCTGGCCCGGACCGGCCCCCCCGCCAATCTGGCGTGGCGGGCATAACTGCCGTCTCTGGGAGGAGAATCCATGAAACCAAGCATCATCGCCGCAATCCTTGTCACCGCCGCCAGCGCCGGCGCCGCGCAGGCGGAAACCGTCATGCGCTGCAGCCACCAGCTGCCGCCGGGCCACCACATCGCCCTTGTCGTCGACAAGTGGGCCGCCGAGGTCGAGGCGCAGTCGGAAGGCAGCATCGACGTGCAGGTGTTCGGCGCCGACAGCCTGGTCAAGGCCAATGACAACATTCTCGCCGTCGCCAAGGGCGAGATCGAATGCGCCTTCTCGCTGAACTTCCAGTGGGGCAAGACCCTGCCGATCATGAACGTGACCGTGGGCCCCTACACCATGTCCTCGATCGAGGCTTGGAAGAAATGGCCGACGTCGGAGGCCGCTGGCTATCTGGAAGGCAAGCTGCTGGAGAAGGGGGTCAAGAATGTCGCCTGGATGTTCCAGACCAACGTGTCGGTCTTCACCTCGAACGGCAAATTCCTGCAGACCCCCGATGATTTCAAGGGCGTGAAGATGCGCGGCCTCGGGCCGGCCTTCGACCGCGGTCTGGAAGCGATGGGTGCGACGACCGTGTCGCTGCCGGGGTCCGAGGTGTATCAGGCGCTGGCCACCGGCGTGATCGACGCCGCGGTGACCGACGTCGCCGCCGCATGGTCCCGCAAGTATTACGAGGTGCAGGACCATTTCGTCGTGGTGCCGGTGCTTGCGGCCTATCTGCACGGCTATGTCACGCCGGGTTTCTATGACGGCCTGACCGATGCCGAGAAGCAGGCGCTGCAGGTCGCTGGGGAAATGGCTGCAGGCTGGGCAATCGACGCCTCGGTCGAGGCCTCTGCCTCGGCGCCCGATCAGCTGCGCTCGACTGGGGCGCAGGTGCATGTGGCAACGGATGCCGAGAACGAGGCGTTCAAGGCGGTCATGCAGCCGGCCTTTGCCGCTGGGTTCGAGGCCGAAAGTGGTGCCGACGGCAAGGAATTGCTGGACCTGATCGCCAAGATCCAGTGACCGATGGCACCTGACGCAAAAGAGGCGGCGGCGCCGGAAGGTGTCGTCGGCGGTCTGGCGAAGGTCATCGGCGTCCTGTCGGGCGCCGTGGCCGCCCTTGCCATTCTGGCGGTGCTGGTGCTGACAGCGGTCAATGTCGCCGGGCGATACCTGTTCAGCGCGCCCCTGCGCGGCACGGAGGAGGCCACCGGCTTCCTCGTGGTGGTGATGGTGATGTTCGGCGCGGCAGAGGCTTACCGCCGCGGCGATCACATCCGGATCGACATCCTCACCGAACGGCTGGGTCCACGTGGTGCCCGCTGGATCGACCTGCTGTCGCATGTCGCGGTCGGTATCTTTGCCGCAAACCTGCTGCGCACCGGGCTGCACACGGTAGAGTTCTCGCGGTTGTTCGGCGCCTATTCCCCCGGCTACCTGCAGATCCCGATGTGGATCCCGCAATCGGCGCTGGTGGTAGGCGGCGGGCTGCTGCTGGCTATGGCGGCGCTGCGACTGATCGATTGCATCTTGTCCTTTACCCGTAAGGAGCGGCGCCCATGACCGCCTTGCTGATCTTCGGAGCCCTGATCGCGCTGCTGCTGACCGGGATGCCGATCTTCGCCGCGCTCGGCATCGCCTCCCTCAGTGTGCTGTGGGTGATGGAGGGCAAGATCGACGCGATGGCGGACACGGTGTTCGCCAGCCTCAACACCCCTTTGCTGGCGGCAATCCCGATGTTCGCCTTCATGGCGCATGTGATGATCCGCACCCGTGTGGTGGATGACCTCTTCGACATGGCCAACAAGCTGGTCGGTCACGTCAAGGGCGGGCTCGGCTTCGCCACCATCCTGTCCTGCACGGTCTTCGCCTCGATCTCGGGCTCGTCGGTGGCCACCGCCCTGACCATCGGGTCCACCGCCATCCCGCAGATGCAGAAATATGGCTACCGGCCGCGCGACACCTACGGGATCATCGCGGCGGGTGGCACGCTCGGCATCCTGATCCCGCCCTCGGGGCCGATGATCCTCTATGCCATCGTGTCGGATGCCTCGATCGGGGCCCTGTTCCTGGCCGGGCTGATCCCCGGGCTGATCGTCGCCGCCATCTTCGCGGTGTTCAGCTGGGTGCAGGCCAATGCGCATGGCGGGACGCAAAAGCAGGACTGGGTCGGAGCCCCCGAGGTGCTGCGGGCGCTACGCCGGTCGATCTGGGCGGTGCTGATGCCGCCGGTGATCATGGGCGGGATCTATCTGGGCGTCTTCACCGCGACCGAGGCGGCGGGCATTGGCGCAATCTACGCGCTGGCGGTGGCGGTGTTCGTCTACCGCAACCTGTCGCTGCGTGACCTGTGGGACTGTCTGTGGGAAACCATGCGCACCACGGCGATGCTGTTCATGATCATCGCCGCCGCCGCCATCTTCGGACATGCCATCACCCTGATCCGGCTGCCGGCGCAGATCGTCGAGGCGGTGACGGCGCTGGGGCTGGGGCAGACCGCCTTCCTGCTGTTGGTGATGGCGGCGATCTTCGTGATGGGGATGTTCCTCGAAACGATCGCCATCATCCTGATCACGACCCCGATCATCCTGCCCTCGCTGCTGGTGCTGGACATCAACCCGGTCTGGTATGGCATCATGCTGATGATCAACCTGGAACTGGCGCTGATCACGCCGCCAGTCGGGATGAACCTATTCGTCATCAAGGGTATAACCGGAGCGCCGTTGGCCGATGTCATCCGCGGCGCAGTGCCCTATGTGGCGCTCCTGATGATCAGTCTGGCGCTGATCTGGCTGCTGCCCTCGCTGTCGCTGTGGTTGCCCACGGTGGCGGGGTTCGGGCGGTTCTGACCAAATCGAGCCGTCGCGCCAAGCTGCGGCGGCCCGTTCCTGAAGCAGCCTTTCGGCAATACCAAGGTCATCATGGCAGCGATGAGGAAAGAAGCCGATACTCTCGACGATTTTCGCTCGAAAATGCGCTACTTGGCTGCGGATGCGTCAATTCCAGCTCTTGGGACACCATGCGATCCACAAAGCTGGGCGAGCACTTCGTGCAGGCGCACGATAATTTCGCCGCGTGGAGAGAGCGTGCGCTCGACAATGCCGATCTGACGTGTCACCTGCGGCTCGCCGAACGGAAACCTTCTCAGGTCCTGACCTTCAGGTTCCTCGAGCGCGACATGTGGCACCACCGAAATTCCGAGCCCATGGCGCATGCATGTCACGATCGAACCGATGGTGTCAATTTCGGCCACGTCATTGGTCACCACGCCCATCCGAGAGATTTCGGTATCAATCAGATTCGCCAGCGGCACCGAGCTTCGGAAGCGAACGAATGGCATGGTGGCGAGCATCTTCACCGGATCATCCACTGCGATGCCTTTCGGCGCGATGATCAAGAGGGGCTCTTTCAGGAAGGGGCTCCAGCGTAGCGCGGGCGGAAACCCAGTATGTTCTGCGACTACCGCGGCGTCGAGCCTGCCGGCGGCCACATCGGCGATGAGCTGGCTCGAAAGCCCGACCCGTAGGTTGACCTTGAGCGCAGGATACTCCACCCGCATCTGCGAGATGGTGCGCGGCAACAGCCCGAGGCCGCTGGTCCGGACGGTTCCCAGCATCAGGGTTCCTGCGATCTGATCTCCTCGCAGGCTTGCCTTGGTGTCTGCTTCCAGCCGCAGGATGTTCTGCGCCATCTCCATGACTTGAAGACCTTGGGGCGTCAGCTTGGGCGGTCGCGATGACCGCTCGAACAGCGCGACTCCCAGCTCCTGTTCAAGTGCCTGAACTTGCTGGCTGATGGCGGAGGCCGTCAGATGCACGACCTCGGCCGCCCTGGCGAAGGTGCCATGCGTTCCGATGGCCATGAGAGTCTTAAGCTGACGCGTATCCATGATCGTCCAGTTTTGCTTAAGATGATAACCAGATTAATTCGCTTTTGTGAAGCAACGCTTTCCAATACTCCCGTTGGCGAGGAGTATCCGCGTCCGCTGGGAGGCTGCCGCGGGCCAACCAAGTTCACAAAAGCTAATGTCGCCCGCCATTCGCGGTCGGGGACGGAGATGACGCATGCGCAGATATATTGTTGTCACCGGGCCGGATCTTGATCCGAGCGCCGAGAAGCTGGTGACGGCGCACGGTTTCGAGACGGTTCACACGCCCCCCTACGCAGACAGCGCCGTCATCGCCGATCTGCTTGCGCGGACCGGGGCGCAAGGCATCATCTCGCGCATGGGCCGCATCGACGGCTCCGTTCTCGACGCGGCGCCTGCTCTGCGGGTGATCTCCAAGCATGGCGTCGGGGTGGATAACATCGACCTTGCGGCTGCAGCGGCACGCGGCATTCCTGTTCTGGTGGCTACAGGGGCCAATGCGATCTCGGTTGCGGAACACGCCATTGCCTTGCTGCTCGTGACGGTGAAGCGGGTGCTGCCGCTTGATGCTGGCTTGCGCGCCGGCCGCTGGGAAAAGCCGGGCTTCCTTGGCCGTGAGCTGGCTGGCTTGCGGATGGGCCTGATGGGAATGGGCGCCATCGCGCGAGCGACCGGTCGGATGGCGAAGGGTCTGAACCTTGAGCTTTGTGGCTACGATCCCTACGCGTCCCAAGCCGCTTTCGATGAGCTCGGCGTCGCCCGGTGCGACAGCTTTGCTGCTTTGCTCTCGCAGTCCGACATCCTCAGCCTGCACTGCCCGCTGACTGATCAGACCCGGGCAATCCTGGATGCCGATGCGATCGGGCGGATGCCGACTGGCAGCTTCGTGATCAATACGGCGCGGGGCGGGCTGATAGACGAGACCGCGCTGGTCGCGGCGATCCGGTCGGGCCATCTCGCCGGGGCAGGGCTTGACACCTTCGCGATCGAGCCGCCGGTGGCGGACCATCCGTTCTTTGCCGAGCCGAACATCGTTCTGACGCCGCATATCGGCGGGGTCACGCGCGAGGCCGGCGCCCGGGTCGGCGTCGAGGCCGTCCGCGGTATCATTCAAGTGCTTGGGGGTGAAACTGTCGCGCCTGAGCGGATCGCCAATCGCGCTCTGCTGGCAACTGCCAGCGCGCAAGTTGCCAAGGCAGGAGAATGAGCATGGCCATCGGATTCCGGATCTGCAAGCGAACCTCAGTCGCGTCGCTCGAGCTCGTGCAGGCATTCGCCAAGCTGCCGGTCGCCAATGTCTCCGATGCGATGCACAGGGTCACGGCTGCCGGTCCGTCGCTTCGGCCCATGCATGCTTCGGGCGGAATGGCGGGCGTTGCGCTGACCGTGCGCTGCCGTCCGGGAGACAACCTGATGCTGCACAAGGCCATAGACATGGCCCAGCCCGGGGACGTCATCGTCTGCGATGCGGGCGGCGATCTGACCAACTCGCTGATGGGAGAGTTGATGCTGGCCTACGCCGTCAAGCGGGGTGTCGCCGGCTTCGTCCTGAACGGCGCGATCCGCGACCTGGACGCGATCAGGAAGGTGAACCTTCCGATCTTTGCGGCGGGCGTTACGCATCGCGGCCCCTACAAGGACGGCCCCGGAGAGATCAACGTCGCCATCAGCCTTGCCGGAATGGTCATAGAACCGGGGGATGTCGTCATCGGTGATGCGGACGGGGTGCTCGCGGTTCCTCTTGCCGGGGCAGAAGACATCTTGAGAAAGACCCAGGCGAAGCAAGCGGCGGAGACCGCACAGATGGCCGCCATCGAGGCCGGCACCAATGACAGGTCCTGGGTTGACGAGACCCTGCGCCGACTGGGCTGCGAGAACCCGGAAGGACTTTGAACGGAGGAGCCGCCAAGGCATGGTGCCGGGCGGCAGAGGAGGAGAGACCAATGACACTTGCAAGATCCGTTGCGCTGGCCGCGGCCCTGTCGGCAACCACGACCGGCGCCGCACTGGCTGACTGGCCTGCCGACAACCCCGTGGAAATGATCGTGGCCTTCGCGCCCGGTGGTGGCACCGACATCATGCTTCGCGCGCTCGTCCCGTTCCTTGAGGCCGATCTCGGCGCCACGATCGCGGTGATGAATAAGCCCGGCGCCTCGGGGGAGATCGCCTATACCGGGCTGTCACAAGCGGAGGCGGATGGCTACACACTCTCGTCGCTCAACACGCCGGGCTTTCTGACGATGCAGTTGCAGCGCAAACTGAAATACAATCCCGCGGCCCTGTGCCCCATTGCCCGCATCGTCGAGGATCCGGGCACCTTCGTCGTGCAGGCCGGATCGGGCATCAAGACCCTGGAAGACCTTGTCGCCAAGGCCAAGGAAGCGCCCGGCGCGGTTTCGGTCGCAACGACGGGTGTCGGCACCGATGAGCACATGGCGCTGCTTCAGCTTGAAAAGGCGACCGGTATCGACCTGACCGCCGTGCCGTTCGAAGGCGCCAACGAAGCCAAGACCGCGCTACTCGGTGGCCACGTGCAGGTGATCGGCCTGAATGTCGGTGAAGCGGTGTCGAGTGATCCCAACTCGTTCCACGTTCTGGCGCAGTTTGCAGAAAAGCGCTCCACGCTTGCGCCGGATCTTCCGACGGCGATGGAGCAGGGCTTCGATGTGATCATGTCCTCCGAACGCGGCCTGGCGGCACGCTGCGACGTGCCCGAAGATATCCGGGTGAGGCTGTCGGCCTCGGTCGAGAAGGCCCTGGCCAACCCCGAATTCCTCGAGGTCGCCAAGCAGCAGGATCTGCCGCTGTCCTATCTGTCCGGCGACGAGTGGACGGCCGAAATGCCGGTCCGGCTTGCCCGCTTTGAAGAGATCTTCAAGCTCGTTGAGGCTGGGAACTGATGCCCGGCCCGAGCAAGCCGCTGCGCGGTGACCGGCCCGACCTGCTGACGGCGCTGATCTTCATCGGGCTCGGCGCGCTCGGGCTGGTCATGGCCCGCGATCTGGAGGCGGGAACGCTTGCCCAGATGGGACCCGGGTTCCTTCCCCGCGTGGTCTGCGTGTTGCTGATCCTGGTAGGGCTGGCCGTCGGCTTGCCCGCCCTCCGCCGCCCCGCCGCCCCGATCGAGCCGGCGAAGGCTAGGCCGGTGCTGGTCATCCTCGTCGCCATCATCGGGTTCGGCCTTGCCGTCACCCAACTGGGCTTCGTGCTGGCCGCCCTGTGGCTGGTCGTCGTGGGATCGCTGGCCGATCCGGGAGGCAAGTGGCGCCAGACACTCGCGCTGGCGCTCGGCCTCGCCGCGTTCGGCGCTGTTGTCTTTGTATACGGGCTGGGCGTGCAAGTGCCGCTCTGGGCATTCTGATGCCCGTCACGATCCCGGGGAGGAACGGATGACTTTCATAGATCTGCTGATGCTGGGCTTTTCCGAAGCCATGACGCCCACCAACCTCGGCTTCTGCCTCCTGGGGGCCTTGCTGGGGACCCTGATTGGTGTGCTGCCCGGGATCGGCCCGACGGCCACCATCGCGGTCCTGTTGCCGATCACGTTCTTCCTGCCGCCGCTCGCCGGCATCATCATGCTGGCCGGCATCTACTACGGCGCGCAATACGGCGGATCCACCACCGCGATCCTGGTGAACCTGCCTGGCGAAGCCTCTGCCGTCGTCACAACCCTCGATGGCTACAAGATGGCCCAGCAGGGCCGCGCAGGCGCCGCATTGGCGGTTGCGGCGTTGGGGTCGTTCTTTGCAGGGACCGTGGCGACGCTCGCCATTGCCATAGCCGGGCCGACCCTGTCGAATTTCGCTCTGAGCTTCGGCCCCGCGGAGTATGTCTCGCTGATGGTCTTCGGTCTTCTGGCGGCGACCATCCTGGCCAGCGGTCCGGTTCTGAAGGCGATCGGCATGATCCTGATCGGGCTCTTGCTGGGAATGGTGGGCACCGACCGGGCGACCGGGGATGACCGGTTCACCTTTGGTGCCATCGAGCTTTTCGACGGCATCGACTTCATCGTGATCGCGATCGGCCTGTTCGGGTTTGCGGAGATCATCGGCAATCTGGAGCGGACCGGGTCAGAAGGCGTAAAACTGGCTCCATTGACCCGGCTCTGGCCGACGCGCGAGGACTTTCGCAACTCTTGGGGCGCAGTGTTGCGCGGAACAGGGCTCGGCACCTTGCTTGGGCTGTTGCCCGGTGGCGGCGCGACGCTTGCCTCGTTCAGCGCCTACTCCATGGAGAAGAAGCTTTCGCGGCACCCGGAAAAATTTGGCACGGGCGTGGTGGAGGGGGTCGCTGCACCGGAAGCGGCGAACAACGCCGCCGCGCAATCATCCTTCATTCCTCTTCTGACCCTTGGCATTCCGTCCAATAACATGATGGCGATGATGCTGAGCGCCTTCATGATCCACGGCATCACGCCTGGACCGACAATCCTGACGACGCAGCCCGAAATCTTCTGGGGCCTCGTGGCTTCGATGTGGATCGGCAACCTGCTGCTGGTCGTCATCAACCTGCCCCTGATCGGGATCTGGGTGAAGCTGCTGACAGTGCCCTATCGCCTGCTGTATCCCGCGATCCTTCTGTTCTGCTGCATTGGTGTCTACAGCATGAACAACCGGATCTTCGATGTGGTGCTGGCGGCCGGCTTCGGGCTTCTGGGCTACATCTTCCGCAAGGCAAAATGCGAGCCTGGACCCTTGCTGCTTGGCTTCGTCCTCGGTCCGCTGCTGGAGGCCAACCTGCGTCGCACCCTGCTGATCACCCAAGGTGATCCGTCGATCTTCGTCGAACGTCCTATCAGTCTGACCTTGCTGCTCGCAACTGTCGTGCTTCTTGCGCTGATGATGCTGCCGTCTTTCCGGTCGACCCGCGAAGAGGCATTCAAGGAGGAGGAGGTATAGTCCGGCCCCTCCAGCAAGGCGGAATCCCATCCCGCCGCTCAGGCAGACGACCGGGTTCGTCGAGCGCCTGATGCGGCTGGTTGGCCTTGACTGATCGGCGCGTGACTTCAACACGTTGTCCTGCTGCCAGAAGACCCTGGCGGTGAACATCCCCTGCCGCGGCTCCAAGGGGCCGCTGCACCTTCGACAGCGCCGGGATCGAGGTCGAGGGCGAAGGTGAGTGGCTGGCCCGCAAGCATGGTGGTCCAAACGGACGGTATGGCGCAAGATCCACCTTGGGATCGACGGGAAGCGCTGGAGATCCGCGCCGCCGACGGAGCCACATCGGCGATGCTCCCATCCTGCGCGACCTGCTCGGCCAGATCCCGGCGGGCGAGGAGGGTCGGCAGGGTCACCGCTGACGGCGCCTATGACACCCGCACGGCGCCCACGCCGTCAGCCCGCCCCGCAAGAACGCGAAGCCGTGGACAACCGTCACCGCTGGTGCTCTCGCCCGAAACGACGCACTGCGCGAGACGCGGGGCAAGCGCGTCACGGGCGTCGTCACCGCCGACGGCGAGACCGCGGGCGACAGCGTTCCGATCGCCTGCGGCACCGGATCGGCCGTCTTCGAAGGCGATGGGCGAGGCGGTGCCGCATCAGGCGGTCGGCGGCTATCACGTCATGCTGAACGATCCGGGCGTCACCTCGACAGGCCGGTGCTGCCGATCGACTTCCGCTTCGCCATCACGCCGATGGGAAAGTCATCCGGCTTGCGGGAATCTGCGAGTTCGGCGGGCAGGGCCGACCATTCCGCAAGGATCTGGTCGACAGCATGCTCGCCCATATCGGCAGAGCGGGGCGTCCCGGAACGTATCTGTCAGGCGCCCGGGGGCGAGGCCAACCGGCTGCGGCGAGCCCGCTGGCACTGATCATCCCAAAGTTACGCTTTCGCGGCCCGCCGGCGGGCCAAGGGGTCGCGCAGCTTTGCAGCCCGTCGTGGGCGGAAGCTTCGGCCGCCGTCTCGGGCGGCGGCGATCCTGTCGCCTCGGAACATACAGAAATTCTCGCGCAGGCGGCATCAGGCGAGAAGCTCAGGCAGCGTTTGGTTTGAATCACCGCCAAGGGCAGGACCGTCCGCGTGGTGCGGGAGCCGCCCCGGTCGGCGTAGTCGATCCACAGCGCGCGCTCGTCGAAACAGGCGGCACGGCTCGACGACCTGATCCGCGCGTCGGGCCTGTAGACCTGCGGCACCGGGTGAAACAGGTGTTGCGCCTGACCCTCGCGCAGGGTCGCGCGGCCTCGACTTGGGCAGGGGTCCTGGTGATGAGATCCGCAGTCGCGGAACGATTCGCGCATCGCCGAGATCGTTACGGGCGGATGGATTTATCGTCATTCGCCGGCGGGACGCAGCCTTCTATCCCGCGACGCGGAAGCCGATATGGCTTGTCGTGGTCGCGGGCGAGTTGCTCATCCGCGCTGCGATTCGATAGCGGTGGCAATAGCTCGCATGGCAGAGATGCGAACCGCCCTTCAGGATGGGGTCGCCCGATCTGGCCCAGGTCTCCGCAAGGCAGGCCGTCCATTCCCAGACATTTCCGCTCATCTGGTAGAGCCCGTAGCCATTGGCTGCAAAGGACACCACGGGGGACGTTCCGGTCCAGCCGTCGCGGCCCTCGTCACGGCGGGGGAAGTCGCCCTGCCAGATGTTGCAAGGCAGGAACGCGTCGTCCGGGGCGCGGTCGCCCCAGGGATAGGTCTGGTCGAGAAGGCCGCCGCGCGCCGCGTGTTCCCATTCGGCCTCGGCGGGCAGCCGCGTTCCGGACCAGCGGCAAAAGGCTTCGGCGTCGTGCCGGGACACCTGGACGACGGGATGATCCTCGCGACCGGACAGGGAGGAGTCAGGGCCGAACGGTCGGTTCCAGCATGCGCCCTCGACCCTGCGCCACCAGGAAGGGCTGGCGGGTGTGTGTGCAGCGTCCGGCGCGGCGACGTGGGCATGGAAGACGAAGCCTGCCCCCTGCCGCTCCGCCGTCGTCCGGTAGCCGGTCGCCGCGACGAAGCGCGCGAAGTCCGCATTGCTGACCGCGGTGGCGGCGATATGGAAGGGCGACAGCAGCACGGCGCGCATCGGTCCCTCGCCGTCGGCGGGGATCATCGGTCGGTCGGTGCCGACCTGGGCAATGCCGCCGGGGATGGCGACCAGCGCCAAGGCGGGGCTGTCGCTCCGCGCCGGTTCCGCCGGGGGCAGGGCGGTCGCGGTCTCGCCGCGTGGCATGCAGCAGCCGCTCTTCACTCCTCGCGCCCGCGCTTGGCCGCACGCGGTTTCCGCCCCCGCATGTAGCGCAGCTCCGGCCGGTATCCGGCCTGCGAGACCAGCCCCCTGCGCAGCTGCCGGAGGCGCCGCAGCAGCCTCGATCCGATCTTCAACCACACTACCCAACCACGCTCCTGTTGCTGCGCGAGCCAAGATTGTTGCTCAAGAATTTCATATGTGATATTTATATATTTCAAATATGGAAGATTCGCAATGACCGGCGCGCCTACGGACCGCATCATAGACGTGCTCGAATACCTGATGAACGCCAGCCCCGGGCCGGTGAAGCAGGTGACGATCGCGCGGGATCTGGGGATGTCCTCGGCGACGCTGAGCCGGATCGTGCGCATCCTGTCGGACCGCGGCTATCTGTTCCGCACTTCGGAGAAATACCTGATCAAGAACTTCAGCCTCGAGCGGATCGTGCCGATGTCGGAGGCCTATCTCGAGGAGCTCGACGCCACGCTCGGCTCCCTGCGGGCGCGGCTGGGGGTGGCGGTCGAGGTGATCGTGGTGACCGGGCACGAGCTTCTGTGGCATTCGCGCGCCGCCCATCCCGATCCCGAGGTGACGATCTGGGCGCGAGAGGGTTTCCGGCGCAGCCTGTTCGAATTCGACGCGCTGTCGCGGCTCTACCTGTCGACGCTGCCGCCGGAGCGGCTGCGCGACGGGTTCTACATCGGCGGCTTCTTCGACACCTCGAAGAAGGCCGGGCGGCGCGAGATCGCCTGGCTCGAGGCGGATGCGGTGCAGGCCGCAGTGGAGGCGACGCGCGATGCGGACTTCGCCTGCGACGCCGAGGGCAACCACTTCGGCATCCGCCGCTTCGTCACCGTCGTGCGCGATCCGTCGGGCCGGTTCCTGCACCTTCTGTCGTTGGCCGACCCGCTGCCGGTCGGCGCTGCCGAGCGTGAGCGGGCCTTCGAGGCCGCGCTGGAGGAAGAGCGCATCCGGCTCGAAGCCGTGCTGGTGCGCGAACAACATGGCGAGGCGATCGGCGCCTCGCCGAGGATGCAGCTGGTGCGCTGACAGCGCGCGATAGCTGCGCAACGGGATTTTCAGGGAGGAAAAACCATGATTGCCATCAACCGTCGCAGCCTGCTTCTGGCTGCTCTGATGTCGGGCGCCGCCGCGATGCCCTTCGCCGCCTCGGCGCAGGAGCAGGAGGTGAACGTGCTGCTGTTCTCCATGCCCTCGACGCTGGGCCTGCAGAAGCTGGCCGGCGATTTTGAGGCCGAGACTGGCATTAAGGCCAATATCGAGGTCGTGGGTCAGGACGTCTTCGAAAGCCGCATCACCCTGTCCTTCGCGGGCGGGGCCGCGGATGTGGATGTGGTGCATACTCCGGGCATCCAGGTGCAGCGCTGGGTCGAGGCGGGCTGGCTTGCGCCGCTGACCGAAGTGGTCGCCGCGCTGCCCGACCGGGATGACATCATCCCCTCGACGCTGGAATCCTTCCGGGTCGGCGATTCCGACTGGGGCGTGCCGTTCTTTGCCGAAACCGGGCTTCTGGCTTATCGCAAGGATCTGCTGGATGCGGCGGGTGTGGAGCCGCCGAAGACTTGGGAAGAGATGCTGGCCGTGGCCAAGGCCGTCGACAGCCCCGACACCGCCGGGGCGGTGATGCGGGCGGCGCCGGGGCAGGGCTTCAACATGTTCGTCTTCCCGATGATCATGCGCGCCTATGGCGGCGAGTTCTTCGCCAACTATCCCGAGGATCTGACGCCCGCGCTCGACAGCGCTCAGAACCTCGAGGCGCTGAAGGTCTACACCTCGTTGCTCAACGACTACGGTCCCGACGGGGTGGGCAGCTTCAATTTCCCCGAGGTGGTGGCGGCGATGCAGTCGGG
Source organism: Cereibacter sp. Soil_C_27 (assembly GCF_057657095.1). Classification (NCBI taxonomy): domain Bacteria; kingdom Pseudomonadati; phylum Pseudomonadota; class Alphaproteobacteria; order Rhodobacterales; family Paracoccaceae; genus Cereibacter; species Cereibacter sp. Soil_C_27. The sequence continues at coordinate 5,652 of NZ_JBDGJD010000012.1, read as the reverse complement.
CGGGGCGGCGATGACGGTGGATGGCACCTCGATCGTCAGCCAGACCGTCGATCCGACCAAGAGCCAGGTTGCCGACAATATCGTGCTGGCGCTGCCGCCCGAGGGCCCGCAGGGCCGTTCGCCGGCGCTGGCCGTGCATGGTCTTGGCGTCGCGGCAGGCACGGCCAATGCCGATGCCGCGGCTCAGTTCATCGCGTGGGCGACCTCGAAGGAGACGCAGACCAAGCTCGCGCTGAACGAGGCCTATCCCGATTTCACCCGCGCCTCGGTCGGACAGGACCCGGCGGTGCAGGAGAAATACGCCGCCATCCAGGAGAATTTCCTCGATCTGCGTGTCGCGGCCCTGCAGGCGGCGCGCAGCGACTACCGCCCGCTGCTGCCGACCTGGCCGGAGATCGGCGCGGTGATCGGCGAGAACGTGAACGCCGCGCTGAACGGGCTGATCTCGCCCGAAGAGGCGCTGGCCACCGCCAATGAGGAAGTCGGCTACATCACCGGCCAGTGAGGCAGCCTCGGCCGGGCAACGCGCCCGGCCACCCTTCCCCCCCACCGAACAGACGGGACCTTCCATGACACCTGCCCGCGCCTCCGCGGCGATGGATCGCGGCTACCGCAGGATGCTGATCCCGGCATCCCTCGCGGTAGGCATTTTCGCGATTGCCCCGCTTCTGGGCATGTTTGCCCTCTCCTTCACCGACTATCACCTGATCCGCGGGTGGAGCGGGAAGGTCGGGATCGACAATTTCCAGCGGCTGATCGGCGACCGGCGCTTCGTCTCCTCGGTCTACATCATGGCCGCGCTCAGCGTCTTCGGCGTGATCGCGCAGGTGGTGATCGGCACCGCCATCGCCGTCGGGCTCGATCGCATCGTGAAATCCTGGCGCTTCGCCAGGGGCATCTTCGTCATCCCCTTCGCGGTGCCGCATATCGCCGTCGCGCTGATCTGGCTGTCGCTGTTCACGCCGACGCTGTCGCCGGTTACGGCCTTCTTCGCCGAGTTCGGCATCAAGGTTCCGGCGCTGCTGACCAGCCAGACCGGCGCCATCGCCGCCATCGTCATCGCCGATACCTGGGCCGCCTATCCCTTCGTCATGCTGATCGTGCTGGCGGCGCTGCAGGGCATCTCGCCCGATCTCGACGAGGCGGCGGCTCTGGACGGGGCCAGCAAGATCCGCGCTTTCTTCCTGATCACGCTGCCGCTGCTCTATCCGACGCTGCTGATGGTGGCGCTGTTCCGCTTCATCGAGACGTTGAAGCATTTCCCACTGATCTTCGTGATGACCAGCGGCGGGCCGGGGCGAGCGACGCAGGCGACGAACTACTACGCCTATGTCCAGACCTTCCAGAACTCCAATGTGGCTTACGGCGCTGCAATCGCGGTCTTCCTCTTCGTCTTCGCCGGGGTGATCAGCTTCTACGTCGCCCGCGCCAATGCGAGGCTTGCCGATGCGTGACACCTCCTTCGCCCATGGTCTCAAGCGCGGCTTCGGCATCCTCGTGATGCTGCTGCTCCTCGGATTCGCGCTTCTGCCGATCCTCTGGACGGTGCTCCTTTCCTTCCGGCCGACGACCCATCTCTTCGAGCCGATCTGGGACTCGCCCGGAGCGCTGACCTTCGACAACTACCGCTCGATCGCCCGGTCGAACTTTCCCAGCGCGCTGTTGAACAGCTTCATCACCGCCGGAAGCTCGACGCTGATCGCGCTGCTGCTCGGCGTGCCGGGCGCCTTCGCGCTGTCCAAGCGCCGCGCCTCGAACAAGTTCTTCGCCTCGTGGCTGCTGCTGCTCCTGCGCATGGCGCCGCCGGTGGGCTTCGTGATCCCGCTGTTCCTGATCTATGTTCAGGCGGGGCTGATCGACAGCTACCTCGGCCTGATCTTCGCCTATACCTCGCTGACCCTGCCCTTCGTGGTCTGGTCGATGTGGACCTCGTTCAACCAGATCCCCGACGAGCTGGTCGAGGCGGGGCTGATGGATGGCGCCACGCTGGGCCAGACGCTGCGGCTGATCGTGATCCCCGCGGCACGGCCCGGGCTGGTGGCGGCGGGTGTGCTGAGCTTCCTTCTGGCATGGAACGACTTTTTCTTCGCGCTGGTCATCACTCGCGCCGACACCACCACCGCGCCGGTCGCCGTGATGAACTTCGTCTCCTATGCCAGCGTCGACTGGGGCGCGATCGCCGTCGCCGCGCTTGCGCTGACCCTGCCGATCGTCCCGATCATCATCGTCGCAAACAAGTATATCGTGCAGTCGCTCGGCGGCGCGGTGAAGGGCTGAACCTTGAAGCAAGAAACCATGACCGACCAGAAACGTCCCAATATCGTCTTCATCCTCACCGACCAGCAGCGGCTCGACACGATCCGGGCGCTCGGCTTCCCGCATATGGAGACGCCGGTGCTCGACAGCCTCGTCGAGGGCGGAACCTCTTTCCGCAACATGTATGTCACCTCGCCCTCCTGCAGCCCCTCGCGGGCCTCGCTGTTCTCGGGCACCTATCCGCATACCAACGGCGTCTTTCGCAACGACGAGCCTTGGGTGTGGTCCTGGGTAAAGCTGCTGGCAGAGGCCGGGTATCGTTGCGTGAATGTGGGCAAGATGCACACGATGCCGGTCGAGGGGCCCTTTGGCTTTCACGAGCGGCATGTTGTGGAGAACAAGGATCGCGACCACCCGAACCTGCCCTTCTACCTCGACACCTGGGACAAGGCCTTCTGGACCCGCGGCCTGCGCAAGCCCTCGCGCGTGAGCTACCGCGAGCGGCCAGATTACGACGACCGGCTCGGCGCCTTCGTCTGGGAAGCGCCGGAGGATCTGCATCCCGACGTCTTCGTCCCCTCGCTCGCCTGCCTTTGGCTGGAGCGCTATAAGGGGCAGGACCCCTTCTTCCTGCAGATCGGCATCCCGGGGCCGCACCCGCCCTACGACCCGACGCAGGACTACCTCGACCGCTACGAGGGTCGTGACGACCTGCCGATGCCGATCAACGACTACGATCTCGACGCCGAGCAGCCCGCCGCGATGCGCGAGCTGCGGCGGCATCATCAGGGCGAGGATCACGACGCGATCGTGCATCTCGAGAATCCGACGGCCGAGCAGCTGCGCCGCCAGCGTGCGCATTACTATGCCAATGTCTCGATGATCGACACGCAGGTCGGGCGCATCATCGAGGCGCTGAAGGCGCGCGGCGTGCTGGACGAGACGATCATCGTCTTCACCTCGGATCACGGCGACTGCCTGAACGATCATGGCCATTCGCAGAAGTGGAACATGTTCGAACAGACGGTGCATGTCCCGGCGCTGGTCTGGGGCGCGGGCATCCCGGGGGGGCGCAGCGTCGAGGATCTGGTGGCGCTGTTCGACTTCGGGCCGACCATCCTGGAATGGGCCGGGATCGCGCCGCCCGCCTGGATGGAGGCGCGCTCGCTCAACCCGTTGATGGGGCTGGCGGCCGAAGACGGCGAGCGGGACCGGGTATTTGCCGAGCACACCAACGACGCGATCCTGCAGGGCACGAACTATATGACGATGATCCGCAAGGGCGACTGGAAGCTCGTGCATTTCGTAGACAGCGCCGAGGGCCAGCTCTTCGATCTGGCCGCCGATCCGGAGGAGCGGAGCAACCGCTGGGACGACCCCGCCTGCGCTGCGCGGCGGCAGGAGCTGATCATGGACATCCTGCGCTGGCGCATCGAGAGCGACCGCAAGACCCAAGGCTTCCGTCGCGAGATCGCCGGTCTCTGACCCCAATCATCGAAAGGATGCAGTGCCGATGGGCAGCATTTCACTCAACGGCGTGGCCAAGCGTTTCGGGGCCACCGAGGTCATTCCGCCGCTCGATCTCGAGATCGCGGATGGCGAGTTCGTCGTCTTCGTCGGGCCGTCGGGCTGCGGAAAGTCGACCCTCCTGCGGCTGATCGCCGGGTTGGAGGACACCAGCGCGGGCCGGATCGTCATCAACGGGCGCGATGTTACGGCGGCGGCGCCGGGCGAGCGGGGGCTGGCGATGGTCTTCCAGTCCTACGCGCTCTATCCCCACATGACTGTGGCCGAGAACATCGCCTTCCCCTTGCGGATGGCGAAGGTGCCCGACGCCACGGCAAAGGAAAAGATCGCCCGCGCCGCCGAGGTGCTGAACCTCTCGGGCTATCTCGACCGCAAGCCGAGCCAGCTTTCGGGCGGCCAGCGCCAGCGTGTCGCCATCGGCCGCGCCATCGTGCGAGAACCCGCGGCCTTCCTCTTCGACGAGCCGCTGTCGAACCTCGACGCAGCGCTCCGCGTGACCATGCGGCAGGAGATCACCGAGCTGCACGACAAACTCGGCAACACGATGATCTACGTCACCCACGATCAGGTGGAGGCCATGACCATGGCAGACAAGATCGTGGTGCTGAACGCCGGCCGGATCGAGCAGATCGGCTCGCCTTTGGAGCTCTACGAGCGTCCCGACAACCTGTTCGTCGCCGGTTTCATCGGCAGTCCGAAGATGAACATCGTCGATGGCGCGGAGGCGGCGCGTGAAGGAGCCGCCGTCATCGGCATCCGGCCCGAGCATCTGGACCTCATCGAGACCGGCGGTTGGGAGGGGAGGGTGACCCTGTCCGAACATCTCGGCTCCGACACCTTCCTGCGGATCGAGACCGAAGCGGCAGGGACGCTCACGATGAGAGCGGATGGCAAGGTGGCCCTGCGCAAGGGCGATCCCGTCCGCGTCGCCCCGAGAGCCGAGGAGCTGCACCGCTTTGCAGCCGATGGAAGGACGATGGGACGGAGGTAGGGAGAGGGAGGGAAACCCAGAAGACAGGCGGGCGCACGTCAAATCTATCGGGCATCGCTCCGGAGCGTGATTTTCCGCCTGACAATAGTGCCTGGGAACGGGAGCGTTGAACAGGTTTGGGAGGGCCTCGGCCGCGAGCTTCACTGCATGTGGAGCACAAAGTGTCTTCTTTACGCAATCCGCATGAAGCGCTGAGATTTCATGAACTGCCTGCTTGATGCAAAGACAAGTAATTCTGATATCCTGTCCCCGCAACCATCGTTTCCGACCCAGCCCTCGCCAATCGCGGGGGCTTTGTCATGTCCGCTCCCCCCAAAGCCATGATGTTCGCAAGTTCACCGGCAAGTTCAATGCGATGGCCGTCCTGTGCCGTCGCGTCGGGGATCATCCGAACCTCGGAAACCAGCCCGCGCAGGGCCTCTGTTGCCTCCAGCTTCACGGACGGGTCCGAAAGTGCCGCCGCCAGATCCGCGATCCTCTTGCGATAGAGTTCCGTCAGGCTCGGGTGCAGCCGCAGGGCAGGGGGCTCGGGATTGGTCGCAAGCTCGGAGGTGAGCCGCGCCCTTGCAGTCTCCAGGTCTGCCATCTTCGCCTTCATCGACGGATGATACATCCCGTCCTCGATCGCCGCGAGGATGCCAGCGATCTTCTTCTCGACCTGACCGAGATCGCGCTGCAGCTTGTCGCGCGCAGCACCGGCACCGGCCTGCGCCGCGTTCCAGGCGCGGCGGTATTCCTCGACGAAGACGGCGATCAGGTCGGGATGCAGCAGCCTGTCCTTCAGCCCGCCGAGCACGCGCCCCTCGACATCCTCCCGACCGATGGTCGCTCGGTTCTGGCACACGGCCTCGCCCTTGTTGCGCACGGCGGAGCATCCG
>NZ_JBDGJD010000011.1:0-49251 GCF_057657095.1 Cereibacter sp. Soil_C_27 | reverse complement strand
GTGGAGCAGCCCGGTAGCTCGTCAGGCTCATAACCTGAAGGTCACAGGTTCAAATCCTGTCCCCGCAACCAACACTAATTTTCCAATGATATCAACAGCCCCGCGCTCGCCGCCCGGGGCTTTTTGCTTGTCTGACGCCTGCCTCACCTCCTGGAGAGGCCGACCCGTCGCCAGCGCCAGCAGTCCGGCCAGCGCGCCCTCCAGATCGATGGTGAGAGATTTGCCGTCGGGGGCAGGGGTCAACACGATCCGGTCGATCAGGGAGCGCACAACCTCCTTGGCCTCCTCCATGCCCTCGGCATCGCCCAGGGCGCGGATCAGTGTCGCTACGCGGTCGCGGTAGGTCCTCGCCATCGACGGGTGGATCCGCAGCGGGTGCTGCACGGGGGTGGCGGAGAGGTGCGTCTCGAGCGTCTTCCGGCGGGCGTCGAGTGCGATCATCTTGTCCTTCACCTGATCGGCGGGCACGCCGGCGATGATGGCTTCCACCAGCCGGGCGTGATCCCGCGTGACCTGGGCCAGTTCCTTCTCCAGCCCGGCGCGGCCGGCGGAGGCGGTGGCCTGCAGCCGGTTGCGCTCTTCGGCATAGGCCAGGCAAAAAGCTTCGACCAGCTCGGGGTCCATGAGGTGATGTTCCAGCGCGGTCAGCACGGCGGCTTCGAGATCCGTGCGGCGGATGGACAGCATGTTGGTGCAGACGGCGCTGCCCTTGTTGCGCGCAGAGGAGCAGCCGAAGGCATCCTTGGAGATCTTGGCAAACCCGCCCCCGCAGCAGCCGCAGGCCATCAGCCCGGACAGCAGGAACTTCGGACGGCGGCGGTCCCAGACCGGCGTGTCGGTGCCCTTCACCTTCAGCCCGCCCTGACGTTGGCGTGCCGCCTGCCAAAGGGCGTCGTCGATGATCCGCAGATCTGGCACCTCGGTCACCTGCCACGCGCTCTCGTCGTTCAGCCGCGAGATGCGCTTGCCGCTGCCCGGCTCCTTCACATAGGTCAGCCGGTTCCAGATCTGGACGCCGGTATAAAGCTCGTTGTTCAAGATGCCGGTGCCGCGCTCGCGATTGCCCTGGATTGTGGAACTGCCCCACGGCCCGCCGCGCGGACCGGGGATGCCCTCCTTGTTCAGCTGTTCGGCGATCTTCTTCGGCGAGGCGCCCTTGGCATAGTCCTCGAAGATGCGGCGCACGACTGCTGCCTCCGGGGGCTCGATCAGCCGGTCGCCGCGGATCGGCTCGCCGTCCTCGGTGAAGGCGCGCACCACGCGGTAGCCATAGGTGAGGCCGCCGGCGGATTTGCCGGCGATCGCCCGACCGCGCAGGCCCTCCCGCGTCTTCTTCGAGAGGTCGCGCAGGAAGAGCGCGTTCATGGCACCCTTGAACCCGATGTGCAGTTCCGAGACGCTGCCTTCCGAAACGGTCTCGATGGCGATGTTCGAGAACTGGAACTGCTCGAAGATGCTGGCGATGTCCGCCTGGTTACGTGACAGCCGGTCCAGTGCATGGGCGATGACCACATCGAAGCGGTCGGTGCGGGCGTCCCGCATCAGCTTCTGGATGCCGCTGCGCATCAGGCTCGCGCCGGAGATGGCGCGGTCGGTATAGACCTCGACCACCTCCAGGCCTTGCCGGGCCGCGTAGTCCCGACAGGCGCGGATCTGGTCGTCGAGCGACGCGTCACGCTGCAGGTCGGAAGAGAAGCGGGCGTAGATCGCCGCGCGCAGGCTGTTTGACATGGCGAACCTCCTCGGGGAGCGGTGGGTATCAGTTGGAGCCGCGCTCAGCTGCATGGTCGGCACGCGCCGCGTCGCGGGCGAGAGCGCGGACCAGCATCAGCAATTGAGCCCGATGGTCCTCTGGGAGCTGCGTTGATGCAAGCGGGACGTCGGAAGATTGCGTGGCCGGCGCCGACAACGTCGGCCCTTTCCGTGCAATGATCTTCCGTTCCCGCGCCATGGCGTGCCTTCTCCGGTCCCGCACGCGAGGCTCTCGCGGCGGGTGATGTTGTTCTTCGACTGTCCGGAACTGGCTCCGGTGCTGCTCGTGAACATCATACCTCGGATGGGCGGGAGGACGGAGGGGCGAAGGCTGGAAATTGGTCCGTTTGGACGCCGAATGGGCGCATTACATGTTAATAACTTCGCCTTCCGGCAGGTCAGCAGCACGGAGCGGTCGTGCAAGCGTGTTGGCGAGCGGCCTGTGGATCGGCAGGGGGGCGCAGCATTCGTTCTAAAGCGAGAAACTTCCATGTTATTGCAAAACGGATGCGGCGCGACCGAGAAGCGGGGTAATGAACAGCGATACGGGTCAAGCTCCAACCGCCCTGCGCGAAAGAAAACTGCATGGCGGCATGGCCGGGTTGCTGCCACGTCTTCCGTGGCGCCGCGGTAAGACGCCCGCTGGGCAGATCAAGTGGTCTTCAGGCTCTCCCCTGCTCGAAAAGAAATACAAAGAACTGCCGCCGAACGGCGGCTCTTACCACTTGTCCAAAAGTTGAGAGAAAAAACAAAAGCCGCGCCGAAGGGCAGCGGCCCTCATTCTCCCCTGAAGACAAGAAAACAAAAAAATGCTGAGGCCGAAAAATCTGCTCCTTCCCCCCTGTAAGCACAAAGAAGATACACTCCACTCTGACCGTCCGATCCCATTGCGCGATAATCTGCGCGCGCTTCCAAACGCAGGCATTGGCTAATTGCCGCCGGTATCCGGGAAGCCAAGTCGCCGCCCACCCTTGTGGCAGGGAAGGCAGTTCTCATTCTGGGCCATGCGGGTTGCTGCTGCGTCCCCTTCCGCGGCCAGTCCGCTCTCGCTTGTCATGGCGCGGAACGACAGCCCTGCTGCGCATCGTCACACCCGAAAGCAGGCTGTGTCGGTGCTGTAGCGGCGTCCACCTCCGCTTCGCGCGGCACGCGGTCGAGCCAGTCCGCCAGATCCGAGCCCGCCAGCCTGCGCTGTTTGAGGAGGGCGGTTGCCATTGCGATCAACAGAGCGAGGCGGGCTGTCAGGATCTGACTAGCCCGGGCCTCAGCGCTCACGAGCTGTTGCCGCACCCGTTCGTGGATCTGGGGGTCGCGGAGCGCCACCTCGACATTCACATCCGACCAGATCAGGCCGCGGCAGCCGAGACCCAGCCTGGTATGGTAGGCCAAGGCCAGCTCTGTTGCCGCCGCGAGGTCCGACTGCCGCGCTCCGCCGGAGCCTCCGGAGGCGGCGGCGAACACGAGGCGCTCGGCCGCACGTCCGGCCAGATGCACAGCCAGTTCGCCCGTCACGTCCCCCTCGAGCGAGGCATTTGGGGTGTTACGTCGAACCGTCTCGCCGCCGTCTGGCAGCAGCGTCATGCGGATTACCCGGCTTCGGTCGAGCGCCGTCGCGACGATGGCGTGGCCGCACTCATGCACGGCGATCCGCCAGGCGACCGAGGGGTCCACGTCGTCGAGTCGTAGGCAGGTGGCGACATCGTCCAGCGTCAGCGGGCGACCACTATGCCGCGCAACCGAGCGCGCCTCACGCACGGCGGCATCGACGCTTGCAGCGCTGTGGCCGACCGCGCGGCGGGCGAGTGTCTCCAGCGCATCGGCGCCAAACTCACTGTGCAGGTGTCGCGCCAGAATGCCTGCGAGAGCTTCGGCGTCGGGCAGCGGCACTTCGACGTGCAGGTCCAGGCGTCCTGGCCGGAGGATGGCCGGATCGAGTGCCCGGAGATGGTTGCAGGCACCGACCACGATCACCCCCTCGTGCCGGGCGATGCTGTCCAGTTCGGTCAGAAGTCCGGAGATTGCCTGCCGCCTATAGGAGCTGCCGTGCTCGTCCGATGCCTCGCGCGAGCCGGCGGCGTCGATCTCGTCGATGAACAGGATCGACGGCGCCACCTTGCGCGCCTCGGCGAAGGACCTGCACATCTCGCGCAGCAAGTCCCCGAGATGACCGGCGGCCTGCCAGCCGGCGTAGGAGGCTTCGACCACGCTGATGCCGGCGCTGGCGCCCATCGCGCGCGCCAACCACGTTTTGCCGGTGCCGGGAGGACCGTAGAGCAGGAGCGAGCGTGTCAGCTCCGACCATGCCACCTCACCGCGCTGCCAAGCCTGCAGATCGGCAACCATGCGGCGCGCGGCGGACAGCGCTTCGGAAGATCCCGTGATATCCTCCAGCGCCGGGGCGGCGGAGGCGGATGGTGCAGACTGTCGCGCGCCGGTCTCGGCGAGCCGCTGTGCCACGGCCAAGGCGGTGTCGGCGCGCAGAGCAATCCGGAACTGGGCTCGTGACAGCCGGGCTAGGGCGCGGTCATTAGGAAGGGCGTTACGGACCGCGGCCTCGTTGACCCGGCCCGTCGCCGAATGCGTGTGGCGCAGAAGCGTGATCAGGATCGCCCGATCAATCGCAGGCAGGGGCAGGGCGGACGGCAGGAGTCCGGCAAGGTCGTCAGGCAGATGCAGACCGTCCGGCAGCGCGACCAGCACCGGCTCCCGCGCATCCAGGGTCTCCTCGATCAGCTCGACAAATCGAGTCCGCGCGGCGGGCGTGACCCGACCGGAGGTGATCTCCGGAGCAATTACCGCAAGCGCGGGTTGGGCGTCGGCTTCGCCGGCCCGCTCGACTGTGCGCCAGCTGGAAGGCAGATATCCCCGACGCAGCGTCCGTCGCAGCAGATCCACGTCGTCGACACCCGAGATCACGGTGACCGCCGATGGCGCTAGCCAAGCCTCCAGCCTCTCCCGGGAGCCCAGCAGAGCGGCCAGCCGGATCGTCAGCAGCAGGCGCTGAGGCGCGATCCAGCCTGCGGGACGATGGGCCCAAGTGGTCGGGTCGATGGCCTCCGGATCGGCGCCGTCCTCTATCAACTCATCCCGTAGCTCCGGCGGCAGCGGATCCACGGCGTCGGCGTCCCGGAGAATATCTGTCAGGTTCCGAGGCCTTCCGGCGGCCTTCGAGGGGGAGACGCAGGTCGTCTGGACGGTCTCGTGTTGGCGCAGACTTGCGATGGCCGCTTCCGCGAGCGGCAGCCAGGCGGGCGGGGAAGGGATGCTATGTTGGGGCATGGGCGAGATCCTTTGGAGAAAGGGCAGGTTCCGGAGGCCGCGGGTTTGGCTGCCGACACCCGGTCAGAGGGCGTGGAACAGAAGGGTGGTGGTTCCGGAGGCGGGAGCGTGGCTTCCGGAAATTGGCGTCAAAGCTCAAGGCGTCGGTTCCGGAGACGGCGCTCCAAATGCCCGGCAGATGCAGCAGCCGGTCATCCTCCGGAACCTGCAGGGCCCGGAAAACATGACAGGCATCCGGAGACCCGGTGCCGGCGTTCCGGAACCCCCGCACGGGTCAAGGGGCTTCCGAAGGGTGAGCACGCGACGCCGGCTGTGCCTCCGGAACGTCGGATCTAGTCTTCCGGAGCCCCTGCCGACGGCATGTCATTGCCCGCCTCGAGATCGCCAAACAGCTGGAGGATGAACTGGAGGAGATCAGGCTCATAGATCTCCGTCCGTACCTTCAGCAGGTTCGCAAACACTGCATGAGGCACCACGGCATCCGGCCGGTGGCGGCGCAACTCCGTGTGGATCCTCTTCTCGGCCCGGATGGCCGCCTGTCCGCTCGGCATCCCGATTGTCCTCAGGATCTCCGCCGGGACATTGCGGCAGCGAAGCAGCTGGTTGGCGAGACGCATGCCAGGATCGCGCGAGTAGCCCACCTTGAGAAGGGTGCGGCTGTTCGGCAAGGTGAAGCGCATCAGGTAGATCTGGCTCTCCTCGCGCCACCAGCCGGTTCCGCAACCGCCGCAGCCGAAGCGGCCGGTGTGCATGTTTGCAATCGCCGTATCCTGCTCGTGGCCGCACCGGTGCCGATACCGCCGGTAGTGCAAGCGCGCACCGGCCGCGGGGCCCAGGAGCTGCCAGCCGCGTGCGGCTGATTCAGAAGCAAGCCGTTCCTCGAGGCAGACCTTGCAGCGCAGGCCCACCTCGGCGCCGCCAACCCGCTGAACGAAACCGATCTGGCGGCGAACCTCGTGGCCGCAGGGCATCCGATAGATCGCGTAATGCCGGTCGTGATCGCAGCACCGCAGGTAGGTCAGATCGGCTTGCCGCGCCGCCTCGGCGCGACCGGCCACGAGACAGGAGGGGCACAGAGGCTGCGCCGTCCGCAGGGTGAAAATCTTCGCGATGCTGACATCACTGCACCGGTGGCAGCGGAGCGCCAGATGGTAGCGATCACTGACCCGAGCGACGAGGTCGTAGCCCTTTTCGCGGGCTGCTGCGATCCAGGCGGGCATCAAGGGCAGGGCGATCAACGGATGCTCACTGCCGCAGATGGTCATCGTCTTCGAAGAGGCGTTCATCATGTCGGGGCTCCTGAATATAGCAAAGAATTCCGTCCACAGGCCATAGGGCTTCCGGAGCGGTGCACTGGGCACCGCCGCGAACTGCGGACGAAGAGAGGAAGGGACGCAGGTCGTCGCTCCCCGCAGGGCGCGGGGACGCGATGGTGCGAGCGTTAAGTCAGATCAGAGGAAGCGGGGCGCCTCGGCCGGGATCTCGTCCTCGAGGGCGATCTCCTGCGGAAGGGCGTGGCCTTCGGCGGGGGCATAGAGATCGAGCGCCGCCATCTCGTCGATCCGGGCCCGCGCGCTGAGCAGCATCCGATCGACGCGGGTGGCAGCCGGATCCTCGCCGGGGCAGCGGAACAGTCCGTCGAACCGCATCAGCAGGGGACGGAACGTCAAGAAGGCGTCGGGCTCCTCGGAACACATCATGTGATCGAGCAGCATTGCCATACGCAGCAGCGGCTTGTCTTCAGCGCGTGAGATCTCGGTTGCCCGGATACCGGTCAGCAAGCGTGCGACCTCGGCATGGGCCTCCTCCGCGTCCGTCAGCCAGTTGCGAAATGCCGGGTCCCAAATATCGACATCCTCAATGTTGCGCTCCGCCTCAACGTGCCGCGCCAGCGTGCCGAGGAGGGTCGAGAAGGCGGTCGAGATTGCCGAGGGCGTGTAGCCACGGTCTTTCGTGGCGGCGGGGATGGTGCTACGGATGTCATCAGCCATTGTCGATCTTTCCTTATCCAAAGATTTGCTCTGGTTAGAGCGGAGGCAGGGGGTTGCAGCCCTTGCCTCCGCTCACAATATATGGCACCAATAAACCATCTGTCAACGGATTAAATGGCGCCATGAAAGAAAAAAACCAAAGAGGTCGGCCGCGTGTCGACACGGAGGCTGTCAACCTCCGCCTTGCGCGCGAGATCATCGAGGCAATCGACGATCAACGCCGAAAGGAAAAAGACCTGCCCACGCGACCCGAGATGATCAGGCGTGCGCTCGTCGAGTGGCTGGGAACCAAAGGTATTCAGGTCTGACTCGCCTACCCCAAGGTCTGATTGTCACCTGAAGTAGTTCATCGGAACGTGACAGCTTCTGGCCGGAGCGGATCCAACCGCTAAGGCAGTCGGGTATGCAGCGACCGAACGTCGTTTCCGGAAAGCAGACTACTTATTCGCGTCGATGCGCATCTCAGATATGATCACCTGAGGCGTTACATGGGCAACATCATAAATAGGCTAACGCCACTGAAATCACAGAGGCTGGAGGAACTCCCGGCCCTCGCGGGGCCGGGGCACCGGACGCCATCAGACGCAGGCGAGATCTTCGAGCGTCGGCAGGCGGAGCAACCTGCCGAGCTCTTCTACCGCATTTGCGTTGAAATTAACCGGGCCAACGCAGTTCTGATAAGCAGTATCGTGTGCGTCGTCGAATTCTTCAGACGTCTTGATGTCAGCGCCGAAACCGCGGGTGTTGCTCGCGATGACCAAGACCCGTCCGTCATCAAGCATGTAGCCGTAAACCGAGAACTGGTGCTTGCCGACAACGACCCGCGGCTGAAAAATGGTCTCCTCGATCTTTACCCCGAGCTTGCGAGCAGCGATCTTCTCATCAGCAACGATCGGTGCGGAGCGGCGCGCAGGAATAGCAATTGAATTGGTGTTCGTCATTTTCTTAGTCCTCATTGTTGATATCGGTGCACCGCTGTCGATGCAATCAGTCTCCGATGATACTGGCCATCTCTGGGTCTGGGGTACGTATCCTCGTCCCGAGAGTTGATCGGATTTACTGTTGCTACTGGTTAAAAAACGGGTGGTAGCTCCAATTGGAGCGTGGCTCCTCGAATACACCGAGAATTTCCCCTACTCGCTGGCAATAGCGCTCGGGGCAGAAATAGGGACTGTCGACATAGTCCTTGATCACCCCGTTTGCGTGTTCAAGGTATGGAAAAGTATGAAGACGTCCGCAGGCAGTGTGATCAATGCCGTCGTAGCCGATGACCAGCTTCAGGTCGCTGCCCTCCACGTGGTAGGTATACAATCGCAGATTGAAGGTATTCAGCGTCTCGTCGTCCGGATCGGGTAGATCTTCTGGCTCGAAGATAATCGTAACGCCCAGCTTTTCTGCCAATTCAAACACGACGGCTGAATTGAATACCTTGGCATTGACTGTGTGAAATTCGTAGCAACGTTCGAGGATCGTGGGCATCGCGTCAGGTATCCGTATGTAGCTTAAGCCGGGCCAGTGTTTCCTTGTTTCTTATATTACCATGCGAAGGCGCCCTTTCGAGCCAAAAGGCTGTCCCTGGCCATGCCGATTTGCGACTTTATGTGGATATCCTGTCGAAATTCCGTAAAACTCCCTCTGGATCACGACCAGCTAAAATCACGCGGGATCTGTTGCCCAGCGTGACTTGATCGTTCTCGCAAAAAATATGGAATACTCTCTCTAACGCACATGTGGCGCCGGCAAGCTGACACTATTCCCGCCCGCCAAACCTTATGGTCGAAATGCGCCCGGTCACCAGTCGCGGACAACAATTGTCGCTGCCACGTCCTACATCTGCGCCAGCCGGGTGCGGCGGATGCGGTAGGTGCGCGGTCGCGAGGGGACGAGGCTGGCCGGAAGCTTGAATTGCAGCGAATTCTGCTCGCCGCCCGGGACGAGCAACCCCTTGTCACACAGTATCTTCGCCGTCCGGCCTGGGGCGTCTTCCAAGGCGATCTCGGCTGCGAAGGCCGCGCTGTCGACGTAGAGCCATTGCGCATCCTTCCATCCCGCGACCGGTTCGCTCGGCGCTGCCGGATCGTCGAGATCGATGAAGCGGCCTGCTGCGACAAGGTCCTTGATGCGCTGGATGACGGCGCCGGGTCCAGCCGTGCGAACGATCCGCGCGGCATGCCAGAGCCGCAGGATGTCGAGGCCTGCCGTTTGCACCGAGCCCCTCGGCCAGGGCAGCAGCCCTGCATTTACGGCCAAGGTACCTGCGACAACGACCAAGCCGATCCGATCGATCACCCGCAGGACCGGACCCGGGGCGTTTGCCGCGTCAAGCTCGAGAGTGTGCAAAGCTGCGGTCTGGAACCGGCTCATCACGGCGGGTAGAGCGTCGCAGAGGGCTGCTTCACTATTGACCAGCCGGCGCACGAAGGCTTCAAGCAGGTGACCGTGATGCGCGCGCGCAGCCTCGCCGATCGCGACGGCAAAGCCATGGCCACCGGCATGACCGTGCAGCGTGTCGAAGGCGCCATGCGTCCAGGATTTGACCGGCACATCGATCAGTCGCACCCCGAGCCCCTCCGGATACTCCATCCTCGCGCGTGCAAGGTGGACGGGGATCGGGTCTTCCGAGGTCGAGAGCAGCACAGTCCTGAACCGGTCGGTCGCGCGAAGGGCGATATCCGCAGTGCCGCGCCCCTTGCCGGTGCCATTGCCGATCGCATAAGCCGCCGCGACGATGGCCCTTTCCGGTGAATATGGGAACTCATCAATCGCCAAGAGGCCATCTTGGGCAGAGGTGGCGAGCAGTTCAAGTGCCGTGTTGGTCGCGTTCCAGCGGTGCATTTCAGAGGGATCCTGGCTACAGCTCAGAGCTGCCTCCAGGATGGTCGTCTTGCCCGAGCTGGTGGACGCGAAAAAATTGATCCCGACCGTATCGATATTGACGAGGCGCAGCAGCGGGCCGGTGAGCGCCGCGGAGATGGCCATCATCAGCGCCGCGTTGCCGTTGGCCAGCCGACCGACGCTGTCCTGCCAGCCGCAGAGCGTGCCGGCGCTTCCCTGTGCCGAAGCCTGACCAGTGTAGGTGACGGGGGTGCCACCCCCGCGCGCGATAACGGCGCCGTCGGTCAGCACGTAAGCACTCGGCTGATCTGGCAGCTCGATCCAGCCGGTCCGGTCGGTGGTGCGGACACGCTCTGCAGGGTCCAGGCTCCTGATGTAGAGCACGAGCTCGTTCGCGCTGCCCCGCACGTCGAGCCCGAGACCCATCAGACGGGCGACGAGGCGCCGGGGCTGCTGAACCAAGTCGGCGGCCGCAATGACATTGCGCTGCAGCGCGCCATCGCGGTCGAGGAACTCGACGGCATAGGACCAGCTCGAGCCAGAAACATCCCGCAGCAGGGCCGCCACGCGGAGCGGACCGCAGAGGCGCACGGGGAAGGGGCCTGACATGTAATGGATGAGCTTCCTTTCGCTCAGGTAGACATATCCTCCGGGCAATTCTTCGGTCATCTCGGCAACAAGCCTCTCCTCTTCCGAAAGGGGGGCCTGCTCCTCTTCAGGAATGGGCGCGGCAACAGCCCCGAGCAGGCCACCAATTGTAGCGGCACCGTCGTCGACGTCAGCTACCGAAATCATCTCGCAGGGCATGGCCTGATCCAGTCCGCTTGCCGTGTCGTCCTTGATATCGTCCAGCGCGCAAGCGTCTTCGGGCGCGGGCGCATATGCGTCCTCGGTAGGCATGGTGTCGTATCCTTCGTATTTTTTGGGGGGGTCGCACAGATCTGCGCTGGTGTCGTCATTTTGGGGCATCTTCGGCAGTCTGTCACCCCGCCGCCGCAGCCAGACTGGAGGACGGGCGCAGATTCCTGTGGATTGCCGCGAAGTCTGCATGCCAAATCTTTCGCGTCCATTGGACCGGTTGGACCGGTTGGACCGGTTGGACGCTTGGACGTTCGACCTGTCGTGCGTCGGTGGAAACCACGGGATGATCACGGCCCGGCCGATCCGAAGGGCGAGGGCTCGGGCGGGTCTTCGGTCTCCGCTGTTCGAGGTCTGCCTGCTTCGATGGACTGCGAGAGGTCCTGTGCATCCCATGTGCGTCGTCGCGCATTCGGCAGGATCTGCCGGATGGTGTCAGCCCATGTCTCGTCATCGGGATCCGTGGCGATCATGACGCTCCGATCCGCTGCGAGGCGTTGCAGATGGCGGGAGAGGGCGGCTGGCCGGGGGTCCTCAAGGATGACGATCAAGGCGTCTGGCACAGTCAGGGACACCGAAAGCCCTGTGATTGCATCCCGCACCACGATGCAGCGCGGCGCGTCCCGCGGACCGATCAGACCGACACCCCGCTTGCCGCCGCGCGCCACCTGTCCGACCCGTGCATCTGCGGTGAGGGTCAGGCGCTCGATCCCGATGACACCCTCGTCCCGATCGCGACGGGCGATGAGCAGGTCGCCCGCGCCCTCAATCCGGATGTCGCCCCGGTGTGACTTCGGGATATGCTTCATCGTCAGGTCGGCATCCGTGTGATCCCCCAAGAGCATCCAGGTTTGGCGTGCCGTCGTATGGTCCGGCACGGCGGGGTGTGTCGTCAGGCCACTCGCAGGTGTCACTGGAGTTCGCAGCGCTTGCCGGTAGCGCCGTCGCAAAGCCGCTGTTGGGTCGAGCCGGGCGAGAAGATCGAGCGCATTCTGTCGCTGGTCGTGCCCTTGGCCAAGCCGATCCTGCAAGGCCTCGCGTCCGGCGACGTGCCGCTCGCGCATCACGCTGCGGAGTGCGCGTGCCGCTGGAAGCCAAGCTGCCTTCTGAAGCAGGGATTTCACCTCCGCTCGTTCGACGGCCTGGGCCTCGGCCAGCGCTTTCCTCACTCTGCGGCGCTCTTCGCCTTGGTGATCGACATGCCGGAGGATCTGGGTGATCTCGTCCGGCACGGCGAGCCTGTCGTCGACAAGGGGGACCTCGTTCCGCGAAGGCGTCCCTCGCTGGGGAATGAAGGCTCCCAGCCTGCGCTGCAGCTGCGGCAGGCCAAACGCACGGCCAAGCTGGCTGGCGGCCATATGACAGCCATCGACCAAGCGCGTGATGCGCGCGCCCGAGCTGTGCGGTGCGTAGAGCAGGCCGAGCAGTCGCAGACCGTCATGCACCGCCTGCCAGCTCGTCGCGGCGCTCAGTCGGCGATGAAGCATCGCGAGTTGCGAGGCGTTCAGCACGTCGCGCAGCGAGGCAAATCCTGTTCGCCGCTCAACCGCGCACTGGCACTGACCGTCAGGTCGCAGGCCAACCCGGCGCGCCTCGCGCTTCCGCTGCCAATGGGACGCAGGATGCGGTGCGAGTTGGAGTGTGCCGTCGATGACGAGGGGCTGAAAGCGGCCGCGGTCCGCAGGCCAGCCGTGACGCTGCTCGATCCGTCGGCAGGCCAGTTCGAGACGCGCATGATCATGCCGGTCAGAGAGCACCTTGCCTGTTACGGGATGCACGCGGTTCAGCACGATATGCACATGCGGATGGTCGCGGTCGCGGTGCACCGCGAGGACGTGCTGGTGCTCCGCCCCACCAAGTGCCGTGATCACCTCCTCCGCGGCGGCGATCATTGCGGCGTCGCGCGGTCGCTCCATGGCGTGCCAAGAGAGCACGATATGGCAGCCGGGGGATTGCAGCCGCGGGTTGAGACCCGCCGTTGCATCCATCTGCCACGCTGCGTCTTTCCAGTCCCCGGCCAAGTTCGACAGGCGAGCAAGGGTGGCTTTGCGACAGACATAGGCGACCCTCGCGGCGAAGCTGTGCAGCACCCCTGCGGCGCGCGGCCGGTTACGGAGTTTCTTCGCCAGCATCGGCATTACCCCGTAGTATGTGGCGCTGCATCTCCAGCACGTCGGCCTGCAGCTTCTGCAGCTCGCCTCTTACGTCCCGCCCTTCGCGCCCCTTGCCCGTGCGCACCAGAGACGCGAGCTGCGCCGCATGCTGCCCCAGCCGCCCGGCAGCCACCCGCCGCTCGCGCATCCCCATGCCGTCCTGTCGCAGTCGATCGAGTGCCCAGGCACTGAGGCTGGGATATCCGCCATCCGACGCCCGCTGCTCGAGGTGCTGCTTCTCGTCGCTGCTTAGCCGTAGACAGAGGGTCGCTGTCAGCCTGCGGCTGTTTGATCGCCGCTCTCCGTCTCCCGTCCGCGCCATGCCCGCCTCAGCCCTGCCCGGTGCCCGTCGGCGCAGGCGCCGCGGGCTGTTCCTGTTCGTGCCGGGCTGCAGGATTGGCCCCCTGCTTGAGGACAACGTTGCCAGTTACTCTGGGCTTCTGTGCCGCGCCTGCGTCGGAGCGCGGCTTGCGCAAGGTAGTGGCAAGCGTGCTGAGGCTGATCGGCGCATCTTCACTGCTGATTAACGTCGCAATGTCGCGCAGCGTGTAGCCACGATTGTCGAGGGCCGCGCGGATCTCCCTTTCAAGCGCGAGCACTGTCTCGCGCGCACTGAACTCCGTGCGAGCCTTGGCGGGAAGTGCGTCGAGCATCTGCCGAAGCTGCTCGATCCGGTCGCGCGGGATGCGAAGAGGTGGTCTGGTCATCTGTCGGTCCTCCTGAATTCTTAGGCCGACTCCATCACTATGACCCACACCCGAAAATGGTCGCATCGCATCGCAAACTTTTTTTTCGCGCAGTCGTGAGTTCTCCCGTTGCAGTGTGATGTCTGGTTACTGCCAAGATCACGGTGACCGCCCACTTCAGAAAATCAACGATGGGCTTGAAACCGGTGGGGACGAGGTTTCGGTTTGCAATGATCTCCCCGCGCTGTTTGAAAGCCCTGTCTGAAGAGAAGAAGCAGGGTATGTTGACGGTCCTACCGTCCCGCCGGGAGGCCGGTCGATCGATGATATGCCGCGAAATGTGCATGTCCTGAAGGCGTGGGACGCCCGCTGGCTGAAGGAAAGAGTCTCAGGTGGCCGGAGCCATCTGCTGGCGATGAGCCTGGCTGCAGTCGGGTCCAGACGGTCCAACCGGTCCAATGGACTGAGGCATGCAGGCGATGATCGTCATGGGGCCTGTCAGGCTCACAAGCCGCAGTTCAGAGCAGCTTTGCCGGCCGTGGTTCGAACCTGCCAGAACCCGCCTCCGGGTTGATGTCTCTATACTTCCTGATCTGTTCTGGGTGACCTACCGATGGGGCGGGAAACTCACGATGCGCTCGCTCCGTTCAAAGACATTCCGCCCCGTCGATGACCAGGGCATGACCGGTCATGAAGGCCGAGCGGTCCGAGGCGAGGTAGAGCACGGCCTCGCCGATCTCTTCCGGGGTGCCGAAGCGGCCCATCGGGATGGTCTCGGCCACGTAGTTCTCCAGCGCCGCGCGTCCGCCCATCTGCGCCTCGAAGCCGGCGTTGAAGACGGTGTCGACGAAGCCGGGACAGAGCGCGTTGCAGCGGATATTGTGGCGGGCATAGTCGACGGCGATCTGGCGAACCATGGCGATCACCGCGTGCTTCGTGGTGCAATATGCGATCATCTCGCGATCGTATTGCACGCCGGAATTCGACGAGGTGATGATGATCGAGCCGCGGTGCCGCGGAACCATGACCGACATCGCCGCCTTGGCCGCTACGAAATGCGCCCGCACGTTCAGCCGCCAGGACAGATCCATGTCGGCGACGCTCACCTGATCCAGGCGGCCGGGCACCTGGGTGCCGGCGTGGGAATGCAGCACGTCGAGCCCGCCGTGTCGGGCGGCTGCCGAGAGGATGGTCGCCTCGAGAGCCGCGTCGTCGCAGACGTCCAGCCCGAAACCTTCGGCCCGGCCGCCGGCCGCGATGATCTCGGTGGCGACCGCCTCGGCTCTCGAGGCTTCCAGATCGGTGACGACGACCGTCGCCCCCGCGCGAGCCATGGCGAGCGCTCCCGCTCTGCCGATCCCCGCGCCCCCCGCCGTGACGAAGGCTGTGCGGTCTTTGAGGTCCATGAAGTTCACTCCGGTATGGGTCAGCGCGCGCGGCGGCGCAGGATCACCTGGGCGGTGATCAGCAGGACGAGCGAGGCGAGGAGCACCATCGTGCCGATGGCATTGATCTCGGGGGTTACGCCGCGGCGGATCGAGGAGAAGACGTAGATCGGCAGCGTCGTCTCGGATCCGGCGACGAAGAAGGCGATGATGAAGTCATCGAAGCTGAAGGTGAAGGCGAGCAGGAAACCGGCCAGCACCGCAGGCGCGATCTGGGGCAGGGTGATCTGCAGGAAGCTGCGGAAGGGCGGGGCGCCTAGATCGGCGGCGGCCTCCATAAGGCTGGCGTCCATGCCCTGAAGTCTGGCGCGGACGATC
This sequence comes from Cereibacter sp. Soil_C_27, assembly GCF_057657095.1. Lineage (NCBI taxonomy): Bacteria > Pseudomonadati > Pseudomonadota > Alphaproteobacteria > Rhodobacterales > Paracoccaceae > Cereibacter > Cereibacter sp. Soil_C_27. The sequence goes on along the minus strand of NZ_JBDGJD010000011.1, from coordinate 33,934 downwards.
ACCACCACCAGCGCCATGGTGAAGAGCCCGTGCGCGGCGACCAGCGAGCCCTTGCCGAGCCCGAGTTGCGGCGCGCCGGCCCCGAGCAGACTGGTCAGCACCGGGTTCAGAAGGTCGAAGACCGTGACCAGAGCGATCAGCGTAGCGATGCCGATCACGATCCCGGGCACCATCACCGCCATGTAGAGCGCCGCGTCATAGAGCGTGCGCAGCCGCCCCTTCACGCCCTGCAGCGCGACCGCAGCCAGTGTGCCGGCAATGGTGGCGCAGAGCGCCGAGGTCAGCGCCACCGTGAAGCTGGTCTTCAGCGCGTCGATGACGAAGGGGTTGTCCAGCGCCTTGGCATACCATTGCAGCGAGAACCCGGTCAGCTGGGTGGCATGCCGCCCGGCGTTGAAGGAGAACAGCGCGATGATGCCTATGGGGATGTAGAGGAACAGGTAGACGGCGATGGCATAGATCCGCATCGTGGGGCCTCACATCAGGGCGACATCGTCACGCCCGCCCGAGACCCGCTTGATGGCCTTCAGATAGAGCGTCACGGCGATCAGCATCACGATCACCAGCACGGCGGCGACTGCGGCGCCGAAGGGCCAGTTCCTCGATTGCAGGAACAGGTCCACCAAGGCGTTGCCGACGAAGAACACCTTCCCGCCGCCGAGGATCTGCGGAATCAGGAATTCGCCCATCAGCAGGATGAAAACGAGCATGGAGCCCGTCGCCACGCCCGCCATCGACAGGGGCAGCGTCACCTGCAGGAAGGTGCGCCAGGGCGGGCTGCCCAGATCGGCCGAAGCCTCCAGCAACCGCCGGTCGAGCTTCTCCAGCGCGACGTAGATCGGGAAGACCATCAGCGGAAGGTAGCCGTAGACGATGCCCACCATCACGGCGAAGGGGGTGTTGATCAGGCGGGGACGTGGCAGACCCAGGCTGGCGATGATCGAGGGCAGGCCATTGCCGCCGAGGATCTGGATCCAGGCATAGGAGCGGATCAGGATAGATGTCCAGAACGGCACGATCACCAGGATCAGCAGGAGGGTCCGCCAGCGCGGGTCGGCCTTCAGCGCTAGGAAATAGGCAAGAGGCCAGGCGATGAGCAGGCAGAGCACGGTGCCGAGCGGGGCGAGGGTGAGCGTGTTGCGGAAGGCGCCCCAACGGGAGGCGAGGTTGGCGTAGTTGTCGAGGGTGAAGGCCGGGACGTAACCGCCCGCGGCCCCCCTTTCGCCGAAGCTGAAGACGATGACGACCACCAGTGGCAGCACCAGCATGCACAACAGCCAAGCCGTGGCCGGCGCCAGAAAGAGGGTGGTGCGTAGCGAGGATCGCATCGTCTTCTTCGCCTACGCCGACTTGAAGCGCGCCATGACCTCGGCGCGCTCGGGGTTGGTCAGGGTGACGGCGGCACCGAACTCCAGCACGCTCAGCAGATCCGCCGCCGGGAACAGGATCGGGCTGTCGCGCATCTCGGCGGGCAGCATCGCGTCGGCTCGGGCGTCTCCGGTCGGATAGCCGTGGAACAGCGCCTCCTGCGCGGCCATCTTCGGCTCGAGCAGGTAGTTGATCAGCGCATAGGCCGCATCCTTGTGCGGGGCAGAGGTGGGAATGGTGAAGAAGTCCGACCAGAGCTCGCCACCCTCGCGACCGAGCACATAGGCGATCTCGGGGATGTCGCGCTGCAACTGCACCGCGTCGCCGGTCCAGCACATCGACAGCGCCGCATCCCCCGAACGCATCGACGGCTGGTAATCCGAGGTGATCGCGAAGAGATGCGGCTTGGCGTCGATCAGCAACTCCTCCGCCTTCGCCAGTTCGGCCGGATCGACCGAGTTGAAGGAGTAGCCGTAGTATTTCAGCGCATTGCCGATGGCGGTCAGCTGGTAGTCATGCACCATGCCGCGGCCCGACAGCTGGTCACGCGCCAGATCCCAGAATTCCTTCCAGGTGGTCGGCGTCTCACCGTCGATCTCGGCGGTGTTGATGCAATAGCCGGTCGTGCCGATGTTGCGCGGGATGGCATAGGTCTTGCCGTCGATGACGCCGGGGTCGGCGAAGCGCGGGTCGGTCGAGGCCCTGTCGAAGTTCGGGATGCGCGACAGGTCGAGCTCCTCGATGATCCCCTCCTGGACATAGGTCGAGATTGTGTAGTTGGTCGCGACGACCACATCCCAGCCGGTGCCGCCCGCCTGCAGCTTCGCAAGCATCTCCTCGTTGGAGCCGAAGACATTGACGTCGACCGCGGCTCCAGCCGCACTGCGAAATGCCTCGAGATTGGCGGGATCATGGTAGTTCGGCCATGTCGCGATCACCACGCGGTCGCCGACCGAGCCTTGGGCTTGGGCGCGGCGCGCAAAGCCGGGCATGGCCCCCGCCATGGCCATCGTGGCGGCGCCGAGACCCGTCACGTTCAGAAAGTGCCGACGCGAGATCGAGCCCTTGCGGTAACTTTCCAGCCGCTGGAGAAACTCTTTCGCCGGGATATGGTCACGATGGTTTGTCATCTGGAATTCCCTGTTGCTGTTGAAGTGATGCCGGGACCTTGCCCGCCCGGTCGTTGACGTCAGTCGTTTTCGAGCGCCAAGGCAGCGCCCTCTCGCCAGGAGGCGATGACCTCGGCCCCCGGGGCCAGCAGGGCTGACCCGGCTTCGGCGGTGCGCGGGACAACGGCGATCAGATGCGGGATGGCTCCGGAGGTCAGGTGGTATTCGGTGTGCTCGCCAAGGAAGATCCGATTCGTCACGGCCATGCGGTGGCCGCTGCCGCTTCCGGCAAGACGGATCTCTTCAGGCCGCAGCGACAGCGTGATCGGGCTGCCGACAGGGATGCCATCCCCGCCCCGGGCGCGGAAGGTTAGCCCCTCGGCTTCGGCAAGGAGGATGGCGTTCTCGCGGCCTCTGGTCGTCGCACTGATGAAGTTGGAGCGACCGACGAAATCGGCCACGTAGCGACTCTGCGGCCGGTCATACAGCTCTTCGGGACCGCCGATCTGGGCAATACGACCATGGTCCATGATCACGATGCGGTCCGACATCGACAGGGCCTCTTCCTGATCATGGGTGACGAGGACGAATGTGATGCCAAGCTCGCGTTGCAGGGACTTGAGCTCGATTTGCATGTCGTGGCGCAGCTTTTTGTCCAGCGCGGCCATCGGCTCGTCGAGGAGAAGGATCTTCGGCTTGTTGACGATGGCGCGGGCCAGCGCGACCCTCTGCTGCTGGCCGCCTGACAACTCCCAGGTGCGCCGCTGGCCAAAGCCGGAGAGCCGCACCATGGCGAGCGCCTCGTCCACCGCTGCGGCGACCTCGGCTCTCTGCGGTTTCGGACGCCGCTGGTTCAAGCCGTAGCCCACATTCTGCGCCACAGTCAGATGTGGAAACAGGGCATATTGCTGGAACACCATGTTCACCGGGCGCTGCCAGGCCGGCAGGGCCGTGGCGTCGCGGCCGTCGATCAGCACCTTGCCCTCGGTGGCCTGTTCGAAACCTGCGAGCAAGCGCAGGGCGGTTGTCTTGCCGCAGCCTGAGGGGCCGAGGAAGGACAGGAACTCCCCCGCTCCGATGGCCAGGGTCAGGTCGGTTGCTGCCGTAACCTTGCCATAGCGCTTGGTCACGTTCCTGAGCTCGGCAATCGGTTGACTCTGCATGCTCTGCCCGATCATCTATTGCATGGATCCAGCCAAAGCGTAGAAAACGCGTCTGAAGCTGTATATATCACAAAAGGCATAGATCGGCCCATGTCTTCCTCGGTCAAGCGAGACTCCTTTCCCTCTGCTTTGGTCGGTGCGACTATCGATGCGATTGGCACTGAGGGGTTCTGCCCGACCCTCGCCACTTGGCTGCACTCGGTCGTGCCCTATACGTTCACCGTGGTCTTCGGCTATCACGGCGAGGCGAAACCCATTGATCTTTTTGACGACTTTCCCATCCATCGCCGCAAAGTCTTCGTGACTGACTATCTGGAGGGGCCGTATCTACTGGATCCCTTCTGCCAGGGAGCGATCCGCCCGGTGGCTCCAGGCTTTCACCGGCTCAAGAGCCTCGCGCCGGACCGTTTCTATCAGGGTGAATATTTCCGCAGCTACTATATGCGGACAGAGATCGCTGAAGAAGTAGGCTGCTTTGCCGAAATGCCGGGCGGCTGCCATGTCGTCTTCTCGTTGATGCGGGAGGAGAGTCCCTTCTCCGCGCCGGAATTCCGCAGGCTCACCGGGGTGGCGCCCATCGTGACAGCCCTGATGCGGCGGCAGTGGGCAGATCTTTCGCGGGAGTTCACGACCCGCTCCGCTCCCGGACCAGTGCAGAGGGGGGAAGGGCTGGACCGTCTCACGGCGCGCGAGCGCGAGATCACCGGCTGGATCCTCAAGGGATATTCCGCTGAGGCTACCGGTCAGGAACTGGGGATCGCCTCCGGCACGGTGCGGATCCACCGCCGCAACATCTATGCAAAGCTCGGCATCTCGTCGCAGCGGGAGCTGTTTGCGCGATTTCTGGCGGGGATCTCACCGTAGGATCTAAGCTGCGTCGTTCGGACCCAAAACGACGCTAAGGGCGGGAAGCCGCCCGTGAGGTGGCAGCATCGCTCCCGCGGCAATCGGCGATAGAGGCCATTCACGCCTCGCTCAGGAAGCGACGAAATGCGCAGATTGCGGACCTAGCTCGGCTGAGCGCGTTTCAGAAAGCTGACATTCACCCAGCTGTCTTGGCAGCTGCGCAGTCAATCAGCTTCCATCTTTGAAAATCGGCGATAGCGAAATCCTCGGATAGTCCCGACCGTCCTGCACATCGGCCTAGATGGAAATCAGGGTCTCTGATACGAACAAGGATACAGCGCGAGGACGAAACACCTTAGGGAGACAGCTTCTTGGCAAACTTGGATCCTCGTCTATTCCAGCTTTTCGAGACGCTTGTACATTCCAAGGCGGACTGGCTCGTCTTTGAACTTATCGAAGGTATCGAAGCAGGCATGGTCGTCGAAGAAGCGGCGGATGATCTGGCGTCCGCGCGTACCCACGCCCGCCAAGAGCGCGATTTGCAGAGACCGAGAGAGCGGATTGCCGTCAGTCCTGAGACTAGGCCCATAGAGGGAGACGATCAGGTCGTCTGGGCGGCGCACTATGTCGGTAATCGTCTCAAGGAGGTGCTTGTGATGATGGACGCATCAGCTGAACGATTGAACATGCTGGTCAATTCCCGTGACGACATTGGCACAAAGGCACGGCAAACGAACGTGACGGTGGGCCTTCACGAAGACGATAAATTGATCTCCGTCGGTCCCGAGGCACGGGGCGCGGCTCAATTAGCAGTCATTGATCTTTTTGCTGGTCTCGAGAGCTGGGTTCGTGAGGTCACAGGCGGAGGACAAGCACTATGATCGTCGATGTCCAAAATGCGCTCGATACGATTTTGGGCTATGCCGCGAATCTTCGCCATGCAAAAGGAGCAGGGAGGATTTTCGAACTATTCGTGATGACGGGGGTGGCCGAGAAGCTTCATGGTCTTGGCCATAACGTCTGGCTGCAACGTTCCGATGGGAAGCGGATGCTTCCGGGTGACCCTACACTCGACTTCATTCAACGTGGTGGCCGTCCAGCGGGAATCCCTCCCGCAACGTCCGGTGCTGGCAACGCGAGTTGTATCGCTTTTCAAAAGTTAGGAAGCTCTCAAATCTGGGAAATGTGGAATGGCGTACAATTTGAGGGCCGGAGTGGTGCAGCCCACGAGTTTGATCTCGCTATTGTACCACAGCAAGTCGGGTCCGAGCTCCGACTGACCGGCGGGCAGCCCTTCGGTCGGCCTCGTGTCGCTGTCGAATGTAAGGATGTTGGCGTTTCAGGCAGCATCGACGAGATACGGACCTTCGTCGCGCGCCTCTATGACGTTACCATCATCAAGGCACTTGGGCATCACCTTGGTCTTGGTTCCTCGCCGCAGGCCATCTACCCTGCGACCTTCGGCGGCGACCCATATCACGCATCGCGTCGAACCTATCGTGACGAGAACCTACACAGCTTTAATGTGTTTTCTCGAAGAAAGGGGTTCGCGAAAGGTGCAGCTGCGCTGACCGGCTATTATAACATCCAGCCGTATGGGGGGATCACCGCAGGAAGTGCCGAGGCGGACACGCTTTTTTGCGATATCGCCGATTGGATCGACGCAAGTTTGCCTTAGCGATGACGTTGCCCCCAATCGGCGCCCAACAGTGCCCCCAATACAGCCTTCAACATTCTGACATGGTGGACAAATGGCAGTAATCAACGGGGTGGCTCGTCGGCGCTGAAAGGGATCAAACCTCGGCGCTTGTTTACAGGAACCTTCCGTCAGGCGGCTAACACTAGCTGTTTGGGTCTTCGAAGAGCGTCGGCTCGGCGATCTTCTTGGGCAACGGGAGTTCCCACGTGTGGATAACCCTCAGACCGATTAGCTTGGAGAAGTGCGTCTGGTTGCTGTCGTCGGTGTAGAAGATCTCAGCACCGGCAGTCTTGGCGATGACCGCAATCTGACGATCAAACTTTACCTTTTGCCAGTCCTCTGTGCTGCCGCTTTTCTTGTCACCGGCTTTCCGAGCCTTTGCACTTTCGATCCCGAGTTCGATCGCCGCCTTCGCGTCGAAAGGAGCGATCTGCATTGCGGTCGATTCCTTGATGACTGTAATGGCCTTGCTGACGCTTGGCACCGCCATCAGCACTTCGGACAGGCACGGGGTCGGGACGAGTATCGTGTCACCGTTAGCGGAGTGTGTGTCGATCATGGCATCGACCCGTTCCTTCCAAAACTCGGTTGGCTGACCGCTCGGTCCACGACGTGGCTCGGACTTCGGGTTCAGCAGTAAACTCAGGAAGGTGTTATCAACCGCTACTATCAATGGAACTGGCCGCCTCGTTCCTCAATGCGATCAATCTCGCCCAGCACATCTTCTGGCCAGTCCATGTTGAGCGCTCGCAGCGTGCCGACGGTCTCTCGGAGGCTTTTCTGAACAGGCCGGTAATCAGTGATCGTCACATCGTTGACCGTCCAAGCACCATCGCTTGTGCGCTTCCAGGTCCCGCGCCCGGTTATCTGCAGACGCTCGTCAAGGAACGCTCTCAACTCACTACCCATCTTTCGCGGTGCAACACAAAAAACCACGCCGAAAGTGTCTGTGGCAACCCGAAGCTTCACTTCTTCCTTGTACACAGCGATGTGGTATACCTCGCCGGAGAAGACGGCCTGGTCGCAGATGCTATGAATCACGTCTTCGTCCGCCCGCGTGCCAGGGAACGGGATGACGTTCCCCTTATCAGGCCCGAAGAACTCTCCACTCGCGCCGTCTTCCTGCAGCATGAAGTTGATCTGATCTCGCGCACGAAGCGCGGTCTTCGGTGCGCTGCCGTCTCTGATCTTGAGCAAGCGTTCGTCGACACGCTTTCGTGCTTCGCCGTCTACCGCCAAGCAGGTTCCATGGCTGCTCTCAAATATGTCGACCAAGTGCAAATGCTCAGGAAGACCGAGCATTTGCTTGAGTTGCGCGTAATAATCGATCAGACGCCCAAATGGCATCGTTTCAGGCGTAAAGCCGTCGATCTTGAAAGTGTATCGCGCTTTTTCGGCCATGGTCGCTCTCCAGCACCTACCGTAGATGTATGGCTCTTCCGGGTAAATGGTAGATTGTTCGCCTCCTGCTGACAGCTTCGGCTCTGAGCCCTTGCAGCAACTACGGTGCTACCCGCCATGCCCTACTTCCGCTGAGGGCACGAATGACCTCTTCCAAGGGCTGGGCCGCGGCGACAGATTGTGTGTGAATTCCGGTGTGGGCTGCGCACGCCTCTCGCTGCGACGCGCTCGACTGGCCGCTTTGAACGTCGGCGCAGGGAGGACCGATCGGCCGCTCAGGGCCGTCCCCGTCACCTCTCCCTCGATGTCAACCAAACCCCGATCAGCGTCACCGAGAGCCCCAGGAACATGGCGAGAGTGAGCGGCTCCGAGAAGAGGAACCAGGCCCAGATCATGGTGACCGGCGGCGACAGGTAGATTGCGGCGCTTACCTTGGCCGCAGGGAAGAGCCTCAAGCTGGTATAGTAGACGGAATAGGCCCCAAAGGTTGCGATCAGGACTAGCCAGACCATGCCGATGGCGAAGTTCCGGGTCATCGGCGGATGAAGCCCGTCTCCCTGCAGTAGGGCGCAGATGCCGAACAGCGCCGCGCCGGTCAGCGAATGGATGCAGATGCTCTGATGCACCGGCATGTCAAAGATCTTCTTGCCGCGCCGCAGGACCGAGGCCAGCGCAAAGACCAGCATGGAGCCCATGGTCATTCCGTAGGCCCAGAGAGGGGCCGTGCCGAAACCCATGCTATCGAAGGAGACGATCAGCACGCCCCCCGTTGCGATGGCGCTCCCCAGCCATTGCCGCGCGCTCAGGCGCTCCCCAAGTAGAGGCTGCGACAGGACAGCGATCGCCAACGGCACGAGGTCGCTCATCAATGCAACGAGCCCCGTGGGCACCCTCTGCTCGATCGCGATCGCGAAGCCGCCCAGATAGAGGAAGACGGCCAGCACCCCGAAGCCCATCTGCGCCATCACTGCGCGCAGCTTCAGCCTGGGTCCGAAGGCGAGGGCGAAGGGCAGAAGGATCAGCCCCGAGAGCAAGGTGCGCCAAAACAGCAGCAGGAGGACGCTTGCCTCTTCGCTGGCGTAGCGGATGCCGACAAAGCCGGAGCTCCAGCAGATCACCAGCAGGGTGGCCAGGGCTGGCCAGAGCAACGGATGGCGGGTCTGCTTGATTTGCGGAGTGGAAAGCTGGGTCATTACCGGCCTTGTTGAAAGAAGACCCCTGCCGCCTAGCGGATTGCAGTCGGCGCAGCACATGACAAATTTCGATGAATTTATGACGTTTCATCCGTGTCTGTAGTCATTGCCGCCTTGGAGTGCCATGTTCAGAACAGCACGTCTCTCCACAAACGGATTTCGTCATGTCTGATCTTGTCGCCCGCCGTCTGGACATCGATGCGCTCCGGGCTTTGCGCGCAGTGCGACAGCATGGCGGCGTGACCCGCGCGGCCGAGATGCTCGGCCTGACGCAATCCGCCGTCAGCCACAAAATCAGGCGGCTGGAGACCAGCCTCGACTGCGAGCTGCTGAACCGCCGCCCCGGCGCGCCGATGTTCACCGCAGCGGGCGAGGAGCTGCTGGAATATGGCGGCCGTATCCTCGGCCTGCATGACGAGGCGCTGATGAGCCTGACTAAGACGGACCTGACAGGGCGGATCATGCTGGGTCTGACGGAGGATACCACCTGCTCGGATCTGGCGCGCATCCTCGGCCGCTTCCGTCGCCTGCATCCCAATGTCGCCGTGCGCACGCGCGTGCGGATGAGCCTGGTGCTCCGCGCCATGCTGGACCGGGGCGAGCTGGACGCCGCCATCATCCAGGTCTTCGCCCATGAGGTGCGCCCCACCGATATCGTCCTACTTCGCGAAGGGTTGCACTGGGTGAAGTCCGCCGTGCTGGCGCTACCGGGGACTGGCCCAATTCCCTTCCTCTCCTTCGACGATGAGTGTTTTTATCGCCGCTGGGCGCTGGATATCGGCCAGGATGTCGGCGATCTGCTCGAGACGGTGTTCGAATGCTCCAGCGCCTCAGGCATCGTTGCGGCCGTCGACGCCGGGCTCGGGGTGGCGCTGCTCAGCGACCGCCATCTGCGCCCCACAATGCAGATCCTGCAGGATCGCCTGCCCAAGCCGCCGGGCCTTGCCTATGTCATCCGCCGCGCGCGCAGGCCACGCAACCCGGGGCTCAACAGCCTGATTGCCGCGATCGAGCAGGAGATCAGCCGTCATGGCGGGCTGGCCTTGCTTGCCTAGGGCCGTAGCGGCCAGCATCAAGCTATCCAACAGCCGGGGAGGATGCCTCAACGGCCTATCCCAGCGGGAGCTTCGAAGGAGTCGGCCAGCGAAATAGCGGAGGGCTGACTGACAGAAACGGGCTGGCATCACCCATCAACAAGTTGCCAGAACCCGTGTTTGCGGCCGTGTTTCTGCCGGAGGGCGGCAAGGAACTGTTGGTGCGAGGGTAAGTCGCCATGATCCTTTATGGCCGGATCGCATGACTGACATTCCGCAGGGTGGCGGGCTGCGTGGGCGTAGCGCTTGGACTTCGCTCCGTCGAGGGTGCCCTGGATCATGGCGCGGCGCAGCACCGTCGCGGCCAGCGGATGACTGGCTTCGAGAGCGTCAGCCGCAGGTGTAAGGGTACCCGCCGCGCCATGCGCGGCATAGCCTAGGGTGCGTCTTTCGCCGATGTGCCCGATCCTCTGGCCAACCTCGTTCGGCTCCTCGCTGAAGCCGAAGGTGAAGATGATCGACATGAACAGCGCCACCGTCAGCGCCCTGGCATCCCGGATCTCATGAACGCTCGACGCGCCGTCAGGATGACCCGGGCTTCCGGAGACGCAGCGGGTAGGATGGGGGTCACTGCGCAGTCGATGTGGCCAAGGTGGTCTCGGGTGAGCGGGGCCCGGTCTGGTGGGAGGAGCGGGCTCCGGACCTCAACGCGGAGGTTGCGCAGAATACCCCTGTATGCCGAATGGGGCACGCAGCACAACGATGGCGGACAGCGTTAGGACTAAGCGACGCTGGCTTTATGCCACAGACGTTTAAGATTGCCACACAAGGCTGCGCGGGCAATCGTGCTCTCTCATATCCTGAGGGGGAAAATCTTGGAACGCCTGAACAATCTGCCACTGACGGACATCCAGGTTCTCGCCGCCGGTGCTGGTCTTATAGTCCTCCTCCTCGTAATCACGGGGGCACAGGCGCTCCGGGGAAGGCGGCTGGCAAAGCGTATGGCTGCAGCGCACGACGCCACCGCGGCAGAGCTGGCTGAGGCGCGTGCCCTGACGCAGGCAGCCATCGAGCGACGCCAGCAGATCGAGACCAAATACGGCGCAGTGCTCAATGCCGATGAGGAAGCAAAGCGCATCACGGATTGCGCGTTAGCATCTGCAGAAGAAATCATCAGAGTTGCCGAGGAGAAGGTGGCAGATCTCTCGCAAACCTCCGCCAAGCTGGCGAATGACATCGAGGCCCTTCGGCGAGGCTACAAGGACAAGAAGGTCGTCTTCGACAGGCTGGAAGCGCAGATGGCCCTTTATGACGAGCGCCTGTCCTTCGCCGAGCTCGGCATCTATGAGCCTCACTTCGAGTTCAGCGACAGCGAGCAATACAAGGAGAGGATCGTCCAGATCCGCGACAGGCAGAAGGCCATGGTGACGGCCAAGGCGGCAGTCAGCAGCAACACGAGCTGGACCGTCGAAGGCAGCGTCAGCAAGGGTCAGACGATGATCAATCGCCAGATGCGACTGACGATGCGGGCCTTCAACAACGAGTGCGAGGCGGCGATTGCAAACGTCCGCTGGAACAACGTCAATGCCATGGAGAAGCGGATCCAGGCCTCTGCAAAGGCGATCGACGATTCAAATACGTCCATGAACATGCGGCTCAATCCGGCTTTCATCGCTTTGAAGATCGAGGAGTTGCGGCTCACCCACGAGTATCGCGAGAAGATCAAGCAGGAGAAGGATGAACGCGCCGAAGCCAACCGACTGTCCCGCGAAGAGCAGAAGCTTCTGAAGGAAGCAGAGGCTGCCCGGCGGGAGGAGGAGAAATACGAGACGCTACTCGCTCAAGCCCGAAAGGAGGCCGGCGCCGACGGTGGCAGCACGGCTCTCCAGCAGCGCATCGCGAAGCTCGAGGCAGATCTTGCGGCGGCCCACGGCGTGAGCGAAAGGGCCCAAGCAATGGCCGAGATGACGAAGTCCGGCTACGTCTACATCATCTCGAACATCGGCTCCTTTGGCGAGAACGTCGTAAAGATCGGGCTCACCCGCCGGCTTGATCCCGACGATCGGGTGCGCGAGCTCGGTGATGCCAGCGTCCCGTTCCTGTTTGACACACACGCCATGATCTATTCCGATGCCGCGCCCACACTTGAATACGCCTTGCACAGCGAATTCGCCGACCGCCGGATTAACCTTCAGAACTTCCGGAAGGAATTCTTCCGGGTCAGCCTCGATGAGGTGGAAGAAGCCGTGGCGCGCCTGGCGCCGGACGCCTCGTTCTTCAAGGATCGTGAGGCGCAGGAATGGCACGAGACGCTGGCCCGCCGCAACGAGAGCCTAGCAGCTCTTCAGGCCGAGGCTCTGCGACTGCCGGAGGCTATCTAGCAATCGGACCGGTGAGCCCGTCGCGGACCAGCACAGGGGCGATCCTCGACGGGTAGGACCGTTCAGGCTGCGGTCGTCTTGATCGGGGGGTCTGCTGGCGTTGCACAACGCGCCACTCACGTGACCGCCGCCGGGCGACCGACCGCGCCGACCCGGGGACAGCTACGGTTGGTATGGATCATCGCGATGCTAAGGCCCTTCTCTGCGTCTGGGGGCAGGAGCCGAACCGGATCACAAAAGGCGGGTTTGCGCCGATGCGGCCACATGCTCAACCATAAGGATACATTCTGACCTGCGGCGATTGACTTCGGTTGTGCCCACGCCGCATTGTGTGCGGCCGCCATCATACGAGCAATACCACACAATGCTGAATGAACCCACGCGGCGACTGTTCGGGCTCGCGTGCCTTCTGGCCGCTTTGACCGCGTTCTGGTTTGCTCCGGCGCTCCTCCGGTTGTCGACGCAGGATATCCAGACGTGGTCCGCCGTTGCAAACCTGGCTTGGCCACTCGTTGCGGCTCTGCTTTGCCTCATAGCCGCGCTGCGAAGTGAGGCGGGTGACCGAGTGGTCTGGTTCAGCTTTGCCGCGGGTTCCGCGCTCTATGTCGGGGCCAATTTCATTTTCGTGGCCGATGCGCTTGCCGACAAGACCGCGGAATTTCCTTCGTTTGCCGAGGCGGCCTTTTTCGCGATGGGCGGGTGTTTTGCCTTCGGGATGTCTAAATATTCCAGCCGCAGCCTTCCGATCACCTCCGTGCAGATTTACAACTTCTTGCTGATCTACTGTGCGCTCTTTGTTGCCTGCCTGTTTCTGCTGCACTTCGATATCAAGCATTCCGTCTTGGGGCCTGCGCAAACCGCGGTGGCGTTCCTCTACCCGGCCCTCTGGTTCAGCGTGCTGGCCTTCGGGGCGCTCTCGCTGGTCTTTTACGACCACGGCAACCGATCATTTCCCCTGCTGCTTCTCGTCCTCGGCATCGCCGCGGAGGCGGCCGCGGATTTCCGGTATGTCCGGGCGATCATGAGCGGCACTTACGAGTCCGGCGGAGCGACCCAGATGCTCTGGCTTAGCACCAATGGACTTGTTGCATGGGCTGCGGCCGAACACCTGGCGCTCATCCGGCGATCCGATCTGACCCAATCCGGACCACGACGGCGCACCGACGCCGGGATTGCTCAGGCGACACTTCCGGGCATCGTTATCGCAATATTCATGCTGGCGGGCAGTCTGTCCGGAGCATTCGGTGAAAGTTGGGAATACGTCGTGTTCTCCTCGATCCTGGGACTGATGTTCGCGGCCGCTGCGGCACTCCGCGAGCGCGCGATCATCAGGTCGCACGAGGCGCTCCGCCAAGAGGCGGACCGCAGCCGGGATGAGGTTTCGCAAGGTCGCCGTCGGCTGGCGGCGGTCTTGGAAAGCACCAGCGACGCGGTGGTTGTCTTCGACCGCAGTTTGCTGGTTGAGTATTTCAACGAGAACGCGGTGTCCGTTGTCGAAGGGATCGGCGCCCCTGGCCTCGGCGCGGCGCTCCCGGACGTCTTTCCGGAAGAGCATTTCCCCGGCATCCAAGACCGCTTTCGGTCCGCCCTTTATGAGCAGAAGGTGCTCGAACATGAGGCTCGTCTCACCAATCCGGACCGATGGCTATCGATCAATGGATACCCGTCAAATGGGGGGCTCTCGATCTTCTTCCGCGACGTGACGGAGCGGCGCACCGCGCGGGAAAGAATGGCACATCTTGCGCATCACGACCCAATGACCGGCCTGGCAAACCGGATGAAGTTCAGCGAACACCTACAGCGCTGCGTCTCCGCGGAGGCGCCGGTGGCGGTGATGCTGATCGACCTCGATCACTTCAAGGACATGAACGACACGCTCGGCCACCCGTTTGGGGACGCTCTGCTCGTCGAGGTGGGCAGGCGGTTGCAGCAATTGGCCCGCCCAGGCGACCTGGCGGCCCGGCTGGGCGGGGACGAGTTCGCCATGCTGGTGTTTGGGCTGCAAGACCGGGCTGCCCTGGGCGCGATCGCAGAAGCGGTTCTGGCACGGATCAGCGAGCCGATCGCGCTTCCAAACCAGACCGTCCGGGTAACCGCCAGCATGGGGATCGCGATGGACGATGAGGCGGACCGGGCCGAGATGGTCCGCACAGCGGACATCGCGTTATACGAGGCCAAGCGGGACAACCGGGGCACCTATCGGTTCTTCGACAGCGCCATGGAAATCAGGCTCAAAGAGCGCACGGTTCTCGTTGCGGACCTCACCGCGGCTTTGGCAAACGACGAGTTCGCGGTCCATTATCAGCCGCTTTATGATCTGGCTTCACACCGCATCTGCGGCTTTGAGGCACTGTTGCGCTGGACCCATCCGGTCCGGGGGCCGGTGTCGCCGGAGATCTTCATTCCGATCGCGGAGGAGACCGGGCTGATCCACCAGATCGGGGCCTGGGTGCTGCGAAACGCCTGCGCGGAGGCAGTGGAGTGGCCTACCAACGCCCGCGTTTCGGTGAACCTTTCGACCCGTCAGTTCAGGGACCTTGAACTGACGGCGATGGTCGCTCGGGTTCTGGAGGAGACCGGCCTGAGGCCGGACCGGCTCGAGCTGGAGGTCACGGAGGCCGCGCTGCTGGACGACAGCGGAGCCAATATCGAGATCATTGCGCGGCTCAGGGAGATGGGCATTCGTGTTGCTTTGGATGATTTTGGCACCGGCTACTCCGCGCTCAGCTACCTTCAGAAGTTCCCCTTCACCAAGCTGAAGATCGACCGCTCCTTCATCACCGGACTGCCAGACAGCGAGTCCAGTCGGGCCATCGTTTCTGCGATTTGCAGCATGGCCCATGCCTTGTCGATCCGGGTCACCGCGGAGGGAGTTGAGACCCGAGAGCAGTTCGACTGGCTCCAGACCCGGTGCAATGAGGTCCAGGGGTATCTGATCAGTCGAGCTGTGCCGGCGGACCAGATCTCAGATGTGATTAGGCGTGCAAAATTGGCTCTGACTCACTTTTGATGACGGCCTGGGCCTGCCGTTCCTACCTGCTCTGCATGATTTTATGAGGAGAGGTTATGGTGCCGCGCCTGAACATGAAGAAGCTTCTGCCCGACGGGTTGGTGATCGATCATCTGGGTTTCGACCGTGGACAGATCGAGATTTCTGCCAGGGCTGCAAAAGGTTGGGCGGCGTGTCCCAAGTGTGGAGCACGGTCCAGACGGGTTCACAGCCGGTATCGCCGCCGCCTTGCCGATCTGCCGGCGCACGGCCTTGACGTGCACCTGGTGGTCCAGGTCAGGCGATTTCGCTGCGGTTCTGGCAAGTGCTGCCGCACGATCTTTGCCGAGCGGCTGGATCCCGGCCTGACCCACCCCTACTGGCGGCGAACGGCCCGCTTGCAAGGCTTGATCCGCCACCTTGCGCTTGCCTTGGGCGGACGTGCCGCGCAGGCGCTCGGGCGGCGGCTCTTGCTGTCCGTGAGCAAGGATACGTTCCTGCGAAGCCTTTCTCAGGGCGCTGGCTGCGGCGGGGCTGAAGCACGGATCATCGGCATCGACGACTGGGCCTGGCGGAAGGGCCAGCGCTACGGCACGCTGGTTTGCGATCTGGAGCGCCGCCGCGTGATCGATCTGCTGCCGGATCGCGAGCCAGCCACGGTCGAAGCCTGGCTGCGCGCCCATCCGCAGGTCGAGGTGGTCGCCCGCGACCGCAACGGCGGCTATGGCGGCGCCATCAGCAAGGCCTTGCCGGAAGCCGTTCAGGTCGCCGATCGCTGGCACCTGCTGGAGAATGCCAGCGCGGCCTTCCTGTCGGCGGTCCAGAGCAACATGCCCGCGATCCGCAAGGCGATCGGCATCACCAAGCTGGATCCCAGCCTGCTGACGGCGGCGGAAAGGTTGCAATACGAGGGGTTCCGGCGGAGGCAGCAGACCAACGAGATGGTGCGCCACATGGCCAAGGAGGGCCTTCCGATCAAGCAGATCGTCCGCCGAACCGGGCTGAGCCGCAAGCTTGTCCGCCAGATCCTGCGCGGCGAGCGTGAAGACGTATTTCGCATCCGGGACAGCAGCCTGACGCCCTGGTTCGCGCGGCTGCAAACCGAATGGTCAGGCGGCTGCCGCAACGGTGCCGAGTTGTGGCGGCGGCTGAGGGGCGATGGATTCCGCGGCAGCCTCAGGGTCGTGGGGGAGTGGGCAACCCGCCAGCGCCGCGCCGAACGGGCTTTACCGCCCGGTGTCGGGAAATCGCCACCAGCGCGACGGATCGCACGCCTTCTGACCGTTGGACGTGACCACCTGAGCAAGGCGGATGCCGTTCTGGTGGCGCAGATCGAAGCCTCTTTGCCAGCCTTGGCGAAGGCCAGGGTGCTGCCGGAGAGCTTCAAAAACATGGTGCGCAACAGCAGCGCGGATCACCTCGACCCATGGCTCTCCAAGGCGGAGGACAGCCTGCTGTCCGCCTTTGCCCGTGGCTTGCGGAAGGATCAAGCTGCCGTTTCCGCAGCCCTGAGCCAGCCGTGGTCGAACGGCCAGACCGAGGGCCAGATCAACCGCCTGAAACTCCTCAAACGCCAGATGTATGGCCGCGCCGGCATAGCGATCCTGAAAGCCCGCATCACCGCGACAGCCTGAGGGGAAAGATCGACGTCATCAAAAGTGAGTCAGCGCCAGATTTCGGTGCCGACTGACAGGCTTGAGGAGGTCATTGCCGTTAAGGCGACCGACGGCGCCGCTTCCCGCACCGGGTTCGGTCGGGATGGCTACCCGAGCCTCTGGCTGATCGGTTCCCGCAAAACAGGTGCTCCGGTGCATCTGGCCTTTCGAGCTGTCACTCGGAAGGCTGTGGACGATTTCCACAACCACGCCATTCAGGTAGGCGGACGCGACAACGGCGGACCCGGTATCCGCACCCGATACCATGCTAATTGCTACACGGCCTACATACTGGATGCCGACGGGAACAACATCGAGGCTGTCTGCCAGAAGGAGTGACGGAGCTCAGATAGGCCTGACCAGCTGGGCTCCAGACTTCAGTAACGGGTTCGTCCCGGGCAAGCGGTTTTGCGCCTGCAGGATGTGCCGCCGGGCGCGGGCTTGTCCCTTGAGCAAGTGATCTGCTTTCCTGTTCGGCAGCCTTCGCTTGAAATCGCCTTGGGTGCATGCGTCGGTCCTTGGTCCGCGCAATGGCCGCCACCATGATGCTGGTTCGATACAATCTCGTTGTGCCATTTCATTGGCGTGCTTGATTTGCATCGGCATCATTCTGAGCTTGGCATCACCGGAACCGCGCCCTGTGAAACCTCGAAGAGCCGCTATCAGGCAAGTATTAGTCTGGAACCTGTGACTTCAGCCGACATGAAGCACAGGAGTATCGAAGCGGAAGTCGGTGTCGTCCTTCCACCTGCAATGCAGGATCGCAGCGATGCGCCGGGCCAGCGCAACCATTGCGCGCTTGGCACCACGACGGCGCGCGATCTTCGCCGCCCAGTTTCTCACCCATGTCGCCCGTCCGCGATGCATCATGACGGTCGCCGCCTAGCGCAGGGCACGGCGCAGGTTGACGTCACCCGCCTTAGTTATTCCGCCCGAGATGTCGCGCTCTCCCGACTGATTTCGAGAAGGCGTCAAGCCGATCCACAGCCCGATCTTCTTCAAGGACTTGAAGCGGCCGGGGTCGTCGCATCCGAAACGATAAGCGCTTTGCGGTTATCGGGGGTCACAGCACTTGCGCTTCAGGGCGACAATGAGGCCTTTGCCGCTGACGTTGCCCCCTCCGCCTAATCCATTTTGAGATAGACTCTGGCCCAATCGAAAGGACCAGAGATGAAGCGCAGCAGGTTCACCGAAGATCAGATCATCGGCATTCTGAAAGAGCATGAGTCAGGGGTTTCGGTCGCCGATCTGTGCCGCAAGCACGGTGTGAGCGATGCGACCGTTTATAAATGGAAGGCCAAGTACGGCGGCATGGACGTCAGCGAGGCGAAGCGGTTGAAGGGGCTCGAGGACGAGAACGCGCGTCTGAAGCGGCTCCTCGCCGATGCGATGCTCGATAATGCGGCGCTGAAGGATCTCCTTGGAAAAAAATGGTAGCGCCCGCCGCGAAGCGGCAAGCGGTTGCGCATCTTGTGGAGGGCCATGGGATGAGCGAGCGGCGGGCGTGCCGGGTGATCGGCTGTTGTCGGATGACCATGCGGTATGAGGTGGTCCGTCGGGATGACCCTGTGCTGCGGGAACGGCTGAAGGAGCTGGCGCGGGTGCGCCGCCGGTTCGGCTACAGGCGGCTGCATGTGTTCTTGCGCCGCGAGGGCCACGAGGTGAACCACAAGCGCCTGTTCCGCATCTACCGCGAGGAACGGCTGCATGTCCGCCGCCGCGGCGGGCGCAAGCGGGCCATCGGCACACGGGCTCCGATGGTGCTGCCGCTGATGCCAAACCAGCGCTGGTCGTTGGACTTCGTGTCCGATCAGCTGACGGATGGTCGTCGGTTCAGGATCATGACTGTTGTGGATGACTGCACCCGCGAATGCCTCGCCCTGATCGCCGACACCTCGTTGTCTGGCGCACGGGTGGCGCGGGAACTGGCGACCCTGTTCGACGCCCGCGGCAAGCCCCAGACGATCGTCAGCGACAACGTCCTATGTCGGGAAAGATTTGCCGCTTGAGGCATCAGATCACTGGGCATCCGAGCGATCGGATGCCTTGGAGATGGTTGCCCAGGCGGGCTCCGCCGTCAAGAAGTGGTCTCTTCCATAGCAAATACAGGGTCGGTCTGGATGCCGCCCTCACCGTCCTCAAGACGAGATCCTAAATCCCAAGCGAAAGGCCCGAACATTATCTACGAGGTCAGGAACCTGCCTCCACGGCTCTACAGAGAGGGGTCCTTCCGCCTGGGCTCACCCCCTCGAAGAAGGGGCGATAGGGTTCGCCGGACTTGATCACGGCGTGAATGGTGCGGGCCATCTTGGCTGCGATGGCAGTATAGGCCTTGCGGCGCAGATCAGGGTTGTGGCGGTCCTGCGCGATGTATCGCTCGAACTTGTCTCGGAAGCTGTTGGCGGGCTTCAGCACGGCGGCCTGCGCCGCGATCCAGAGGGTGCGGCGCAGGCGGGCATTGCCATACTTCGAGATCTTGCTCCTGCCGCGAAACAGGCCGGACTGCACCGTCGCCAGATCCATGCCGCAGAACTTCAGGAATTGGCGGTGATGCCGAAAACGCCGCAGATCGCCTGCCTCGGCCAGCACGGCGAGCGCATTGACAGGACCGATGCCCGGGATCGAGCGCAGGAGTTTGTAATCGGGATGCGCACTCAGTAGCTCGGCGGCGCGCTCCTCAATGGCATTGCGCAGCTGGATCAAACTACGCCCTTGGGCAAGCACGAGGCGGAACATTCGGATCGCATCCGAGTCTCGCGCGACTGGAAGCCCCACGGAAGTCTTTGACGTCTCGTAAATATCCGCCAGGAGTGCGGCCTTGCTGACACGGCGGCCAATCACCGGCCATGCCGCCGCGACGAAGGCGTCCTTGTCCATGGCGGTGATCATGTGGGGGGACGGAAAGGCTTCGAGGAACGCCAGGAACCAGTCACCTCTTGAGCTGCGGTGGAACCGGTCAGCCTCTGGAAAATACAGCGGCAGGTAATGGGTCAGGATGCGGTGCCACAGTTCGGTCTTGGCGCGCGCCACCATCTCGTAGGTCTTCGACAACTCCTGGATATCGCAGGTGCCGGCAACCAGCGGGTCATGAAAGACCTGCACCGCACCGATCTCCAGCATGCGCAGGATGACCTGTGCATCCTTCGGATCGTTCTTGTCCCAGCTGTTGTGGAGCGCCTCCCGCGTGCGGGCCAGCGCAATGGACGATACCAGCTTCAGTTCGAAACCCGCAGAGCCGAGGGCGAACATAAGGGCCCGGTGGTAGTTCCCCGTCGCCTCGAACCCGATCGTGACCGGCTGCTCGAAACCCCGCAGGACGTCGATCAGGCGCCGATAATCGTCGGCCGTGTTCAGCACGGTCATCCGGCGGCGGCGTGCCTTGCCGGGGACGGCAATCAGCACCTCGTGCCGGTGTTTGGAAATGTCGATGCCTACCAGAACACGGGCATCCGAAGTATGCTCAACCTTGGCCATGGCCGGTCTCCTCTGTGGTGTGGTTCGCAAAACCACCATAGAGATCCGAGACCCGGTTATGGCCGCCTGCTGCGCGATTTTGGGGGCTGCGCAGGCGGCCATAACCTTCAACCGCGCTACATTCCCAACATGCTATGGGACCGAGTTCACCTCGAACGCGATCCTGAAGTTCGTGGATGATCGCAAGTTTGACTGGCACTACATCGCCCCCGGCAAGCCGACCCAGAACGCCTTTATCGAGAGCTTCAATGGGCGCCTGCGCGATGAGCTGCTGAATGAGACCCTATTCCCGTCACTGCACCATGCCCGCGTCACGCTGGCCGCCTGGCGCACGGACTACAACACCGAACGCCCCCACTCCCGCCTCGGCTGGCAGACCCCTGCCGCCTTCGCCCAGACCTTCACCCCGCAACGGCGCCTGACGCTGCGCAACCCGCAAAGCTCCGCGCCAGCCCCCGTTGCCCAAACCGCCCGAATGGGCAAAACTCAAACTCAGAGTCTCGCTCACGCTGAATAAAAGTTGGGGGCAACGTCAGGGCCATAGCAAAGGCCTTGGCCAAATCTCCTATGCCAACAAGTCAGCATTGCTTAACGACATGCAATGTCGAGTTCTATGGGAGGAAAGGTTACGGAGGGAGATTCTACGGCGCGCGCGTCGATCACGCTACGATAGAGCGCCTCAAGGCGGTCCACCATCGTCTTGATGGTAAAGTTGTTCCGAACGCGGGCGCGCGCCAGTTTTCGTGACACCAATAGGCCGGAGCGGGCAGCATGGGCCAAGCCGACGACGTCCCCTGCATTTGCAAATCGGCCAGCTTCGCCAATTACTTCTTCCGCAGCACCGCTGCGGAAGGCGGCAACAGGCAGCCCGCAGGCCATGGCCTCGATCGCCGCAAGGCCGAAGGGTTCGTCCCAAAGCGGTGTGAACAGCAGTAAGGACGCCCGTCCCAGCGCCGTGGCCAGATCCTCTCCAGACAGGTGGCCGTCGTAACTGACCTGCTGTCCGAGAAGCGGCTTGATCTTGTTTTCGAAGTAGCCCTGATCCTCGATGATTCCGAAGAGGCGCAGGCGGAGTCCGGCCTCTAGCGCCGCTCTGGCGGCGAGATGGGGCGCCTTGTTTGGCGTGATCCGTCCCGCCCAGACGGCGCTGCCATCCCCCTCTGGTCGGAAGGGCCAGCGCGCAAGATCGATCCCGTTGACGACGACGTGGGCCTCGTCGGGTGGGGCCTCACCCCACCACGATGCGATTTGAACCTGCGAGGTGACTGTGAACACTGACCACGGCGCGGCGCTTTCCCGAACGGCGCGATGCAGGGCGTCGAAGGGCGGGATGTGCAGCGATGTCACCATCGGGATACGCCGCGTGCGGGCAAGGCGCGGCGGATAGCGGTGAAGGGAATTGTTGTGCACTACATCGAAGCGGCCTGTCAGCAACTCGCGGCAGACCGCGCCGAACGATTGATCGAGGTGGTCGTTCAATGCGTCGGTTCCCACGAAGTCGTGCCAGGGGTAGCGGAGGTCATAATGCTCGGGCATGGCCGCATAGAGGTTAAAGCGGGGGTCGCTGTCGCCGGAGGCGAACAGAGTAACCTCATGACCCCGCTCCATGAGAGCATTGACCAGATGCCACGAGTGCGCCTCCATGCCGCCCCGGAAAGGTTCGGCAATCGGATGGCGAACATGCGACAGAACCGCGATCCTCATTTTGCCGAGACGGAAGCGGGGTGGCGTAACGCCCTCTGGCCGGCAAGCATATCGGTCGTCGCCTCTTCCTTCTGCGCCAGCTGTTCTTTCAGCACACGGATGACCCGCGTCGTGTTCGCATAGGGCTTGTCGGGAGTCTGGCGGGTAAGGGCGGCGTCCTCGGCGTTGGGTTGACGCAGGATGCGGATCTCGGATCCGACGGTATCAATCAATCCCATGAGCTTGAACGCATAAAGCCAGTGCTCCATCGTCCTGTAGCCCCACTTGGAAGCAAAGAGCTCGGCATTTCGCACGACGCTGGTCAGATGGTGAATGGGTGGCATGTGGTGCTCGTGATATTGGTGAAACACCCTCGCGCCCTTCATCCATGCGATGCCGATCCCCAGGGTGGAAAGCGTCTTCCCAAAATCGGTGTCCTCGCCGCCGTAGCCGATGTAGCGCTCGTCAAACCCGCCTGATGCCAGGAAGGCCTGGGCGGGAAGGGAGAAGTTCAGCGACCAGAAGCAGCGGTAGTCGGTGCAGGTCTCGATCCCGCTTGAGGGCGGTCCCTGCCGGTCGGAGTGGCGAACGGCGACTTGCTCGAACTGCGAGACCTCCCAACCGGGCCGGTTAGCTCCGCCGGGCAGGTACATGACTTCACCCATCAGCAGGCCCGGGAAATCCGCAGAGGCTCTCAGGTAGTCTTCCACAAGTCCGGGCGCCGGGATGCAATCCACATCCAGAAAGACCAGGATTTCACCCGAGGCACGGCGAGCGGCTGCATTGCGTGCGGCGGCGAGCGGCATGCCGTGGTCGTCGCCGTCGACTACGATCTCGAACACCGGAAAGGAGACTTGGGGAAGATCTTCGAAAGGAGCGGCCTGCATGCGAGCTATGACGAGTTCGCACGGTGGTACGGTCTGGCGGTCAAGGCCAATCATGACATTACGCAGGTGGTCGACACGGCCCGAAGCGATCGTCAGTACGGAAACGGTAGGGGATGCCATTGCGATGTCCTTATGAGGCGGCTAGGCGCGGCTGCGCCGGTGATTTCGGAACAGGGCCGCCAGCCGGCTTCCGCCAGAGGCGCTCTGCAAGGTCTTCGAGCCAAGCTGCGGCATCATGGGCATTCCCCCCCGTCAGAGCTTTTTGGCGTTCGGGGCTGTGGGTCGAGCGCGCATCCTCGAGAGCCTTCAGCCAGGCATGGGCCGAGGAGGGCAGGGCGGTGAGGTGGACGGCAGCCCCTGCCGCCGCGAGCGCGCGCGCCTTGAAGACCTGTTCGTCGAAGTAGCGCCACTCGGGCACAGCGAGCCATGGACGTCCGGAGGCGAGAATACTGTGGCAGGTGGTGTTGCCCGTCGAGGCTATAACGATGTCAGCCGCGGCGATGTGATCGGCGACAGTGTCGATCCATCCGACGAAGTCGATATTCCCCGGCGCTGTCGAATGCCAGTCGCGTGCGACAGGACCGGCGGCGATCCATCGGGCATCCGGGGTCGCGCGTGCTCCGACGCAGATCGGGGCCTCGGAGAACCCACACCCTCCACCGCCCGACAGGACGAAAATCATCTCCTGCTCCGGCGGCAGGCAGAGGGCGGCGCGCGCCGCTGCGCGGCTTGGCGCCGCCCCAGCTTCGACGCCGAGGCCGGGCGCGAAATGCAAACGCGAGCGGAGGCGCTCAGGCCAGTCGGGTTGAGCAAGCGAGGCGTGGAACGGTGCCAAAAGTCCCACGGCGCCGTCATAGGCGGCGAGGTGACCGGGATCGCTCCGATCCCCGTGCTGGAGCACCTTGACATGCGGCACCGAGCAGATGCGCGACAGCTGGGCGATTTCCGCGGAGACATCGCAGATCATCAGTGCAGGTGAGGCCTTCGCGAACCACCCGGTTATTGCAGCCATGGCCTCCCGGATGCCCGACCAACCGAGCGGGGCGCAGTGAAGAGTGTCGGGCGTCGGGATATCGGCGAGCCCCGCTGGCTCGTCCCCCTGCGCTTCAAACAGCGAAGGGATGAGGTGGATGGTGATCCCATCCCGCAGCGGCGGGAAGATGTCGTCGCGGGCACAGAAGACGGTGACGGGTTGATCCGGCGAAAGCGCATTCATCCAGGCTGCACAGCGCAGTGCGTGGCCCCGGCCTTGATGATGGACGAAATACCCGATGGGTCGCTTCATGGGGACGACATCACAAGGCCAGCCTGTTCCAGCCCTTGGAGCACACCCGCCGCATGATGGCGCGTGACCCTAAGGAGACCTGGGCGCGGCGCCATATGCGACAGCTCGGCCGTCGCATTGCCGACGACGATGGCTGTGCCGCAGAGTGTGAGCATGTCGAGATCGTTGCCGCTGTCGCCGCAGGCAATACAATCCTCCATCCCCAGCCCGTACTCCGCCGCCAGCGCGGCTATGGCATTTGCCTTCCCCGCTGAAATCGGCATTACGTCGATCAGACGCCCGTGCGAGGCGATGACACGCGCTTTCAGGCGCTCCGCCGCGAGCGTGGCCTCGATGCGAAGAGCCTCCTTGGCATCGCCGAAGAGGCTGAGCTTTGCGGGGTTCTGGTCAAGAGCGGGTTGCCAGATCACGCCCAGAGCATCTAGGCAGTTCTTCACGCTTGGGCGATCCCAGTCGGCGGCCAGTCGGGCGGAATAAGCCTGCCAGAGCATCAGGCCATTCGGTCCCGTCCTGTATATCTCGGATCCGACCGACGTGATATAGGCGGCGGGCGTCGGCAGGTCCCAAGCACGGAGGATCGACCGCGCTTCAACCAGCGTGCGGCCGGTCGCAACGACGAATGGATACCGCCCGCGTCGAACCCAGGATGCGAATTTCGCCGCGCTGTGGACGCACCCGGTCAGGGTGTTGTCGATGTCACAGACAACCAGCGGACACGATTGGGTCACCAAGCCCTCCGCAGCGCCTTTTGCGAGGTCACGATACAGATCGACGCTCTGTCGGGCGTAGGTTTCCCAGGAAAAGGCGGTCAGCCCATCCAAGCCGTTGCGAGACGCCCTCTCCCACAGGCTCGGGGTCCTGATCAGAGTGAGACAGGCATCGGCGATCTGCCCGTGGTCTCGCGGATCAACGGCGATTCCGTTCTCCAGCGTTTCCACAATCTCCAGCGCGCCTCCGTTGCGTGTTGCGACAACCGGCAGACCCGCTGCGGCGGCCTCAAGCAGCGTCAGGCCAAACGGTTCGAAGAAGGCGGGATTGACGAACACACCTTTGGAACTGGCGGCGAGCTTGTAGAGGCTCCATGCCTCTTCGCGCGTGTGACGGACAGGCAGGGACATGATGCCCCTCAGGCCCAGTCTGTCTCGAGCGGCGATGAGTTTTTCAAGCACGGCGCTGTCTTCGGCGCAGCTGTCATGCTGACCGGCCAAGATGACGAGATTGGCGAGATTTCGCAGCGTGCTGTTCGTTGCGAATGCCTCGATCAACCCAAGAAGGTTCTTCTTGGCCACCGGCCGCGCAATTGCCAGCACGACCGGGCGTTTCGGATCCGTGAGATCGGAGCCGAGGAGATCCAGCGCAGCCACGACCGATTGGTCCCGCGCTGGGTCGGGGAGACCGGGACGTATCTTGTGCACACGCCCGATTGCCGAAGGGTCATAATCGCATATCTGCCGCTCCGCCTCGTCGCGGCTCGAGACGATGATGGCCGCCGCTTGGCCTATGGCGTCCTTCTCGGCCGCCAACCGCCGAGGCTCGGCGCCGTCGCGGTCGGCTTTCTGAAGCGCAAGAGAATGAGGCGTGTAAACGACGGGTATTCCGAACCGCTGCCCGACTTTCAGTGCGATTTCAGCGGCATCCGCAAAATGGGCATGCAGAACGTCAGGGCGCCCGTTCTTATCAATGTGCCGAACAAGAGACTGCTCGATGCTTGCGAGTTCACACCAGAGCCCTTCCTTGGAGAGGTAGCCCCCCGTCTGCGACCGCAGCCGTATCACAGTCACTCCCGGCGAAACCTGTTCCACGGGTTTCGCGTAGTCCGGCCCATATCCCTCGAAAGCCCGGGTCACGATATCCACACGGCCCACCCCGGGCAGATCTGCTTGGTGAAGACTTGCCCCTAAAACATAGGCAATATGTCCGCCGGTGTCTGGCGTGCGCCCGTAGTGCACAGGTGGAGCCCGGAGGCACCCACCGAGTGCGATGTGCATGATATTCATTGGACCCCGTCATTTTGACGCGTGCGATAACTCTCCAGTGCTGACAAGGTTCCAAGCGGGCAGTGCACGCCATGGCGGCGGACAATTTCTTGAAAACATTCCTGCGGCGGCTGCGGCACGGGTCCGGTCGCTACCCGGCATCCATCGTCAGTGGCGCGCTATTCGATGAAACGCGCAGCTCGCATCCTGCTTTTGTGTTGACTGCGCACCAACTAGAGCGCGTCAGCCAGCATGTCCATGACGTCGCCTCATGAAGGCATGTTCCCAACGTGGTGGCTGCCGCCTCGTCCAAAATGTTACCGGCCGCTTACGGATTCGAGGGTGCAATTGGGGCGATTTCCCTCGGGCGCGTCCATCGCCGTGGAGGGGCTTTCTGACGGTGCGCAGCCGTTAATCTGCGCAACGCCTCGCCGGACCTTCCCGATCGCACTTAGGTATCAATGCCCCCGAGGACCAACGCTCATACCGAGATGAACTGGCGCACGAAGTCGGTCTTCGGGCGGGAACGGATCTCGGCGGGCTTGCCGATCTGCTCGATCCGGCCCATCGACATGACCACCACCAGATCGGCCAGCTCCATCGCCTCCTCCTGATCGTGGGTTACGAAGATGGTGGTCAGCCCGGTCTCGTCATGGATGTCGCGCAACCCCTGCCGCAACTCCTTCCGAACCCGCGCGTCCAGCGCGCCGAAGGGCTCGTCCAAGAGCAGCATGCGCGGCTCGATGGCCAGCGCCCGGGCGAGGGCCACGCGCTGGCGCTGGCCACCCGAGAGCTGCGCCGGGTAGCGGCGGGCGATGTCGGGCAGCTGGATGAGGTCGAGGAGCTTGTGGACGCGGCGGTCGATCTCCGGCCCCGTCGGCCGCGTCTTCCTCGGCCGGGCGCGCAGGCCATAGGCGATGTTGTCGAACACCGTCATGTGCCGGAACAGCGCGTAGCTCTGGAACACGAAGCCCGCGCGGCGCTCCTGCACCGTCAGCCCGGTCGCGTCCTGCGCGTCGAACAGCACCCGGCCCGAGGTCGGGAACTCCAGCCCGCCAAGGATGCGCAGCAGCGTGGTCTTGCCCGACCCGGACGGCCCCAGCAGGGCGATCAGCGCGCCCGAGGGGATCGAAAGGCTCACCGGATGCAGCGCGGTGGTCGGGCCGAAGGACTTGGCGATCTCGTCGATCTGGATGTGCATCGGGGTCTCCTCAATGCCGGTGGGTGGCGGCGAGCTGGTCGGCGTATTTCCATTCCAGCGCGGATTTCAGGGTCAGCGTCACCAGCGCCAGCAGCGCCAGCACGGCGGCCATGGTGAAGGCCGCGACCGAGAGGTATTCGTTGTAGAGCATCTCGATCATGATCGGCATGGTCGAGGTCTGGCCACGGATCTTGCCTGACACCACCGCCACCGCGCCGAACTCGCCCATCGCCCGCGCGTTGCACAGGAGGACGCCGTAGAGCAGCGCCCAGCGGATGTTGGGCAGCGTCACGGTGAAGAACATCCGCCAGCCCGAGGCGCCCAGCGTCAGTGCCGCCTCTTCCTCGGCGGTGCCCTGCTCAGTCATGATAGGGATCAGCTCGCGCGCGACGAAGGGGAAGGTGATGAACATCGTCGCCAGCACGATCCCCGGCACGGCGAAGACGATCGGGTAGCCGCCCGCCACCAGCCAGCCGCCGATGGTGGTGTTGGCGCCGAACAGCAGCACGAAGCACAGCCCTGCCACCACCGGCGAGACCGAGAACGGCAAGTCGATCAGCGTGATCAGGAAGGCCTTGCCGCGCCAGTCGAACTTGGTGATGGCCCAGGCCGCCGCGATGCCGAAGGCCGCGTTCAATGGCACCGAGAAGGCGGCGACGGTCAGCGTCAGCCGGATCGCCGCCAGCGCGTCGCGGTTGCCCAGCGAGGCCAACGCCATCGCCCAGCCTTGCCGCAGCGCCTCGATGAAGACCGCAGCCAGCGGCGCGAAGACCAGCACCGCCAGCACGGCCAGCACCGAAAGGATGAGGATGCGCCTGAGCCAGACAGGCTCGGTGGTGGCGGGGCGGAAACGGGTCAGAACAGCGGTTGTCATGATCTCCCCTCAGACCTCGCCCATGCGGCGACGGCTCCAGATCTGGATCAGGTTGATCGCCAGCAGCATCGCGAAAGAAATTCCCAGCATCGCCAGCGCGATGGCCACGGCGCCGTCGTAGTCGTATTCCTCCAGCCGGATCACGATCAGCAGCGGCGCGATCTCGGTCTGCAGCGGCAGGTTGCCCGCAATGAAGATGACCGAGCCGTATTCCCCGACCGACCGCGCCAAGGACAGTGCGAAGCCGGTCAGGAGCGCCGGCGTCAGCATCGGCAGGATCACGCGTGTGAAGGTCCGCCCGCGCGAGGCCCCCAGCGTGGCCGAGGCCTCCTCGATCTCGCGGTCGATCTCCTCGATCACCGGCTGCACGGTGCGGATCACGAAGGGCAGGCCGACGAAGATCAGCGCGATCCAGATCCCGAACTCGCTATAGGCGACCTGCAGGCCGAACCACGCCATCAGCGGCCCGCCGAACACGCCGTTCGGCGCGTAGATCGCGGTCAGCGCGATGCCCGCCACGGCGGTCGGCAGCGCGAAGGGCAGATCGACGCTGGCGTCCACCACCCGCTTGAACGGGAAGTCGTAGCGCACCAGCACCCAGGCCAGCGCCAGACCGAAGGCGAGGTTGAACCCCGCCGCGATCAGCGCCGCCCGGAACGACAGCAAGAGCGCCGCCTGCACCCGGTCGCGCCCCAGCACCGCCAGCAACTCCGGCAGCCCGACCTGCGCCCCGCGCAGCAGGAGCGCGCCAATTGGCAGCAGCACGATCAGCGACAGCATGGTCAGCATGACGCCGAAGGAGAGCCCCCACCCCGGCAGGGGGGAGGGCGGCTTCAGGCGAAAGGTCGGCGCGTAGCTCATTGCGACACGTAGATCTGGTCGAAGGTGCCGCCGTCGCCGAAGTGCTCCGGCTGAGCCTTCTCCCAGCCGCCGAAGTCGGCGATGGTCACGAGGTCGAGCTTCGGGAAGCGGGCGACGTCCTCGGGATCTGCCGCCGAGGCATCCCAGGCCCGGTAGAAGTTCTTGTAGGCGATGGCCTGACCTTCGGGGGAATAGAGATACTCCAGATAGGCCGTCGCCAGTTCGCGTTCGGCCTCATCCTTGATGTTGCCCTCGACCAGCGCCACCGGCGGCTCGGCGAGGATCGACACGGTCGGCACCATGATGTCGAACTTGTCCTCGCCCAGTTCTTCCAGCGCGAGATAGGCCTCGTTTTCCCAGGCCAGCAGCACGTCGCCCAGACCGCGCTGCGCGAAGGTCGTGGTCGACCCGCGCGCCCCGGTATCCAGCACTGGCACGTTCTTGTAGAGCTTGCCGACGAACTCCCTCGGATCCTGCCCGTTCCTCTCGGCCCAGGCCCAGGCGGCAAGGTAATTCCAGCGGGCGCCGCCCGAGGTCTTCGGGTTCGGCGTGATCACCTGCACCCCGTCCTGCACCAGATCGCCCCAATCGGTCAGCCCCTTCGGGTTGCCGTCGCGGACAAGGAACACAATGGTCGAGGTATAGGGCGAGGCGTTGTGCGGCAGCCTCGACTGCCAGTCCGCCGGAACCTTCCCCGACTTCTCGGCAATCGCGTTGATGTCCGAGGCCAGCGCCAGCGTCACCACCTGCGCATCCAGTGCCTCGATCACCGAGCGCGCCTGCGCGCCCGACCCGCCGTGGCTGGTCTCTATCGTCGGCGCTTCATGGCCCTCGGCCACCCAGCGCTTCGAGAACGCCTCGTTGAACTCGCGATACAGCTCCCGCGTCGGGTCGTAGCTGACGTTCAGCAGCGTCTGCGCCTGCGCCTGCGGCACCATGCCGGTCAGCAGAGCCACCCCGGCGGTGGCAAAGGCCATGCGCCAGCCCACCAATGCGAAGGGGTTGGGACGCGAGGCAGCCTCGGTCTGGGTCTGCGCCGGATCCACTGTTACCTTATCAAGCATGGTCGACATCTCCTGTTGGTCTTTTGTCTCTGGAAGGTAGAAGGGGGTGAAGCGGCCCGCGCCGAAGCTGGTGAACTCGAACATCACAGCCCCTCCCGGCCCGGCGCCACGCGGCTGACCTCGGCCCGCCACTCCGCCGGATCGCGCGTCTCCATCAGCGACGCGACGGCCGCGGCCGCATCGCCGGCCAAGACCACCAGCGGCATCCCGTTCAGCAGCACCTCGCCGGTATCGCGCGAGACCAGATGCACCCGGCACTCCGGGCGCGGCACATTACCATCGCCAAGGCCGAAGCCGCCCCGGATGATGTCCTGGGGAAACTCCTGACGGAACTCGGCAGTCATCTGCATGGTCGCCTCCTGTCATGTCCGACGGGCACCGCTGCCCTGTCACGATAATTACGACAGACTTTATCGTGTTAATCAAGAAAATAAAGACGGCAAAATTGGTCGTCTTATAGACGATTTTTCTTCGCGCGTCGGGCAAGCTCCTGCAGCCGATTTCACCAGCAGTTTAGGGGAGATCGAAGACCGCGCTCGCTCAGGCGGCGCTGGTTGGCATCGCGAGGATTTGCCCGCCGCCGCGGGCGAGCCCGCCAGATCGGCTGGGATCAGCGATTCGATCAGCAGCAGTGGGACCTAGAACGCTTCGGCGATGA
The DNA here is from genome assembly GCF_057657095.1 of Cereibacter sp. Soil_C_27. Classification (NCBI taxonomy): domain Bacteria; kingdom Pseudomonadati; phylum Pseudomonadota; class Alphaproteobacteria; order Rhodobacterales; family Paracoccaceae; genus Cereibacter; species Cereibacter sp. Soil_C_27. The sequence goes on along the minus strand of NZ_JBDGJD010000011.1, from coordinate 3,133 downwards.
GCTTCCAGTTACGACAGCCTCGTCGGCGTAATGCTCGCAGCGCTGATAGGCCCGGCGGGACAGGCAGAGCTAAGGCGCGGTTGGTAAGTGACAACGCCGTGACGCGGCTTGGAACCGGACGCTCGGACTTGCCGTAGCGAGATGGTGCAGGCAAAGTTCGTCAGGCGGAGCAGCTGCAGCATGAGGCCCGGCGGCTCGACACGCGACTGCCCGACAGGCATCCCCGCAGGAGGCATCCTTGTTCAAGACATGCACTTGGCTGAATGAGCCGCGCAACTGGGCGATCACCGACGATGTTCTGGCCGTGACAACCGACAGGGGATCGGATTTTTGGCGGAACACCCATTATGGCTTCACCCGCGACACCGGGCATTTCTTCGGGGCTCGCAGGGAGGGGGATTTTACGGCGTCTCTGTGCATCGAGGGTGACTATACTGATCTTTACGACCAAGCTGGGATCATGGTGCGCGTGGACGAGACCACCTGGATCAAGGCGGGGATCGAGCTGTCCGACGGCGAGGCTTGTCTCGGGAGCGTATTGACGGTCGGTCAATCGGACTGGGCAACTTCTGTCCACCATGGGCGTGCTTCCAAGCTCCATCTGCGGGTCACCGTCGCAAACGGAGACCTGCGTTTGCAGTGGTCACAGGACGGAACGCGGTGGCCGCTGTTGCGTCTCTGCCCGTTCCCACAGGCATCGAGCTATCTTGTTGGCCCTATGTGCTGCAGCCCCGAGGGGGATGGCCTGAAGGTGCGGTTCTCGGAGTTTCAGATACGGGCGCCCCTCGGCAAGGCGCTACATGATCTGACCTGACACCGCCCGAAATCCGGTGAAGGAAATTGCCTTGGACGCGCGCCCGCAACGCAGCGCCCGCCTGTCTCACCAGACACGCCACGGTCCATCGCGGCGCAGCCGAGTAAGTCATCGAAAGGGAATGGCGCGAGCGGCCCGGAACCAAGAGTTCAGCCAGGACGCGCCGTCGGTGTCCGAACCTCTTGCGTCTTGCGGCCAGCTGGGAGCGCGCCGCGCCCGGACGCACAGGAGAGAACTAACCGCGAGGGCCTCAGATGCCGTATCGTTCGTCTTGCGATAAAGTCGCCCTGCGTTTGGCAGGTGCCGCCTCGGGCATGCAGAAGGGGCGTGGAACGCTCCACACCCCTCCGGATCGATGTGGCAGTAGTCAGAACCGAAATCCGACCTTCGCCTGCAGCGTGGTTGCATCCGCATCGGTGCCGGTGTCGTCGAACGCATCCCAGCTGTGGCGCAGCAACTCGGCGCCCACCGACCAGCGTTCGTTCAACATATGGTCGTAGCCGATACCGTAGACGTAGCCGTCGTCAGGATCTCCTGCATCCGAACTCGTGTCGGCCCAGGCTCCACCGGCGGTCGCGTAGAGCAGACCCTGCCCAATCTTGCCACCCGCCATCAGCTTCAGCGTCGCCACGTTGTCGAGCTCGTCGCCGGCGTCGCCGATGTCGATGTTGGTGATGTCGTAGGCCAGTTCGGCGCCGATGACAGCACGGCCGAAGTCATAGCGATAGCCGGCATGCACGCCGCCGATGGCGCCATTTCCATCGTAATCGTCGACGTCCGTGTCGACATCTCCGTAGCCAAGCTGGCCGCCCACGTAGAATCCGCTCCAGTCGGTCACCGGGGCGATCACAACGGGGGCAGGCGCCGGCTCCACGGCCGGTTCCGGGATCGCGGTCACTGGACCGGCGGCGAAGGCGGGAGCGGCAAGAAAACCAGCGAGCGCGAGCGCTGCAATGCGTTTCATCTCTGTCTCCAATCAAGCTCGCGGGTTCCGCACGGCTGTTCTTGCAGGGCGCGGGCAAATCGTTAACGGTCAGGCACAGTCGGAGAAGAAGGAGAAGCCTGCCTCCCCTAGTCTATACACGGAGAATTCGCTTTGCCAAAGCGGCTTGCGCGTATTGATCGAGACAACGCGCGGCTTTGGCGCAGGAGGACGCGAGGCGCCGCCAATCAGCTGCTTGCCTGACCGTCAGCGCCCCAAATTCAGGTTTTCCTAGGTGACCAGCTCCCGCCGGGCATGCTCTCCCGCCTCCTCGGCGCCCGCTGGCGTCTCGTCCTTGTGCTGGATCAGCGCCCGGTTCCCTGCCACGCGACGCATCAGGACATAGAACACTGGGGTCATGAAGATGCCGAAGAAGGTGACCCCGATCATGCCGGAGAACACCGCGACGCCCATCGCCGAGCGCATTTCGGCACCCGCACCGGTCGAGATGACAAGAGGGACGACGCCCATGATGAAGGCCATTGAGGTCATCAGGATCGGCCGCAGACGCTGGCGGCTGGCCTCGATGGCGGCCTGCACCGGGGTACGGCCATCGAATTCCAGCTCGAGGGCAAATTCGACGATCAGGATCGCGTTCTTCGCCGAGAGCCCCACCAGCACCATCAGGCCGATCTGCGTGAAGATATTGTTGTCTCCCCCGGTCAGCCAGACGCCGGTCAGCGCTGCCAGCACTCCCATCGGGACGATCAGGATGATGGCGATGGGCAGGGTCAGGCTCTCATACTGGGCCGCGAGATTCAGCCCGCCCATTGACCCGACGAAGACCGCCAGTGCGGCGAGAAGTTTCGGCCAGGCAGTCATGGGTGCGGCTCCGCTTCCCGCATCAGCAGATCGATATGTCCCGCGAAGAGCCATGTCGGCGGGATGCCGAGCAGCGCCCCGCCGAACACCGCCCAGCCCGGAGGCAGCACCGGCGCGCCCGCCCAGGACAAGATGAGCGAGGCGAAGAACACGTTCACCGCCGCCGCGCCCGCGCCGAAAGGGTAGAGCAGCAGGGTCAGGCGTGCCTGTCGGGTCATCTGCGGCTGACCAGCCATTGCACCGCGATCAGGCTGACGAGCAGCGCCAGCGAGGCGACGGCGAACCAGAACTCAGCCGCGTCCGTCTGGGCCTGCGGCACCGGACGGTCGAAGGTGGCGGCTTGCAGCAGGCCGGGGCAGAGCAGCGGCAGGGCGGTGAGGGAACGCATGGTCAGGTCTCCTGGGTAAGGGATCGGTAGATGTCGGGCAAAGCCCGCGGCAGGCGGGCGGGGTCGGGCAGCAGGGTGAAGCCGGAGCGGCCGAAGATGCGGGCGAACCAGTCCTGCCCGTCGGCAT
>NZ_JBDGJD010000010.1:0-90422 GCF_057657095.1 Cereibacter sp. Soil_C_27 | reverse complement strand
TTGGCGCGACTTTCTGGGGATTACGGCGTTCCGGCCCTGTGCCGACGCCCCTGGCGCGCGGCTTGCGCTGAGCCAGCTCAGCTCCGCGCCTTGGTTTGCGAAAAACATATGTAATTATCCGTATTTTATCGGCGCATGGCTCGGGGCGAGCCAGCAAGCGGCCCTGCCCGGAGAGGCGGAGCCGGGGTTTGTCAATTGAAGACGGGCTGGTCGATCACGGGCGCTGTGACCTTTCTGGCCGACGTGCCCACGGCATCCGGGGGCGATCTGTAGCCGCCGGTTTAGAAGCCGAGCGTCTCTTCGGACGCATGCTCGTCCTGCAGATCCATCAGAGCGAGCAGCCGCTCGACCGCGAGCTCCATGAGCGCCTCCGCCCGTCGCGCGGTAGGCCCGCTGCTGTCCGCTCCCCACAGCCGGCTGTTCGAGCCAATAAAGTGCAGGAGGTTGTCCCGATCCGGTGCGTGCTCCATGCCGAGCGCGCAGTGGATGAAACGCGCTGCGAAGACGAGTCGGCGATCTGATGCGAGGACGATCGGCGCATCGCCAGCGATGCGGGCAGCCTCGATAGCTGCGTTCATTGCATCTTCAGCGGCCGCGTCGAGATCATGCAGGGCCAGATCCCACACGGCGGGGCTGGCGCGCAGTTCTTCAGTGGCGCGGGCTTCCGCCAGGACGTTCGACAGCGCGGTGAATGCTGTGGAGGCTGGCGAGGCGGCGCAGGTCGGGTGCAGCGGTGCAGGTTCATAATGCGATGCTTTGATGCCGCCGGCCAAAGTGATAGGGGTAGTAACAGCCATGGTTTGATCTCCTTGTAAGATCGGATCAGGGTCAGGCCCGTGCTCGTGTCGTAAGCACCATCACGGGCCGCTTGCATTGTTAGCATATGTTTGATAACACGAAGCAAATCCAAGCGTCAACCAGAAAGTGCTAACATTGTCAGAAGATCGTGAAACTAGAACTGCCCCCCTCGGCCTGCGGATTTATCCCTCATTGAAGTTCGCGCTTGAGCGGGCGGCCAAAGATGACCAGAGATCGACTGCCTCGATGGCCGAGATCATTCTCACGGACTATCTTCGGGAGAAGGGATACCTCACCAAGTGAGGGTGACCGTAAGTCGTGTTTCCAGATCAAACGTCGTCGCGCTGAAAGGACTTTTCGCTTTAAGTGGCCGCACGGAGTGGCCAAGGTTTGCATAACCTTGTCATTGCCGACACTGCGACCACGACTCATCCCCGGGCGCGCTCAACCACCGACATGAAGGCGCGAACCCGCTCTTCATCAACCTCGTGCCACCATTTTCCATCGCCTTTGAGCGAGCTCGCCACAATCACCGCATCGGCATGTCCGAGGATCGCGGCGACGTTTTCAGTGTTCACGCCGCTGCCTACCAGCACCGGCAGGCCGGAGGCTCCGGCGAACAGTTCCAGTTCCTCCGGGCTAGCCGCGTCGCCCGTGCGCTGCCCGGTGACAATGATGCCGTCGGCGTCAAAGAACTCGGCGTCCCGCGCCATCTCCGCTAATGGGCGGTCGGCGACTATGGCGTGCGCGCCGTGCTTCACATGGACATCGGCGAAGATCTTGACCGACCGCGCACCGATCCAGGCGCGATAGCGAGTAGCCACCCCGGCCTTGCCCTCCATGAAGCCTTCGTTGGCCACATAGGCGTTGGCCCACTGATTGACCCGAATAAAGTCCGCGCCCGACGCCTTGGCCACCGCCAAAGCCGGCAGCGGCGCATTCGCCAGCACGTTGATCCCGACCGGACCGCCCACCGCTGCCCTGACTCGGTCGGTCATCACGGCCATCACGGCAGAAGTTTCGGGTCCAATCTCGTCGGGTTTCACAAAGGGAATGTCGCCGTGGTTTTCCACAATCAGCCCGTCGACCCCGTTCTCCCGGTAGCGCCGGGCTTCTGCGACGGCGTGTGCATAGATATGCTCGATCAGCTCGCCATCGTAGCGGGCAGAGCCGGGGAGGGGCAGCGCGTGAATGACGCCGATTACGACCTTTCGGCGCCCGAAGAGGGACTCGATAGCATTGCGTTTCGGAATGAAGACGGCTGATGCCTTGGACATTGGAGAACCTCGGAATGCATGGGTCGGATTTCGGGTTTGCGCTACTCAGTCTCGCCGCAGTGACCAACGGCACCTCATCGAATGAGCGCAAGCCCGCGAGGCCGGAAACCCAGAGCGACCGACGTCCCAGCGGGCAACGCTGCGTCGCTTTCCGTATCGACCGCGAACAGCAGCCCGAGCGGGCTGTCGATCTCGTATTCGATGTGATCCCCGAGATAGGCGGAGGAGGCGACGCGCCCCGCAAGGGTTGCATTGTCGGCTAGCATCACTGTGATCGCGTTGGAGCGGATCGATACCTTTGCCGGGCCCGGGCGGGCATCCCGCGCCGGCAGGGTGTGGCGCAGACCGCCGATGCCAACCGTGGCCGTTGGCCCGTCCACCGACAGGACGTCGCAATCGACAACATTGGCCTCGCCGATGAAGTCGGCGATGAACTCGGAAACCGGATGCTCGTAGAGTTCGCGGGGCGTGCCGTCCTGTGCGATGCGCCCGTCCTTCATCACCACGATCCGGTCGGAGACTGCCAGCGCCTCCTCCTGATCGTGGGTCACATAGACGGCGGTGAAGCCCAGCCGCTGCTGCAATTCGCGGATTTCGGTCCGCACCCGCCGACGCAATCGCGCATCGAGGTTCGACAGCGGCTCGTCCAGCAGCAGCACCTGCGGCTCCAGCACCAGCGCCCGCGCCACGGCGACCCGCTGCTGCTGCCCTCCCGACAGTTCGGACGGCAGGCGTTGGCCCAGCCCCGCGAGGCCCACCAGTTCCAACCCGTGCTCAGCGGCTGCGAGGGCCTCCGCCCGTTTCATCCCGCCGGATTCCAGCCCATAGACCACGTTGTCCTGCACCGACATGTGCGGGAACAGCGCGTAGGACTGAAACACCATCGACACGTCGCGGCGGTTTGCGGGCAGCCGCGTCACGTCCTGCCCGCCGATCAGGATGCGCCCCGAGGTCGGACTCTCCAGCCCCGCCAGCATGCGCAGTGTCGTTGTCTTGCCGCAGCCAGACGGGCCGAGCAGCGTGACCAGTTCGCCAGGCTGGATCTTCAGCGACAGGGCGGGGATGGCGGAGAAGCCGCCGAAGTCCTTGCGGACGCTGTCGAACTCGACGGCGCCGCGGGTCGCATTGCTCATGCCAAAGCCTTTCCTGTCACGTCCGGCGACGCAGGTCGCCGCAGCCGCCGCTCGCCAACCAACAGTTGGAAGGTGCCGATGACCGAGATCATCACCACGATCAGCACCGAACTGTAGGCGATCGCGACGCCGTATTCGCCATTCTCGACGAGGCCTACGATATAAGCCGTCGCCATGTTGTATTTCGCGCTGACCAGAAAGATCACCGCCGAGATTGAGGTGATCGCCCGCACGAAGCTGTAGACCAGCGCCGCGAGGATCGCCGGGCGCAGCAGCGGCAGTATCACCCGCCGCAGCGTTCGCGCCGAGGTGGCGCCGAGGGTCAGAGAGGCCTCGTCGAGGCTCTTGTCCAATTGTGCCATCGCCGCGACCCCGCCACGGACGCCCACCGGCATATTCCGGAACACGAAGCAGAAGATCAGGATCAGCGCCGTGCCGGTCATCTGCAACGGCGGCAGGTTGAATGCCATGATGTAGCTGATGCCGATCACCGTGCCAGGGATGGCGAAGCTCATCATCAGGGCGAACTCGAAGGCCGATTTGCCGGGGAAAGTCTGCCGCACGATCAGCCAGGCGGTCAGCAGTCCGACGGCGGCGGTCAGCGGGGCGGCGAGCAGCGCGATCTCCATCGTGGTCCAGAAGCTCTTCCACGCGACCCCGGTCCATTGCAGGCCATCGGCGAAGCTGATCCCGAAGGCTCGGATGTAGTGCTCGGTGGTGAGCGAGTGGTCCAGCCCCCAGGTCTTCACGAAGCCGCCAAACAGGATCATGCTGTAGACGGTGATCGTGAACAGGCCCCAGAAGATCACAATGGCGGTCACGGGCACCGATACCGCCAGCGGCAGCTTGGCAGGCCTGCCGCCGTCGCCCTTGCCCGACACTGTGGCAAAGCTGCGCCCGGACAGCCACAGACGCTGCGCGAGGAAGGCGGACAGCGTGAAGCCCAGCAGCACCGTGGCCAAAACCGCCGCGCGCGACGGATCGTGCTGCGCGCCGACGACGGCGAAGAAGATCTCGGTCGACAGCACGCCACCCGAGCCACCCAGCACCAGAGGGTTGCCGAAATCGGCCATCGACTCGATGAAGCCGATGAGGAAGGCATTGGCCAGCCCCGGTGCCATCAGCGGCAGCGACACGCGCCGGAAGGTGCGCCATCGCCCGGCGCGCAGGGTCTGGCTCGCCTCTTCCATCGAGGGAGAGACGCCCTCGACCACGCCGATCAGCACGAGGAACGAGATGGGGGTGAAGCTCAGCACCTGCGCGATCCAGATGCCGGTGAGACCGTAGAGCCAGCGCCCCAATTCCCAGCCGGTCACGTCCTCGATCCAAACGGTCATGAACCCGGCGCGGCCCAGCATCATGGTCAGGGCAAGGCCGACAACGAAAGGCGGGGTGATGATCGGCAACACCGTCAACAGGCGGAAGCCCTTCTTGAACGGCACGCCGGTCCGGGTGACGACCAGTGCGAAGGCGAGGCCGAGCAAAGTGGAGGCGGTTGCCGTGCAGCAGGCGAGGAAGAAGGTGCGCCACGCTACGCCGCATGTGCCGCCCGACAGGCAGCCAAGGCTCCAGATCTTCGGATCGCCGATGTTGCGCAGGACGCCCGCAGCGGTAAAGGAGCCGTCGAAATCCTGAAACGCGCCGGTGAACATCGACAGGATCGGGTAGAACACGAAAGCAGCGACAAGCAGGATCAGCACGGAAATCGAGGCGAGAACGAAGCCGTCGCCCTTCAGCGCGCCCTTTTCTGCCAGACCGAAGGCGATTAGCAGAGTGAAGGCAAGCACCAGTGTGACGGCTCCGGCTCCGAAGGCAGGCTGCCCCGCTATCTCGCCAAAACTGGCTTCCAGCGGGCCCCAGTTCCAGCCGCGCAGACCAATGGAGAGACCTTCGGCCAGCATCCAGCCCAGACCCGCCGCGCCGATCCACGCCAGCGCTTTGCCGCGCTGCCCGGCGGGACGCAGCAGCCGAAGGGCCACCGCCGCCACGAACAGCGCGAGGACCGGCAACAGCTGCCAGCGTCCGGTGACGGCCTGCGCGACGGCGGGCCAGAGGTCGGACTTCCCCGGCAGGTCGGCGACCCAGTCAAAGCCGAAGAAACCCGAGCGCACGCGATACCAGGGCAGCAGCACCAGCGCGAGAATACCCGCGCCGAGCGCAAGGTCGAGCCTGCGGTTGTCACCGGTCATTCAAAATCCTTCCGGATGTGCGGCGGGGCAGGGGCTGCCCCGCCACGAAGGATCATTCGGACGCGGTGCCACCGATCTCGGTGTCCCAGCGCGAGAGCAAGGCCTGACGACGCTCTGCTCCGCCATATTCGGCAAAGTCGTAGTCGATCAGCTTGATCTCCTCCAGCTTCGGCGCGGCTTCGGGCGCCTTGGCCGACTTGTTGGACGGGATCTGGAACGACCCGGCGTCGGGCATCAGGCTTTGCACATCCGCCGTCAGCACCCAGTCGTAAAACACCTTGGCCTCGTCGGGGTTCTGCGCGCCTTCGACCATCGACATGGAGCCGATCTCGTAGCCGGTGCCTTCGCAGGGGGCGGTGACCTGGATCGGGAAGCCCTCTTCGGCCTGAGCAACTGCGTCATGCATGAAGACGATGCCCAGACCCGTTTCGCCGCGCGCCGCCGCCTTTACCGGGGCCGAGCCCGACTTGGTGTATTGCGAGACGTTGGCGTGCAGTTTCTTGAAGTAGTCGAAGGCTTCATCTTCGCCCATCAGCTGCACCATCGTCGCCAGGGCCGTATAGGCCGTGCCGGATGAGTTCGGATCGGCGAGTTGGACCTCTCCCTTCAGCGCGGGGTCGAGCAGGTCGGCCCAGCATTTCGGTGGGGTCAGCCCCTTCTGCTCGAAGATCTGCGTATTATAGCCCCAACCGAGCGCGCCGGAATAGACGCCGACCGTCTTGTAGCCAGAGGTTTCGGCCTGTTTTACCGCCCAGTCCTGCAACTCGGCCAGCATCGGCGACTGGTATTCGGCCGTCAGCCCGTCCGCGGCGGCTTGGAGATGGGGGTCGCCAGTGCCGCCCCACCACAGGTCGGTTTGCGGATTGCGGCCTTCGGCGCGGATCTTGGCATAGGCCTCGCCCGAGGACAGCCGCACCATGTTCACGTCGATCTCGTGCGCGCCCTCGAAGGTCTCAACCAGCTTTTCACAAATCACTACATCCGCCGAGCAGATGAGGTTAAGTTCCTGCGCCGCGGCGGCACCCGCCGTCAGCGCCGCGGCGCCGCCCAGCAGGGCAACTTGCAATCTTTTCATATCTTCTCCTCCCGGTCGCCGCTTGGCGCGGCTTGATGCTTGCACACCTATGCACCAGCCTCTTGCCTGTGCCTCCGCTTGTCAACATTCGATTGTCTAACCGGCGTCGGAAGATACTACGACGGGCAGACGGGCAGATGCTCGGCTGCCCAGCCTCACCTCACAGCGGGTGCTCACGTGCGTCGAGCGTCTTGGCGGGCTTCGTCTCCGACTGAACGCCCCGCACCCGGCTCTCCTGCAAGGCGCCGATCTCGTGCAGGATGGGGTGGGCGACGGAGGTGAGGTGGGCATTTACGCGCTTCAGGTCGCGCAGCAGGTCGAGGTGGATTGTGCTGGTCTCGATGGTCTCGATCCGCCCGGCCCGCACCCGCGCCAGATGCAGTGCTGCCGAGCGCGCTTCCAGCCTGCGGATTTCGATCTTCGACTCCATCAACTGCCGCGCCAGATCGACATCACGCCCGAGGAAGATCGCCTGCGCCAACTTCAGGTTGCTCGAGGTCCGGTCGTAGACATCGCCGATCTCGACCAGACCCTCGGGCGACAGCATCAACCGCTTGCGGATCTTCTTCACCGCGATCTCGGTCAGGCCGTTTTCGATAATGTCGCCCATATGCTCCAGATTGATGGCGTAGGAGATGATCTCGTTGGAGCGGCGCACGTCGGCCTCGTCCAGTTCCAGTCGGCTGAGCCGCGAGACGTAGAGCTTGATCGCCTCGGTCAGCGTGTCGACCTCCTGCTCCAGCCGGGTCACGTCGAGTCCGGTTTCCTCGTCGTTGTTTTCCAGCGACAGTCGGCTTTTTTGCAGCATGGCCCCGACGATATCTCCAACCCGCAGCGTCTCGCGCGCGGCGACGGCCAGCGCCATGCCGGGGGTGTCGAGCAGGCTGTCGTCTAGATACTCGGGCCCGCTTCGCGCACGGCTGCCGCTGGCGGGCAGGACCTTCTCGGCCAGCGCCCCCACCGGGCCGATGAGCGGCAGGAAGATCAACAGCAGCGCGAGGTTGAAGCCGACATGCGCCGCCACGGTGAGGCTGCGCGGATCGGGCAGGACCTGTAGCAGCAGCGGGGTCAGCGGGGCGGCGGCGACCAGCACGACCAGTGCACCGAAGCTGCGCACCATCAAGTTGGCCAGCGTCAGCCGCCGCGCGGCGATCCCATCCCCCGCCACGGCCAGATAGGGTGGGATGGCGCCGCCAAGATTGGCCCCTGCCACCAGCACCAGCGCCAGCGCCGGCTCCACCACCCCGGCACTGGCGAGGAACATCACCAGCAGCACCACCGCAAGGCTCGACGAGCCCAGCACCGCCAGCCCGGCAGAGAAGATTAGCGCGAAGACCGGCGCATCGGCCAGACCGGAAAGCATGGCGACGACAGTGCGCGACTCGCGCAGCGGCTCGGTGACCCCTCCAAGCAGCCGCAACGCCAGCAGCATCAGCCCCAGCCCCAGCAAGGCCCGACCAATCGCCTTGCCCGACGATCCGGCGCTCAGAGTAAAGGTGGTCACGCCGACCAGGATAAAGGCGCTGCCCAGCCAGTGCACATCCATCGATAGGAACAGGGTGACGATGGCCGTGCCGAGGTTGGCCCCCAGCAGCACCGCCTGTGCCATCCGCGCCGAGATGATCTCGCGGCTGGCGAAGGAGCCGGTTATGACGGCGGTCGCCGTGCTCGACTGCAGGCCGAGCGTGGCGAGGAAACCCCAACCGGCCGCCGACACCCGGTTCCGCGTCCCGCGCGAGATCCACTGACGCAGCGTTGCCCCGAAGGCGCGCATCACGCCGGTCTTGATCAGCCGCAGCCCCCAGAACAGCAGCGCCGCGGCGCCGAGCAGATCGATCAGCTGGATTGTAGATCCCACTTCAAGTCCTCCATCGGATCACCTGATCGATTTGGCGTGTCTGATACTGACAGGCAATGCACGGGTGTGCAATGCAATCAATGCGGGGCGGTTACCTTTCTCCCTGTTGCTCCCCCGAAAATCTTTTAATGTAAAGGCTTAAAGCAGATATTTCCTTGGTGACGCAGATGTGAGAGTTTGCAGCAAGCTGAGAAAACGGATGTGCTCATGGCAAAATCACCTGGAAGATCTAAAGCTCCCGTAAGCGCCGCCAGGGTTGCTGAAGCCGCTGGGGTTTCGAGATCGGCGGTCTCGCGAACCTTTACTGAAGGAGCCAGCGTCTCGCCGGAAACCCGGCGGAAGGTCCTCAAGGCGGCAGAAGCACTTGGTTACCATGTCAACCATCTCGCGCGGGGTTTGATCCGTCACCGCTCGGGCATTGTCTGCCTGATCGTCGCCGACATGCAGACGCCTTACCAGTCGGCCTTCATGGAGGCTTGCACCCGCAAGCTCCAAGAGATCGGCAAGGTGGTCATGGTGCTGAACACCTCCGGCGACGCGGGCAGTGTCGGCGCGGCCCTGCGCCAGACCTTGAACTATCGAGCCGACGCGACGGTGGTTGTGTCGGGCAGCCCCTCGGCCATGCTGGTGAAGACCTGCATCGACAATGGGCAGCGGGTGATCCTGATCAACCGCGACGACATTTCCGATGGTGCCGAATGCATCATGGTGGAGAATGGAGCGGCAGCACGCGAGGCCTACCTGATGCTGCGCCGGGCAGGATGCGAGCGGCTGGCGGTGGTCAGCTCAACGGCAGGAACCCCCAGCCTCACTGCGCGCGAGGCTAGCTTTATGGCAGCGGCGCAGGCGGATGGTATTGCCGTGCAGGCCACGCATGCCGGACCCACCGGCTATCTGACTGGTGGGGAAAGTGCGCGGCAAATTCTTTCGGCGTCTCAGAGACCGCACGGCGTGTTCTGCATGACTGATCTCCTGGCCCTCGGCTTCATGGACGCGGCACGGCGTGACTTCCAGCTGCGGGTCCCCGAGGATCTGTGTGTCATTGGCTTCGACGATATTCCCGAGGCCAGCTGGGGGGGCTACGAGCTGACCACGTTCCGCCAGCCGATCGAGGCGATCTCGGATCACATCGCCGAGGTGATCCGAAACGAGCAGCCGGCAGGTGACGAGACCCGCTTTGCCTTGCAGACTGTCTGGCGGAAGTCGGTGCGCCCCTAATCGGTGTTGTCGCTCATCCGCATCGCCGCCAGATCCAGCGTGAAATCGCTGGTGGGGGGGCGGGCAAGGTGGCGGCGCATGATCCGCAGAAAGGCGGTGAAGCGACCGGCGAGGCTATCTTCCGGCAGATCAGGCAGCGCGGTGCAGAGGCTGCGATAGAAGGCCAGCCGCTCCGGCGCGATGTAGCGCGTTGCGGCATCGGCACCCTTCCGGAGGCGATACCAGTCTTCGACCAAGGTCTTCATCGCAAAATCGGGGCTTCCCGGGAGCTCGACACCCAGCAGTGCCAGCAGATCGGCAGACCGCTTGTCGGGTAGGAAGGCAGCCATATCGGTGGGCCATTCGCGCGCGATGTAGCGGGTGGCCACGAGATCCTGTAGATGGGCGTCGATGAAAGCCCCATGCGACGCGGCCGCGCAAGCGGCTGCGGCTGGCCGGCCCTTAAATTTGGCTTCGGCGCGATAGGCCGCGAAGGCGCGATCATGCCCCGGCACATGGTCCAAGGGGATGGTGCGGAGGCTCAGGCTTCCGCCGCCAACGCGGGCGATCTTCATCGCCGCGGGAAAGCCGACGGGGGAGGGGGCTGCAATGTTGGCAAAGCCCGACGGGTGCAGCGCAGTGTCGTTCACGTGGAGATGGCCCGAGACATGCACCGTCACGCCGGTCGCCGCGAAGGCCCGCGCCACCGCATCGCTTGGCGCACGTTTGGCCAAGCCTGTCGCGCCGAACAGCGCGACCTCCTCGGCCGACGTGCCGCCGAGCGCATCGAGAACCGGGTAATGCGAGAAGGCCAGCAGAGCCTTGCCGCCAAATTTGGCCCGCGATGCGACATCGGTCATCCAGTCCAGCAGATAGGGCCGCTGATCCAGCACGGCGTCCCAGCCGCCGTCCGTCGGATCCGAAAAGCCCCCGTCGTCATCGGGAGTGGCAACATTGGCATCAACTGACAGCAGCCACAAACCCTCGACCGGCTCGACCAGATAGGAAGCGTCGATCATCGGGTAGGTGATCTTGCCCGACGGGCTGCGTGCGACATAGGTCCGCTGGCCAAAGTCTTCGTCCGTGCCGAACGGGCTTTCCCAGTGCAGATCCTGCGCGCCGCGCTGAAAGCCGAGCGTCGCCATCAGATCGAGGGCAGGCCGGGTGCCCATTGTGGCCATATCCGGCGACAGCAACGCGCCGACGATTGCCGGGTCGCTGGTCACCGTCACCGGCGTGCCATCCCCGCGCAGGAACTCCTTGGTCTGGTGCCGCCCCTCAACCGCAAACAGGTCGTGATTGCCCGGCGTCGCAAAGAACCGCAGCCCATGCGTGGCGCTGTAGCTGTCGAGCAGCGCCATCGCCGCGCGGATGTTCGGCTCCTGTCCGTCATCCGTCAGATCGCCGACGATGACCACCACCGAGATTTTCTCGGCCACCACACGATCCAACGCGGCACGGAACGCCGCTGCACTCTCGTTGAAGACGCGGGTCGAGGCGGCGGTGTCGGTATAGCTGCGGATGGCACCGGGCAGATCGGTCCCTGCGGGCGTCCATGCGAGGTCGTGAAAATGTGGATCGGCTATGAGGGCGATACGGGTCACTTAGGCAGATCCGCTCAGCCGCCCGCCGTGCTTGGCGATATCGTCGTCAATCAGCCGCACCCACTGCGCCGTGCGTTCGGCGGCGGCGATGAGCATCGGTTTCGGTGTCTCGTGCCACTCGTCTGGGCGCAACTCGCGTTTGCGCCGGACATGGTTGATGGCATCCTCCAGAGTGGGAAACTCCTCTGGGACATGCAAATGCAGGAACAGCGCGACGAGGATTACCGAGCGCGAGCGACCGGCCCGGCAGTTCACCAGCACATTGCCGCGCTCGCGCAGCGGATAGGAGGGTTTCTCCGGCAGGATCTGTTCGAACACGCCGCGCAACTGGAAGTATCCGGCCAGCATCATCGTCTGCGGGTTGCCCGGCCCGTCGACGATGCCGAGCTTGTAATAGCGGATCAGCGCTGGTCCGTAGCCGACCCCCTCACCCTCGGAGGTCGCTGCGTCGACATAGTTGAAGTCGAGGTTCACTGCGCAGTTCAGCACCGACGAGATGCCATGGGCCTTCAGCAACGGGATGTCCGAGGCCCCCTCGCGGCCGCCGACGTAAAGATTGACTCCGTGGATTGGCAGGTTCTGGTAGATCAGACTGATGGTCGGCCGGTCATAGCGCATCATGCGGGCATCTTCCTCGGCCTGTGCCTCGTAATCCATCATGCCACTTTCTCCGATGCGAAGGTTTCACCGCCGAGCAGCGGGATACCGGTTGCGGCTGACAACACCCGGGCAACACCCGGCGTGGCGGCAAGCACCGGGCCGCCGTCCAGCAGCCCGCCAGCGGAGAGGAACGGGCCGACAACGCCGCCCGCCTCGGTCACGAGAAGAAATCCGGCGAGGCAATCCCACGAATTCATGTGCAATTCGGCATACCCGTCCGAGCGCCCATCGGCGACATAGGCCAGCGCCAGTGCCCCGGAAGCTCCACGGCGCACGTTGCTGCCCGCCTCGAGCAGAGCACCGAGCACGCCGAGGTAGCGATCGTGCGGCACGCGCGTCGACCACCCGAGTTCGAAGGAGGTCGCGCGAATGTCGCATGTGGCGGAGACCCGGATCGGCTGACCGTTGCGCCATGCTCCTCGGTCCTTTCGGGCAAAGTAGGTCTCGTCGAGCGCGGGGTTGACGATAAGGCCCAGCTCGATCTCTCCGCCAGCAACGAAGGCGATGGAGATGCAGAAATGTGGGATCGCACGGGCGAAGTTGGCCGTGCCGTCGATCGGGTCTACCACCCATGCGGTGTCGCCGGGGTTGCCGCCGGTCTCCTCGCCCAGAAAGCCGTCCTCCGGGAAGGCTTCGGCGATCCTCTCGCGGACATGTCGCTCCACCAATCCGTCGGTTTCAGTCAGGTAGTCCTGCGGACCTTTCATGCCGATCGGCTGACCGGCCTGCCGACTGAAGCCTTCCAGCGCCAGTGCCGCCGCACTGCGTGCAAGGTCTCGGCAGAACATCTCGCGCTGATCAATCTCCGTTTCATCAAGCGTCATCGGGGGTCAGCTCCTGTCTCTGATGCGCGTGCCGCACTCGGCAAACGCTGGCGCCTCGGGTTTGCACATATGTGCAATGTCTTCAACAAGTAATCGGAAAATCTTTAGGCTATGGGCCGTTATATATGCATATTCAAGATGCACGCGTATGCGCCACAACCGCCGCCGCCCTCCGTTGCTCCGAGATTTCGGTCGCAATACGGGTCAGCATAGGGTAATCCGCACCCCGTCCCAACGCAACATAGCCGGGATGCAGATGGGCCGGAGCGTCGGCGGCGACGCGGCCCAGCGACTGAGGTAAATAGCGTCCGCCAGCCTGTCGCAGGATCAGGATCGCCGCCGTTACGTCCCAAGGGTTCACGCCGAAGCCCGCCGCCGCGTCGACCCAGCCCGCAGCCACATGCGCCAGCGACAGCGCCGCCGAGCCGGGACGGCGCAGCGTGGCGAAAGTTTCGGTCAGACGGCCGAACCGTTCCAGCGCGACATCCCGCCCGTCCAACCGGAAATCCCGGCTTACCGGATAGCCGGTGATCAGCACGGCGCGGCTCTCGTCGGGGCAGCCGCGCGACCACATCGGCTGGCCGTTCAGCCAAGCCCCCTCGGCGGATCCGGTGAACAGGTTGCCCGTCACCGGATCGAGGATCGCCCCCGCCACGATCTCGCCGCCGACCACCGCCGCGACCGAGACGCACCAGAAAGCGATGCCGCGCGCGAAGTTGGCCGTGCCGTCGATCGGGTCAACATACCAGCGCACCTCGCCGTCGCCGATGCTTCCTCCCTCTTCGCCCATGAAGGTCGAGTCCGGCACTTCGGCGAAAATGAAGTCACGGATCATCGCCTCCGAGCGGCGGTCATGTACGGTCACCGGGTCGTGGCGGTCGACTTTGTAATCGACCTCCATCTGCGACCGGAACGCGGCCAGCAGCGGCGCTTCGACAAGGCGAGCGGCGCGTGCGGCAGTATCGACGAGACGGCGATGCAAGGTGGTCATCTGTGTGCTTTCTGTAAGAAGAGACGGGGCGCGGGGGAGAGGCCGCGCCCCGCCAAGGCGGACTAGCGGCGGTAATGGACTCGCCAGAAGTCCTGCCAGTCCTGCCGCGTGTCCCAGTCGCTCATGCCGCTGGCCGTGTCATAGGGGAACAAGGCGGCCAAATGCGTCGAGAGGCCGGAGGGCTCGTCGGCGGGTAGAGTGATGGCGCTGCTCGTCGGCATCTTGCCGTCGAGCATCTGCGGCATGATGCCTTCCTCGGTCAGAACGTAGTGGATGAACAGCCGCGCCGCATTCGGGCTGTCGGTGCCGGCCGCGATCAGGCCGAGCTTGGTATAGGTCCAGCCGACCCAAGGCTTCATTTCGGAGCATAGGCCGAGCGCATAGCCCTTGTCAGCGTTGTCGCGGAACTTGGCCGAGCTGAGCAACCCGACGAAAGGCGCGTCCTGCCCCTTGGCACCTACCGCCTCGGAGATCCGGTCATCCCCATCCGACACCAGCGGACCGTTGGCGGCCAGCGCCGCCAGCCAAGCCGCCGCCGGGTTGTCCAGATCAGTTTCCAGCGGCTTGCCGTAATGCGCCTCGTAGGCCTCCGAGAGCGCGGCGCCGCCGTGCTCGGCCATTTGGTTGAACCAGTCTGTGTAGCTGCCCTTGGTCAACGGATCGACTACGGCGACGCGGCCCTTCCACTCGGGCTCGGTCAACTGCCAGATATTGGTCACGGGGCAGGAGTCGTATTTTTCCGTGTTGTAAGCCCAGACGTTCGCATTGGTAGAAATCGCCAGCGGGTCGCGAAAGGTTTCCGAAATCGTCTCGGCGATATCGGCAGGGACGTAGCTTTCGACCACCTTGTTCGGCAGAAGCTGCGCCAAAGCAGCCGGTGTGTCAGTGATCAGCGCAACATCGCCCAGCACATTGCCTGCCTGAGCTTCGCGCAACAGCATCTCGAGCTGGGCGTTCGCAGAGACTTTCTGTCCAGTCGCCACTATGCCGTATTTCGCAGTGAAGGCATCGGCCATTTCGACGATCTTGCCGGTGCTGTCATAAATGGTGATCGGCGGCTCGGCCTTGGCGGCGGCGATCAGCGCTTCGAGGTCGAAATCCTGCGCCTGCGCTGCCATTGGCAGCAGAAGCGCGGCGAAAAGAGGGGTGATCCTGAGGGTCATGAGATCCATTCCTGTGGCTGGGCCCGACCGGAAGCGGTCGGGCCTCGTTTTCTCGTCGCCTCAGCGGCGATAGTTCACGCGCCAGAAGTCCTGCCAGTCCTGCCGGGTTTCCCAGTCGTCAAGCCCGCTGGCCGGGTTGTAGGCCAGCACCTGATCCACGGCGGCCATGATCCCCGAAGGCTCGTCATCGGGCAGGCTGGCCTCGGTGTTGGACGAGATCTTGCCGTCTTCGGCTTGCGGGGCGATACCTTCGGCGGTCATCGCATAGTGCATGAACAGCATCGCGGCATTCGGGCTGTCCGAGCCGGTCATGATCAGCCCGACGCCGGAGTTCATGAAGCCGATGATCGGATCAACGTCGGTGCACAGCCCGAGCGAAAAGCCCGCGCCAGCGTTGTCGCGGAACTTAGCGGAACTGACGAGGCCGACGAAGGGTTCGGTCTGGCCAGGGGCAGCGACGGCTTCGGCCGCGGCGGCATCGGCGTCGGTCAGCAGCGGCCCGTTGGCCGCGAGTGCGGCGATGAAGGCCTCGGTTGCGCTGGCCTCAGCGGTTTCCAGCGGCTTGCCGTAATGTGCCTCGTAGGCCGCGCGGATTTTGTCGTCACTGTAGGTCCGCATCTGATTGAACCAATCGGTGTAGGATGGCTTGCCAAGCGGGTCCTGCATCGCCATGCGGCCCTTCCACTCTGGCTCTGTCAGTTGCCAGATGTTGGTGATCGGGCAGCTGTCATAGAGCTTGGTGTTGTAAGCGAGCACATTGGCGCTGTTCACGACGATCAGCGGGTCCCGCATCTCTGCCGGGATCTTGTCGGCAAGGTCAGGGGCGACCCAGGATTTGGCAAAGCCCTGCGGGATCAGCTGTGCCATGGCCGACGGCACGTCTGAAATGATCGAGACATCGCCCTGCACGTTGCCGGACTGCGCCTCGCGGATGATCATTTCCAGCTGTGCCGTCGCCTTTACTTTCTGGCCGACCGCCTGCACGCCATACTTCGCCGTAAAGTTTTCTGCCATCTCGACGATCTTGCCGGTGCTGTCATAGACGTTTATTGGCGGTTCGGACTTGGCCGCCTCGATCAGCGCATCGACGTTGAAATCCTCGGCTTGTGCGAGGGTAGCGGTGCCGAGCAGCAGCGCCGCGATGGTGGTGTTCAGTCTCATGTCGTCTCCTCCCGTTCTGGTTTGGAGGCCGCCGGGATCTGTGCCCCGTGCGACCCAGCGTTTCGTTCAGCGGCTGTAGCTGGTGCGCCAGACGTCCTGCCAGTCCTGCCGCCTGTCGAGATCGCTCTCGGACGAGGCGGTGTCCCAGACCATGAGTTGTGGCAGCACCTTGGCCACGCCCGACGCCTCGTTATCGGGCAGGCCGATGCGGGGATCAGCGGGGATCTTGCCATCGACGCTTTGCGGCTTGATGCCCTCTTCGGTAAGTAGGTAATGCACGAAGAGTCTCGCTGTATTCGGGCTTGCGGTGCCAGTGGCGATGACGGCTAGGCCGGGGTATAGCCAACCGGTGAAGGGCATCATCCCCTCGCAGATGGCGAGGCTGTAGCCCTTGTCGGTGTTGTCGCGAAACTTTGCGGCGGACAGCATGCCCATGAATGGTCTCTCCTGCCCCGGTGCGCCAATGGCGGCGGAGACGCCAGAAGAGTCGGAGATCAGCGGCGCGTTTGCGGCAAAGGCCCGGACCCAGGCTTCGGTTGCGCTGCCCGAAGACGGGTCGAACGGCTTTCCATACTGCGCCTCGTAGGCGGCCGCGATCTCGACGTCATGATGGGTTTCAAGCTGGTTGAACCAGTCGGCATAGGAGGGACGCTCCAACGGGTCCATCATGCTGACAAGGCGTGACCAGTCGGGTTCGGTCAGCTGCCAGATATTGCTCACCGGACAGGCGTCATGCGCAGCACTGTTGTAGGCCCAGACATGCGGATCGTTGACTGCGACCAGCGGGCTTTGCGCACCCTCGGGCAACTCTGCTGCAAGCGCCTCGGGCACCCAGCTTTCAACGATCCCCTTTGTCAGCAGCTCTGCCGTGATCACCGCCACGTCCGAAGCAATCGACACGGAGCCAACCACGTTCTTGGCTTGGTTTTCGCGGATCAAGAGATCCACCTGGCCCGACTCGTCGACCTTCTTTCCGGTTACTGTCAGGCCATACTTCGTGCTGAACGCTTCCGCGGTATCGACGATCTTGCCGGTCACTGCATAGGCAGTCATCGGAGGCTCGGTTTTCGCGGCGGCGAGCAGCGCCACTTCATCCTGCGCTGCTGCCATGCTGGCAAGGCCGCAGGCGGCCGTGGCGAGCAGGGCCACTCTTGTCTGGCGTATCATAGCGTCATCCCTCCCTGGATTTCGTCGTGGTCAGTTTAGTCGGGCGCCGGCCAGCCGGTCGTCGGCAGCGCAAAGCCGGTTGCCGCTTTGGTCGAAGACGTGCAGGGCAGATGGCCTGGCGTGCAGGTGCACTGTCTCACCGCCGGTCAGCGTCGGGCTGTCTGAAGTGGTCAGGAAGATCACCTTGCCGGAGCAATTCGTCTCGACAATCCAACTTCCGCCGGTGGGCAGAACCCCGGTCACCGTGGCCGCATGGTGGAAGTCGTCTGCAGGCACATCCGCTTCGCGCAGCGCCATCTGCAGTGCCTCGGGCCTTATACCCATCGAGCCAATCTCGGCTCCCGCACCGAGCCGTGCCGCCAAAAAATCTAGGGCGGCGCGATCGATGGGGTGGTCAGGGTTGCTTGCAAGTTCGAACAGGTTGATCGGCGGGCTGCCGACAAATTCGGCGACAAAGCGGTTGGCGGGACGGTCGTAGATGTCGTTTGGAGTGCCAATCTGTTGCAACGTGCCCTCGTTCATCACCGCGATGGTAGTAGCGAGGGTCATCGCCTCCCACTGGTCATGGGTCACGAAGACTATGGTCGTCTTGAAGGCGGCGTGGATGCGCTTCAGCTCCGCCCGCATCTCAAGCCGCAGCCGCGCATCGAGGTTCGACAGCGGTTCGTCCAGCAGCAGCACACCGGGGTTCACTGCCAGCATCCGCGCCAGCGCCACCCGCTGCTGCTGTCCGCCGGACAGTTGCGAGGGGTAGCGGTCTCGGTATTTCTCGATATCCAGCGCGGCCATCACCTTGGTCACCCGCACTTCGCGCTCGGCCTTGGGGATCTTGCGCAGGCGCAGGCCGAAGTCGGTGTTGCGCTCGATGGTCAGGTGGGGCCAGAGCGCATAGCTCTGGAATACCAGCCCCATCTCGCGCTTTTCGGGCCCAATGAAGATGCCCTTGTTTACCGAGTCCACCACGCGCTCACCGACGCGGATCTCGCCACCGGAGAGGTTCTCCAACCCGGCGATCATCCTAAGCGTTGTGGTCTTGCCGCAGCCCGAGGGCCCGAGAAGGCACATGAATTCGCCGTCGCCGATCTCCAGATCCAGATCGCTCACCGCATTAGGCGAGCCCGCACCGTAGTTCTTCTGTGCATTTCGCAGAATGATTGCAGGCATCAGCTTCCGAGTCCTTCCGCGAGATTTGTTTTGGTCAGCCGCTGGGCGGCGATGGTTCCGAAATAGGCGATGGCGGCGATGATCAGCACCACGGCATTGGCTGCCTGGGTGTAGTGGTAGTCGACCAGCCGCAACGAGAAGGTGGTCAGCACGTCGGTGCTGGGGACGGCGAGGATCACAAAGAGGCTCAGTCCCTTGATGCCCGAGATGAAGGGCAGAAGGATGCCGGTCACCAGCGAGCCTTTCTGGATCGGGATCACCACCCAGGTCATCCGCCTCAGCCAACCCGCACCCACGACCTGCGCGGCCTCCTCGGGGTCCTTGCCCAGCTGCATCATCGCCGAAATCCCGGCGCGCGAAGCATAGGGCATCTGGTCCGCCATCAGCGCGAGGATCAGGATCGCCGCGGTGCCATAGAGGGCCGGCACCGGACCGCGCTGCACGGCAAAGAGCGACAGGTAGGCGGCAGCAAAGGCAATGCCCGGAACGAGATAGGGCATGAAGGTCACCTGTCGCAGGAAGACCGACAGGGCGCGCACCGGTGTCCTAACCACGACATAACCTGTCAGCAGGCCGAGCAGGCCGGAGCAGAGCGACGCGAGGCCGACGATGGTGATTGTGTTGAACGCCGCACGCCACAGGTCGGGGCTGAGCAGGATGCCGGTCCGCATTGCCACGGTCGGAAGATCCCAGCCGATCCAGTAATCCAGCGTGAAGTTGGACCAGTGGAAGTTGGCGGGCATCCGCATGATGGTGGACAGGAACAGCGTGAGGAGGGGAAGGCCAACGCTGAGAAGGAAGATCGTCGCAGCGAAGCCGGTCGCAGGAATACGCCATGCCTTCAGCTGCGACGGCCGGTTCATCGAGCCTTTGCTGCCCACGGTGACAAATCGCCGGGCCTCACGCACCAGATAGGCGTCGACAAGTATGGTGATGACGCCGATCAGCATGATCGCCCCAGCCAGCACCCCTGCAACCCCGGTCTGACGCGAGGCGATGGAGCGATAAAGCGAGGTCGCCAGCACGTCATAATTCACCGGCAGCCCAAGCACATAGGCGACGCCGAACTCTCCAAGGCATTTGGCGAAGATCAGCACCATGGCCGACATCAATGCGGGGCGCATCAGCGGCAGGATTACCTGTGTCGCCACTGTGCGGGTGCTCGCCCCGAGGATGCGCGCAGAATCCTCCAGCTGGCTATCGAAGCGCCGCAGGGCCGAGCCGAACAACAGGATGACGAACGGTGTGTAGTGCAGCGCGAGAATGACGGTGATCGGGAACTGCCCATAGGCCAGCCAGTCGGGTGGTGAAAAGCCGAGGCTCTCGAACCAGCCGGGCTGGCCGCCGACGGTGCGGTTTTTGAACAGCGTGCTCCAAGCCAGCGCGAAGGTCCAGGCGGGCAGCATATAGGGCACGATAAGCGCGGTGGCGAACCAGCGACGGCCGAACATATCAGTCCGGCTCAGCAGCCAACCAAGTATGCCACCTATGATCATCGACACAAATATCGCGCCGCCTGCCACAACGAGTGTATTTCGCAGCGGCTCCCAGAACAGCGAGCGTGCTACCGGCGAGGTGAAGGCTCGCGTAAGGTAGTAGAGCGTGAAAGCTCCATCTTCTGCCTTGGTCCGTCGCTCGTCGCCGAACTGGACTGTCGCTGCGTCGGAAAGGATCGACAGGATCGGCACGACGATGAGGTAGGCGAAGAGGCTCGCGACCAGAATGCCAATTACGGTGGTAGGCTCGCGGGTCGCCACGCGGATCTTGTAGCGCATGCGAACCGGCCATGAAGGCCCATCGATCTGGGAAATGCGATGGGCGGAGACCCCTTCAGTGCTGGGCCTCATGTTAAGGTCTTCTTCTTCAGCGCATTCGAGCCATGCAAACTTACCGTCGCGCCATGGGCCGCGATTGCCTCTTGCACACCATCTGCTGGCATGTTTTTCCCTCCCTCAAGGATCGCGAACAGCCGTGCAAGGCAGGGCTGTTCCACATTATTCGCCGGCTCCTCCACAAGCTAACGAATCCGCAAAATATCAACATTCCTGTTCCTAGACGTTTCAGTATTCAAGCAAGCAAGTCAACTTGAATGTTGCACACGAGTGCACTCTTGGGGTTTTCGCGCTCCGGCTTTCATCGCACGCAGTAGATCACCTCCCTTCAGCCCTCGCGGGCTATCCGGAGTGTTCCTCACACGATGTTGTCGATTTTATCATGACGCGAACCCAATCGATGTAGAAGTCAACGCGTCGGAGGCCGCCATAACAGTCCGTTTGCAAGGGCACGATTATGTGCTTCCTCGGACATCTACCTGAAGGGCCAGACAAGGATGTTGCTGCGCCCACATCGGGGTGCAGCTGAGCGCGAAACGCGCTCCGACGTCATTCCCGCAGAAGTGACCTATGCTGCGTGTCCGCGCACCTCGATCCATTACACGCTGTCTAGTCCGGGGGGTGAGATCTTTGCGATCTCGCCCCCCAACAGCCATCGATCCGGCAAGGGCGATATGGTGCATGCGATCTGGCATCACGAAGATATTCGGCTAGTCGACGCACGGCTCAAGCGAGGGCGACGTAGCTTGATGCTCCGAGAGCCACAACCGATTCCGTTTTCTACCCGCGGCCGCGGGGACCTGATGGAAGAGGGGCGTCAGGTAGGACGTCTCAAGGCTCCGGCGGTAGCGTTGGCGTCTAACTGCTCTACGAGATGAGGCAGCATCGCGAAGTCATTGAAGTTCGCAGCATGCGCAAGTTCGAGAATGGGTCGTTTTCGATACCCCTCGGTAAATAATAAAAGGGGAACTCCCGCGGCAGTTGCTGTCGCTGCATCTACCTCGCTGTCGCCCACATACCAGCCCTGCTGCCCTCCTAGTGCCGCGAATGCGGCCTTCAGTGGATCGGGATGGGGTTTGCGCACTGGCAGGCTGTCACCCCCAATGACAACTGGGAAGAACGCTGAAATTTTCAGGTGCTTCAGGATCGCGCGGGACGTGCCCGCCGGTTTGTTTGTGCAAAGAGCAAAGCGATGGCCTGCGGATGCCAGCTTTTCAAGAGCGTCAGCGACACCTGGGTAAAGCCCCGACAACGCTGCGGGTGCCGCATCATAGTGTGCCATGAAACCTCCAAGCAGGCGTGCATGGCGTTCGGCCCCCACCTCCCATTGCAGTGCAAGCATTACCCTTTCTACGAGATCCGACACACCGTTGCCAATGAAGCTGCGGACCTGTGCAAGGCTGATTGGCTCCCCTCCCTCTGCTGAGAGCATAAGGTTCACCGCGGCATGGATATCCGCCGCACTATCCACGAGCGTTCCGTCAAGATCGAATACGATCGATGCCAATCTGTTCATCCCTTTGAGTTGATGTCTTTTCTTGATGTGCGGCCGACAACTGCAGCAGTTCACCGTTCGCCAAGGTGAGCCGGTTCATCGTTGCTGGGTCGCGGCCCGCGTGCAGGCAGGCAAGGCAACCAGCCCAAGCTCCATGTCCGAACATGAGCACCGGCGGCCCCGGTAGGCGCGCGGCCCGTTCTAGGACCCGAGCGACGCGTGTTGTGAAGGCACTGAAGGTCTCGCCCAGCGGAAGTAGCTGAGGCGCTTCGCGCCATAGGCCCGGGTGCGCCTCGTCCAGTTCCGACCAGAGCCGTCCCTCGAATGCGCCAAAGTCGATCTCGGCAAGTTCGTCAAGGCTTGCTGCCATCGGGAAGCCATGCAGAGTTGCGGTCTGGCGCGCCCGGAGCAAGGGGGAAGACCAGACGGCCGAAAATCGTTGCCCCGCCAGCGCACGGGCATTAGCGGCCAAGGCCGCGCGATCCACGGGGCTGAGCGGGTCGTCCAGTGCGATATCACGGCGGCCCTGGAGCTTTCCGTCGGCATTCCACGCCGTTCGGAAGTGACGGATGAACCAGATGTCGGCCATCAGACGAGCAGGGGCGCCCTGAGGCTTTCGACCTTGAGCGCAACTTCCGCCCCGGTTTCGTGCGCCACCGCTCCCTCGCCATGCAGTCGGTCCACGATGATCTGCCCGTCGGCTGTTTCAACCAGGTATCGGATCTGACTTCCCAAGAATTCCCTGTGCTGGATGATGCCGGGGATGACACCGAAGCCGCGTTCGTCGGTCAGACTGATA
This sequence comes from Cereibacter sp. Soil_C_27, assembly GCF_057657095.1. Lineage (NCBI taxonomy): Bacteria > Pseudomonadati > Pseudomonadota > Alphaproteobacteria > Rhodobacterales > Paracoccaceae > Cereibacter > Cereibacter sp. Soil_C_27. Next base: position 68,035 of record NZ_JBDGJD010000010.1, on the reverse strand, counting down.
TTCTGTGGCCGGAGCACGATGCGCGTTGCCCCGTTCACCGCGACCGAAACAGGCAGCGCGTTACCGCTCTCGGTCACGAAGGCGCCGTCTTGCAAACTGCCCCTCAGTATATTCGCGGTTCCGAGGAACCCTGCAACGAACCCATTCGCCGGGCTGTCATAGAGCTCTTGCGGGGTCCCGATTTGCTGGATGATGCCACCGTCAAGCACAGCCATGCGGTCGGACGTGGTATTGGCCTCTTCTTGGTCATGGGTGACGAAGATCGTGGTCAACCCAAGCTTGCGCTGCAGAGCAAGGAGCTCCCGCCGCATCTGCACGCGGAGCGAGGCATCGAGGTTGGAAAGAGGCTCGTCCAAGAGCAGCACCTGCGGTTCGATCGCGACGGTTCGGGCCAGCGCGACGCGCTGCTGCTGCCCGCCTGACAACTGGGCTGGCATCCGGTCCGCGAGATGCAGCAATCCAACCAAATCTAGCGCCGCATCGACCTTCGGCCCTATTTCGCGCCGTGGCATCCTGCGTTCTTCCAACCCGAAGGCGACGTTTGCTCGAACGGTCATATGCGGCCAGAGGGCATAGGATTGGAACACCATCCCCACATTGCGCTTCCATGGCGGCAGGTCGGCGATGTCCCGATCACCGATCAGAATGCGTCCCTGCGGTCGTGGGCCAAAACCGGCGATTGCCCGCAGAAGCGTGGATTTGCCGGAGCCGGAAGGCCCAAGAAAGGCAAAAAATTCACCCGGCCTGATCTCCATATCGATGCCTTCCAGCACCTTGGTCGGGCCGAAGGATAGGTGCAGGTTCTCGATGCGGATCCCTGCGTTGGAACGTGTCATGTCTGGGTTCTCCTGCAAGTTCATGCCTCGGCCCCCGGGGCTGCGGCGCGGCGATTGCGGTCGCGCTCGATGATGCGTTGCGAAAGGTAGGTGCCGAGGGCAACGATCACCACCGCAAGGATGCCAAGTGCCGCGCCAGCTCCGCGTCCGGAGGGGGACTGCATGAAAAGGTAGATGCCATAGGCCAGCGGTGCTTCGGCCGACCGTCCCACCAGCATGATGGTGGCGGAAAGCTCCACGGCAGCGGTGGCGAAGCTGGTGACGAAGCCGGCAAGGATGCCGCCTGACATCAGCGGAACTACGATACGGCGGATTGTCGAGGCCTTGGTCGCTCCGAGGCTTTCTGCGGCCTCTTCAAGCGCAAGCGCGATCTGCTGGAGCGCTGCCATGCACGCCCGGAGCGCGTAAGGCAGGCGGCGAATGGCAAGGGCGATGATAATGATCCCCCACCAGCTGGCCATTGGCCCCATCCCGATTGGCAGCTGCACGCCGTGGAAGAGGCGCAGATAGCCGATTCCCAGAACCACGCCCGGCACGGCCAAGGCTGCCGTCGCCAGATAATCAAGCCACTTGCGCCCAGGCAGTCCGGTGCGGATCACGATGTAGGCGATCGCCGTGCCAAGGATGACATCGATCAGTGCCGCGGTCCCGGCGTAGAGCAGGGTGTTGGTTACATATTGCATCGACTGGCTGAAGACCGTGCCGAAGTGCTGCAGCGTGAAGCCGTCGGGAAGCGGGCTGAAAGACCAGATCGTGCCGAAGGCCAGCAGCATCAATCCCAGATGCGGTGAGAGCACCATTGCAAGGATGAACAGGATCACCGCATAGGCCGTCATCTTCTCCCCCCTGCCAAGATCTCGCTTCGACAGGCCGCCGCCGCCCTTCTGGGTCGTGGCGTAATCCTTGCCGCGCATGAAAAGGAACGAGGCCCAGAGCGAGAAGACTGAGAACACCACGAGGATGAAGGAGATCACATAGCCCATCGGATCGTTGATGCCGACGCCGGTGATCCGCAGATAGGCCTGCGGTGCCAGCATGTTGTTCACGTTCAGAAGCAGCGGTGTCCCGAGATCGTCGAAGACCTTGATGAAGACAAGCGCCGCTCCGGCAAGATAGCCGGGCATTGCCAGAGGGAACACAATCCGCCGGAACATGCGCAACCCCGAAGAACCGAGGTTCTGTGCCGCTTCCTCCATCGACCGGTCGATGTTGCGCAGCGACGCCGAGAGATTGATGAGGATGAAGGGAAAGTAATGGATCGACTGCACGAGAATGACGCCGTTCAGCCCCTCCATGAATGGGATCTTGATGCCGAAATACTGGTTCAAAAGCAGGTTGACGGTGCCATTTCTTCCAAACAACAAGCTCATCGCCACGGCGCCGACGAAGGGCGGCATGATGAGCGGGATGATACCGAGGCTCTGGATCAGCACCGCCCCGCCAAAATTGAACCGGGTAGTGATGTAGGCTAGGGGTAGGGCGATCACCGTGGCGAAGACCACCGACATGGCCGAGACATAGAACGAGTTTACGAAACTCTCGCGGAACAGTGACGTGTTGAAGAAGTCTTGGAAGTTCTGCAGCGTAAAGGCGCCGCTGCGCGCGTCGATGAAGGCTACATAGATCACCTGAATGACGGGCAGGATCAGGAACGCCATGAGGAAGATGGCGATGAGAATGCCGGTGACGGCGGTCCCGGAAAGTCGCGGGAAAAGCGTGAAGCCGCCGGCGCTTCCGGAGGAAGCGGTGGGTTGGGTCATGGGAAGCACCTGAGCTTGAGGCGGAATGCCCGCTCCGGACAGGCCGGAGCGGAAGTGCGTTACTGCAAAGCAGCCGCCTGATCTGCTAGCTGTTTTGCCTTGGCATAGTTTGCCACAGCAAAAGCATCCCATTCCTGTTCGACCTCGGCCTGGCGCCCGACGACCTGGGTCTCGGGTTCGGCGCGCGATATCTGGAACACTCCGGTGAAGGACGGATCCAGCGCCTGTTCCTCGGTGATTGGCAGAGCTTCGACCAGTGCGCGGGCCTCGTCGATCAGCGCTTTGGCTTCGGCATTTGCACCGTCAGGATGCGCGGCCTCGGCTGCCTGCACTGCCGCTACCGCCGCCCGCAGATCGTCCATACGATAGGTGATCATGACGTCAAACAGCGAGTTCACCAGGTTGTAGCGAATGCCGGATTTGTCGACATCGAAAACGATCGCATCCGGCGCGAAGTCCTCTGAGAACGGATTAGGATATCCCTCTGGGGCGTTGGCGTAGGCATCCGGATTGACGGGCAAGCGCATGATGGCCGGGTTGAGCAGAACCTGCTGACCCTCGGGGGACAGGATGTATTCGACGAAGGCCTTCGCACCATCGGCATTCGGGGCATTCTCGATGATGCCCACGTTAGCTGGCACGATGGAGGTGACGCTGGGATAGACCAGCTCAACGGGGAAGCCTGAAGCCTTCGAAGCCAATCCGAAGAAGTCGATGACGATGCCGAAGCCGAAGTTGCCAGAGTTCACCCCATCCGGCACACCGAAGCTGCGCTCGGTTACGGTGTTCATGTTGCCCGAAATCCACTTCCACTTGGCCCAGCCGTCATCCCAACCGTCACCTTGCAGCAGGGTCTCGACCGTCAAGTGGGTGGTGCCGGAGCGCGATGGCGAGGACATGCCGACGTGGCCGTTGTATTCAGCGCGCATCAGATCTTCCCACTCGGTCGCAACGGGCAGGTTGTTCGCCTCAATGTAGCGGGTGTTATACATGATGCCGTAGCCCGAGGCCGCGAAACCGTAGTAGGTGCCGTCAGTATCGTTGATCGGATAGGAGCCGATGGTGTCAGGTATCCCCTCCGACGCGATGTCGACCTTGGCGAGTAATCCCTCGCTCTTCAGCACTTCGAAAGCGTCGGGCGCTGACGCCCAGAACAGGTCGGTCGTGTTCGAGGCGCGGGTCTCCTGCAGGAATGCGACCGAGGCGTTGGTGTTCCGGCTGACCACCTCAAGTTGGTAGTCGGGGTGTGCCGCTTCAAATGCGGCCTTGAAAGGATCGGTCAGATCCTTTGGAAACGAGGTGACGACGACGACGTTCTGCTGCGCCGCAGCTGCCGTCGCGACCAAAGCAAGGGCCGTGGTAAGTAGGATCGTTCGCATTGTTGCCTCCCTGGCAGTTCAGTAACGCGCGCCAGTTTTTTGTTGTTCTTGTGGCGCGCAATAACTGTGCGCAGGGTCGAATTATTTGGCAAGTATTTGTTTTATAATGTTTTTATGGGTCAAGCGTGACCCGCGTTTCGGGTCGATTTCGACCCATCAGGCAAGCCCATGGTGCCGCAAGCGAAGGTAGAGCCGCTTGCGGGGGATGCCGAGAAGGCTGGCGGCCTCGGTCTTTCGACCGCCAGTCTGCAAAAGCGCGGCTTGCAATAGGCGATTCTCGAACGCCTCCATGGCTGCGTCGTAGTCCTCGACGGTCACCGCTGGCCGACCTGGAGACGCAAAGCTGGGTTCCAAGCCGATCACCATCCGCTCCGCCATATTTCGGGCCTCGCGAACATTGCCTGGCCAGTGGTGATACTCGGCCTGGCGACGCAGCGCCGCATCAAGTGCGGGCTTTGGCAAGTTGTGCCTAGCGGCCGCCTCAGCTGCGAAGTGCTCGATCAGCAGCAAGACGTCACCATCACGCTCGCGCAAGGGAGGCAGGCGAAGGGCGCCCGCGTTGAAGCGGTGGAAGAGGTCGGCTCGCAGGCGGCCTTCGGCAATCAGATCCGCCGGATCGGCCTTTACGCTGCCGAGAATGCGAATATCGACCGCACGCATGGCGCCGCCCATTGGACTGATCTCCCGCGCGTCCAGCACGCGAAGCAGCCGGACCTGAAGCGCGTCGGGCATGGATTCCAGTTCGTCAAGATAGAGCGTGCCGCCGTCGGCCGCCGCGACGCGACCGGGATGCTCGCCTGCAACGCCGAAGAGCTCGCGATCGACATCCGCTTCGGTCAGCGCACCGCAGTTCAGCGCCACGAAAGGCCCGAGCCGCCGCATTGACATGTCATGGAGACAACGCGCGACCATCTCCTTCCCAGTGCCCGTTTCTCCGGAAATGAGCAGATCGACATGAAGTGCTGCCAAGATTGCTACCCTCCGCCGCAAGTCGACCATCAAGACGGAACGCCCAACAAGCCTGTCTATCGGCAGGATCGAACGTTCCAACTGCTTTCTTAACTCTGCATTCTCCAGTTGCAGCCGACGCATCTCGGCTGCGCGACGCAGGATATCGATCAACAGTTGCGGGTCGCAGGGTTTCTCAAGGAAGTCGTGCGCGCCTGCGCGCATTGCGCGCAGGGCGCCTTGGACATCGCCATGTCCGGTGATGACGACGAAGGGCACGTTTGGCGCGATTTCACGTGCTCTATCCAGCAGATCGAGCCCGGAAATGCCCGGCATTCGAACATCTGACAGGATAACCCCTGGCCAGTCAGGCGTCAGCGCTGAGAGAGCGGGTGCGGCCGAAGCGTGAGCTTCGACGGCGAACCCTGCGTGTTCAAGAGTTTCGGCCGTGGCCTGCGCAAGGTCGGCATCGTCTTCGACAAGCATGATCCTGGGCCTGTCAGCCATGTGCCAGCCTTTGCTCCATAGGCCAGCGCCGAAGTCGCAGTCTCACTTCTGCACCAGCTTGCGCAGGCCCAATCTCTAGATGCCCCCCCATGTCCTGCATCACGTTGAACGCGATGGATAGGCCCAGACCAAGACCCTTGCCAACATCCTTCGTTGTGTGGAATGGGTCAAAGAGATCCGCAGGAGCTTGGCCCTGCAACCCCACGCCGTCGTCCGTTATCAAGAGCAGGATATCAGCCTCCTGTTCCAATGAGATACGGATGGTGCCGCTGCCGCGCTGCGTCTCTGCAATCGCGTCCAGCGCGTTGCTGAAGATGTTCAACAGCACCTGCTCCAACAGGATCTCATCGCCCTCCACCTCCACGCCTGCGAGTGCCGCAGGGCGTTCGACATGAACACCTTCCTGATGCAGGCGATGTTCAAGCAGCGCGAGAGCAGCCTCCAACGGCTCTGCCAGCACGACGCGGACATGTCGATGGTCCGACCGGCGCGCAATGCGACGAAGGTGGCCGATCGTTGCGGTGATCCGCTCCACTGTCGTTTCGATGCGTGCGACGGACTCTTCCGCCTGCGGATATGCCAGCCGGAGGTTGTGCAGCCGGTGCCTCATGGCTGCGAGAGGCTGATTTATCTCGTGGCTGATCGCTGCCGACATTTGGCCCAGTGCAGCCATCTTGCCAGCTTGCACCAGGTCCCTCTGCGTGCGTTCAAGTCGCTCAACTGCGCGTTGACGCTCGGCCACTTCTGCAGAAAGGTCGCGATGAGCTGTTTGAAGCTGCATTGCCGACGCGCGAAAGACCTCGACGGCGCGTCCCATGTCGGCAATTTCGTCGCGCCCCTTCACTAACACCGAGGCCGTCTGATCGCCCTCTGCGATGCGTGTCAGGTCCGCCGCAAGCTGCTCGAGCCGACGGAGGATGCGATTGCGCACGTAAAGGAGCAGTATGACGGCACAAGCTGCCGCGCCGGAGAGCGCCATCGCCGACAGCCCGATCGCCCCGACGAGCACTGCGTGGGCCGCATCGTCCGCGGCAGCCTGTGCGTCCACTCGCTCGCGGCGCCCCAAAGTGCTGAGTTCCGCCTGCATCTCGGACAACGCCTCCTGCGCCTCGGCAAGGTGGCCCACGGCGCCGGTCTTCAGGATGATCTGCTCCCGCACCTGGGCGAAAACACCTTCAGGCTCTTGTGCCAAGGCGATCAGCCGATCCACGCCCTCCATGAGCAGGGTAATATCGCTTCGCATTGGCAGGCCGATGCGCAGCAGCGCTATGGCATCCATCGTGTCGTGGCCGAGTTCCCGCACTTCGTCCAGAGCGTCGGGCCCTTCCGCACCGCGGGCCTGCAACAGCAGGGCCGTCAGAGTTGCAGTTTCGGATGCAAGACGTGCAAGGCGATCGCGTGCCAACCGGTCGCGCTTCAGCCCCGCCTCGGCAAGAGATCGCGTGGCCGGGTCGGGGTCTTCGATCAGGACGCTCAGCGCGGCATCCATGTTGAATGAAAGGTCCTGCAACAATGCGCCTGCCTGATCCTGGACATCGCTATGCGTCCAGCGCAGTTGCTGGCTGGTTGCACCCGCCCGCTGCGCAAGGTTGCTCAATTCACCACTCGTCGTGTTGAAGTCCGACAGGGCCCGGCGCAGAACAGACTCGGCGTGCGCAAGAGCTTCGCCCTCCGGGGCAGCACGAAGCACGGAAGAATTAAGGACTTTGGAGATACCTGCCGCTGCCGAAGCGACCCTCTGAGACAGGGTTTCCGGGTCGCTCTCGGTGTCGGCAACGATGGCAGTCGATACTGCGGCCAGATCGCCGGTAAACTCAGCGAGTTCGCCTGCGAGAGCAACACGAGGGATCCTATCCTCAGCCAGCATCCGGAAATCCCGCTCGGCGCGAAGCACCACATACATGCCCGCCAGAATCAACACGGTAGCGATGGACACGACCACCAGTAGTGCGAAAGTCAGCCTTGCCCGGATCGAAGCGGGTCTGGTCATTTGATCAGGCCAAGTTCTGCCCTATCCAGCAGCTCCGATGACGCGCGTGACCAGTCGATCAGAGTGCTGCGATCAAGGGTCAGAGTGCGGGCCTGATGCTCGGACACCGGCATGTGGGTAAGAATTGCTTTCAGGGCGCCCCGGTTGGGCGCGTCTGGGGGCAGGTCGCGCCAGCGGCGCCAGAGGTCCCGACGGCGCAGGAAGTCGCGGGCGATGAAGCTTTCAAACAGTTGATTTACCGCCTCATAGCGACGACTTGCAAGCCCTGGGTCATATCGAGACCAACTGAATTGAAGCGCGGCCCGAACTTCGGGAAGCAGGGTCTCTGCCAGCTCGGCCCTGATCTCCGGAAGCACCGGTATCCGGCGGATATCGGGTCTGAGCAGCAAGCGCTGCCCCTCAGGCGACAACAAGTAGTCGATGAAAGCCTGGGCTGCCTCGGGATTTCGCCCGCCTTCCAGCACTGCGATCCGCGCCGGAATTATTATGATCGGCCGGCCATAGCGGAAGACCATCCCGGTGTTGCTGCGCTTGAGCGCCAGAAAGTCGATACTAAGACCTATGTCAAAACGCCCTTGGTCTACACCCTCCAGCACGCCAAAACTGCGTGCCGATATGGTGTTGAGCTGCCCAGCCAATTGAAGCAACCAGCCCCAGCCTGACTTCCATCCCCGGTCTTGCAAGATTGTTTCGATCAGGCTGTGGGTCGTCCCCGATTGCATGGGGTGCGACATGCCGATCCGACCAGCAAACTCTGGAGCAAGCAAGTCATTCCAATTCTCGGGCGGTCGGCCTTTAAAGGGGGTTTGCCAAGTCCATCCGACTGCCGACAAGGCAAAGTCGACGTGACCGTATGATCCACTGTGAAACAGCCGATCGGCTTGTCTCAGCACTTCAAAAGCCTCGGGCGCAGAGGCCCAAAACAGATCAAACCGGCGATCGTTGCCCAGCATCAGTTCGGAGACAGCGGCGTTGGTGTTCTTGTTCAGATGGCGGATGGCAATCCCGGGATGGCGCGCTTCGAACGCATCGATAACAGGGGCCACCACTTCGGCCTCATAGGATGTAAGTATCAGCAGTTCCTTGGCACCAGATATGGTTCCGGCGACGGCCAGGAACGCCGCAAGGCCCCAGATCCTCAAGCTCATAGTTTGCACCGCCTCCGGCACCATGCTGTCATTCCTCGCCCCTGCGGGCAAGCCTTGCATCGATATCGCCACCATGGGCGTTCTTCAGATTATTCATTTGCGGAGCCTCGATTGACGCCAATTTCGACCCGCCTCCGCCATAGCAAGGTGCCCGCCCTCCCGCGGCACCTGGCCAAAAAAGTCGTGATATACTTGGGAGCTTTCGGCATTCTAAAGGAGATCGACGCGTGTGGCGACGCAGGGATCAGTAGCGGAACAGAGAGCGCTTTTGACAACAGCAATTGATTTCTATCCTGGCACCGACGGAGAAGAATTTTTCGAGCTGAACAGCAAACTCCGCGCCAAGTTCCTCTGCATCGAGGACCCCCTCGATAGCTGGACATGTTCATTATGTTGCAGAAGGAAACTCCTGAACCCTGACCTTTGGCTCGCCTAATGCGTCCGTGACTGCCCCAGGATCCCGACCCCGGCCGCATGGCGGAGGCCAACGCTCCGGTGTGCCAGATAAGTTGCGGATTGTGGAGCCTACTTGCGGAGCCTGAGTCACTCAGCGCACGCAAGATCAAGCGATCCTGATCGGAACCGCCTCCTGCTTTCTCTCGTGCGTTTCGTGTTTCTTTCGGTGTTGGATTCGCAGCTTTAGGATTAAGGAAAAGGTGAGCCGCAACTTTCACTTATGCCGCAGGACGAACGAAGTGGCCCGGCGCAATTTCGGACAACGGAGCCGTCTCGGGCGGGGCGAACATGTTGGGTGCCTCGACAAAAGGCTCGGCAGAGAGCCTGCCGAAATGCGCGGGGTCTGGGATCGCGGCGATCAGCCGACGCGTATAGGGGTGGGTCGGCGTGGCAAAGATCTGTTGCCAGCTGCCGGTTTCGACTAGCTGACCGAAATACATCACCATCACGCGGTCGCTCATGTGTTCGACAACGGACAGGTCGTGGCTGATCATCAGGTAGGACAGGCCGAACTGCTCCTGCAGATCGAGCAACAGGTTGATGATCTGCGCCCGGATCGACACGTCCAGCGCCGAGACAGGTTCGTCCAGCACCACGATCTCGGGTTCGAGGATCAGCGCACGGGCGATGCCGATGCGCTGCCGCTGACCACCGGAGAATTCGTGCGGGAAGCGGCGCGCCTGTTCGGGGGTCAGCCCAACGCTGCGCAGCAGCTTCGCGATGCGGTCGGCAATCTCGGACCGGGCGGTGATGCCGTGCAGGCGCAGCGGGTCGGCCAGCGAGGTCCACACCGTCTGGCGCGGGTTCAGCGAGGCATAGGGATCCTGAAAGACGATCTGCACCGCCTTGGCACGTTCCATCCGGGTGGGCGCGCGTGGGCCGGTCATCGGGCGACCGCGAAAGCGGATCTCGCCTTCGGTCGGTTCCTGCAGCCCCATGATCGACAGGGCGGTGGTGGATTTGCCGCAACCGGACTCGCCCACGATCGACAGGCATTCGCCCTGCGCTAGCGAGAAGCTGACCCCGTTCACCGCATGCAGCAGGCGCTTTCCGCGCCCTAACATGCCGCCTCCGGAGACGGGAAAGCGCACATGCAGGTTATCCACCTCCAGCAGCGGCGCGGTCATGGAATTTCCTTTCGTCGCGGCGTGATAAAGCGGGTCTCGGTCAGGCGCGAGCGGTCGGCGATGATGCTGTCGATGTCCACCAGCCTTTGCCGGCCCCGCGCCGTGCGGCTGCCCAGCCGGGGCAGAGCGCCGAGCAGGCCCCGCGTGTAGTCATGGCGCGGCGTCTCGAAGAGCGCCTCGGTGTCGTTCTCTTCAACCAGACAGCCCGCATACATCACCCCCACGCGCTGACAAACCGAGGCAATGACGCCGAGATCGTGGCTGATGAACAACACCGCCGTGCCACGCTCGGCGCAGAGATCCTTGATCAGCCGCAGCACTTCTGCCTGAACGGTCACGTCCAACGCGGTCGTGGGCTCGTCGGCAATTAGCAGGTCCGGGTTGCAAGCCAGCGCCATGGCGATCATCACCCGCTGGCGCAGACCACCCGACATCTCGTGAGGATAGCTGCGCGCCCGGCGGTCCGGGCTGGGCACCTTCACGCTGTCCAGCGCGGCGATCGCCAGTCGTTCTCCCTCGGCCCGGCTCATGCCCTGATGCACCATGAACATCTCGGCGATCTGGCGGCCCACGGTGGCCAGAGGGTTCAGCGCGGTCATTGGCTCCTGAAAGATCATCGCGATGCGGTTGCCGCGCAGTCGCCGCATCTCGCGCCGTGGCAGGGTCAGCAGGTCGCGGCCCAGAAAGCCGATCTGCCCGCCCGAGACCCGCAGCGGCTTCTTTAGCAAGCCCATGATCGCTAGAGAGGTGACGGATTTACCGGAGCCGGACTCGCCCACCAACCCATAAGCCTCGCCCGGATGGATCTGGAAGGAGATGCCGTTTAGGATCGGCAGGCTGGCACGGCCATGCGGCACATCCAGCGTCAGATCGCGGACATCGAGCAGCGGTTCGGTCATAGCTTGCGCGTCCTCATATGCGGATCAAGGCTGTCGCGCAGCCCGTCGCCCAGCAGGTTGAAGCCGAGCACTGACAGGAAGATGGCGAGGCCGGGGAAGATCGCGACCCAAGGCGCCAGTTGCAGCAGCCGCTGCGCATCGGTGAGCATGGAACCCCAGCTGGGAAAGGGCGGCTGGATGCCGAGGCCAAGGAAGGACAACGCCGCCTCGGACAGCACGGCGGAGCCCATGCCCAGCGTCGCCATGACGAGGATCGGCCCCATCATGTTGGGCAGGACCTGTGTGAACATGATGCGCAGGTCGCTGTAGCCCAGCGTCTGCGCCGCCTGCACATAGCCTTGCGACTTCAGCGACAGGGTCGAGCTACGGGCGATGCGGCAGGTCCAGCTCCAGTTGGTCAGGCCAAGCGCGATCAGCAGCGACGGCAGGCCGGGGCCAAGCACCGCCATCACCGCGAGCGCGAAGATCAGCGAGGGGATGGCCAGCATCACATTGGTCAGCCCGCTCACCAGATCGTCCCACCAGCCGCCCCAGTAGCCGGCGGTCATGCCCAGCGTCACGCCGATGATCGAGTTGATGACCTGCGAGACGATGCCCACGGTCAGCGAGATCTGCGCGCCGTAGAGGATCCGGCTGTAGACATCGCGGCCCTGCGCATCGGTGCCGAACCAGAAGGTCGCGTTGGGCGGCATCTCGGAGTTCATCAGGTCGGCGTCGAGCACCGGATCGAAGGGCGCGAGCCAAGGGGCCAGCAGCCCGGCAAGGATGACCAGCGCGGTCAGGAAAGCCCCGAGGACCAGGTTGAAGCGGAGGCGCATCGCGGTCTATCCCTGCTTGATGCGCGGATCGATCGCGGCATAGATCAGATCGACGGCAGTGTTGATGACCAGGAACCACAGCACGATCACAAGGATGGTGCCCTGAACCACGGGGATGTCGCGGATCGCCACACTGTCGACCAGCAGAGAGCCGATGCCGGGCCAGGAGAATAGTTTCTCGATCACCACGGCCTGACCGATGAGCGAGCCGAACTGCAAGCCGACGGTGGTCACGATCAGCACCAGCGCGTTGCGCGCCACGTGCCAGCGCACCACCTGCGCCTCGCTCATCCCCTTAGAATGGGCGGTGCGGACGAAATCCGCGCTCATCACGTCCAGCACTCCGGCGCGGGTGGTCCGGGCCAGCAGCGCCAGGGGGGTCACGCCAAGCGTGATCGCCGGAAGGATGATGTTGCGCCAAGACCCGTCGCCATAGCCAAAACTGGGCAGCCAGTTCAGTTGCAGTGCAAAGACATACATCATCAGCAGGCCGAGCCAGAACTGCGGGATCGACAGACCCGAAACCGCGCCGATCATGGTAACGGTGTCGAGCAGCGAGCCGGGGCGCAGGGCCGCCAGAAACCCCAGCGGCACCCCCACCGCTACGGCAAAGACCATGGCCGCCACGGCAAGCTCCAGCGAGGCCCAGATGCGGCTGTTGATCAGTTCGATCACCGGCTGGCGGGTGCGGAAGCTGGTCCCGAGATCGAACTGTGCGAGATCGACGATATAGGTGATGAACCTCTCGAGAAGCGGCTTGTCGAGGCCCAGCTCGCGGTTGATCCGCGCCATCAGTTCGGGATCGGCAGCGGTCCTGCCGTCGGCGAAGAGGCTGGCGGCGAAACTGCCTGGGACGACGCTGAAGATCACGAAGATCAGCAGCGCTACCACGAAGACTGTGGGAACGATCTGCAGGATGCGGCGGAGGATGAAGAGAAGCATATACCCTTTCCGGACCCGGCGCGACAGCGCGCGGGCCGTGCGACGAGGCCGATAGTGAGCAGGGCGGTCGCTTCAGGGCAACTCCGATCGCGCCCGCCCCTCGTCTTCAGTTGCGCGAGTCTGGTGCGGTGTCGTCGATCCAGATCTCGTCATAGGGTTGCAAGGCGAGCTCGGTTGCATTCGGCACCAGACCGTGCACCCAGGGCTGATAGGCCATTACCGCCTTGTTGTAGTTGAAGAACCAGACTGGAGCATCATCCTGCACAATGTTGTTGGCCTGACGCAGCAGGTCGATCTGCCTGGCCGGGTCGCGTTCCTTCTGGGCTTCTTCATAGAGCGCGTCGAACTCGGTGCTGGCGTAGCTGCTGTAGTTGCACGCCGATTGCAGTGTCTTAGAGTAGAAGCAGCGCAGCGCGTTCAGCGGGTCGGGGCCGGACTGGTTCGACCAGATATAGCCTTGGAAGTCGTTCGACGTGATGGCGTCGCCAAGGGCAGCGCTTTCGACCGGACGCGGTCTGACGGTGATGCCCACCTTCTGCAACATCGGCAGGATGGCCTCGACAATCGGCACACCCCAGCTTTCGTTCGGGCTGGCGGTCACCTCGAAGGTGAAGCCTTCGGCATATCCCGCTTCGGCCAGCAGCGCCTTGGCCTTCTCGGGGTCGAAATCGTAGCCGGGCTTGTCCGCGTCGAAGGCGGGCGAGGAGACGGGCAGCCAGCCGGAAGCGGGATAGGCCTTGTTCTTCACCAGCCGCTCGATGATCAGCGGCGCGTTGATGGCATGGTTGATCGCCTGCCGGACGCGCTTGTCCTTGAACGGCTCGAAGGCCGGGTTGAAGCCGATGTTGCGGGTGAAGACCTCGGCCACTTCCAGAATGTGATCCTTCAGCGCGTCATCGGCCTGATAGGCCTGATACTGGGTCGGGCCAAGGATCGACACGTCGATCTCTTTGTTGCGGAAGGCCACATCGCGCGCGGCATCCTCCCCCATCAGGATCAGGTTCACCCGGTCGAGGTAGGGCCTGCCCTCCTCGTAATATTTGTCGAACTTCGTCACCACGACCTGCGAGCCGGGCACATGCTCCTGAAACTGGAAGGCTCCGAGGCCGACGGGGGCGGTTGCGAAGCTCGCCTCGTCCACATTCGAGGGAAAGATTGCCGTGGTGTTCATCATCAGCGCAAAGCCGGGGTTGATCGGCGCGACGAAGGTGACCTCCAGCGTGTGATCGTCGATCTTCTTCAGCCCAGAGATGCTGTCGGCGGTGCCTGCGGTGTAGTCGGCGGCACCGGCGATATTGGCGATATAGCTGGCACCCGGAAAGGCGTTCTGCGGCGCGGCGATGCGCAGGTAGCTGTAGATGATGTCATCGGCGGTCAGCGGCTTGTCGTTGTGGAACATCGCGTTCTCGCGCAGATGGTAGGTGTAGACGGTGCCGTCTTCCGACACATCGGCAGAGGTCGCCAGTTCAAGCACCGGCTCGTTCTTCAGCGAGTCCCAGCTGTAGAGCGAACGGTGGATCGCTTGGGTGATGAACTCTTCCTGGGTATTCGGGCTGGCTTGGCTGTCCAGTGTCGCGAAGCTGGAGCCATAGGGCGCGGTGAAGTTCAGGGTGCCCCCGGAGCGTTCCCCCTCCGCGATGGCGAGCCCAGAGGTGCCGAGGCACAGGATGGCGGCGAGTGACAGGCGTGTCAGCATGGGGTTCTCCTTGTTGAGATCGCGCCGGTTATCATCCGGCGTCTGGTCGGTGTTTCAGGGGCGCGCGTCGTGGACGATCTTTCCGGCCAGCAGCGTCATCAGGCAGCGGGTGTCGCTGAGCAGGTTTTCCGGCGCGGTCTCAATCAGGTCGGTGCTGAAGACGGCGATGTCGGCCCATTGGCCGGGGATCAGCCGGCCCTTCACGTCCTCCGCCTTCTGCGAGAAGGCGCCGTATTCGGTGAAGGCCTGCAGCGCCTCCTCGCGGCCCAGCGTTTCAGAGGCGTCCAGCACGGTGCCGCTGCCGGTCTGCCGCGTGATCATTGCGTGCAGGTTGGGGAAGGGGTTGGGCGAACAGACCGGCGAATCCGACCCAGTGGAGGGGCGCAGCCCCATCCGCTCCCACGTCCCGATGGGATAGGAGCGGCGGGCCCGCGCCTCGTCAAGCACGCTGACGTAGCTGTCGCCGAAATCGTGGATGAAGGCCATCTGGGGCGCGGGCAGGATGCCTGCCGCCAGCATCCGCGCTTCCTGCGCCGGAGAGGAAAAGCCGCAATGCTCGACCCGGTGACGGCGGTCGGGATCGGGCGAGGACACAAGCGCCTTTTCATAGGCGGTGATGATCTGCCCGATGGCCCCATCGCCGATGGCGTGGCAGGCCATCTGATAGCCGCGGTCATGGAAATCCTGCACCATCGCCTCGACCTGCGCATTAGGCAGCATCCGCACGCCGAAATTGTCCGGCTGATCCTTGTAAGCTTCGGTCATCCAGGCGGTGCGTCCCCCGGCCGATCCGTCTAGGAAGATCTTCACCCCGCCGATCCGCAGCATGTCGTCGCCCGCGCCGGTTACGAGCCCGGCGTTCCAGCAGTCCTCGACAATGGAGGTGCCCGGATCGCCCAGGAGCGTCAGCCAGGTTCGGACCGGCAGGCGGCCCGAGAGTTTCGCTAGTTCATAGGCCCTGATCTCGGCAAATCCGGCGACCTGACCCACCGCCGCATCCATGCAGCTGGTGATGCCGAAGGACAGCAGGTGGTTGCCGCCGCGTTCAATCCCGTCGATCAGCTCCTCCACCGAGGGCTCGGGTATGATGGACGAGATGAGGTTCTGCGCGTTTTCGGCGAGGAAGCCGTTCAGCCGACCCTCAGTGCGCCCGATCACGCCGCCTTCTGGATCGTTGGTGCCGTCTGAAACCCCGGCCAGCTGCAGCGCCATGGAATTGGCGATCGAGACATGGCCGCAGGCGCGGGTCACTAGGACCGGATGGTCGGGCACGGCGCGGTCGAGTTCGTCCCGCGTCGGGTGGCGGTTGGTGTCCAGCTTCACCTGATCATAGCCGCGGGCGCGGACCCAGCCGCCCTTCGGGATATTCTGCGCTCCTTCGCGCAGGCGATCCAGCAGAGCATCCGCCGTCGGCGCGGCCTGCGGCGTGATGTCGACCCATCCCATCACCAGCCCGGTGGAGATCAGGTGAAGGTGATTGTCTAACAGACCGGGACCGGCGAAGCGCCTCTCAAGGTCGACGACTTGGGTCTCGGCACCCTTCAGGACGAGCATCTCATCATCGGTGCCGAAGGCAAGCACCTTGCCCTGCCAGATGGCCAGCGACTGGCAACGCCCCTCGGCGCGGCCGCGCCAGATGTTTCCATTGATAAGTATGAGGTCGGCGACGACAGGACAGGCCAAGTGCAACTCCTCAGGTTCGGACAGTATCGGGGGGATCTGCCGCAGGGGGCCGGCGCGACGGCCAAGAGCCGCAGTGGTGAGCACCTCCCCTTGACTGTCTCTCCTCGCGCCCACCGTGGCGGAGAGGGTGCGGCATTGGCCAATTCGCTTTTGGCAAGACGTGATACCCAATTTGCATAATGTAATAAAATCATGCTACTGGTCGGCGGGCGGCCAAGCGGATGGAGGGTTGAAGATGGAAGTGAAGTGGCTGGAGGACTTCGTCACTCTGGCCGACACCACCAGCTTTTCGCGCGCGGCGGAGGCCCGGCATGTGACGCAATCGGCCTTTAGCCGTCGCATCAAACAGCTTGAGGCCTGGCTTGGCGCGACCCTGATCAGCCGCGCCACTATGCCCGCCGAACTGACCCCGGCGGGGCGGGCGCTGCTGCCGGTGGCGCAGGACACCATCCGCACTTTCTATGCTCTGCGCGAGACGCTGCGCCCTGCGGGAGAGTCTGGGCTGGTGCGCTTTGCCGCGTTGCATACGCTGACGGTCACCTTCTTTCCCAGCTGGCTGCAGCACCTGGAGGCCGATCCCGCGGGCTTTGCCACCTCGCTGATCGCCGACCGCGGTGGCATCGAGGCCAATCTGGAGGCGTTGATCAGCAACGAGGCCGATTTTTTTCTCACCTACGCCCATTCCGAAGTGCCGTTCCATCTGGACAAGACTCGCTTCGAAGGGCTGACCATCGGGCAGGACCGGCTGATGCCGCTCGCGGCCCCCGAGGTTCGGATCATGGGCGAGCTACACCGGGGGCAGGGGCTTCTGGACAGGGCGCTGCAGGACAAGCTGACCTTGCCGCTGTTAAGCTACGGCTACAGTTCGTTCTTCGGCGTGGCTCTTGGCCGGCTCTTTGCACGGCGCCCGTCGTTCAGGCATCGAACCCTGCACGAGAACTCAATCAGTGCCGGGCTGATGAACCTGGCTGTGACCGGCGCCGGGGTGTGCTGGCTGCCCAACAGCTTGGCGCGCGACGAGATCGCCGCGAACCGACTGGTGGCGGCCTCCGAGAACCCCGAATGGGAACTGGACCTCGACGTGAGGCTCTACCGCAACTTGGAGAAACGCGGTCGCGCGGTCGAGGCGCTGTGGCGGGCGGCGGTCCAGGGCAGTCGACAGACTGCCGTTCCTCCTCGGGTCTCAGAGACAGCCGTTCAGCCGGCACTGCCCTGAAGCCAGTCGGAAAGCGCGGGAAAATGCTGGCCCGCGCGACCCGGGGTGGCGGTGGCATGACAGAGGCTGTTCAACACAGCCTCCTGAGTGGCCTCGGCAGCGGCGCGAAAGGGCAGGTCGATGAGCCCATCCGAAAGCCGGCGCTGCGGGGCAAAGGCAGACTCCGGATCATGCAGGACCGGATCCGCCGTGGTGAAGGCCAGCGCGATGTCGCCCGACCCATGCCCCCAGAACGCCCCGAGCCGGGCCAGCCCGGCCCCCGCCCGTCGCACCACCCGCTGCAACTGGCGGTCGCCGAGCGGCAGGTCCGTGGCAAGCACAACGATCACCGAGCCACGCTCCGCTAGTGTCGGGCCACGGGGGTCGGGCCGCCGGCCATCTGGCAGCACCAGATCACCACGCGTGCCGAAATTGGCCAAGACAAGTGCGCCGAGAGTATAGTCCGCTCCGCCGATTTCCATCACCCGCGAGGCGCTTCCAATCCCTGCCTTGAAGCCGAAGGCCGTCATGCCAGCGCCCGCTCCTACACAGCCTTGCTCCACATCACCGCTTCGCGCCGCCTCGATGGCGATGATGGCATCGGCAGGGGTGAGCGCCAGAGCCTGGATGTCGTTGATCGCCCCGTCATTGCATTCGCAGACCACGGGGTTGACGGATGACGTCTCTCGACCGATGCGGGGGTTTTGCAGGATCGCGCGACGGATCAAAGCTTCTACACAGGCGGCGACGCCAAAGGTATTTGTCAGCAGGATAGGGGTTTCCAATGTCGCCAACTCAGCCACCTGCAGCAGCCCAACGGATTTTCCGAAGCCGTTGATCACCTCGACGGCTGCGCGCGGTTTCAGGCGGAAGAGGTCGCCGTCGTGCGGAAGGATCGCGGTCACACCGGTGGCTAGCTCGGAACCTTTCAAGGTGCGGTGCCCTACGGACACACCAGCTACGTCGGTGATGGCGTTCCATCTTCCGACCTGTAGGCCACCCGTAATCAGACCTATATCGCGTGCGCTCGTCATGATAATCCCCCATCTCAAGAACTTTATAGTTGTAGGCCTTTGATAATCTCCAGCCCCATCGACGGTGCGCTTGCATCGCTCGCGAGGGACCAGACGCGCGGAATGCTGAATGAAAGTTGGCGGCAGCGATGACGGCGGGCATCCGCGAGGTGGCGCGGGCCTCAAACCAGCATCCTATGATTGTGCAGGGGGTGAACTCGATGTTCCAGATCTTCTTCACCGATCGCGACGAGATCACCGATTTCCGCGATTTCTGCACCCATGTGGACCGAGTGATTCCGTGAGTTCGCGCTGCGCCTCATGGACAAGGGGATCTATATGAACCCCTCGGCCACGCTGCATTCATTGTCATCGATCGTTCATACCGAGGCCGACATTGCCGCCACCGCCCGCGCGATGGCCGAGGTGCAGGAGGAGATGCCGTGACGACCATTGGCCTTCTAGGCTGCGGGCACCTGGCGGATTTTCTGTAACGGGCGTCTCGCGCGCTTTGGACTACCGCTTCCTGCTACCGCGGCGCGGAGCAGGGGTGGTGGCGCGGCTGGCAGCGGCTTACGGGGCCGAGGTGGCAGCAGGCAATCAGGCGGTGGTCGATAGCGCAGACATGGTGCTGGTCTGCTTGCCGGCGAAGGAGGGCCTGGCGATCCTGAAGTCGCTGCAGTTCCGCAACGCGCAGAGCGTGCTGTCAGCGATGGCTGGCGTTGGTCCTGCTGGGGCGGCCCAAGCCGTTTTTCCGGCGGAGGCTCATGCCGCCATGATGCCCGGTCACGCGAATGCGAAGGGGGTTGGGCCCTGGATTCTGTATCATCGCACTCCCAGGGCCCTCTCTATCTTTCGTGCTGGGCCTTCTATTGTTTTTGCAAGAGTGGGTGCCGGGTTAGTTCGGCGTTGCTGCAAAACTCTGTCTCCCAAGGATTCACATCGTGAATCCATGCGGTTAGACGGGACACATGAGCAAGCCATCACCCGCCCGCTACCGCACGACGAACTGGCCCAGTTACACGGCGTCTCTGCGCAAGCGCGGATCCCTACTGATCTGGCTGGACAAGGACATGTCCTGGCTTGCGCCGCATGACGGCAGCCCCGGTCGGCCTGCGGTGTTTGCGGACGCGGCGATCCAGTTCTGCCTGACGATAAAGGTCTTGTTCAAGCTGCCGCTCAGGCAGACGACCGGGATGGTGGCCAGCCTGCTGAAGATGGCTGGCCTGGACTGGGCCGTGCCAGACTATACGACCCTGTGCCGGAGGCAGAAGACCTTGGCCGTCCAGATCCCCTATCGGCGCGCCGATGGCCCCCTGAACCTGCGCGTGGACAGCACCGGTATCAAGTTCCTCGGTGATGGCGAGTGGCAGGCCCGAAAGCATGGTGTTCAGGGCCGACGCCAGTGGCGCAAGGTGCATCTGGCCATGGACACCGCCACCTCGGACATCCGGGCGGTGGAGTTCACCTCCAGCAGCGATGGCGACAGTCCGGTCCTGCCGGAACTGCTCAACCAGATCCCCGAGGACGAAGACATCGGCACCGTGACCGCCGATGGTGCCTATGACACCCGCCGCTGTCACACCGCCATCATCGATCGCCAGGCCACCGCGATCATTCCGATCCGCAAGAACGGTCGACCCTGGAAAGCGAACTGCCCGGCCGCAATCGCCAGAAACGAAACCCTGCGTGCCTCCCGGCAATATGGCCGGGCATTCTGGAAGCGCTGGACGGGATACCATGTCCGCAGCCGCATCGAGGCGAAAATGCGGTGCCTCAAGGCCTTCGGTGAACGCATCGCAGCAAGAGACCCTGACCGCCAGACCGCTGAAATCCAGATCCGCATCGCACTGATGAACCGCTTCCCAGCCCTTGGAACGGCCGAGATCATTCGCGTGGCCTGATGCTGACGGGGAAAGGGGCCATCATGCCTCAGGCGTGACTTACGCAACAACGCCGATCTACCGTCGCAGAGGGCTCAGAGTTCAGACTCCGGTCTCACCCGAAAGGAAAGCAGTTAGTAAATCCTGCACCGGCGCCCGCATCGGCTCGTGGCGGCGATGGAACGCGATGATCGAGACGCTGGGCATGTCCTTGATAGGGCGCCAGACCAGCCCGTGCATACCGTAGTCATGCGCAGTCATTGCGTCGACTATCCCTATACCACCGCAAGCCCGGACCATGCTGCAGACGTTGGCGCAAAAGGGCACAACGCAGGCCGGATCGTAGTTCAGCCCCTGAGCTAGGAAGGCCTCGTGGATCTTGTTGCCCATCGGAGACCAGTCCTTGTTGTAGCAGACCAGCGGGAACGGCGCGATCGCCTCGCAGGTCAATTCCGGCAAGGTGGCCAAGGCATGCTGCTCGGGCAGCACTGCCACGAGCGGGATCTGTCCCACCACATGGGCTTGGAACTCGGCTCGCGGCGGCACCGCCATCTGCAACCCTATGTCGGCCTCGCCTTTGCGCAAATCGTCCTCCGGTGAGTGAACACGCAGGATGATGCGCTTCTTCCAGTTTTGATAGCCTGCCCGGATCAGGATCGGGCCGATGAAGCTCTCCACCAGCGCCGGCGTCGCCGAGATGGCAACCGGCCTTTCCGCCAAGTCGCGAAGCCCGGGAAGTTTTGCCCGGACATCGGCATGCGTGCCGAAGATTGGCTGCGCCATGGCGAAAAGCTCGTTGGCCTCGCGCGTAGGTTCCAGCCGGTTGCCGGTGCGATGAAAGAGCGAGAAACCCAGACGCGTCTCCAGTCGCTTTAGCTGCCCGCTGACGCCGGGTTGAGATATGCCGAGCAGCCGCGCCGTCTCGATCGTCGTGCCAACCCGCATCAGCGTGCCGAACAGTTCCAGTTCCCGTAGGTTCATCATCAATCCAGTGATAGTGGGCAGTATATTTACTATTATTCGGATAACTGCGGGGATGTCTAACATGATGTCGAAACTGGACACGGCTGCGCGATCGCTGTCCGGGACAAACAACAACGCGCTTCCCGACAGAAAATGGAGAACCAGTCGATGATCCCCGGAATGACGATGAAAGCGCTGCTGCTGGCCACTGCCGTCGCGATGAGCGGTCTGGCAGCCCAGGCCGAAACCTTGCGTGTGGCGATGGGGTTCGACCCGCTGAGCCTCGATCCGATCGCCACCAGCGACAACGGCTCGATCTGGACTCAATTGCTGATCTTTGACACGCTGATCCGCCCGGACCGGACCGGGGAGGGGCTGGAAGCGGGCCTTGCGGAAAGCTGGACGGTTTCGGAAGACGGGTTGACGCTGAACTTCAAGCTGCGTGACGCCAAATTTTCCGATGGCACCCCGGTTACGGCTGAGGATGTGCAGTTCTCCATCGAACGTGCCGCCTCGGAGGATTCGAGCTGGGGCCGCTTCTACCGGCCGATCACCGGCTTTGAGATCGTGAACGACCACGAGATCGTCATGACGCTGGCGGAGCCCTTCACGCCAGCCTTCAACAACCTCGCGCTCTTCGCCGCGGCGATCCTGCCGAAGACCAAGGTCGAGGCCCAAGGGGATACCTTCTTCGAGGCTCCGGTCGGCTCCGGGCCGTTCATGCTGAAGACGTGGGCCCGGGGCTCGAAGATCGAGCTGGAGAAGAACCCGCACTACTGGCAGGAGGGCAAGCCGCATGTCGACGCGGCCGTTCTGGAAGTTGTGACCGAGCCCTCGGCGCGGGTCATCAAGCTTGAGGCGGGCGAGGTAGATATTGCTCTAGATCCGCCGCTCAACCAGCTGGAGGCTCTAGATGCTGTTGAGGGCATCACCGTTGGCCAGACCATTCCCTACCGTGCCGATTTCGTGCAGCTGAACACCACGAAGAAGCCGTTCGACGACGAGCGGGTGCGCCAAGCTCTGAATCTGGCTGTCGACAAGGACGCCCTCGTGCAGGGCGTGCTTTATGGAGCGGGCAAGCCTGCCGCCTCCGCCATGCCGGTCATGGCCTATGCGGACCCTGACCTGACCCCCTATGCCTACGATCCTGCCCGGGCCAAGGAACTGCTGGCCGAGGCCGGCTATGCGGACGGCTTCGAAGCCGAGCTTGTGGTGGACTCTGGCGCCGCCACAAGCCGCAATGCCGCCATCGCGCTTCAGGCGATGCTGCAGCAAGTCGGTGTGAAGCTGAAGGTGCAGATGCTGGAGGGCGGCACGCAGTGGGAAACCACGAAGGCCGGCAACTACGAGATGTCCGTCTCCTACACCACTTCAGATACGATCGATCCGGACCAGATCATCGGCTTCGTCGGTGTGAACCCCGAGCGGGCGAATGCCTATCACACCGAGTGGCAGAGCGAGCGGTTGAACGAACTCTACGTGGCAGAGCGCAAAGAGCTCGATGGTCCCGAGCGGGGTGAAATGTTCAAGGAGATGATCCAGCTCTTGCATGACGGCGCACCCTACATTTTCCTTTATCATCCGGCTTCCGCTTGGGCAGTGAAGGATGGGGTGAAGGGGTTTGAAATTCTGCCGACGTCGAACTTCCGTCTCGAAGACGTGTCGATCGAGAACTGAGGCCTACCGCAGCCCCCGGCACGGGGGCTGCGGTCCGCACTTCGTCGCCCCCTTCACATGCGGGCCCCCTGCCGCGCGCTACGCTGATCCGAGAGCCCATGATCCTCGCCATTCTCAAGCGTCTGCTGATGCTCATTCCCGTGTTGATCGGGATCACCCTGGTCAGCTTTCTTCTGCTGCAGATCATGCCTGGCGATCCAGCATCGCGCGCCATGGGAACGCGGGCCAGCGCAGAGGATTTACAGGCGATGCGAGAGCTTTGGGGGCTCGATCAGCCGCTCTGGGTGCAATACCTCTACTTCCTGCGGGATTGCCTCACCGGCAGCTTCGGCATCTCGATCTTCCACAAGCAGCCAATCATCACTCTGGTCGCCGAGCGGCTTCCTTACACGCTGGCAATCGTCGCTTATTCAACGGTGATCGCGCTGGTCATAGCTTTGCCTGCTGCCATTCTCGCCGCAGCGAACCGTGGGCGCACGGTCGACGTGGTGATCCGGCAAGTCTTCGTCGTGCTGATCGCGGTGCCGCCCTTCTGGCTCTGTTACGTGCTCATCCTTTGGCTGGCTCTTGGGATGGGCTGGTTCCCAACCGGCGGCGTGGGCGTGGGGATTTCAGAGAACCTCTACCGGCTGTTCCTTCCCTCTCTAGTAGTGGGCCTCTCGACCTCTGCCCTAATTCAGCAAAGTCTGCGCGCCGCGCTGATAGACACGATGCAGGCCGACTACATCGATACCGCCCGAGCCAAAGGCCTGCGGGGGTGGGAGGTCTTCCTGCGTCACGTGCTGCCCAACAGCCTGATCTCGACGATCTCGATCATCGGTGTCCGGGTCAGCTGGATCATCGGAGGCACCGTGGTGGTCGAGAAGATCTTTTCGGCTCCGGGGCTCGGCTCCCTCCTGATCGACGCCATAGTCTCGCGGGATCTTCCGGTGATCAGGGGGCTTACCGTCTTCTTTGCCATAATGGTCGTGATGGTGAACCTGATCACCGACATTTGCTACGCGCTGGCCGATCCTCGCGTTCGGCTGGAGTGATCGATGACCGTTCTCAAAAACCTCCTGCGTAGCCCCGCCGGGGCGCTCGGCCTGCTGATGCTGGTGCTGACCGCTGCCGCGACCGCGCTGACCCCGCTGCTCTCGCCCCATGATCCCTTCGCCCTGGACTTTGCCAACTCCATGCAGAGCCCCTCGGCGCTGCACTGGTTCGGGACCGACAACTTCGGCCGCGACATCTTCACCCGGGTGATGGCCGGTGCAGTCTATGATCTCCGCCTCGCGCTGATCTGCGTCTTCGGCCCTATGGCGATCGGTGTGCTGATCGGCTTGACTGCGGGTTTTTTCGGCGGTCGTGTCGATGCCGCTCTGATGCGGGTGACCGACGTGGTCTGGGCCTTCCCGTTCTACGTGCTGGTTTTGGCGATCGTCGGCGTGCTCGGGCCCAGCGAGACCAACCTCTACATCGCCTTCTTCATCGTGAACTGGATCGGCTATGCCCGGATCGTTCGCGGCGAGACGCTGCTGATCGCACGGCTGGAGTTCATCGAGGCTACCCGGGTCCTGCGATACGGTCGACTGCGCGTCATGCTGCGCCACATTCTGCCGAATGCGATCACTCCGGCGCTGGTCTACTCGATGTCCGACGTGGTGCTGACTGTGCAGGCGGTGGCGGCCATGTCCTTCTTCGGCCTTGGAGTGCAGCCGCCGGCTCCGGAGTGGGGGCTGCTGATTGTCGAGAGCATCGACTTCATGCGCGAGGCCCCCTGGATGACCATCTTTCCCGGCCTCGCGATCATCTGGATCGGCATCGCCTTCTCGCTGCTGGGCGAGGGTCTTTCCACCGCGCTGAAGCCGAAGGGATAAGCGATGAGCCTTCTGAGCATCCGCAACTTGCAGACCGAGTTCCGAAGCCCCTCCGGTGTGGCGCGCGCAGTCGATGGTGTCAGCTTCAACGTCGAACCCGGTGAGATCTTCGGCATTGTTGGCGAAAGCGGCTGCGGCAAGTCCGCCACCTGCCGCTCCATCCTGCGGCTGTTCGGCGGAGCCCAAGCAAAGGTGGCCGGTGGACAGGTTCTGCTGGACGGCGTCGGTGATCTGGCCGCGATGCCGGAACGCGAGTTAGCGCAGGTCCGGGGCCGTGACGTGGCCTTCATCTTCCAAGACCCGCTGACCGCGCTGAACCCGACAATGCGGATCGGCAAGCAGATCGCGGAAGTGATCCTGCGCCACCGCAAGGTTGGGCGCATCGCGGCGCGTGCCGCGGCTTTGCAGCTCCTGCGGGATGTTCATGTCACTTCGCCGGAGCGGCGGCTCGATGCCTACCCGCACGAGCTCTCCGGCGGGCTACGGCAACGGGTAGTCATTGCCATGGCGCTGGCATTGCGCCCGCAGCTGATCATCGCCGACGAGCCGACCACCGCGCTGGATGTGACCGTGCAGGACCAGATCCTCCGGCTGCTTCGGGAACGCCGCGACAGTCTTGGGACTTCGATTATCTTGGTTACCCATGATCTCGGTGTGGTCTCCCAGATCTGCGACCGCATGGCGGTGATGTATGCGGGTCGGCTGGTAGAGACGGGCAGGGTGCGCGACGTCCTCGATACGCCCTCGCATCCTTACACCAAGGCGCTGCTGGCGGCCTTGCCGGGGCAGATCAGCCGGGACGAAGAGCTGACCCCGATCGAGGGCGCGCCCCCCAGCCTGATCAGCCCGCCGCCCGGCTGCCGCTTCGCCCCCCGCTGTGTATTCGCGCGTCCCTGCTGCACGGACGGAGGTCCGCCACCGCTTCGGCCGCGCGCCGGGCTTGCACCCGACCATCTTGACGCCTGCGTTCTGGACGAGGTGGCCCATGTCACAGCTTGAGTTCCGGCAGGTCGAGCGCCGCTTTCCGGTGAAGCGCGGATTGCTTGATACCCTCGCCGGGCGGCCGGGGATCTCGCTTCACGCGGTCCGCCGCGTCGATCTGGACGTGCGCCCCGGCGAGATCCTCGGTATCGTTGGTGAGAGCGGCTGCGGCAAGAGCACGCTGGCGCGGATCGGAGTCGGCTTGCAGCCCGCCGACGACGGCGCCGTGATCTTCGACGGCAAGCCGCTCAACGGTCCGGACCCTGCAGGACGGCTGCAGATGGTGTTCCAGGATCCGTATTCCTCCCTGAACCCTCGCATGACGATCGGCGCTCAGCTTGAAGAGGTGGTGGCGCGCTATCAGCCAGGTTTGTCCCGGGCTGAACGCCGCGCGAGGGTCCAGGATGTTCTGGCCGAGGTCAGTTTGGTGCCGGAGACCGCGTTGAAGTTCCCGCACGCGCTGTCGGGCGGCCAGCGCCAGCGGGTCTCGATTGCGCGGGCGCTGTGTCCCGGCCCGGAGATCCTTGTGGCCGACGAGCCGGTCTCGGCGCTGGACGCCTCGGTGCAGGCACAGATCATCAATTTGATGAAGCGGCTAAACCGCGATATGGGCCTGACGATCATCTTCATCTCGCATGACATGAACGTAGTGCGCTATCTCTGCGACCGGGTGGCGGTGATGTATCTCGGAGAGATTGTCGAACTGCAGGAAAGTGCGGACCTGTTCGCCGCGCCGGCGCATCCCTACACCCGGGCGCTGATCGCCGCCGTGCCGGACGTGCGCCGGAAGCAGTCCTTGGCCGAGCCCATTGTTGGCGAGATCCCGGACCCGTTCGCCGAGCTTCCGGGCTGTCGCTTCGCGACGCGCTGCCCGCTGGTCGAGGCCGCCTGTCACAGCCCGCAAGCCATGACGCCGACCTCACAGACGGGGCTTGTCCGCTGCTGGAAGGCCGCGAGTTTGCCTGACCCTTCTTTCCCGGAGAGACCCGAACATGTTCTTCAAAGATGACCCGGACTGGACTGCGCGCTGCGAGGGCCTTGCTAACGAACTGGTCCGGCGCCATCGCGACAAGGGATTGGACCCCGAAAATTTTGGCTTCGTCGCGTATCGCGAAAACGGTCCTGGGCAACGGCCCGACGGTTTCGCCTACCGTGGTGACTGGCGCTGCTATCCCTGCAGCCTCGTGAAAGCGTTTCACCTTGTCCATGTTCTGCACGACATCGAGCAGGGCCGCATCGCCGAGCACGAAGACCTCACGCGTGCGATCCGCGACATGATCCGGTGGTCGTCCAACACCGGCACCAATTACGTAATCGACCTGATCACCGGCACGACGGGTGACACCCTTCTGGCGGGGGCTGAGCTTGAAACCTGGCGAGATCGACGGGAAGGCCTGAACCGCTTCTTCACCACAGGAGTCTGGGCGGAGTTCGAAGCCGACTTCGCCCAGTGCAACATCTCACAGAAGCTCATGGACGACGCGCGCTATGGCCGCGAGTCGCAGTATGCAGGTCGCACTGGCGCGTATCTGAACGCGCTGACACCCCTCGCCGCGGCCCGGCTCATGTTCGAGATATTCGCCGGAGACGTGCCGCTCTCGCCCGCCGGGCGCGGTCGCGCGCAGGCAGCGTTGCTGCGGGACCGCAAGAGCGCGGAGGCGAAGATGCCGCATTTCCAAGTAGACAAGTTTCTCGGCGGCGGCATGCCATTGGAAGCGAAGATATGGAGCAAGGCGGGACAGAACTCTTGGACCGGCGACGAGCGCGCCTCCTATTACAAGCACGATCTTATACGCGTCGAAATGCCCGGTAGCGCACCGGTTGGGCTTTGCCTGATGACGCAGGGCAAGGGGATTTGCGAGGACAACCCGGGCGTTTTCCCCGAGATTGGCGCGCTGCTGTCGGAGCGTCTTTTGCTTTGATGGCACCTGCCCTTTTCTCTGCAGCAGCGGCGACGCGCTCAGTGTCGAAGCGCAAGAGTTAGGCGGTCAGCGGCATGCTGCTGCCCTCGTCAGCGGGTTGACCATTATAGACCCGCCCGGAAGATGCCTTGGGCGTCATCGCGCGTGCCCGCCAAAATGTCGTCGTGGGCGATCAGAAGCAACTGCCGCCGACCTCCTTTTTCGACCGTCTGGTGGATGAGGGCGAGAACCCCGAAGACGAGGAAGAAGAGATGCCGGTCGGCGCGACGGCGGCCGACATGGAAAGCATCCTGTCCTTGTGTGAAGCGCGTGGACTTCGGTCACGCATGCTGGAGTGGCACTATCGGTCGCGGGATCCGTCCCTGATCCGGGTCTCAAACGCCGAGTTCTATGGTGACAACCTGGTGTTGCCACCATCCCCGCTACAGCTCGATGAGAACTACGGGCTGAAGTTCAAGCGCGTTCCCGGCGTCTACGCGCGCGGCAAGGGCACTAGCATGAGGCCCGGCACCAACAAGATCGAGGCGCAGTTCATCGTGAAGGCGATGGCCGACCACGCCCGGACCAGCCCTGATCTGTCGCTTGGCGTCGTTGCCTTTTCGAAGGCGCAGTCCGACATGCTGACCGAGGTGCTCGAGCACGAGCGTCGTCAGGATGGAGTTCTGGACGCGTTCCTGCGCGAGGGTCGGGCCGAAGACGTCTTCGTTAAGAACATCGAGAACGTGCAGGGCGATGAGCGGGATGTCATCCTGATCTCAGTCGGCTACGGCCCGCAGGAGCCAAACGGTCGCCTGGCGTCCATGGCCTTCGGGCCGATCAACGGCGAGGGCGGGGAACGGAGGCTGAACGTGCTCTTCTCGCGCGCCCGCGTGCGGTGCGAGGTCTTCGCCTCGTTCGATCCCGGCGATATCGACCCCAGCCGATCTGTCCGCGCAGGGACACGGGTGCTGAAGCGGTTCCTCGACTATGCGAAGACGGGCATCATAGACGTGCGCACAGTCACCGGCCTTGAAGCGGACAGTCCGTTCGAGGAAGACGTGGCCCGCGTCATCAGGGACCTGGGATATGAGGCCGACTTGCAGGTCGGCAGCGCGGGATTTCGCATAGACATCGGCGTTCGCCATCCGGACCGTCCGGGCCAGTATATTGCTGCGGTCGAGTGTGATGGCGCCGCCTATCACGCGGCTCTCTGGGCCCGCGAGCGGGATCGTCTGCGACAGGACGTTCTAGAAAACCTCGGCTGGACGTTTCACCGGATCTGGAGCACGGACTGGTTCCTTCGGCGTGAGCACGAGATCCGCAGGCTGAGCGATGCGCTGCTGCGGGCGCGAGAGGAGGCCTCCGACGGGATCGCGGTCCGCGGCGCGAACATGGGCTGCCACCTGCAGATCCCGGTTGGTGATCCTGTGGCGGACGAAGCGATCGACATCGAGCACCTGACACTGACGGCCCCGCCCTATCAGCGCGCCCGGGTCATGTCGCATCGCATGGAAGAACCGCACGAGGCTCCCCTCGGCCATCTCGCCGATCTGGTCCAGCAGATCGTGGCAGTCGAAGGGCCGATCCACGTTGACGAACTGGCGCGCCGGGTCTCGACCGCGTTCGGCAAGTCCCGCACCGGCAATCGCATTGTCGAAGCGACGAGACGCGCGGTCAGTTCGGCGCGTCAGCGGGACGTCAACCTCCGGCAGGCCGGGGAATTCGTGCTGACGGCGGAGCAAGACGAGGCCCCGCCGATCCGTGATCGTCGGGCCGAAACGGGTGCCTTGCTGAAGGTGGAATATCTCCCCCCGATGGAGATCGCGGCGGCCGCGCATCGCGTCCGATCTGAGTGCGGGACGATGCCGCCCGACGAAATGACGCGCGCTGTTGCCCGGTTGCTCGGTTTCCAGCGGGTCGGCGCGGATCTTTCCAAGGCAATCCTTGCGGTGGTGATGCAGGACTGAGGATCCTCGCTGGAGACGATCGGCCGGAGGAGGAAGGCCCGGAGCGGAGATGCTCCGGAGCCGATGTCGGCACGACCGCGGACAGCCCAACAGTCTCGCGTAAGATTGCCCCATCAGAACAAGATAATCCTCAGATAGAGCAAGCTCCGGTCCAGCAGGATGCTGGCCGCAGGACCTGCGATACGGCGCAGCCGTAGAGCAGGTCCGAGGAGGGGATCGAACGGGGGTATCCCCCTTCGCGAGCAGTGTTGTTGCGATCCGGGCCTGCCCGGATTGCAACAACACTAGTGAGTAACGGACCGACAAATCCTGTCCGTGCCTGTGCGATGATTTTCTAGGGGTGACCTTAGCCTGAAGGAGAAGTTCTTCTTCAGCAAGGCCTAACTGTCATGAACGCCATCACCTCCATCACTGCGATCCAGTTCTTCCAGCCAGCCCCCGCAGTTGTCGAAGGCCCGCCAATTGTTCTGAGGTTCGAGAGCTTGCATCCTGGTGACCTCAGGAGGCTTGCTATGCATGACCAGCGTGCCGGTGGCGATCTCCTGCATGTTGACCTTGAACAGACCGAAGCAAATCGGACAGAGGTCGGTGAGACGAGCTGGATCGAGGATCTGAGGCTCGAAATTGATACCGCGTCACGCCAGAACCTTGATGCCCATCTCGATGCGCTCGTTGCGAAGTCACGGAAGAAGGACGCGGCCAAAGTCAGGGCGGCGGGTCTCTCTGACCCGTGGAAGCGTTGCACCGGCGGCCCGCTTCGGGAGGGTATTCTAACGGTCAACAAGGGGTGGTTCGGCGGAACAGGCTTGGGCGCGTGGAAGGGTGATCGGGTCGAGGACTTCCGCACCCATGCCGTGGATTTCCTGCATCAGCACTTTCCGAACGGACAGCTTCGGTTTGCCTCCTCGCATTCTGACGAGGAGGCGTTTCATCTGCACTTTGTCGTCGCGGTCTGGACCCAACGAGAGACCGCGAACCGCGGCGTGCAGCGGCTGCTGCAGGCGGCGGCAAATCCTCTGCTCGCCCACTATGAACACGCACAGGATATGGCCGGCCTCCATTTCGAACAGATTGGCCTTCGCCGCGGCGAGCGGCATGCCGCCGCACGCCGGGCCGCCCTAGCCGCTGGTGAGCCTCCGGAACCGAAGCGGCGGCATGTGCCGCCGAGCCAATATCGGGCGGAGGAGAAGCAAAAGGCGGAGGCGGAAAAGGCCCGGATCATGGCCGAAGCGCGCGTCCAGGCCGACCGTGTTGCTGAGAGCGCTCGGACGCTTGGCCACGCGGCCATCCGCAAGAGCCGTAAACGCGCGGTGCGCGAGGCGCAGGCTCGGAGGGCGGAATCAGGAAAGGAAGAAATCAGTGCCGTCCGCCGCCGCGATGCGGCGATGGCGGAAACACAGAAGGCAGAAGAGGCGGCTCGCGCCGCCCGACTCCGGAAAGAAGAGGATGAGGCGAAGGCCGCTGCGGTGATCTCCCGTGCTGGTGCTTATGTCGAAGCAGCCGAGGAGGCGGTCGGGAAGATGCAGTCCCTGAGGCAGGAGACTTCAGAGATGGAAGCGGCATTGATCTCGAGCCGGGGCGAGGTCGAAGCTGTCGAGCACAGGAACCGCGTTGCCCAGATGGAGCTGGAGCAGGCTGAGGCTCGGAAGAAGTCGGCAAATGAAGATGCAATGAAGGCGCGGATCGCGCAGCACCTGTCGGAGAAAGCGGTTGGCGACGCGAAGGCGGAGGCCCAGAAAATCCGCGTGGCCACCATGAGGGAGGCTCGGCGCGTCGATGCTCTAGCCAGTGGCCTCGAGCTGTTCAGAGCAGGTGTTCTGGCGTGGCGGCCTGCAACAGCGGAGCGCCCCGAGGGAATTGCATTCGGACCGGCAGTGCCAAAGGAGGAGAGCAAGCGGCAGGCGGTTATGGAAACGGTTGCGGGGGCGGGCCCCTGGCTGAGGCGGCTGATGCAGCTGGTTCGCTCGACCGTCGACGCCGTGCTCGGTGGAGAGCGCAAGAAACTCGCGAAGGATGCTGCGGATCTCGCCGCCGTCAGGGAGGAGATGGGTCTGTTGGCGGACGAACGTCTTCAGCGGATCCGTGACGCCCACAGTTCTGATGAAGACCCCGGGAAGGAGATGTGAGATTGGGGCAGGCGCTGGAAACCCATCCCCTGGAAGATTGGGGCTTCGGCATCTTGATGAGGCCGGGGCCGACTCACCGCACGGTCAGCGTCCCATCGGGCAGGGGCCGCTGCAGCATCTTGGCTTCGGCCCACTCGGCAGTAAGCCAGGTAATCCAATCCGCCGGATCCGTCAGGATAGCTGGCATCGCCTTCGGGTGGATCGTTGCCACCTCTGCATTTGGCGTCGTGGTCAGGAATGCATAGAGATCGTCTGTGGTCTCGCCGTCCTTGGCCTTGCGCGTCGAGGTCCAGCCCGGCACCTGAATACCGGCAAAGAACATCGGCACGTCGGCCGATGCGGAGAACCACGCGTTCCCAAGACCGGTCCCGCGCGGCTCGGCAAAACGGGTCAGGGGCACAAGGCAGCGGTTCGCGGGCCAAGCCAGCGGCGCCAGTGCGGGCTCGCTGTGTTGCGAATGTTCGTCACGCCGCGATCGGTCTTCTTGCCGATGAGATACTGCGGCGGCGTGGGAAGGCCCCAGCGCGCCATGGCAAGTTCCAGGCCGCCATCGGCCGCATGCCGAACAATCGGTGCCTTCTGGTCGGGAAAGATCTCGGGCAGCGGAGCAAGGTTGCCAGTCAGGTCAGTGAAGGGCAGATCGAAAAGCTGCCGCATCGCGTCCTGCGATTTCGTCTGGCTGTAGAGATTGCACACCTCTTCCTCCTCCCTCCGACCGAACGGCATATATGGCGAGGAGTATGTCGGGCTCATCGTTCCGTCTGCAAGCACCAGGTCCGGGTAGGCCTCACGGAACAAACGTGCATCCTCGATGTCGCGGAAATGCACCTCGAGTGCGTCGCCGAGGATCGATTGACCGGGTGTCGTCGCATACTCGGACTGGCCAACGGTGTGAAGCAGCCAGAGATGAGGGTCCCGAGCAGAGGTTAGGCTGAAGAAACCATGCTCGGGAATGAGCACGCGGAGCGTGACTGGCCAAGCATGCCGGTCATTTTTACCTGCGGTGTGGATCGACGACTCATGCGAGGCTCGGTTTGTTCATGATGCGTTCTATTTCATCCATCTCAGACGGCAAGGATGATTGAGGTGGCCTCGCTTCTGCCTGGCGCATCAATCCGTCGGTCCGGAGTGCCCATCTTTTGCGAGCGGGACTACCTTTGCCCGGAGCCCAAATACCACCTGCAGCGCCGTTCTGAGTGGCACCTATGAAGTAATCTCAATGTTGGTTGGCGGCTGCTCAGATAAAATGATGTTTACCCTGTCGTTACCAATGCCCGTATGGTCCACCGCACCCGCGACGAGGCGCAAGCCGACGTCTTCGACTACATCGAGAGCTTCTACAACCCGCGCAGACGGCAGTCGAGACTGGACTACCTCAGCCCAATGGAGTTCGAGGCCCGCGCTATGCTAGCTTTAACGCGCTGTCCACAAAGCCTGCAGCAGCTCAAGGTCTCCGGTTCCGGGGCACGGCCGCTGTTGAAGCAAAACCCATTGAGGTGGCCCGGGTCCGTCGCTCTGGAAGCCGGGCGGGACGCGCGCTATGCGCCGACACATGATGGACATGGAGAACGCGCTCACCAAAGCTCTGTTGCACAAATCCTGTCAAGGATCCATCTTGTGAATCCAGCGTGGTAGCTGGGATGCATGAGCAGACCGACGCCAACGACCTACAAGACCAGGAACTGGCCAGCCTATATCGAAGCGCTCAAGCAGCGTGGCTTGTTGACGATCTGGTTCGACCCCGGGATGAGCTGGGATGCGGCGCCGACAGGCAGGCGTGGCCGCCAGCGGACCTACAGTGACACTGCCATTCAGACGCGCCTGACGATGAAGGTTCTGTTCGGCATGGCGCTCCGGCAAACGACCGGTTTTGTCGAGAGCCTGCTGCGGCTAGTTGGCCTCGACTGGACGGTGCCCGACTCCAGCAAGCTGTCCCGTCGTCAGTAGACCCTGGCCGTCAACATTCCCTACCGTGGGTCGAAGAGCCCGCTGCACCTGCTCATCGACAGCACGGGCATCAGGGTCGAGGGTGAAGGCGAGTGGCACGCCCGCAAGCATGGTGGCCCAGACGGCGGGTCTTGCGCAAGATCCACCTCGGGATCGACGAGGAAACGCTGGAGATCCGAGTCGTCGAGATCACCGGGAGCCACATTGGTGACGCACCGGTCTTGCCCGATCTGCTCAGCCAGATCCCAATTGGCGAAGAGATCGGCTTGATGACTGCCGACGGCGCCTACGACACCCGCAAGTGCCTCGATGCCATCGCGGATCGCAACGCCCACGCTGTCATCCTGCCCCGCAATAACGCGAAGCCGTGGCAGACCGTCACCGCCGGTGCCGCCGCGCGAAACGAAATCCTGCGGACCTCCAAATACCTCGGCCGCGCTCTGTGGCGACGATGGAGCGGATACCACCGCCGGAGCCGCGTCGAGACGAAGATGCAGTGTGTAAATCTGCTGGGGCAGCGCCTCATGGCACGGGACTTCGATCGCCAAGTCGCGGGACTCCACGTGCGTGTCGCCGTGCTCAATGGCTACACAGCGCTGGGCATACCTGTCACGGAAGCTGTGGGATAAGCCCGTCCGGGAAAAAGGAAACCTCGGCCATCACCCGATATGTGCAAAAGAGCCCATGAGCCTCTTGGATCCTCGCCATTAAGGCCTTCTCCGCCGTGCGGCGCGGCTCTATAAATCTGGGAAGATAGCTGCCATTACGCAGCTTCGGGGTCTCCAGTGCGATCCGCCCCGCCCAAGTGTCCCAATCCCGTTCCCGGTAGCCGTTGCGCTGCACCTCGCGCAGCGGCGAGCTCGCCCTTCGCCGCGGCAGTGCGCAACTCTACTTCTACCTCCATGATCCGGTCGGCCGCAAAGGCCAGCATCTTGTGCACCAGATCACTGTCGGCCAGCTTTTCAATTAGTTCGATCAGCACCATTTTCTTGTCGGTCATCATCATCTCCGTCCTTGGTTTCGAGTGTCGCAACCCAAACCTTTCCCGAAGATCGACGGTGACCGTTTGCGTTGCCGTCGGTCGCGCGCTGCGCTACGCCCGAGGGCTTCGCGCACGGCCCTCCTACATCAACTTGGGACACGGCCCGGGCATGGGCATGCAGACCTTGGTCTTTCGGCATCCATTGGGGCGGATGGCAAGGTGATAACGGTGCTTTCTCACGGCAAGCAGACAGGAGCCGTTTGCCTCGCCCTCCGCTGCAGAGATGCTTTGCCTTCGAAAAGTTACGAAAAGTATCGATAAGAAACTATCTGAGTGATGTGCCTTGTCGAGGGGCCGGAGAAGCTTTGCCACTTTGCTCAAATATCTGGCCATTAGGCTTGTAGATGGACGAGGCTCCATTCGGATCGTCGGTCTGCGATTATTTTCGTTGTCACAATGACGAAAACGCGTAACGCTGTCGAACGGGGGCTCGGGAGCGAGTCTCTCCATCCGGGGGTGAACGTTGAGCTTCAAGCTGAGTGCGCGTTGGGTCTTGGCCCATGACGGCCGCGATCACGTGATTGTCGAGAACGCCGAAGTTGTCGTCGATGCAGGCAGGATCGTCAGCATTGCGCCACGAACCGAGGGCGAGGCGCGCGACTTCGGTCAGGCGCTGATCGCGCCCGGGTTCGTGGACCTCAATGCCCTGGCTGACGTCGATACCACGATCCTCGGTTTCGGCGGCTCGGCCGCGCCGGACGCGAAGGCGATGAAGCAGGACCATGTCGCCGTGGCGCAGGATGTGCTGACGACTGAGCAGATGGTGATGGCGGCACGGGGCGCCTTTTGTCAGTTGCTGCTGTCCGGTGTCACGACCGCACTCCCGGTCACCTCGCTTCTGTTCCGTCGCTGGGCCGAGACGGCCGAGGAGTTTGAGGCCATCGCGGCGCTCGCCGAGGAGCTGGGGCTGCGTCTGGTGCTGGGGCCGAGCTTCCGTTCGGCGGTGAATGTCGTCGCGGCGGATGGATCGGCGGGGCAGGTCTGGGACGAGGCGGCCGGTCTGGAAGGGCTGGCCGAGGCGGTTGCCTTCATCAAGGCGCAGCGCGGCGGTCTGATCTCGGGCCTGCTCGTGCCCTCCACCATCGAGACCTGTTCGGACATGTTGATCCGGCGCACGGCAGAGATGGCTGCCGAACTCGATGTGCCCTTCCGGCTACATTGCTGCCAGTCGCAAGTCGAAACCGAAATGATCTGGGAAAGGGCAGGGGTCTCCTCCATCGCCTTGTTGCGCGATCTTGGCGTGCTGTCTCCCCGCGCCCTGCTGCCGCACGCCAAGCTGCTGGGCGGGCCGGAGGGCGATTCGGCTCTGATCGCCGCAGACCGGCAGGCGCTAGCCGACAGTGGTGCGACGGTCGTGCATTGTCCGCTGGTGATCGGACGCGGTGGCAAGCGGCTCGACAGCTTTGCAGGTTTTTCCGCCCAAGGCATCCGCATCGGCATGGGAACCGACACCGCGCCTCCCAACATGCTGATGAACCTGCAGACCGGCCTCGGCATGGCCCGGATCACCGAGCCCGCAACCTGCCCCGCCGATCTGCTGCGGGCTGCCACGCTAGGCGGAGCCGGGGCGATCGGACGGCCCGATCTCGGGCGCCTCCAGCCCGGATCGGCCGCCGACCTTGTCGTCTGGGATCTCTCGGCTCTGGAGGCCCAGCCAGTGCATGACCCAGTCGAGGCATTGTTCCTGATGCCCCCGGGGCTGCGTCCGCGTCACGTCTTCGTGGCGGGGCGGCAGGTGGTGCGCGACGCCCGGGTGGTGGGGGCCGACGAGGCCGCCATCGCCGCCGCCATGCAGTCCATCTTCGAACAACTGCGCGACAGCTTTGCCGACCGCCACCCACAGGGGCTGGGGTGGCCCGCGCTCTTCCCCCCCGCCTTTCCGACCATAACCAAAAAAACGAAGATCCAACACGGAGGTTTATCATGAGGATACATCGAAGCCTGACAGCCGGGCTGATTGCCCTGACGATGGGGCTGCCCGCGCAAAGCATCTGGGCGCAGGATGCGGCGCCTGTCGTGATCGCATCCTCCGAGGACGTGATCAGCCTCGATCCGCACATGCTCGACAGTAACAATCCCACCGGGTCGGTCATCTGGTCGCTGTTCGACAGCCTCGTGCGCCGCGCGCCGGATGGCTCGTCCGAGCCTCGGCTGGCAACGGAGTGGGAGCGGGTGGATGACGTAACCTGGCGCTTCAAGCTGCGCGAGGGCGTGACCTTCAGCAATGGCGAGCCCTTCAACGCCGAGGCTGTCGCGGTGAACTTTGCCCGCATGGATACCGCGCCGTTCAATTCGGTGCAGCAGCTGCATGACCAGACCGGGCTGAGCGAAGTGCGGGTCGTCGACGATTACACCATCGAGCTGGTGACCGAAAAGCCGACCGTGAACATGCTCTACTGGCTGGCCGAGGCGTTCATCGCGGCGCCGGGCTATATCGCCGACACCGCCCCCGACGTGGTTGCGAGCGCGCCGGTCGGCTCCGGTCCCTACGTGCTGGGCGAATGGAAGCGGGGCGACTCGCTGACGTTGGTCGCCAACGAGAATTATTGGGGCGGCGCTCCGGACGTGAAGACCGTCACCTTCCGCGCCATCCCGGAAGTGTCGTCGCGGCTGAACGAGCTGCGCGCCGGCACCGTGGATCTCGTCGTCGGCATTACCCCGGATTCCGCCGAGCAGGCGAATTCGGACGTGAGCGATCTGGTGAAGATCGAGGGCCTGCGCAAGATGCACATGGGCATTTCGATCAAGGGCGAGCAGCCCGCGCTGGCCGATGTTCGGGTCCGTCAGGCGCTGAACCACGCCGTTGACGTGCCCACCATCGTGGCCTCGCTGATGGGCGGTTCGACCTCTCCGCTGGTCAGCATCGTCAACTCGCCAAACAACAATCCCGACCTGAAACCCTTCGCCTACGACCCGGAGAAGGCCAAGGCGCTGCTGGCCGAGGCCGGGTTCGCAGATGGCTTCCCGCTGACGCTGCAATGGTCGACCCGCTTCGACGGCGGCAAGGAAGTGTCGGAGATCGTCGGCGCCTATCTGGAACAGGTCGGCATCAAGCCCTCCTACGAAGCCGTCGAGATCGGCCAGTTCCGCGCCGGTCTCTCCTCGGCCTCGCTGAAGGGTATCTACTTCCAAGGCTGGGCTGCGCTGATCAACCCCTCGGTTGAGCTGGTGATCCTGACTTGCGGCCATGTCGACAACTCCAGCGGCTACTGCAATCCGGAGTATGACAAGCTGGTCACCGAAGCTGCGCAGACTCTGGACGATGCCGCCCGGCAGAAGCTCGAATTCGCGGCGCAGGAGATCATCTGGAACGACGCCCCGTGGCTCTATCTCTGGCGCCTGCCCAGCTTCTTCGGCATCTCGAAAGAGCTGAGCTACGAGTTCCGGGCCGACAACTATCTCGAGCCTTATCTGATCACCTACAAGTGACGGAAATTCCCTGCCCCGGAGCCCCGGGGCAGGGCAATCCGACAGGTCCGCTGCATGCCCTTCTTCCTCTTCAAACGCTTCCTGCAAGCGGTCCTCGTCCTGGTCGGCGTCTCGTTCTCGACCTTCATCGTGGCTCATCTGACCGGCGATCCGGTGGAGCTGATGGCACGCGAGAATGCAACGATCGAGGACAAGCAGGCCCTGCGGGAATTCCTTGGCCTCGACCGCCCGTTGGCCGAGCAGTATCTGAGCTTCGTCGGCAAGGCCGTGCAGGGCGATCTGGGCTATTCCTTCGTCCAGCGCGCTCCGGTGACCCAGCTGATTGCCGAGCGGCTGCCCGCGACGCTTCAGCTTGCGGCCGCCGGCTTCCTGCTGGCGCTGCTGATCTCGGTTCCTCTCGGCATCATCATCGCGTTGAAGCGCAATACCGTCTGGGATGTGGTGGTGACGGCGTTGGCCATGGTCGGACAGGCCGCGCCGGGGTTCTGGATCGGCCTCATGCTGGTCGTGCTCTTTGCGGTGGAGCTGAAGATCCTGCCCGTTTCGGGCTATGGCGGACCGCTCTATCTCATACTGCCCGCCATCACGCTGGCCCTGCAATCGGCCGCCCGGCTCACGCGTCTGGTGCGCGCAAGCATGCTCGAGGTGCTGAATGCTGACTATATCCGCACCGCACGCTCGAAGGGCCTGCGGGAGAGGACGGTCCTCTTCGTCCATGCCTTCCGTGGCGCGATGATCCCGGTCGTGACCATGGCGGGGCTGGAACTGGCCGAGTTGGTCTCGGGCGCCTTCATCACCGAGACGATCTTCGCTTGGCCGGGCGTTGGACGGCTGGCCGTCAACGCGGTCTACCAGCGCGATTTTCCGCTGATCCAAGGCGTTGTGCTGATGGCGGCCGTGTTCTTCGTGGTCATTAACTTCCTTGTCGATGTCCTATATGTCGTCATCGATCCGCGGGTGAAGCTGAAATGACCCGCGCCGCCGCAAAACGCTTCTTCGGACGGCACACGATCGGGCTGATCGGGCTGACCATCCTCGTCCTCGCCGTGGCCTCGGCCCTCTTCGCTCCCTGGATCGCACCGCACCCGCCGTCTGCGGTCAATCTGATGGCTCGCCTTGCGCCGCCTGCTTGGGTGGAGGGCGGCAGCCTGTCCCATTTCCTCGGCACCGACAATCTCGGGCGCGACATCCTGAGCCGGGTGATCTATGGCGCGCAGATTTCCCTGTCGGTCGGCGCGGGCGCAGTGGTCATCGGCGCGATCATCGGCTCGTCGGTCGGTCTCCTGGCGGGATACTTCGGCGGCTGGGTCGATGCCGTGCTGTCCTTCCTCATCAACGTGCAGCTCTCCTTCCCCTTCACGCTGCTGGCGATCTTCCTGCTGGCGACCTTCGGCGGCGGATTCCTCTCGGTCGTCGTGGTCGTGGCGCTGGCGACTTGGGTGAACTACGCCCGCGTGGTGCGCGGACAGGTGATGAGCGTGACCAATCAGGATTACGTCGAAGCCGCCCGCAGCGTGGGGGTGCCGACGCTGCGCATCCTGCGGCACTACATCCTGCCCAATATCCTGTCGCCCATCATTGTCGTTGCCAGCTTCTCTATGGCGCAGGCGATCCTCACCGAAGCCGCCCTGAGCTTTCTGGGCGTGGGTGTCGGCGGGACGCAGCCCTCTTGGGGCATGATGCTGAACGACGGGCGCAACTATCTACAGAATGCCTGGTGGATGACCGCCATGCCCGGCATCGCGACTGCGCTGACCGTGCTGGCGGGAAATCTCTGTGGCGACTGGCTGCAGGACCGCACTGACCCAAGGCTGCGAAAATGACCCAGATGATGCTCGAGGTGCAGAACCTATCCGTCACCTTCCAGGGCGACAGCGGCCCGGTCTATGCCGTGCGCGACCTGTCGCTGACAGTGGCGCCTGGCGAGGTGATCGGCATCGTCGGCGAAAGCGGCTCCGGCAAGTCGGTCACCATGATGTCGGTGCTGCGCCTGCTCGACTCCCGGCGCACGGACATTCAGGCCAAGCAAATGGCGGTCGACGGGCGATCGCTCCTAGGAATCTCGAACCGCGCGCTCCAGGACATGCGTGGACCGGTGGTGTCTTACATCTTTCAGGACCCGCTGACGGCGCTGAACCCGCTACTGACCGTCGGGCGGCAACTCACCGAGGGCCTGCGGCGCCATCGCGGCCTTTCTCGTCCCGAGGCGCGGGAGAAGGCGCTGGATCTCTTGCGTCAGGTCGGCATTCCGGCGCCGGAGTTGCGCATCGACCAGATGCCGCATCAGATGTCGGGCGGCATGCGCCAGCGCGTGATGATCGCGGTCGCGCTGGCCTGCGATCCCAAGCTGCTGATCGCCGACGAGCCGACAACCGCGCTCGATGTAACCGTGCAGGCGGAGATTGTGCGGCTGGTCCAGTCGATCCAAGCCGAACGCGGCATGGCGATGGTCTGGGTCACGCATGATCTGGCGCTGCTGGCCCGGCTCGCCGACCGCGTTGTGGTGATGTATGCCGGGCGGATCATCGAGGACGCGCCGGCCTCGACCCTTTATGCGGCTCCGGGCCACCCCTACACCGCCGGGCTTCTGGCCAGCACCTCGCGGATCGACGATCCCTTTACCGAGCAGGCCTCGATCCCGGGCACGCCGCCCGACCCGCGCGTCGTCGCTCCCGGATGCAGCTTTGCTCCGCGGTGCAGCCGTGCCACGCCGCGCTGCATGGTCGAACTGCCTGACCTCGCACAACAGGGCGACGGCCGCCGGCTCGCCTGTTTCAACCCCTTGCCGGGAGTGGGCGCATGACGGCCGTCAACGTGATCAGGGCTGAAGGCCTGACTGTGGAATTCGGCGTGCGGCGCTCGCTGATCACCGGCCGCAAGGCGGGTGCGGTGCAGGCCGTCAGCAACGTCGATCTTGCGGTGGAGCGCGGCGAGACGCTGGCGGTTGTCGGGGAAAGCGGCTGTGGCAAGAGCACGCTCGGTCGCGCGCTGCTGCGCTCGGTGCCAATTGCGGCCGGCAGGCTGGATTTCATGGGCCGCGACATCACCAGGCTGGAGGGCGAGGCGTTGCGCGCGGCGCGTCGCCAGTTCCAGATGGTGTTCCAGGACCCGTATGCCTCGTTGAACCCGAAGATGAAGATCTTCGACACCTTAGCAGAGCCGCTGCGCGTCCACACCCGAGACGATGCGGCGACTATTCGCAGCCGGGTGATGGAAACGATGGCCGCCGCGGGCCTCGCGCCCGATTTCGCCGACCGCTATCCGCACGAGTTTTCCGGCGGGCAGCGGCAGCGCGTGGCCATCGCGCGCGCCGTGATGCTGCGCCCGGATTTCATCGTGGCCGACGAACCACTGTCGGCGCTGGATGTGTCCCTGCAACTGCAGATCCTCACGCTGTTCCGCCAGCTGAAGCAGCAGTTTGCACTGACCTATCTGTTCATCTCGCATGATCTGGCCCGGGTCTTCGGCTTTGCCGACCGGATCGCGGTGATGTATCTGGGCAAGATCGTCGAGATCGGCACGGCGCGCGAAATCTACGCCGCTCCGGCGCACCCCTACACCCGCGCCCTGATCGCTGCCGCACCCTCGCCCGACCCCGCGCGCAGCACCGAGCGCGATGCGCAGACGCTGCGTGGCGAGCTTCCCAGCCCGGCCAATCCCCCGAGAGGATGCCGTTTCCACACGCGCTGCCCTCTCGCCATGCCGGTCTGCGCCGAGGTGGAGCCACAGATGCTGGGGATCGGCGGAAGGCATGCCGCGGCCTGTCACCTCGTCACTCCGGTCTGAGCGATGCGGTTGGGCCGATCAACGATGCGCCGCGCGCAGGGCTTCCCAGCGGTGCAGCAGGCGCTCTGTGACAGCCTCCGGTCCAAGGCTGTCCTCGCGCAGCAGGCGGGTGCGGATCAGGGCATCGGCCTCGCCGGACCAGCCAAGAAACCAGGGCGCGTGGGTCGGCGGCGATACCTGCGCCCCGGCCCGCGCCGCAGAAAGGCGCTCGACGCTTGCTTCGGCTTGCGGCACGGGAAAGAAACGGCGGAGGGCATGGCGGATCGTCGGATCGCGGTCCAGCTCGGGATAGGGCACGGCAAAGAGACTGTCGGTCAGCCAGCGGCGATGCACGCCGGGGCACCCGTCCCCGTCCCGGCCCCCGAGGAAGCACAACAGCGCCTCGGCCCTCGGACGCAGTGCCGGGTCGATATGGTTGTTCAGGCACAGCAGCGCATGTCCCGGAAGCAGCGCGGTGCCGCTGGCGCCGGGCAGGGGCAGCGGGAGGCTGACAGGACGTCCTGCGAGCGCCGCGGCATCTGCGGCAAGATAATCCATCGTGAAGGTCAGCGCATGCTGCCCGCTGGCCCAGCGGATCACGGCGGGCGCATCACCTCGATCCTCGAGCGACTCGGGCAGCACCAGATCTTCGCGCACGAGGCTGCGGAAGAAGCCGAGCGCCGCCGTCAACGCCCCTGCCGTCCCGGGATCATTGAAGCTCAGCACGCCCTCGCTCGCAAGATGGCACAGCAGGCTCCAGATAAGCCCCGTCTGCGTTTCATGCCAGCGCGGCACGAAGGGATGCGCCATGCCCCGGCCACGGAAGAGGCGCAGCGCGTCCAGCACCTCGTCCCAGTGCGCAAGATCGTGGGGTATTTCGATATCTGCATGACCGAACAGCGCGAAAGGCCCGCCGTTGTAATAGGTCAGCCCGATCAGCCGCCCTTTTGCAGTGCGGGCGCCGTCGACCAGCCGCCCCTCCATGCCGGTCAGCGACGCCGCCACGCCCGCCGACCCGTCCAGCCCCGCGAGATGACCCTGCGCGTCCCAATGGGACGCCTCGGCCCGCTGCGCGTAGAAGACCATCGGCGCCGTGCCCGCGACAAAGGCCTCGTCCATCCAAGCGCCGTAATCGCCACCGACTTCGTGGCACAGCACCTGCTCTCCCGCCTCGGCGGCGAAGCGCGCGATATTCTCTCTCACCACGTCGGGCCGCACGCTCCAGAACGCAAAGCTCAGCGGCGGGAAGGGCCCCGTGCCGATGATCGTGCTGTGAACCGACTGACCCATCCCGAAAGGACCCTCCCATGCGCGACCTCTTGATCCGCAATGGCAATCTACTGTTGTCGGCCGAACATGAAAACCTTTTGCAAGCCGATATCCTCATCCGAGACGGGGTGATCGTCGAAATTGCGCCGGGCACCTCGGCGGAAGTCGAGACGCTGGATGTCGCTGGCGATATCGTCATTCCCGGCCTCATCAAC
The DNA here is from genome assembly GCF_057657095.1 of Cereibacter sp. Soil_C_27. NCBI lineage: Bacteria > Pseudomonadati > Pseudomonadota > Alphaproteobacteria > Rhodobacterales > Paracoccaceae > Cereibacter > Cereibacter sp. Soil_C_27. The sequence continues at coordinate 24,614 of NZ_JBDGJD010000010.1, read as the reverse complement.
GCCCATGTCCACTCGCCAGGCAACTTCATGCGCGGCACGCTCGAGGGGCTGCCGCTCGAGGTCTTCATGCTCTACGAGGTGCCGCCCTTGGCCTCGGGGCAAGAAGATCCGGCCCGGGTGCGACTGCGCACGATGATCGGCGCGGCGGAGATGCTGAAGCTCGGCATCACCTCGGTGATGGATGACGCCTTCTTCGTGCCGCTGACTACCCCCGAGGCCATCGATGCCATTGCCGGCGCCTATGATGACATCGGCATCCGCGCGACGCTGGCGCTGGACCAGCCAATCGTGGTGGAATACGACAAGTATCCGTTCCTGAAAGATATCCTGCCAAGGAGCGTCCTCAAGACGATGGACGCCGCCCCGCGCGAGACCGCCGAGGGGATGCTCGCGCATTATGACCACCTGATCCGGCGGTGGCATGGGGCAGGGCAGGGGCGGATCGCCGCCGCCGTGTCCTGCTCGGCGCCGCAGCGGGCGACGCCCGACTATCTCCGCGCGCTGCACGACCTGTCGCGGACGCATGACCTCCCCTTCTTCTGCCACATCCTCGAAACCAAGCTTCAGCGCGTGCTCGGCATCGAGAAATTTGGCAAGTCGCTGATCCGCTACGTCGCCGAGCTCGGCATCCTCGACGAGCGGATGCTGGTGATCCACTCGATCTGGGTTGACGAGGACGACATCGCGATCCTCGGGGCCTCCGGCGCCAGCGTGGCGCACAACCCGGTCTGCAACCTCCGGCTCGGCAGTGGCGTGATGCCTTTCCGCGCGCTGCGCGACGCGGGCGTGCCGATCAGTCTCGGGACGGACGAGGCGGTGAGTGACGACAGCCACAATCTCTGGGGCGCGATCAAGACGGCGGGGATTGTCCATGCGGTGACGGGTGGCGACTATGCCACCTGGCCCAAGGCCGAAGAAATCCTCGCGGCCGTCTGGCAGGGTGGCAACCGCGCGATGCGTCGACCTGCGCCGCTGGGCCGGATCGAGGTCGGGGCGGCGGCGGATCTTGCGGTGCTCGACGCGAGCACCGCCACCTTCCAGCCGCTGCATGACATCCGCCGCGCGCTCGTGCTCTGCGAGGGGGGCCGCTCCGTGCGCCACACCATCGTCGACGGCGTCGTGGTGGTGCGCGATGGGCGGCTGACCCGGATCGACGAGGCGGCGATGCTGGATGACCTGCGCCGGATCGAGCCGGACCTGCGCGCCGAGGCCATCTCGCTGCGGACCGGGGCGCAGGAACTGGAGCCCTACTATCGCGAGATCGTGGCCCGCGCGGCGGCGACAGATGTCGGTTTCTCGCGCTGGGTGGGCCGATGACACCGCATCCGGATCGCGATTTTATCGGCTACGGCGAAACGCCGCCACGCGTCCGCTGGCCGGGCGACAAGGCGGTTGCCGTATCGCTCGTGCTCAATATCGAGGAGGGGGCAGAGCTTGCGCTCTCCTCCGGCGATTCGCGCAACGAAGCGGTCTACGAGGTGCACCAGGAATTGTGTGGCGCGCGTGATCGCTGCATGGAAAGCCATTTCGAATATGGCAGTCGTGCCGGCTATTGGCGCATCCTCCGGCTGCTCGACGCCTTCGGCGTCAAGGCGACGCTGAACCTTTGCGGGCGCACGCTGGCCGCGACCCCTTGGCTGGTCCGTCATGCGGTGGAAAACGGCCACGAGATCATGTGCCATGGCTGGCGCTGGGAGGATCAGGCACACATGCCCGAAGCCGAGGAGCGCGCCCTGATCCGGCGCTGCGCCATGGCCATCGAGGAAGCAACCGGACAGCGCCCGCGCGGCTGGCACGTGCGGAGCTATCCCTCCGAGAACACCCGCCGACTGTTGCAGGAGGCGGGCTTCCTCTATGACTGCAATGCCTATCATGATGATCTGCCGGTGACGATGCGCCGTGGCGAGCGGCCCTATCTCGTGCTGCCCTATGCATTCGACACCAACGACATGAACTTCTACAAGAGCCATCGTTTCGTGCATGGCCGTGATTTTGCCCGCTACTGCAGCGATGCCTTCGACTGGTTGGCGCGCGAGGCCGAGGCGGCGCCCCGGATGATGACCGTCGGTCTGCATACCCGGATCATCGGGCGCCCGGGGCGGATCGGCGGGCTGGAACAATTTCTGGCACATCTGGCCGAGGCCGGCACCGCTTGGGTAGCGCGCCGCGACCAGATCGCGCAGGTCTGGCTCGATCAGGGGCTTTAGACCGCCAGCGCCGGGTCCGCGTGGATCACGTCGGCGATCCGGCCGGGTGTCGTCAGCCAGACCCGGTCGCAATGCGCGGCGATGTGTTCCAGCGCCCGGCGCAGCGCCCGGAGCCGGAACGGCTGACCCGAAATAAAGGAATGCACGACGATGGGCATCACCAGCGGCTGGCTCTCGGACGCCTCCAGCATCTCGTCAAATTGGTCGATGATCATCTGCGCGAAATCAGTGGCGCTCGCCTGACGCCCGATGATGGTAGAGCTGTCGTTAATCTCCAGCCCATAGGGGATGCAGAGCAGCTTGCCGCCTGCCGCGTCAAGCCAAACGGGCTGATCGTCCATCCCAAGGTCCAGGACATAGCGGTATCCGGCCGCCAGAAGCAGATCCAGCGTGTTGTCGGTATGCGCGAGCCAGGGGCTCGACCAGCCCGCCGGGGCCGCGCCCTCACGGCTCCTTATCGCCTCAGCCACCTCCCTCAGATAGGCCGCCTCATCATCCGCTCCCCGGCCCGCGAGGGTATGCGAGTTGGTCAGCCCATGCGCCACGATTTCGCAGCCATGGCTCCGGGCGAAATCCACCAGATCCGGCGCGTGCTCGTACACCTCGGTGTTGAGCAGGATCGCGAGCGGAAAGCCTTCCTGCCGCGCCCGCTCGATCAGGCGGAAGCCGCCGACCCGGTTGCCGTAGTCGCGCCACGAGACATTCGCATAATCGGGTTTCGAGGCTCCGGGAAACAGGTCTTCCGTCATCCCCTCGCCGAAGATGTATTCCTCGATCCCCAGCGCGAGATAGACGGCCAACCGCTTGCCGCCCGGCCAGCGATAATCGGGCCTGCGGGTGATGGGGCTGTAGGCATAGCGGGTCTGGCGCGGCAACATGGCGGTCTTCCTATTGGCCGGTTCCGAGCAGCGACCGGCGGGTGAGCTTGCGGCTCACGGCAAAGCGGGCAGCGTCGTTCTTCAGATGCTCGCGTCGATTGGGATCGGTTCCGCTGGCGATGCCTAGATGATAGGCAAGAAGCTGGATCGCGATCGCCTGCGTGATGGCCGCCGTATCGGCAGCGCCGGGCAGGTCGAGCCGCAGGCTGGCGCTCGGCACCGACGCGCCTTCCGGCTCCAGAGCTACCGTCGCGACGCCGAGATCCGCAAGCGCATCGGCGGTCGCCTCGGCATAGGCCGCCGTCGCCGGATCGCCGGGCAGCAGCACGACCAGTTCCGACGGCTGCAGGCTCCAGTATTGCCGATGGGCGAATTCCTCGATGTCGTCGCTCCAAGCCGGAATCCTTGTCACTTCGACGCACTTGGCTGCGGCATAGTCGGCCGTGGCCACCGTTGTGCCCGCGCCGAGGAACCGCGCGCCGCCGCAGGCGCCGCCGAGCCGGAGGGCGACAGCCTGGGCGAAGCCGTCGGCCCGCTCAATCAGATCGGGCAGGCGCGGAAGGGCGGCCTCGAGGCTCGCCGCAAAGCGGGGCCAGGCGGAAACGAAAGCCAGCTGCAGCGTGGCAATAGTGGCGGTGTAGCTGGAGGTGCCGCAGAGAAACGGCGCGATGTCGGGAATTCCCAGTGAGAACCTATCGACGCCAAGCCCCCCGAGCCGTCCACCGCCCTCGTTGGTCAGCACCGCCACCTTCGCACCCGAGGCAAGCGCCTTTTGTGCGCCCTCCAGCGTGCGGTCGACGTTGCCGGACATCGAAATGGCCAGGGCGCGGTCGTCCGGTCCGAGGCGCGGCGCGACGTTCAGGGTGAAGTCGAGCCCCGAGGCCGCCCGCCCCGCCTCCGATCCCGTCAACGCGGCGCGTGCCGCAAACCAGCCATCGCCCGACCCGAAGACCCAGGTCCGGCCATCGCCCCGGGCCTGCAGGCTCGTCTCGGCAAATCCGCCGATCTCGGCCTGGCGGCCCAGAAGCCCGGCAAGAAGCTCAGGCTGGCGACGAATGTCGGCCAGCATCGATGGAACCACGGACTGCGGGCTGTCGGTCATGGGAATTTGTCCTTTCAGACCGGCAGACGCGCCGGAATGCGGAGAGGGTCGAGCTTTCCATGGGAAAAAACAAGAAAAATTTGCGATTATTTTTCTTTCTATATCTTACGAAGCAAACTTAGCCAAAAATCACGCCACCAGCACTTCCAGCCCCGCCGCCCGCAGGTCGCGCAGCACTTCGGTTGAGGTGTTGGAATCGGTGATCAGCGTGTCCACCTGATCAAGCATGGCAATCCGGGCCGTCGCGATATGGCCCAGCTTGGTGTGGTCAGCCAGAAAGACTACCCGACCAGCGGCGCGGATCATCGCCTTCTTGATCTCGGCTTCTTCCCAGTTCCCATTGGTGAACCCCTTCACCGGATCGACGCCGGCGCAGCTCATGAAAGCAATATCTGCGTTGATTTCTTTGAGGATAAGATCGCCGAAAGGCGAAATTAGCGAGTTCAGTCGCGGTCGCAGCGTGCCGCCCGTAACAATGACAGTCGCGCCTGAATGGTCGACAAGCTCGATCGCCACGGCGAGGGAATTGGTCACTATCGCGATATCGGTGAGGTCGTGCGGAAAGGCATTGGCCAATGCCGCCACGGTCGATCCCGTGTCCATGATCACCGTTTCACCATCACGGATCATCTCGGCGGCCAAGGCGGCAATGGCGCTTTTTTCCGCGCTGCGCAGCGAAGCGTTGATATCGACCGGACGCTCGTAGCGGCTGGGGCGCACGGCAATGGCGCCGCCCCGGATCCGCCGCAAGACCTGACTTTTCTCTAAAAAAAGCAGGTCGGCGCGAATGGTGACGGTGGAGACGCCCAACCTGTCCGACAGCTCCATCACATCGACCCGCCCATGGGCGCCGAGCTGCGCCATGATCTGTTGGTGTCTTTCGGTAGCTTTCAAAGCTGGCATCTGCTAAAAATCCTATGACTTTGATTCTTGTCTTGCTTGCCGCAGCATAAACGGTTTCTTCCTGCGGCACAGGCTGCTGGTCAACCGGGCTGCGGGGGGCTCTCCCGGAGAAACCTGATGCCCGTCCCTCCCGTCATCGCTGCCCTGCAACTTCCGCCGTTCAAGGGTGGCGCGACACGCTCCTTCGGTTGGTATGAGGACTTCCTGCTCTCCAATGCCCGGATCTTCGTTGAAGCCGGAATCACCGCGATCAAGGTCCAGGATGAAACCCGCGAGGAAGGCCCTGCGGCGATGCAGACCGTGGCGCGGATGGCTGCGCTCGGTCGCAGTTTCCGCAAGGAATTCCCTCAGGTCGGTCTTGGGATCATAGTGCAGGCGCATGACGCGGTCGGGCCGCTGGCCATTGCCGATGCCTGCGACGCTGATTTCGTGCGGCTGAAAGTATTCGTCGGTGCCGCGGTGAACGCCGAGGGGCTGCGCAACGCACTGAACATCCCGGCAACCCAGTATCGTGCCGCCATTGGACGGCCCGACATCCAGCTTTATGCCGATGTGCATGACCGCACCTGCGTGCCGCTGGCGGGCATGGCGCCGGAGACAGCGGCGGTCTGGGCCCAGTCGCTCGGCGCGGATGCGGTGATCCTGACGGGGTCGGGCTTCGACGACACGCTGTCCCGCATCGCCGCCGCGCGCAAGGCCGGCGTGGTGCGGCCGATCCTGATCGGCGGCGGTGTCACCACCGACAATGTCGGCGCTGCACTGGCTGCGGCGGACGGGGTCATCGTCAGCACCGCCCTGCTGCGCGATGGTGCCACGCCGGATGATTTTGCGTTGTGGGACCGGGAAAAGGTTCTGCGGCTGATGGAGGCGGCAGGCCGCGTTCCCGCCCGGACTGCCGTCTGAGTTACAAAGGAAAGCTGATGTCCTACGCCAATCTTACCCCGCTTCTGGCGGATGCCTCGCCTCTCAATGACGCACAGAAGGCGCTCATTGCCGATCTCTTCGCGCGTGAACAGTCGCTGATGGCAGCGCTGCCGACCGACGATCCCCTCGATCCCAAGCGCCGCCGCCGGGTCGATTTCACCCTGCCCGAAATTCTCGAGCAGCCCGAGGTTATCCGCACGACGCTGTCCCGCGAACGTGACGCCATCGCGGCAGCGGCGCGCAGCATCGCCCGATCCGGTCTACGCCGGATCTGCATGACCGGATGTGGCGATTCGCTTGCGGTCATGACCGGTGTGCGCAGCCTGCTCGAAGAGATGACGGGCCTGCCCTGCGAGCCAATCCAGGCGCTGGATCTGGCATATTATCAGCATCGCGTGCTCGGCCCGGATGTTCTGGTCGTCACCCTCAGTTCCAGCGGGACGACGACCCGCACGGTCGAGGCGCTGATGATGGCCAAGGCCCGCGGCGCACAGACGCTGGCGCTCAGCAACACGCCCGGCTCAGCGCTGATGGAGCAGTCGGATCACCGGCTGACGATCCATGCCGAACGCAAGGGCTGGCCGACGCAGGCCAGCACCGCGGCGCTGGCGCTGCTGTGCCAGTTGGCGCTCGACATCGGTGCAGCGCGGGGGCTGGACGTGGCGGACTTGCAGGCGGCCCTCGACGCGGTGCCGGACCAGATCGCAGAGGTGATTGCAACGCATCAGGTCCGGATCGCCGAAATTGCCGAGGCCGAGCGGGATCGGAGCGTCTATCTCTTTGCCGGTGGCGGGCCTTCCTTTGCCGCAGCCCTGTTCGGCGCGGCCAAGGTAAAGGAATGCACCCCCGACCATGCGCTTGCCATCCCGCAGGAGGAATTCCACCACTACAACTCGCAAAAGCTGGGCGACCCGCTGATGCTGGTCGCGCCGGCCGGCCCTTCCGTGCCGCGCGCCCATGACACGGCGCAGGAGGGACGGCGCTGGGGTGGGCAGATCTATGCGCTGGTCACCGAGAACGAGACGCGTTTCGACGGTGTGGCACATGCGGTTATTCGGCTCCCCGCGGTGCCCGAGGCGCTGTCGGCCTTGGTCTACACTATCCCGGTGCAGCTCTACGCATATCACCTTGCGATGGCCAAGTTCCGTGCCGCGGAAGCGCAGGCATGACGCCGCCGCGCCTCATCTGTCTTGGCAATTTCACCATCGACGATGTGGTCCTACCCGATCTCAGCGAACGTCCGGGCTGCACCGGCGGCGACGCGCTCTATGCCACGCTGGCCGCCCGGCCCTGGCAGCCCGCGACCGAGCTTGTGGCCCCGATCGGTGCAGATTTTCCGGCGTCTATCGCAACGGCGATGGCAGGGCAGGGGTTGAGCGACGCAGGCTTCGCGCGCCGCGACCTGCCGACGCTGCACAACAGGGTCGAATATTTCGTGGACGGCAGCCGCAAGTGGACCCTTTTCGCCGAGGACAGCGCCTTTGACTCGCTCTCACCGTCGCCGTCCGATATCCCGGCGGAGTTCAGGCCGGCCGAGGCCTTCCTGATCCTCGCCATGACACTCGCCGCCCAGCAACGTCTGGTGGCCGACCTGACGGCCGCTCGGGGGGCCTTGGTTGCGCTCGATCCCCAAGAGGATTACATCGCGGGCAACGAGGCCGCGATCCTGCGGATGATCGGAGCAGTCGATATTTTCCTGCCAAGCGCCGAAGAGGTGCTGCGGCTGCTCGGCACCCGCGACTGGCTGGCCGCGGCACGGCAATTCGCCAGCCTCGGGCCGCGGCTCGTGGTCATCAAGCTGGGTGCCGAGGGCTGTCTGGTGCACGAGCGTGACACGGGCCGCACCACACATGTGCCGGCCTATGCCGTGGAGACTGTCGTGGATACCACGGGGGCGGGCGACAGCTTTTGCGGGGGCTTCATGGCGGCTTATCTGCAAGAGCCCGATCCCGTCCGCGCCGCCCGTGCCGGGGCCGTCGCCGCATCCGTCACCGTTCAGGGCTATGGTGTCGATCCGCTCTTCGCCGCAGACCCAGCCGAGATCCGCCGCAGGTTCGAGAGCTGGACCCCGGAGTGCCCGGAAATCGTTCACCCCTCGGGCAGCAACCCGGCGTAGACCCCGGTCAGTCCCTTCACCGGCGGCGGCGCGAAACTCGACCGCTTGCTCGTGCGCAGGCCGAGCGTCACCAGCCCCTCGGCCAGCTTCAGCCCGGCCATCACCCCGTCGATCACCGGCACGCCAAGTGCCCGGCTCAGTGGATCCACCAGCCCGCTGAGCCCTGCGCAGCCCAGCACGATGGCTTCCGCATAGTCTTTCTCGAGCGCCCGCTGACCTTCGGCAAGGAATGCGGCAAGAACCGCCTGCTCCGCGTTGAGCAGGTCGAGCACCGGAAGGTCGATGGCGCGGAGCACGCACCGATCCGTCATTCCAGTTTCGCGCAACACCCGTTCGCTGTGTATGCGGGTGCGGGGCGGCAGGGTGATGACACTGAACCGCGCCGCGACCAGTGCGGCGGTGTAGAACGCCGCTTCCGTCATGCCGACGACCGGCGCCGCGGTGATCTCGCGCGCGGCCGCCACTCCGGTATCGCCGAAGCAGGCGATGACATAGCCATCCACCCCCTCGCGCTCTCCGGCCACCACCTGCTCGATCACCCCCAGCGCACCGATGGCTTCCTCGACGTGGCTTTCAACGCTCGGCGTGCCCTGGGTCGGGCTGCGGGCATCTACGACCGTCCCGGGCGCGGCGCGGCGCGCGGCGGTGGCTGCAAGCTCTTCGGTGAAGGCGAGGGTCGTGTTGGGATTCAGGATGCGGATAAGCACGGAAGGTCCTTTGCGAGTTTCGTCGATCCATCACCTGATCGGCCGGAAGGTCAAGGGCAGCTAGACCTCTGAGGTGAAAGCCGTCATTTTGAGGAGCGGTCTGGAGCTAAGGTCGTCGGCGCCGGGTCACGGTGACAAAGGGCGGAGCCAGGTCCTGATGCTCAAGGTGCAGACATTCGGAGTCGATTGCGCGATGGTGCATCGTGACGGCTTGGGGCAGACCTAGTCGGCGCCGAGCCGTCGCCCGAGCCGGACGGCAAAGGTCCGGAGGTGTAGATCGTGGGCGGCCGCATGAAGCCGCCGCCAACGCGCTCTTATTTGGTCAGAGTGTCAACCGGCCCTTTAATTGCCGTTCCTCGTCAAGCCTGTTTCTATGTCCGTGCCGGTCCGAAAACCAAAGCTGCCTAAAGCCACCTTTTGTAGCGATTTGCGTGCTTCGGAAGGAACCGCTGAGATTAAAGGGATCTTGAGCACAGCGCGGGACACCATTGTGTCCCTTGTGGCTGCGAGCCCCCCTCGCTCGTCCCGCGCAGCGCTTCAGGATGTCACGCTCCGCCCGGAGCCGGGCGACCTCCTTCTTCAGAGCTGCAGTCTCGACCAGATCGGCCGGCATCTGACCGTTGCCGGGAAAAGCTTCGGCAGGGGCTGCTTCCCGCATCCAACGGCGCAACACGCTCTCCGCCACATCGTGTCCACAAACCCGGCAGCAGCTCAGAAGAGGGCAACCGTCGCTCGTTTGCCCATGAAACAACGTAGCAATAGACTGATTCAGATGGAAAAGCTCAGAAGGTGTAGCGCAGGCCGGCGAGCAGGTCGAAGGTCTCGAGCTTGCCGTCGAAGTTATCCCCGCCGGGGCCGTCGAACCTGCCCGACTCAGTCTGGAACCAGCGTCCTTCGGCAAAGAGGGTGATCTTGGGGTTCAGTTCGTAGCCAACGCCGCCGATCAGCTGGTAGGCAAGCAACGTATCGGCGTCGTAATTCTGGCCCGGGACGCTGGTCTCCACGTTGACCCCGCCGATGCCGCCGCCGACATAGGGCCGGATCGCCCCGATCGCGCCCATGCCGTCGAACATGTATATCGCGTTGAACATGAGCGCGTTGGCAGAGGTGTCGCCGTTCGCCCTGCTGCTTTCGTCATCCTCATCACGGTCCGTGATGGCGGCATCGGCGCTGCGGTAGGCGTATTCGATCTCCATCGATATATTCGGTGTGAAGGCCGCGCCGACCGCGACGCCCAGAGTATACCCGGTCTCGTAGTCGAAGCTGGGGCGGGCGATCTGCTCGCCGTCCTCCTTGAGGGTAGTGTCGAAGTTCGACGGCCAGGTCGCGCCTCCAAAACCTTTGACGTAGATATCTCCCTGCGAAAGCGTCTGAGCGGACGCCATCCCCGCGCCCCCCGCCAGTGCCGCGATTGCCACGGCCGCCGCCCACCTTGCCTGTTTCATGACGAACTATCCCCAATCCACGTCTTAGCTTGAAAGGCCATCCACCAGTGACGTTGTATAAATCGACTTTCCTCAAGTAGAACACCCACCGTTTCACGGTGCACCCACTTCGCGCACCGGTCAAGTTTCAAGGGACCGGTGTGCCATAGTCGTAGAACCTGGAGCCAGAACCAAACGAGTTTTTCGGTCATGTCTCAGATTCCGACGTTCGTGGCGATGAGCTGACGGCCCGACACAGCTGACGCGGCAGTATAGGGCCAGCTCGACTTTCCGCACCAAGCCGGCCGGATGAACCTTGCATCTTGCACCCGCGAAAACCTCTGCGACGAGCTCGGCATGTTTGGGCTCGGCTCGGCCTGTTTCCACGCTGCATTCGTGGCACTCGGCGTCCGGCTGCGCCCATTCTCCGCGCGGCGAGTTCCGGCCCATAGCGGCCCTTCGTGCTCGTCGCAGCGAAGGGACGGAGGCAGCCCAGCTTTTCACGGGCCTTCCAATGCGGCAATGGATGTTTTGCATAGGATCTCTGGGTAGATTTCCTGCTGAGGGGACAAGATTTTAGCTTCATCAGAGTCCGCCTTACCTCATGCGCCCGACCAGCGAGTATTCGCAATCAGCCCGCAGCGATCGTTGTTCATTAGGCACTTCACTCCTCGGCCAACCGATACCCCACCCCGGGTTCGGTGAAGATGAAGCGGGGGCTGGTCGCGGCGTCGCCCAGTTTCTGGCGCAGCTGGCGGATATAGACGCGCAGATACTGGCTGTCTTCGGCATGAGCGGGACCCCAGAGTGCTTTGAGGATCATCTCTTGAGTCACCAGCCGACCGCGATGGCTGGCCAGCATCCACAGCAGGTCGAACTCGCGCCGGGTGAGGTGCAGGGGGCGGCTGTCGAGGCTCGCGGAGTGGTCCGCGGCGTCGATATGCAGGGGACCGATATCCAGCACGGACGGCGCCGCCTCGGCCCCCCGGTCGCGCAAAAGGCCGCGGACGCGGGCGAGGAATTCCTTCATGCTGAAGGGTTTGACCACATAGTCCTGCGCCCCGGCATCCAGTGCCGCGACCTTGCCGGCCTCATCGGCGCGGACCGAGAGGATCAGCACGGGAACCGCGCTCCACCCCCGGATCTCGCGCAGCACGTCCAGCCCGTCGGCATCGGGCAGGCCGAGGTCCAGCACCACCAACGCCGGGGACTCGAGCGCGGTGGCGGCGATGCCGTCGCGCGCCGTGCTGGCCTCAGAGACCAGATAGCCCTGCGCCTCCAGCGCCACGCGCAGGAAACGGCGGATCGGGGCCTCGTCGTCAATGATCAGGATGCGGGCAGATCCCGTCATGCAGAGGCCTCGAGGTTGTGGAGGGGCAGCGCCAGCACAATACGGGTGCCGCTACCATCGGGCCAGCCGGTTTCGACTCGGATGGTGCCGCCCATGGCTTCGACGAGCCCCCTGCAGATCGACAGGCCAAGCCCCGTGCCCGCCCGCTGACGGTCACCCCCGGCGACGCGGTAGAACATGTCGAACACCCGCGCCTGATCCTCGGCGGGTATGCCCGGCCCCTGGTCGAGGATTGAGAGTTCGACCCGCGCCCCGCGCAGGGCGGCCGTCACCGCGATCTCGGTGCCGCCGGGCGCATATTTGGCGGCATTGTCGAGGATGTTGACGATCACCTGCTCCAGCAGCACCCCGTCGGCGAGGATCAGCGGCAGGCTGCTCGGCAGGTCGATCTGCAGGTTGTGGGAACGCAGAACGCCCTGCATCCTCTGCCGGGCGGAGCCGAGGATCTCGCCCAGATCGACGGGAGTCAGCCGCGGTTTCAGCGCGCCGTGCCCCAGCCGGGTCATGTCCAGCAGGTTCTGCACATAGCGATCCAGCCGCTCGCCTTCTTCGCGGATGTTCTCGGCCAGATCGCGGCGCGCGGCGGGCGGCAGGTCTGTCTCGGCAAGGCTGCCCGCTGCGCCAATGATGGTGACCAGCGGCGTGCGCAGGTCATGGCTGACGGAGTTCAGCAGCGCGGTGCGCAGCCGCTCCGTCTCGGCCGCAAGCTGGGTCGCGGCAAGGTCTTCGGTCAGCCGCAGCCGCTCCAGCGCCAGTGCGATCTGGTCGACCAGCGCATCCAGCAGCCGGCGGTCGGTGCGTGGTAGCTGGCGGTCATCGGCGGGCGCGATGCCAAGCACGCCCAGTTTGCGCTCGCCCGCCACCAGCGGCAGGAAGAACCAGCGCGCGGTCGGCAGGGTGGTCGAGCCATGACCCGCAGCCTCGCCCCGCTCCCACGCAAACTGCGCGGCGGACTGGTCGCGCAGGTCCAGCCGGTCCTCGGGCGGGAAGCCGCCCACCACGGCAAGCTCGGCGCCTTGGGGCATCAGCAGCACCGCCTCGCAGCGCAGCGTGGTGGCGACATGGCTGACCGAGGCCCAGATCACATCATCGGCGGTGGCGGCTGAGGCGACGCGGCGGCTGAAGTCGTAAAGCTTGTTGGTGCGCTCGGCGATGGCGGTCTGTGCCTCGATCCGTGCGCGCAGCCGGGCGGCAAGGTTGCCGGTGATCAGCGAGGCGACCATGAACAGTCCAAGCGTCAGCAGCTCGCCCTGGCGCGAGACATGGAAGGTGAAGCGGGGGTGGGTGAAGAGGAAGTTGTAGGCAAGGAATCCCAGAACCGCCGCTGCCATCGCCGGGCCAAGTCCGCGGCGGCTGGCGACCACCACCACGGCGGTCATGTAGATGACCGACAGGCTGGCGACGGGAAACATCCGCTCCGCCCCCCAGGCGAAGGCCGAGGCGAGGACGACCGACAGCAGCACCTCGCCCCAGGCCTTGGGCTCAGCGCCAAGCACTGGCAGGCGGACCGGATTGCGCGGGGATTTCTCGTCCGGGGCCGAGGCGACGGTCACTTCGAACGGGCCGGAGCGGTGCAGCAGGCCGCGCGCAACATCCTCGGAGGTCAGCTGTGCCCAGAATGGCCGGGCGCGGGGGCGGCCGATGACGATCCGGCGCACATTGCGGTCGCGCGCGAAGCTAAGGATCGCATCGGCCAAGTCATGCTCTGCCTCCAGCGTCGCCAGTTCCGCCCCCAGCCGTTCGGCGAGCCGCAAGGTGCCGGCCAGCCGGTCCTTGTCGGCCTCGGGCAGCGCCTCCATCCGGGTGGAGGCGACGTTCAGCGCGATCCATTCGGCGCGGGCGCGGTCGGCGCTGCGCTTGGCAACCCGGATCGCCTCACGCGCGGCGGGGCTTTCGTTGATGCAGACAAGGATGCGTTCCTGCGTGGGCCAGGGGCCGGCAATCGCATTGGCAGCCATGTGCTCGCGCAGCTGCGCGTCCACCAGGTCGGCGGCGGCGCGCATCGCCAGCTCGCGCAAGGCGGTGAGGTTGCCCTTGACGAAGAATGAGCTCAGTGCCCGCGAGGCCTGGTCGGCGGGATAGACCTTTCCCTGCTTCAGCCGCTCCAGCAGCTCATCGGGCGGCAGGTCGACCAGCTCGATCTCGTCGGCCATTTCCAGCACGCCGTCGGGCACGGTTTCGCGCACCCGCACGTCAGTGATCCGGGCCACGGTCTCGTTCAGCGTCTCGATATGCTGGATGTTCAGCGTGGTGTAGACGTCGATTCCGGTGGCCAGCACCTCCTCGACATCCTGCCAGCGCTTCTCGTGGCGGCTGCCTTCGGCATTGGTATGGGCCAGCTCGTCGATCAGGGCGAGCTGGGGGCGCCGCGCCAGCAGCCCGTCGATATCCATTTCTGTCAGCGCGCGGCCCCGGTGGATCATGGCCTTGCGAGGCAGCTGTGGCAGGCCCGCAAGCTTGGCCTGAGTTTCGGCCCGGCCGTGGGTCTCGATCAGCGCGGCCAGCACATCCACGCCCTCGCCGCGCTTGCGGTGGGCATCGTCCAGCATCGCCCAGGTCTTACCCACGCCGGGGGCGGCGCCCATGAAGATCTTCAGCCGACCCCGCCCCTCGCGCGCAGCCTGGCTCAGCAGCGCGTCGGGCGAGGGGCGGATGTCGGCGCCAAGGCTCATTCGGTCGCGTTTCCGTTCGTGTCACGGTTTTCGGCAGCGGGCGGCATCGGGAAGGCGGCGTCAAGGGCGATGTTGGTGGCCAGCACGTTCACCCGGGCCTCGCCGTAGAGGCCAAGGAGCGGGCGCTCGGCCGCGCCGGCGATCAGCGCGCGCACCGCGGCGGGATCGGCCCCGCGGGCCGCAGCGATCCCGGCGGCCTGCGCCAGTGCATTTCCGGGGCTGACATGCGGATCGAGGCCGGAGCCGGAAGCGGTGACCGCGTCGATGGGCGCCGCCGTGCCAGTCGCCGCCTCATAGGCCGCGCGCCGTCCGGCCACCTGCGCCGCCAGTTCGGCAGAGGTGGGGCCGAGGTTGGAGGCGCCGGTGCCGGCCGCATTGAAGCCGCTCGCCGAGGGGCGCGGGTGCAGGTAGCCCACCCCCGCGAAAGGCTGGGTGATGAGGGCAGAGCCGATGACGGCGCCGCCCTGTTCGATCAGCGAGCCATTGGCCATGCTCGGAACCAGCGCTTGGGCAATGCCGGTCATGGCCAGCGGATAGGCAAGGCCGGTCAGCAGCGTGAACAGAAGCATCAGGGCGATAGCGGGACGAAGATGGGTCAGCATGTGAATTCCTCTCAGGCAAGGTTCAGCGCGACAAGCGCCATATCGATGACCTTGATACCGATGAAGGGCACCACCAGCCCCCCGAGGCCATAGACCAGCAGGTTGCGCCGCAGCAGCGCCGCGGCCGAGGCCGGGCGATAGGCGACCCCGCGCAGCGCCAGCGGCACCAGCGCCACCAGGATCAGCGCGTTGAAGATCACCGCGGCCAGGATGGCCGAGGTCGGCGAGGCCAGCCCCATGACGTTCAGCACCCCCAGCCCCGGATAGGCGGTGACGAAGATGGCGGGGAGGATGGCGAAGTATTTCGCGACGTCATTGGCGATGCTGAAGGTGGTCAGCGCGCCGCGGCTGATCAGCAGCTGTTTGCCCACCATCACCACCTCGATTAGCTTGGTCGGGTCGCTGTCGAGGTCGATCAGGTTCGCCGCCTCTTTCGCCGCAGGAGTGCCGGCGTTCATCGCCACCCCCACATCGGCCTGCGCCAGCGCCGGCGCGTCGTTGGATCCGTCGCCGCACATGGCGACCAGTCGCCCGCCCGCCTGTTCCTGGCGGATCAGGTCGAGCTTCATCTCGGGCGTGGCTTCAGCGAGGAAATCATCCACCCCCGCCTCGGCCGCGATGGCGGCAGCGGTCAGAGGGTTGTCGCCGGTGATCATCACCGTGCGGATCCCCATGGCGCGCAACTCGGCAAAGCGCTCGCGCACGCCGGGCTTGACGATGTCCTTTAGATGCACCGCGCCCAGGATCTGGTCGCCCTCGGCCACCAGCAGCGGGGTGCCACCGGAGCGAGCAATGGCATCCACCTGCGCCGACAGCGGGGCGGGCGGGGTCTTGCCGGTCAGGCGGATCACCGCGTCGATGGCGCCCTTGCGGAACTGTCGCCCGTCCGGAAGGTCCAGCCCCGAAAGCCGCGTCTGTGCGGTGAAGGCCACAGGCTCCGCCCCGACGGGCATGGCGGGAATGGACCCCAGCATCTCGCGCGCTTTCTCGACGATGGATTTGCCTTCGGGCGTTTCATCCGCCAGCGAGGCCATTGCGGCGGCCTCGGCCAGCCAGCGTGCATCTACACCGGGCGCCGGGACCAGCGCATCAGCCATGCGGTTGCCGAAGGTGATGGTGCCGGTCTTGTCCAGCAGCAGCGTATCCACATCCCCTGCCGCCTCGACCGCGCGGCCGGACTTGGCGATGACATTGGCCTTCACCAGCCGGTCCATGCCAGCGATGCCGATGGCGGACAGCAGGCCGCCGATGGTGGTGGGGATCAGCGTCACGAACAGCGCCCCCAGCACGATGACCGGAATGGCGGTGCCCGAATAGCTGGCAAAGGCCGGCAGCGTGACGACCACGAACAGGAAGATCAGCGTCAGCCCTACCAGCAGGATGTTCAGCGCGATCTCGTTCGGGGTCTTCTGCCGTTCGGCGCCCTCGACCAGGGCGATCATGCGGTCGAGGAAGCTCTTGCCCGGCTCGGCCGTCACCTTGATGACCAGCCAGTCCGACATGACGGTCGTGCCGCCGGTGACGGAGGAGCGGTCGCCCCCCGCCTCGCGGATCACCGGGGCGGATTCGCCGGTGATGGCGCTTTCGTTGACGCTCGCCACGCCGCGCACCGCCTCGCCATCGGTCGGGATGATCTCTCCGGCGGCGACATGGACGAACTGGCCGGTCTTCAGCGCGGTCGAGAGAGTATCCGTGCCTGTCGCCGGGTCGTCATGCGGTGCGGACATCACCCGCACGCGGGTCTCCGACTTGGTGGCGCGCAGCGTGTCCGCCCGCGCCTTGCCGCGGCCTTCGGCCAGCGCCTCGGCGAAGTTGGCGAAGAGGACGCACAGCCATAGCCATGCAGAGATGTGCAGCGCGGTGCCCGCCCCCGCCGCCCCGATACCGAGGTCGCGCAGGCCAAGAATAGTCGTCATCGCGGCGACCACTCCCGTGACGAACATCACCGGGTTGCGCCACAGGGTCCGCGGGTCGAGCTTGACAAAGCTCGCGCGGGCCGCCGCCGCATAAAGGCCAGAAGTCCCGGCGGCTGTTTCAGGTTTCGACATTGGAATGCCCCTCAGAAGGCCTGCCCGGCCACCCGCGCGGTTTCTTCCGCGATGGGGCCAAGGGCGAGGACGGGAAAGAAGGTCAGCGCGCCAAGGATCAGCACGGTGAGGATCAGCAGCGTCACGAACAGCGGCCCGTGGGTGGGGAAGGTGCCGCTGGTGACGGGCGCCTGCGTCTTGCGGATCATCGACCCGGCGATGGCCAGCATTGGGATGATGATCGCATAGCGCCCCAGCAACATGATGATCCCGAGCGCCGTGGTGTGCCATGTCAGCCCCGCGCCGAAGCCGCCGAAGGCCGAGCCGTTGTTGCCGGTCGCACTGGAATAGGCATAGAGGATCTCGCTCATCCCGTGCGGGCCGGCGTCCTGCACCGCCGCCAGAGCCTGGGGCACGGTGGCGGCAACCGCGCCGCCGACCAGAATGCCAAGCGGCATCGACAGGAAGGCTAGCATCGCAAGCGTCACCTCGCGCGCCTCGATCTTGCGGCCAAGGTATTCGGGCGTGCGCCCGACCATCAGCCCCGCCAGGAACACCGCCAGCACGACGTAGAGCAGCATCCCGTAAAGCCCGGCGCCAACGCCGCCAAAGATCACCTCGCCAATCTGCATGTTCAGCAGCATCACCAGCCCGGAGAGCGGCATGAAACTGTCATGCATCGCGTTGACTGAGCCGTTCGAGGCGGCGGTGGTCGAGGCCGCCCAGAGTGCGGACAGCATGGCGCCGAAGCGCTGTTCCTTGCCCTCCATATTGGCGCCCATGCCCAAGGCCGGGTTACCCGCGACTTCATAGGCATGGATGACGCCCAGACCCACGACAAACATCACTGCCATTGCTGCGAATATCGCGAGGCCCTGCCGACGGTCGCCCGCCATGCGGCCGAACAGGAAGCAGAAGGCGATGGGGATCAGCAGGAGCGACAGGCTCTGCGCGAGGTTCGAGCCAATGGTCGGGTTCTCGAATGGGTGGGCCGAGTTCACGCCGAAGAAGCCGCCGCCATTGGTGCCAAGCTGCTTGATGGCGATCTGCGCCGCCACCGGGCCGCGGGCGATGACCTGCTCTTGCCCCTCGATCCCCGTGACCGTGACCGCACCCAGCAGGGTCTGCGGCACGCCCTGGGTGGCCAGAAACAGCCCGAGGGCCACCGAGAGCGGCAGCAAGATCCACAGGACCGAGCGCGTCAGGTCCACCCAGAAATTGCCAAGTCTGGTCCCCTTGGCCCAGACGAAGCCGCGGATCACCGCGACGGCAACCGCCATGCCGGTTCCGGCGCTGACGAAGTTTTGCACCGTCAGCCCGGTCATCTGCGACAGGTAGGACAGCTGCGCCTCGCCCGAATAGGCCTGCCAGTTGGTGTTGGTCACGAAGCTGACGGCGGTGTTGAAGGCAAGGTCGGGGGCCATGCCGTCGATCCCGTCCGGGTTCAGCGGCAGCGCGCCTTGCGTGCGCAGGATCGTGTAAAGCATCACGAAACCCGCAAGGTTGAAGGCCAGAACGGCAAAGGCATAGGTGCCCCATGTCATGCCCCGGTCGGGGGAGGCGCCGCAGAGGCGCAAGACCGCCCCCTCTAGCCGGAGCAGGCCAGAAGGCATGGCGCCGGAGTAGACGCGCGTCATCCAGACCGCCAGCATCCACGCCGCGCCCACCAAGACCGCGAAATAAAGCGCATAGGCAATCAATGTCATCGGGGGCGCCTCCTCAGAACCGTTCGGGACGCAGAAGCGCCAGCCCGAGATAGAAAAACAGGCCCGCCGCAACGGCGAGGCCAAGGATCACATCGAACATGTTCGCCCCCTACATCCGTTCCGCGGCACGGACCGCGACGGCAAAGGTGACTAAAGCGCCGATGCCAAGCGCCAGATAAACAATGTCAGCCATGTTCAGCTCCTTCAGCTTCTGAAGAGAACTGTCACCGACGGGGGCGTAAGGCGGATATGCGGAAGGTCGCCGAACGCGTAAAAGCCGCGTAAAGAGGTCAGCAAAGCGTCGGAAGCTGGGCCTCCGCCAATCCCTCAATTGACCAGCGTCTGGCGCCGCGTGTCGCCGACCATCTATTCATTCACTTGTTCACGTCCCGATGGCGAGAGTGCCTGACGCGTGCAACGAGGCCTTGGAAACGCGGAGTGGAAGACGCCCGCTGGCGCGCAACGAACAAGGCGTTTGATATTTGCCACATGATGGTGATCTTACCATCCTAATTGTGACGACAAAGGGCTGGCTCCTGTCACGCCGAGACTGCTGTGCTGCACCGCCGTCGGTCGGCTTTCCGCCCTTCCTGATCGGGCATGCCGTCATGCTGCGCAGAGCGCGTCCGGCAACTCAGGGCTGCAAGTGCCTCTGGCTGCGGCGATCTCGAAAGGCCGCCTGGGTGAGCGTCGCTCAGATGGTCGACCGACGGCTATGGGCCGCAAGACGTATGCGGTTCACGATCGCTGGCTTCAGGCGCTTCGGGGCGATACAAGAATCCATCGGAGGTCAGGGAAAGTCATGCCAACTATCGTATCCGTCCGGGATCTGACCAAGACCTACAAGTCAGGCTTTTCGGCGCTCAAGTCGGTCAATCTGGAGATCGAGGAAGGCGAGATCATCGCGCTGCTCGGCCCCAACGGCGCGGGCAAGACCACGCTCATTTCGACCATCTGTGGCATCGTGCGCCCCACTTCGGGCAACG
Source organism: Cereibacter sp. Soil_C_27 (assembly GCF_057657095.1). Classification (NCBI taxonomy): domain Bacteria; kingdom Pseudomonadati; phylum Pseudomonadota; class Alphaproteobacteria; order Rhodobacterales; family Paracoccaceae; genus Cereibacter; species Cereibacter sp. Soil_C_27. Next base: position 5,009 of record NZ_JBDGJD010000010.1, on the reverse strand, counting down.
TGACCGTCGGCGGGCATGATGTCGTGCGCGATTTCCGGGCCGCACGCGAGTTGATCGGCCTCGTCCCGCAGGAGATCACGCTCGAGCCGTTCGAGAAGGTAATCAACTCCGTCTCCTTCTCGCGCGGGCTGTTCGGCAAGGCGCCGGACCCGGCACAGCTCGAGAAGGTGCTGCGGCAACTGTCGTTGTGGGACAAGAAGGACAGCCCGATCCAGCCGCTGTCGGGCGGCATGAAGCGGCGCGTGCTGATCGCCAAGGCGCTGGCGCACCAGCCCCGCGTGCTGTTCCTCGATGAACCCTCTGCCGGCGTGGATGTCGAGCTGCGCAAGGACATGTGGTCGGTCGTGGCCGACCTGAAGGCGCAGGGCGTAACGATCATCCTGACCACCCATTACATCGAAGAGGCCGAGGCGATCGCAGACCGGGTGGGCGTGATCAACAAGGGCGAGATCCTGCTGGTCGAGGACAAGGTCGGGCTGATGACCCGGATGGGCCAGAAGCGGCTGCAGGTCGATCTGGCTGGGCCGCTGACGGCCGTGCCCGAGGCGCTGCACGGCTACGCCCTGGAGCTGGGACCGGGCGGCCGCAGCCTGACCTACACCTACGACACGAAGCGCGAGCGTACGGGGATTGTCACCTTGCTGGGCGATATGCGCGCAGCGGGTCTGCAGGTCACTGACCTCGCGACACGGCAAAGCAGCCTCGAAGACATCTTCGTCGGGTTGGTCAGGGGGCAGGCATGAACTTCCAGGCAATCCGGGTGATCTTCAACCGCGAAATGGCGCGATTCTATCGCACCATCATCGAATCGCTAGTCTCTCCGGTCATCTCGACCTCGCTGTATTTCGTGGTGTTCGGCGCCGCCATCGGCAGCCGGATCGAGACTGTGGATGGTGTGACCTATGGCGGTTTCATCGTGCCGGGGCTCATCATGCTGACGGTGATCACCCAGTCGGTGGCGAACGCGTCTTTCGCGATCCATTTCCCCAAGTTCATCGGTACGATCTACGAGCTCTTGTCCGCGCCCATCGGCACGGCAGAGATCGTCATCGGCTATGTCGGCGCGGCGTCGGTGAAATCCGTCTTGATTGGTCTGGTGATCCTAGCCACGGCGTTCCTGTTCGTCGACCTGCCGATCGCGCATCCGGTAGCGATGTTCGCGCTGCTGGTCCTGACCAGCTTCAGCTTCTCGCTGTTCGGCTTCATCATCGGCATCTGGGCGAAGGATTTCCAGCAGCTGCAACTGATCCCGCTGCTTGTTCTGACCCCGCTGATCTTCCTCGGCGGCAGCTTCTACAGCGTGAATATGCTGCCGGGGATCTGGCGCACCCTCGCGCTGTTCAACCCGGTGGTGTACCTGATGTCGGTCTTCCGCTGGTCGTTCTTCGACACAGCAGACGTGCCGGTGATGGTCAGCCTGCTAGCGATCCTGCTGTTCACCGCCGCCTGTCTCGCGGCGGTCTGGTCGATATTCCGGACGGGCTGGCGCATCCGGCAGTAGGGTTACGGGTCGGATCGCCTCGTCGCCAATGTGTGTTTACGGCCGGCGGCTAGATGTGAAGGTCCGCTTTGTCCGCATCAGCGATTTTGCTTGGTCTGGATCGCCGCGGCAAACATGAGTGGACCGTCTGAGGAAGCCGCAAGTGGCGGCGCAACCTCCCGGATGGCAGGTAAGGGCCGCCTTCGTCCTACTCGCTCGTCGCGAGCCGCGAAACTTTCCACTCCTCCTGCTGCCCTTTTCGTATATGAGCTGCAGCCAACTGGAAACCGCTTTGAGGCCAGCATCTCGGAGTATCGATCAGCAGCAGTTCGGCGACGCCAAAGCCGCCTTCGTCCAGATCTCGCAGACGCGCCTCGCGCAGCTCGCACCAGTGCCGCTCCAGACGGACGGGAAACTGCTCGAAGAAGGCGCCGGCCCCCCGTGCGGGGTCGAGAATGCTCCCGGCCATCTGAGGTGTGAAATGGTCAATCACCGCCTTCGCGAGGTCCGGTGGTGTCATGACCAGATCTCGTTCCGGCGCATTCGTCATAGGCACAAGGCCCCCAGCGGGCCGAGCCGTCGAACGCAATGCGCAGCGGAGCCCGAGTGCAGCCAGAGCCGCAAGTAAGGTCGAAAGGTTGCCAGACAGATTTCTCTCGAGTGCGATGATCGTGGGTCGCGAGCAGCCAACGCGGCCCGCCAGATCCGCTTGGCTCAATCCTTTCGCCCGGCGTCTGGCCGCGAGCGCCGGGCCTGCATCTTCGCCTTGTCGGACCCAGCCCCAGCCAAGCTTCAGGGTGTCCATCACCCGGATCATCGAACGGAGGTTGCCCGTGCCGCGCTCAAGATTGCGGATGGTCGGCACACTGACCCCAACTGCGTCGGCGAGATCCTCTTGGGAAATGCCCAGTGCCCGTCTCGTTTGGGCGACAAGCGGAAGAGATTGCACGTCAATATTACTTTGCTTTGCGGGGATCGGGATGCAAAGGAATATTGACATCATCTGCTGAGGGAAAGTGATCTTTTTGATAGAATCTCCTACAGGGCTCATCTGCGTTCACTCCGACATCCATAGTTGCTCCGCCCCGAGGCGCTGGAGGCTCTCGAAGGCGAAAATCGCATTCTGCACGCGGGCGACATAGGCGAGCCATTTGAAGCGCTTGCCGTATCGCCCCGGTGACTGATGTCGGCGGAAATTTCGACTGCGGCCTCTGGGCACAGGCCCTGCCTGAAGCGGTGAGCCTCTCCGCTTCGCCACGGCAGCCTGATCGGCGCGGCGGGATTGGCAGTGGAACGTCGAGCGGTCGAACCCGATGGCCCCACAAGCCGTCCGGATCGACACCGCCCAGTCGTTGCATATCCCGCGAACCACTTCGCGCAAACGATCAGGCTACAGAGCTTTCACTGCGTGGACCTTCGATTCGCCGGATCACATCCTGCAACACTCGCGATCAAGGGCAGGCGACCTGAGGTCTTATTCGGCGGGCCGGAGCCTGCTACCCTGAACTCGGCTGTCACAGAGGCCGATCGCAAGTCCGGGCCTTCCTCGTTAATCCCGAGCGGGCGGTTTTTGGAGGCCAGCCTTCGCCGCGAGCAGCTCTGCTTTTGTTGCCGCCACTGCTGGAGCGCTACCCGCGCCTCGGTCGAGGAACGCTGCGCGGCGATGGCTGAACAGAGCGTCCAGCTGGTTCAAAACTATCGCCGTCCGCCTGCTGCTTGCGGCAGTAGAAAGGGCAGGTCGCCCGGCGCGGTATTTACCCGCAGCGGCAGGCCATAGACCTTCGACAAGAGCGCGTCATCGAACACCTGCGCCGGGCGCCCTGACCCTGCCACCCGTCCGCGCGACAGCAGCACCACATGCTGCGCGAACATGGCGGTTAGATTAAGGTCATGCAGCACGGCTAGCACGCCACCACCCGAAGCGGCAAAGTCATGCGCAATTCGCATGACTTGCAGCTGGTGGCCGATGTCGAGGCTCGACACCGGCTCGTCGAGAAAAAGCCAGCGATGGCCCTCTGGCCCCGCGGGCGCGTCGACCTGGGCCAGCACACGGGCCAATTGCACCCGCTGTTGCTCGCCACCCGACAATTCCTGATATAGCCGCCCCTCGTAGCCCTCCAGATCGACGCGCCGTAAGGCATGACGCGCTGAAGAGATACCCTCGCGTCGGAGCAGGCCTAGCCGGACCACCTCCAGCACGGTGAAAGGGAAGGACAGGCTCGTGGCCTGCTGCAGCACGCCCCGCCGAAGGGCGAGGTTGGCGACCTGAATGGCAGCGATCTCCAGCCCGTCCAGCGTGGCACTGCCCGCATAAGCCAAATCGCCTGCCAGCGCCCGCAAGAGGGTGGTCTTGCCCGAGCCATTCGGTCCGACAATGGCGGTCAGCTGCCCAAGCTTGGCCGTCAGACGTATGTCGTGCAGCACCGGGTGGCGGCCCAGCGATACGCAGAGATTGTGCGTTTCGATCATCCGAGGTCAAGACCAAAGCCCTGCCGCAGCAGGATCCACAGGAAGACCGGGGCACCGATGACCGCGGTCAGGATGCCGATGGGCATTTCGGCTGGGGCTACGATCAGCCGCGCAATGACATCGGCTCCGACCAAAAGGGCAGCCCCGAGCAGCGCCGCGTTGGGTAGCAGATAGCGGTGGTCCGGCCCGGTCGCCAGCCGCAGCAGGTGCGGCACCACGATGCCGATGAAGCCGATCCCGCCAGCCATCGCCACCGAAGCTCCGGTGGCAGAAGCGACCCCTAATACGGCCAGCCGCTTCACCCGTTGCACCGGGATACCCAGATGCCGCGCTGCGGACTCTCCCAGAGCCAGCGCATTCAGGCCGCGCGCCATCAGCGGTGCCAGAAGCAGGATCGGCAGGATCATCGGCAGCGCCGCGCCAACCTTTTGCCAACTGGCCCCGGCCAGCGATCCCATCGACCAGAAGGTGAGGTCCCGCAGCTGCTGATCATCGGCGAGGTAGGTCAGCAGGCCCCGCGCCGCCTCTGCCAGAGCACCGAAGGCAAGCCCCCCCAAGAGCATGGTCGCGACCGAGGTCCGCCCCGCCCGCGTTGCAGTTCGGTAAAGCAGCACCGTCATCGCCCAGCCACCTGCGAACGCCGCGAGGGGCACAAGCCAGAGGGTCGGAAGAAACGCCGGCAGCAGCGGACCCAAGACAATTGCCAGCGCCGCGCCAAGACCTGCGCCGGAGCCGACGCCGACGATGCCCGGATCGGCCAACGGGTTTCGGAAAAGGCCCTGCATCAACACGCCGGAGACCGCCAGTGCCGCCCCGACGAGCAGCCCCATTGCCAGACGAGGCAGCCGGATCCCCCAGAGGATCAGCAGGTCCCGCGCCTCGATCTCTTGCCCTGTGGCAAGATCATGCAGCACATGCGGCAAGGACACGCCGGACGCGCCGCTCCCTACTGAGAGGAAAGACATCGCCATCACTAAAATTAGTGGCCTGCCCCTATGGAGTGGTCCGGGTTTAATCTTAGTGCATGACGGGTCTTGGCGCTACGGTTGGGGTGGCCGGC
>NZ_JBDGJD010000009.1:0-102571 GCF_057657095.1 Cereibacter sp. Soil_C_27 | reverse complement strand
CGCGCTTCGCCGCCGAAGATGATCGCCGCATCGGCCATCAGAAACAGCAGGAAGGCGAAGACGGGAATCCAGAGCACTGTTTCAACGGTCGCGGAGCCATCCTCCTTGCGGACAAGCCGCCAGATCCTCGAGAAATCCATTCCTGCCATGCCCCTGCAGCCCCGAGCCGTCTAATTTAACGACAAAATTTGGGCTCAAATAGGGCAGACGGACCCGGGCCCGCCGCTTTTCGCGTGCGGCGGCCTCATGATCAAGCCGCCGCCTTGATGGGCCTCTCGCGGTCCTCCGCTAGCACATCGGAAGCTCCGCTTCGGGCCGCTCGGCGGGCTGGATTGCCATGATGTCGGACAAGTAAATCTTGCTGCGCGCAGGCACGGCGAGAGCCCCTACAAGTTTGCCGTGCGTATGCGGGCCCGTCTGCAACAGAGCAACCTCACGCGCTTGTCGGTCGGAGACACCGACGATGCACGCGTCGAGGACTGAACTCCAACTGTCACGCTCCCAACCACGTCCGGGCCAGTTCAGGCGCAGGCGGTCAGCGCGACCGCGTGCATCTCTAATCAGTCGTAGCGCACCACTTCACTGTAGACCCCAGCGACCCGCAACGTGACATTCGCCAGCGCATCGCCGCGGTTGCGCCAGAACCAACCGCGGTTACCGGTGAAGGCCGCTGCCAGTTCACCGGCGTCGCGCGGCACGGCACGGCCCTTCTCGTAGCTGATCGAGTCGCCACCGCCGTCGCCATGCAGGTCGAAGTTAACCTCTCCACCATCCACGCTCCAGTCGAACGGGGCGACGGCGCCTTTCCTCCACGGCGAGCTTGATCTCGATCCCTTCGCCTGGCTGGAGGGCAAAGGTGATCTCGTCTTTCCAGGCCGGCGCCTCCTGTGCGTGGGGCCGCACCGATGAGCAGGCCAAAGATCTTCCACCCAAACCGGACTGGTCGTCGGCAGCCTCCAGCATCTGCCGATCGGCTTCCGCCTTCTCAGCAAGCTGCTGCTTGATCTCGCCCATCTCGGTCAGTCCGAGGATGCCGCCGATCCCCGTCGGGGCGATGTTGTATTCGGACGGCAGCACGACGGTGGTGAGGATGACGGCCGCTGCACCGAGGGTAGGATCCCAGTTCACGGTCCAACTTAGACAAAGCCGCCCGCCATCTGGCCGATGCCCGCCTTGATGCCGCTTACTAGGCGGCACCATCAAATATCTTCTAACCCTTCGTAGTCAACTTCGTCAGTGACGTCAGGCAAGCTTCAGATTGGTCGCGGAGTCGCGTCCGTCCCGACCAGACTCGATGTCAAAGGTAACAGCTTGGCCATCTGCCAACTCGCGGATTCCCGAACGCTCCAAGGCGGATATGTGGACAAATACGTCGTTTCTGCCGCCCTCAGGCGCAATGAAGCCGAAGCCCTTGGTGCTGTTAAACCATTTTACCGTGCCTTTGGCCATCGCAAGATCTCCCCCCTGTGTGACAATAGTTTCCTATAAAGCCCAAGACCTGCTTTAGGTCAACGGTTGCGGTGCTGAGAGTATCCAATCGCGACGCTTGCAAAAGGTCCGGCGTGCGCGTCGAATGTTTATCTCAAGTAGCTACCCTTTCCCCATGTTCATTCTCTGGATGCCCAATGCCACCCGATCCCAAGAATACAGAGCCAAAGCCTGCACCTTCTGAACCGCGCCCGGTGTCCTTGTGGATCGTGGTGCTCGGCGTTCTCGGGCTGCTGCTGCTGGTGGCGACCGTAATCTACATGAACTGGAGCATTCTTAGCTCAGAGGTGTGACCTGCGGGCGGTGTCGCGTGCTCTCCACGAGACCATCGGCAAGATCAGCAGGTCGCGTGTCAAGTGAGAGGCAGCCGAAAGATGAAGCATGTCTCCGCGTCGGTCGAAGAGACGCCAAGTGATCCTCTGTGGGCTTTGGCGATTTGTGAACAGATGTAGAGGCCAAGCCCAAGCCCACTGGTCTCTCGCGCGCCCTCCCCGCGGACGAACGGTCGAAACAGCGAGGAGATCTGCTCCTTTGGGATGGCCTTGCCGCTGTTTGTCACTGTAAAGGTCACGTGGCCCTCATTTACCGCACTGACCAGCCGCACCTCGCCCTTCTCCGCACCGTGTTTGATGGCGTTGCCCAGGAGATTGGACAGCAGCTGCCCCAAGCGGACCGGGTCGCATTTTGCCTTTGCTGCGACAGAAACAGAGGTGATGCTTCGGTCTGGATGAATACTCCGCATCTCCTCGACAACCTGCGACACTACATCGCCCACCTCAACGCCATCTATCAGTGCAACGGGGATGCTATTGGAGATCCCGCTCTGAGCAAAATCCATCACATTGTTGATGATACGGAACATTCTGGCCGCGCTTCCGCTCATCAGCGAAAGGATTTCCCGGCCTTGTTCGTCAAGCGGTTGACGCTCGAGAAGCCGAGCGCCTGCCGCGATCGAGGACAGCGGATTTCGTAAATCGTGACCAAGAATGGCAACAAACTGCTCGCGCGCGGCAACACGCTGTCGTTCCACCGTCGCCCTGGCTTCGGCTGCCTGAACACGGGACTGCGCATCCAGTTGCGCGGCAATAAGGCTCGCGAAGAGCGTGAAGGATGTCAGAATTTCCGCTGCGCCGAGATCGTGCCTATGCGGATCGATGGCACACAAGGTGCCGAAGAAGCTGCCGTCCGCCAAGGTGATTGGCACCGAAATGTAGCTTTTCAGACCATAGCGCTTGGGTGTGTGGTGGGAGACATAGAGGGGATCTGCATCAACGTCATGAATGAGCACAGGCTGCCGGTGCTCACGGATCTCGTGGCAAATCGTGGACTCTAGCTCCAGCTCGTCGCCTTCCTTGAGGCCGAAGCCGATCCTGTCCAGGACGCTGCAGGCGATCCACCGATCGTCCGTGACGCGGGCAACAGCGGCGAACCCCATCCCCGTCATGCGGCAGACAACATCGAGGATCGCGCCGACAGAGGGGATTGTCGCTACGGCATCCACGGCTTTTCGGACGTCCCTTTGCATCTGCGCTCCCCCTGCTGACCGAGCGTTATCAGAGGCAGGAGCTGAAATGCAACGCACGCAGCGTCCTATAGCTCATCCCACACAGTTCAGTGACTACAGGGGCAAGATGGGGTGACGCAAAACTTGGCCACCCAGCCTGATCTGCCTCTCTACGTCCGCATGACCTCGAGCTCCGCGATGATCCTTGGCACTCCCCATTCCGTGCGGCTCTTCACGGTTCTGGGCTCACAGTTGGTGATCAAGGCGCAGGTCTCATAGCTATCGCCAAGCACGATGATGAGCATCAGCGTCTCCCGAAGCGGCACCGGCAACCGCAGAACAGCTATCACCGAGTCTTCAGACTTGATGCGCCCCGTCCAGTCCTGAGCCGTTTGCGCCAAGGGCCAGCTACCCGGACGTGGCCCTCTTTCATCGGCATCTTACCGCCAGTATAAAAGCTGCGACGCATGTTGATAAACAGCCAAGCGCGCGGATCGATATCGGACCAAAACCGTTGGTTGAGGGTCATGGCATTCAGCAAGGTATCGTGAATCAGCTCATTCGCTTCCGCTTCGCCACATGCCAGAGAGAGGACATAGGCACGAAGCGCTGAGATCACCGTAGCCACATCGCTCTTTGTATCGAGCTTGCGCCCAAGATCACTTACCTGTGTCACCTTCAGATTGCGATGCTTGACAGGGCCTGCAACTCCTATGGCTACTCCCGCATCCGCTGCATATAATAGCATGAGCCTGAAGGTTCATCTTCAATACATATTTGATCACGAGAGGCCGTTCTGATCAAATTCAATCAGCAGGTCGAGACCGAGCCCTCCGCATACAACACGACTCCACCAATCAAATGACGTTTGATCCCCTACGCTGCTTCGTCAATCGCTTCGCTCAGTTCCTGAAGGGTGAACGGCTTTTGTAGAACGACGCGTTCCTTGAACTCATCTGTCAGACCTTGGCGCCCATAGGCGGTTGCGAACATGAAGGGAACGCACCTGCGCATCAGGGCCGCCGCGATTGGCATGGACGTCTCGCCGGCGAGGTTCACGTCGAGGATGGCAAGGTCGAGGTCCTCCCCTTCGGCGAAGGCCAATCCTGGTCTAAGACGTGTAGCCGGTCCGATGACTTCGTGACCTAGCTCGGACAGATAGTCTTCCAGCATAAGCGCGATCAGGATTTCGTCCTCGACAACCAGAATCCGAAGAGCCGGCCGAGAAGTTTCATCGGATTTTTTCAACGTCTACTTCCAGCATGAATGTCAGGCCCTCGGGAGGATAGTCCAAACGAGCGGTGCCTCCAAGTTCAAGAGCCAAACCGCGCTCGATCAGCCGGGTGCCAAAACCGCGCCGGGTGGGCCGGGTGACCCGCGGTCCTCCAGACTCTCGCCATGAGAACATGAGGAGCGATGCGTTGTTCCCGGTCTCAAGGCCCCAGAATATCTCAACCCGACCTCCAGGGGCGGAGAGAGCGCCATGTCTCACAGCATTGGTAGCAAGCTCATGCAGGGCAAGAGACAACGCAGTCGCGGCAGAGGGCGTCAGTTTCAACGCCGGGCCCTCGATATGAAAGCTGTCGCTCGATTGGTCGAGATGGGGCAGCAGAGCCGAGGCAACGACCGCTCGAATGTCACCCTGCTCGCCCAAGGGGGTGGTTAACACGTCCTGCGCCCGCGCCAGAGCCCTTATCCTGTCCCCCAGCCTTTCGCTCGCCTCCTCGGTCGAGCTGGCGTCTCGCAAGGTGCGGGTGGCTATGGCATGCACGATCGCCAGAGTATTCTTGAGCCTGTGATCCAGCTCGCGCATCAGCAATCGCTGGTGACGCTCGGCGAGCACCCGATCAGTCACGTCAGAGCCTTGGATGAAGATGCGATCCACTTTCCCAGCTTCGCTTCGGATGGGCTGGAACACGAAATCGACGTATCGTTCTTCTTGCGGCTCGCCTTCCCGCCGCTGCAAAAATACCAGGAGACCAGTGCCCAAGGCGGCCTCACCGCTGCTGTAGGCACGGTTGAGCATTTCGAGAAACCCCTGCTCGACGACTTCCGGCAGTGCTTCTTTGACAGGTTTACCAATGATGTCCCTGGTGCCGACAAGTCGCTGATACCCGGGGTTCGCCATCTCGAAGATGTGGGTCGGCCCGATTGTCATCGCCATAAAGGTGGGAGCCTGCTCGAACAGGCGCTGCAGTCGTTCGTGCTCGGTCGCTATCCGCTTGGTCGCACGCACAAGGTCCGTCGTCTCGACCACGATCGCGAGCACGCCCACTACCTCGGCCGCTTCGTTCTCGACGGGTGAGTAGTCGAGGTTCATCCACACTTGTTCGGGATGACCGTTGCGAAACAATGTCAGTTCCTCATGTCGGTATGCAAGGGTCCGCCCAGCCAGCACCTCCTTCATGACGTTGTCGTTGAAGGCAGCGACCTCGGGCCAGCCATCCCTGACGCAGGACCCAAAGAGCGCCGGATGCCGCGCGCCCGCGAACTCTGCGTAGGCATCGTTGTAGATCATCACACCGTCGGGTCCCCAAAGGACGACCATCGGCACTTTGGACCGCATCACGAGATTGATCGCGATCCGGAGGCTGACAGGCCAAGCCTGCTGGGGCCCGATGGGTGTCGCTGCCCAGTCATGTGTCCGCAGCAACTTTTCCAATGTGGCGGGCTGCCCCCGGGGATCGAGGGGACCCTCAGCTGATCCAGCTTCTGTCATTTGCAAGCCTCCAAAGGCAGAGAGTCAACTAGGATCCCTATTCATTTCTCTGAACATGTCTGAACTTACTTGAAACATCATCTTGCTTTTGACGCGGCTTCCCTCAGGCGACACAGCTTGAGTGCCCGCTGAAGATCCTTCTCAGCATGATCCGCACCCGTGCGGCGGCAGAGCTCTGGCTCGCTTCCCACAATGCTCCCGCCGATGACGATGGGAGCATCTTCGCCCGCTCTACGGACCGCAAGGACGAGGCGCCTCAGGGTTTCCATCCTGTTACCTTGTGCGGCAGAGATCATGACCGCGTCAAAGTGCATGCCGGCGATCTTTTCAGATAGAGTATCCGGACGCGCGCCCAAGAGGAGGCGCACCGAGCACTCCTGACGACGCAGCTGCCCCAGCAGCACCATTGCGCCAAGAGTGTGATCATTATCATGAGATACGAGCAAAAGAACCCTTGGCTGTATGCTGATCCCCGGACGCTCCGGTCTCGGGCCCTCGTCAAGAGAGCGAAGCAAAGTCTGCAGCCGCGAGACCGATATCGTCACATCTGCGAAGGAAACTTCGTCCTGCATCCACTGCTCCCCGATCCAGCGAGCTGCTGCCGGGATGTGGTCATCGGCGACCGCGACTGCCGTTACGCCTATGCGCATCAACCCGTCAACCGCGCGTCGGCAAGCGTCGGGGTCAGGATTCAAGGCGGCTTCGCTAAGCTTGCGAACTTGGCGGAAAAAAACTTCAGGCCCGCGGACGGATGGGGATGTCGCGTTAGGGATCAAGAGGCATACTTCTCCAGATGGGGCAGAACATGCCCGGCACTTGGAAAGGAACACGTGTCGTCAACCCAACCCCGTCAACATCATCTCTCAAAGCGGAGTTAGCAACGACGGGCAGATCTCTTCTCGGCTCTGCGCTGCAGAGACCCAGCTACAGCGCAGGCGGCTCGAAGATGAAATCGCACAGCTGACAGTCAAGCTCTGTAGCCGAACCGTTCTTCCATCAACACTTGCGTTATTGGACAGGTTCCCGCGATACTCTACCAGTGGTAGATTGTTATGAAGATCTTCCTGCCCGGTGATCTAGACGTTGAAGCAGATCAGGCTGAGGTTGCCGTGGCGATATTTTTGCACATTATCAACAGCGCGATGTCGATCGCCACCTTGGCCATGATCTACGGCGCAATCCAACGGTCACCGTGGGGAGTTAATGTCAGGCATGTCGCTCTCGGTATTTGCTTTGGCCTTGGCGCGGTCATCGGCATGCTTCAGCCACTCTCACTGAGTCCGCAAGCAATCGTCGATGCACGCGCGCTGTTCTTGGGCTTTGCCGGTGCGTTCCTCTCCCCACTGGGGGCCTTCACGGCACTGGTGGTGGCAGTGCTCGGAAGGATCCTGATCAACGTCAACTCTTATACGGTCGTAGGAATCGCCTCGATATTTTCTGCTGTTCTGATGGGAAGCCTCTGGCCAAAAGTGCGCGACCGCCTACGCGTCTCGGGGATCCCAGCGCTCCTCGTGCTTGGAGCTATGATGTCAGTCTCCTTGTTTGGTGCCTACCTAGCACCGACCGATGGCAATCCTGTTCATCTGGTTCTGGTTCTGGCTGCATACAACCTGTGCGGTTCCGTGGTCTTTGGCACGATCATCCAAAGGCAGCTTCGCCGTGCATTGAGAGAGCGCGCGGCGCAGATTGACGCCACGACAGATCCTTTGACCGGTCTCCTGAACCGACGGAGCTTCGAGCGTCTTTATCAGCAAAGCAAGGATCAGCAAGGGTCGCGCGGCACTGCCATTCTCCTTATCGACATCGACCGCTTCAAGGGCATCAATGATCGGTTTGGCCACGCTTCGGGCGACAAGGTATTGAGAAAACTAGCAAAGACCTTGCGTGGTGTTGTGGCAGTCGAGGATAGTGTTCTTCGCCTGGGCGGAGAAGAGTTCGGCGTCATCCTCCAAAACAGGACTATCGAAGGGGCGATGCGAGCGGCAGAGAACATTCTCAGCGAGCTGAGGATCCGTTTAATTCTTGATGACACAACGACGATTTCTGTAACAGTAAGCATAGGCATGCACCACGTTACGGTGCCAACAACAACATTAAGCCAAGCCCTAAAGGCTGCCGACGAGGCTCTTTATGCGGCAAAAGCAGAAGGACGTGACAGACTTGTCATTAGCAATCCTCAAGAAAAAATCGAACTACAGCTTGCTTGACTAGCACACCATACAAGAAACGCCGATAGCCGTTGAAACCATCGTCAGACGTGGATAAGTAGGTTTTCCAAACAGGAGTGCGTCATGTCCATCGATCTTGAAAACCTATCTCTCAAAGAGTTGAAATCTCTCCAGTCGCAAGTCGCGAAAGCCATTGCTGATTTTGATGGTCGCCGCAAACAGTCGGCGCTGACCGAGCTCGAAGAAAAGGCACGCGAACTGGGCTTTTCGCTCGCAGAACTGACAGGTGTAACCGTTGGGCGCAAGCGCTCTCCAGCAACTCCCAAGTATGCTAATCCTGCGGACGCCCGCGAGACCTGGAGCGGTCGTGGCCGGAAACCGCGTTGGTTCGAGCAAGCCCTTAAAGACGGCGCAAGTGCCGAAAGCATGGCCATTTGAGAGCATGTAGGGCGAAACAGAGACGGCTCGTTCCCCGTCAGGTCGGTTGATCAGGCGGGGTCTGCGCCGATCAAGGTGCGCCGGCTCAAAACGCAGTGGACGCCCTCCTTTCCATTAACTACTTGAGTAGTGCGCAGGTCGGCACAAATGCTGGCGTGCCTCCAGGCTTCGGCGCAGCCGAGCCCTGTGTGTGCTGTTATCCAAACGAGCGTCCAAGCGGTTACGTCTCTCGCCGCCACGTCGAGCGTCTCGTGAAATGCCATGATTACAATCAGGCCGCACAGTTCAATCTCTTGCGCTGCGGAGGCGGTGCCTTCTCGAGCATGAAGCGGAAATGGCCATTAAACGCCGTCTCGAGGGCCGTGTCTCAGGCCTCACCGTCGCCCTGAAGCGCAGGTCCATCGCTAGCAAAAAAAAGCCCGCCCGGACAGAAGACAGGGAATGCAATCCGCGGGCCCTTTTAAAGAACCGAATGTCCACGGTGCCCTCAAAAGAGCCGGGCGCGACTGAGCTGACGCAACCCACATCGAGCGGTGGTGCGACGGCGTGTAGAGGCTGGATCAATTTCCCCAAAAGTGCTGTCGCAAAAATCCTCACCTCGCCGGTTCGGCGATCAGCCGTGCATGTTTTGATGGGGGCCTCCGTTCTTCGGCGGCCATGGATGCATGACAGTTACCGCCGGGACGCCCTCAAGCGCGCTGGAATTTGGCTGCGTGTATTTCACAAACGCACACAAACATTCGGCACGCGGTAGGATGCTGAGCTGACAGCTTTCCGGCTGCCTGCCCTGGAGGGAGCTGATGCCGATCTCCGGCTTGCCGTGCTCGCCTGCTCAAGCGTCGCGCGCGGCTCGGCGCTCTGCGCAGCAAGGGCCATGCCGCATGGCGACTACCAATTGCAGAAACTGTTTGACTCAGGTCAGCAAATTCTCGGTTTTAACAGGCCGAGACACCGGATTGGCAGCGTGTTCTTCGATGTGGCGCGCCTCTGTCTCGGCATCGAACTGCATCGTGGGCTGGCGAAAGAAGCCGGCACTCCCAAGACGATTTGGCATCAGACCGCCGCTCCTTCTACGAGGGCTACAGCGCGATACCGTCGAGACAGGTAGCGCTTCATGATCTCGTCGAGGATCTGGTGATATTGCGGAATTGGCATCATTTTCACGTCCGCCCGCAAAGCGCGGACTGCCGCAGAAAGGCAGCTCTCCTGCGTAACTCGCTAATTCAACGCGGCTTGTTGGGAACAGAGGTGCCCGATGCCCGGCCGGGCAGGCTCGTAGCGCCTCTGCTGCGCAGCATAGTCTGGACCGAGCAGGCACCGCGCTCGTGATGCTGTCCAGACGTTGTGTGGGTTCGTTATCATCAGTTGGCGGCAGCGCTGTGTCTATTTCCGCGAATGGGCTAACTGGATCAATCTTGACGGTGCTGTGCAGGGGCAGGATATTCGAAGCCGCCGCCGCGTCGCGCGGCCCATCTGCAAGTTAAAGACGGTGGTTTCAGGCCTACCGGCGCTATGAAATTGGGGCTGAGGCCTATTCGCCGTCGTCACCCACGTCAAGATTGGCGTTGTGGGCGGCGATGGCCTCCTCGACATCCTCGTAATAGACTAGCTTGCCCTGCTCCAGCACCGCGCCCGCCTGACACATCTTGCGCAGTTGCTGTGCCGAGTGGGTCACCACGATCGCACCCGAGTTGCGCATCCGCTCGTCGAAGATCGCCCGGCTCTTCGCGCGGAAGGAGGCGTCGCCCACGGAGGTCACCTCGTCCACCAGATAGGTGTCGAAGGGGATGCCCAAGGAGACGCCGAAGGCCAGGCGCGACTTCATCCCCGAGGAATAGGTCCGCACCGGCAGGTTGAAATGCGAGCCGAGCTCGGCGAAATCGGCGACGAAGCCGACCAGCGAGTCGGTATCCACCCCGTAGATCCGGGCGATGAAACGGACGTTCTGCACCCCGGTCATGTCGCCGTGGAAGCTGCCGCCGAAGCCCACCGGCCAGGAGATCGTGCCGGTCGAGACGATCCGGCCCGAATCCGGCCTGACCCGCCCGCCGATCATGCTGAGCAGCGTCGACTTGCCTGCCCCGTTGCGCCCCAGAAGCCCGACGGAGAGCCCGCCGGGGATGGTGAGGGTGATGTTGTCGGCCACCATCTTGCGCCCGTCCGGGGTGCGGAAGCCCTTGGTCAGGTTCTCGAACCGGATCATCGCCCATTCTCACTCATCGGCGGGTCTCAGCGGCGGTCGCGCAGCGAGTAGTAGACGAGGCTTAGGATCGACCAGAGCAGGAAGCTGAACAGCGCCACCAGACCGACGATCAGCCCGCGCTGCGGGAATTGCGACTGCTCGGCCACCGTCGGCTTGATATAGGCCGCGAGATAGCGGCTCTGCCGGTTGGCCTGGGCCACCGCCGCGTCATAGGTGGCCAGCGCCGTGACATAGGCCCGCTCGGCGAACTGGCTGTCGACGCTCATCCGCTCGAAGTTCGACAGGGTGGTGGCGTAGTTCTCGCCGCCCTCGACCAGCGTGCCGGAGCCGAACTTGCGCCGCTCCTCGGCGATGCGGCTCTCGATCACCGCGATCCGCCGCTGCGCCTGCGACAGGCGCGGGTCGTCGGAACGGGTGTTGCCGACCAGGAGGTCGAGCTCGATCAGCGCCTGCGCCAGCTGGCCCTGCAGCCGGTTCAGCAGCCCCATCTGGCCCTCGGCATCCGCCACCGGGTCGACGATCTGGTTCTGCACGCGGTAGGCGGTCAGCGCCTCGCGCGCGGTCTTCAGCCGTTCCACCGCCGTGTCGAGATCCTCGCGGGCATAGCGCGTCGCATCCTCGCGGGCGATATCGGAAAGATTGTTGATCATCGCCGAACTCTCGTCGAAGATCGCCCCGGCGATGAGCCGGGCCTCCTCCGGATCGAAGGCCAGCACGTTCAGCTCCATCATCCCGGCGCTGGCATCGTAGGTGATCCGCACCATGCGCTGCCAGTAGTCGGTCAGATCCTCGATCGTGCTGCCTTCGGGATGGAACCCCAGGAGCGGATCGCTCTCGACATGGCGCGCATAGAGCGTGCGCAGGTCGAGCCGCTCGTCGATCGCCTGCACGATGTTCTGGCTGCGGATGAATTCATAGAGGATGTCGCCATCCTGCGTGGTCGAGCTGCCGACGCCGAGGCTGCTCAGCCCGCCGAGGATCGCCGAGGCGCTGCTGCCCGTCTCCTCGCTGCGCACGGTGAAGGCCAGTTTCGAGGCATATTGGTCGGCGGCGCGCAGGTAGAGATAGGAGGCCGAGGCCAAGACCGGCAGGAGCACGATCAGCGCGAAACTGGCCAGAAGCCCGCGATGGCGCAACTGGAAGCGCGCCGCCTTGGCCACCGGATGCAGCCGGGCCTTGTAGGCCTTGCCCTGACGGCCGCCGGGGCTCTTGTTCGGCTTGGCCGGGGCCTCTTCGGGCTCCACCGCCGGGGCGGGAGCGGGGGCCGCGACCGGCGCGGCAACGGGGGCGACAGCGGGGGCCATGCGGGCGGCGGCGGCCTTGGGGCCTCCTCCGCCGGATCCGGCTCCGGCGGAGGCGCGCGGCGCGGCATCGGCCTTGGTCGAGAGCGGCGGCGGGGCGGCGAGGCGGACGGCGGGCTCGTCGCTGTCGAGCGGCTGGGTCCGTGCGACGGCCTTCAGCACGGGCGGAACACGCGCACCTGTGGATTTCGTCATCAGAACAGGCCTTCCCCCATCCGTGGCGCCGCCCAGCAGGGCGGCCTTGCGATCTGCACGCGCCACCCGCTGGTGGACGGCGTCATTGCGGCCCCTGCGGCCGCGGAGCCCGTCGCGGATGCCCTGCCACATCAGGCTGCGGTAGAGGGAACGCTCTTCGGGACCGTAATGTTTCGCCTTGCGGCTCCAGCTCAGGATATACCAAGCCAGAGCAGCTGGATAGACCACCGGCCCCGCCGCCTGACGGGCGATCGCCACGCCGTTGCGGCAATGGTAGTAGACCTTCCAGAACGGCCGGTAGGTGAAGCCCGTGCCCATGGTGGCGCAGTCATGCTCGAAGCGCACCGAGGGCCAGAGATCGATGCTGAGCCCGGCGCGGCGCAGCCGGAGGCTGTAGAGCACATCGTCGCCATAGATGAAGAGCCCGCCTTCCGGCAGGCCCGCGCGGCGCACCGCCCCGCGGCTGACGAAGAAGCCGACGAAGGAGGCGACATCAATCGGCAGGGCGGGGGCATCGGCGGCGAAATCGGGGTTCTTCAGGTGAAAGCCCGCCCGGGTGCCGCGCCGCAGGGTGCGCAGGATCAGCCGCGGGTGCCAGAAGGGGTTGCGCGAGGGCCGGTTCATCTCGCAGACCCGGCGCCCGCCGGGCAGGAACACCGCCGCCGCCACCGCGCCGAGCGCCCGTCGCCCACACGCATCGGGGTCGATGCCGGCTGCCGCCGCGCGGAACTCGGCCATGGCGCCGCGCATCGGGCGGGCGTCATCGTCGAGAAGCACCATCCAGTCGGGATCGAACCGGTCGGCCGCCGCTGCCATCCCGGCCTCGAACCCCCCTGCCCCGCCCATGTTCTCGGCCAGCCGCAGCACGGTGATGCGCGAATCGTGCGGCCGGGCGAGGAAGGCCGCGGTGTCATCGGTCGAGGCATTGTCGACCACGATCACATGGTCGATCTCTTCCGCCATCAGCCGCCGCAGGGTGATCTGCAGCTGCGACAGGCGGTTGTAGGTCACGACCACCGCCGCGACCCGGAGCGGTCCGGCAGGGGCCGGGCCCGGCTGCAGCCTGCGCGTCACAGCGGAGCCACCGCGAAGACCGGGGCGGGCCGCGCCGCCTCGCGGGCGGCGAGCCAGCCTGCCGCCGCATCCAGCGCCTCGCGGATCGTCACGTCCATGTCGAGATAGCGGTAGGTGCCGAGCCGCCCGAGGAAGGTCACGTTGCCCAGACCCTCGGCCAGCGCGATGTAGTCGCCGAGCAGCGCCTTCTCCTCGACCAGACGGATCGGGTAATAGGGGATGTCCTCGGGCCCGCAGGCCCGCGCGCTCTCGCGGTAGAGCACCGACCCCTCGTGGCTCTCCCAGGGCGAGAAATGCTTGTGCTCGGTGATCCGGGTGAAGGGCACGTCCGGATCGCCGTAGTTCATCACCGCGCAGCCCTGCCAGTCGCCCGTGGCGCGGAACATCTCGAAATCCAGCGTCCGGTAGCCGAGCCGCCCGAGGCTCGCCCCGAAGAAGCCGTCGAGCGGGCCCGACCAGAACACATGGTCCCAGTCGCCCGCCCGCGCCGGATCGAAGGGCCGCGACAGATGCAGGTCGATGCCCGGATGATCGAGGATAGCCTCGACCAGCGCGGTATAGCCCGCCTCGGGCATGCCCTGGAACTTGTGGAAGAAATAGTCGTCGTTATAGGAAAACCGCACCGGCAGCCGCTTCAGGATCGCGGCGGGCAGCTCGGTGGGCGAGCAGCCCCACTGCTTTTCGGTATAGCCCTTGAAGAAGGCCTCGTAGAGCGGGCGGCCCAGCATCGACAGGGCCTGCTCCTCGAAGTTCTGCGGATCGGTGATGCTGCGGTCGGCTTGGGCCGCGACGAAGGCGCGGGCCTCGTCGGGGCGCAGCGTCTTGCCGAAGAACTGGTTGATCGTGTGCAGGTTGATCGGCAGCGAGAAGACCTGCCCCTGCACGGTGGATTTCACCCGGTTGCGATAGGGCTGGAACGTGCCGAAGCGGTTCACATAGGCCCAGACCTCGGCATCGTCGGTATGGAAGATGTGCGGGCCGTAGACATGCACCATCACCCCGGTCTCGGAATCGCGCGCGGTGTGGCAGTTGCCCGCCGCATGCGGCCGCGCATCCATCACCGTCACCCGGTGGCCCGCTTCCGCCAGCCGCCGCCCGACCACCGCGCCGGACAGCCCGGCCCCGACCATCAACAGTTTTTCCGTCATTCCTGTCTGAAATCCCCGCCGGACTCTCTGCCCGGTTGCCTGAAATCCCCGCCGGGCGCTTCGCCCCGCCTCTCTGCTCTTGCGGCTCTATAGCACATTGTCCCGCCACGGACAGGTCAAAGCCCTCTGCCCTGCCCCGCAGCCCGGCAAAACCGGCAGTCAAGCGCGCAAGGCGCTGCTGCAGGGCGGCACGGGCGATTGACCCTGCGCCGCGCCTCGGTATGGTGCACGGACTTTCCTGCCCGCCGCGGGAAGCGACCCGAGAAACGACCAGCCTGGGAGGCTATATGGGCATCCGATACCGCCGCGCGACGGCGCTTGTCCTGAGTCTCGCACTTGCAGGCTGCACCACGCCGCGCGGCGCCGGTTTCGAATCCGAGGTTCTCTCGGCGAGCAAGGTCAAGGATCCGCAGAACCCGAACGGCGAGAAGATCGCCGATTTCACCGTGCATCCGGTGACCCGCGATTCGCTGGCGGTGCTGGCCAGCTGGCCCGCCACCGGCCTGCGCAGCTACTCCTGGATCCCGCGGCGCGAGCAGCCCGCCTCGATGATCATCGCCCCCGGCGACACGGTCGACGTGCATGTCTGGGACACCGAGGACAATTCGCTGCTCGCCGGCCCGGGCGAGCGGGTGGCCAACCTGCAGAACGTGCGCGTCTCGCCCTCGGGATCGGTCTTCCTGCCCTTCATCGGCGAGATGAAGATCTCCGGCATGGCGCCCGAGACCGCCCGTGCCCGGATCGAGGAGCGCTTCCTCAGCTCGATCCCCTCGGCGCAGGTGCAGCTCTCGGTGGCACCGGGGCGCGAGAACACCGTCAACCTGGTCTCCGGCGTGGCCAATCCCGGGGTCTACCCCCTGCCCGACCGCAACGTCACCCTGCTGACCCTGCTGGCGCAGGGCGGCGGCGTGCAGCCGGTGCTGAAGAACCCGCAGGTCCGGCTGATGCGCGACAACGGCATCCACGGCATCTCGGTGCAGCGGCTGTTCGAGGAACCCTCGCTCGACACCACGCTGCAGGGCGGCGACCGGGTGATCGTCGAGGAGGACGAGCGCTACTTCCTGTCGCTCGGTGCCGCGGGCACCGAGGCGATGCATCCCTTCCCCAAGGATCAGGTCAGCGCGCTCGACGCGATGTCGCTGATGGGCGGGCTCGAGGAAAACACCGCCAATCCCAAGGGCATCCTGATCCTGCGCGAATATCCCGTCACGGCCCTGCGGCAGGACGGCAGCGGCCCGGCGCAGCCGCGCATCGTCTTCTCGATCGATCTGACTACCGCCGACGGGTTGTTCAGCGCCGGGCGCTTCAGCATCATGCCGGGCGATCTGGTCTATGCCACCGAGAGCCGCGTGACCTCGGCCCGCACCGTGCTGGGTCTGGTGGGCACCGTCAGCGGGCTGGCAAACCGATTCTGAGCAAGAATCCACCCAGAGAGGAGCGAAATATCCACTCTGGGTAGCAATACGGCTAAAAATGCGCTGAAATTGGCAGGTAATGCCTCGCATTATCCGGATCCCGTCCGTTTGCCTGAAAATGGTCTTGTTTACGTCAGAACGGCACCCACTTTGGCGCTGATCATGATCGCTGCCGTCACCGTCGCTCTTCCCTGCCAGGGAGAGCCGCAGAGCATTGGAGCCCCCATGGCCATCTCCGCCGCCGAACAATATCTTCTCGAACTGATCAACCGTGGCCGGCTCGATCCGCAATCAGATGCGGCGCGCTTCAAGCTCGACCTGAACGCGGGCCTCGCTTCCGGCACGATCAACGGTTCGGCCCGGCAGGTTCTGGCCAGCAATGCCGAACTCGAGAAGGCGGCCACCGTGCATTCGGGCTGGATGCTCGACGTCGACAGCTTCAGCCACGACGGCCCCGGCGGCAACGATGCGGGCGATCGGATGCGCCAGGCGGGCTATGACTTCGACCAGCCGGGCAGCTGGGCCTGGGCCGAGAACCTGTCCTACCGCGGCGGCACCGGCGGCACCGAAGGGATGATCCAGGCCCATTACGAACAGCTCTACCGCAGCGCCAGCCACCGTGAACACACCTTCGACGGAAAGATGCGCGAGGTCGGCCTCTCCGAGGTGATGGGCAACTACCAGTCGAGCTCGGGCTCGATGCTGACCGAGAACTTCGGCCTGGCGGGCCAGGATGTCTTCGTGACCGGCGTGGCCTACAAGGACAAGAACACCAACGATTTCTACAACATCGGCGAGGGTCGGGGCGGCATCCGCCTCACGGCGGAGGGTCAGGGCGCCACCACCGCGGGGACGGGTGGCTATTCCATCGGCGTGACGCCGGATTCCAGCGTCGACATCACCGTGCAGAAGGCCGGCAAGGCCATCGGCGCGCTGACGATGGATCTCTCGCAGGGCAACGGCAAGCTCGACCTCGTGCAGCAGGGCAATGGCAGCTGGGAGGTGGCGCTTTCCTCCAGCGCCACGCTTCAGAGCGGCATCTCGCATGGCACGCTGCTCGGCGTCGCCAGGCTCGGGCTGACCGGCAATGAGGCCGGCAACCGGCTCACCGGCAATGACGGCGCCAACCTGCTCGACGGCAAGGGCGGCAAGGACACGCTGCGCGGCGACGACGGCGCGGACAGGCTCCTTGGCGGCAACGGCAACGACAAGCTGTTCGGCGACGGCGGCAAGGACAGGCTGGAGGGCCAGAATGGCAACGACCGGCTCGTGGGCGGCGGCGGCAACGACAGCCTCTGCGGCGGTGGTGGCAAGGACAAGCTGCTGGGTGGCAGCGGCGCGGATGCCTTCGTCTTCAAGTCCGCGGGCGACAGCCCGGTTGGCAACAAGCGCGACACCATTCTCGATTTCGGCAATGGCAACGACCGGATCAACCTTTCCGCCATCGATGCCGACAGCACCGCGGCGGGCAACCAGAACTTCCACTTCATCGGCGCGAAGGGCTTTTCCGGCGAGGCCGGAGAGCTACGCTACAGCGGCTCCGGCAAGGGGCTGATGGTAGAGGCCGACATCGACGGCAACGGCAAGGCCGACATGCAGATCTTCGTCGACCAGCTCGGGCATTTCTCGGCAAGCGATTTCATCCTCTGATTGCATCGGCGGCGGGTCCGGGCACTGCCCGGCCCGTCGCGTTTTTCCCGCGACCCTCAAACCCCTTGCGTGACGCTGCGGAAACGGCAACGCTTCCCCGGACAGGTCGTCCGGTGGTTCATGGTGAGGGCTCAGATTTCAGGCGGATTCCGGCCCTTCCCCGTTCTGCGGCCGCTCTCCCTCGCCCTGGGCCTCGTCTTGGGCCCGCCGGTCCTTGGTCTGTCCGCCCTCCCCTCCCCCACCCTCGCCGGACCGACGCCTGCCGACGGACCTCCTGCGCAGACGGACATCACGGGTGAATTTCTCGCCCCCGACGTGCTCTGTCCCCGCTTCCGCCTCATTGATGGCGAGGAGATCAGCCTTGACTCCCTGCCGTCCGACCCGGCGCTGCGCCCCGGGGCGCGGCTGCGGCTGACCGGGCGCTTCCTGCGCGTTTCGCGCTGTCTGCAGGGCCGCGCCTTCGATGTGAGGAACCTTACTCACCTCCCCTAGCTTTACTCCAAAATTCTTTTTCCGACGGAGCCTTTGCGATGATCCCACCTGCCGACCCGTTCTATCAGAAGCAGTGGCATTTCGCGCTGATCGGTGACATCGAAACGGTCTGGAAAGATTACGATGGCAGCGGGGTGACGGTCGGCATCTATGATGACGGGGTGGATTACCGGCATGGCGACCTCGACGGCAATTACGACGCCGCCCTGCAGGTGACCGATGCCGCGGGTCAGCCGCTCGACGGCTTTCCCAGCGCCTATATCCCCGGCGGCTTCGGCACGAGCGACCTGCATGGCACGGCAGTGGCCGGGATCATCGCCGCCGAGGCCAATGGCAGCGGCGGCACCGGCCTTGCCCCCCGCGCCTCGATCACCGGGATCAACATCTTCGGCACGGATGTGCCGGGTAATGTGAACACCGACCCCGAGACCTTCTTCGCGCTGGCGGCGCAGGGCGACCGTTTCGCCATCTCGCAGAACAGCTGGGGCTCCATCCCCTGGCAGCTGGCCGATTCCAGCCTTGCCGATCCGCAGGGCTTCGCGGGCCAGCTGGAAACGGCCTATGCCGGGATCGCCGCCAGCGGGCGCGGCGGGCTCGGCACCGTCATCACCCAGGCCGCGGGCAATGACGCGCTGGATGCCAACCGCGACGGGGTGAATGCCTCGCGCTACACCATCACCGTCGCCGCCACCGACCCGAGCGGCTTTGCCGCCGCCTATTCCAACTTCGGCGCCAGCATTCTCGTCGCCGCTCCCGCGGCCTCGGTCACCACCGATCTCGCGGGCTTCGCGGGCGACACGACGGGCGATTACCAGACCGGCTTCGGCGGCACCTCGGCGGCGACGCCGGTGGTCTCGGGCATCGTGGCGCTGATGCTCGAGGCCAATCCAACCTTGGGCTGGCGCGACGTCCAGGGCATCCTCGCCGCCTCGGCCACCCATACCGGCAGCGATTTCGGCGGCCTGATCTGGCCCGAGGACGGGGAATGGACGCTGAACCACGCCGGGGGCTGGAACGGCGGCGGCATGCATGTCGCCTCCAACTACGGCTATGGCATGGTGAACGTGTTCAATGCCGTGCGCATGGCCGAGGTCTGGTCGCTGTTCCAGCCCGCACCGGCCACCAGCGCCAACGAATGCCGCGTCACCTCCACGGGCTTTACCGGCAGCCTCGCGGTGCCCGACGGCGGTTCCACCGGCAGCAGCCTGCGGCTGACGGTCGGGCAGGGTATCACCATCGAGCATGTGGCGCTGACCCTCGACATCAAGGCGCAGCGGATCGGCGACCTGCGCGTCATGCTGGTCTCGCCCCAGGGCACCGAGGTGGTGGTGGCGCTGGAGCAGCGCCAGCTGCGTCAGGGCGTCGACGGCACCTGGATCTACGGCATCGACGGCCTGCGCGGCGAGCTCTCCGCGGGCGCCTGGACAGTGACGCTGGTCGACCGGCTGGCAGGCAATGCCACCACCCTGCACAGCGCCGCGCTGGAGATCTACGGCAGCCCCACCAGCGCCGATGACGTGCATCACGTCACCGACGAGTTCCGGATGATGACGGCGCTCGATCCGGCCCGGGCGCGGCTGAACGACACCGATGGCGGCATCGACTGGCTCAGCTTCGTCACCGTGGCGGGCAATGTGGTGCTGAACCTCCTGGCGGGGCAGGCCTTCTCGGTCGGCGGCCAGATCTGGGGCAGCCTCGCCGCGGGCAGCAGCTTCGAGAATGCGGTGACCGGCAACGGCGCCGACAACCTGATCGGCAATGCCTTGGCCAACTGGCTGGAGGGGCGGCGCGGCAATGACACGCTGGCGGGCGGTGAGGGCCACGACCGGCTCGAGGGCGATCTGGGCAATGACCGGCTCGACGGCGGCAGCGGCCATGACACGCTCTCGGGCAGCGACGGCAAGGACCGGCTGTTCGGGGGCGGCGGCAACGACAGTCTGATCGGCGGCGGCGGCGACGACAGGCTCAGCGGCGACGCGGGCGATGATGCGCTGAAGGGCGGCACCGGCAACGACACGCTGCAGGGCGGCAGCGGGGCCGACACGCTCTCGGGCTTCGACGGCGCCGACTGGCTCGACGGCGGCGAGGGCGATGACAGGCTGAGTGGCGAGACCGGGCAGGACAGGCTCTTCGGCAACGAGGGCGACGATCTGCTGGACGGAGGCGCAGGAGACGACAGGTTGCATGGCGGCACCGGGACAGACACGCTCTCGGGCGCCGACGGCAGCGACCGACTCGAGGGTGGCGAGGGCGACGATCTCTTGCAAGGAGCAGGGGGCGCCGACAGCCTCTCGGGCGACGCGGGCCGTGACCGGCTCGAGGGCGGTGCGGAAAACGACCTTCTGGAGGGCAAGGCGGGCAGCGACAGCCTGCAAGGCGACGGTGGCCATGACCTTCTGAAGGGCGGCGCCGGCAACGATGTTCTGGACGGTGGCAAGGGCAACGACGCGCTGAAGGGCGGGGCAGGCAGCGACCGGTTGAAGGGCGGCGACGGCAACGACCGGCTGATCGGCGGCAAGGGCCAGGACTGGCTCGACGGCGGTCATGGCGCGGATCTTTTCGTCTTCAAAAGCACGGACGACAGCGGCACCGGGGCAGAGGACCGCGACATCATCGCCGTCTTCGAGCGAGGCCATGACCGCATCGATCTCGCGGGCTTCGATGCCGACAGCAGCAAGGGCGGCATCCAGGGCTTCGACTTCATCGGCGACGATACCTTCACCGAGGCGGGCCAGCTGCGCTGCAAGGTCACGGGCAAGGGGGTGATCGCCGAGATGGACATCGACGGCGACGGACGGGCCGAGATGCAGATCCTCGTCCAAGAGCTGGACTGGCTCGGGGCAGGGGATTTCCTGCTCTGAGCCGGGCCGGAGCGGGGCTCTCGGCAAGGATCGGCCCCGGGGGACGGAGAGCCGAGTTGTTTTCCGCCCTGTCACATGGCAAGACGCGCCCGTCCTGCCCTAGAATGAACTGTCAGCGAGCATGCCCCCTTCCACCAGCTTTCCCGGCCTCCGCAGCACCTCGCAGCGCGTCGGTCTTCTCTCGCACTGGTTGATGGCGCGGCTGCGCCAGAAGGTGCGGGTCGAGGCGCCGCCGCTGCGCGGCCCCGGACCGGACCGCCCGCGGGTCGTGCTCTTCATCGGCCACCACAAGGTCGGTTCTTCCTCGCTGCAGGATTTCCTGTCGCGCAACGCGCTGGCGCTGCTGCGGGCGGGCATCCTCTATCCCAGCGTCGAGATGCAGGGCCATGCGCTGATGCTGGCCGCCGCGCTGCGCGGCCATGACGGCATGACCGCTCTGCCGCTGAACCTGCGCGAGGCGCATAACGCCCTGGCCTTCCGCATGATGTCCGAGCACAAGCAGACCGAACCCCCGGCGCATCACCCCAACCTGCCCGGCTCGGACCAGATGCTTCTCGCCATCCGCCATCAGATGGAGGCGCTGCGCCCCGAGGCGGTGGTGCTCTGCGCCGAGGTCTTCTCGAATTTCGCCGCCACCAATATCGGCATGATCGAGCGGCTGCGCGACTTCTTCGCCGGCTGCGACGTGACCCTGATGGCAACGCTGCGGCGGCCCGACGAATATCTGGTTTCCTGGGAAAGCCAGCGGATGAAGTTCGGCCAGTCGAGCCAGCCGCTGCGCCATCCCCGGCGGCTGGTCTGGACGTCGCGCAACATCCACCTGAATTACGAGCTGATGCTGCGCGGCTGGATCGAGACTTTCCCCGAGGCGCGGATCGTGCTGCGCGACTATGCCGAGGTGATGCAGGCCGGCGGCTCGATCGCCGATTTCCAGGCGCAATCGGGGCTCGACTTCCCGCAGGGGCTGATGCCGGTGCCGCGCTCCAACCCCAGCATCAAGATCGCCCTGCTGGAGATCATGCGCCGCATCAACGAGACCTTCCCGGGCCCCGCCGCGCATCGGCTGCGCGATGCGGTGCAGACCCAGGCCAGACAGCTCGACCTGCCGGCCAATGGCGAGATCGAGATGTTCGGCGCCGAGAACCGCCAGCAGCTCATGGAGCTCTTTGCCCCCTCCAACGCCTATCTGCAGCAGGTGACGGGCAAAGCCGCCTTCTTCGCCGATTACGACCGGATCGCCGAGCCCCGGCCCCTGCCGCAGCTCGATGTCAGCCGGGCGGCGCTGGAGGGGCTGAAGCCGCTGATCGCCGTCACCGACCTGCCGGAGGACATGCGCGCCTTCATCGCCGGGCTGGAGCTCTGACGCCGGAGCCCCGCCCGAATGTTTCGCGCACGAAACATATTATGTAATCCTTAACGGGCCTCGCGCAGCAGGGCCAGCAGCCGGGCGCGGAAGGCCGGGTCGGCCAGCGCCGGGCCCTGCAGCTTCAGCCCGCCGTCGGCCAGTTCGGTCAGCACCAACCCCTCGCGCAGCTCCTCTGGCTCAAGGCGCTGCGCCCCCTCGGTCCGCAATTCAGGCGCGGCTTCGGCCTCGGGCGCGGCCTCTGCCGGGGCGATCATCGACCGGGCGATGACCCGGGCCTCCTCCTCGGCGCTCTGCACATCGGCGGCGCGCAGCGCCTCGACCAGCCGCGCCTCCAGCCCCTCGTCCCGCTCCAGCCCCGCCGCCAGCGCCAGCCCGGCCTTCTCGCTGAGCGAGGCCGGAAAGTGCAACACCGCATCCAGCGCCCGCACGATGCGCAGGAAGGAACCGATCTTCGACCGCTTCGCCCGGGGGGCGGCGGCAAACAGCGCCGCGAGCGCCACCCGGTCGTTGCGATAGACCCCCTTCTCCACGGCGCGGACCACGATGCGGGCCCGCTCGTAGAAGGACAGCCCCACCCGGATCTCGTTCTCCTCGACCATGGCGAGATAGGCATCCCCCGCCTCGGTCGGCTGGCGGGCGATGGCCAGCACCGTCCCGGGCCCCCCGCCCTCGGCCCGCAGCCGCTTCAAGGCGGAGAGCCGGCGCCAGCCCGAGATCAGCCCCCAGCGGCCATCGCCGAGATCGGTCACTTCGATGGCGGTCTGCTGGCCGCGGGCGCGCAGACTGTCGCAGAGCACCTGCATCTCCTCCTCGCCGACCTCCATCCGGTCGCGCACCAGATAATCCTCCTCCACCGCCTCGAGCGGCAGACGCTGGATCAGCCGGCCCTCGGCCCGGGCATCGGCGAGGTTCTGCGCCACTTCCTCGAAAGCCGCAGCCGTGGCGGCATCGCCTGCCACATCGGCGATCGGCGCGCGGCGCGGGCTTGTCTCGGCAAAGCGCGGGAAGATCGATTTCGTCTCGAGCCCGGCCGGAAGGGTGTCGGGGTCGTGCAGCCCGTCCAGACGGGCGGGCATCAGCCGCTTGCGCTTGGCCATCAGCTTTGTCCTCTCGATGGGGCAGGGGGCGTGAGGGCGGTCATTCCGCAGCCGCCTTCGCCGCCAGATCCTCGCGGCGCCAGATGCCGACCAGGAGCGCCTTGAAGGCGGCATAGGTCTCGTCGAAGGTCTCGCGGCCCCGGGCATAGGTCTCGCGGTTGAAATCGCGGTAATCGGCCTCGTAGATGCCCTGCACCTGCTCGCCCGCCTGACCGATCAGCGCGGTGAAATCCTGCCGGTGCGGGCTGAGCGTGCGCCCGAGATAGGCCTGCATCAACGAGGCGAGTTCGGCCTGCTGCGCCCCGTCATAGCGGGTGACCACGGCGCGCACCGCATCCCACTGGAAGGCGGTCTCGGGTGTGCCGAGCGCCCGGGCCGCCAGATTCTCGCCCTCCTCGATCGAGCGGAAGGTAGTGTGCAGCATGTCGAAGAACCGCCCCGTCGAGTCGAACTCGAGAAAGGACGCCCCGACTGGCACCAGCAGGATATCCGCCGCCGCCAGCCCGTTGATCGTCAGATAGCCGAGGGCAGGGGGAGTATCGAGGAAGACGAGGTCGTATTGGTCTAGGATACCATCCTCGCCCAGCACATCGGTCAGCGCATCCCAGAGCTTCCAGCCGCGTGCCTGCATCCGCCAGACCGGCACCTGGAACTCGGCCCAGTAGAGGTTCAGCTGCGCCCCGATCAGGTCGATGTTGGGCCAGTGCGTCTTCTGGATCAGCGTCTCGGCCTTCACCGCCAGCGCCTCGGTCAGCGTGTCGTCGAGCGGGGTCGGCATGTCGCCCCGGTCCATCCGGCGGCGGTTCTCGGCCCGCAGATGGGTGGCGTAATGCCGGGCCAGCAGCGGGAAGACCGTCTGCCATTCATCCTCGACCTTGCCGCCGAAGACGCTCGTCATCGAGGCCTGGCTGTCGAGGTCGATCACCAGCACCCGGTAGCCGTCGAGCGCCGCCGACATCGCGAGATGCGCGGCAGTAGAGGTCTTGCCGACACCGCCCTTGAAGTTGGCCACCGCCACCACCTTGGCCGCGAGACCGGCGGGACGGTAGGGCAGGTAGTTCTTCGCCTTCGAGCCCTCGGCGGCGAAATGCGTGCGCAGCCGCAGCACCTCGTCCAGCGTGAACCACTTGGCGCCGCCCTCGGTCTCCGACAGGCCCTGCGGCAGATCCGGGTTGGCCTTCAGCACGCGGCGGAAATGCGCGGGCGCCACCGGGATCAGATAGCGGGTGATCTCCCAGGTCGAGAACAGCCGCAGCCGGCGCTGTCCATCCTCGCCCAAGCCGCGCCCGGCCAGATCGTCGCGCCCGGCCTCGCAGGCCCGGGCGATGGCCGCGAAGCCTTCGGTCGTGGTGGGGGCACCAAGTTCGGCCAGAGCCGAATCCGGGTTGATGTTGAAGTAGGGAGGAATCGGCTGGCTGCTCATGTTATCCCCGCATGTCGCGTGTTTTCGGCAAGATATCACAAAAGGCAGCATATGTAAGCAGAAGTGGCAGGAAGTTTTATTTCCAAGCAAATACAACAATTTGCGGCATGAGCGACGTATGGGGTCCTTGGCGCCCAATCGCGCTTCGCAAAGTTATATTCAGTTAAATGATATGTTATGCCCAAATCACCTGTCACCAAACCGTTGAAGCTGCAGGCAAAATTCTGCTCTTTTCGGCAAGGGGCGACTCTGATCCTCCGTTGCGCCGACTCTGATCCGCCGATCCTCCGACTCCGATCCGACGTTCGCGGCTGACGCCGGACTGGACGAAGCATGTGGATAACTTTAGGGTGGGTGTCACTGAAACCCCGAAGCAATCGGGGGCAGGCAAGGGGGCCCGCCAGAGGCCCTCAGCAGAGGCAGACGGGCAGATGCAGCAATGACGACCGTTCCGGGCGCCGCCCTGGCGCGCATGGGCAATCCATTGGACGCAGGCGCGGGACCGATCGGGTCTGGCGGACCGCGGGATTTCTTCCTCTGCGATATCTTCGATGCCAGTCCCAAGGACGATCTCGGCACGATGGAACATCCGATGTTCTCGCTCTCGACCCGGCCCGACCGGACGATCCGCAGCTACGAGCACAACGGCATGCAGATCACCGTGACGCCGTCGGTGCGCGGGCGGGCGACGATCCATGACAAGGACATCCTGATCTATTGCATCAGCCAGCTGATGGCGGCGCTGAACGCGGGCCGCGCCATCTGCCGCACGCTGCGCCTCACCGCGCATGACCTGATGGTGGCGACCCGGCGCGACACCGGCGGCGACAGCTATGCCCGGCTGATCGAATCCTTCGAGCGGCTGGCGGGCACCCGCATCACCACCAACATCGCCTCGGGCGGCTACGAGGCGACCTCGGGCTTCGGCCTGATCGAGGCCTGGGAGATCCTGCGCAAGAGCCGCGGCGGGCGGATGATCTCGGTCAGTGTCACGCTCTCGGAATGGCTGTTCCGCGCGGTCCTGACGAAATCGGTGCTGACGCTCAGCCGCGACTATTTCGGGCTGAGGAAACCCCTCGAGCGGCGGGTCTACGAGATCGCCCGCAAGCATTGCGGCCAGCAGCGCGAGTTCCGCATCGGCCTGCCGCTTCTCCATGCCAAGGCCGGCTCCGAGGCGCCGGTCCGGGTGTTCCGTGCCACAATCCGCAAGATGATCGAGGCGGATCTCTTGCCCGACTACCATCTCTCCGAAGAGCCGGGCGACGTGATCCGCATCACCCGGCGGCAGCTGGTGGAAGAGACCGCGGCCCCGCTCTTCGGCGCCGCGGTGCTGGAGCAGGTGCGCGCCCTCGCCCCCGGCTGGGACCCCTATGCGCTCGAGGCCGAATGGCAGGGGTTCTGGGCCGCCACCGGGCGGCCGAAGCTGCGCGTCCCGGAGAAGGCCTATCTCGCCTGGGTCAAGGGCCGCGTCGCCCGCGGCTGATGATTTGGATCCTCGCTGTGGTATAGTCAGATTAGGTGCTACGAAAAATCTAAGACGATGCCGCCGTCGCGTTTCTCGCGTTGGTGCAAATCTTCAGAGCCGCCGTGGTGTAGGTGATAGCCTGTTCCGGTTGACGCTCATTGCCAAATTGCCGAAGCAGGCGGCAACCCCGGAGACCCTGCCGATGACACCCTCTCTGCCCACTGATCCTTCCCCCGTGCCGGAAACTGTCGAGGCGCTGCTCTCGGCCCAGTTGGATGCGCTGCAGCAGACCGCCGAGTCCCAGCAAGCCGAGTTGCGCCGCTTGCGCGTCGAAGGAGACGCACTGCGTGCGGAAGGCAATGCGCTGCGCACCGAGCGCGATGCGGCGCAGGCTGGGCGCGAGAGGGCCGAGGCGGAGGTCGCAGCGATGCTCGGCTCGACGTCATGGCGCATTTCTGCACCGCTGCGCTGGTTTCGCCGCCGCTTCGCCTGACCCGCAGGTTGTCTTCTCCCGAGGTTTGACTGTAGCGTGCAGCCGCAGAAAAAATCGCCCTCTTCAGGAGACTCCCCCTTGACCCGCACAGCGCTCATCACCGGCATCACCGGGCAAGACGGCTCCTATCTTGCGGAATTCCTTCTGGAAAAGGGATATGAGGTGCATGGCATCAAGCGCCGCGCCTCGCTGTTCAACACCTCGCGGGTCGATCACATCTATCAGGACCCCCATACTGACAATAGCCGCTTCCGGTTGCACTACGGCGATCTCACCGACAGCTCCAATCTGACGCGCATCCTGTCGGAAGTCCGGCCCGACGAGGTCTACAACCTCGGCGCGCAAAGCCATGTCGCCGTCAGCTTCGAGGCACCGGAATATACTGCCGATGTCGATGCGATGGGCGCGCTCCGGCTCCTGGAGGCGATCCGCTTCCTCAAGCTCGAGGAGAAGACCCGCTTCTACCAGGCCTCCACCTCCGAGCTCTACGGTCTGGTGCAGGAAGTGCCGCAGACCGAGACTACGCCCTTCCACCCGCGCTCGCCCTATGCCGTGGCCAAGATGTATGCCTACTGGATTACGGTGAACTACCGCGAGGCCTATGGCATGCATGCCAGCAACGGCATCCTGTTCAACCACGAATCCCCGCGCCGCGGCGAGACCTTCGTCACGAGGAAGATCACCCGCGGCCTCTCCAACATCGCGCTGGGGCTGGAGCAGTGCCTCTACATGGGCAACATCGACTCCTTGCGCGACTGGGGCCATGCCAAGGACTATGTCCGCATGCAGTGGATGATGCTGCAGCAGGACGAGCCCGACGATTTCGTCATCGCCACCGGTGTGCAATATTCGGTGCGCGAGTTCATCTCCTGGGCGGCGGCCGATCTCGGCATTACCCTGCGCTTCGAGGGCAGCGGCACCGAGGAGGTGGCGGTTGTCGAGACGGTCAGCGGCGGTCTGGCGCCGATGGTGCGCGAGGGGCAGGTGGTGATGCGCATCGACCCGCGCTACTTCCGCCCCGCCGAGGTGGAGACGCTCTTGGGCAATCCCGCCAAGGCCAAGGCCAAGCTCGGCTGGGAGCCGGTGATCACCGCCCGCGAGATGTGCACCGAGATGGTGGCCGAGGACCTGCGCGCCGCCCGCCGCCATGCCCTGCTCACCTCGCACGGGCTGAACCTGCCGGTTTCGCTGGAGGGCTGAGGCATGAAGATCTATCTGGCCGGTCATCGCGGCATGGTGGGAGGCGCGATCCTGCGCCGGCTGCAGGCGCGCGGCGACGAGGTGGTGACGCGGACCCATGCCGAGCTCGATCTGACCGATCAGGCGGTGGTGCGCGGCTTCATGGCCGAGGAGAGGCCCGATGCGGTGATCCTCGCCGCGGCGAAGGTTGGCGGCATCCATGCCAACAACACCTATCCCGCCGATTTCATCTACGACAACCTTCTGATCCAGACCAATGTCATCGGTCAGGCTCATGCCGCCGGGGTGCAGGATCTCCTGTTCCTCGGCTCCTCCTGCATCTACCCGCGCGAGGCGGCGCAGCCGATGTCGGAGGATGCCCTGCTGACCGGCGTGCTCGAATCCACCAACGAGCCCTATGCGGTGGCCAAGATCGCCGGCATCAAGCTCTGCGAGAGCTTCAACCGCCAGCATGGCCGCAACTACCGCTCGGTGATGCCGACGAACCTCTACGGCCCGGGCGACAACTTCCACCCCGAGAACAGCCATGTGCTGCCGGCGCTGATCCGCCGCTTCCACGAGGCTGCGCAGGCCGGGGCGGAAGAGGTGGTGATCTGGGGTTCGGGCAAGCCGCGGCGCGAGTTCCTGCATGTCGACGACATGGCCGAAGCGAGCCTCTTCGTCATGGATCTCGACGCCGCCACCTACGAGGCCGAGACGAAGCCGATGCTGAGCCACATCAACGTCGGCACCGGCAGCGACGTGTCGATCGCCGAACTGGCACAGATCGTGGCTCGCGTCACCGGCTTTCAGGGCCGGCTGGCCTTCGATGCGAGCAAGCCCGACGGCACGATGCGCAAGCTGATGGATGTCGGCCGGTTGAAGCGGCTTGGATGGGTGGCGGGCGTCGATTTGAGGACGGGGATAGAAAAAACCTATCGATGGTATGTCACGAACGAGGCCCGGCAGTAGCGGAGCATATGAGTGATGGCGCTATATCAAGGGAGTATTAAATGAAAGTTCTCGTTTTTGGTTTTAGCGTAACTGCCGAGGCAGCGGGATATGTCGAGCGGTGGAGTGCGGAAAATGGCAGCTCCTACCCTGATCTGAGCATCTCGAAAGTCGGAATTGGGGGGCTTCAGCCGTTTTCCATACGTCATCTTCTGGGAGGAATTCTCGACAAGAACGATCCTGATGCGTTGATCGTGGAGATCGCCACCGCGGCAACCCGCGGATTGCCTCCTTTGAAGGAGAGGTCGGAAGACCATCAGGATACGGTGACTGCAATATTTTCAGAGTGCCAGCGCCGCGGCATCAAATGCGGATTTCTGGATCTGCCTTTGACCGGAGTCAACCCGAACAAGGACTGGATGGCCCAGGTTCATTTTCAGTTGTGCGCTCAGCATAAGGTGCCCAGGGCTGTCGTTGAATACCGGGAGGGAACCTTGCGAGATAACGTCCATCCTAATGATGTCGGAAAAGCAATCTACGCTGATGCTTTCGCGGGCCTCTTGAAGGATGTTCTCGAGGCAGAGTGCAGCTTCGAGGGTTTGGAGGGCGCGCGTAGATTTGGTGCTTATACGGTCGATATGTTGACGGTGGACGGCGGCACGAGGCGAGAATTTTCCCGCGGCGGTTTTCTTGTCCCCGCACTATCTATTCCTGCTGGCGAGACTGTTGTGATAACACTGCCGAATGAGGTGGTGGTAAGCGGGGTTCTGGCCCTCATGGGGCCGCAGACCGGCTTCGTGGAAATCGATCTGGCGGGAAAGCCCCAGAGCGTCTGTTTCTATGATCCGCATTGCTATTATGAAAGGGTGGGAGGGAGAAGAGTTGAACCTGCCGTCACTTCGAGACTTACCATAACTCAGACAGAGGAAGTTCCGGCTATCGAGCTGCTCAAGGGCGAGAAGAACACATCTTCGCGGATTGGCGGCCTGACGCATATATTGTATGAGCTGCAGTGAGGCGACGTTACCCCTGTTTGTGTCCGTAAAAGGGACTGGAGCGTCCTTGAGTTTTCCCAGTCCCCAGCAGTGAAGCAATCGAGAAACCACATGATCACTCCCGTTCTCCTCTGCGGCGGTTCCGGCACCCGGCTCTGGCCGCTGTCGCGCAAGAGCTATCCCAAGCAGTTCTCGGCGCTGATGGGGGCGCAGAGCCTGTTCCAGGCCTCGGCGCTCCGGCTCGAGGGGCCGGAGTTCGCCGCCCCGCTCGTGATCACCGGCGAGGAGTTCCGCTTCATCGTCTCCGAACAGCTCTGCGAGGCGGGCTGCGCCAGCAGCGACGTGCTGATCGAGCCCACAGGCCGCGACACGGCGCCCGCGATCCTTGCCGCGGCGCTGCATCTGGCGGCGACCGATCCCGAGGCGATGATGCTGGTGGCGCCCTCCGACCACGTCATCCCCGATGCGGCGGAGTTCCGTGCCACCGTGGCCGCGGCCCTGCCCGCCGCCGAGGCCGGGCGGCTCGTGACCTTCGGCATCGCCCCCGACCGGCCCGAGACCGGCTACGGCTATCTCGAGCTCGACGCCGTGCCGCCCGCCGGGGCCACCCCCGCCCCGGTGCCGCTGCGCGCCTTCGTCGAGAAGCCCGATGCTGCCCGCGCCGCCGCCATGCTGGCCGAGGGCCGCTATCTCTGGAACGCCGGGATCTTCCTCTTCAAGGTCTCGAGCCTGCTCGAGGCCTTCCGCGCCCATGCGCCGGATCTGATCGCCCCGGTGCAGGCGGCGCTCGACGGGGCCAAGCGCGATCTGGGCTTCACCCGGCTCGACGCCGGCCCCTGGGCCAGGGTGCAGACGATCTCGATCGACTATGCGGTGATGGAGAAGGCCCGGAACCTCTCGGTGGTGCCCTACGCGGGCCGCTGGTCCGATCTCGGCGACTGGGCCTCGGTCTGGCGCGAGACGGCGGACGAGACCGGCGTGGCGCTCTCGGGGCCGACGCTGGCCATCGACTGCACCAACACGCTCCTGCGCTCCGAAGGCAGCGGTCAGCGCGTGGTGGGCATCGGGCTCGACGACATCGTCGCCGTGGCCATGCCCGACGCGGTGCTGATCGCGCACAAGTCGCGCACCCAGGAGGTGAAGGCCGCCGTCGCCGCGCTGAAGGCCGAGGGCGCGCCTCAGGCCGAGACCTTCCCGCGCGACCATCGGCCCTGGGGCTGGTTCGAGAGCCTCGTGGTCGGCGAGCGCTTTCAGGTGAAGCGCATCGTCGTCCATCCCGGGGCCGCCCTGTCCTTGCAGAGCCACCACCACCGCTCGGAACACTGGATCGTGGTGCAGGGCACCGCGCGGGTGACGGTGGGCGAGGAGGTGCGTCTGGTGACCGAGAACCAGTCGGTCTACATCCCGCTCGGCGCCGTGCACCGGATGGAGAACCCGGGCAAGCTGCCGATGGTGCTGATCGAGGTGCAGACCGGCAGCTATCTGGGCGAGGACGACATCGTGCGCTATCAGGATGTTTATGCCCGCAGTTGAATACCCTCAGGTGGCAGATCCTCAACGGCCTAGCTTGCTGGTGCAGGACCATGACTGGTAGTTCCCTGCCATCACCGAGTAACATGCCCTTCACCGATTACGGAAGGCGGGCATCCCGCTCTATACGCTCCATGTGGCTACTTCCCGAGGTTGAGGATCGGCAACATATTCTGGTCGCGCGCCATGCTGCAAAAATCTGATGACGCTAGATGTCTCCAGCGACTGACTTTTCCTACTCTATATTGGAATCTTGGAGAAACGCACGTTCCGGAGCAATTGGATTATTCGGTTTGCTTTTAATGAGGTTTTAAGGCTGCCTGGTGGCTGTTTCCATTGACTGAGCAGCGGCTCTCTGTTCAATGAGAATTTCAAGCTGAGCGAGGGCTTCGAGAGCGCTTGGGCTAAAATACTGAACTTTGCTTTGAAGGTCCGGATTTTTGTGATTAGCCACGATTGATAGATCCATCTCGGCAATCAAAATACATGCGTCAACAAAAGCAGAGACTTGTTCGTCAAGATCAGACATAAGATCTATCCCATAAATTCAATTTTAAGTATGATTAACTTTATTTTTTTACCGAAATTTTTTATCGTAATGATCACATCTGGATATTTCAGCCCCACCATAACCCAAGAAGCTCGAACATTATCAAGTGTATCATAATATAGATGAATCGTCTGTAAATGGCTTGTTCATCTCCCGTTCATCTAGAGGTTGCTCAGAAAAGTTATACACTCAAGCTGTTTTGGCACCTCTCATAAAAAATCTTGCTGACAGCAACGGCAGTAGCTGCTCAAAGGTTAGGCTTAGACAAGTCATGGACGGCTGTGTGACCCCCGCATAGAGTGCCGCCGAACCCGGCCCGGCCGCAGAGAGGACAAGACATGCCCCCCAAATTCGGCACTAGCGGCCTGCGCGGCCTTGTCACCGAGCTGACCCCCGAACTGGTGATGGCCCATGTCGCGGCCTTCCTGCGCGCCTGCCCGGTGGGGACGGGGCTGTTCGTCGGGCGCGACCTGCGGCCCTCCTCGCCGGATCTTGCCGCGGTGGTGATCGCGGCGGGGCGGGCGGCGGGGCTCGCGGTCACCGACTGCGGCGCGCTGCCGACGCCGGCGCTGGCGCTGGCGGCGATGAATGCGGGGGCGGCGGCGGTCATGGTGACCGGCAGCCATATCCCCGCCGACCGCAATGGGCTGAAGTTCTACACTCCCGAAGGCGAAATCACCAAGGCGCATGAAACCGCGATCCTGGCCGGGTTGGAGACGGTTTCGCCCGCCCTGGCCGGTCCCGAACCGCGTCTGGACGGCGCCGCCGGCCCGGCTTGGGTCGCGCGCTATGTCACCGCTTTCGGGCCGCAGGCACTGGCAGGGATGCGGATCGGCGTCTACAGCCATTCCTCCGTGGCGCGCGATCTGATGGCCGAGACCCTTGCGGCGCTGGAGGCCGAGGTAGCCGATCTCGGGCGCTCCGACCAGTTCATCCCGGTCGATACCGAAGCGGTGGATGCCGCGACCCGGGCGCAGCTCGCGTCTTGGGCGACCGAGGGCTTCGACGCCATCGTCTCCACCGATGGCGATGGCGACCGGCCGCTGATGACCGATGCAACCGGACGGGTGATCCCGGGCGATGTGCTGGGCCAGATCACCGCCGCCAGCCTCGGGGCGGAGACGGTGGTGACGCCGGTCTCCTCCAACACCGGGGCCGAGGCCTCGGGGCGCTTTGCCCGGGTGATCCGCACTAGGATCGGCTCGCCCTTCGTCATCGCCGGAATGAAGGCAACGGGCGGCAAGGTGGTGGGTTACGAGGCCAATGGCGGCTTCCTCCTGGGCTTTACCGCGCAAGGCCCCGCCGGCCCGCTGCCCGCGCTGATGACCCGCGACAGCCTGCTGCCGCTGATCACGCCCTTGGCCGCCGCCCGGAGTTGCGGCCTCGCCGCCCTCGTCGCGGCGGAGCCCGCCCGCTTCACCGCCGCCGACCGGCTGCAGGAGGTTCCGGTGGAGGCCTCGACCGCGCTGGTGGCGCGGCTGATTGGCGACGAGGGCGCGCGGGAGGCCTTCCTCGCCCGGCTCGGCGGCCGGGCGGTGGCCGAGGACCGCACTGACGGGCTGCGGCTCACGCTGGATACCGGCGCCATCGTGCATCTGCGCCCCTCGGGCAATGCGCCGGAGCTGCGCTTCTATGCCGAGGCTGCGAGCCCCGAAGCCGCCGAGGCGCTGCTGGCGACCGGGCTCGATCTGCTGCGCGAAACGCTTCGCTGATCAGGCCGGCCCCAGATTGGCGAGCCGCGCCATCTCGGCCCAGAGCGTGGCGCGCAGCCGTGCCCGCTCGGCGAGCCAGATCCGCGGCGCCCCGAAGAGCCGCGCCAGGGCGTGCTGCGCTGCGGCATAGGCGGCGAACTCCGGCTCTTCCGCGGCATCGACCCGCGCGGCGGCCTGGCGGCTGTCGAGCCCCCAGAGGTTGATCCAAGCGCCCTCCGGCAGGCCGAGCCCGTGCAGCCGGTGGCCGGGGCTTGCCATCGCCAGCGGCGCGGCACCGCAGGCGAAGGCGTCGAACAGCTTTTCCGACAGGTAGGTCGGCTGATGCGTGTTCTCCAGCGCCGAGATCATCCTCGCCCGCCCGTCGAGCTGCACCAGCTTGTCGAGATGCCAGTTGTCGATGTCGAAGCGCGAGGGCCCGCCCTGCCAGCTCGCCCCCAGCCGCTCCACCCCCCGGCTGCAGGCCTCGGCCAGACGGGTGCGCCAGGCGCAGAGGCCGAGGATATCGCCCTCGGGGAAGGCCACGTCATGGAAGGCCTCGGGCCGCCGCTCGGCCATGAAGACGGTCCGCAGCGGGCGGCGGGCGAAGGCCGCGCGCCAGTCCTCGGGGCCGAGCGCCGCGTTGCGGGCGAAGCGATGCGCATAGGCCGGGGCGAAGCGGTGGTCAGTCAGCAGGAAATAGGGGATCACGTCGAAATCGAAGATCGCCGAGCGGTGATGGTTCACCTGATGCAGCCTAAGTCCGCCCGTCAGCGTGATCGCCGAAGCCAGCGGATCGGGGCTGAAGATCGTGTCCCAGAAGGGTTCTTCCGACACCAGCGCCAGCGGCTTGCGCCCGGCCTCGCGCAGCGCCTCGGGGCGGGCAGTGGCCAGATCCATCGGATGCGCCCAGATGATCAGATCGGCCTCGGCGGGATCGG
Organism: Cereibacter sp. Soil_C_27; assembly: GCF_057657095.1. NCBI lineage: Bacteria > Pseudomonadati > Pseudomonadota > Alphaproteobacteria > Rhodobacterales > Paracoccaceae > Cereibacter > Cereibacter sp. Soil_C_27. The sequence goes on along the minus strand of NZ_JBDGJD010000009.1, from coordinate 68,237 downwards.
CGGTCAGCGCGATCCGGTCCTGCCAGAGCGGGGCCAGCGCCGGATAGGCGAAGGGGGTGCGCCGGGCATGCGGCCCCTCGCAGGCGATGCGCAGCGGCGCGCCGCCCAAGGTGGGGGCCGCGAGGGCGGGATCGGGGCAGAGCCTGCGCATCGCCTGCGGCGCGCCCTGCCGCAGCGCGGCGATCCCCTCTTGCAGCGGAGCGGGCGTCAGGGCCTGCCAGCCCTCCGGCAGGGCAAGGGCCAGCGCCTCGGCCGTGGGGCGGGCGGCGGCGGCAGCCCCGGGGGGCAGATCGTCGAGGAGTTCCGACAGGCCCTGCATCAGCCAGCCTGCCCGTTCGGGGGCCTCGCGCAGCAGGGCGAGGCTCGCGGCAAAGAGCGCGGGCCCGGCGGAGGGCAGCGGCGGCAGGTGGGCGAAACCCTGATCCGTCCGCCCCTGCCGCAGGGCCCGGGCGGCGGCGCCCGACAGCAGCCGCAGATCGCCCTGCGCCGCGCGGCCCTCGTCGCAGCGCAGCCGCGGCGTTTCGAGCAGCGCCCGGCGCAGGATCACACGATGCATCGAGGGCGCGCCCGGGGCGGCGAGCAGGTCGAGATCCTCCGCCTCGAGCCGGGCGCGGGCTTGGGCGAAGCCCTCGGGGTCGAGCCGCGCCTGTCCGGGCAGCAGCAGCACATGGCGCGCCTCCGCCGCATCCAGCGCCAGATTGGCGGCGATGCCGAGATCGCCCTGCCCGCGCGCCGCCGTAGCGATCCGCGTGACCCGCACCCTGGCGCCCCAGCCGCGCATCGCCGTAGCCCGGCCGATCCAGGCCAGCGTGTCGTCCCGCGAGCCGTCATCGACCAGCACCACCTCGTCGCCGGGCCGGGCCAGCGCCGCGACATCGCCGGCCAGATCGTAGAGCCGCACGCCCGCGTCGCGGATCAGGATCAGAAAGCCGAGGCTCATGCCATCCGCTCCCCGAGCCGGGCGGCCAGCGCCGCATCCTCCGCGGCGATGCCGGGCAGCCAGTCTGCCATGCGCCGGGTCAGCCAGCGCGCCTCGGCGGCGCGGAAGGTCTGGCGCAGGCCGGGGTCGAGCACGCCCTCGACCCAGTCGGCCAGTCCCAGCGCGAAATCGGCCAGAGCCGCCTGCCAATGCGGATCGCGGGCCGCGGCGGCCACCGGGTCGAGCGCCTCGAAGACCTGCAGCCGCTCGGCCCCGCGCCGGTTGGTCAGCCGCCCGCCTGCCGGATCGACATGGTGCCAGGCGCAGATCCGGTCCGAGACCAGCACCCGGCGCGCGGTGAGAAAGCCGAGCCAGTGCAGCGGGATGTCCTGATGCACCTGCGTGTCGGCGCAGCCGATGCCATGCGCGCGCAAGAAATCGCTGCGGTAGATCTTGTTCCAGGGGTAATTGGCGGTCCGGGCGAGGATCGGCAGGGCGCGGGTGTCGGCCTCGCGCAGGGCGCCGATGCCATGGCCCGCCGCCTGCCAGAAGCGGTCGTCCCAATCGGGCTGGCCCCAGCGTGCCTCGGCGCCGACCCGGATGTCGGCATATTTGAACAGGCAGAAGTCGAAGGCGGGTGCCTCGGCCAGATCGGCCAGCAGCAGCGGCAGTTCGGCGGTCAGCAGATCGTCGGCATCGAAGAACAGCAGGTGCTCGGTGTTGACGGCTGTCAACCCGAGATTGCGGGCGATGCCGCCGCCCCGCGAGGTCTCGTGCCGCAGCAGCGTGAGATCCGCCGCCCCCGGCACCGGCGGATCGGAGCCGTCGTCCACCACGACGATCTGGGCGAAGACCGCCATGGCCCGCGCCTGATCCAGAAGCCGCGCCAGCCCCTCGGGGTCGTTCCAGACCGGGATCACCAGCGCCAGATCGAGCTTCGACGCGGGCACAGGAGCTTCGGGCAGGGCCTCCGGCGCGGGATCGGGGGGCGGGAGGCTCACAGCGCGAACAGCCGCAGATCGTGCAGCGCCCAAGCCAGCGGGCGATGCGGCGGCAGGAAGAGGACGATCTCGCGCCAGGGCGCCCTCTGCGGCAGATCGGGGCAGCGGTCGGGGGCCAGCATGTCGAGATGGTCGCTCTCGGCGGGCTGCGACAGCAGATGCCGGTCGAAGAAACAGTCGCGGAACCCGCCCGCCGCCAGACCCGAACGCAGGCAGACCCTGACCGCCAGCGCCTCGGAGGCGGCACTGCGGGCGGCAAGGCCGATCCAGGCGAGGGGCGAAAGATCGTCCAGCGGCAGCGGCAGATGCAGCCCGAGCCAGCGGCCCGGGGTCTCCGGCCGGGTTTCCAGCTCCAGCAGCCGGCCGCGCGGGCTCTGCCAGCGCCCGCTGCGCGGCGCCTCGGGATCGGCATGCAGCACGAGGCCCGGCGGCAGGGGGGCCGCGAGATCGGCCCAGGGCAGAACCGCAGGGCGCAGCGCCGCGAGCGGGGCGTTCAGCCGGTCGGTCAGGCTGGCTGCGGCGTCGGGCGCAGTATCGGGCGGCGTCTCGGGCATCGGGGCACTCCGTCTGGCAGGCAGAGGGGCCCCGCGGTGCTCTCCCCCGGGCGTTCCCTCCGCCTCCGGCCCTGATAAGCGTTTCGGGCCGCGCGGAAAAGCCGCGATCCGTTGCCCCGCGTCAAGCCTCGGGGGCCGGCGAGGCGGGTGCCGGATCTGCCGGGGCGGCCAGCGGCACCGGGCCGCGGGCGAATTCGGCGCGCCAGAAGCCGCGGCTGGCGATCTCGGGGTAGCGCGCGCGGTAGGTCTCGCGCAGTGCGGGATAGGCCCGCTGCCAGCGCAGCGCCAGCCGCAGCGCCCGCAGGCCGAGCCCGAAGGCCCGCGCCTTGTCATGCCGCACGGTATAGCCGCGCCCGGTCGCCGCATCGACATAGCTCAGTTCCGCCGCGCCCCAGACCGGCCAGAGCAGCGCGCGATCGGCGATGCCGAGCCGCACCCGCCGCCCGAACCGGCCGAAGAAGGGCAGGAGATGCCCGTTCAGCGTGAGCTTCATCAGCTGCGGCAGGGGCCGCCGCAGGTCGTGGGGCTCCTCCACCCCGAGATCGGTCGCCGGCTGCCAGGCCTCGCTGCGGATCAGCCGGCCGATCTCCGCGCGTTTGGCAGTCATGTCGGCATTGTCGGTGAAATGCTCCGGCCCCTGCATCACGCTCTCCCAGGACAGAAGCTGCGCCTCGGCGCTGTCGTAATGCATCCGCACGATGGAGCGGGCGAGGAAATGCAGCGCGATCCGTGCCGTGCCCCAGGCGCCGATCTCCATGTCCGGCTGCACCAGATGGTGGTGCAGGTGGTTGCGCAGGTCGAGAAACAGCGTCTGCGCGCTTTCCTTGGCGGCGAAATCCTCCTGGAAGGAGACCACGCCGTTCAGCGTCGCCGTGTCGAAGCGGTTGGCCAGCGAGAAGGAGATGTCGTCGCCGCGCACGAAGAAGGGGAAGGGATGGCGGGTGACGCCCGCCAGCGGGAAGGCGAAGAACCACCAGCCGCCGTAGAAGCCCGGCGGTTTCGGCCGCGCCGTGGCCAGCTCCATCCGCATCACCTCGAGCCGCAGCCGCAGATCGGCCAGATGGCAGAGCGGGCGGCAGAAGCGGTCGAAGCGCGCGCCGTTCTCCCAGATCGCCCAGGGCTTGCCCGCCGAGATCATCGCCCCGGCCAGTGCCGCCCTGGGGCTGGTGGCGAGGCTGAGGAAGGCGAAGCAGCGGATCAGGTTCTCCATCTGGAAGGAGGCGTCGTCATCCATGAACAGGCAATGGCTGAAGCCCTGCGCCTCGGCCTCGGCCAGACCGCGGGCAAAGCCGCCCGCCCCGCCGAGATTGCGGTTCGGGATGACGCTGACCCCCGGGGTCGGCGGCAGGTTCAGGCTCTGGCCGTTGTCGATGACGAAGACATGGGCCGAGGCGCCGATCCACGCCCCGGCACCGGTCTCGGCGAAGAGCCCGGCGATGCGGGCCACCGTCTCGGCCACGGCGGCCTCGCGGCGGAAGGTGGTGATGACGATGCCGAGCCGCGGCGGCGCGGCGTCGGGCAGAGGGGTGACAAAGGCGCCATGGCCCAACCGGGCCGGGCCCAGGGCGGTCAGCGCCACCACCAAAAGCCCGCGCTGCCCGGCGGGGGCCTCGAGGCAATCTCCCAGATCGACCGCCGTGCCCGTGTCCTGCAGCTCGAGATCGAGACTGCGGATCACCGTCTCCTCCGGCGCGCCCTCGATCCCCTGGACCCCGCAGAGCACCCGCGACAGCCGCAGCCTGACCCGGCCCTCGCCCGAGAATTGCAGCGCGAGCCCCTCGAGCCGGCAGCGGCCCTGCCAGGTCTCGAGGTTGAGCAGGTTCATGTAGCTGCCGAAATCGGCCTCGGCCCCCGCCGCCGGAAAGCGGATGCTCTCTCCCTCCAGCGCCGCCCCGCCCGAGAGCCGCAGGAACAGCACGGTCTGGTCGCTGATCGCCGGATCGGGCAGGCAGAGGCTCTGCAGCACCAGCGCCTTCCCGCTCTGCTGCGGCTCGGTGCTCGGGGCCCCGGTCGTCTGCCGAAGGGGCGGGACAAAGGTCTGGGTCATGCGGGTCTTCTTCCGGGAAGGCGGTGCGGGGGAGGAGGGTGCGGGCTCTCTATGGAAAACTCCGCGCCCCGGCGCAACCCGGCGCGTCTCCTGCCCGCGGCGGGCCGCTCAATCCTCCAGCGTGGCGAGATAGCCGCGCCGCAGGAAGATCAGCGCCACCGCGATCAGCACCATCGACACGCCGAAACCGTAGGTCAGCGAGACATAGGGCGCGTAATAGGTGGAGTAGAAGCCGCGCCGCACCAGCCCGATGGCATGGATCAGCGGGTTCCACCACAGTATGGCCTGGATGTCCTTGGAGAGGTCGTCATAGAGGAAGATCACCCCGGAGGCGAGCATCAGCGGGCTGCGGATGATGCCCCAGATCCGGTCCCAGGTTGGGAAATAGCCGGTGAGCAGCGAGTTCATCAGCCCGACCCCGGTGGCGAAGGCGACCGCCATCGCCAGCCCGGCGAGAATCGGGCCGATGTGGAACATGCTGCGGATGTCGACGAAGGCGAGGATGCCGCCCATGACGAGGCAGAAGACCACCGCCTCGGTCAGCCCGTTGAGGATGAGCCGCGCCAGCATCGCATCGAGCCAGTTCACCCGCGGATAGGCCAGGAGCGCCCGCGAATAGCGCACGGCGCCGCCGATCTTGTTCGAGAGCGTGCCGAAGATGCCGAAGGGCAGGAAACCCGTGGCGTAGAACAGGATGAAGCTCGTGCCGAGCGGCGGGGTGCGCACCAGGAGCGAGAAGCAGAGCGCCATCACCGTGATGCTGCCGACCGGCGAGGCCAGCGCCCAGATGTAGCCGCCCGGCGAGCGCCCGTAGGTCGAGCTCATCTCGCGCAGCACCAGCGCGCCGATCACCCGCAGCGACTGGAACCGCGGCGGCGGCAGCGTCACGTCCCGTGTGGGCAGAGGAGCATCGGTGGAGGCCATGCGGGTTGAAAAGCACAGCCGCCGCCGGCTGGCAAGTCCTTCGCGTGGAGGGACGGCGGGCGGTTGCCCGGCAAGGCCGCGCCGAAGGGCGTTCACGATTGCAGAGGCAGGCCGGCTGATCCGCGGGCTGGCCGATACCGGCGAGGGTTCGGCCGGGGTCACGCGCTTGCGGGGCGACGGGGTCAGCCTTCCAGCAGCCCGCGCAGATAGGTCCCGTAGTCGTTCTTCGACAGCCGTTCGGCCATGGCGGCCATGGCGTCGCGGCTGATCCAGCCCTGGGCGAAGGCGATCTCCTCGGGGCAGCCGGTCTGCAGGCCCTGGCGCTGCTGCAGGGTGCGCACGAAGTTTCCGGCGTCGAGCAGGCTGGCGTGGGTGCCGGTGTCGAGCCAGGCGAAACCCCGGCCCATGCGCTGCACCTCGAGCGTGCCTTCGGCGAGATACATCTCCAGGAGCGAGGTGATCTCCACCTCGCCGCGGGCGGAGGGCTTCACCCGATGGGCGAACTCGCTGGCGCGGCCGTCGAGGAAATAGAGCCCGGTCACCGCGTAGTTCGAAGGCGGCACCGCGGGTTTCTCGACGATTTGCGTCACGCGGCCCGCCTCGTCCATCGCCACCACGCCATAGCGTTCGGGATCGGCGACATGGTAGCCGAAGACCGTGCCGCCCACCTCTTTCGCATCCGTCGCGGCCAGGAGTTCGGGCAGGCCATGGCCGAAGAAGATGTTGTCGCCCAAGACCATGCAGGAGGGCGCGCCGTCGAGGAAGTCCTCGGTCAGCGTATAGGCCTGCGCCAGCCCGCCCGGATGCGGCTGCACAACGTAGTGCAGGCGCAGGCCCCACTGGCTGCCGTCGCCGAGCGCGCGGCGGAACTGGTCCTGATCGAGCGGCGTGGTGATGAGGGCAATCTCGCGGATGCCGGCCAGCATCAGCACCGACAGGGGATAGTAGATCATCGGCTTGTCGTAGATCGGCATCAGCTGCTTCGAGACGCCGAGCGTGATCGGGTAGAGCCGCGTGCCGGAGCCCCCGGCGAGGATGATGCCCTTGCGTGCGGTCATTGGGTTGTCTCCAGCTCTGCCAGAACCTGCGCGAGGCCCGTGCGCCAGTCGGGGCGGGGGATGCCAAAAGCCTCGGTAAGGCTGGTGTTGTCGAGCCGCGAATTGGCCGGGCGCGGCGCCTTCTGCGGATAGTCGCGGCTGGGGATCGGGGTGATGCGGCAGCCGAGGCCCGCGGCTTCCATGATCGCGGCGGCGAAACCCGCCCAGCTGACATCCGGGGCGCCGGAGAGGTGATGGGTGCCCGACAACTCCGGGGTCTGCTGCAGGGCCTGCGCCAGGGTCAGGCAGGCCGCGGCGATGGCGGCCGCAGGGGTCGGCCCGCCGATCTGGTCGTCGACCACCGAGAGGCTGTCACGGCTGGCTCCGAGCCGCAGCATGGTCTTCACGAAATTCGTGCCATGGGCCGAGAACACCCAGGAGGTGCGCAGGATGGCATGGGGGCCGCCCGCCGCCCGCACCGCCATCTCGCCCGCCAGCTTCGTGCGGCCATAGGCGCCGAGCGGGCCGGTGGGGCTGTCGGGGGTCCAGGGCGTCGCGCCGCTGCCGTCGAAGACGTAGTCGCTGGAGATCTGCACGAAGGGGATGCCGAGCCCGGCGCAGGCCCGGGCCATGGCGCCGGGGGCCTCGCCGTTGATGGTCGTGGCCGCGGCTTCGTCCTCCTCCGCCGCATCCACCGCCGTCCAGGCCGCGGCATTGATCACCGCCCGGGGCGCGTGCCGCAGGATCGCGGCGGCGCAGGCCTCCGGATCGGCCAGATCGGCCTCGGCACGTGACAGGAACGTGGCTCCGGGCGCCAGACGCGCCAGCTCGCGCGCCACCTGCCCGCTCCGGCCGAAGACGAGGATCATGGCGCGGCCCCCGCCACATGCCCCGCCGCCTGCCCCAGCCTTTGCCCCACGCCGTCGCGCGCCTGCAGCGCCCGCCACCAGGGCTCGTTGTCGAGGAACCATTGCACGGTGCGCTCCAGCCCCTGATCCAGCGTCACCGAGGGCCGCCAGCCGAGTTCGGTCCGGATCCGGGTCGGGTCGATCGCATAGCGCAGGTCATGGCCGGGGCGATCGGTGACGAAGGCGATCTGCCCGGCGTAAGCCCGGGCCTGCGGCCGCATCCGGTCGAGCAGCGCGCAGATCTTCTGCACCAGATCGATGTTCGTCACCTCGTTCTCGCCGCCGATGTTATACGTGCGCCCCACCGCGCCCCGCCGCAGCACGGTCAGCAGCGCATCGGCGTGATCCTCGACATAGAGCCAGTCGCGGACGTTCAGGCCCTGCCCGTAGACCGGGATCGGCTCTCCCGCCAGCGCCTTCAGGATCACCACCGGGATGAGCTTCTCGGGGAAATGGTAGGGGCCGTAGTTGTTCGAGCAGTTGGTCAGCACCCAAGGCAGCCCGTAGGTCTCGCCCCAGGCGCGCACCAGATGGTCCGAGGCGGCTTTCGAGGCGGAATAGGGGCTGTTCGGCGCATAGGGCGTCGCCTCGGTGAACTGCCCGGTGGCGCCCAGGCTGCCATAGACCTCGTCGGTCGAGACGTGGTGGAAGCGGAAGCCTTGGGGTCGGCCCTGCTCTTGCCACCAGGCCCGCGCCGCCTCGAGAAGCACGTAGGTGCCGCGCACATTGGTGTCGATGAAGGCGCCCGGCCCGTCGATCGAGCGGTCGACATGGCTCTCGGCCGCCAGATGCATCACCGCATCGGGGCGATGGGCGGCGAAGATCCGCGCCATGGCCTCCGCGTCGCGGATATCGGCCTGCTCGAAGGCATAGGCCGGATGGTCCGCCACCATCGCCACATTGGCAAGGCAGGCGGCATAGGTCAGCGTATCGACATTGACGACGGCATGGCCGTCGCGGATCGCCTGCCGCACCACGGCCGAGCCGATGAAGCCGGCGCCGCCGGTGACGAGGATCTTCATTGGGGTCATTTCAGGCCTCGAAGCTGAAGGGAGAGCGGAAATCGGCAAAACCCTGCGCCGCGCGGTCCTTGTCCGACAGCACCGCCTGCGCCGGATCGATGCCCCAGTCGATGCCGAGATCCGGATCGTCGAAGCGCACCGCCCCGTCGCACCCGGGCGCATAGACGTCGGAGCATTTGTAGAGCACCTCGGTGTCTGGCCGGAGCGTCACAAAGCCATGCAGGAAGCCCGCCGGGATGAAGAGCTGCCGCCCGTTCTCCGCCGAGAGCTCCACCCCGACAGAGCGGCCGTAGCTCGGCGAGCCCCGCCGGATATCCACCGCCACATCGAGGATCGCCCCCGCGCCGCAGCGCACCAGCTTGGCCTGCGCATGCGGAGGCGCTTGGAAATGCAACCCCCGCACCGTGCCCGCCTGACGGCTGAGCGAGTGGTTGTCCTGCACGAAATCGATGTCGATCCCGAGCCCGGCCAGCGTCTGCCGGTTCCAGACCTCGGAGAAATGCCCCCGCGCATCGCCATGCCGCCGCGGGGTCAGGATCAGCACATCCGGCAGGGCCGTCGGTTCAAGGATCATGTGACATTCTCTGCGGCCCCCATCCGGCCCCGGCTTACAGCAAGCCCGCAGGGCTGTCATCCGCGGCAGGGCGGAAGCGCCTGCCGGCAGAAGGCCCTGGAGCGCGCTCCAAGGCAGCGCCAACGCGTGGCTCATGGCAACCCAGGGCCGCACAGCCCAGCTTGGAAGCCGGCATGCGGCGGCTCTTAGCCTTGCGGTTCGGCCACGATCCGCATCAGATCGTCCGAGATCCGGTTGAAGAAGCCGATCCTGGCATCGATGAACGCGTCGAAGTTGCGGAACAGGTCGCGCAGCCGTCGCTGTGCCTCGGCATAGGCTTCGACGAACTCGGAATCCGCCCGGAAGGAGGTGATGCGCGCCACAGCCGCGTCCGGCTCCATCCCGAACAGGTTGATGTAGGACTGAGGCGGCACCAGCCGGTTCGCCGCATGGCCGGATGGGCACCAGTAAAGCGGCACCCCCCGGCAGGCAAAGGCATCGAAGATCTTCTCCGACACATAGTCGTTCTGGCTGGTATTCTCGAGAGCCGAGACGATGAAAGAGCGGCCGCGCAGCGTCGCGATCTTGTCCAGATGCCAATCGGGCAGCGCCTGCCGCATCACCTCCGTGCCCCAGCCCCGACCGACCCGCAGCGTATCGCCCGGCATCTTCTGCGCGACGCGGCTGCGATAGACCGAAAGTCCCCAGGTCTCGATCTCGGGATGGGCGAAGGCGTATTTCTCCTCCACATCGCGGAACTCAGCGAAGAAGGCGGCCCGGATCGCGGGAGCCGACCAGGCTTCGGTCAGGGCGGAAGTGGAGAGAGCGGCGTTCTGCGCGAAATACTGGGCATAGCGCAGATAGAAATCATCCGTCGTGGTCAGGAAATAGGGCAGGTGATCGAAGCGATAGGCCCCGGATGTGTGATGGTTGATGACGGAATATTTGAACGTATAGTGATCGGCATTGCGCAAGTTATGGCGCAGGCGAAAGTCGCCGCTATGCGCCGTATCCCACAGCGGTTCCTCGGAGACGACGACGATCCGCTGGGCGGGATTGAGGTCGCGCAGTTGGGCCAATTTGGCAAAGTTCTCATATAGGTCTGCCACATAGGCCAGAATGATGACATCGGCATCCTCGGGCCGCGCGACATAGTCGAAGCGGGTTCTGAACAGGGCCTTGTAAGGCGCATAGGAAAACGGGGTCCGGCGCCAGTGGCTGCCGAGAACGAAGATACGCATCATGCCTCCCAAGCCGTCGTCAGGTCGCGGGAGGCGAGAGCCCGGGCAAAGATCGCCTGCTGCGAGGCAGATGCTCTGCCCAGCAGATCCAGGATCCGATCGCGCTCGTCGCGCAGCTTCGGAGCGGCGGTGGCAGGCGACAGCAGGATTTCGGTCGTGATTGCATTGAGGCTGGATCCGCCGCTGCCCATCGCAGCCTCAGGGATTGCCTTTGCTGGCCTCGGATCGATCCTGACCTCCTGATACCGTTCCATCATCAATTTGCGGATGTCGTAGACGAAACCGTCGATGCCATAGAGATCCCAGATCTGCGCCATGGCATGGCGCTTGCGCTTCAGCAGCGCCGGATCGGCATGGATGGCTTTCAGGCGTTGGGGCAGCGCGAGAATGCTTGCGCGATCCTCGGCGCAGAAGACTGCGGCCTCCTCCCAAAGCGCGGGATTGCCCGGAAGGGCCAGCGTATCGGCCATGATCACCGGAATGGCGCCAAGCCCGATCGATTCCCAGAGCCGGATCGAATTCGGCCCCGTGCCGGAGGGGCAGAGCGAGAACACGCTTTGCGCCAGAACGCGCCGGAAGGCTTCGGATTGCGTGGTATCGACCAGCGCATCGGATGTCTTCGCCAGACCGCGCACCTGATGGTCGTAGACCACCTTGTTGTAATGCCAGGTTTCATTGCCGACGACGAGACCGCCCGCGGTTTTCAGCTCTTCGATGATGATGTTGCGCGCATCGGTCAGATAATACTGGTTCGCCTTGGCCCCCATGAAGGAGAACAGGTGCTTTTTCGGCTGCGCCGGATCGATGACGAAATCCTTGGCCTGAACCGGGTAGAGCGGGAAAGGATGCAGCCGGATGTCAGGATGGCTTGGCAGGACGGTCTGGCCCTTCACGGCATGCGACCAGAAGATATCGGTGATGCCGAGATCGCGGAACAGACCTTGGAACTTCAGCATATCGATATGCTGACAGGCGGTCACAACCGTGCGCGCGCCCTGCAAGCGCGGGATGAAAGACAGCAGCTTCTGCTTCAGAAACTCGGTCTTCTCGGGATTCGTCCTGTTGTGCAGCAGATTGTCGATCAGCGTCGCCCAAGGGTAAGCGAAATAGATCACCCGCCCCTCGTCTTGCCGCAGCGCCAGCGTCTCGCGGAGCCGCTTGTAGGCATATTGTTCGGTGATCGCAGGAAATTGCCAATTGGCATCATAGGCGACGATGCAGTCGGACTGATCGGTGCGCGGCGCCGAAGACAGCTGCTTGGAGCGAGTTCGAAAGGCCGTGCTGTTCACCTGGGCCTTGCCCACAGGCTCCGCATGCTGCGTCAGGATATCGAACGTCAGTTCGGATTTCTGCGTCAGGGTCTCCGAAGGATAGATCCAGGCGGTCCCGCCGAGAACAGGCATATCCAGAGCGGCATCCTCGCGCGGCTGGGGCTCGTGCAGATGACAGGCCCGCACGAAGTTGCAGGGGTTGAAGATGTCGTAGCCGTGGATGGAAAACAGATACCCGATCTTGTTGTGGCAGCGCGGCACGCCCAGCGGGATGTCGAGCTTGCTCCGCAAGGCCGCAGGCAGCGGACGGCGACCATCGACCGCCCAGACATCCTGCGACCAATGCGGGTTCTTGTGCAGCGCCGCTGCCTCGCCGGCGATCTCGTGGCGGCTGATCGCGACAAAGGCCTGGGGCTGTTCGGTAAAGATGGCCGCGAGTTGCCTGATCGTCTCGTCAAGATAGATGTCCGAGCTCGCCAGAACCGAGATCGCCTCGGCGCTGTGCTGTCGGGTCAAGTCCAGCCAGGTGCCGTAACTCGGCCGGCCGGAGGTTTTGAGCACGGTGATCTTGTCGTGGCGGACAGGCGGCATGTGCCCGTCATCCACCAGAAGGAAGATCCGGTCGATCCCCGCGACCTCGACGTTTTTCGCAAGGCAGCGGTCGAGCTCTTCTTGGCGGTCATGGTCTTCCGAAAGATAATACGGAGTGAACAAGTGAATCTTGGTCATCCGTCGCCCTTGAGTTTCATGGCTTTGACTGACTTCTCTTGCATGTGGTCTTGACATTGGGTCAACCCTGAGGAGACCGGCTGCGAGGGCGGTTAAACATAGATCTCTCCTCTGAACAATGCGGTTCCATGGAGGTCTGGCGCGGAATGGCGGGATCACTCATACTGGCTATCAAGGATGCGGCAGCCAGACATCTGCATCCTGTCGCGGTTTGCTCAATGGTGACCATCTTGGCTCTGATCATCGGGATGACATCTTCCCCCCTGTGGCGGAAGCCTTCCGAGCAGTTGCTGTTGACAGCCGTGGAGACCTTGTTCTAGGCCGCTGCAGCATGGCTTTCGGGCAAGGGCGCCTCATCGGTGCTCGCGAGACAGGAACGAAAGATCATGACGCTGTTCTTTGTCAGCCGCTCCGTGAGCGGCACTCGGATGCCATATGTTGCAGACAGTGTGGAGGACAACGCTTTCTGCAGTTTTCAAAGCTCGGGAGGCGCCATGTCAGTCCAGACAGAACTTCAGCCGCCACCTGCCAGGGATGGCGCGATGCGGTTCTTTTTCACCTCAGGGGTGAATGGTCCAGGGGCCCTCATGCGCTTGGGGGTGTCAGAAGCATCGCCCTTCGACCCGAAGGGCCTGCGGGCTGCCCTCGAAAGCGGTGCGCAAGCTCTTGTTCTGTTCCGCAGGGCCGAGACTCATGTGGTGGCGGCAATGGAACACGGGTCGAACCCGATCGATGCCCTGTCCGACTGGACAGTGGAAATCGGGCGACTGTTCCTCATCCAGCGCCGTCACCGCCGCCGCATCCTGCTGGCGGAGGACAGCCTCTTGCAGACCGAGGGTGACAAGCTGCGGCCCCTTATGGAGCGGCTGGGACTTGCCGGGCCCTTGCCGGCTGCGTCGGCCCCTCCGGCCTCGCCCGATCCGCTTCATCTGGCTCTCGCCCTCCAGCTTGTCAGCGCCACCCCGGAGGCGCTGCTGCTGCGTGACGAACTGGAAGCCAGCAGCCTACCCAACGCTCCTCTTGCTCTGAGCCCTCAGCAGATCACTCTGGCAATGGAGCAGATGAAGGCGCTCGTTTCGGAGCGAGATATCGCCCTTGGCCAAGTTGCCGTGTCACGCAAGGCCCTTCAGGAAGAGCGCGATCTTCTGAACGCGCATATCCTTGAACTCCAGCAGGAATCGGAAGCGCGATCCGCCCTGGCCGCCCGGCTCGAGACCCGGCTGGCCCAGATGGAAGAACAGCATCGGATATCCGTCGACCATGCGCGCAAGGCCACCCAGCGCGAAGAAGCCCTCTCCGCTCAGGTCGCCGCGCTCGAGGCGGAGCGCGACAAGATCTTTGCCTCGCATTCCTGGACGATCACCGAGCCCCTGCGCGCCTTGAACAACATGCTGGGCGGGATCGCCGGCAAGAGTAAGTGACGTCATGCTTCAGCCACTAATCGAGCCCGGCGGCGGCACCATCCTGCATATCGGAGCCGGAGACTGCCCCGAACTTGCAGATCATCTCGCCTCCGGCGCGAAACGGATCGTCCTTGTCGAGCCGAGGCCCGACCGCGTCGCCGATCTGATCCGGCGGACCGCCGACACCCGGGTCGAGGTGATCGCTGTGGCGATTGCTGGACAGGATGGCGAAGCCGATCTGAAGACCTTCAACATCCCCGGTCTGGCAAGCCTGCGGGATCCTTCGCTGCTGCTGGAGCTTTACCCGGGCTTGCAGACCACCCGCCGCGTCCGAGTGGAGACGCTGTCGCCAAGCACGCTGATGACCCTGCTCGAAACGCTTCCTTCCCCTGTCCGGGTGATCCTCGACGCCCCGGGGGCTGAAGGCGATATTCTCGACGCTTGGCGGGCGGATGGCATGCTTGCGAAGATCGACACGATCGAATTGAGATGCGGCAGTGCCGCCTGCTTTGCAGGGGGTCGTGACTTGGCCTACCTGCGCGGCCTTCTGGAGGCAGGGGGTCTCGAGGCCGTTGCAGGCGATATGACCGATCCGGACTGGCCGATCCTGCTGTTCCGGATGAACAGGACTGCTCTGGCGGCCGCCAGGACGGAGGGCAAACCCAAGGAGACGGCCCCCAAGGAGATGGCTGGCAAGGCGGCCTCGGCCGACAGCCTCATTCGTGAGCTGGAAGACAAGCTTGCTGCGGCCCGTGCCGAGCTGGGGCTTGCTCTGCGGCTGCAGACCCTCGCCTCCAGCGACCTTGAGAATCTCCGGAAGCGTCATGCCGAGCTTCTGGAGCGCAAAGAAAGTCAGGACATGCTGATCTCGCAGCTTGTCACCCGGCTTGAGGAAGCCTCGGGCTATCTGCAGGATCTGGCGCTTGTCAAAGCCGGGACCCCCGCCCGGCTCGGGGAGCAGGACGCTGCCGTCGCGCAGATCCGATCCGGCAAGCCGACGCAGAGGGGCGGCAAGGGGCGGAAGTCGCAGGGATGACGCGGCAGACCGACCGAGACCGGCTTCAGGGGCTGCTCTCCGGGGCTCTGGACCTGATCACGCAGCAGGGAGTCCGGCAGGGGCGCGTGGTCGCTCCGGCCCCTTTGGAAAGCCTGCTGGACCAATGCCGCGCGATGCATCGTCAGGCCCTGGCCGAGCAGGAGAGGCCCATCCGTCTCCTGCACCATTTTGCCTGCACCGGCGGCACGATCCTGTCGAAATGCATTGCGGCCATGCCCAACGTGGTCTTGCTGAGCGAGATCGACCCGCTCAGCACGAACCAGAGTTCCACCTTTGCGCCCAGCGATCTGATCCGGCAATTGCGGCAGAGCCGACACCCCCTGCCCCAGGACTTGGCCATCGAGATCTTTCTGGCCGGGCTCGCGCCGCTTCAGACTAGCCTGAAAGGCTCCGGGCGTCATCTGGTTCTCAGGGACCATTCACATTCGCATTTTTGCACCGAGGCAGACTGGACCACGCGTCCGTCCCTGCGCGAGATCGTTGCCCGTCGGCATGGCGTCGTCTCGGCGGTCAGCGTCCGCCATCCGATAGCCTCCTATCTCTCGCTGCTCAACAACAGGTGGGTCCAGTTCGAGCCCGCAACGCTGGACGAATATGCCCGCCGCTATCTTGCCTTCCTCGAGATGCATGCCGCCCATCCGGTCTTCCGCTACGAGGATTTCACCGCCGATCCGGAGCCGGTTCTTGCGGATCTCTGTCGGGCGCTGGAACTGCCCTATGCCCCCGGAACGCCGCTTCTTCTGTCCGCCATCCGGATGTCCGGAGACAGCGGGCGCTCGGGCGATGTAATCGCCCCCCGTCCGGACCGCATCCCGCCTGCCGCTCTCCGCGACGAGGCCGCGGCGAGCCCCGCCTACATTGCCCTTTGCGACCGGCTCGGCTATCCGCCTCTGGAAGACCTTGATGCACAAGACGCCTGACAGGCATTTGCTCCTCCTCCCACTATGAAAGCTCGTCATGGCTGAACCAGGCATCTCCCACCCGAGCCGCTGCGTCCTCATCCTCGGCATGCACAGAAGTGGAACGAGCGCCCTAGCCGGCAGCTTCCGGGAATTCGGCCTGCATATGGGGGATCTGCTCGACAAGAGCTTTGCATTGAACCCGAAGGGTCTGCAGGAGCCTGCCTCGCTCGTCTACATGCATGAAAATCTTCTCGAAGCCAATGGAGGGGCATGGCACGAGCCGCCGTCGGAGGTTGTCTGGAAACCGCTCCACACCTCGGTGCGGGACCTGTTCATCGAATCCCGTCATGGCCGTGGCACATGGGGCTTCAAGGAGCCCCGCACGCTTCTTGTTGTTGATGGCTGGATCGAGGCACTGCCCAACTGGACAGGCGTTGGCATCTTCCGGGACCCCGGAGAAGTCGCGCTGTCGCTCAAGAACCGCAACGGCTTCGATCTGGACAAGGGGTTTCATGTCTGGCGCGCCTACAACGACCGGCTTCTGGCGATGCACCGCCGACATGGGGTGCCCTTCATCGAATTCACTCGGGATGCCGACAGGATGAGAGAGGGCATGCGCCGACTTGCCCGGCACGCGGGTCTGACCCCGTCGAATGAGACGACATTCTTCGACGAGAGCATCCCGAAGAACATTGGCAAAGCTGAGGCTCTCGATCTTCCCGACGATGTCCGGCGAACATTCGATGCCTTGAAAGAGGCGGCTCTCTAAGATGTCCAGCCTCATTCACTCGACCCGGCTCTTTCCCAAGGGAAAGGGCGCAGATGCCTATCGCGTCACCGGGATTGCCTCGAGATGCGACTGGGTGGTTCTGACGGACACTGCCGCTCCGCAAAGCGCCCTCCTCCGTCAGGGAGGCCCGGAAGAGCCCAGACATATCTTCCTGTCGATGCGGGCCCCTTTCGTCGCCCTGCGGGTCTTCGCCCGGGAGATCCTGCCAAATTTGACATCACCCTTCATCCTGATCAGCGGCTCAGAAGATGTCACCCTGCCCCTGCAGACGGATCGGCGCTGGAGAGAGTTCACTGCCGAAGAACACGCGCTGATAAAGCACATCAACGACAGCCCGCTGTTGCTGCGCTGGTTCGTCGAGAACCTGAGCGCCGGTGCCACCGGGAAGATGTCGTCGCTGCCCCTCGGCATGGTCTATCCCGAAGGCGCGGCGGCGGATCTGACGGAGATGCCGGCCGTCCCGCCGCTGGCGGATCGACCCTTGCGGGTTCTCTGCGCCCATCGCGTCCGCGAGGGGGCGCAATGGGACATCCGCCGGGAGGTCACCCGGCTGGGCGAGGGCGCCTGGTCAGGCTGGACGACCGTGCTAAGGGAAGACGTTCCCGAAGACAGGTTCCTTCGCGAGGTGGAGGCGCATTCCTTTGTCCTCTGCGTGGAGGGTGGCGGGGTGGATCCCTCTCCGAAGGCCTGGCAGACATTGCTGCACGGGGCGATCCCGATCATCCGCTCCTCCAGCCTGCGCGACAGCTACTCGCAGCTGCCGGCGGTGTTTCTGGACGACTGGCAGGCGGATCGGATCGACCTGAACACGCTGTCCTCATGGAAGGCGATGCTCATGGGCCGGATGGATCCTCCCTCTGCACGAGAGAACCTACGCCAGAGGCTAATGATAGATTACTGGTGGTCTTGGGTTGCAACGCGATAAAGTGTAACAAGATATAAATCAAATGCCAGGAAGCTCCGTCGAGGCCAGGATAGCTGGACACATCGAAAAATGAGATTTCATTCGACATGAATGCGAAATGGCACATACGTGGAGTAATCGAATGGCAGTCGATGTGTTCATCCCTGTAACAACAGGCGCCTGATTATGTTGCTTCTTTCAGTGCCTGAGGCTGATCGCAAGGCTGCACGGCTCCATGTCGAAGCCCACCAAGAAATTGTGGCCTACGCTCTCCGAGATTCCCTACGTTAGTTAATCCCTCGTTAAAGCTCTGCTCCCTCTCCGGCCAGAGCGCCACGAGCTGCCCCAAAGGCAGAGGATCGGGCCTTGTCGCACCTATGATCCATCCGGGCTAAGGTGAGCGGATCGCGGAGAACTATAGGCCGCAGCTCTCTGCGGCGCAGCGCCGCGTGGGGCGCCGGGGGGATATCCGCGCGCGGCACCCTGCGCGACAGCCTCCCGCATTGCCGCCCCTTCCGGCGCGTGGCATGGTGACGGCCATGACACCGGCGCTTCTCGAGGATATTCGCTTCGGCTACGGCCCCCTTGGCAGCCGTGGGCCAGAGCAGAACGGATTCGAGCCGGAGCGGCTGCTGGCGCAGCTCGACGGGCCGGACCCGGCGGGGCGCTGGAAGCGCCCGCCGCTTGCCGAACGACTGGCGCTGCGCGAGGCGCGGCGGGCCGAGAACCTCGCCCGGCGTGAGAACCGTGCCCTGCCCCGCCCCGCACGCGAGGAACTGGACCGGATGGCCGCCGCCGACCGGCAGGCCTGGGTCGGACGGGCGGCGACCTCCGAGCGGGGCTTTCGCGAGCGGCTCGTGAACCTGTGGTGCAATCGGCTGACCGTGGCGAGCGGGCGCGGCGATTTGCCCTTCCTCGTGCAGAGCTTCCGCGACGAGGCGATCCGCCCGCATGTGCGCGGCCGCTTCGCCGACATGCTGACGGCCTCGGTCTTCCATCCGGCGATGCTGATCTATCTCGACCAGCTGCGCTCGGTGGCGCCGGATTCGCGGATCGGACGGCGGCGCAGCCTCGGGCTGAACGAGAACCTCGCCCGCGAGCTGCTGGAGCTGCACAGCATGGGCGGGCGCGGCTATGACCAGGGCGACGTGACCGAACTTGCGCGGCTGCTGGCCGGGCTCAGCCTCGGGCCGGAGGGCGTGGACTTCGATCCGCTGAAGGCCGATCCGGGGCGCAAGACCATCCTCGGCCAGCGCTACGGCGAGGGGGCCGAGGAGATCCGCCGCCTGCTCGAGGATCTGGCGCTGCGCCCGGAGACCGGGGCGAGCGTGGCGCGGATGCTGGCCAGCCATTTCCTCTCCGACACCCCGCCCGCCGATCTGGTGGAGCGGATGACGCGGCGCTATCTGCGCAGCGGCGGCGAGCTGCGCGCGACCTACGCGGCGCTCCTGACCCATCCCGCCGCCGCCGACCCGGTGCTGCGGAAGATCCGCTCGCCGCATGACTACGTGACGGCGACGCTGCGGGCGCTCGATCTGACCGGGGCCGAGACCCTGCCCAAGGGAACCCGGCCCCTGCCCGAGATGCTGCGCGGCATGGGCCAGCCGATCTATTCCCCCGGCCAGCCCAACGGCTGGCCCGACACGGGCGACGACTGGCTGACCCCGCCGATGCTGGCCACACGGATCGACTGGGCGGTGAGCCTCGCGCGGCGCGGCGCGGAGAAGACCGACCCGCTGCTGCTCTCGGCGCGGGTGCTGGGCGATCTGGGCCAGCCCGCAACGCATCAGGCGGTGCGCCGGGCCGAACAACGCTGGGAGGGGGTGGCCGTGCTCTTCGCCTCGCCCGATTTCATGCGCCGCTAGAAAGGGCTCCTCCATGGCCGACCTCCTGCTCTCGCGCCGCGCCTTCCTCATCGGCTGCTCCGCCGCCGCGAGCCCGCTGCTGACCCCGATCAGCTTTGCCGCCGCCCCCGGCGAGAACCGGCTGGTGGTCATCGTGCTGCGCGGCGCGATGGACGGGCTCGACCTTCTGCGCCCCTTGGACGATCCGGCCTATCGCGCGCTGCGTCCCAAGCTTGCCGCCGATGCCGCGGCTTCGGTCGATCTGGGCGGGCGCTTCGCGCTGCATCCGGCGGCGGCGGGGCTCGTGCCGCTCTGGGAGAAGGGCGAGCTCGGCTTTGCCCATGCGGTGGCCACACCCTACCGCGACCGCAGCCATTTCGTCGGGCAGGATGTGCTGGAGAATGGCGCGGGTGACGGCGGCCTGACGCCGCGGCAGGACGGCTGGCTGAATCGGGCCCTGGCGCAGATTCCGGGCGCCACCGCCGAGACCGCGGTCTCGGTCGGGCTGGAGCGGATGCTGATCCTCGACGGGGCAACGCCCACCGGGCATTTCCTGCCGGTGCACGAGGCGGGGCTCTCATCGCAAGGGCAGGTGCTCCTGAGCGCGCTGCACGGGGAGGATCCGCAATTCGCCCCGGTCTTCGCCGGGGCGCAGCAGCTGGTCGAGGAGACGGCGGGCATGAAACGCGCTAAGGGGGTCGATGGCGGGGCCGAGCTCGGCGGCTATGTCGCCGGGCGGCTCCGGGACGAGGCGCGCATCGCCAGCTTCTCGCTCGGCGGCTGGGACACACATCAGGGGCAGGAGCGCCATTTCCCGGCCCGGCTCGACACGCTGGTTCAGGCGATCCTCGCGATCCGAGACGGGCTGGGGCCGCTCTGGGACAAGACGATGCTGCTGGCGATGACCGAATTCGGCCGCACCGCCGCCGAGAACGGCACCGGCGGCACCGATCACGGCACCGGCGGGGCGCTGGTGATGGCGGGCGGCGCGCTGCGCGGCGGCAAGGTGCATGGCCGCTGGCCGGGGCTGGCCGAGGCCGATCTGCTCGACCGGCGCGACCTGCGGCCCACCGGCGACGTGCGCGCCTATGCCGGCTGGGCGCTGCACGACCTCTTCGGGCTCGGCCTCTCCGAAATTGAAGGCGCAGTCTTTCCCGATCTCGAGATGGGCGCCTCGCCGCAACTGTTGCTCTGAAGTAGGCCTATTTTACCAAGCGGATATGAGCTGTTAACAACCTTGGCTCAAGAACGCCGAAAGCCAGAGCGGCAAAGCCCAAACTGCGCCCGTCAAGTCCCAAAGGAAGTGGGCCGTAATCAAGGTTTACCGATCTCATCCACTCAACAGAACGCTCGACCCGTGACGCGGCCTCTCTAACGGCATTGCGGCCATTTTCATCTAAAATGCGTAATGCCAAGCTGGATTCTGTGCGGCATATAGTGCGTATGGCAAGGCGAACAACCACTTTCAGATCCGGGCCGTTATATGGTTCTAAAGAGGTTTCTAAGTCACCAAGTTCTGCGACAATTTCTGACAATGGCGGCAAAATCTTATTGATCGGAAACATAACTCTAGGACAATCCCGCTCATCTTTCTGCAAGGTTCTCCAGCAAATTTTGTTCAAAACTGAGTTTAGGTCGCTGAGCATCCGACACCTGATTAATGCAATATGAGATGTGAATCTGTTCAGGCATCATATGATTATTATCTATCAAAGTTCCGCGTCTTGTTGTCACATGCCTTCTCAAGATGGGGTGTTTCACCTGCTCATATAGCCTGCCTGCTCAGACAGGGCATGATGACCTGTTCAAGCGTTTTTCTAGTAAGAACAGCTTAGCGGCAATGAAATGAGGGGTGGCCTGGCTACCAGGGCCGTGGGCTACAGACTTTGAGTGGCCGCCAGGGATTTCGTCAGATCGTCATAGGCACGCAGCGTGGCGATCAGTCCGGCCATCCGCTCGATGGGAATCATGTTTGGCCCATCCGAAGGCGCGTTGTCCGGATCCTCATGCGTCTCAATGAAGAGCGCGCTCACCCCCACTGCACAGGCGGCGCGCGCCAGCACCGGGGCAAATTCGCGCTGTCCACCCGAAGCACCGCCGAGGCCTCCCGGCTGCTGTACCGAATGAGTGGCATCGAAGACTACTGGCCAGCCAGTCGCAGCCATGGTTGGCAGGCCACGGAAATCGGTGACCAGTGTATTGTAGCCGAAGGAAGTGCCACGCTCGCAGAGCAGGATGTTGTGGTTTCCAGTCGAGGCTACTTTGGCTGCCACATTCGCCATGTCCCAAGGTGCCAGGAACTGGCCCTTCTTAATGTTCACCGCCCGCCCGGTCTCGCCCGCGGCGAGCAGGAGATCGGTTTGGCGTGAGAGGAAGGCCGGGATCTGTAGCACGTCGCAGACCTCGGCCGCCGGGGCGCAATGGCTTGACTCATGCACGTCAGTCAGCACCGGACAACCAAATTCCTCGCGGATCCGACCGAGGATCTCCAGACCATTCGCCATCCCGAGCCCGCGGGCGGTGCCCAGTGAGGAGCGGTTGGCCTTGTCGTAGCTTGCCTTGAAGACGAAGCGCGTGCCGGTGGGGGCGCAGGCCTCGGCGATCCGTTCGGCCATCATCCGCGCATGATCGAGGCTTTCCAGCTGGCAGGGCCCGGTGATCAGCATGATCGGATGGCTGCCACCAACCAAAATGTCGCCGATGTTCACGATAGTCTGTTGCATGTCGTCCTCCAATTATCTCTCTGACTACGCGATTCACAGTGGGGTTCAAGCCTGAATTGGCTTCCGAGAACAAGCCTTGGAGGAAACCGTGTCGCCTCAACAAGCAAGGAAACCATGCGACCACGCGGCTACCGCTATAGAGCAGCCCCGAGGAGAATTAGAATTCTGGACATGGGCTTGTCTCTCGCATGGCCCTCGAGAGAGCCGGTTCTGCGTTTAGGGTCGCCTCATTCTCTACCGCAGGTGGCGGTCCGAATCTGGCCAAATGCCGGTTAATTTATAAACAGAAAAACTGGAGTAACAATCCCACAGTTCCCCATCAGGCCGTCTCTATAAACTAACAACGCAGCAAGTTCGCTGCTGATGTTTATGGAGATGACAAATGACCAAAAAGCCTCACGCTGAAACCCGCCTCGCTCAGTTCCTTTCTAAGCGTGTTCTGGAGCTGCGCGCTAAAAAGTCCCAGATTGAAATTGCGAATGAGGCGGGCTTCATAAATCCGAACATGATTGCCATGATCAAGAACGGTTCCTCCAAACTTCCCTTAGACCGTGTGCCTGCACTGGCACGGGCACTTGATTGTGACGCTGCATATCTGCTGCGCCTCAGCTTGGAGCAGGCGATTGGCGACACTGCGGCTAGGGCAATTGTCGAAATCTTCGGCACGCCGGTCAGCGCCAATGAAGCAGGCTGGCTGCAGGAACTGCGCGAAGCAAGTGGCCATTCCGATCCTCGGATGACCTCGCGTGGTCGCGCTGCTATCCGGTCGGTATTCAGCAAATGATCAATTTGGATCGTCAGGTGGTAGAGGGGTTTCGGCTCCCCAGTAGCGCCCCCGTTACGGACAATGAGAAAGCTTGGATCGACCTGTTGCGCATGATTGTAGGTGATCGCGATCCCCCGCCGACCTACATGGCGGCCCGGGCTCTGCAAGAATGTCTTCACCATCCGACGTTCTGAAATGACTTAGGGAGCAATGGGGACAGGTCAGGATCGTCGTTCGTGGATTGCTCTTCTGTCTTCTTAGCGGTTCTTGTAACGAGATGTGCCAAGCGCTTCCTCGCAATGTGGGCTGGAGTAAGCGAACTTATTCCAGCCTTCGGGAGCCACCGCCTGCGATCGCCGAAGACTTGTTGTGACACAATCTCCGCGCATTTGCTGCCCGATGAGTGGAGGCGTTGGTTGGTGCCACTGCATCTAGGGTTATCAAATGGCCAAAGACCAGAAATAGTTTACATCGATGACCGGAAAGTTTACGTCGCAGCGCCATGATGTTTACCTTACACAAACGGTGGGAAACTTTTCCTAGCTAAAACCACTCATCATGAGGCGAAAAACCGTGAAAAAGTTTACCATATGTTTACCTTAAGTTTACATCAGAAACGCTGCAAAAAAAAATCGATGCCAGTATGCGAACGGCATGGGAGCGGCTCAAAGACCTTAGCTGTCCGGCGGCGCCAGGTGTAAGCCCCGTAAATAGAATAGGCCGAGGGTTTACAGCCTAGGATCGAAAATTTTGAAAGAACGTCAGCCTATGGCAGGTGGCGATTGAACTCAGAATCACTATAGTGAGTTGTTCGAAGCGATAGTCTGCGGAAGCGCGCGCCTGCACGTTTAACGCGCCGCTGCGACGGCCCTTAGCTCCCTTATGATATGCATGTTTTGCGGGCGGGCGGCAGAGCGAGTTGCCGCAAACCAGGTGCGTGGGCCATGTGCGCTGAGGGCATGGCATCGAAGAAGCTGGGCACGGACGTAATCCTGATCCTCCAGACGCCTGAGCGACAATCCATTTGATGAGTCCACGCTACGGGGTTCTCCCAGGCGCTCTCTGACGTCCATCAGCGGATGAAGGTCTGCTTTTGCTCATGCGTCAGCGTGCCGGGATTGACGATCTCTTCCAGAAGAGTGCTTTCGATGTGCCGAGTGGAGCCGGGAGCTCGTCAGGGGCGCAAGGGGAGGCATGCCGATCACCCATGCGGGTTACACCAACGCAAATCCAAAAGACCCCTGAGGCGCGCTCACAGCGCCGTGCGGGCACCTCTTCCGGCCGCAGCGCCTGGTCTCATTCCAGCCAGCCAAAGAGTCAGTCGATCAGGTCTTGCCACTGACGAGCGCCATGAAGAACGCGGACGATTTCCACATCTTCCCCCCCTTGCCGGTAGAGGACGAGATAACGCCCCGCCGGGAGCAGCCGTAGATCAGGCCGGATGTCGGCTCGCATCACACCCATGCCGGGCATGAGGGCGAGGTTTGCAAAACGCTCTTCGATGTCGTCCAGCCAGCGCTGTGCAGCCCGACCGTTGTCGAGGGCAATGTAGAAGGCTATCTCCCGCAGATCGTCCTCAGCTTTAGGCAGGATGCGGAAGGTCATCAGTCTGCGACCTGGGCCCTCAGATCCGCGCGTAGTCTTGCAAAGGTTGCTGGGCCATCCTGCGCAGCACCGCTGGCGATACCAAGATCCCACTGGCGCCGCAGCTCATCTACTGCCTGCCCGCGCTGTCTCTTGCGTAGCCGCCAGTCGCGCAAGGCTTCGCGCATGACCTCGCTCGCCGAAGCATATTCGCCGCTGCTGACCGCGTCCCGGAGAGCGGCGGCGAGCTCGGGTGTCAAAGCAACGCTTAGTTTTTCTACATGGGCCATGGGTGATCCTTTCTGGATCTTACAAAAGTAGGAAGAATTCCTACTAGTGGCAAGTCTGCCGTTGAGGACGAGGGAGTGCCAGTATGCAAGCGAGAGCAGGCAGAGCGGGCTCGATGAGGCGTGCAAGCAGGACCGGGATGCGAGTGCATAAATAAGGGTCCTGTGATGCCTCTGATCACCGGCTGCTATCTGTCTCGATCTGGGCCCAACCCAGCTACCTGAGGTGCGCCAGGCTGTACCACATCAGCGCTCTTCCTCCACTATTGCCTCAGAAAAACGCCTGGTCGACCATGCCAGTTCTTGAGAAAACTATAGAATACATCGGGTTATGAACAGAAATCTGCGTCTGCTTACAGAGGTCCTGATGATTGTCGGTGCATCACTTTGATCTGCTACTATATTTGAAAGTAGCTGTGAACACGCCCTCCCCAGCTGAATCAACGTGCTTGTCCCCCGGACTGCGCGTCCAATAAACATGTGCCTATATAGGAATGCAACATGACCAATATTGATGACTTGAGAGCCCGATTTGTCGCGGATGCAGCGTTAAAAAGCGCACGCGGATCGTCTACTTCTGCGGATAAGCGCGCGCCTAACTATAAGACGCCTTTCAATGACCTCCCTAGTAGTGCTCTGGAATCGATTGCAGAGAAGGCTAAACTTGACGAGTCTTTCAGCGCAGTTCTTGAAGACTTGTTGCTTTACGGATTTGAAGATGACCGTGACAAGCCTTTCTCTGCTTTTCTGAGAAAATGTGGCTCGATCGATGAAGTTCGGGAATGCTTGGCTGATTGGTCTAGACACCTTGGTGAAGTGACTAAGACTGTAGACGATCTTAGTAAGATGTTAGACGGTTATGGTGCGGCATATGCCACGATTGCGGTGCTGGAAGATAAGGTATCGGAAATGCCCCCCAATGTGCTTCTGGACCTCTTGGAAGAAGGGAAGGCGATTTTAGTGCAGAGCTTTGCACTCGGGCTTAGCGGACCCAAAACTTTGCCTGTTGATGTCGCGAAAGAGTACATCCGGAGCGCTCTCCGGCTCAAGGCTCTGCACTCTGACGCAGGCTGGGCAAGGCAAGCCATTTCGCAGCTCGCATAGAACATCTTAGGGGTCCCCGCAGCTTCGCATCGTAGAAAAGTGAGATCGT
The DNA here is from genome assembly GCF_057657095.1 of Cereibacter sp. Soil_C_27. Classification (NCBI taxonomy): domain Bacteria; kingdom Pseudomonadati; phylum Pseudomonadota; class Alphaproteobacteria; order Rhodobacterales; family Paracoccaceae; genus Cereibacter; species Cereibacter sp. Soil_C_27. The sequence goes on along the minus strand of NZ_JBDGJD010000009.1, from coordinate 42,618 downwards.
CACGTCCTATGATCTGTTGCTGCGGGATGCCTGCAACTTTTCTCAAATACGGAACCAATACAATGACTTTTTCGAACAAACTCGAGGTCCAGGCACCGCCCTCGGAGACTATGCAGCATGACCTTCAGCGCACGCGTGAATGGGAAGCACGCGATGACACCTACGCGCATAACGTTGAGATCATGTTCCCTATGGCCGTCCGGCGCAAGTTTGGCCTGGATGCGCTCGTCATCGACATCCGGGATATTCTCACGCTCTGCGCCAAGGATCGCGAAGGTGGGCAGGACCTCATCGACATCCGGGACGAGTTTTATCCGGACGAGCATACCTACGACGACGATGACGAGGATCTGAGCCGGCATGAGCTCGATGATGATCAGATGGAGTTCCTTCAGGCCGCGGCATCGTCGCTTCTCGAGGACGATCAGGTTGTGAGCCGTCCCGATAAGGGTGGTGATGCTCCGAACGCTGCGCTCGCAGGGCCCGACGAGGAAATGTCGGGCTACATCTGGGTTCATGAAGGGGACGAACCGCCCCGTGGCTGAGGGCGCATTTTAATAACAGCGCACGCAGGGCAAAACCCCTGAGCCGCTGCTTTCGCCAGCCACCGGGTTACAGTTCCTGCTAGCCGGTGTGCTAGGCCGCAGCGCTTGAACTTCCAAATTAAACCGCGTTGTCGCCCCGGGCTCTTCCGAGGGCTCTCTCCAACCGTTCCTAAGGACCAAACCATGACCGCTCATCATCCCGCTCTGTCTGCTGAACAGATCTCCGCTCTGGACAAAGCCGGTTCCTGGCTCAGGAGCAGCCGCAAAAACAAGAAGCAGGTGTTCAAACTCTTTGGTTACGCCGGCACCGGCAAGACCACGATCGCCAGGCATCTTGCCGAGGGCGTAAATGGTGACGTTTTATATGCAGCCTTCACCGGCAAAGCTGCGCTCATGCTGCAGAAGAACGGTTGCGCAGACGCCTCCACGATCCATCGCCTGATCTACAGCTTCGAAGAACAGCCGGATGGCTCTCAACGCTTTGTGCTCAATCCTGACAGCCCTGTTGCGAACGCTTCGCTTGTCATCGTCGACGAGGCCAGCATGGTAAGCGAAGAGCTCGCTCGGGACCTGCTCTCGTTTGGCAAGCCCGTCCTTGTTCTCGGCGATCCGGCACAGCTGCCTCCGCCGGGCTGCCCGGGCTACTTCGTTCAGGGCACGCCGGACGTGATGCTGACCGAGATCCATCGTCAGGCGCTCGACAACCCGGTGCTGAGGCTCGCGACCGCGGTGCGGAACGGCGCGTATTTGCAGATCGGTGACTATGGCGAAAGCCGCGTCCTCTCTCTGAGGGATGTGCAGATGGCAGACTACCTGGCGGCGGATCAGATCCTGACGGGGACCAATTCGCGGGCCGGGCGGTTGAATGATGATGTTCGTGAAGCTCTTGGACGCAGTAGTCCTCTGCCTTGCGTCGGTGACCGGCTTGTTTGCCTTCGCAACGACTATTCCAAGGTGATCGTCAATGGCGGGATGTTTGAGGTTCGGTTCGCAGACAAAGCGCGCCACGCACCTGGCTTGTTGAACCTGAAGCTGGCCAACCTCGATTTTCCGGATCTGCCGGAGTTCGTGGTGCGGGTGCCGGAGGAGTGTTTCAGCCTGGAGGGCGCTGGGACTACGATAACTGCGCGCCGGGACGTCCAGCTCTTCAACTATGGCTATGCCTTGACCGTACACAAGGCGCAGGGCAGCCAGTGGGACAACGTGCTGATCTTTGACGACGGTGACCGTTTCGCGAAAGACCGGCACAAGTGGGCCTATACCGCGCTTACTCGCGCCGCTGAGCGCGTGACGCTGGCAGTCTGACATAGGCGCCACCCAGGGGCAGAGAAGTTCATCCAGCGCTTCACTGTCCCTCGTTGCTGATCCCCCGGGGAGGGGACGAGGGGACTGTCCAAGGCGAGCCACGACTGGTCCACTTCGCGGTGAACCTGACAGTCGTAATCGTCCAGGGTGACGCATGGTTGCTGCACCTGAGCTGCACGTCACCGATGCGAAGCCCGACTTCATGCTGATGCATTGTGATGCTCGCGCTGCCGATGCACGTATATCATAGACCCTATGCAGTTGATCACGCTCCCTCGACCCCAACTTCTGCAACGCCGAGGAATGGCTGGGCGCTCATCCACACGGGACGCGGCGTAGAATTCTCTATGCCGTGGCAAGGTCCAGGGGCGTTGTCATCGTCATCTTCGGCGTGTGTATGGTCAGCGTGATCCAGGGCCGCCAGATCAGGGGGCGAGGAATGGCTCGTCATCCAGTGGGGAACGGGCGGGCGGTTCCATCTCCATGGTCGATGTCCTAGGGATTTCGAAGCAAGTCGATGGGGATGCGTACTGAGGGCGGCGTGTTCCGGGGACGAAAGCTCCCGTAGAGGTTTGCCGAAGTTCTCGCCCACATGCGCGTTGCACGGGGTTCCTGCGGGTGCGCGCTGACAACTAATTGTCCCAGATCAGGGTGGTTCGGTCAAGAATTTCTGGAAATCATCCACCGATGGCAGCGGGGTTCTGCCGGTATCGATACCGCTCAAGACGTCAGTAAATGCTTACCGATCATGAAGTCACAGTTGGGCCTTGGCCGTTCGCTCTAATGACTCTCCCACATGCTGCTCCCTCCTTTATGTCTCTCCTCTCTCCCTTCCTTCCTCCCCCACATCCTCCAGGACGGGATGCAGGTTCATGCTCCTACGCCTCCTTCATCACCTGCGTCTCCAGGAGAACGCCTTCCACTTCTTGGTCAGCGCATCGAAAGCGTCGCCGGCGCGCTCGTTGAACTCTGTCCAGGCAAGCCGATCGCCCGTGCTGCCCGTGCCGACCCGGTCTCGTTCATCTCCTCTTCTGCGCGCCTGCTTTGCCTCAAGTGCTGCCAGCGCCTTCATGAGGTCGAGCCCGTAGAGGCCGCGCGAGACGAACTCGTTCCAGAGAGGGCCGTGGCGGTCCTGATCTTCCGGAAATGTTGGCAACCAGAATGTGAGGTAGCGCTGGCGAACATCCCGGAACTTCAGCTTGGCTAGATCTTCAATTGAAGCCACGCCGAACTGCTGGCTCAGCCTGTCGTAGCCCGCGACCTCGACTTCGATCCGGGCACGGCGATCCTTCTCCGGCAGAACTACGGTTGTCCCCGCCGCTGCGTCTCTGTGGTCTTCCACTTTATGCTGGATTCGATACTGAAGGTTCTCGAGCTGCGCGCCGCGGTAGAGCGTGCCGTCCAGATAGAGCTGGTTGCCGACCTTGCCGTGGCGCAGCCGCTCTTGGACATGGGGCTCATGAACGGCATTGTCCGGAAATCGGCGAGGGGCTCTTTTGGGGCTGCTGAACAGAAAGTATGTGATACTTTTGCCACTAGCATCCGGGATCGGATACTGCTGCCGGGCATCTGCATGGTGGGTTTCGAACAACCCCGGGTCGACGTGCAGGTGACGTTGGAGCAGACCGACCATCTGCTCCCGGAGCTGGACGCGCTCCGAAGGATCCCAGCTCCCGCGCGGATAGACGTCCAGCGCCACCTCGAGCAGGAAGGGCCGAACCTCTGTCTCAATGCCGAAGGCTGCCTCGACCGCCGCCAGTGCAGCCGACACGCTGCCGGGCGTGGGATCCTGGAGAAGGACCGCGAAGATCCTGCCCGGCCCGAGGCTGTGATCGATGCCTGGTGGTAGAGCTATCACCCCGCGCCAGCCGATCTTCCCGTCCCCGGAAATCATGTCCTCCACATAGCTGGCGGATCCGGATCGCTGTATCTGCGCGCGAAGTCCGCTCCAGGACGTGGTCAGCCGCGTCGCAACGATCAGGATCATCCGGTCTATCAACGCATCGAAGCGGAAGTTGCCCTTGAGCGCTGTTGTCGGCGTGAGGGCCAGTTTCCCGACGAGTCTGGCCTGGGGTCTAGCGAAGGTGCCGGTCGAACTTTTTCCGGCTGTAAAGAGATCGTAGCCGAGGGTGGATCGGGGCAGGGATGCGCCCGCCGGGCCTCTGTAGAACGCGCTACGGGCCGCGGACGTGTAGTCCAGTGGTAGGAGCAGGGCAGGATGCGTCATGCCCGCCCTGAGCCGCTCCGGAGGGCCTTCAGCGTGCGCTCCAAGTGGGGCGAGCGAACCCGCCTCTTTGACGTGCCCGAGATTATCTTTGTCGTCGCCAGATCTGCGAGATAGGCCTCGAGATACCGGAACGCGGTTGCTATCCGCCGGCGAAAGTCGCTGGGGGCGGTAGCTTCGCCAAACATGATCGTCCAGCGCTTGCTCAGGTGGGTTCTCGTAAGACGCTCACTCGTATGGGCGGACGGTTTGGTCGACATCCCCCGCCAGGTCCTCTTCCTGTCGGCGTCGTGTAGCTCTGCAGCCGCAGCCGCAACCGTCCGGAGCACCGCGATGTCGTCAGGGTTCGATCCCGGCACCGGAGCAAGACCTGGCTTGCCATTCACCACCCACCTGCCGAAGCACAGGATTTCGAGATGGCTCGGAATACTGCCATCAACTCTGATATGGTCAGCGGCAGAAGAGGGACGAACTCTTCCTGCAACAGCGCCCCGCAGCTGGCGGACAACAAGAGCGTTCAGTCCTTCAATGAAAGCTTCAAGATCCAGGCAGATCCCGTCGGGTGGCAGCCGGCAATGCGGAAATCTCACAGCAATCCAAGCAGCACCCAGCCGGAGATTTTTCGCGGCGGGGTCGATAGCTGGGCCCAAGAAGAGTGGGTATGTCATCGATCTTTTTCTTGATTCTGCATGTGGGCAGTGCATGCCACCAGAGGCTTAATCTGTGCAACTGTGCTGGTTCCACCATTCAACGCTTCTGCAGTATCTGAACCGCCAGCGAACGCTGCAGCGCCTTGGTCTCGCACCAAGGCGCGCGGAGCCACGCTTCCCACTCCTCTGGCTCTGTCAGGATCACCGGCATGGCCTTCGGGTGCGCCGGGGCGACCTCGGCGTTCGCCTCCGTTGTCAGGAAGCCGAAGAGCTCGTCCGTCGTTTCACTATCATTGATGCTCCTTACCGAAGTCCATGTCGTCCAGATCCCTGCGAAGAAGGCTGGCCGATCATCGACAACCCGGAACCAGGCGTTCCTTCCGTTAGGCATTCGGATGTCCGGGACGGCAAAGGTGGTAAAGGGCACAAGGCAGCGGCACTCGGTACCGAGCCAGCGACGCCAGTGCGGCGACTGGGTGTTGCGGATGTCCGTGACGCCGGGATCGGTCGTCTTGCCGATCATGAACTGGGGCGGCGTCGGCATGCCCCAGCGCGCCATGAGCAGCTCGAGCCCCATCTTGCTCGCGCGAATGATGGGTGCGCGATCGTCAGGACAGATGCGCTGTTGCGAAGGCAGGTTACCTGCAAGATTGGTGAACGGCACGGCAAACAGCTGACGCAGGGCATCCTGCGACTTTGCCTGAGAGTAGAGATTGCACGCCGGCTGTGCCTCTTTCGGTCCTGCGGAAACATGCGGTGAGCTGTAGAGCTCGCTCATGGTGTCGTCGGCCAGCGCCAGCATGGGAAACCTCTCCTGGAAGGCAACCGCGTCCTCGATGCAGCGAAAGTGGACCGACATCGCATCGCCCAGCCAGGCGCGATGCGCAGTGTGGGCCACGTTTGCCGCACCGAACTGGCGATGCAGCCAAGTCCAGACGTCGTTCTGAGTGCCCAAAGAGAAGAGGCCATTTTCTGGGATGAGCACGCGGATGCGCACCGGGAAGGCGTGCTCATCGATCTTGCTTTGCTTGGGGCTTCGGCGAGTCATGCAAGAACATATGAAGAACATTTGCGGACTTCGGAAGTCAGAAAGGCTGAAGCGGCTCCTTGTCGTCAGCCGAGCTGGTGTCGGAAGCATGACTTATTGGTCGGGCAAAAAGCGGTTACATTCCATTGAGCTCATCCGTAGCAGCTTCGTCTTGCAATGTTGGGCTCCGGCTTTGCGCCGCTTCCAACCGCCTCTCACCTCCGATCCGGCGATATGACGCTCGCGATGAGAGGAGGTGTGCCTTCATCACTGTTTCGGCCCATTCCGCGTCGCCAGCCTCGAATGCATCCACAAGCTCACCGTGCTGGCGGTTGCTGCGCAGCAACTCGTTTCGGGTCCAATTGTTGAAGGTAGGACTGACCACCGGCTTGCGTGCTATTGCGTTGATCATCTCAGCCAGCATGGCGTTACCACCTTGACCCCAGATGACGCGGTGGAATGCCGCGTTTATCTCGCGATAGGCGCGGCGGTCGGGTTCGGCGTTGTCGATGGCATGATCCATGCGCGCATGCAGAGATCGCAGGCGATCTAGGAAAGGCACATCAACATTCGGCACAGCAAGCCCCACCGCGATGGGCTCGACCGCAGCGCGCATGGTAAAGATGTGGATAATCTCGTCTGGATCCGTCTCAGCAACCACCGCACGGCGATAGGCTTCGCGTTGGATGACGCCCTCGGTCTGCAGCCTGCGTAGAGCTTCACGGATCGGAGTGCGGCTGACGCCGAGGCGACTGGCGAGTTCGCTTTCCGGCAGCACATCACCGCCGATGTAAGTCCCATCGGCAATCAGAGCGCGTATTCGGCTATAGATATTTTCGGCCATCCGGCACTCCGATGGAATGTTACTCAAACCCGCGTCGGGAGATCCAATCCGAAACTATCGTGGCCGCCGCAGCAAGATGATCGGGCTGGCCGACAAAATAGTGGTTCGCGCCACTGATCACTTGCATCGTCTTGTCCTGCGATGCCACGGCATCATGGATGAGTCGAGTGTGAGGCTGTGGTACTGCGTCGTCCGCCCCACATTCGACGGCAAGAAATGGTACGGTGACATGTCGCCCCGTCTGGAGGCTGTCGGCACGGGTGTGGGCGGGAGACCATTGCGACAGCCAGCTCCGCAGTGTTGAATAGCGGCCCAGACCGACGGGGCCGCTGTTCACGGTTTCTGGGTTGCCCATGTAACTCCAGCCGGGTTGACGGCCATTGGGATCAATTGTGGGATCGAGGAAACGAGGATCGGCCATCGTCCGGTGCGTGACAAAGCCACGCTCCATCTCAGCTCCACCCTTGCGGCGCAAGTCATGCAGGGTCTGTTCCACCCGTTCGGTGATCCGGCGCATTCGGTCTGCTTGCGCTTCGCGATAGCGGGCGACAAAAGCAGCGTCGAGCAATCCCCGGTCGGCGTATCCAAGCCGATAGAGATCAAGCTCCGGATCGCGATCGTCCGGGTTAGCCTCGTCCCGTACTGAAGGATCCAGCCACTCGGTCAACAACACAGCCCGCGAAGAATGTGCGGCCAGGCTTAGTACTGCATCCGCTGGGATCAGTCGGGCTGCCACAATATCCGCAGGATCGCCCGCTGGGGTTTCGGTGATCGTCGGGTTCTCGGCCTGTGACTGATAGAGCATGGTCAGTGATCCACCGCCGCTCCACCCGCAGAGCACAACTTGCTCGTAGCCCCAATCCTCACGTGCGGCCCGGATATAGCCGCCGAGATCCAGCAACACGTTTTCCATGATCAGTGCAGTGTCGTTGCGCTGATACCGGCTCCCCGCGCAGAGGACATGATAGCCGCGCTCCGCCATGGCACGTGGCAGTGGCAGCAGCTGCAAAGTCGACGCGGGGTGCATAAAGATCAGCAGGGTCGGTGATGCCACGCCCACCGGGCGGATCAGTATGCCCTCCATATTTGTAAGACCCTGACTGCCTGCGAAACCATATGTCTCTGTAAAGGCCCGATTGGCGGCAAGGGTCAGATGTTTCCAGTCGAAGGTCAGCTCATGCATTGCGGGGAACTCAGCTTGGGGCATGGGCAAGGACACCGGCATCTTCAATGTGAGTGACCCGCCCTGCTTCCGGTCGAGGTAGGTCAGGATAGGCATGGCTGGCGCTGTCGTCGTGGATGTGACAGCGCACGCGGCGTTCCTCCGACTGATTGGACAACGCGGGCTCCACGGCTTCGCAGAGTGCGGTAGTAAAAGGGCAGCGCGAGGAAAATCGGCACCCCGGCGGGATGTTCAGCGGCGACGGTACGTCCCCCCGCAGTTCTTGTCGGACGGGCGCTTTACCCGGGTCCATCCGCGGAACGGCGGCCATCAAGCGCTGCGTGTAGGGATGCAGTGGGTCTGAAAGAATATCCTCGGCTCTGCCTTCCTCCACGACCCGGCCTAGATACATCACGACCACATGGTCGCAGATATAACCGACCGTCGCGATGTCGTGCGAAATGTAGAGCACTGCCAACCCCAACTCGCGTGACAATTCATCGAGCAGTTCGAGAACGCTGGCTTGGATCGACACGTCCAGCATCGACACCGGTTCGTCCGCTACAATGAACTTCGGCTCCAAGACCAGCGCACGGGCAATGGCGATGCGTTGGCGCTGCCCACCGGACAGATCGGTAGGGTAGCGGTCGATGTTGTCGGCTGCCGGGATACGAACAAGGTCCATCGCCCGAGCCACCCGCTGCCGTCGTTCCACCGCAGTGCCAATCCGGTGAATGACCAGTGGCTCCTCAATGATCTGTCCGATGGTGAGGCGCGGGTTCAGCGAACTGTACGGGTCCTGGAAGATGATCTGGGCCTGACGCCGGTAGTCCTTGAGGGATGGGCCCTCGACATGGGTGATATCCTTGCCGCGGTAGAGCACCGCTCCACCTGTTGGCTGGTACATGCGGACCAAGGACATGCCCAATGTGGATTTGCCGCAACCGGACTCTCCGACAAGTCCGACAATCTCGCGCTCCCGGATGGTCAGGTCCACACCGTCCAACGCCCGCGCGACCATGGGTTTCTGACCAACAAGGGCACTGATGATGCCACTGCGCGCCTGAAAATGTGTCTTCAGGTCGCGCGCTTCAATGACAGTCTGCCGAAGGTCGGTCATGCCGGCTCTCCCAGTTTGTGCCAGGTTTCAGGCTGAGTAGAGGCCTCGCGAAACTCGGCTGCTCGCTCGATATAATGGCAGGCCGCGGATTGCGCGCCGACCATGACCATTGGCGGAGCGACTTCCCGGCACTTCTGGGTGGCAAAGGGACAGCGGCCAGCGAACCTGCAGCCCGGTGGAGGGCTCACCAGATTGGGAACCACGCCGGGAATCGAGATGAGCGGCTGCCGCGGTTGTCCTCGAACGGGTAATCGTGGAAATGCATTCTGCAAGCCCATCGTGTAGGGGTGCAGCGGGCGCTCCAGTACAGCGGCCGTGGGTCCGGACTCTGCCACGCAACCAGCATACATCACCACAGTCGCCTCGCAGATCTCCGCCACGACCGCGATGTCATGGGTGACAAGAATCATCGACCGCCGCATGTGGTCGTGGATGCCGCGGATGCGGGCCATGATCTGTGCCTGCATGATTGGATCCAGTGCGGTCGTGGGTTCGTCCGCCAAAAGCATTCCAGCATTGAGCGCCAGCGCCATCGCGATTACGGTCCGTTGCCGCATACCGCCAGAAAACTGATGCGGGAACTCGCGCAGGCGGGATGTCGGCAGGCCCACCAGTACGAACATCTCCTCAGCGCGAGCCCAAGCAGTTGCGCGGCTGACTGCTTCATGCGCGCGGATTGCCTCGACGATCTGATCCCCGATGCAGTAGACCGGGTCCAACGAGTTCATCGCACTTTGGGTGATCAGAGATATCCTGGTCCAACGAATATCCCGCAATGCCCGTTCCGACAGGCCAAGGATGTTCTGCCCATCGAGAAGCGCGCGACCTTGAACGATCGTACCGTCTGGCAACAGGCCCATCAGGGCCTTGACGACGGTGCTCTTTCCGCAACCGCTCTCGCCCACAAGACCAAGGTTTGTGCCTGGACGGACGTGGAAGCTGACATCCTGCACTGCGTGGAACAACCCGCGTGTGGTGCGATAGGAGATCGACAGGTTCTCGACCCGCAACTCTGCGGCGGGTTTCGTGGCCAGCTTCTCGGTCAGTTGCGCCAGCGACATCAGCGTCTCCTCAGCCGCGGATTGGTCTGTTCCTCATAGGCCCGGCCGATGAGGTACAAGGACGACACCAGTAGAACCAAAGCTAGCGAAGGCGGCACGACCCACCACCAGGCGGTGCGCAGATTGCCACTGGAAAATGCGGTGTTCAGCATCTGTCCCCAAGAAATCGCTTGCGGATCGCCGAGGCCGAGAAAAGACAGGCTCGCTTCCGTCAGGATGGCAAAAGCGACGGACATCGTGACCCACAGGAACACAACACGGAACACGTTCGGCAGGATGTGCCGCAGGATGATGTGCAGGTGAGAGGCGCCGGCAGCGCGAGCCCATTTCACATATACCCGCTCGCGCTCCGTAAGGACTGCCGACCGAATGATGCGCGCTCCGTTACGCCAAAACAGGACCGTGATGACAAGGATGATGTTTTCTATGCTTGGGCCCAAGAGGGCTACCGCAACAATAGAAAAGGGCAGAGTGGGGATCGACAAAGCAATGTCGGTAATCCTCATCAACACATCGTCGATCAGCCCGCCGAAGTAGCCTGACACAACACCGAATAAGGTGGAGATGAAACCTACGGCAATCGCTGCCACCGTTCCCACAAGCAGTGCTACGCGGAAGCCGTGCAGGAATTGGCTTAGGACGTCCTGACCAAAGGCCGTCGTTCCAAAGGGATGGGCAGCCGTGGGCGGAGCCAGCCGGTTCAGCCTCCCGCTTTCGGTGAGCATCGCCTGAAAGGGATCGTATGGCGAAAGCCAAGGCGCGAACACGGCCAGCGCAACAAACAGCATCAGAACCGCAACGCCGACGACCGCGAAGCTGTCCTGCATCATCATGCGGAGGGAGTCTCTCGCGAACGCCCATGGGCTACGACCGCGAATAGCCGCCGGTTCGGGGGACACTGTCATTTGTACACCACCCTTGGATCAAGCTTGCCGTAGACAAGGTCTGCCGCGAGGTTCGCCAGCACGATCATGACGGCCAGCAGGAAGAAGGCCGCCTGCGCGAGCGGATAGTCCTGTCGTGTTACGGCAAGTACGAGTTCGCGCCCGACACCCGGCCAAGAAAAGACTATCTCGATCACCACGATCCCAGCGATGGTTTCGGCAAGCGCCGGAAACAGCCATGTAATAAGCGGCAGCATGGAGTTTCGCGCGGCATGCCAGGCGACCCGGCGTGGCGGCACTCCCTTGGCACGAACTAACTCGATGTAGTCTTCGGTCCGATTCTCAACCACGCCGGACCGCATCAGCAAGAGGTTTTCAGGGAGAAAGTAGATGACGACCGCGATAAGCGGCAGCGTAAGATGGTGCAGGAAGTCCAAGGTCAGGTAGCGGGCAAAGCCTGTTGTCTCACCCGGATCACCCATGCCAAAGCCGGGGAACCAGCCCAGGGTACTTGAGAACACGGTGAGCAACGCAATACCAATGACGAAGTTAGGTACCCCGCGGATGACAGTCGCCAAGAAAATCCCTGACCGCTCAAGCTTGCCGCCGCGCTTGGCCCAGCCAACCGCAGTGCCGATCACCGCCCCGATCGCTGCACCTAGTAGGAGACCCGGAACCGCCAGCCACAAGGTGTTGACGATCAGCGGGAACAGTACTTCCCACACCGGTTTACGATAGAAAAACGAAGATCCGAAATCGCCCTGCAAAAGATTGCCCAAGTAGGCGATATACTGATCCCAGAGGGATCCTGTCAGACCCCATCGTTCCAGCAGCACCTGCCGTGCCTCGTCAGTCAAACCGCGTTCCAGCAGAACGGCCGTCGGATCGGCAGGCATGACGCGAAACATGAAGAACATGATCGTCGTGACGGCCCAAACCACCAGCACGCTCTGGGCAAGGCGACGAAGGATATAGGCGCGCATGGCAACCTCTGGGCATGCCTGGATCAAGACGGCAAAGGCCGCGCAATGCTACAGGCTGTCTGCAGGAAAGGATGGAGCCTGCCGCAAAGGTCCGCGGCAGGCCTATCAGCCCAAGCGTTTATTGCTTGGGATAATGCAGTCGTCCGCTGGCATCCCAGCCGTAACCTGCGGCTTCCAGAGTCGCCTTGGCGGCCTCGATGTCGAAGGGAATTTCCGGCAGGTTCGGGTTGTGCCAGAGGCCGATCTGCGTCGGAACGGGACCTTCACCGGCGGGCACGGCAAAGCCCAGCCAGCCTTCATTCGCGGCGCGCTGCTTCGACGTAGCCTGGCGCAGGGCCTTGCGGAAGGCGGCGTCAGTAAACGGTGCCTTTTCGTTGTTCAACCAGATCAGCATTGAGCCATGCGAGGGGATTTCAAGAAAGTCGAGGTGGTCGTTCTCCGCGGCGAGATCGCTCATGGCTGCAACCGGCAGCACCATACTGGCAACGTCTCCAGTCCCGTCTACCATGGCCGATCGGATCGCATCGGCCTGACCCAGCGCCAGCCGGCGCAGACCATCATATTGCGCCGGATTGAAATGCTCCGCGAAGGTTTCCAAATCATGCGTTTCATTCACACGCCAAGACTTGAACTTGAACGGCCCGCTGCCGATCACCGCGCCGTCGGCCACCACGTCGCGAGCTACCATATCTCCTTCGTAATCCGCCCAGATGTGCTCCGGCAGAATGAATGCATAGGGCAGAACGGTGGTGATGAACGATGCATCCGGCGTCTTGAGGGTGACGTTGAACGTCAGGTCGTCAATTTTTTCAGCACCGGACAGGTTCGCGATACGAGAGGACATGGCTGGCGGTTGCAACTCCACCACCTTGTTGAGCGTGAACACCGCGTCGTCCGCTGTCACTGCTTCGCCGTCATGGAAGGTCATGCCCTCACGCAGCGTGATCTTCACGGTTTGCGGGTCAGTAAATTCCCATGCACTGGCCGCCCATGGTACAGTCTCGCCCTCGGAGTTGTTCTTGGCGAAGGTGTCATAGACAAAGCGTAGCCAACCAACTGCCCCCTCCTCGGCCATCGGGTTATAGGTGGTGACATCCTCGTAATGCGCCCAGTCGAGGATACGATCGTCGGTCAGCGGACGCGCGGAGAGCCACGGGTCGATCAGACCTTCATGGGCGGCAACTGGTTCGGGGCTGGTGACATTCTCCCATTTGTCGCTGTTCCACAAAATGCCGTAGACGGTGTTCGTCGCTGGCCACCACGGCATCTTGTCGTAGAAATACTGTTGCGCTTCGTGAACGAGCTTCACGCGCTCAGCTGGATCGACGATTTCGCGCTGCTTCTGAACAAGTGCGGTATACTCTTCGTCGCACCACTTCGCTCCGTTCCGCCGTGCGCCGCAGGCACCGAGATCGTGCAACCAGTAAGTCGGATCAACCCTATCGGGATCTGCGCCGACGGTGAAGACCGCCATGTCCTCTAGCCCACCGCCAACCATGATGTTGGAGATAAAGCTGCTGAATTGGATGGGTTGCATCTGGAAGGATAATCCCAGCTTCGCCCATTCCTCGGACAGCACTCGGGCCGATTGCTCGTACATTGGCCCCATATCAGTCGCATAATAGACAAGCTGGATCTCCGGCACCGGCTCTCCCAGATCCTGGGCTGCGGCGGCACCGCACAACGCGGCAATACTCGCTGGCAGCCACAAGGGCGCGGCCAGCCTCCTGATGGTGGCAGTCATGTCCTCTCCTCCCTTAAGCGCCGTTTATGCGCGCTGGAACCGTCCGCAGTGCGGGTGGTCTCCTCCTCCATCGCGTGGTCGGTGCAGATCAAAAGTGTATACGATAATTTAATGTGTCAATGTTTTTCTTCTTGATGTTTGAGCATAATTGACAAAAGTGAATACAAGTCGATGCGTGTCTTGAGATGACAAGGCTCAGTTAAGCTAGTCTCAAAACATCACAAGTGGCAGGGGAGGCCGGGGTGGAACGATCTTGGGTGACCAGTGCGAACAGCGCTGACAACGACTTTCCGCTGGCGAATTTGCCTTACGGCGTCTTCGCGACAGGCGGTGAAAAGCCGCGGTGCGGCATTGCCATCGGCGACAAAGTCCTAGACCTATCCGTCTTGGCGGCTGCCGGCATACTGCACGCAGATTGTGGATTTGCCGATGGCGAGCTGAACACCTTTATGTCCAAGGGCGCTGAGCTCTGGGCCGAAACGCGTGCCCGCGTCACAGACTTGCTGGCCGAGTCAGGGTCAGGCGAGCTGCGAAAAGACCCGGATCTGTTGGACCGTGCCCTCCTGCCAATGAAAAGCGTGCAGATGCGGCTGCCCTTTCGCGTCACTGGCTACACCGACTTCTATGCAGGTCGCCAGCATGCCTTTAATTCCGGTTCCATCCTGCGGGGGCCTGAGAACGCTCTGACTCCAAACTGGTCTCACATGCCCATCGGCTACAATGGCCGCACCTCAACAGTCGTCGTCTCCGGCACTCCTGTACGCCGCCCACTAGGCCAAATCTTGCTGCCAGGCTCCGATGTACCCAACCTCTCCGCCTCGCGTCGCCTTGACATCGAAGTCGAGTTCGGTGCCGTGGTGGGGATACCTACCGAGATGGGCCAGACCCTGTCGGTGGCCGAGGCTTGGGAGCATCTGTTCGGCTTCGTGCTTCTGAACGATTGGTCGGCCCGTGACATCCAGCGATGGGAAGGCCAGCCCCTTGGGCCGTTCCAGTCGAAGGCCTTTGCAACAACTGTAAGCCCTTGGGTCGTGACCCGCGCCGCGCTGGAGCCGTTCCGCAGCAAAGGCTGGCCACGCGACCAGACCTTGCTACCCTATCTAAATGAAGCTGAGGACTATTTCTTCGACCTCCAATTGGAAGCACATCTTGAAGCGAAGGGCACGGCTACCAGCCGCGTCGTCCAGACCAACACGAAACACTTGTACTACTCCGCTCCGCAGCTGCTAGCCCATCACGCCCTATGCGGATGCCGCATGGAGAGTGGCGACCTTTTGGGATCCGGGACGATCTCGGGTCCAGAGCGCGGCAGCTTTGGGTGCCTCATGGAGCAGACATGGGGCGGACGCGATCCCGTTGAGTTAACGGACGGCGGCACCCGACTGTTTCTCGAAGACGGCGACATCGTCACGCTGACGGGCTGGGGCCAAGCTGATGATTATCGCATTGGATTTGGCCAGTGCGAAGGCCAGATTCTGCCCGCACCAACAAAAGTAGGAGCAATCTAATGCGGTTATGCCGATACGACGAAAACCGATTGGGAGTGGTGCGAGGCAATGCCGTGCATGACGTGACTGCGGTGCTGGAGGAGCTGCCGACCTTCCGCTACCCGCTGCCCGATCACGACCCGCTGATTGCCGCGCTGCCTGATCTGCGCGCGCGGATTGAGAAAATGGCCGACGAGGCTGCTGCAGTCTCTCTTGGAAGCGTTAGGCTATTGCCCCCGGTCGCCTCGCCGCGCAAGATCGTGGCAGCACCGGTGAATTATCGCTTGCACCTTGATGAGGCACTGGCTGATCCCACAATCCACCACCAGACAAACATCATGCCCATCGACAAGGCTGGCCTGTTTCTGAAAGCCACGAGTTCGCTGATTGGGGCTTCGTCACCTGTCATCCTACGCCATCCCGACCGCCGCAATGACCACGAAATCGAACTAGTCGCGGTTATGGGCCGCCGTGCCGACCGTGTCTCTGCCGCAGAAGCGCTGTCTTACGTGGCAGGCTACTGCATCGGATTGGATATGACGATGCGTGGCACCGAAGAGCGCAGCATGCGGAAATCGATCGACACCTATTCAGTGCTCGGCCCATGGATGGTGACGGCAGACGAACTGGCCGATCCGTCGAACCTATCGATGGAACTCACGGTCAATGGCGAGATCCGCCAGCAAGCCAGTACCGCTGACCTTATCCGCGATCTTCCGACGCTGATCGAGCGCGCCTCTTCCTTCTACACGCTGATGCCGGGCGACTTGATCTTCACCGGCACACCTGAAGGTGTCAGCGGGGTGCAATCTGGTGACGTAATGGTAGCCACGATCCAATGTATCGGAAGGATGCAAGTGTCGGTTCAGGCGGACCGGTAGGAAAAACAGATGGAATATTGCAGCGTGAACGGCTTGGTGCGGCAGGACGCAACACTGGATCAGCTAATCTGGTCAGACTCTGAGATCATTGCCGCATTGTCATCATCGGTGCCGATCCCGCCAGGAGATCTGGTCTATACCGGCACCCCTGCCGGCGTCGGCCCGCTGGCGCATGGCGATATCTGCACCGTCCACATCAAAGGCCCTGCTCCAGTCACTACCGTCATTGCCCCGCGCACGTCATGATCTTGCGTCTGCACAACTACTTCCGCTCTTCCACCTCCATCCGCGTCCGGGTCGCGCTGGGGTTGAAAGGGCTCGACTACGACTATGTTGCTTGGAACCTCCGCGCCGAGAAGCACTCTTCACCTGAGTATCGTGGGATCAATCCGCAGGGACTGGTGCCTGCCCTTGAGGTGGACGGCTTGGTGCTCACACAGTCGCTGGCGATCATTGAGTATCTAGAGGAGCGCTTCCCCACCCCTCCGCTTCTTCCCGCCGATCTGGCTGGTCGCGCACGGGTACGCGCTTTGGCGAACATGATCGGTTGCGACATCCATCCGCTAAACAACCTGCGTGTCTTACGGCAACTGGAAACTCGCTTCGGAGCAGGTCCAGACGCGCAGGCCGACTGGTTTCGTCATTGGGTAGGCGAAACCTTTCAAGCGCTGGAGGCGATGCTGGCAACAGATTCAGCTACCGGTCGCTTCTGCCACGGGGACACGCCCGGCCTCGCCGATATCTGCGTCTATGCCCAAGTGCTGAACAACACCCGTTTTGGGATTGACGTATCCGAGTGGCCTGCCATCTCGCGCATTTTCGCAGCCATCGGAGATCTGGAAGCGTTCCGTGCAGCCGCTCCTGGCCTGCAGCCGGACGCCGTTTGATGCTAGCGAGTACCTTTCGTGCGGGACCGGCTTATGGGGGGCGTCCCGAAGCAGCCAAACAGAGCTAGGACGCGAAAGGCGATCAGGTTTAGGCGCAGATTCTCAGCGATGCATATGCCACCTTATCGGCAGCCGAACGTCACTACCCCATAGCGCAGCCCCGAAATGCGGCGGTCAATAGGTTCTATGCTTGATCCTCTGAGGACGACTGATGCCAAGCCCACCAGAGCGCCATGACCTGAAAGGCGGCAAGACAACCCAAGGAATAAAAGTAGGGAGTTTTCGTTAAATCTGCTTCCGTCCAAGCGAATACGACACCAAGACCATACTGAATTGCGAAGGTGGTAAGGATGACAGCAGTGTTCATCAGTGCATTAGATATCCCAATCATGTCTTTGCTCTGGGCAAGAGCCACGTAGGCGTAGGATAGAGTCACCACGTTATAGGTAAGGGAAAACAGCAGCCAGGCGGCCGGATTGGCGGCAACTGGCCCGGCGATGAGCACTATCTCTGCAATGATGAACAAAAAAGCACTACCCAGTACAACATGGCGATAGTTGATACCGAACCTCTGGAGCAAGCTTGAGATCATGCCGCCAAGGGCCGAGCCTATGGTCAATGCGACGGCCATGGCCGTCAATGTCCATGAAATTCGGTCAATAGGGTAATCGGCAACACTCTGCATCCAGGTAGCGGCCCAAAGCCCCTGCATGGCGGTACCGGTTCCAAAGCACAGTGCGGACAGCGGAAGATAGCTTCTTAGCCGCGAATTGCGCGCAGCAACCGGAACACTGCGAAGCCGTTCACGCCAAGAGACTCGTCTCGACTGCTTTGGGTCAGGGGTGGCCACGAAGATCGCGCACGCCAGGACGAGGATGAGACAGGCCAAAACTAGAAATATCTGCTGCCATGTCCAAACCTGAATCAGCAGGCTCACTGGTCGTGTTGCACCGAGGGCGCCCAGCCCTCCCGCCGCGAGGAAGAGGCCTGTCGCAAGAGGCAGTTGACGGGCCGTCAGCCAGAGGTTCGCTGTTTGAAATGAGGCGACCAGACAGCCCGCCAGACCGATGCCTATGAGGAGCCGCGCAAGGACCAGCACGACAACATCATTCGACAGGCCGAACGTGGCGACACCGATAGCCGCTGTGCACAGAAGTGCGGCTTGCACGCGGCGAGGACCATAGGCATCCAGACAGATACCGATTGGTATCTGTGCCAAGCCTAGACCAAGGAAATATGCCGCAGTCAGAAATCCCAAAGCATTAGGTCCTAGCCCCAGATCCTGCTGGAGGGCGGGAGCCAGAATGGCGTTCACGGTGCGGAAGAAGAGCGAAAAGAAATAGGCGGTCCCGAACAGAAACAGGACGAAGAACAGCCGCCCCTTTCCGAGGCCGCTGTCGTCGGTGTCAGATACCCCCATTAGAACATCGTTCTGGGCAGCAGCAACGCGATGATTGGAAACGCCGTAAGGATCCCAACACCTGCGAGCAGGATCAGCCAGTAAGGCATAGAGGCCCAAGCGGCCTGCAGCAGCGTCACACGGTTTCCCGTAATTCCCGAGATGATGTAGAGGTTCATCCCTACTGGCGGGGTCAGCATTCCCACCTCAATCAGGATGGTGACGATGACGCCCAACCACACCGGATCGAAGCCAACGCCTGTCATGACCGGAAAGACGATGGGCAGGGTCATCAGCATCAACGATATGCCGTCGAAGAAGCAGCCAAGGACGACATAGAATACACATACGGCGAGGAGGACCATCATGGGCGACATGTTCATGGCCTCGATCGAGGACATGACCTCTCGCGGAAGGCCCAAGATCGAGATTGCTTGGGAAAGGATTAGGGCACCGAGCATTACGACGCCGATCGCAACGAACACCTGCACCGAGTCCGCAAATGCATCCCACAGCTTCCGGAACGTAAGTCCACCCCAAGCGAATCCGAGGATAATCGAGGAGAGAACACCCAGGCCCGCGGCCTCTGTGGGCGTCGCCAAGCCAAGATAGATCGTTCCTAGGACCGCAAAAATCAGCAGCGCGAAGGGCCAAATCGGCAGCAGTCCGGCCAAGGCAGCACCAAGACCAACGTTATCTCCTCCCGCAGGAACAGCTCCATCAGTCCGACTGACCACAAAGCCGATGTAGAGCATCATCATCACGGCAAGCATGAGCCCGGGAAGAAGGCCGGCTAGGAACAGTTGGCCAATGGAGACCTGCTGCGTAGCGCCGTAGATCAGCAAGGAAAGGCTGGGCGGGATCAGCAAACCCAGGGTTCCTCCTGCCGCAAGCGTTCCGACGACGGCCTTAGGTTCGTATCCTCGTTTTACCAGTTCAGGATAAGCAACGGAGCCGACAGCGGCAGCGGTCGAGGTCGAAGCACCCGACACCGAGCCAAACAGTGCGCTTACGGCAATGTTCGTGTGGAGTAGCTTGCCTGGAATCCGCATGAAAAGAGGAGCTACGGCTGTGTAGAGACGGCTGCTGACGCCGCTTACGAGCAAGATTTCCCCCATGAAAATGAATAGGGGAACCGCGCTCAATGTGAAATCGGTGAAGACATTCCACATTGCATTAACAGCTAGGTCGGTTGCTCCGCCGACCACAAATTGCAGGATTACCATCCCTGTAAGCGCAAGCCCCAGTCCGATAGGCAAGCCGGTGACTGCGGTGAGAAGAAAGCCGGCGGCGATTACGAGCCATACCATCATTCACCCCCTCCCGCGGGATGGGAAGGTCTGTCCGGCTCTACCGGCGCGATGGCGAGAAACAAGGCTGCGAGCCCCGACAGGAGACATGACAGCGGGAGCAAGGCTGTCCATGGCCACAGGATCAGCCGGCTGCCCGCGCTGCGCGCATCAAGCGCCAGAGTGATCTGCAGATAGTCCCACGTCAGCTTTCCGAACCAGACGCAGAAACCAAAGATCAGCAGATGCGCCACGCGTCGCATGATGGCCTTACCACGCGACGACAGCAGGTCCGGGACGATGGAGACGCAAATATGGGTCTGGCGCCAGGTCACGACCGGCAGGCCGGCGAAAATCATCGACATGAAGAGCAGACCCACCAGCTCCTCGGTGAAGGCGAAGGGGGAACCGATCAAGTATCGCATGACTGAAGAAAGTGTGACGAATACCGCCATCATTACGCCAAGACCCGCCGCAAGGCGCGCGAGAACTGAGGCCAGCCGGTTAGTCCAATGTATCGCAAGCAAGTGCTATCCCCCAAAGGCATTTCATGGGTGCCAGGCACAAAGCGCGGTCTGTTCAAGACGCGCGCCTTGTGCCCGCGTTTACTTCACGGCTTCGCTGATTGTCTGATAGACTTGTTCGGCATTTCCGCCGGCTCCCGCTGAGAGCTCCTTCCAGACCTCGCCAGCCGTGGCGACGAATGCCTCGCGATCGCTTTCGGGGAATGGCTCGAGCAATTCTCCCCCGCTGGCATAAAACTGTTCCATTGCTTTTTCGTCGTTTTCACCGCTCAGATAGGACGCGAAGGAGCTCTTTTCGGCCTCGGCCGCGGCATCAAGAACGATCTTCTGAACATCTTCCGGCAACGCATCGTAGGCGGTTTGCGATGCAATGAGGTTCAGAGGGTGCAGCACATAAGGGAAGAGATAGCTCGCATAGGGGGCGACCTCCTGCAGCGAGACGGTTACCGCCAGTCCGATAGGATAAACGGCGCAATCGACCACCCCGGTCTGCATTGCAACATAAAGATCGTTCTGTCCGATGATCTGCGCAGAGATCCCCATCTTTTCGAAGACGTCGACGTGGAACTGCTCCCAGACGCGGATCTTCTTGCCTTGGAGGTCTTCCAGTGTCCTCACAGGCTCCTTGCACATGATATGCGTGTCCCGCACCGCATGGCCGATGAAGCCCAGCAGCTTGATGCCGGCCTCATCGTAGGTCTCCTCGTAGATCGTCCGGAGCTCGGGAAGTATCCTCTGAAGTGTTTCGGGTTCGGCGACAACGCCGGGCGGGAGCGTATAAGCATATTGTGGCTTGTCGCGCGTCAGATAGCCGGGATAGATCCCCGCCGCTTGGATAATGTTGCCACGCGGCAAAATGCGCAGCATGTCAGCATCCTTGACACCAAGGCTGCCGCCCGAGAACACCGTGATGTCCAGCTTATCGCCGGCTTGTTCAGACACTGCGTCCGCGAAGGCTTGATAAGCCTGTGCCTCAGGGCGCCCGGGTACAAACACGATGTGCATTTTCCATTCGGCGTCTGCGGCCGAGGCCATGTTCGGCTCGGCGAATGCCGCTCCTGTCAGCACCAGAGCGGTACCGACAAGAAGCGATTTGAAGCTGTGTGGGTGGGACATATTCTTCTCTCCTGTTGTTACCGGATGTGTTCCGGTTGACTCAAGCTCCGTAGATTTCGGCAGCCAGTTCTGCGCTGACCTTGCCATTCTCGACATCCGCTCTCACGAGCGCGCGATCACGTTCCTTAGGATCTCCGAAACCTCCGCCACCGGCTGTCTCGATGAGTATCCGGTCGCCAGCAAAGAGACGCGTGACGAGTTTCGAACGGACGACCTCCTCCTCGCCGCTGGCGCGGTAGATGACGGTCCGGGCGCGCATTCCGGGCTCGCCGCCGAAGGCGCCGGAGGGCGAACAGAAGTGACGCTCGCCGCGATGCGTGAAGGTGACCTCTCCTGCCAAGACCAAATACTCGCGTTCGATCCCCAAGCCGCCGCGCTGGCGGCCAGCGCCACCTGAGTCCCGACGCAGACGCGTCTTGGTAATGCGGATGGGAGCATCGCGTTCAAAGGATTCCACGGGCAGGTTCATGCAGTTCGTGGCATCGGTTTCCACGACATCCACACCATCCCTGTCGGATCCGGCCCCGCTTCCGCCGGCAATGAGCTCGCCAACGACATATTGTTTCCCCTCGGGGTCGGATCCGCCGAACATCAGGGCCAGCATCTCGCCCGCAGCATCGGCACCGACGACATCGGGAAGGATGTCGCGCAGCGATCCCAGGATTGCTCCCGTCGCGCGCTTGATCGTGGCTGTTCGAGAGTTGACCGGCGCGGGTGCGACCGGGTTCAGGATACTCCCTTTCGGTAACACCAGATCCACCATCCGGAAACAGCCGCCGTTGGTGGGTATGTCTTTGCCAGTGATGGTTCGGAGAACGAAATAGGCTGCGGCCTGACTGCCTGAGGGCACCACATTGAAGGGTCCACGGACCTGAGGATTGGTCCCAGTAAAGTCGCAGACAAAGCGCCCGTCCGCGATCGTCACGGCGACCTCGATCCGGATCCGCTTATCGAGTTCAATCCCGTCGTTGTCATTGAAGTCGACGTAGGTGTAACGGCCCTGCGGCAGTTTTAGCAATGCCTCACGCGTCATCTTCTCGGATCGGTCAAGAAGTTCGCCGAACAGGTCCAACATGAGTTCGGCACCATGCACATGCGCCAGTTCGGCAACCCGCCGCGCGCCTACGGAACAGGCAGATACCTGTGCATTGATGTCGCCCATGAATGTATCCGGAATGCGGCTGTTGAGCCGAAGGATCTTGATGACTGTCTCATCGAAGGTTTCGTATCCGCTGCGAAACTTCAGTGGAGGGAGACGCAGACCCTCTTGGAAAATCTCGGTTGCATTGGTGGGGATTGAGCCTGGCGACATGCCACCGACATCCTGATGGTGTGTCATAGCGGCGGCGAAGGCGATGGGGCGATTTTCGGAGAAGATTGGCATCACTAGTGCGATATCGGGCAGATGTGTGCCGCCCAAATAGGGATCGTTCATCAGGTAGATGTCGCCATCCACCATCCCGGAGGGCGGGAACTCCGAGACGATCCGTTTCACCACAGGGATCATCGTGGCGAGGTGGATCGGAATTGCGATCGCCTGAGCCAAAGATTCTCCTTCGAGGGTGAAGAGGCTCGCGGAGGCATCGAGCCCTTCCCGGACGATCGGCGAAAACGACGAACGCAGCAGAGTGGACTGCATCTCGTTCGCGATCCCGTCGAGCTTGTTGCGGACCACCTCAAGCGTAATCGGATCGATCGCTGCCAGCTTAGCCATCATGCGTCTCCCTTATCGTTGGTCAGAAGAATGTTGCCCCCGTCCAGCACCTGGATGGACCATCCTGGGGGAACCACCGTCGTGGTGTCCGCTTGCTCGATCACGGCAGGCCCCGACATGGTGCTGCCCGGGATCAGCCGGTCGCGATCGTAGACATCTGCATCAACGCGGGCGTCATAACCTGGTAATGCAATCCCCCGCCTTCCCTTACGCGCGTTCTGCCCATCCTTAACGTCGGGCGCCCTGTCGATCAGCGCGTCACCACCAGAGCGATGGATCGCGCGAAGGTTAACAACTTGGGCCGGGGAGTTAGCCGCATGACCAAAGATCCGGAAATGCGCGGCACGGAAGCCGGTGCGCAGCTGGTCCGCAAGATCCTCGCCAAGCGTGAAGGTGACTTCCAGGTAGTGGGATTGACCAACAAAGCATACGTCTGCTGAGTAGCGAACCTCTGTAGCGTCGGCTCCCACGTTCTCCTTGGCCATCAGGGCCGCGCAGGCAGCGTCTAGCGCCTTCAGTTCCTCAGTCACTTCGGTAAGCGACAAGTCATCGAGATGGCGTGCGTAAGCTACCGATTTCTCGTGTTCTATGACGGCTGAGAGAAGCCCGATCGCCGAGAGCACCCCGGGGTGACGCGCCATAAGGATACGGTTAATGCCAAGATCCGTGGCAAGCGCTGCAGCGTGGATGCCTCCTGCACCGCCCAAGGGCAGCAGCGCAAACTCGCGCGGATCATATCCTTGCCGGATGGAAACCAAGCGTATTCCCTCAGTCATCTGAGTATTGACAACTCGATGTATCCCCAAAGCCGCCTCTTCGACGGTCAGACCAAGGGGCGTTGCTACCGTTTCTTCGATGACCTTGAAGGACAACTCCGGTTTCAGCTTCAGGGTGCCGCCTGCAAAATAATCAGGATCGAGATAGCCCAGCACGATGGATGCATCGGTCACCGTGGCGTTTTGCCCGCCCCGGTTGTAACAGGCAGGACCCGGCTCTGAACCAGCCGAATGCGGTCCGACACGTAATCCTCCGGCACCATCGATCCAGGCGACGGAGCCGCCGCCCGAGCCGATTGCATTCACGTCGACCATCGGCACGCGAATATTGTAGCCAGCGACATAGCCTTCAGGCCGGATCAGGGGTTCGCCTGCCCGAATAAGCGCGATGTCGGAACTTGTGCCTCCAATATCTACGCTGATGAGATCGCCGATCCCAGCAGATTGCCCCACCATTTGAGCGCCGATCACCCCCGCCGCGGGACCTGACAGGAACAGCCGCACCGGGCGCTGCCGAGCCACTTCGCTGCATGTAATGCCGCCTCTCGACTGCATAATCTGAAGGGTCGCAGGAACGCCTAGGCTCTTGAGACCGTCCTCAAGATTGCCAAGGTATTTGTCAATGACCGGCTTTATGTAGGCATCAAACGCCGTTACGACCGTTCGCTCATATTCCCGAAATGCAGGATCGACTTCGCTCGACAGCGACAGGGCTATAGCCGGATAGAGATCGCGGATGATCTCAGCGGCGCGACGCTCGTGATCAGGGTTTATGAATGAATAGAGGAAGCAGATGGCAATACCCTGCACTCCGCCTTCTGCCAGATGCTTTGCCGCAGCGCGAACACTGTCCTCGTCCAGAGGCGTGATTACCGTTCCGTCAGGATCGACCCGCTCAACGACCTCACGGCGCAGGGCGCCTGGCGCAAGATAGCCGGGCTCCTCTGGATCGAGCACCGCGGCATAGAGCGTTTGCCGGATCTGCCGGCCTATTTCCAGAATATCCTTGAAGCCATCGGTGGTCAGAATGCCGGTTTTGCCCCCCTTGCGTTCGATGACAGCGTTGGTCGCAACGGTGCTTCCATGCACGAAACGCTTGATGTCCGTTGCCGAGATACCCGACTCCTGTTCGAGCAGCCGTATGGCTTCGAGCACAGCCTTGCTCGGATCGTTTCGCGTGGTTGGCACTTTCATGACGCGCAGCGGTTGCCCCGGTTCACGACACACCAAGTCCGTGAAAGTGCCGCCGATATCTACACCTATTTCAGCCATGATTTGTCCGTGTCCCTCTTTGTCTGGATGAGTTCTGATCTGGTGATTTCACGCGCGTATTAGCGTCCGTCGAAGTGTTCGGGCGGGCTGCGCCTGCCCGGTGCGGAGCCGCCTGCTCATCGTCAGATGTTGCTACTTTGAGACATCTTCCTCACGTCAGCCTCCACGTACGAAGTCGCCACGAAACTTTATAGTTGAAATTCCCGATCTGTTATTTCACTGTGACGAAAGAAACAGCGGGTTGTCAATCAATGGATGCGAGTTTTTCGAGTCGACCGACAAGAACGCGGGCAGGGCCCGAGCTGGGCGGCAGCGTGGGCACAATGATCAGGCAGCGTCGAAAAGTTCGCGGCCTGTCGCTGAAGGATGTGGCCGCCAAGGCGAACGTCTCGATTGGTTTGCTGAGCCAGATTGAACGCGGCATCACCATGCCCTCGGTTCGGTCGCTCGGTGGGATATGCCATGCGCTCGAAATGCCTGTTGGCTGGCTTTTCGAGCAGGGCCTTTCGCCGGACAGCAGCAAGATCGTCGTCCGCCGGCATGCACGTCGCATTCTAGATCTCGGCCCAAAGGGAATGATCAAGGAGTTGATGACTCCCGACAGTTGCACCGGCGTGCAGATGATGCGGCTCGTGATACGACCTGGCGGGTCCACTGGGGATACGCCCTACAATCATCCTACAGGTTCCAAATGCGGGACGGTTCTTGCCGGTACGCTCGGGCTTGAGGTGAACGGCGAGGTAGAGCGGCTGAGTGAAGGCGACAGCTTCGCCTTTGACGCGATATGTCCCATCCGGTTCTGGTGCGAAGGCGAACAGGACACAGTTGTTCTTTGGGTTGTTACTCCGGCCGTCTATTGAGAATGAGGAACTGCATGATCCGTAACGAAAATCCGAGCCTTTCCAATTCGCTCTGGACAGCGACGGCCAACAGCTTCTCGCCGTATGAGCCTCTGGTAGGAGAGCATCAAACAGACGTGGCAATCATAGGCGGCGGCTACACCGGGCTCTCTGCTGCCCTCCATCTTGCAGAAAAGGGCGTGGCCGTCACGTTGCTGGAGGGAGAAGAGCCCGGCTGGGGGGCCTCGGGACGGAACGGAGGACAGGTCAATCCGGGATTGAAGGAAGATCCAGATGTCATTGTCGATCGTTTTGGCGATTGCCTCGGCGGCCGCATGGTCGAGTTGTCTGGAAGTTCGGGCCAATTCGTCTTCGACCTGATTGCCCGGCTCGGCATCGACTGTGCCGCAAAGCAAACGGGCTGGATCCAGCCGGTTCACAGTGTTCAGGCGGAGAAAACGGTTCGCTCTCGGGTGGAGCAGTGGTCGCGTCGAGGAGCGGCACTCCGGATGCTCTCGAAGGAGGAAACAGCGCATCTGCTTGGCACGCACGACTATAGTTGCGCGATGATCGACGAACGCGGGGGCAACCTGCATCCGCTAAACTATGCCCTCGGTTTGGCTTCGGCAGCGGTTCGGGCAGGTGCTGTCGTGCACGGGAACTCTCGTGTCACTAGGTTGGCGCAGGAAGAGCGGGGGCATGTTCTGATCACGAGCACTGGGAGGCTTCGTGCAAGGATTATTCTGGTTTGCACGAACGGCTATACCAGCGATGTCACCCCGCCCCTGAACCGAACGGTTGTACCAATTTGCTCAATCCAGGTTGCCACGGATGTTCTCGCTCCGGAGCTCGCGCAGACCATCCTTCCTTTCGGCCATTCGGCCTCGGACAGCAGGCGACTTCTTTTATATTATCGAAAGGATCAAGATGGCCGCTTTGTCATGGGAGGGCGCGGAGCCTATAGTGCCAGCGGCATCGCCTCGCAGATGCAGTCCTTACGAACAAAATCCGAGACGCTCTACCCTCAACTTCGGGGCACCCCATGGCGGTTCGCTTGGGGCGGCTTTGTCGCGATGACTGCAGATCACTATCCGCACCTCAACCAGGTTGCTCCAAATGTCATGGCGGCGATGGGATACAACGGGCGAGGTGTGGCCATGGCATCGGTCATGGGGAAAGTCTTGGCTGACTGGGCTTCTGGAGCATCGCCGGATGCACTACCTTTTCCGGTTACTCCCCCTTCGCCCATTCCTCTACATTTCCTTAAAAAGCCTGCCGTCATAGCTACCGTAGCTTGGTCGCGACTGCGCGATTCCCTCGAATAAGCAAAAAACGTTCTGCAAGCCTACCGCAAGAAGCGTGAGTGCATCGCTTGTTACATCTCCTATAGGCGTAATTTTCCTTAAATGCAGAGCACTGTCAGCCAGCCATTGGTACTATGTTAGTCGCGATAAGTTACCCTTATCGGACGTGATGTGAGGAGTGGCGCCGACAGCAAGCGCGATATCGAAAGGCTAGCTAAACTTTGCGAGGCCAAGGCTCAGCCGCCGTCGGATAAATGAGCCTTTCCCGGGACTAATCTGCATTGATCGCCGTCTCCTCTTCTTGGACAATGTATCTTGGATCTCCGGTGGCCCATCCGAGGATCAGGTCGCGTCCGTCCGGTAGCTTTCGCACCAACGCAGTCCCGCGTGCGGCGTCAAGTCCAAGGAACCCGCAAAACGCGGCGAAGTCCTCGAACCATCTGTGTTCTTGAGAGAAGGACTGGACGATCATCGCCGCGGCACCCGCGTGGAAGCGGTCTGCCTCGACGATCGCAGCAGCCGTGCGATGGAACAGCTGGTAGCGCAGATCCGATGGCGGCTCCGGACATCCCAGCAGGGCGCAGATGGCGGAGAGACGTTGCCGTTTGCCTGACGAACCACTCTGCAGCCAGTGTCCGAGCGTCTTATCGAAAGGCTCATTGACCTTGGCTTCAACCGCGAGAGCGATGGTGCCCACAAGAGCGCGCACGAGGGCAAAGACGTCGCACTGGCTTTCCCGGCTCCCGCCGGGTAGCGGCACTTTGTGCTCCGGGATGGCGAAAAGAAGGTCAGCCTTAGGGCCGAGGATCGCGGCGATCTCCGTGGGGAGGCGGCCTCCGGCTGCTTCCCAGGAGCGCGCGGTCGCCATTGCGGAGTAGCCGGCGCGCCAGTGCTTCTGTGGATCTGCGAGCAGGCGCCGCCAGTCAGATAGGGCCTGAGTAGGCACAAGTATTTTTGACATGGTTTGACGATGTGCCAGATCTGCAGATCGCGCAACCTTCGGATCAGTTCGCCAGCTGGTCCGATGCGACCGCGTCACAAGCATACGAGGGCATAGAGAATTCACATAGGAGTGAAATACGTATAGGGGGCGCAGCCCCCGGTAGGGGCCTCACATGGCGCTCCTGCGAAGCCCAGCACCACGCCAAGTGCCGCAGCATCGCAGCGCACCCGGAATTGATACCGCGGCAACGCGGGCGGCGCACATACCCGCGGGGCCTGCGCGTTAGCGTGGAGTGCCTAAAAGAAAAAGCGACCATCAGCGCTATGGCCCGGAGACGAAGGCAAGAAAAAGCCCCTACACCGGGGGAGGCGTAGGGGCAGAGAGAAGGGAGAAGGACAAGAGATTCTAGACTTAAACTGAAGACGCCACCGCGCTTGGAGCGCCGGTCATTTTGTGAAGTCTGGCGACCACGCCAGCATCAAGACGCAACGCCGTAGCCAAGCGGCGGAAATAATGGCGTTCTGCTTCCGTATCGATGTCGACTGCCATCAGCGCCGCCAGATAAATCTCCGTAGCAACCTCGGGACGTGACACTTGCGCCCCCAGTGCGTCGACATCGACAGGGCGCTGCACCTCTTCCCGCGCCGCCCGGCGCTCCTCTTCGGTCGCCTCGTCGTCGTGCATCCGGCCGAGGAGCTTTTCCATTTCAGCGTCATCAACGTGGCCGTCGACCTGTGCCGCCCCAATCATGGCCCTGAGCACCAGTCGCTCGGTATCGGGGCCAGTCAAGGCCTTCACCTCTTCTGCAGTTGGCTCCATGTCCGGTGCAGCGGTGCCCGCCTGTTGCGCGGAGTGGTCCCGCCAAGCTTTTAGAGCCAGCGTCCCGAGCACTGCCATTGCCCCGCCCTTCGCCGCACCGCCAACGCCGCCGCCGAGCAGCGCCCCAGCCGCGGCCCCGATGCCGCCGATCTTGGCGCCGCTCATCCCGCCGGCCTGATCCTTGCCAAGAAAATCACGCGCCTTTTGCGCCAGATCTCCCCCCGCCCCGGCGCTTCCGACCCCTCCCGAGCCGCGCATTAGCGAGCCAAGGATCTGTTCGATCCCCCCGCCCTGCCCGGCGTTGGAGGCCCCGGTGCGCAGCCGATCTTGCGATTGGCCAGACGTTCCCTGACTGATCATCTTCCCGATGATGTTTCCCAAGCTCATGACATTGTTCCCCACATTTGGCGGCGCGGCTGCGCGCGATTCTCCAATTTAATGGTCGGGGCAAAGGTATGGTTCCGAATGCCGGGGGGCACCTGGGTCAGACCGGGCGATAGCCTCATGGCAACCGACCCTAAGTCAACGTCGACAAATAAGGTCATCACTGGCCCGGCTATGAACGCCGCATGGCTACCATGCCACTGGTATCGCTGTGGCCACAGTTACCCTGCCTTTGCCTTGGCCTTGTGGTGATCGGTCTGCAGCCGGGCGGATCACACCTCGTGTAGGCCATCGAGAGGGGGCTTTCCATTTCTCCAATGCCTCAAACCAATCGGCTCAATTCTCCCCTCTCTGCCGGGACAACCGGGACACCCTATAGGGTGTCTCGTCGCGTCCCGGGACAGACCGGAACATGTCCCGCTGTTGTCCCGCTTTGTTCCAGTGCAGAACGAGACGGGGACACGCAAGCAAAAGGAGTCAGAGCCAGTTTTGCGCGCCAGTTGAGATGCTGGACAGGAAGACCGGTGCCGACTTCTGTGAGGTCCGTGGGCCCGACACAGAACACTGGGCGTCGGCAGGACCTGCGGGTCGGCGGTATTACGTAGTCAGTAGGCCGGTTTTTGCCGGAAAACCGGGACGCGCCCTTCAGGCCTACACACCAATCCTGAACCTGCTAGGCCTCTCCCGGGCTTTCACCGCCCCTTAACCATCATCGCGGCAATCGGTCTCTCTATCTGCGGTTGAGCGAACGAATGCGAAGCTAGCTTGTCTGATTTAGGCACCGACAACGGAGACCCAACCCGCCATGCCACTTCCCAGAGTCTTCATATCGACCGACCTCAGGCTCGCCGCCGAGGAGAAGGACGACTCCCAGTCGCTCATCCATGCACTGCTCTACCAG
The DNA here is from genome assembly GCF_057657095.1 of Cereibacter sp. Soil_C_27. Lineage (NCBI taxonomy): Bacteria > Pseudomonadati > Pseudomonadota > Alphaproteobacteria > Rhodobacterales > Paracoccaceae > Cereibacter > Cereibacter sp. Soil_C_27. Next base: position 12,534 of record NZ_JBDGJD010000009.1, on the reverse strand, counting down.
GACAAGATGAACATCGTCGGCATCGCCGCCACCCCGTCCAAGTGGAACGCCCAGGACGGCCTCGTGGGCGACATCGACCGCATCATCGACACCTATGGCCTCGACCACGCCAAGCTCGCGGCGCACAGCGGCGACTTCAAGACCGCCGAGCAGCTGAAGGCCATCAGCTGGCAAGGCGCGCTCGACACCGCGCCGGGGCAGGGCTGGTCGAACCCCACCGACTCCTCCCGCGCCATCATCGCCGAGGCCAAAAATGCTGCGGCCGCCGGCGAGAAGCTCAACGTGCTGACCTGGGGCGGCGAGACCGACCTCGCGCAGGCCCTCCACGACGACCCGTCCATCGCGCCGCACATCCGCTTCTTCAGCATCGACGACCAGGACGAGACCGCCTACGCCTACATCAAGGCGAACTTCAAGGGCGCCTTCGACATGTGGGTGGACAACCTGTCGACCTTCAAGGGCACCCACGCCAGCCCAGTCGGGGGCGAGTGGACGCAGGACATCATCAAGGGCTGGCATGAGGAGAACGCGCGCGGCCACGGCGCGCTCGGGGACTTCTTCTCGGAGTTGTCGGGCGACATCTTCAACGTCTCGGGCGTTAAAATGGGTGACAGCCCCACGGTGTTCCGCTTCCTCAGCGGCGATCAGAACGACCCCACAAAGGAAAGCTGGGGCGGAGAGTTCGTCCAGCAGCCGTCAGGCGGCCCGGGGCGCTACTACACCGACAACCCCGACGACGCGCTCGACTTCAACCGGCCCGACACCGACGGCGCCATGACGGTCTACGAGGACCGCTCGGCCTGGCTGGCGGACTTTGCCACGCGCCTGGACTGGCTGAAAGGCGACGCGCCCACGCCAACGCCCACCCCGCCGGCAGCCGGCAACCTCCTGAGGGACGCGTCCTTCGAGGTGACTTCCGTCACGACCGGGCAGTGGACCGAGCTCAGCTCGACCGCCGGCTGGACCGCCATCGCGGACGGGCGCATGGAGGTGTGGGACGCCCACCGCGGCGTGACCGCCACAGACGGCTCGCAGTTCGTCGAGCTCGATGTCTACGGCGACGCGCGCGACGGCATCTTCCAGGACGTCAACGCCGCCACGGGCCAGGCGCACACGCTGAGCTTCGCCCTGCGCACGCGCTCCGACGCGCCCGCCTCGACCAATGACGTCGAGGTGGTGTGGAACGACCGGGTCGTGGCCACGGCCACGCCCGGGACGGACTGGGGCACGTTCACGACCACCGTCACCGGCGCGGCGGGCACGGACCGGCTCATCATCCGCGAGGTGGCCTCCCAGGGCGGCGACGGCGTAGGCGCCCTCCTGGACGACTTCGTGTTCGTCCGGTCCGAGGCTCCGACGGGCGGCACGGCCCCCGACACCGTGTCGGTCCGGGTAAGCGGCGACGCGTGGGAGGGCGACCCCGCGTTCGCGCTCCTCGTCAACGGCGTGACGGTCGCCCCGTCCACGATCGTCACGGCGGACCGCGCGGCGGGGGAGTGGCAGACGCTCACCTTCACGGGCGACTGGGACCTCGACGGCAGCGATCAGGTCGGCGTCAGGTTCCTCGAGGACCGCTATGCCGGGCCCGGCCGCGACCGCAACCTGTATGTGGACGAGGTCAGGCTGAACGGCGAAGCCAACGGCGCGGACAGGACGTTCCTCCAAGCTGGGACCGAGACCTGGGATCTCTGACGGGCCGGGCACGGGCGACGGTCCGGGGGTGCCGGTTCGAAGCCCCCGAAGTCCGCCAATCCTTCAGCAGGGCGCATGGTCGAGCCCGCGCTTCGCTGAACATTCTGCTGCACGTCTGATGGGCCAGCGCTGTGTTGGCTTTCCTACCCTCATCTACGGCACATCCGGCACACCTGACCTTCGTGCCATGTGATGCTGTCTTGCGGCAGCCGTTCCAGATCCTTGACCGGGCAGTCTGCTAGACAAGCGTCTATCGCATCCGTTGTCATCACCCGAGTGCGGTCATGCAACGTCGTCATCGGGTCCGATGATGCCTCCGTGACGATGGTGCAGGTCAGGCCTTGGAAGTCGGGCAGCGTCACGCTGGTCCGGAGCCCAGCCAGAATAAAATATGCGCACCCCCGACGGGGGCGGGAGTGCGCTTAAAATTCTCATTAAAGGAAAGTTTGTGATCTAAGGCCGGACAACGTAGACCCAAGGCGGTCGTTCCCGCATCGGATTGAAACAGTCTGTTTCCGATGCGTGACCAATTCGGATCATGTGACCCGCGTATCCGAATTGCGGTGACAGCACGCTGACGTTCGTGATCAGAGCGGCGTCAGGAAGGCCGTGCCAGAAGGCTGCAGGCGGTCGCCCGACAGCGGAACCGCGCAGGACTCAGCAGAAGGAGACGTTGCATGGCGCGCATCAAGGGGTCCAACCTGAACAACACGCTGCAAGGCACCGGGACGGCGGACGAGATCTTCGGCCTCGGCGGCAACGACCGGCTCTATGGCCGTGCCGGCAACGACGAGCCGAGGGTGGGCGCGGCGCCGATGTGCTGAACGGCGGCATGGGCAATGACGAGATCGATGGCGGTGCGGGCAATGACGTGCTGACAGGATGTCTTCGAGTTCGACTTTGGTGGGGGCCGCGACCACATCACCGACTTCACCAATGGCCAGGACCGCTTGGATCTCGATGATTTCAGCCGCTCGCAAGTCGAGGCGGTGATTGATGGTGCCCGGCAATCGGGCAGCAATGTGGTCCTCACCCTCTCGCAGAATACCAGCATGACGCTCGAGAACACGAAACTGGCGCAGCTGGACATATCCGACTTCCTCTTCTGATCCACCGTCGTCACTTCCTGTGCCAAGACACGCCCATGGCGAAACCGCCTAGGTCACCCTTTCAAGGAGGTAACCCGGGCGGCCTGTCTTGAATTATCGGCCCCCAGGCGTGCATCGGCGCTCGCACCTGCAGAGAGCCACCAGCCGCGGGTCCCGGAGGTTGTCGGCACCCCCTTGCCTGCACATGCGAGACGCGCAGCAGGCGATACAAGTCGTCCAGGTCCAAGGCAGCCTCCCTATGCAGGTCTAGGAGGCAACGATTGCGATGACTTGCTAAAAATAGGCAAGCTGGGGGCTTCACCCTCGCGCCGGTGATCCCGCCAGCGGATCATCGGTCGGCATGATGGCATAGCTCTGAATGCCCGGTGCTCTGGCGAGAGCAGACGCCAGCCTGTCGATTTGCTCGCTCCCCCGGCAGTAGGTTGAGGTGGTCAGTTCCAGAATACTGGCTTCCCGATTGAAGCTCTGGCTGATGGCCCCCTCCCCCAGCCCTTCGTTTTTCAAGATAGTGCGCATCGCCGGTGCATCGAAGGCACCTCCAGCCTCAGTTACCACCCGCAGCCGCACCTCGGTGCGCACCGAAAGCAAGGCGAAAACGATCCGCAGCAGCATCAGAACAATCAGCGTCGCGAAAGTGCCGGCTACCGCGAGCCAATACATGCCAACGCCGTAGACGATCCCGAGTGCTGCCGTAATCCAAAGAGACGCCGCCGTGGTCAGGCCATGGACCGAGGGACCCTCGCGAAAGATCACCCCGGCGCCAAGAAAGCCGATACCGGTAAGAATGCCATGCGCCATCCGGGCTGGATCCGTGACAAGCTGGGTTTCAGGCAAGAGAGTGACGACCCAGTCGGCCTGATGCGCGGCAGCGAGCGTTAGAAGTGTTGCAGCGAAGCAAACCAAGGTGTGGGTTCGGAGTCCCGCAGGCTTGCCACGGAGTTCACGCTCCAACCCGATGAGGAGGCCCGTCGCAAGACTGCTGAGCAGGGGGAGCGTGAAGTGATCCTCTGCAAAACCGCGGATGAACTCTTCTATCATGTAGTGATCCCCTATCTCCGAAGGAGAATGGCGGGACGAGACGCTTCGTTCCTCTATAAGTGTGAAGTGCCAGGAGTGGCTGCAGACGTCAGCATCCTCCGCTCACCCCTGATAACCGCGAAGCATTATCGAAGGCGACTTTGACAGGTGCTTATAGGTCACGCTGGCCAGCGTTTACCCCTGACAAGCAGGGCCCTGCGGGCGGGGCATCCGTGTTGCGAAGGCAGGCTCATAGCGACTAGCTGAGCCAATCCAGCAACGAAGATCTCCTCGCCAGGAAGCCTGCGATCAAGGAAGGATCTTTATCCGCACCGACAGCAGTTTCGACCGCCAGCCTTTGCTTCGTAGAGCAGACCGTCGGCCCCAGCGAGCCAGGCGTCTACAGAGGTCACATCTTTGCTCAAGCTGAGTGCGCCGAAGCTCGCGGTGACGCGAAGGTCAATGCCATCCACGGCGACGGGTGTCTCGGCAAACCGTCGGCGCAGCCGTTCGGCCAGACCGGCCGCATCGGCCTGATTGGTGTTCGGCAACAGCACGGCAAATTCTTCGCCACCGATCCGGCCCAAGGAGTCGCTCTTGCGCAGCTCAGCTAGGCATCTCTGGGTAAGGGTTCTGAGAACCGTGTCTCCGGCAGGATGACCGTAGGTGTCATTGACGGCTTTGAAGTGATCGACATCGAACATGATGATCGCTGCCTCGGTCCCATAACTCGAAGACCGTGCTATCTCTTTCTCGGCGATTTCGACCCAGCCCCGGCGGGTCATGGCGCCGGTCAGGCCGTCGCTCATCGCGATCTGCCGGAGTTCAAGCTCATTGAGGATCAGCGCCGCAAAGCTTTTCATGATCTCGACCTGCGACGCGTCGAAATTGCGTGGCTTCATGTCGATCGCACAGAGTGCGCCAAGGTTGTAACCGTCAGGGGTTTCAAGAGGAACGCCCAGGTAGCTGCGCACCCATGGATCGCCGGTAACCAGAGGGTTCATCATGAACCGTTGATCGAGCGTTGCATCTGGGACCACAAGCGGATCACGCGTCTTGATCGTGTGTGCGCAGAACGCGATCTCTCGAGAGGTCTGGCAAGCGGACAGCCCGGCAATCGACTTGAACCATTGCCGTTCCGCATCGATTAGGCTCACCGCCGCGATCGGCACGCCAAGGACATTTTGAACAAGCTTGGTAAGCTTGTCGAAAGGTTCTTCCGGCGGAGTGTCCAGGACGGAATAGCGGCGCAGAGCAGCGAGCCGCCCAAGCTCATCCTGCAGCTTATCATCGTGCTGGATCATGTGCGTAACGCAAGGATGGCCGTGATGAGTTCATCACGATAGGACTCGAAAGCCTGCTCGACGACAGAACGAACATGCTCTTCATCCATTCCGCTGTTCAGGAGGCTCGACGCCAGCGTCAGCAGGCCCTGACCTTGACGTTCGATGCTGGCCTGCAGCACGGGGGGCACGTCGACCTCAGCCAGCGGCTGCATGGCCGCGTCGACGACGTCTTGCGGCAAGGGTTTAAACACGTGATCAACCTCCGGTGGACTCCACCTGACCGTCTATGCGCCACCAGATCAACCGAAATCGCAAGATCGGCGGTTTTCGGAGTTCGCGGTTTCACATCATCCGGGAGGAAAACGCGGGCCCTAGGTGGAGCTGGCTATCTACAGAAATGGCCACTGCCATATTCGGCACGGCATGACATTCACGCTTTGTTAAGAGTCCCTAGCGTCATTTTCTATATTGTTGCGCTGAACAGCCTTGATACCTCTTCTTTTCCGAAATAAGTGAAACCATTCCAAACAGGAGCTTTCCATGGACATCGATCTAGCGACCCTTTCCCTGAAAGAACTGAAATCACTTCAGGCACAGATCACCAAGGCAATTGAAAACTATGATGATCGTCGCAAACGAACAGCGCTGACAGAGCTTGAGGAGAAGGCCCGCGAGCTTGGTTTTTCCCTTGCAGAACTGACAGGCACACCTGTCCAGCGTAAGCGGTCTCCCGCAACGCCCAAGTATGCAAATCCAGCCAATGCAGACGATACCTGGTCGGGCCGTGGTCGGAAACCGCGCTGGTTCTCGGATGCGCTTAAAGCTGGCAGCAGCGCGGAAAGCATGTCGCTCTGAGTTCATGCGATCCTGATAATGTGATCACGTTTGGGGCGTTTTACGGCGCCCTGAACTCAAAGTAGCACAAACAAACCTCACCCATCCTGAGGCCGGATTGATGCCGTTTCGGTTCCGTCGTAGAGAGCGATTCTTGACAATCGCAAAGCGCTTTTCGCAATTGAAATAAGGTGGTTGCAATGTCACCTGAAGCGATAGAGCGTCTGAGCAACAGGGCCAAGGATCCGATCACCAAGCGGCCAGGACGATCGCATCAGCGCCACGGCGAGCGGGGTGCGCTCCAGCCATATATCACACTGATGACGCGTAGCAGGAAGGCTGCGGATACGCCTACCAACGTCACGAGCCAGCTGGCCATCTCAAGACGCTCGCCTATGACAACCACAGTTGCACCCACAAAGGCCGCCAGAGCATAGATTTCCTCTCGCAGCACTCTCGGGATCTCGGCGACAAGAAGATCGCGGACGAGACCGCCCCCGACCGCGGTCAATACACCGAGGAGCACGCTTGCAACTGGATCCAGACCATAATCCAGGCCCTTGCGGCATCCCGTCACGGCGAAGAGTCCCAGACCAAGGGCATCAAGCACCATCACCGGCTTCCCCAGCCTGGACATAACAGGCATACAAAAAAAAGCGACGAGTGCTGCTCCCAGCGCAACCAGCAGATATCGCTCATCCGCCAAGGCAATCACTGGCGTGGCGCCCAACAACATATCCCGCAGCATCCCGCCGGCGAGTGCTGCAGCGACCGAAAGCACGATGACCCCAAAAATATCCAGACGATTACGGATGGCTAGAGTGCCGCCGCTCAGTCCGAAGGCGAATGTGCCCAGCAGGTCGACACCTGTAATGAAAAGCGAAACATCCATCGTATGTTGCATATTCCGGAGTGTGCTTAACTCACAAGCACCCGTTTTGCCCTGGTCTGCGGCGACTGAACCGAGCTGGGCTGATTTCGGTTAGTTGCGCGGCCATGGGTTCTGTTTCCAGAGGTGCATAAAAGTTGGCTTCGGCCGGCGGAACGTCCTTGATCCGTGGGTCCGTATCGCGCCAGTAGGCACGAAGCCGCGCGACTGTTCGCTCCGTCACTTCGACAGATTGCCGGGCCAATCGAGCGCGTCGTTGAACATGCCGCCCTGCAAAAATGCGTCACGGCGCGATCGTCGTGACATTGCCGGGTTGATGAGGCATCAGCGCAAAATGACCAAGGCAACCACTCCTTTATTCAGCTCCCAGGAGGCGCATCGGCGTGATCTTCGAAGCTCACAGTCCACTTCGCCGCCGAGGCTCTGGAGGCGATGGGCCAGCCTGCATCGTCGGAAGATGCTGCTATTCAGATCACGACAGATCAAACCGAGTCACCGTTAGTTGACTGGAATTTCCTTTCGGGCACGGCTTAGCCCAGTGGCTGGCGGGGCAATCCCCAAGCGCGAAGATTTGAAGGTGATCTGTCACGTTCGAAGGCACGTCTCCCACTCGCCAACACAGCTGGCGTCAACATGGAGACCACCTGATGATCCGTAGAACCCTTCTTGTAATGACCGCTGCCTCATTCCTCGCCGTGCCTGCCTTTGCCCAAGAAGCCGACATCGTCGATACGGCTGCCGCCGCCGGAAGTTTCACCACGCTGGTAGCCGCCGTCGAAGCTGCCGGCCTGGTCGAGACGCTGAAAGGCGAAGGTCCGTTCACAGTCTTTGCACCGACGGACGCTGCCTTTGCGGCGCTTCCGACAGGCACAGTCGAAAACCTGCTGCTGCCCGAGAACAAGGAGCAGTTGGTCTCGATCCTGACCTATCACGTCGTGCCTGGGGCGGTGATGTCCACCGATCTCACCAATGGCATGGAAGCAGCCACGGTGCAGGGCGGCAACGTGACCATCATGACCGAAGGTGGCGTGAAGGTGAACGAGGCCAATGTGACTCAAGCCGACATCGCGGCCTCGAACGGCGTGATCCACGTCATCGACGCGGTCATCATGCCCTCGATGTAACCCTGGCCCGCGGCGGCTCCGGCCGCCGCACTTCTTCAGTCCTTGATGATCGACATCGCCAGCACCTTCGGCAATTGTCCGTTAGCGAAAAATGCAGCAGTCGAAGTTGCGTTCAGTTCCCGCATCCAGCAGCCGCAACAAGCTCTCCACGACATAGAGGTCACGCGCGGCCCGCGCCACCGCCACACCCCAGATCCGTCACCAGCCTCACCGCCTCGATCTTGAACTCTCGGTTGAACTTCCGTCTCGTCATATCCACTCTCCGCTTCATGGGTCACGATCTCATCTTCGTGTCTATAAACCGGCAGCAGATCACATGGCTGCCTTATATTTCACCTCCGTCTGCCTCTATACGCCGGTCTTCCAGGATGATCCGCATCCCGTCCTTGCAGCAGCGTAAGACAGGCAGCTCCCGGCATGATCAGCATGCCCAAGAGGTCCAGCGGGCGCACAGTTTCGTCAGGAGGCGCATGCGCTGCTGGTCACCGCGCAGATCCATCAGGGCTGGCTTCGGCCTGAGGCTGGGGTGATCAAGCGGCCCGAGGTGGTGGAGGACTATGGCGTGCATGTCTTCGTCGTGCTGGGCTACGCCCGGCAGGGCTTTCTGGTCTTGAACTCCTGGGGCGAGGGCTGGGGCGGTCTGCCGGTGCCGCTGGACGGGGCGGCGGTGCCAGCTAACCCCGTCAGCTGCCTTTACCTCCGCCTTTGCCGCTCCCACCGTCACCCTTGCCTCCCGCGCTTCCGCCACCCTTCCCGCTTCCACCGCCACTATTCCCGCTACCGCCACCACCGCCGCTGTTCTCGCCCCCACCGTTACCTTTCCCTCCGCCACTCTTCCCTCCATCGGTTCCACCGCCACCCTGCCCTCCTCCTTGGCCAGAGCTGGCCTTGTCGCCCCCCGCTTCGGGGCCGCCACCGCTAGCGGTGGCGTCATTGCTCCCTTGGGCACTGCCACCGCCTGAGCCCGGACTGGACTTTCCCGCTCCACCGCCGCTTTCCGAAGCCCCGGGTGTTCCGTTAGCTTTTGACCCCTGTCCTTCTCCGGTGGAGATGCCTCCGTTGCGTGTCCCGGCGGAAGCACCGCGGTTGTCGTTCTGCTTCTGCGCGCCATTTCCCGACATGACTCCGGGCCCAGCCGGTTCAGCGCGTGCTGCGCTTCCTGTTCCTACCGACATCTCCGCAACAATGCTTTCGCGGTCAGCTGCTTCATGATTTCCAGGTGTCGCTGCTGTTGCGATTGATGACGTCTTGACGTTGCGCGGCGTCGTTTCAGTCTGGCGAGGGAGGGGTGCCACGCCCAATGCAGGCGGAACGGACGTGAGACAGTCGAAAGCGGCACATCCTCTGCCGCTGCCATCGTGTTTTTGCTTGGGCCAAAGAACAGAGACGACATCCTCGGTGCGCTTCCGCCGATCGGAAAGCCTCCAGATCACAGGCGCTGTCGGTTGCGAACGCCCCGCTGTTACATTCCGCAATTCTGCGATGCCGTGAGCCATGGTCAGCTCGGCCGAGCGCAAATGTTCTACCGTCAGGACGGAGGAAAGTGAGGCGAGTTCAAGCTCTGCCGGCCAGACAAAACCGGGCGGGAGGCTGGGCGTAACATCTGGCATCCTTGCCATGTCCGGCGCGGCCGGAGGCGCCAGAAGTGAAGGGCTAGCACCCGTGAACTGCTTTATCAGTGCCGGTAATTTTGGAAGGGTGGCTTCAAGCGAGGTCTCGCGCAATTCTGCGATAGTTTGAAACGGTATGTGCGCAGGTGCCGAGATTACATCAAGTGCCGGATCGGCAACCGCAGCGGCGGCGGCGTCCAGCACGGGCACTTCAGCGGAAACCATCATCGGTGCGGCTTCGGAGTTTGGGACTTCAACTGCCGGCTCGGCCAAGTCATCAGCCATCAGGGAGCGGATGTCTTCCCCAACCTGCAACTGCTCGATGCCGTGCGCATTTTCCATGGGGAAGGGCCTTTGCACCGTGGCCCTGGAAGGGATCCCCGCAAACCTCTCCATCTGCCCAGAAAACAGTTGCATAACTGGCATCTCGAGCGTCAGGGCAAGACCGATGGCGAGATAGATGCCTCCTGCCCCGACCAGTAATAACAGGGGCTGCGAGCGCCACATTGGGATCGGCAATTGGTCTAGAGACAAGGGCACTTTGGATGTCGGCTCTTGCCCGGGGGGCACCACATGGGCAGCGTATTGATCCGGCACGTAAAGTCCCATGATGCCCTCTCTCGCGGCTTTGCCTGCCTCATCTCGACGCGCCCTCGCCTGATGGCAGGTAGCATAGGTGGCACCAGGCTTTCCGACGATAGGATCACAGGTTAGCTGAACACTCTGCCAACAGCTCGTTCATCTCCCGTTCACCCAGAAGGACAGCTCTAGATTCAAATGACCGATGAAATGCCTTCATCTGGAAAGCCCAGCACCCTCTAGCCAAGATTCGGCGAACACCGTCTCTCAAGGCGAAGCTGCCCTATCGCCTCTGGATAAAGCGACCGAGCGCCCAGAGATCCAGACGAGCTTCAGCTGAGCAGTAACACAGCCAGGGTCGTCACATTTGCTGCCAAGCAAAGCAGCACAAACAGCAGGAGGCGTCGGTCCCTCCGCCGGACGGCCCTAATTTCGATGAGGGATGCGCGCAGGATGGCGTAACCGGCGGCAATATCGCTGCGGCCCTGCGCGAGCAAGCGGTCGCGCTCGGCACTTTTCAGTTTGTAGGGCATCCCGTCCCAAGTCCCGAAGGCTTCGAGTTCGCGCGCCAGCGTTACCCGCCCAAGCACGTCCATCTCTAGCAATTCCACCTCACGGGCCCCTGCCCGTGCCGCCATGCGGATGCTGAGTTGCTGTTGGCGCAAATACTGCGCGGCGCGGATGTCGCTGGAAATCTGCGATTTCACCGATGGCGGATCAGGCGCCGCTGCAAGGTTTGCGCCCAGTTGCGGGCTTTCCGCAGGGGAGACATGTGTGCTGCCCTCCAACCGCTGCTCGAAACCGTCCATGTTAGCTTCCTCTTCGCGGCTGCCATGGAGGACTTACCACACCAGCGGTTAACCCTGCTGCAACCGCGCGTTCATGCTCGGTTCATCATGGCTTTGATAGGTGGCTAGAATGTTCCGTCACCTGGCCATCCTCAGCCTTGCTGCATCGACACTCCTGCCGGATGAGGGCCTGGCGTGGCAAAAGCTTAGTCAGGCCGAACTTCGTGCCGAGGTGCGGAACGGCAACAGCCTGAGCCTCTCCAAGGTTCTGCGCAAGCTGAGGCAAACGGTTCCGGGCGAGGCTGTCGATGTCCGTGCCGTTCGGGGCGATCGCATCTTCTACCGCTTCATTGTGCAGCGCGCCAACGGCAGGCTGACCCCAGTGGTCGTTGACGCCGCAACCGGCAAAGTGATCCCCAACAGCAGCGCTGCCGCCCGTGAAGTAGGCGAGGCGGTCCGGGACGCCGCCCGGCGTCCCGGAGATGCGCAAAATCCAAGCAGCGGCAAGAGCAGCCGAGGGAAGAGCGGCGGGGTGACCGGGAATGGCAACAGCAGCGGCGCAAAAAACAGGACCGGCGGTGGCAACAGCAACGGCGGTGGCAACAGCGGGAACAGTGGTAGCAACGGTCGAAATGGTGGAAACCGTCGAAACTAGACAACGAGAAGTGGCATGAACTGCAATGGATAATAAAAGTCGCCCAGACGACGCCTGAAGCGAAAACAGAATGATCTTCAACGTAAATCAGCTATGTTTATCGCTCTATCTCGTGCAGCCCCTGTTTGACGCGAGTATGTCTCCCTGAAAATCAAAAATGAGTAGCCAATGAACGTCTTGATATTGGAATCTCGCTTTCTCAGAGCGTTTCAGGTTGCCCGCGTCGTTGGAAATGCTGGACATACTGTTGTTGGACCATTTTCATCTCCTGACGATGCACTGCACGTTGGTGAGGCAATTAAGCCGGATCTGGCGCTTCTTTCCTTGGACCATGCCGAGAAATTCATCTTGCACCATGTAGCTATGATACTGAACAGCAGATGGTCTGTTCACTGTCTTTATGTCGGCAACGATCCTCCGCTTGGTAACGGGTCTCGTGATTTTGCACTAGGACAAATTCTTCGACGGGATGCCAAGCTATTGATAGATACTCTAAAGATCGTGAAGGACATTATTGAAGACAGGCCTTTTGCTGAAGTTCCCGCAGGCTTGTTGCTATACCATCATTATGCCGAGCTCACACCATCGCGGAGCGAATACAAAAGCACATGGGATAACTGACCTCTGGCCTGCAGAACCTGCAGCTACTTGAAGTCTTTGTGCATGGTGCTGATACTGATGACCGCCTGAAAATGGGTTGGCTCAGCCTAACCTCGACATCCAGTCATTCCGCGACGGATCCGGTCAAAGGTCTGGTCCCTGGGGTTTTTGGTCGCTGGCGGAGCTGCATCAACGGTTGCTCTATCAGCCGCCAAGACAATTCGGCTAGCAGGAAGGACAGGGTGATCCAGATCAAGCTCCTTATCAACTTCAGGGTGGTCTGCCCCCTGAAAAGTGGTCCTCCCTGAGGTAGGCTTTTGAGCCCATTGGAGGATGAGAAAATGGCACAGA
>NZ_JBDGJD010000008.1:0-109479 GCF_057657095.1 Cereibacter sp. Soil_C_27 | reverse complement strand
TTCTGTGCCATTTTCTCATCCTCCAATGGGCTCAAAAGCCTACCTCAGGGAGGACCACTTTTCAGGGGGCAGACCACCGTTTCAAACTTGCCCAAACTGCGCCGATGGCGGACTTGAGCTCAGGCACTGGCGTAGGGCCTGGGCGTTCGACTGCCAGATGTGTGGTGACCGGCTTCTTCCAAAGGCAGACAAGCAGAAGGGCGCAGTGGTCTCCGAAAAGCTGGTTAATCGTGCCCGGAACGGGGCACGGGTGCTGGAGCGCGTCGCTATGTCCGGCAGCGCGCGTGAACTACGCCGAGCAGTGCGGGCGGTCACCTTCGCGATGGGACTGAATGCTTTACGTGGAGATCCGTTCTTCGCGCTTCAAAGTCCCCGGTCAAACATAAGGCTCTTCTGCCTTGCCGCTGTTGTCTCCGCCCAATCACGTCCACTGGTAAAGGCTGCGTTGTGCAGCATGGACATCGACGTCTATTCACGAGTTGCCCTGCTTCGCGCCTACGATAAGGAGCCCCGGCTGCTTGCAACGGTCGACCAGATTGCTCAGCGGATGCGACTACGCGTCGGTGGTTCAGCCACCTCATCTCATATTTAAGAGCAAGAAAGGCCGGAAAACGCGCCGTGTCTCGGATTTAGGGGCAACGCGACACCGTCGAGCTGATCGAACGGGTCTGGAGGAATGAGCGGGCAAGCGATGACGAGGTCATAGAAGACGAAGCGACTGAGGCGAAAGCTCGCAAAGAAACCTCTCCGAATTTCCGCGGCTTGCTCAAGGCCAGAGCGATGGGCCTCAGCTTCCCGATTCAGATTGTCTGGGAGGATGTCATCAACCCCGATGCCAAGATACCTCGCAAGATCAAGGAGAACTCTGACCGCCAAACCCAAGATCGAGCTGACCTCGCATGGAACCTTATGACTACGCTCTACTACAAGGGCAGCGGCAAGGTGCCCTGGCGCAGATTACCGGAAGAAGGCGAGTTCACTGCCTGTTATATTGGCATCAGCTTTTTTAAGGATGCCGAAACCGACGAAATATGGACCAGCGCTGCACAAATGTTCGATGAGCGGGGCAGAGGGTTCATCCTTAGAGGTGGCCCTGCGCAGTCAGAGTCGCGAGGTCGCCACCCGTTCCTCACCACTGACGAGGCTCACAAGCTCACCGAGAGCGCCCTTGCCGCCTACAAGTCGGTCCACAGAACGATGCCTGCACGCGTAATCGTCATGAAGACGTCGCGCTTTCGCGAAGATGAGGCCGATGGTGTTGGCAAGGCGCTCGACGAGGCGGGTGTGGAACTGCGCGATCTCGTTTGGGTTCACGAGAGCTATTCGGTCAAGGTGCTGCGCAACGGCGACTTCCCTGTCCTCCGCGGGACCTTCGTTGATCTGGACGGCAATGGGCTGCTCTATACCAACGGCAGCATTCCCTACTATGGGACCTACCCCGGCCTCTATGTCCCGAACCCCTTGTTGCTCTGTCCTCACCCGCGAAGCGAAAGCACGATCGAACAGATCGCGAAGGAAGTTTTTAGCCTCACGAAGGTGAACTGGAATTCGACCCAGATGAACCAACGCTGGCCGATTCCGATCCGAGCAGCCCGAAAGGTAGGCGAAGTTTTGAAATATGTGCCCGCCGGTCAAAAGGTGAGCAGCGATTATCGGAAGTATATCTAAAAGTCGTTGCCCGAAAAATTTTCTGGGAGTTTCCTGTTCTTAGGAAGGGATTGTGTCGCGCACCGAGTCGGCCTTGATGGTGGTCTCGTCTGGCTGTTCGGAAATTCGGCAATCCACATTGGTACTTCAGGCCTGATCTTCGGCTGGTTCGATTTCCTCATGACGCGCTGCTTCGTCGATCTCTCTTTAATCACGTCCTGTACGGCACTGGTGGTCGGTGTCTTATTAGAGTCATCCTCCGGGGCGTTCTGCCGGGTCAACGTGGTGTCTCCCAGGAGAAGCACCGCTTCGGCGCTTATGCGGGCGCGGCCGCTGCACTCACTGTGCGAACGCATTTCCATGCGCCGCGCCTTAGTCGCGTCGAGCTGGAGTAAAGCACCACTCTTGGCGTTTTCGGCCTAGGCTTTGTGGGACGACGGCAGGACGTCAGGTTACTGTTCTAGTAGATCGGTTTCTCAGGGAACGACCGGATAGAAGGGGCGGCCCCAGTCACCTGCAGGATTCTCCATCATCAGGTCAACGAACACCGGAACGAGGAATGCAAGGATCGCAGTCCCGTCGCGCACCTGGGCTCGGTTGACCCCGCTGTTCCATGTCGCCCCGCCATGCACCAGCTGATTGCGCAGGACATAGAGACGGTCGAAAACAAAGCTCAGGACCCGCGCGCTGTCGCCAGCCTGAAATGCTTGCGCAAAGGATCTGGCCGATGTCTTGAACCGATCCTCCCAATCCGCGAATCCGTCGATCCCGTTATGGTGCTGCCAGAACGGATTGAAGACATAGCGGTTTTCGAGAAGCAGTCGCACCGGCCCGGAGAAGCGTTGCCAGACAGCCTTGTAGATGCGGCGTTCGCTGTCCAATGCGGTCAGCCGTCCGAAGTAGTCGAGGAAGGCCGCACGTTCGCCCTGCGGAATGGATTGGAACTCCCGTTCGTCTGCATAAGCGGCGTTGAAGGCGATCCAGAGGAAGATGAAACGGGCGTCGTCGTCCCCGTCGCAGGCCTCGGCCCGACCAATCCAGCTGATGGCGCGATGAACGCGCAGGCCCATCGTCTCGGGGAAACCCGCACGAATGGCACGCTGTTTTTCCTTGAGGGTGGCGAAGGTCAGGGTGTCAGGCATCAAACTCATCCTCTCCAAATCTGGTCATGGCATGGCGGCAAAGTCAGAGCGGCGATACCTTTCGACCAAGTCGCGCAGCGCCTGTGGGGCAATCACCTCGACCTTGTCGCCCCATTGGTAGAGATGCCAGGCCATCTCGAGCCAACCCGCCGCGTGGAAACGTACGATCAGGCCGCCATCGGCCTGCGGTTCCAGCACCTGCTGCGGATGGAAGCGGAAGCCCGCGGCGCGGTCGGCGGCCCCCGGGGCAAAGCGCCAGACCACCTCGCCGTATTGCGCCGGATCCTGCCAGACGCCAAAGGCCTGCGCGGCGTATTCGGCGATCGTGAACCCGTCCTGCAGCGCGAAGCTTTCGTTGAGCGTCTCTGCCTCTTGGATGAGGTCGATGCGGAAATTGCGCACCTCGTCCGCCTTGGCCGGATCGCGAGCAGCAAGATAGGTCCGATGGCCCAAAAGGACCCCGTGCGGTTCTAGGATACGGGAAGCAGCGTCCTGATTGTAGCGCACCCGCAGACGGAAAGGACCACGCAGGGATTCGATGATGGCGTCGAGGATTTCCGGTTGAAGGCTGACCTTGGGCCCCGGCCGGGTGACTTGGCCCATCGCCATCAGCACTGCCTCGGCATCCGCCTCGACCCGCGCCCGGGCGGGAACCCGCGCGAGCATGCCATCGCGCAGGTCGTTCAAGGCCTTGGCGTGGCGCAGCCTTCCCTCGGACTCAGCCGTCCGAGCCGCGATGTCCAGCGCCTCAACACCGGTTTCGTGCCGCAGCTGCAACTGCGACAAGCCGGGATTGATAATCCGCCAGCGTCTTTTGCGGTCCTCACCATCGGCAGCTTCGACATTGCCGAAGGTCTCCTCAAGCGCATCGGTCATACGCTGCGCGGTGCGGTGCGAGACGCCGAATTCCTCGCAGATATCCTCAAGACTGACGCCTCCGCGCTTTGCGGCGGCCATCTGGGCAAGGCGGATGAGATCCTGAGCCTTGGAAAAGGACATGCACCCTCGCAAGCCTGTCAGAGTTTGACACCCCTGCAGGCTAGGAAGGTTGGTGCGACCTGTCGAGCTGATTCCCGAGTGATTTCCATCACCAGTTCCTTGGTCCGGCGGGCGCACCAAAGCATCGAGAGGAAGAACAATGGCTGGTCGTGCTATCAGGATCGAAAGGGTTTCATCGCGAGGCGGCACCGTCGAGGAGCCTGTCTTCACGTCTAACGGCTATCAGCTTGCGGATATGGCGCGTGGCAAACACAAGCACTACGCCGAACACGCGACCTATGTCCGGACGCTGGACGAGGCGGCCTCGCTTGTCAGTCGTGGCTTTTCGCTGCGCATGGGCGCAAAAGGCAAACCGCCCTCGCTGATCGCGCCGACGAGCCTCCGGATCGTGCGCGAGGATGATGTGCCGTTGTCTTGAACCTGCACAAGCTTCAGCGGTGGGCACGCCGATTTATTGGCGTGCTGAGCCCGACAGGAATTGACACCCAAGGCGCTTATTGTGGAACCTGTGACCTGACGAGACGATTCCGCTTCGGGTTGCGCTCATTTACGATTTCAGGGCGACCATGAGGATCCTCGGCAGCAAAATCCTTTTCTCGGCGACCGACCTGATGCGGTTCATGGGCTGTGCCCATGCAACCACGCTCGATCTGATGCGGCTGCGCGGAGAGGGGCCAGAGCCGGGTGAAGATACCGAAGACGCCGCCTTGTTGCAGAAACAGGGCGACGCGCATGAAGCGGCGCATCTCGAGAAGCTGAAGTCCGCTGGAAAAGCTGTGCTGGAGATTCCCCGCGGCGATCTGGCCTCCGATGCGGAGGCGACCCGGGAAGCGCTTGCGCAGGGTGCCGAGGTCGTTTTTCAGGGGGCCTTCCTGTCCGGCACATGGGGCGGCTGGTCGGATTTCCTGCTGCGCGTGAATCGGCGTTCGGCCCTTGGTCCGTTCAGCTATGAGGTGACCGATACCAAGCTGAAACGCACACCGCATCCCAAGCATGTTCTGCAACTTGTTCTCTACTCTGACTTGCTGACCGAAGTGCAGGGTGTCGCGCCGGAGTTCGCTCATGTCGAACTGGGCACCGGCGCACGCGCGACCCTGCGGCTGGCGGATTATGCCCATTACGCCCGGGCGGCGCGGACGCGGCTGGAGACCTTTGTTGCCGCACCAAAGCCCACGCGCCCCGTGCCTTGTGCTGATTGCGGCCTTTGCCGTTGGGCCGATCATTGCGAAAGCGTCTGGCAGGCGGAGGACAGCCTTTTCAACGTGGCCAATATGAGCAGAGGGCAAGTCAAGAAGCTGGAGGCTGCGGGGATTGGCACGATGACGGCCCTTGCGGAATTGGATCGCCCGGTGCGGGGCATAGCCGAGGGCACCCGCGCGCGTCTCGTGACGCAGGCCCGGTTGCAGCACGCCCGCAAAGCCGGCGCCCCGTCCTTCGAGTTGCGCGCACCCGAACCTGGCAAGGGCTTTGACCTGCTTCCCGAGCCGCAGCCGGGCGACCTGTTCTACGACATCGAGGGCGATCCCCACTACGAGGGTGGCCTCGAATACCTGCACGGTGTTTGGTGCGATGGGCAGTTCCGCGCCTTCTGGGCGCATGACCACGAGGCCGAGGCCAAGGCCCTCTCGGATCTTCTCGCCTTCTTCCGCGCGCGACTTGAGGCGTTCCCTGCGGCGCGCATCTACCACTACGCGGCCTATGAGATCACCGCGCTGCGCCGCCTGACCACGAAATATGGGATCGGCGAGGCTTTCCTTGACCGACTGCTGCGCGAACGGCGTTTTGTCGATCTCTTCGCCGTGGTG
This sequence comes from Cereibacter sp. Soil_C_27, assembly GCF_057657095.1. Classification (NCBI taxonomy): domain Bacteria; kingdom Pseudomonadati; phylum Pseudomonadota; class Alphaproteobacteria; order Rhodobacterales; family Paracoccaceae; genus Cereibacter; species Cereibacter sp. Soil_C_27. The sequence goes on along the minus strand of NZ_JBDGJD010000008.1, from coordinate 103,886 downwards.
CGCGGCGGACTGATTGGGTCGGAACGCAACTATTCCATCAAGTCGATGGAGGCCTTCTACGGTCGCGTGCGCGAGGGGGAGGTCAAGACAGCGGGCGGATCGGTTGTGGCCTACGAGCGCTGGCGCGAGACGGGCGAACAGCAGATCCTCGATGAGATTGAGGATTACAACCGCATCGACTGCATCTCGACTGAGGAGCTGCGCGACTGGCTTGTGGGCATCCGCCCTGCGGGGGCGTGGCCGGCGCTTGCCCCGGATGCCGGGCCGAAAGAGGCGGAGGAAGACGCCGATGCGCAAGCATTGCGCGCCACACTCGCAGCAACGGGCCTACCCGAGGATCGGCAGGCGCTGCTGTTTAACCTCGGCCTCTTTCACAAGCGCGAGGCCAAGCCCGCGCAATGGGCGGTTTTCGACTCCGCGTCCAAGGAAGAGGACGACCTCCTCGATGATCTGGACGCGCTAGCGGGGCTGGAGGCGATTGGCCCGGTCGAGGCGGTCAAGCGTTCGTATGCCCGCAACTATCGCTTTCCTTTGCAAGAAACGAAACTTCGCCCCGGCAAGGGCGCGACGGTGCCGGTGTTTGATGGCCCGCCGATCTCGGTCAGCATCACGGATATGGATCGCAAGGCGCGGCAGGTTACGGTGAAGGCTGGGCCCGGGAAAGATCATGTTCTCGGCGACCGGGTGAACCTGCACCCCGACTGGCCGCTTGATCCGAAACCCATCCCTGGTGCCTTGCGTGACGTCATTGCCGACCAATGCGGTCCGGGGGCATATCGTGCGGTCGATGACTTGCTATCGCGCACGGCGCCCCGTCTGAAAACTGGCCCGCTGATGCCGGTTGCTGATCCCGTTGCGGAGACGATCGCAGCGGTCGGAGCAATGGACGACACGATACTTCCGATCCAGGGACCGCCAGGCACCGGCAAGACCTATGTCACCTCCCGGGCGATCCTGTCCCTCGTGCGGAAAGGCGCGCGGGTCGGCGTGACATCTAACAGCCACGAAGCAATCCGCAACGTCCTGATGGGTTGCCTGAGTGCTCTCGAGGATGAGGATCTGCCGATCACGCTGGATCTGGTCCACAAGACTAGCGGCGGCGATGACGGCTACCCCGACGATTGCCCGGTGCGCCGCGCCACCAGCAATGACGACGCGGCGGGTGGACGACATGTCGTTGGAGCGACGGCCTGGTTCTTCTCACGCGACGAGAATGTGCAGGCCTTTGACTGGCTCTTCGTCGATGAGGCAGGGCAGGTCGGACTGGCCAACATGGTGGCTATGGGCCGGGCCGCACGCAACATCGTGCTGGTCGGCGACCCGCGCCAGTTGCCCCAGGTAATCCAGGGCGCGCATCCCGATCCTGCAAACCTGTCCTGTCTCGACTGGATGCTGAGCGGACATGCGACCGTACCGCCGAACCGCGGCATTTTCCTGCCCGTCTCGCGGCGGATGCACCCCGAGGTCTGCCGGTTCATCTCGGATCAGGTCTATGAGGGGCGGCTGGCCAGCCACCCCGACACCGCGCGTCAGGCTGTCCGCGGCACGCGCTTCCCCGAGGCTGGGGCCTTTTGGGTGCCGGTCCAACATGAGGGCAATGCCCAGATTGCGTCAGAGGAGGTCGAAGCGATCCGCGCGTCCGTAACCGAACTGCTGAAAGGCACATGGACTGACAAGGACGGCACGACCCGCCCGATGCGGGCCAGCGATATCATCGTCGTCGCCCCCTATAACGCACAGGTCAACGCCCTGCGCGACGCGCTTCTGGACACCATCCGCGTGGGCACGGTGGACAAGTTCCAGGGACAAGAGGCCCCGGTCTGCCTCGTCTCGATGACTGCCTCATCGGCCGAAGAAACTTCGCGCGGGATGGAATTTCTGTTCTCGCTCAACCGGATCAACGTGGCAGTATCACGCGCTAAAGGTCTGGCGCTGGTCTTCGGCGCGCCGCGTCTGCGCGAGGCAAAATGCGAAACAGTCGAGCAGATGCGGCTGGTGAACACGCTCTGTGCTCTCCAAGTATTCAAACAGAACGAAAGAGGAAACGCATGAGCGAGAACGAGTGGTTTGTATTGCGTCCGCAGAAGGCTCAGGCCTATGGCCGCCCCGAGGCTAGTGGCTTCCTTGTCCGCAAGGGCTCGACGGCGATGCGGGAAGGCTCCCCTCGTGTGAAGCGGGATCGCGAGGAGCGTGACCGCTTAATAAAAGCGGGCGTACTCGTCTCCGACCAAGATCCTGATCTCCTCCGTTTTGAGCGTGACCATCTTTTCCATAGTGCAAGCTTGGCAGGTGGCATAGTCAAGGATGGCAATTGCAGTGGCCCGCAAAGCTGGCGGAGAGAAAACGACGGAAAAACGCTCAAGGAGGTCACTTGAGCACTATCATCTCCTTTGTTCCGTGAAAAACGAGGCCAGATAATTGAATCTTGCTGCTGATTTGACTTCTCTCAGCCCTGCTGAGGCGCTCCGGATGAAGGCGCGAAAAGCTCTTTCGAATGCAGTCGATGCACATCGAAAGGGCTTGCAAGTTTATGAAAGCCTAAAGAATCTTGGAGAAGTCATTGGGACTGAGTACGGTGATCGAGTTCTTTTCGAGCTCATACAAAACGCTCACGACGCTCACGAGATCGGCGAAGACGGTGGAATCGCAATCAAGCTAATTGTGACATCGGAATCTCAGGGTTGCCTTTATGTAGCAAACCGCGGGCGAGGCTTCCGTGATCGTGACATAAATGCAATTATCAACCTTGCAACCAGCGGCAAAGAGATCGGTGAGGGGATAGGAAACAAGGGGCTCGGATTTCGGAGCATTGAGGCTATCACCGACGACGTGCACATCTACTCGACTTTGCCGAGTCAAGCTACAAAATCATTCAACGGATATTGTCTCAGATTCGCGAAGACTGACGAAATCCGAGAGATTCTTATTTCGGAGCTGCCTGATGAAGATGTCGAAACTGATGAAGCTCGCCGAATTTCTGAGACAATTCCGCGATATTTAGTTCCTCAGCCATTAGATGAGATTCCCCCTGAGATCGAGCGCTTCGCCACCATTGGCTACGCTTCCGTGATCTCTGCGCCTCTTCGGTCCTCTGCAGCTGTCGCGCTTGTGCGAAAGCAAGTCGAAGCGATTGCGAATTTGGAACACCCACTTCTCCTCTTCCTTGATCGCATCGCGGAGGTTCGTATCGACCTCGAAATTGAGGGAAAGCGGACTGGAAGCCGTCGATTGACCCGGCGCCGGACAATCCTGCGAGAAGGGGGTAGCCCAGGGAACCCGCGGATATCCGAGATTGACGTTGGTGAGCGGCGTCGGTTCCTTTTGGTGCAGCAGGAGGTCGACAAGGAGCGTATCCTTGCAGCCGTCAGAGAAAGCATTGATCGAGCGCCAGCTCTAAAACGTTGGTTGGACTGGAAAGGACAGCCAATTGTCTCGGTTGCTGTGGGGTTGTCGACAGCTGCAGTTCTAGACGGGCAACTCTACAACTTCTTGCCAATGGGGAGTGAAGCTGGTTCGCCGCTCTTGGGGCACATAGATGCACCTTTCTTCGCTGATATCGACAGGCGAAATACTGATCTAGATCTACCATTAAACAGTTGTCTAATGGATGCAGTAGCCGAGACTTGTCTTTCCGGTGCTCTGACAGCAGTGCAGGAGCGCTTAGATGTTCCGGGTCGCAGCGTTTTTGACTTACTTGCGTGGACCGGGAATGGTGCTCGGAAGTTGGACGCCGCAATCAAGGCCGCAGGCTTGGCTTTCAAGGACCTTAGTATAATTCCGATCATCCCAACGGTAGACGGCGAGAAATGGTCAACTATCAATAAGGTGACTATTTGGCCCCACGAAAACTTCTCATTGTTGAAGCCGCGTGAAGTAGTAAAGCGGGTTGGCGTGCATATAACGTCCATCGAATTGGATAGTGATCGCCTTGGCCGCTTGCGCGAAATGGCTGGGCGTTGTTTTGGACGGTATGGGTATGAGTTCACGCGGCTTCCTTCGCCAAATGAGATTCCCGAGTGGTCGGAAATCTATGCAAGATCGCTCGTTGACCGCGCCTCAAGCCCAACAACATGGGCTCAATTCTACAAGGACTTGGTTACCCTGTGCGAAGCGTCAGAGGTAAATCTGGATTGCCTCGACGGTACTGAGATACTTGTCGACAGGGCGGGGAAGCTGCGTTCGGCGGGTGGACATGACTCGGATGATCGGCGCGGTCTCTACGTTCGCAGCGAAAGTGAGATCGGTAAGCGCAAGAAGGGCGATGTTCCGCTACCGCCGTCCTCCTTGACAAGAGGCTATCGCTTTTTCGATGAGAAGATACCTTTGTCCGATGACGTTCTTGAGGCGCTATCAGACGCAGGGCTTGTTCGACAGTTTGATCCGCTGGAGGCGCTTGCTGGTCTCGGCTCTGCGCTAGGCAAGACGCCCAGTGACCAGAGGCGAATGGACGCCCTCGATTGGGCTTTTCGTGTGTGGGACGCCGCAGGAAAGAGCGCAGAACAAGCAATCAAGGCCGCCGACTTGCACGTGCCCGCACGCGGAGGTTGGACGTCAGCTGATTGTGCTGTCTTTTCAGGAACTTGGACTGAAACTGGAAGACGTCTGGAAGCGTTCCTGAGCGAAGCCTCACTTTACTCGCAGGACTGCGAGCGTGCGGCGAACCAGCTTCTTAAGCCACTCAACGATTGGGGTCTGCCGAGCGCTGAGAGTAGCCGAAAATGGGGAAGTTTTCTGGAACTCCTTGGCGTCACCGACGGCCTGAAAGAAATTGCATCTGGAGTCCAGCAAAAGGGCTCTCCCTCGTATTATTGGCACAACTTATTGAAAAATGGTGATGCCGGCCGAGGACTCACCCGAATATGGACAAAGCTAGCGAAGCAGATTTCATTCCATCACCCATATACCGAAGATTACACGCTCAAGGGCGAATTCTGGCGATTGCCGGGTCAGATTGAATACGATGAGTTGCCAGATCATTTGCGCGAAGTATTCTATGAGTTGCTCGTCCACCACATCACCCGCTACGGTGGCAAATTCTTGTTCGCCAGGATTGGACGCTATGGCCGTTCAGAACGTGAATGGGATGAGCGCCGCGTCGTCACGCCTCTAGGTGCCTTCCTTCGGTCCGAAGATTGGTTGCAGGGAGACCTGCGCGGAGAGCGCATATTTCTGCCACCGAGTCAGTGCTGGGCATCAAGAACCAAGAGACCAGGAGTTCCGGCCTTCATACCGCGTCTTTCCGACGACGCGAGGGCACTAATTGACAGGGAAGACGTCGCCAAGATCGCTTTCGGTGAGGCGCTTGGACTTCGGGATTGGGCTGATCCAGAGACAGCAGCGCTTCGCCTCGGTGCTTTGGCGAACTGTGTCGAGAATCTTCAGTCTGGGGATATGGCGACCTTTCGACGCCAATACAGTCGGGCCTGGGGAGAACTCGTGGAGAGCCAGGCCGCGCTTCCATCTGACCTCCATCTTGCGGTTCATCGCTCGGGAAACCTGACTCGCATCCAGGGCGACGAAGCTGCGCCGTCCACTGTGATCCTTGTGGAAAACGCACAGAGCTTCGAGGCGCGAGCGCTTTCCTCAGCCGGTCTGGCGGTGCTCGAGGTAGGTGAAGTGGACCTCGGGATCGTCGAGAGAAGACTGGCGGATATCGAGTGCTATTCCCCGAAGAAATTGGACCGTGACTCTGTTCGATTGTTAGTGGACGGTTCGATTTTCGTACCCACTGCCGACGACGAATATCTCCTGTCGCTGGGCCTTGATTGGCTTCCCGAGGTTGCTGTGATCGCCAACGAGTTGATTGGAGAGAACCTTGAACGGGGTATCCAGCATTCGACACTAGACAAGCGGATTCGGTCAATTAGAGTTCGGGTGTGCAGGTCGATATCACTCACAGTCGTCGGCCAGGAAGTGGCGAGTGGTAGCCGCATGGAGTGGTACGCCTACCGAGACGAGTCCAGCCCGACGCTCATTCTGACGGACGGTGTCACGATTGACTGGCCGCGGCTTGCCAAAGGCCTTGCGGCTGAGCTCTCCAGGCTTATCGACGGTCGATTGCGCTCCCTTGAGTTGATCCTGCTTCGGCTGGCGGCTGGACACCCCGACGGTATTTCCGAACGCCCCACTGATAACGAACTTGCTGTTGCGCTTGGGTGTGATGTCAGAATTGTCGAAGACATGCGCGCGGGGATGCGGACCGACCTAGCCCACGTCCTTCACCTCATCATTCCAGTCGTCGCATACTTTGAAAATCTCAACCTAGCTCGAGACCTCGCTGATGCAGCCAAGGATCAAGGAGGCGAGTTCAGCCTTCGGGTCTGGCTTGAGACTCATCTTTCGGCGAGCTCCCCTACTGGTGGCGATCTGCTTGCCGCATGTGAAGAAAGCCCTGATCGACGCTTTATTGTAAGGGCGCTGAACCTTGACTACGGGCAGTTTAACCGAGTGCTTCAATCTCTTGGGGAGGAAATCCTATCTAGCGAAGCAGAGTTGAGGGCCACTTTCGAGGCGTATCTACATGAAATGGCGCCCGAATTAAGAGACCGGCTACGGCGCCTGCACGTTGCCGACTATCGGCTTGGGACTGATCTTTCAACTTACCTCTCAAGGCGCGAACTGAAATTCATTCCGTTTGTCCCAGCGTGGGTCCTCGAGTGCGAAACACTCGACCGACAGACGGCCGTCGAGCATGTCGAGACGTCGTTCTCCGAGGCGATCGGAGAGATTCCGGAAGTAAAAATTGCGCCCTTCGAGAAGTTGATCAGCGAGAACCGCAAGATAGCTCGCGCCTTCGCGGCCGAAGCGAAACCCCTAGTTGGGGCGTGGTGCCGCCAAAACCATATAGACGTTCCGGACGTGTGGGAGCGAGGAGAAGCTCAAGACATTGTGCGCGTGGTCGAGAACGCTGGCTTACTTGATTTCGATCCGATCAACGCAGACCTCATGCCAGCGCTCTGCGTGCGCGCGTTTGCCTGGCCTAAAGAAATGCCTGCACGGATTGATCCAGAAAGCCTTGGCCTTGACGAAAACGCTGTGCGCGAGGAGCAGGAGCGGAAAGCCAAAGAGCAGCAAGAACAAGATCGTCGAAAACGGATCATTCAATTCGCTGGACAGTATCTTGATCCAAGTGATCCCTCATTTGCCGCAGCCATGCAAAACATAGCCGAGGCTACGCTCGCATCCGACGATAGCTGGTTTGGGCGGAGTCGTCAGCGCACCAAGCTCGTACAGTTCGATGATCCAGGAGTATCCGCTTCCGACGGTGGGAACGGCAAAAGTGGCAAACAGGGGCAACGCGTTGCGCGACTGACGGAATCGCAAAAGGTAGCAATGGGCGTCGCAAGTGAGTGGTTGGCCTATCAGTATCTCAAGCGGAGATTTCCCGATTCAGTCAACGAGGACTCTTGGATATCGGAGAACAGAACGAAATTCTTCGGCGGCGGCCAAGGTGACGATGCAGCTGGCTACGATTTTCTAGTCCAGACGCCAGCAGTCGACTGGATGTTTGAAGTCAAGTCTACCTTGGAAGACGGATGCGAGTTTGAACTGACATCGAACGAACTCCGTGTCGCCAGTTCTGTCTCCCGCACCGGCCGCAAACGTTATCGTATACTCTATGTTCCCTACGTCTTTTCCCCCGAGAAGTGGTGTGTTTTCGAACTACCCAACCCGATGGACAAGGAGACGCAGTCTCATTTCTCCGTGGTCGGTCGGGGCTCGCTCAGGCTGCGCTTTAAGCGCCGCTAGGCTCGCAAGAAGTGAAGAAAGTTCGACCGCAGTCACGTCCCCTCCACGATCCGCATCGCCGCAACCGTCATGTCCTGGTTATTAGCCTTGTAAAAATATCTATTCGGGTCGAATTGCAACGCTTTCCCATTGTCGCGTTGCCCTTAATTCCGAGATGAATAAGTCAATGAAATAAATTGGAAACCGTTGCCCTTAGATGTGGGATCTTGCTTTTAAATCTGACATTCTTGCCGCAAAAGGTGAGACAGGTTTCAACCGGAGGCCCTACGCAACGATGGGGAAACTCCGCCTCTAGGCCCTAGAATCTCGTATTTTGGGGCAAAATAGGGCGCCTAAAGCTCCCCGTCTCGAAGTTAAGGGCTACGCGACATAAGTTTGAAGACCTTCCAACTGACCTCGGGCCGCCCAAGCAAATCCGAAAAATCACCAACAGGCGTCACGTTGAACCCCGAAGCTTGGGCATCCTCAACAAATTCAGAGCTAGACACCTCATACATACCACGCTCAGCACTTGATGGTCCCAGACGAAGAGAAATAAAAACTTGACCACCGGGGATAAGCAATGACTTAACTCTTGATAAGGAAGGTCTTCTCTGTTCTGGAGTTATGTGCATCCAAACAGCGTTAATCAAAATAACGTCGAATAGTCGGTCCTTAAGTGTTTCGTGGCCTAACGACGGCAACGAGTCTTGAACCCACGAAATACCTTGTTCAGTATGTAGCCTTTGAGAAATCTGAAGCATGGCCGTCGAGGGTTCAACTGCAACAACGGAATGCCCTCTTGCAGCTATCCATGCCGCATCGCGTCCAGTGCCAGAGCCAACATCCAGAACTTGGATCGGATCAGAGTTTTGGTCGAAGAAATCGACTAAAAAAGGGTATGCGCTTTCGAAGTCGATGGATTCATATCCATCAGCCAAAGCAACTGCGTGTCGGTCATAGTACGCAACCGACGCTGTGCTGTTACGAAAGTCAGTCACATCCAGTCTCCCTATCCAGTGTGCTGCTAACACAATGAAGCTACCCAATGCTGCCCATCCTAGCATGAGGGAGAACAAAGTGCGAACAGTTTTGTCGCGGTTACAAAGTCTTTCAAGCCTCGAACTTGTTTGGGCTAGTGGGCTTGCATCAACAAAGCCAGTTGGGTGTGCATTTTTAAGCCATGTTAAATAGCACCCCATGACATGTCGAAACCTCATCAATACGGCCAAGAGTATTATGTTTCCGATGACTGCTGTTACTAACAGTACTGTAACGAGTATTGAGTTATCGGAAATTCTTGATACCCCAAACCAAAGTCCACCAGTCAATGTCATTGCAAGAACGGGTATCTGCCACATAATTTGGTTGAGCGACCTGAACTGCTGATAATTCTGCTCGTAAGCCTCTTTTTCCAGACTCAAATTTTACTCCTTTGAATCCCTACGCGATTGCTCTGTTTCACCTACGCGCAGTAGTAGCGTTAAGTAGCATGATGGCATACCTCACCTCAACCATAGCAGTAGCTGTCCGTTGCCGGTAGTGCAGCGTGTCCGTACTTAAGCTGCAACGTGTGAGGTGCCCCTAGTTTCCTAGACACCTGCCTCGTTTAGTTTCTGCTGTCGGGCCTGAAGCGCCCGGACCGCCGCGCGCAGGCCGAGCCGCTGATAGGCCGGGTCGGTCAGGTCAGGTGACCTCGACGATGGGCGAAGCGAGATGCGGATCGACCATCGCGTCGATCCGCTCGGCCCGGCCCATCCACGGCTCGGGCCGGATGGCCTTCACCTAGTCGGCAAAGCTCGGGATGAAGCCGAGGTCTTTGGTCTGCCAATTTTCAGTATGGAAGCTTCAGGCCGGCCTTAATCATAGCGTGGGCCACCTCGATGAACGGTATATCTTCGATCGGATCTTCAAACAGCTGCCGAAGCGTTGACTCGAACTTTAATTGATCAAAGTACCGTTCATCTTCCTCAGTCATGAATACTGACTTGTTTATTAGAACGCTCACTCGCCCTTCAGATTGGTGATTGAAAATGGCTACGTCCCCCGTACGCAAGTCAATCTTTGTGCGCTCTGAAAGCCTAGGCAGAGCGCTGGTGTCGAAGTCCGTGTAGATGAGTGCGGTCAGCTTCCGAGACGCGAGGTGGACGCGGTAGATCGTGGTATTTTCCAGAGTGCCGGCGAGGGTTTGGGCAATACTGATGTAGGTACGCAGGCGCGAGGTTAGACTTGGTAGGTCGCGCGCGTGGACTTGGTACTTGTCACCGGACAAGTGCCCGAGGCCGGCCATCGCATGGGACTGCGCGTCCTTCGCAAGGGCTTCGGCGTCGCCAGCGTCGAAAAGCATGCGCCGGCCGGCCCCCTCTGCCGCCGCTAGCGAGCCGAAGAAGGCACGGATATCACGTTGCAGCTCGGGCGACAGCCGGCGGTACGGGGCACGGCCAGAGAAAGCACCGAGGGCGAAGAAGCGGCCGATTTCGTTGGAGCGACGAGCGGCAGTGGCAGCCATCTCCTCGCTCGGGATAGTCGCCAGCGCAGCTGCCATCGCCGCCTTGATGGACAAGCGGCCGCCCGCGAGGCGCGTTCGCAGATCTACGGGCATTTCATCCGGATGGGGGACGCGGCCCATCGTCAAGAGAAGGTCTACGAGATCGTCCCGTACCGAATCCAGAGCTTCCTGCCGCCAGGAGGACCCCGACGCGAGGTTCGACGGCAGGCGGGGCACTGACAGGATCGGCCGAGAGCTTATCATTCCCATCTGTCGGCGCGAGAGAACGCGTTGTTCAAGCTCTTCATCGCGGAACAGGAAGAAGATGCCCGGACCCGCCGCCACCGGCGTCACCTCTAGCGTGTCGCGCAGGAAAGTCCGCAGTTCCGCCTGCGTGTAGTAGCGCTGGAAGGTCCCGCGAGAGGAGAGGAAGCCGTCGCCATGCGGCCGGTGGCCAGACACGTCTCCCTTTCCCACCAGCATGACAGCGACGGTTAGGCAACGCTCGGCCAGATCGAAGGCCCGCCTCAGTATGTCGCGCCGCTCCGCGGGGTCTTCTACCACGTTCAGGACGAAGCCGAGGTTCACGACATGCCGCGGCACAAGCACACTCCGATCTGGTGCGAAGTGCGGATCCCAGCCGACCGCATCAATCCCGGCGGCTCTGAGCGCACGCACGTCGTCGCCGCGGCCGCAGCCGTAGTCAAGAACGCTCACCCCTTCCTCTAGGAGCCCGGCTGCGTTGAGTGCGGCCATGGGAGCCGACAGGCTGTTTCGCCCAATCGCCGTCCTATACCGGGCGATCGGGGGCATGCCGTCACTAAAGGGGCTTTCCGCCCTCTCAGATGTCATCGCAACTTCCACAAGCGGTCCTACGGCAACCACACAGTGATCGCGCACCTCGATCCCTGCCCGGGCCAGCGCGGCCTCCCAGGCGTCTTGCCGCCCGCGCCGGGTCATGTCGACAAAGAGGCCCCGCTGCTCCAGCTCCCTCGTCAGCGCCACATAGGCCTCGCGTCCGGGGGCATCGGGGGACAGCAGAAGTTCCTTACGATGGAGGATCGGCGGGTTCGTCCCGTAGCGCCGCACGGTCACCGCACCGGTCTCGAGATCGACACGGCGGCTCTGGCGCAGCGCGGGAAACGCGCGATCCGCAAAGTCCTCGTAGTCTAGGAGAGATACGGCGCGGCCGTCTGCTAGATCGATCTTCGCCACGTTCCAGTTGCCCTGTGGCACGTGCCCGGCAGCGGCAGCGATGAGCCTAGACTGTTCGGGAAGAAGGCTGTCCACAGCAGAGCGGTGCACATAGAGCGCACCGCCAACCCGCTTGCCCACGCTAGACCGGTCTATCTCCATTCATTCCCCTCTCGCCCGGCGCGGCATCGGGTGCCAAGCGAGTATCAGCTACGTCGGGAGGCCCAATAACTCTTTGCCGCATTGGCAAGGCGATGCATGTCCTCCGCTTCGGCGAAGGGCACCTGCACCACGAAGAAGTTCTGCCCTGGGGGCAGCTGCTGATTAGCCAGGACGCAGGCGAGATGGCCCTTGCCTAGGAGCTTTTCGGCGCCGCCGACCCCGAGCACCATCCGCGAGCCCGTGCCATTCTGTACCTTCAGGCACAGGCGGTTGCCCATGTTGTCGCGTAGCCGCCCGGGCACAGCCTCCGCGTCGGCGCGCTGGGTAATCAACGTCAGGTGAATGCCCGCCGCACGCGCCTTCATTCCGAGATTGGCCACGGAGGATAGCACTACTTCCTGATACTCTTTCTCCTGCGCCATCCAGGCTCCCAGCTCGTCATGCACCAGAAAGATCCGCGACATCCTTTGCTCTGGGGTGACCTTGCGGTTGTACTCCATGATGTTGGCAGCACCGGCCGCGGCGAATTTGTCGTAGCGGGCGTCCATCTGGACCACGAGCTCTTGGAGAATCGTCTGCGCGTCGCTCATCTCTGTCACGATCGGCACCTTCATCTGCGGAGCGCCCTCCAGCCAGGTGAAGTCTACCCCCTTCTTCGGGTCGACGACGATCAGCTCGGCCTCTTCAGGATCGTTGAAAGCAATCAGCTGCAGCAGGATACCTTGTGTCAGGATCCCCTTACCGCTGCCCGTCTCGCCGGCGATCAGCGTGTGCGGACCGTGCGCGTCGTACCCAGCGAAGGGCTCGGCTAGGTTCAGATACAGCAGCCGGTCCTCATCTTCGCGCGCCCCGAGGATGAAGGAGGTGGCATGCCCGGGGTCACGGTCAGGCCAGAGGGCGTCTAGCCAGGTGGAGGCAAGCGGCACCCGGGCCCGCTTCTCCCGCGTCACGAAGACCGAGATACGGCCGCGCCCGGGTCGTACATCTGCAACCTCGATGCCATAGGTCGTCAGCAATTCGCTGGTGCGCTTCTCGATCTTGTCGACGGTCAGCGACGGGTGCCCGCGGAAGGCGATTAATGCGCCATTGGGCGTCAGCCTCGGCTTAGGGTCCGCGAACTCGGCCTGCATGCCGAAGTGGCTTAGGGCACGCTGGGTTTCCAGCGCCATCCGTTCGGCCCAAGCGAGGGAGTCGGCATCGGTGACCGCCCCGCGCTCGCTTGCCGCCATGTCCTGCAGGACCGCGAAGATCGGAGGCGGGAGAAAACGCGGCGGCTCCGGTACCGGCTCCGCATCAGGAATTTTTTCTTCTGCCACTTCGGGCTCCGTCCCGGTCGTGTTGGCACCTTCATCGTGCGCGGCTTTGGCCGGCACCAACTTCGGGTCTTCATCCGACACATGCTCAGGAGTGGTAGCGTCTTGCCCAACAGCTGCCGTGGTGGCCGCAGGCTGCATTGCCAGTCGAGGCTTACGGATATCACCTTCGCAATACCAGTAGATATCACCGAGACCTTCACGCTGAGGTAGCTCTCCTGCTACCGTGCGCTGCAGTGTTTGGCGGATCGCTGGCGTGGTCAGCACGTGGTGTCGGAGATACGGCCGATCTAGATCCGCCTCGCACCGCCACAATGGTCCATGATCGTCGTGCAGGCACACGACGGCTTCGCCACTGATTTCGAACGATACCTCGCCGGCACTCAGGGCGTTGAAGAATGCGGCACGCCGGACGGCATCGGGAAGGCGCTCCGTCACTCCGTCTCGGTTGACTAGGAGATCGGCCAACCTTGCACAGGCCGCCGCTCGGGAGATCGCATCGTCGTTGTCGATGAATAGACTGATCAGGCGATCCACTGTATCCTTCACCTGTTGTTGTGCTTCCCTGATCGTGGCTAGTTCGGAGGTTTTCTCCACAAACTTGGCTTCACCCACCTGCAGGAATACCCGAAACGCCGAATTGTTGTGGTCGATGGTGACTGCGATGGCATCGGCTACCCGCCCCTTTTCGGACATGAACCAGCCACGGTAATCATCGAGAGAGATCCAGATCGGGTCGTTATCGATGGTGCCCTTAAGCGCGCCCTCCATCCAAGCGCGCATCACTGCGAGGCCAATCATTTCGCGTGAGGCGTTGGTGTATCGGGCCGCCGACAGGACTTTCTGCCCTGATATCCGCAGCACGTCGCGGATGGCCACATCCGCGAGCTTTTCTGCATCCGGCGCAGAGATGCCGCAAGCCTCGATGAGATCATCGCGTACGTTCCGTTTCAGTCGATCATCTACTTTGCCGGCGCTAATGATCACCCGACCGTCCGCCCCAGGAACCGAGATGTCGCTGATGATTTGAACACCGCTTCGCTCAAAAAGCGTTCGGCTAGCCACCTTGTCATAGGTGATCACCCATTCCGCGAGCTGGTGTGCACGGCGGATCAAATCGACCACCTTGGCGTCCCCGAACTGGGCCTGCCGGATCAGCACACCATGGAACCTGTCCGGCAAGAAGCCCTTAGCGAGTTCGTAGAGTAGATCCTGATACTGACCTACAGCGCGAGGTGGCCGTGGAAGTGTGAGGTAGATACCCACGCCCGAGGCATCAGTCTCGGTCATCCGGCGCCGCGGACGCCGGGCCAAGGCGGGATCGAAAGAGACGGGAAGATCCTGAGAGCCACCGGCTTCCTCGATCCAGACCGGATCAGCATGATGGCTGATGACATCATGTAGAAAGACAAGATCGAGGTCCCGAACCTTGCTGTCCGCGCCATCCGAAGGGCGGTTGGAGCGTACATCGACCCGCAGCCTTGATAGAAACCCGCGTGCCGTCTCGCTGATGTTCTCTGCGCCAAGGCGGAGGTTCTGGTTGCGGTAGATCCTGCGCATGCGATCCTGATCACGGTGCGTGATGACTAGGTCGCAGCGCAAGTCTGCTTCTCGTTGAAGAAGTTTGGCCATCTCTCGCGCAACCTCACGCGGCAGAGTTTGGCTCTCCGAGTCGAAAATTGCAGCCGATAAATTCGTCGCCTCGTGGGGGTGAACCGCGAGGTACTGGTCGACTCCCTCCATGAACTTCACAGCTGCCGATGGCGCAGAGGCCTCAAGCGCCTCTTGGTTGCGCGCAACGCAATCTGCAGGGACCATCAGGCTGTAGCCGCCAAGGTCCTCAACCGCGATCATTGTTGTCTCGTGAGCGAACAAAACCTCCGGAAAAACCCAACGGGAGCGCGCGAGCCGCCGTTCTTGAAAAGCTCCGGATAGATCGGCGCTGCGAGCCGGTTTGGACGTCAGCACGGCCTCCACAAAGGAGGAAAGTTCACTTATCTTCGCGCGCCGCTCGGCCAACCGAAGCGGATGCCAAGCGGCAAGTATGGCCATTAGCTCGGCACCGTCTGAAGCGATCACGCCGATCCCGGCGACGAGCGAACGGATGTCCCGCCCCGCCCGCCCCGTTGTCGCGGGAAGACGGCACGCGCGGCAAAGGCGCCCATAGTCCTCTGCCTGTTCTTCGAGGATGTTTGACGCGAAGGCCGCTCCAGACTTCTCAGATAGTTGCTGCACTGCCTTACGGTACGATGCGTCGAAAGCCTCAACCGCCGAGACGAGGGCCAGCACAGCTTCGCCGTCCAGCGATCGGCTTCGTTCAAGCTCTTGAAGGCGCAACCGAATTTCTCCGAGTAGATCCTCTTGTGGCCGGACCACCAGATCGAAGGTGCGCCCCTGCTCGCCTTGGGCTACGTCGCTGAAGGAATTCCGGTCGAAGAGGCTCGTCGAGGATAGGCGAGTATTCTCCCTGCTTGATCGCGGCGCAAAGTTCAGTGGTCGGAACAGGCTGTCGCCTGCCTCGGCAGCTTTTGCTAGGGCGTCGAGATCGTCAATTAGGGCGAGGCTGATCGGCTCATCCTTCGGAGATTTGCCAGGTTGCCACGTAGTCTTGACCCGGGGCGCCTGCTTGGGGGGGGTGCGAAGACCGCCTAGGTCGGCCAGATCCTTTGCCTCCACCAGATAGAGCTCCAAGTCGATCTTCCGCGCTTCATTACCGCCAGCATCGCCGGTGCCCTGATACTTCTCGGCTGCAGTAAGATCCCATAGTACATGCGGCCCGAAGAGCGCCTTTAGGGCCCTCAGTTCGAAGCAGAAAAGCCGATGGATATCTGGATCGAGGCCCTCCCAGAAGCGGGCCTTATCATGCTGTGTAGCCCGAACGAGGACCCGCGGCTCCTTCATCTCCACCAGAGCCGCGTCGCCGGCGATGATAAGCGCCTCGAACCCCTCGGCGAAGGCAGACAAAAGATCGTGCCCCATGACCTCCTTTGAAAATAGTCGCTTCTGCCATGGCTTAAAGAGCCTGACCTCGCGGCCGAGGCGCTCCTGCCAGCGATTAAAGAACTCCACCTCGTCATCGCGTGGCTCTCGTGGTGCAGTGTTGGTCAGGCTGTCGAGGAGGTCTTTGTCCTCCTTGGTGACATCATGGCCGAAATTGCCTTCGATGAAGCGCAGGGTTCGCTGGCCAAGGCTTTCCGTAGCAGCATTCCGTCTACCTCCGAACAGGCTGGCTCCCACGCGCTCCCATGACACCTTGCGGCAGAACGATTCCTGGCTCGGCTGCCATCCGCCGGGTAGGATTAGGTCGGCGTCGTCCAGAAGTGCGCGGACAGCGTCCAGGGCCTCAATCACATCGGGCTCGTTGTCGTGTTGGAACTCCTCAACCCGCGCCCGCACTGCCACAACATCGACGCGCTCGTGCTTGGGCGTCATGAGAGTAGCGTAGACCCCGGCCTCGAGACGAGCATCGCGGAACGCTGCAGAGAAGTCCCGTGCGCGGGCCTTCGGATTACCTTCGGGCTTGAATGCGGGAAGTTTCACGATGCCGTCTTTGGGGATCCGAAGTGCCGGCATCGCATTTCTGATGCGGACATCGACCTTGTAAGCAAATCCCTGATCGACGATGGCAAAAATAAAATCGACCCACATCTGAAGGTCGAGGCATACCTCCCGTGCATCACGAAGTCCTTCGAGAGCGGCTCGAAGGTAGCTATTGGCTTCTCCTGTCTCCCCCAGTTCCAAGACCCATGCCGGGATTTGGTCGATGATCCTCGGCTCGTCGATGCGGGATATAGGTCCAAGTCCGGCACCGATACCCTCGCGTTCGGCGTCAGGCGGCGCAAACACAATTACTTCGGCTGCATCGTTATGACGCCAGTGGACGGCAGATTCCTCGGATAAGTAGTCCTCGTGAACCAACATGCCGGGGGCGGCCTTCGGATTCATCTTTAGAAGCAGGCTCCGCCCGTGCAAATCCGAAGGCTTGTTGCGGGCAATTCCCTCAAGAGCCTCCGACTTAAGGCCGGCGAGCATAAAGGTGACACGCTGTCCCGCCGCCGCGTTGTCCACAGCGCGCAGTACGATCCCCCAGACTACACGGGCAATCAAATCGCCTCTTCGGGCATCAGGTGCGGAAACCTGGGAAAGTGTCGTCGATAAATTCATCTCACAACCTGTATGGGTTCATCACAAAAGCACAGTCATCCGAAAGCCGTTGTGTCAGCGCGAGTCGTGTCATGCGCGCCTCGAGGGCGGCCAGGTTCGCCTCGTAACGCTCGACCTGGATACGCCCGAATGCATCCCGCGCTTCTTCGGGGCCAATGACCAGCCCGTAAC
Organism: Cereibacter sp. Soil_C_27; assembly: GCF_057657095.1. Taxonomy (NCBI): domain Bacteria; kingdom Pseudomonadati; phylum Pseudomonadota; class Alphaproteobacteria; order Rhodobacterales; family Paracoccaceae; genus Cereibacter; species Cereibacter sp. Soil_C_27. The sequence continues at coordinate 86,666 of NZ_JBDGJD010000008.1, read as the reverse complement.
GCCGGTAGAGTTGGGCGACGAAGTCTCGCAGCTCGATGGTCTGCGTGACGTTGGCGAGAACGAGCGCAAATAGCATGCCGTCGTCGAGGGCGAACCACGGTCCAACCCTTTGTCGAGACGTCGCTAAACCCGACGCTTTTGCGAGCGGCAAGAGGTACTTGTAGATGTTATTCTTGTCGCGCTGTGTCGCATGCTCGATGAATGCCTCCAACTGTTGCTCAGGTGTAGATGCATTCCCACGCTGATCTTCGCCCTTAGTGAAACCAAACCGCTCCTTAAGCGCCTGTTTGGCAAGGCCGGGATCGCTACGCTCTCGAGCCATCTTCCAGCGATCGCAGCCCCCAAGAACCTGCTCCACGAAGGCTCGTACCGCGCGATTGGCGGCATCCCGATGCAGGTTGAGGTGGACCTTGGCCTCCTCGCGGAGCTGCTGATTGCCGCCGTCGGTAAGATCGACGACAATGGGTATCGTTTTTGGTGCCCTCACCTCATCCTGCGCCCGCTCTGCCAAATAGACGACAATGTTGAGCCCGGTGATGCGGAAAAGCGGTTCGAGAAGATGGCCCTCCGGTAGGCGATTGCAAAGCAGAATGTTAAGCCAGTCCTCGGCAAGACGGTCGTAGGCGGACAGCGTCAGATGCGGGAGATATCCGATTTGTGTATTAGACGCGCTGGTATCGGCCGGGTCAGACAGTGCATGCGCAATCCGATTCATCGGATCGTTCTCTGAAAGCAGCCGTTCGTGGATCAACCGTTTGAGTCCACTCGCTACCGATGAGCGGTTCAGCATCAGATAAACAAGCTCGCCACCGCGGCCGAAGAAGCGCCGGTCGGCTGTCCAACTGCCGCGGGCCTCCCGCATATCCGTGCAGATCATGTCCGGACCGGTTACGGCAAGGAAGCGCGAGGTCCATCGCCGGTTGTGCATCACATCGAGTTCACGCGACTGGAGGAGCCGGACTGCCTGGTGCAGAGCGTGGATATCCCGTGAAAACCGTTCGTCAAGATAAGCGAAGGCATCGTGACCCGTCATGGTGCTAAGCTCGCGCTGTCCCTCCCCGAACTGCGCGTTGACCCGTGTTTTCCATTCGGGCCACTTTTCGTGGTCTGGGATGGAGCTGTCCTCAACAACTTGCTCGAGGTGCCGATCCTGAAACAACAGAAACCGCATCTTGCGCCGGTGCGGCAGTGCATAGTGAAATGCCTCATGTGCATCCGGTTTAGGCTGAACGCTGCCCAGAGGCCTGTCCGCGCAGACTGCCAAGGTCTCGAGGACAATCATGAACGGCTCCTGCTCCTGCATGAAGCGATGACCGTGAATGAGCTCCTGCACACGCATATCAGAGCTGTCGAGGACGTTTGGCGGCGGCGGCAGTCTGCTAGTGGACAAAATGTTCGTCACCAAGCATCTCCCTCTGCCATGATTGTTATCGCATGTTCCTGCAGGTTTCCGTCGAGCATCCGCACCTCCTTGGGCATTGGAGCTGCGCCGTCGAGCTCGAATGCCTTTCGGACTTCCGTGGCAACTTGTAACTGGAAGCGCTCGATCTCCCGCTGGCATTCGGAGGAAAAGCTAGCCGGCAGAGCGCCATCAGCAATCCGAAGAAGACACTCGACAAGGGTCGGTCGTAGGGCCAGGTTGACAGCCCGATCCTCCCGCCCTCGAGTTACCACGCGAATCATAGGTGGCCGACCGTTGTCGGTAGAGCCGGTATGATGGTTGCCTGACATAACGAAGGCCATCGTGCTGATACCGCCAGCGCGAGGATGACCGGCATGCTGAACTAAAAGCGGAATCTCGCTACCCATGTAGACGCCCGAAGGTGCCGTGATCCAAAGCCGGTCATCTGAAATTGTCATTTCACCGGTCATCATCCGATTCAGACCGCGCAACAATTGGCGGGCAATTTGCTGAGGCATACCCGCACCAAGAAGGCCATCGACCATGGCAACGTAGTCAGCGCCATGCTTGAAAACCGACAGGTTCCACGGGCTGCGGCGCGGATTAGCTCGAACTTCGGCACCCTGCGGATCGATAGAAAAGAACAGCCTGCGCCGCTGATCAACAATAGCGCGCTGTAAATCGGCTGAATGTCGGGACGGGTCGCCCCTGTACAAGTTTCGGGTAGACGCGAAGATTCGCTCTCCGTACCACGGGCAGTCAGGCAAGCTGTCATCGCCCCACAATAGCCCTTGGTCGAAGACGTTGTTGGTCTCAAATCCTACCTGAAACTCGCTAAGCACGGTGAAGGCACCATACTGTCTGCGTTCGCGCTCAGTCAGGTTCACTCCGAATGCGTTGGCGAAGGGATTAGTCGCGCCATAGTCGTTTTCCCGGGCCCGCCTCTGGGCTTTCTGACAGGTCAGAAGGGTCGAGCCCGCTCGTGCATCTCCAAGCAGAATGTTGACAGTCAGCAAAATCAGCTGACGGATCGAGAGGTGCCGTCCGTCGGCGGCAGCCATGCGGATCATGTCTTTGAGCCGGGCGCGCATGGATGCTGGATCCTTCCGCAGAAGGATGTCGCGGTTGCAGCGGATGGGACAGGGATTTTCCTTATCGACAAGTGTAGGACAGCCCTCGCACGCACCCCATCCGTCATGGGCCACCACACCGTCGACAATCTGATCCACGAGGTGACGATGGGACTGCCGCGACATGTTAAACAGCGAGAAGTGCCCGTTTGGATCGTCCCGCGCATCGGTGCGCAACATCTCTGCGATCCGGTCGTGAAGCTTGACCTCCCCGCGATCGCGGAAGAACTTCAGAAGGTGCCCATCATTGACACATATTACGAAGACGTTAGTGCCCTCGCCCATGAGCGCAGCCAAGACATCAGGGAATATGCGGTTTTTCTCAGCCTCGTTGATCTCGCTCAGATCCTTTATGAATAAAGCCGAGCGTCCGGACGGCAAAAGATTGGGCAGGGTATAAATTTTTTGTGTGTTGGACCAGACGCGTGCCTCGCCGGTTAGCGCCTCAACCACCTTCCGGGCAGTATAGGTCTTACCGTCACCAGCGGTCCCGGTAAGGATCACGCATCTCGGCGCGGCTGAGCCCAGAATTGCGACCAATTCGGCCGTGAGCGGCTGGTCAATTTGCAGGGCCGCACAGCCAGTCCTCTTAGCTGCCTCCACCACGAACTCATCGTAGAGGTTATTCGAGGACGCTTGGGGGCCATAGGAGGCCAGGAAATCGACAATGGGGTTACTGGTCATCCCGGCCTCACAAATGGCAGATGGCGCAGCCGTCTTCCGGTTCGCCTGTGGGGGTTGCATAGCGTTCGCGGAGCTTCTCAAGTTCTTCGAGTGATCGCGTTTGGGACCAAGTGAAGCGGCGCCCGTTTGCCTTGGGCGCCTCATAAGTCTTGGCCGCCTCAAACAGCTCGGGGTGACGCTCCTTCAGCCCCTGCCACTCACCAACCTGTTGATAGAAACAGAAGTAACAGCCCGACCGCGACCGCCAGTCGTAATAGGGCGGCAGCCCCAGGCCGCTTCCCAGCAGCAGATCACGGACTTCGTCGAGGCCGAAGCCGATGTCCTTGAGCGGATAAACCGGCAGGATGTTGTTGCGGTTGGACATAACGACTGGCTTGGCGCGTCCGGTCTCGGTCTGCTCGTCGTCCTCCCCGGGCGAGGGTCTGGCCTTAGCGCCACGAAACCCTTCTCTGTTCTCATCGGCGCGGATGCCGATGTAGCTATAGGCTTCATCGCCACCAACAAAATGCTCGAAAGGCTTAATCTTCAACATGCGGGTGCACCAGCGCGCCTGTGGGTTCGGAAGGAAGCCCGAATAGACCTCGTTCAGCAGAACGTCGAACGGCGAGCGGCGCCCGCCCTTCGATCGCACTTGCAACTCGGGCAAGTCGAGGGCGGTAAGACGGTTGATTTCCACTCCAAAGATCGCTTCGAACCGGCGCAGATAGCTATAGGTTTCGGGGAGCTCGGCGCCGGTATCGGTGAACACGAACTCCAGCGGCAGGTCGCTGTGCCGTTCGAGCATATAGACAGCTAGTGCCGTGGAGTCCTTGCCCCCACTCAGCGGGATGATGTGGCGCCGTGACCGGTCCTGAACCGCGTCGGAAAGGCTCGTTGGCGTCATGACGTCCCCCTGTAGATTTCATCCAAGTACTTTATCAGGCGCGCACGACCGATCTTGGCGCCGTAAACATCAAATATCGTTGCCAGCTTGTTTCGCAAAAATGGCTCGAATACGTCGCTACCGTCTGCGCGCTCAAGCACCACATCTTCGATCCGCACGACCGCCTCTTCGAGGCGATCACGGAAGAGGTCAGCCGTGCTATCATCCCAAGCGTCGAATCCTTCCCCACAGAGAATGCCGCTCAACTGAGTTACAAAGCCGCGCGCACCCCTGGGAGCGTTCCTGGAACTGCGTGCCCGCGCAAGCACGCCCCTCGCCTCATGGTCAAGAGAGCGTACCTCTTCTTCTCCAAGAGGAACACTTGCCGCCCATTCCGCCGCGGCATCTAGGAGAAGGCGTGGGCCACCTCTTAGCCGACGGCTGAAAACCGTCGCGGCGACTTCTATTGCGCGGTCGGCAAACGCAGATGATACGCCCTCGATTTGGAGCACAGCTGTTGCGAACACTTCGATAGTCTCCGCGCTCAATGCTGGCTCTCCGAGCGTCCGCGGAAGTTCCCTGAACAGGAAGTCAACGGGGTCGAACGCCTTCTTGCGCAACAGAGGCTGTAGGAAATCCGCATTCCTGCCCAAGCCTCGTGTGCTCAGGGCCGTCGGCGGAAGACCGCTTCTCCATTCCAGTAGAGCATCGTACAGGCCTCGCAGAAGGTCAGGCTCCTGAGGGTCAAGGTCTCCCACGAGACACCGGATCATCTTCTCGAGGTTGCGTGACTGCCCTTTCGTCAGGGCCGGCACTTCGAGCTCAAACCGCTGTGGCTCTTCGCACATCTTTTCGATCAGGCTTGGCTGAATGTCGTCCACATACCGTGCGCGGCCGTCAACCAGTTCCCGCAAAGCCAAAGCTCTTCCAAACGCGACCAAACCCGCAGTTAGCAGTAATGGTAGCACGCCTTCGCGCAGCCCAATCGGTGGTGCAGTCAGCTGGTCAATGAGTTCCTCCACGCTTTTTGGTCGTTCAGCGGGCTGTACGAAAAAGCGCTCGATCACAGACCAGACATGTCGCATCGGAAGATCATCAACTTCAGAAGGCATTCGCCACCGCCAGGTCCCGTTGATGCAGCCATAGAGGCCAGTGCGCTCAAAGACTGTGCGGTAGAGCGAGGCATCGGCGGAAGTGGCGCCCTCGTAGCCGAGCGCGCGGATGCCGGTGCGTTCGATGATCGCAAGCATGCAGCGTTTGCGAGCTGAGCGGGTTACCGCAGAGACCCTACGTCGGACGACCTGCTCGTTGGCGATCTGAGGAGTATGAGGGAAACGTTCTTCGAACAGACGCGAAAGGATTTCACCTGCGGTACCACCTTCGGCGAAGTTGTACAGCGTGCGACCTGAAAGCCAGACAACCTCACCGCGGTCGGGGTTCATAAGGTGTTCAAGGCTCTGACGAAGCGCCGCCTCAGCCTCTGACTTAAGTTCTTGAAGCTCGCGTTCCACCAACGGGTCGCTAGCAATAAGCTCGCGGCGGTCGAGGAGGGCCTCTAGTGCGAGAAGGTCCGCGAGGATCGGGCCAACTTCAGCCGATCGGCGGGGCAGAGCCAATATCAGGTGGGGAGGAAGAGCGTGTGCAAGGTCAATAAGGTCCGCCCGGTCTGCATTGGCGTCGATAACCAGAGCCACCAGTGCATCCTGACAATCGGCCTCGGCCCGCAGTGTTTCCAGACCGGTTGCAGAGAAAACGTCGCCTACGCGCACAAAGCGGGCCCGAGCAAAGCGGGTGATCCCGCGGGCATGGTTATAGGGTGGTGCGGTGTAGGCATCGGGTGGAAACATGCGCTCCAGCGCCGCCACCGGGTCGCAGTCGATAGCCAGCCGAGCGGCCTCTTCAGCAACCATTTGCCCGAGGTCGATGTCAGCGCCATGCCAGACCGAGATGTCGTCCACCCGGCGGCGATGGAGCAGCAGCTTGCGTGCAACCAGCGCTTCAATTGAAGCCTCGACGGCCTCGAGTGCCGTCGCCGTTCCCTCCGCGACAGCATAGACCAACCGCGCACGCGATAGCTTCAGCCGCTCCGCACTGCGGCCTAGTTGTAGAAGCGCCGCGGTCTTAAGCACCCGGCGTTCCAGATCCGTCTCGGCGCGCGACAGGGCTGTCTCGGCCTCGACAAAGCGGCGGTGCGTGCCGCCGGGACCAGTATCGGAACGCATTGCCGGAGCGAAGAAGTCGTAGAGCGCATCGACACCTAGGGCGGCATCTGGTTCGGCCACTGCCGCTACATCGGCGAGGTAGCGGAACATCGTTCGTTCAGCCTGTGCAACTTGAGCAGCAAGGCCCGGCAGTATCTGTAGCGCGGCAGGCGTTAGAGGCGCAGTGCGCTCGAGGATGTCGGCCAACCGCACATCGTCGGCCACATCAGCAAAGAAGCCGACGGCCCGGGCGCGAGCAATGGTCGCCGCATCCGGCGTGTCGCGCCGCTTGTTCAATGCCTCAGCCAACATTTCTAGCGCGTCGACGCCATCGTCAATCAGGCTGAGCGTGTCAAACCGACCCTCGATCTTTCTCCAGGCCGATTGCGCCGTATCTGATGCGCGCTTGGTGTAGTGATAAATCCCCTGATGCATGAGAGTAGTCAGCGTGGCCCGAGGCTCAGCCCGTCGCACCACCCATTCCGCCAGATCTTGCACCGCAAGCAGATCCTCCGGACGGCCTTCTCGCACGAGTGTCTCCAGATGCTGGCCGAACTCATCCCAGACGATGGCGATCCGCGCCATCCCATCCTGCCGCGCGCGGCGGAGCACCGAAGCTAGCACCTTGTCGAGGGGGCCGGTTTCCACCCCCGACCGCTCGGCCAGAGCTGCAGCAAGGTCAGGGCAGGCACCATGCAGTAGCAGGACTAGCGTTGACCTTGGGGTCTCTGCCGTAGCCAAGCCGGGGTCGACCGCTGCAATGCGAGCGCGGAGCTGTCCAGCTGTAGCCGCATCGCCTGATAGAAGGGTGATCCCTGCTAGCGCGGCAAGCGATTTGCCCGCGCCGTAGGGGGCGACGACATGAGTAGCAGTGCTGCGCTCTAGTCCGCAGATTGCGCGGACCACCTGTAAAGTCTTGCGTGTGGGCCGGTATGCAGCGATCACATCTTCTCGCGCGCGGTCATCCGCAATGTTGATGGAGCGAAAGAGACTCATGCAGCCTCTCTCGCCGCGCCAACGCGGTCGTAAAAGCGCCGCGCCCAAGTGGCTGCGGTAGCGCTCGGCAGCGAGACGTAGCGTTCCCCAGCCAATGTCCGCACGCGCAATACCTCGCTGCCTAGCTCCCGCTCCCCTGTCGCCGCAAGCTCCAATAGTGTTTCGCGCGACCGGCCCAGCATTGCCCCGGCGCGCGCCATCGGCTTACTGCCGATAGCAATATCTTGCAAAACGCCCTCATTTAGATCGGCGCAAGACCGACTCATTCCAAGCGCCGAAAGTACTAACCCGAGAGCTTCGGGCGGGGTGGGCGTAGGCTCTGAACGTTCGAAACGCTCAGCCCCACGCAGATTCCGCCATAGGTCAAGGCGGTGGAATGGTGAACCAAGATTATCCTCCGGATCGCTCCGTGGCCGCGGCACCGGCACAGCGTAAGTCTGCATGACCGCGGCTACCTCGCGTTGCACAGTCTTTATGGCCGGTGCCTTGCCCTGGTTTGGCGAGAGGTCACGCGAAAGTGTCTCGACTAGCACCGTCCGATCACAACGATCTGACCGTCGTGGTGAGAAGAACCAAGGCAGTGACGTCTCTACCCCACATGTCATGGCACTGGCATGCACCAGCCACCACGTACCTAGTCGGACCATGTAAGGATCGCGCTCTACCAAAACCGTCCCCAATTGCGTCAGTTCCAGCGGGCTGTTCCGGCTTGCGCGCGACGCGAGGCCGGTCGCGTCGAGCCACCAGCCAATAGACTTAGCCATATTGCGCCCAACCCCAAGACGGTCTGCTGTCTCGGGATCTGAAAAGACGCCTATGCCATTAACGCGCAGATTCAGGAGGCCTTTCGTTAACCAGCCTGGGCGCGGATAGAAGGTTTCATGCCCACCAAGCTTCATTGAAAACCACCCATCATCTCTCGAAGAAAGAGCGCTTCATCCACTAGCGCCTGTGCCGCAAACATTACGTCATCTTCCGTCGTGTCCACGGCCACAGCTATGCGGAGGCTCGCATAAGCGTCATCCCTCGATAGCCCCATCGCCAGTAGTGTACGTGACGGCTCGGGCTGCCCAGAAGAGCAGGCCGAAACTTGTGAACAGAGGATGCCGCGCGCTTCAAGCCGAGCAACCAGCGCCATCCCATCAACCCCCGGCACCGTAAGATTAGTTGTGTTCGGCACTCGCTGCGTGTCCGCTCCATTTACGCGTACGTCGGGGATTGCAGACTTTACCTGCGTCTCAAACCGGTTCCGCAATTGCGTCATGTTGGCGATAGCGCTATTCAGAACAAGCTTTCGGAGTTCGCACGCGACACCAAGACCGACAATGCCAGGGACGTTCAATGTACCGCCCCGCCAACCGCGTTCCTGCCGGCCGCCTACTGTGATTTCCACGGGTTGGACGGCTTCCGGCTGTACCAAAACACCAACCCCTTTCGGCCCGTGCAGTTTGTGACCGGAGAAAGTGAGATAAGCTCCACTTTCCGCTACAAAAGTAACCCGGCCTACAGCTTGAGAGGCGTCTACCAGACAAGTCGCGCCATAATGCTCTGCCAAGACTTTGATTGCCGCCAGATCCTGCAAAACCCCAGTCTCGCCGTTCGCCCAAGCGAAAGCGATCAGTTTTGGGCCTTTAGTGCTTCTCAAAACTGTTTCGAGTGCACTTAGTTGCCAGCGCCCGGATTTTTCCAAAGGAATTGTTTTGACCAGTTGTTGCGCGTGCTGAAAATAGTACCCCGCTACCGCTGGATGTTCTGCCGTTGAGGTTATCAGCACCGCGCCTAGATTGGCATAATAGCGCAACACCGCTTCGTTCGCTTCAGTCGCACCAGAGGTGAAAACAACTCGATCGGCCCGTACTCCAAGAAATTGCGCTACCTGCTCACGCGATGAAGCCACTGTCCGCGCTACCTCCTGCCCAAGACCGTGCACGCTTGATGGGTTCGCCCAATCGGCTTCGAGCGCACGAATGACGGCAGTTACGACGCTAGGCATAGGTCGAGTAGTAGCATTGTTATCGAGATAGACTATTGGTGAATGCATCGTTTCAGCTGTCGTTTCTTGTCGCTATGTCTGGATTTAAAAGCACAATCTGTTGGTCGTGTGGCCGCCGCGCTCTCGGGTCAGTATCGAGCCCAAGACTACGAAGTGCGTAATAGAGCAGCGCTCTACGGACCCTAATCTCGATTCTTCCATCCATCATCCCGTAATCAAGAGCGATGACTTTGGACTGGGTCTCCGAGAGTTCAGGGTGGGGACCCACTTCCAGTGTAACCTCAGAATGCCAATCGTAGTCGTCGGCCGGAGACGTCTCATGTGCACGTGCCCCTCGGATCCCTAGCATTCGCGAGAGCAAGAAATCCTTGTACCTCCCGTCTGTCAGGCAAAATGCCCGAGTGTGCCAGCGGAAGCCATCAAAAGCGATGGCATGAGGCGCAATCCAGCGCCAGCGCGGCTCGGGGTTCGACAGGGACTGATACTTGACCTCGATTGCTTCCGAACGCCGGATGGCAGCCACGATTGACCGTAGCGTGAACGGGTCGACACCTCGCACGGGCGTAGGCGAGGCTGCGTAGGGCGGCAGGTCGGCTATCCAGGAGTCTTCCCTGTCGAGGATACCGTCAGCGACAGACCGCAGCTGGGCAAGATACCGGCTGGCGTCAGGCTCTAGAAACTGTGGCTTGAACCTTGGTCCGCGCACGTAGGTCCGGGCGCTTTTGTCATAGACCATGTTGTCTGGTGCAAAGCCGATATAGCGGTTCAGGTCCATGGAGGCCTGGTTGACTGAGACCCCGAACTGATCCATGAGATCACTTCGGTTCACGTGCCCCTCCCAGAACAGCCGGAACTCTATGAACTCGAGGCGTTGCTCGACTCCCCAGCGTAGATCCGACTTGTCGTTGGACACGACTTCCCCCCAGTATAACTGTGCGCATTGAAACTATGCGCGCCCAATAACTGGGCCTCCACTGACCCTAGGGCGTAGGGTTCAGCTTTTCAACGCAAATCGGGCGAACACATGACGATAAAGGATGTCAGTGCTTACCTCGCACAGCTGCTGATTGAACCTATCCGCGCTGCGATGGCAGCGTATCGGCAACGCTTCACAAGGCTTGGGTGTTCGCGGCACGAACGTCCGCCTATGTCCTGTAAGGTATTCCATGACAGGTTCGCCCAATGCGCTCTCTTCCCACCCTCCTTCTGTTCTCCTTTCTTGCCGTCACCCAGGCCCATGCCGATCGTTTGACAGGCGTCGCCAGCGTTATCGACGGCGACACATTGGAAATCCGAGGGCAGCGCATCCGGTTGCATGGGATCGATGCGCCGGAAAGCGGGCAACTTTGCGCCACGGCCGAAGGCCAGCGTTGGCGGTGCGGACAACAAGCGGCGCTGTCTCTCGCCGACCGGATCGGGCGTCGCCAGATCAGCTGCACAGTGCGCGATATCGACCGCTATGGCCGCGTCCTTGCAGTCTGTCATCAAGACGGAACCGATTTGAACAGCTGGCTCGTGCGTGAGGGGTGGGCTGTCGCGTACCGCCAGTACAGCCGCGCCTACATCGGCGATGAGACGGAAGCCCGATCGTCGCAGCGCAACATCTGGTCCGGGCACTTTGACATGCCGTGGGACTGGCGCCGCGCGCAGCGTGGCGGATGATGGTGGATGACGCCGTAATCTGGCGATGTAACTGCTCACCGCGACGAACGTGAGTATCATTAGAGTTGCGATAGTATATTTTCGTTGGTATGGTGATTGAAGATCTCTGAGGGTCTTTGCCATGCTTGTCCAAGTCAAAAACCTCCTTAAGGTCACCTTGCCGGCTCTCGCCTTGGCAGGTCCGATATCTCCGACGCAAGCAAGCGCCCAAACCTATCCGATCGACTGCGCCATCCTGTTGTGCCTGTCCGGCGGGTGGCCAGCGTCCGTGCCATGCGCCCGGGCGCGGGCCGAGTTTATCCGGCGCATTACGCCCTGGCCGGTGGAGCCGCCGCTCCAGATCTGGCGCTGCCCGATGGGTGCCTCTTTCGAAGGTCCACCGATGCCGCGCGCGACGGAGCGGGTCATCGAAGCCCTGTTTCGAGGCGCTGAACCTCCAGCAAACTTTTCATCCGCAGTCTTTGACCTTGCCGCTGTCGGTGATGACAGGCTCGATCTCGAAGGCCCGAACGCCACTTGGGGCAACCTGGTGAGGGCTGATTACGCCCTTCATCTCGCCGAAGACCGCGCCGACATTGATATCAGCGGGCCGGAGTTCAACTTCGTGCGCTCCATTCGCGTGTACGATGTCCGACACGCATGGCAGCGGGAATCCGGCGAGGATGGCGACTGCAACCGGAGCGTTTCGGTCGTGCTCGGCTCCTACGGCACACAGGGCGACTTCTCCTGGAGCGCGTCGTCACCCGCAGCGCTCCCTGCTGCGCATGTCGGTCTCGAGGGATGGGGCGAGCATTGCCCTGGGATCTGGCACAGGTCCGTCTTCGTGGAGTGGCGTGACTACAGCGGGACGTACGGCTTCGAGCAGGTCAATTACTGACGTCGCGCCACATCGAAGTCGGGCAGGCTCACGAACGAATTGACCCGGCCCCGCAGGCACGGGCGCCGGCACATGGTCAGGGCTTATGAAGCCCGTTTTCGTCCATGTCAGTCGCTGCGACAGGGCAGTTGCGTGAGAGACGCGAAGTCGATCTCGGCTTTGTCAGCGTCGCAGAGATCCGGGCAAAGTTTCGAGACACGCTGTGGCCCGCGCGCGTCCCAGCGGACTGCAAGCGCGCCTGTATTCCAGCGATAAACCCAACCGACAATACTGCTCTGATCGGCTGCAATCAAATTGGCGATCGCAACGGCTTCGACCATATCTTCCTTCACTGGTTACCGACCTTCTACAATTGGGCTGTGCGGATTGCAGCCTCGGCTTCCTTGGGCTCGTGCTGCGGCGGCATGCTGGGTTTCGTGGAAATTGGTTGGGTGTTCGGCTTTGCGGCACCGGCACTCACGCCGAGAGGCGTCAGATGCTTGGCGCGCGATGCACGGACTGGCTCAAATCCGATGGTCGGGCTCCGTGGCTGCTTGAACGAGCGCCAGCATCTCGGAGGGATCAAAGCCCATAGCGCGGGCGAGGACGACCAGTTCGACGACGTCGATCCGGCGCTGGCCGCTCTCAATGCGCGCCACGAGGGATTGATGGCACATGAGCTTTGCCGCCAGCTCTTCCTGACCGAGACCCGCCTTGATGCGGGCCTCGACGAGAGCCTGGCAAAGTGCCACCTGTCCCTTGCTTCTGATCATTTTCGCCACGCGCCACATACCTCTTGTGACGTCGCTAGCGGAGGAAATCTGTTATCTAAAAAGTAGATAAGTGAGGGTGTTATCGGCGTCGGGTTTCCATGGGGTGCGAATCTGCTGCTCCCGCCGCAGCCCATCAATCCCCTACCAATTGCAGAAACCGACCATACTCCTCGCTGACCTCCCGCGCTTCCTCGAAAGCGCGTGCGCGCTCGCCATCGAGACAGCGGAAGTAGCTCTGGATGTCCTGAATGTAGGTCTCGAAATCGCCCCGGATGAGGTCGGCATAGTCACGGGCCGCTCCCGAATCGCTGGGCACGAAGGGACGGGGCGGCGCGAGGCACGATCCAGCTAAACCCGCTCCAGGGAGGCAGGCCAGAAGGACCAGAGCTTGCAACCAGACCAGGCCCGTCAACCGTGGGTTTCTCAAACCTGTTATCTCCTTGAACGCGGAGGTGGACCGTGGCTAGTGTTTGCGTGCCAAGCTACAACACGAGCGATATGATTATAGCTTGCGGTTAATAATATACTATCGTAACTCTGGGCTTCAAGTGGGGATGCCCTGGGTTGCGCCATCGAAGAAAGCGTGAGCCGGGCCATGAGCTGGGACATCGAAGCACCAAATGTGGTTACGGAAGCGCGCTTCCGCGAGCTCGTGGAGCGCGGATACAGCGCAGAAATCCTGTGCCAGGAGACGGCACATCAGAAAGGCCCGAGCTATTACGGGGTCTGGATCATGCGCGTTGTCTCCGACGAGGGCGTCGAAAAGCTTCTCGTCACGGCCCGCACCCGAACGACCTACAACGACATCAAGATCCGTGAGTTCAAGACGGTCTCCGGCGTGGTGTCCTTCTTCCTGGGCCTCGGCTTTACGCATGTCGACCTGCCCCTCGTCGCAGGCACAAGCCGGAGCCACAAGCTGGCCCCGTCGGCCACGGCCCCTACAGACAAAGCCGCGTCAGACAAGAGCGCTGACAGCTAATCTCTTCTACCTCTGGCTGCTGGCCACACCGGCCGCGGCGCAGATGGTCCTGGTGATGGAGAGCGACGGATCTCTCACCCCTTCCCGCTCACAAGACAGCTTCGCGCGCCATTATCAGGATGGGTTTGCCGTGGGTCCGGGAACCCGGGGCTTGACGATCCTTGGGACGGCGGATGCCTCGGGAGATTCCGACCCCGATCTTTCTGCGGGGGCTGAACGCCCTCTCGCTTTGCCAAGCCCCGAGGTGCTGGCGGCGATCGAAGCGACGGGGTTGCGCTATGCAAGCCATCCGGGTCTGCGCCGCGCCGCGCTCTCCGTGACCGACTGGCTCCTGCTCTACCGGGCCAATATCGAGGTCGAAAGCGCCTACCGGCAGGAGGCGATCTCGACCGCCGGCGCGATCGGTCTCGGTCAGCTCATGCCCGAGACGGCAGAAGAGCTTGGCGTCGACCCAAGTGATCCCCTTCAGAACCTCGATGGCTCGGCCCGCTATCTCGCCTTGATGCTGCGCGAATTCGGCAACCCGCAGCTGGCGCTGGCCGCCTACAACGCCGGACCCGCCGCGATGCACCGCTATGGCGGCATCCCCCCCTACCCGGAAACCCAGAACCACGTGGCCCGTGTCCTGGCCGTCGTGGCCCGATTGGAAGGATCAGATTCATGAGACGGATTTCCACCCTCCTGACCGTTACCCTTGCGCTCCTCCTGGTTGTGGCAGGGCCTGCTCTCGCCCAGAGCATCGACCTCTCCCCGATCCAGAGCCTGTTGCAGGGCATCGTCGATGCGCTGACCGGCCCGCTTGGCGTTGTCATCGCGACGCTGGCCGTGCTCGGGGTCTTTCTCAGCTGGTTCTTCAACATCATCGATCTGCGCCAGGCCCTCTGGGTGCTGGTCGGCATCGCGGGTGTCGCGGCCGCCCCTACCATCGTTGCTGCGGTCTTTGCCGGTGGCTGAACGCTCGCCCCTTTTTCTTGGGCTCGTGCGCCCGCCGAAGCTCCTGGGCCTGCCCATCATGTATGCGATGGTCTGGCTCTTTGGCTCGGTGCTTCTCTTCGTGTGGGTTCAGCATATCGCGGTGCTGGCTGTCGCGGCCCTGCTCTATCCGGTGCTTTGGAAGGCCGCCGATTGGGACCCGCGCTTCATCGACGTGATGATGACGTCCCTGCAGGAGACACCGCCCACGCGCAACCGGTCCATCCACGGCGGGGATAGCTATGCCCCGTGATGACGCCCATGATGCTGCGCTCGATCCTCGCACGATGACGCCGGAGTGGTATGCGCGCGAGACCCGCCTTGCGCATATGCTGCCCTATGTGAGCCTCGTCGATGACCAGACCGTGCGCACCCGGGTCAACGAACTCTTCCGATGCATCCGGCTCGAGGGGATCAACAGCTACACAACGGACGATGCCTATCTCGACAAGGTGACGGCACTCTTTGCCCGCATCGTCGCGCAGCTTGGGCCGGAGTTCAGCTACTACGTCCATAAGGTCTCCAAGGCCATCAAACCGGAACTGGACCCGATCCGTGAGGACAGCTTCGCGGGAGAGGTCGACCGGCGCTGGCGCGCCAGGCTCGCGACCAGCGGGCTGCGCGACAAGACGCTGACTCTCACCGTCATTCACCGCCCGCCCCCCAAAAGCCTCCTGCCGTTCCTCAGCCGCAGTGCGCCGGATCGCCTGAGAGAGGAAACCCGCAAACGCATGCAGCGTCTCGGCGAGGCCGTGAACGTCTTCCTCTCGGGCCTCACCGAGCTCAAGCCGCGAATCCTCTCGGCCGCATCGGGGGAGTTGGTGGGGTTTCTGGGGGCGCTCAACACGGGCACCGAGCTGCCGCTCTACCCGGCAAACACTTACGGCTTTTTGTCCTTCAACGTCGCCAATACCCGGGTGACGTTTCACGGCGATCATTTCGAGCTTTCCGAAGGCGTCGTGGGCCATCGCTACGGCAAGAGTTTCACCATCGGCGAATATTCCGAAGGCACCTCCTGCACCATGTTCGACATGCTGAACCTGCCGGTCGACATGATCGTCACTCAGTCCTTCACGCCGATCAATTCGAACCTCATGGCGGGCCGGATCAAGCGGCAGAAGCGGCAGATGCAGGCGAGCCAGGACGCCGCCCTCTCGCTCATGGAAGCCCTCGACATCGCCGCCGATGATCTCGAGGCCAAGCGCCAGAGCTTCGGCGAGCACCACATGGTCGTGACGCTCTTCTGCGACACGCTCGAAGAGCTGCAGACCCTCAGCGCCGAGATCGTGAATGCCGCCGCGACCGAAGGCGTGAAGATGATCGGCGAGCGGGTCGCCGTCAAGGCGCATTACCTGAGCCAGCATCCCGGCAACCAGCCCAAGCGCGTCCGCGCCAGCGCCGTCACCAATCGCAACTTCGCGGATTTCGCGGCCTTTCACCGGACGCAGCTCGGCAAGCCGGCCACACAAACCCCCTGGGGCCGCGTCATCACCTATTTGCCCACGCCCGAGCAGAGCGCCTACCGGTTTTCCTATCACGAACAAGGCTCGCCCGACAAAGAACCGACCAGCGGCCATACCCTGATCATGGGGCGCCCCGGATCGGGCAAGTCGGTGCTGTCGGCCTTCCTGATGACCCAGGCCCGTCGTGCGGGCACCCGGATCTTCGTTTTCGACTACCGCCTCGGGATGGAAATGGCCGTCCAGGCTAATGGCGGGCGCTATGCCTCCCTGAAAGCCGGTCAGCCCACGGGCCTCAACCCCCTCTGGACCGAGACCGATGCGCGCGGCACGGCCTGGCTTTCGGATTGGCTCACGACCCTGCTCTACCGCGCCGACAAGCCCCTGACCCCGGCGCAGACCAACCGCATCCAGGAAGTCGTGCGCCAGAACGCGCAGGCCACCAACCCCGCCTTGCGGAACTGGCGGGATTTCGCGTCGCTTTTTGTGTCCACCGATGATGGCGGCGATCTTCACCAGCGCCTGCTCGAATGGACCGAGGACGGCCGCTATGGCTGGATCTTCGGCCAGAGCCTCGAGGACACCTTCTCGCTCAAGGGCGATGTGGTGGGCTTCGATCTGACCGGCATTCTCGACAGCGAGGCCGACAAGGAGCGGATGGCAGTCCTCTCCTATCTCTTCCGCCGGGTCGAGCGCGAGATCGAGGATCGCCGCCCCACCATCATCGTGATCGACGAGGCCTGGAAGGCGCTCGACAACGCGTATTTCGCGGAGCGGCTGTCGAACTGGCTGGTGACCGCGCGCAAGCAGAACACCGTCGCGGTGATGATGACGCAATATGCCAGCCAGCTCGAGCGCACCCGGACCGGCAAGACCATCGTCGAGGCCGTGCCAACGCAGATCCTGCTCCCCAATATCCGCGCCAGTGCCTCGGATTACGCCATGCTGAACCTCACGGAGAAGGAGCTCGACGTCCTTCTCAACACAGGTAGCAACAGCCGCTTGGCGCTGATCCGCGACGATCAGGGCTCGATCGTCGTCGATGCCGATCTGAGCGCGCTTGGTCCCACGCTCACCATCCTCGGCGGCATGGAGAAAGGCGAGGCACTCGTCGGCGCCGATTACCGCGACCGCCCGGACTTCTGGAGGCTTTCATGATCCGCATCGTCTTGTCCCTCGCAGCCCTCGGCCTGCTCGCCTCCTGTGCGCAGTACCGCGAGCCGCGGGCCAACTGCTTTTCCTTTCTCGCCGCGACAGATGCTGCAGGCGCGACAGCCCCGGATTGCACCTTCGTGCCGCTTGGGGCGTCGGAGGGCGGCATTGACGTCTAGGCTCCCCCACCTCCTCGCATTCTGCCTGCTGCCGGGTCTCGTTGCCGCCCAAGGCGTGCCGACCGATGACAGCGGGCTGACCGCGCGCGACATCGTTCAGACGGGCGACCGCGAGGCAGATCTGGCCCTGCAAGCGGACAAGCTTGCTGTGCGCGAACTCATCGGGGAGATCGAACGGGAGCAGCTCGCCACCCTGCAACGCATCCTCGACGCCCAGACAAGCTTCGAAGGGCAGGACTTGCCCGCCATGGTCTCGGGGCTGGAAGGCGGCAGCGGCGATCCCGACCGCTCCGTCGAGGCGGTCTATGGCACAGGCGAGATCGACCCCAACCCGGGCGGCGCGCAGATGTTCGGCGATGCCGCGGAGAACGTCGAAGAACTCATCATCCGCGTGGCCCAGGAGACCAGCGGCTTTGCCGGTGTGACCCGCGCACGCCTCTCCCCCGTCCAATGGCGCGCGCTCCTGCAAGCGTTGATCTGGCAGGAAAGCCGCTTCACCATCGATGCCCGGTCCCCCGTTGGCGCCTATGGTCTCACCCAGATCATGCCGGGCACCGCCAGCGATCTCGGCATCAACCCGGAATATTTCTCGAGCCCCTATCTCCAGGTGCATGGCGGCGCGCGCTACCTCGCGGCCAAGCTCGATACCTTCGACGGCAATATCATCTTCGCGCTCGCCGCCTATAACGCCGGGCCTGGCCGGGTCTTCGAATATGGCGGCGTGCCCCCTTTCCGAGAGACCCAGCACTACGTCCAGGTCATCCCGGAGCGCTACAACCTCTATCTGAGCCGGATCGGCGGGATCGATGCGCTCGGCACGATCGATCCCGCCGATCTCGCCAATGCTAATCTCTCGCTCACGGGTCATGGCGCGGCCTTCTACGGCGACAACTCACCCACAGCGATCCGCCAGGCCGCACTGCGCATCGCCGACATCGTCGAGCGGATTTCCGAGACAGAGGATGTGCAGGAGAGCATCGCGCTCAACACCTATGCCCGCGCCGAGCTTGTGCGCCTCGTGGCCGCCCGCATTCGACTTCAGGCCGCCCGTACCCGCGTTCTCTCCGCCGAAGAACTGGCCCAGGCCAGCGCCCGGATGGCGGAAAGCACCTTCATGGATTTTTCGATCAGGGAGATTGAGTGATGAGACCTGTCCTCTGGAACACGGGCCTGGCTGCGGTGCTCGGGATTGCGCTGCACATCGCACCCATGACCTCGGCCGCAGCGCAGGGCGTACCCGTCGTCGACACCCAGAACATCGCGCAGAGCATCCAGCAGCTGCGGCAGATGATCGAAGACGAGATCTTGCAGAACGAGCAGCTGGTCCAGCTTCGCGAACAGCTGGCCACCCTGACGGAACAACTCGCCGAATTGCA
Organism: Cereibacter sp. Soil_C_27; assembly: GCF_057657095.1. Lineage (NCBI taxonomy): Bacteria > Pseudomonadati > Pseudomonadota > Alphaproteobacteria > Rhodobacterales > Paracoccaceae > Cereibacter > Cereibacter sp. Soil_C_27. The sequence continues at coordinate 67,989 of NZ_JBDGJD010000008.1, read as the reverse complement.
GCGCACCTACGAGGCGCTGACCCGTCTCGCCGAGCTTCCCGAAATCATCCGCACCGAGATGGAAGACGAGCTGAACGGCCTTCTCGACCAGGAGTTCGGCGACATTCTCGCGACCATTGAAGCGATCAAGACCGGGGATTTCTCCGGCCTCTCGGGCTCGGGCGCCACCGAGATCGAAACCCAGATGGACCGGGTTCTGGCCGATCTCGGCTTTGACGAGGACACGCTCGCGGAAATGGCCCGCAGCGACAATGCGAGCGCCAACCGCGTGGCGACGCAAGCCACGGCCGGCGCGCTCGTCTCGGCCGCCGCCCAAAACAGCTATGACGATGCAGGCCAGTCCCTCGAACGGGTCGACCGTCTCGTCGGGCTCATCGACGACATGGACGAGCTCAAGGAAAGCATCGATCTCAACACCCGCGTGACGGCGGAGCTCGCCATCGCGCTGGTCGCCATGTGGCAGCTCGAAGCCATCCAGACCGTGGGCGACGGCACTGGCGGCGTGATCGATGCCGCCACCATCGCCGAGGAGCAGCGCTTCATGGATTTCACCCTGCCCGAGCTGCGGGCCGAGTGAGTGCGGGGTGTGACGCGTGGCGAGTGAACAAGAGATCATCGAGGAAGAACTGGTCTATGGCGCGCTGCGCCGCGAACGGCTCTGGCAACGCCTTGGCCTGACGGGTCTCGTCTTCGGCATCGTCGGCTGTTTGAGCGCGGCGGCAGTCGCGATCCTCGATGTCGACCCGCCACCCGTCGTTGTTCCCTATGATCCCGCCACCGGCTTTGCGCTCCCCGAGGCCTCGGTGGGCGCGACCTCGGTGACGGCCAACCAGGCGATCATCGAGGCCGAGGTCTTTCGCTATGTGACCGACCGGGAGGTATACAACCAGCTCGACAACGATCTGCGCATCCGCAGCGTCCTGCGCCGCTCGGACGGGGCCGCCGAAAGCGGGCTGCGCCAGCTCTGGAACAGCGCGAATGCGGACTACCCCCCCACCGTCTATGGGCCGAACGCCAGGCTCGATGTGGAAATCCTCAGCATCAGCCAGATCGGATTGAACCGCGCCACGGTACGCCTGCGCAAGCGCCTGACCTCCATCAACGGCACCCAGACCGGGCTTTTCACCGCGACCCTCCTCTTCGAGTTCCGCCCCGAGACCCGCCGCTCCATCGACGAGGTCTGGACCAACCCGTTCGGCTTCACCGTGCTCGAATATTCCATCCGCTCCGACAGATTGGAGAATTGACCCGTGTCTCGTTTGTGCCTGCCCCTCCTCTGTCTTGCCCTTCTCCCGGGCCTCGCCTTCGCCGAAGCCATCCCGCGCAGCGGCCCGCATGACAACCGCGTGCGGGTGGCGACCTACCAGGAGGGTCAGGTCTACCGCATCAGCGTCTCGCTCACCCATGTCACCACCGTCGAGTTCGGCGAGGGAGAGAGCATCCGCTCGATCATCGCGGGCGACACCGAGGGTTTCGAGATCGATGGCGTGCCGGGCGGACAGGCCTTTGCAATCAAGCCCGTCGCGCGCGGTGTCCACACCAACGTGACGGTCTATACGAACCGACGCAGCTACTACTTCAACGTCGAAGAAGCCCCGAGCCCGACCTTCTATGTCGTCCAGTTCCGCTATCCCGAGGATGAGGCGCGGCCGGCCCGCGTCATCGCGGCGCAAGCCCCCAATGACAATTACGGGGCCAGCGCCCAGACCGAGTTCACCCCGACCCGGGTCTGGGATGACGGAACCTTCACCTACTTCGCCTTCCCACCGAACGCGCCTTTGCCCGCGATCTTCCGCTACGCGAACGGCCGTGAACGCACGGTCAACACGCAAGCCCCAGAGGACGGGGTGATCCGTGTCTCCGGCGTCAGCCGCCAATGGGTCCTGCGCCTCGGCGAAGAGCTGGTCTGCATTGAGGCGATCCCGCCCGCGGAGGCCTCATGAGCGATTCTGAGAACCCCGAGCTGGAACGACGCCTCGCGGCCCTCGAGAAAGGCAGTGCCCGTGGGCCCAGGGCAGCGCCGCGCCGGTCGCCCCTTCTTGCACTGGTCGTGGTCGGCATCATCGGCGCGGGCGGCGCGCTCCTCTATGTGCTCTCGCAGCCCGAGGAAGAGGTGGCCCTGCCGACGGCTACGCCGGATGTCTTCCAGAACGAGGGGGATGGCTTTGGTGCCATCGAGACCTTGCCCCCGCCCGAGCCCGAGGTCGTCTTCGTCGCACCGGACCCGGTCGAGCCCAATGCCGAACTGCTGGCGCAGATCAGCGCCTTACAGGCCCAGATCGAGGAGTTGCGCAACGCCCCCGAAGCGATCGTCGAGGACAACACCGCCGCGGCCGAGGCCATCGATGCATTGACCGCCCAGATCGCGGCGCTGCAAACCGCCTCGGAAGCCGCACAGGAGCGGTTCCAGGCCGAACTGACGGCCCGGGATCGCACCCTCGAGCAGCTTCGCATGGATCTGGAACTCGCCCAGCTCGAGGCCAACCGCCCCCAACCTGCGCCATCAGGCCCCACGGAGGATGAACTCCGCGCACGCGAAGAGGAGCGGTTGCGCCGCGAGGAGGAAGCCCGGCGGCTGGCCGAGCTGGAACGTCGCGCCACAGAAGAACGCGCCTTTCAGGAGCGGCGGATCGCCTCGCCTACCATCGCCTTCGGCGGCCCGTCCGGCGCCGCCGAGACAGAGCTTGCAGAGCGCAGCTTTGGCGAGGTGACGGATTTCGTGCTGAACGGCGCACTGCCCTCGACGGTGACGCAGGCCGAGGTGATCGCCAATCCCTCCAACACCATCATCCAGGGCACCATGATCCAGGCCGTCATGGAAACCGCCCTCGACAGCTCGCTTCCCGGCCAGACCCGTGCCGTGGTCTCCGAGGATGTCTACAGCGTCGATGGCACACGCCTCCTGATCCCCCGCGGATCGCGTCTCATCGGGCGCTACCGCGCCGGCGTGGATATCGCTGAGCGCCGCGTCACCATCGCCTGGGACCGGATCATCCTGCCCGACAACCAGACCGTCCAGATCAGCTCTTTCGGGGGCGATGAACTTGGCCGCTCCGGTGTCACCGGTTTCGTGGACACGCGCTTTGCCGAGCGTTTCGGGTCGGCCGCTCTGATCTCGCTGATTTCCGCGGCACCGAGTGCCGCAGCCTCCGAGGTTCCGAATGAGACGGCCGCCAACGCGCTCGAGGATGTCGGCGATGATCTGGCCGATGCCACGGACAGCGTGCTTGGCGATTACCTCTCGATCGGGCCTGTCATCTATGTCGACCAAGGGGCCCGCGTCACCGTCATGGTCGACCGCGACTTGGAGATCTTCTGACCCCATGTCGCTCAGCTATCTCGAGACATCGCTTGACCGGATCGACGCCGCCGCCCGCGCCGATGTCATCGAGATCTGCATCAACCCCGACGGGACCTGTTGGGGTGAGTTCCAGGGCGACCATTTCATGCGCGCGCTCGACCAGAGGCTCACGGCCATGCAGGTCCGGGATCTCGGCAACCAGATCGCCTCCTCGGCCAACACGACGATGAGCAAGGATCGCCCCATCGTCTCGGTCTCGATCACCTACAAGGGCCGCCCGATCCGGGCACAGGTCATCACCCCGCCCGCCGTACTCTCGGCCATGTCGATCAGCTTGCGGTTCTTCTCAAGCCTGCCTCTCGAGGGCATCGCGCTCGATTTTCTCTACGGCAAGGAGCGCAAACTCGAAGACCTGCGCGTCGAAAAGAAGCGCGCCTTGCGCGCCGTCGTGGCCGCGGGCGTGATCGACGATGCGCTGGCCTTCTGCGTCGAGAACAAGCTCAACATGATCGTCTCGGGCGGCACCTCCACCGGCAAGACCGTGGCTGCGCGCAAGATCCTCGCCCATGTGCCAGCCGAGGAACGCATCGTCACCATTGAGGAAGCCGCCGAGCTTCTGCCGACCCAACCCAATGCCGTGACCCTCATCGCCAATCGCGACGCGGAATTCCAATCCGCCGATGTGCTCCTCACCGCGACGCTGCGCATGCGCCCCGACCGGATCATCCTCGGCGAGGTGCGCGGCAAGGAGGCCATGACCTTTCTCGAGGCGATCAACACCGGCCATGGCGGCTCAATGACCACGCTCCATGCCGAGACCCCGCAACTGGCCGTGCAGCGGCTCGCGATCGCGGCCCTCAAGACCGAGATCCCGATGACCTATGCCGACATGATCCAATACATCGAAAACTCCATCGACGTGATCATCCAGGCCGGGCGTCACGACGGCCGACGCGGCATCACTGAATTCTACCTGCCCGGTGCGGATCAGAGAGGACAGCCCGATGAAGACCTTTGAATACGACATCCTGACCTTTCCGATGACCCGGAAGACCAGCCTTGGCGAGATGCGGGCCAGCCTGAACCAGAAGGGCGCGGATGGGTGGGAGGTGGTGTCGGTCAGCACCTCGGAATTCGCCAATGTCGGGCACACAGTGTTCCTGAAGCGCGAAACCACACCAACCCGAGCCGCAGCATGAGGCGGGCGCGGCGCCTCTTTGCGCTGAGTGCGCTGGCCCTGAGCCTGACGGCCGCCCCCGCCGTCGCCGAGCGCAACCTCGTGCCGACCCTCGAGCGCAGCTTTGACGTTTGTCCGGACCGGCCCGAAGAGCCGCTCTGGATGCAGGAAATCCCGCTCCGCCAAGTCTACCATCGCGTGCTGGTCCAGGACATCTACCGGGCCCAGAACCTCGAGCGGGTCGTCGAGACCGGCCGCTGCGACTGCGACACCCGGTTCCCCTCCTGGGAGGCGGCCGAGGGCGTGTTCGGGGAGAAATACGCGCGCGACGAGCGATGGGAGATGCTGCAAGCCTCAGAGGACTACAACCGCCGCGCCAACGCCGCCCGGCTGGCCGCTCAGGCGATCTGCGAAGCCGCGGGCAACTGGTAAGGCGGCCCCCCGATGAGCATCGTCACCTACTTCGTCGAGACGTCCCAGAGCTACCTCGACAGCGCGGCCGAGACGCAGTTCGGATCCGTGGCGGCAACGGTAGGCACGCTCCTCGTTGTCCCGACAACGCTCGTGGTCCTCCTCGTCTTCATCAACATGATTTTCCAGTACCGGGCCATGGATGGCCGCACGGCGTTCTGGTTGGCGGTCAAGATCGGCCTCATCGGGATATTCGCGACCAACTGGGTTCAGTTCAACGCCTTCTCCTCTGCCATTCTCTCCGGGATCGACAGCATCGCAGGCGCCCTTGTGGCCTCCGTCGGTGGCGGCAGCCCGGGCCCCTCCGGAACCTTCGCCGAGGAGTTCGACCGGCTGATCGCGGAGCTCGGCAATTACCTCAATGCCGCCGGGTCCGAGCTGAACTGGATGGCCGGTGCCATGCTCGACATCGTCGGGGTGCTGCTGCTCTCGATCCTCGGCGGGCTGGCCGCCTTCATCCTCGTGGCCTCCCGGCTGATGATCGCGCTCCTGATCGGGATCGCCCCGGTGATGATCTTCCTGACGCTGTTCGAGGTGACCAAGGATTACTTCGCGCGCTGGCTTTCGGCCCTCATCTCCTTCGCGATCTACCCGATCGTGATCGCGGGGGTCTTCGCAACCATCACCGGGGTGTCCTCGGCGCTCATCGCCGAGTTGGGCGACCCGGAAGGGGCCTCAAACATCGGGGCCCTCCTGCCCTTCTTCATGATGGTCCTGATGGCGAAAGGCTTCATCATCGCGACGCCCTTCATCGTCCGGGCGATTTCCGGCAACATCATGATGCCCGCTCTTTCCGGGGGTCTCGGAGGCACCTACAGCTTCGCCCGTGCCGCCCTGGGCAGCCAGCAAGTCTACAACCGTTACCTCATCGGCGGCGCAAGCGGTGCGGAATATGCAGCTATCCGGGCGCGGCAAATCCTGGGGGTGCAGCAGATGCCGGCGCGGCAAGGCGTGGGGCAGTCAGGTTCCGCAGGCGGCGCAGGGTCCGCTGACACTGGGTCGAAGATGCTGGCGCAGCTGGAGAGACTGGCGCGGCTTGGGCGACGGTGATGGATCATAGCCGGCGGTCGACTTCGCTCCATGCTTCTAGATGGAGTCCCCCGAAACAGCCGTTCAGGCGGTCCCGCAGCGAAGCTTTCGCTGTCATGGCACCAAAGATCTCGCTTGACGTGACGGCCAACGTTTTCGGTACGCAATGGGATTTCTATGGACAACGCCTGCCTATTCCAAGAGAAAACTCTGAGCACATGGGTGGGTGAATTCCGATGAAGCTGAATTTCCTGAATCTGACAGAAAAAGAACTCGACACGCCAATCTACCGGATCATGAAAGAAGAACATGTGATCCGGTTGTTCGCGGAACAGAGGAACGTATTGAGCCAAATCCACAATTGGAAAGATAAATTCGAAAATTTCCAAATGGCCCTGGGCGGCATACTCGATGGTGAGCGAGTCGAGTTCGCTTTTAGGAACGACTTCGTAGGTCAATGCTGGACCAGGCACGCTCTGTCCGAGGCGATGTGGGGAATCTATGCAAACGACGCGTCGAAGCGCTTCCTCCGTATCAGATCTACTCCGCGCAAGCTACTCAACGCCTTGGCTGCAGCGCACCCCACGATGCCTCAAGACACGTGCTTCCTCGGTAAGGTTCTTTACAAGACGGAGAAGGGACTAAAGTCGTTCCTCGAAGATGGAGGGCAGATGTCGATATCAGCAGTCAGCTTCGCACGTGCCCTACTGCTGAAGCGACGTGCGTTCAAACACGAAAACGAGGTGCGACTTCTATACTTCGGCAACGCAACAGATTGCGACGACAAGGGTCTGTATCGGTACGTGGTGGAGCCAAATGACATGATCACTCAGATTATGGCAGACCCAAACAGAAACCGCACGAATTGGGTGAAGGATAAAGCCCGCCTCAAGAAGGAGACGGGCTTTACCGGAGAAATCAAGCGGTCGAAGATGTATGATCCACCGAACTGGGAGCCGCCAGTTTTCAAGTCAACTTAAGAAAAGGGAAACAATCCAGATCGACCCTCACCCTCCATCCCCGAAAAGTGTTCAACACGATCGCCAAGTTCGACATCCGACGGCGGGTCAGTGTTCTCAACAACAATCACTTGTCGATCGGACTTAATCTGGAGGAGATATCGATAGAAGTTGCCGTTGAGGTTGGTGCCGCTCAGATCGTCGTCGGCGCTCTCCGGTTCTTTGTAAGACAGCAACGGTGAGTCCAGAATTACGAACCCAGGGTGCGGTTTGTTGTGTGACGCACAGTATTCGAGTAGTGAGATTGAGAAGGCTGCCTGAGTTATCGCCCGGAGCCCTTTCCCATATGATATGCGGGCCTTTCCCGAAATTACCAAGTCGTTCGCCTGAAGATCGAAATGCACTCGTTCACTTCCGGGAAAGGTCCAGCTTTTAAGATTCTTTTCGACCAACTCGGAGAAGGGCGCCACCATTGTATCGGTAAGACGGGAAACTGACGTGGTAGTTCCCGTTGACGGACTAACAATCTGTTCGAGCTGTGTTTTGCGCTCTAGCAAACCCTGCATCGATTCGAAAAGTCCCAATGCCTCTCGAACATTTGCTCCCTTGTCCGCGAGTTCTTTGTAGGAAGCTCGCTGCTTGCGTAGATCAGGCGCAACAACCTGCTGCAGTTCGGTTTCCCTCTCCCGAAGTCTAGCCTCGATAGCTGGCAAAGCGCCTTCAAGCCTGCTTTGCTCTTTTTCCAAAGAGGCGACTGTCTCTTCTAGCTCACCTATACGGCGTTCAATTTTCTTGATTTCAGATGTCGCAGCGGACGTTACGCGGGCCACATCACCTGTACACACATCGGTTTTGTGATACTTGGAGGAAGAACCACAGACTGGACAAATGTTAGCGTCTATCGTTGCAATTATGCTTCCCGCCTCCTGAATGCTCAAAAGACGCTCCATGTCCGACCGGTAATGTTCTCGAAGAAGTTTGAAACGCACCAAAAGCGTTGCAACTTCTGCGTGGCGATTTCGGTTCTCTTCACGGCGGCCCATCAAATTACGACGATCAGAAGATACGCGTTTGTAATATTCCTCAGTAATGGAAAGTTGGTTGGAGCGTTCTTCCATGGCTGATGAAAGGCGATTCTCTTGCGCTTCCAGGTCGTCCTTACTGCCAGAGATTTCCTTGATGCGACGTTCTGTGCCGTCTATCAGTTGTTCTAGCAATTCAAGTTGCGCTTCTCGCTTTTGTTCTTCCGGCGATTTTTGGGAAATTGCGGTCAAAGCGGAATCGTCAAGCCCAGTTAGCAACATCCTGAACACAGACGTATTGGCTGTATCGGCGGTATCATTTCCATCCGAAAGCGGCGACCGCTTCTGGATGATCTCTTCCTCGTTAACGATGCAAAGTCGAGCGAGATTTCTGAAACTCAGGTTCTGAGTTTCATCTCTTTGGTTCTTCTTGATCTTCTTGTTGGCTAGTCCAACCTTTTCAAGCAGGAACGCAGACAGGTTCTCGGTGTCTTTTGCGCTGTGAACATCTCCCAACGCCCGGCTTGGCCCGTCCGGTACGGTGTCCGAAAACAGACCATCAAAGACCTCGAATGCTCCGCCAGCCATACTTCGCGAAATCGTAAAATTCGCATCACCAGATGAAATCGCCAGAAGAATGCGATCGTATCCGTTGGATTCTTTGAAGTCGGTAAGGGGACCTTTCGCGCCAAGCATGAAGTCGATAGATTCAACTACGAAAGACTTGCCCGTATCCGATGCGCCATAGAGAATATTAAGTCCAGAACGAAATCTTACAATGGCTGGCTCCTTGTTGGGGCCATGGAAAGCAAGACTTTCGATCTGAATACCGCTATAGGTCATTCGGAGCCCGCGAAATCGTCCTGAAACTCGGCAACCCAGTTATCCAAGAGCTGAGACATCAGTGTGTCGAATTGCGTTTCACTGTACTCTTCGAAGTACTTCGCAATCCATTTAGCGCGATCCATCATGCGTTTTGCATATGATGTAGTCAGTGCTTCAACAAAAAAGGATGAGTATTCCCCGGCGCGATAGTAGATCCCTTGGTCGGTAATTGAACGCTCGACGAGCTCGCGAGACATGAGTAGATCCAGCGCTGCATAAACCGCCTTCCTTCTGACCTGCGTCACAGGTGTTGTGATCGGTGTCGATGGATGCAGGTCCTCGGGACCTTCCAGCAGACTCGTTCTGACGATCAGGTAGTCGAGTGCCGTGAGCCGCTGTATGTCGAGTTCTCGTGGATAACTCGCGTGCAGGACCATGACCGCTCTCAAGCCGGTCTCAAGTGCGCCGTTGAATGGCGATCGGTCGAGGCTATCTACTTTTTCCAGGTGAGCCTCCTGTCGTTGGCGAGTTGATGGCAAACGCCCCGTCTGTCTGCGGGTCGTGCGGCTCTATTAAGAGGATGCGCATCCAGAGCCAAGGTCTGAGCCATCTCAGTCACTGCGACTACTCTCGCGTAGCCATCTGGGTGAGACTTGTCGTGCGTATCAGCGACGCCGTAGTGGATTTCATCCTGCAGCGACTCGAATGTGCCTGGTTCGGTTTTGTCACGAACAAACACACGCAGAGATTCGGCATGGAAAAACGCTTCACGAGACCGCTTGAGATGGTCGTTGAGTTTCTTCCACTTTGTGATTTCCGATAAAGATATTTGCGCTTCGCCAGTGTGGTCTGCGTAGGCCTCGAGCAACTGCTCGACGTAATTCTTTTCGTGGACTTCGATTCTATCCGGAGGTGCCTCCGACTTCGGTCGCGGTGGAAGTCCGCCACCAAACCGTCGTTGATGATACCGGGTCTTGCCGTGCTGCTCGATCACTTTTCGTGCGGCCGGAGCGCTAAAGATGCGGAAATCGAAATCATTAACGTAATCGGAAAAGTCGCCGGCAAGATCGATTGCATGCTTGTCCGTCACCCTCTTGGAAACGGATTTTTCCCATCCTTCGATGATTTTTGCTTTGAGTTTGGCCCCATTTCCCAATAACAGATCAAGTGCGGGTGTCGTGCCTTTCGGGGAGATGAAGTAGCAAGCCCTTGGCACCGTATAGTCACCGCAGAACGAATACCAGAGAATCTTCCCGATCTCCGGCGCGATGTCAGTGAAGCCAAGAGGACGCGCATAGTGCTTGCACTGATAGTTGTCCCAGTCACCCAGGAAGCAGTCAGCATCCCTGAAACCCGCGACGTCTATCCCCTTGTCTCCAGAGCCGGTAGGGCGAACTACATCAGCATACAGTTCGGTGAGTGAATGAACCCACTCATCGACGAATGTTTCCCATTCTTCTGAATCATAGGTGAAGATCAATTTCAAAAGGTCGATTTTCGGACCGTCCTCAAACCCTGCGGCAGAGAGGATCGTATCGTGCGGAAGTGCTTTAACTGCGCATTCAAACTCGATCATGGCGACCAAACATCAGATTTCTCTGCTCTAAAGTGCTTCCACAATATCAGGTGTTCAGGGGCCTTCAATCTGCAATTTGTGGTGCACCATCCGAATGCCGGCTTGTCTCGGTTGCAACTGTCGCTGCGACACGCTGCCGAAAGTCGCCTTCTCGCCCATCGCGGCGCTCTAACCATGCCTGCTACCCTATCGAGCACCCAGCTTTTCGCCATCCCCCTCGCGCAAAACCGCTTCCATCTCATCCAAGCCGTCGACAGCAGAGCGCATCTGCGCCTGGTCAACTTCGCGCGCAGGCTCAGCATCACCGACCGGGCTCCCGAAATCCATTACCATCTGACGCTGTTCCTCGGCGACGACGGCTTGAACGACACGCGCGGTCTTCTTTGGGGTGACCTGGGCCTGCCCTGACGGTCGCTCGCCAGCAGACTGTTGTGCCCTCTCCACATCGGCTTCACCTCCGCGGGACCCGCTCGCCGGCGGTGTCATCGGCATAGCCCGCACACTGAGCGGCAGGTTCCCCTGCGCGCCCCCGCTCCCAGGCTTCGGAAACGGCAACTCCCCCGTCTGCGCCGCGTGGATCGCCTTGAAGAGCCGGTCGTCGAAATACTGGATCCGCTTCGCCCGGACAGGCATTTGCGCATCGATCACCATGACGATCTCGTCGAGCGGCAGGCGGCGCGCTTCGTCTTCTGGCAGCAGAGAGCTTTCTTCTGTCCGGGTTGATTGGCTACGGCCCTCGAAGGGGTTCTTGCCGATCGACTGGGACCGCGTGACCACGGTCTTCGTGGTCTTGCCGACCGCCTTACTCAGCTCCTCGACGGTCTTCTCATCCGAGGGCGTCAGATAGAGCTTCACGCCTGCGTTGCCTTGCAGGGCGCGGCGGGTGTTCTCGCCGTAGATTTCATCGAGGGCGGGTATGGTCTGGGTGACGATCGCCAAGTGACCGCGATAGGTGCGCAGGGTCTCGATGCTCTCGACCACGATGGGCATCTTCCCGAGGCGGTTGAACTCGTCGAGCATGATCATCACGGGCCAAGGCTCGTCCGGCCCGGGATCCTTCTCCTGCATGGCCGAGAGCAAGTCGGAGAAGAACAGCCGGATCAGCGGCGCGAGCGGTTTCACCATCAGCGGCTGGACCACGAGATAGACCGAAAAGGGCTTCTTGCGGATCGTCCGGAAATCGAAATCCGAGACCGCCGTCGCCTCGTCGATCGCCGGGTTCTGCCATTGGTCCAGCCCCGAGGTCATCAGAAGCGAAACGTAAGAGGTCAGCGTGTCGTTGTTGGTCGAGGCCAGCCGCGTGAAGATCAGCTTGGCCGCCCTGTTGTCGACCTCATGGCCCCGCGCGAAATACTCCTTCTGCTTGTTCCCGCCCGAGGCCGCGATGCGGTATATCTCGCCGAGGGTCGGGCGCTTGCGCTGGAAGGCCAAAAGCCCCGCCGCCACGAAGAGGTCGATCCCACCCTTGAGGAGGCCCTGCACCCGGTCATTGTCGCTTTGCAGGAAGAGCGTCGCGAGAAGCTGCAACTCCATCTGCTGGCGGGCGGGGTCCTTCAGTTGATAGATGCGCAGGAGCGGGTTGTAGCGATGCGTCCGCATCCCCTCCCAATCGGTGGGGGCAAAGCGATAGACCTTGTCGCCTTGGGCGGCGCGGTGCCGGGCCGTGGCCTCGAAACACTCGCCCTTCACATCGAGCGTCACGACGGAGCCCTGCCAGGCCAGCAGGTTCGGGATGACGAACCCCGAGGTCTTGCCGCGGCCCGTGGGCGCCACGATCAGCGCATGGGGGAAGACCTTCGAGCAGATGTAGTTCGCGCGGGACCCCGGCGGCCCGAGCTTGCCGAGGATGAACCCGGTGCCAGGCGCCCCGAAAAACCCATTGGCCTTCATCTCGCGCGCGCTCTGCCAATGGGTCTGGCCAAAGCGTGTGAGGGCGGACCCTGAGAGAGCGAGGCTCAACATCAGCCCTGCCGCCGCGAAGCCGCCGATGATGAGATGGATGAGCTGGGCATCCTGCGGGCGCTGATCGAGGATCGAGGCGTAGTTCTGCGCAATATAGGCGAAGTCGATCTCGGCCCCGAAGCCGAGATCCTGATAGGTCATCACGGCCGATGCGATGGCATAGCCCATGGCCGCGGTCACCAGCGTCACCAGAAGGACACCCGTGGCGATCCTTGCCTTGCCCATCGTGGCGCTCAATGGACCTGGCCCCGCTCGGTCTCGCCGTCCACGTCCGTTGCGCGGTGTCGTTCGTACTCGGTGTCGGCCAGATTATCGACGACCTGGCGCAAGGCATCGGTATTGGCCGTCGCAGCATCGGACTGCAGATAGACTTTGGCGACATAGAGCCGGTCGAGGCGGTCCTCGAGGACCTTGTCGAGCGCATCCGCATCGCCGGATGCGAGGCGGTCGAGTTGGCGGTCGTCCAGCACCCGCGCAACTTCCGCCCGGAAGGCCTGCCGATCCGCGTCGGTCTCGAAGGGGGCGGACAACTCCCCAGCCCGCTCATGCTCCAGCACGCTGCGAACCGCTGGCGGGAGACCGGCCTTCGGGACGGTGCTCGCCTCGGCCCTCCTGGGATCGACATCACGGGCGGAGGGTCCCGCGGTGGCGAGGCTCTCGCGCGTGTCATTGGCCAGCCGGACAGCGTTAATCGCCCGTGTGTTGTAAGCGTCCTCGACAGAGGCGTAGGTGGCGCCAAGCCCTCGAGCGAGGTGATCGGGCATATCCGGATAACGGCTGCGGAATTCATCCGCCACGGCATCAGCGATCTGGGTCCTGGAACCGCGCGTCGCCATGATCGCGTCCACCTCCTTCGTGATGGAAACGGCCCGGTCGTCATCCGTGATCTCCTCCCGGTAAGGCTGCGTCCGGTCGATCACATCGCCGGGCTTTGCCAGCAGTTCCGGATGCCGCGCGAGATAGTCCCGCTGCTCAAGCTCGATCCGACGTTCCGCCCTGTTGGTGACCTCCCAGTCCCGCGCCTCGATCTGATCGAAGCTGAGACCCTCGGACCGCATGTCGGCCCGGATCGTCGCCTCCATGCTGCGAACCGCCTCGGGATGATAGTGGAACCTCTCCGCGGTGGTTTCGTCTTCCATGACACCGTCCTTCACGAGCACGCCTTCGCGTTCCAGCAGGGTCCCGAGCTTCACATGCGCATCGTTCAGGATGTCCCGTGCGGTCTCGAGATCGGCGCGGCGCTCGAGGTTGAGATCCCGCGCCTCGGCCACCTTGGAGAGATCCGCGGCGATCCATTGATGCTCCAGCGCCGCGTTCGGGGCACCCGCCTGGATACGCGCCACGACCTCGGACGTGCTGATCCCGGTCCCGCGCAGAGCGGTGTCGATCTGCGAGCGCAGGCGCGGCTCCGCGAGGCGCTCGAGCTCGCTCTTCTGGATGTTGGCCTCCGAATAGACCCCGCCGTCGGAGGGTGGCTCGATCAGCGAATTCGAGCGCAGCCCAAGCGGCTGCATGTGCTGGACCTGCCTCTGGATCGCGTTGAGGTTCTTCTCGAAGGCGGGCCGGTCGGCATCGGGTTTCTCAGCGATCATGCGCTGAACCCGCCCGAGCTTCTCGGCATAGAGGCTTCTCAGGTCCTCGAACGACTGCCCTTCAGCCATGTAGATGTCTCCTGCTCGCTCCACCTGCCCGCCCCGGGCCAGCACCTCGCCCGCCCGGAAGAGCGCATCGGCGATGTCCTCGCGGGCCTCGCGGGAGGCCTCCACCGCAAGCGCATGGTAGATGGTTCTGGTATTGGCGATCTCGGCCAGCGTCCGCGTCAGGTCCTCCCCCACGCGGTCGCTCTCGCGGGGCGCTCGGCCCTCGTCCTTGGCGGCGTAGACCTCGCTTGTGCGGGCCGGGTAATGCACGACCCCGCGATCCACCCGTCGCGTGGCCTCCAGACGCACGCCGTATTTCTCCGCCTCCTCGACCATGGCGAGGCGGAAATCGTCGTAGTTGAAGCGATGGTTGCGTCCAAGAAAGAAGAACTCCCCTTCCTGGGACCGGCGGTTCAGCACCAGATGCGCATGCGGGTGATCGCGGTCCTCATGCACCGCGATGATGTAATCGAAATGCCCCGCGTCGGTCTGGAAGAACCGCTCGGCCACATCCGTCGCGATGTCGCGCACATCCTCGCCGCGCGTGCCGATGGGGAAGGACATGAGCATATGGGTGGTCTGTCCAAGCTTGGGCTTGAAGCCCGCATCCCACCGCTTGGCAAAGCGCTCGGTCAGGTCCTTGATGTCGCCCACCTCGAGCTTCGGCTTGCCATCCAGGAACCCGCTTGAGTCGACGATATGCGTGGACTTGGTGGTGAGGTACTCGAGCTGATTGGCGAGCTGCGACTTGGTATGCGTACCGCCGCTCCGGATCGCCTTGAAGACCGCCGGCCGGTGCCCCGCTGCCGCGCGCATGAGCTGGGTCTGCTTGGATACGTGCAGCCCTTGCATCGAGCCCCGGACGCGGCTCCAGCCATCCCGGAAGACTTCGCCAGTGACGGCATGGACGGCATCATTCAGCCGCATGCGCAAACTCCCGCAGCGCGGCCGTGGCCTCGAGCTGCATCGCCGTGCGACGACGTCTGATCGCCAAATCGATCTCGTCGGCGGCATCGAGGATGAACCGCGCCAGCCCGCGCATCTGCGCAAGACGCAGTTCCGAAAACTCCGGGCCAGCCCCCTGCCGTTGCCGATTGGCCAGCGTCATCTGCTTGGCGATCTGCGCAACCCCGTTGCCGACCTCGTGCAGCGAGGCGCGGGTGCGCGCCATCTCGGCCGCCAACTGGGCGTCCGGAACGAACACCCCACCTGCCGCCTGGATCAGCCGCCGCAGGCCCTCGGCCCGGCTCTCGATCCCGGCGGAGGCCAGCACCGCGTCGAGGGCTGCGAGCTCTGCGGTGGTCACCTTCACGCTGACAGCGGAGACCGGGATCGCGGCATCTGCCTGGCGCTCGGCATCGGCTTTCAGGACGTAGCGCACGGCCCGCGCCGTTACCCCGAACCGCGTCGCCAGATCGGTCGTCGACACACCCTCCGCGGCCTCGCGGACGATCTGCATCTTTTCCATCTCTGTCAGGCGTTTTGCTCGGGACATGCGGAAGAAAGACCCCCTATTTCCTGCCACCTTCCACCAAGGCTGCCTCCACCTTACGTTTGTATAAATGATGGGTCAACAATATACTTACGTAAGGTGGAGGCAGCCTTGGTGTCCGTTTCCCCCGCGGCCCGCAGGGACGCGGGGCTCTCGCCTCTCTCACAAGAACGGCCCGCTCTGCGGTCCGTGCCCCCTGAGCTCTTGACGGACGAACGCGGTCGCTGCCCGTGTGAGTTATAGAAGGGGGGTTCTATCGCTCATGCGATGGAACCGGTCCCCTACCGGGCCCGCCGAGTTGCAGCTTCGACAACGCGGCCGACGAAGCTCTCGAGCGGCGGTTCCTGCTGGCCTCCGATGAGATCTTCGGCGCCGTCCAACATGTGAGCGGTGATAGGCGCGACCGTTTTCGCGACGACAACCCGGTATCGGCAGGACGTCGTCGAGATGGACGCGCTCAGCGGAACCGGTGCGCGGCGACATCCGCGGTACTGGCAGCATCTATTCGCCAGGTGACCCAGAGGCGGGGCCGGTCTCTACCATGGAAGCCAGCGTGATGGTGCGGCTGATCTCAGCCGTTCGTCTTCGGCATGAAATCCACGCCGGGCAGCCCTTCGAAATGCGCGTCGCAGGTCAAAAGCGTCGCGCCCCGGGCCCGCGCCGTGGCAAAGATGATCGCATCGGCGGTCGCGAGCTTGTGCGTGCGGCAGGCGTCAGCAGCCGCCAGCGCGATGTCCGTTTCCAGCGGGACAACCTGACAGACCTGGGTGAAGGCAATCACCTGATCCGCCTTGTCCTCTCCGACTTCACGCGTCAGCCACTTCGCAAGTTCCAACTGGACCATGGTTGGCACCAGCCAGTCGGATTGCTGCGGCAAACGCTCCGAGAGCTGTTCCCCGGTTGGCGATCCGATCAGCCATTCGATCCAGGCAGAGGTATCGACCAGGACCATCAGAAACGGTCGGCCCGGTCACGATAGTCCGTCGCGGCAGCGCCGCGGGCCAGGCCCTTCAAGGCGTCGCGTTTGGGGACGGGAACCAGCAGGACACCCGTGCCCTTCGGGATGAAGGCAAAGGTGAGACCCGCCTCCCAGTGCTGGGCCGTGCGGATCGCCTTGGGGATCGAGATCTGGAACTTCGACGACAGTGTGGCTGTCTCTGACATTGTCGTACCTTTCCTTGGACGATGCCAAAAACGTAAGAGTGTGCCCCCAGAGAGTCAAGCCAGCGTTGCTGACGGGACCCGCTCCTGAAACCGCGCGCGCCTGCCGTGCCGGGACTGCATTCCCCGAGAAAAGAAAAGGGGGCTCATGCCCCCTTCTCGAACTTCATGACCGGGATGCCCAGCTTCTTGGCCTTGTCGGCGAGGTTCTCCTGGATGCCATTGCCCGGGAAGACGAGGACGCCCACCGGCAGTACGTCCAGCATGGCGTCGTTGCGCTTGAAGGGCGCGGCCTTGGCATGCTTGGTCCAGTCGGGCTTGAAGGCCACCTGCGTCACGCCCCTCGCCTCGGCCCATTTGGCTGCGATGAGTTCCGCGCCCTTCGGGCTTCCACCGTGCAGAAGGACCATGTCGGGATACTTGGTCCGGACCTGATCGAGCTTGCCCCAGATCAGGCGGTGATCGTTGAAGTCGGTCCCGCCGGTGAGGGCGACCTTGGGGCCTGCGGGGAACATCACCTCGGTTTCCGCGCGGCGCTTGGCGGCCAGGAAGTCGCGGCTGTCGATCAGTGCTGCGGTCATGTGCTGGCGGTTCACCATCGAGCCGGTGCGGGGGCGCCAGGTGGAGCCCGTGTGATGGACAAACTCGGTCGCAGCGTGATCGCGCATCATGTCCATGCAGTTGCGCCGTTCGATCAGGGTGAGGCCTTCCGCCGTCAGGCGCTCGAGTTCGGTGGATTTCACCTCGGAGCCGTCCTGCTCGCGCTGGAGGCGGCGCTGCGCCTGCTCGTTTTCATCGAGCGACCGCTCGATCCGGGCCGTCGCGCGGTGGAAGAGGTTGACTTGGCCCCAGAGCACCTCTTCGAGGTCGGGTTCCATGCGGGTGTCTTCCAGGGTTGCGACGAGGGCGTCGAAGATGGCGGCGACGGCGACCGCGAGGCGCTGCCCATCAGGCATCGGGCGCGGATCGGGCTCGTCAAAGGGGCGGTAGCCGTAGAGCTGCAGCTCGTCGAGCGCATGGGCGGTCTGGGATGCGGTATGGGCGGGTTCATACGCGTCGTCGTGGGTGTGGATGGTCATCGGTTTCTTGCCTCCGGGCCTGTCTCGTCCGCGCGTCATCCCGCGCGGCCTTCATGGGCTGCGAAAGCCGTCACGGGGGACGCCCCTTCACCCCCTTTCGGGGCCGGAACGCATGTGGAGGAGGACGGGGGGGCGGCTGATTTGCTTCGCGATGCAAAGGCGGGGCTCGCCCCCGCCGGCGGAAATCAGTTGCCCCCCGTCCTTGAAGGGGCGGCCCCTTTGACGGCCGCCTGCCCATCTCTTGAAGGCCGCTCGGGGGACGGGTGGATGAGATTTACCCGGGAAGAGGCGAAGGCGACGGTCCAGAACCATGACAAGGATCCGTGACCCCTGCCCCGCTATCCCGGACTGCCCCTTGCGCGATGCAAGTCAGCCGGACAGACGATGCCGATCCTCTGGCCCGATCTGCCCTTCCAGATGCTGGCGCAGCGCGTCCTTGCCGTACGCTCGGAGATCATCGTTGAAATCCCCGAGCCGCGGCTCCACCACCCGAACGGCAATCCCGACCTCGGTTGCTCTGGCGCTCAACCTCTCTGCCGCGCGTTGCCCGGCAGGATCGCGGTCGATGGCGATGTAGAGGCGCTGCACCCCCTCCGGCAGCAGGACTGCCCCGAGGTGACCCGACGAAAGCGCAGCCAACACGGAAAGACCCGGCACTGCCTCGACAAGGGACAGCATGGTCTCGATGCCCTCGCCGACCACGAGGATGTCGTCATGTGGGGTCAGCCTGACGGCATTGCCGAGGAGGTGACCCATGGCACGTCGCTGCGTCTCGACCCGAGCCTTCCCCTGTCCGTCAGGCGCCAGCCAGGTGCGATGCACGCCCTGCAGGGCCCCTGCCCCATCGGTGACCGCGGCGATTAGCGCTGGTCTGGGGATGCTCCGGGTCTGGCCCTCATCGCGATGCCAGCACTTCGGGTGGAAGCGCAGGGCGCTCATCCTGCCGCCTTGGGTCAGTCCCCGAGAGCGGAGGTAGGTGTCGGCAAGCGTGGCTGCGACCGGCACCGAGGCTACGAACAGCCGCGCCGCCGCCGCTGGTGTACCACCGGGGGCCTTGGCTTTCTTCGGCACTGGTGCATCCGGGAGGACCAGCTGCGGACGGCCAAGATGCGCCCGCGCCTCGGTCAGAAGTTCGGGAAAGCGGGAGATCCCGGTCCTCTCGCGGATGATGTCGAGAAGATCACCGTGCTCGCCTGTGGCACCGTCGGTGAACTTGCCTGCCGCGCCCGGCCCCGACGCGGGCCCGGCCAGCCGCACGAAGAGCGACCGGCCGGGGTTGTTCTGCAGATCGCCCACGATCCAGTAGGACCCTTCCCGCCGACCGGCGGGAAGGTAGGCGCGACACACGCCTTCGGCATTTTCTGCCAGAGCGCGGATCAGATCTTCGGTCTCGGAGTACATGGCTCAGGACCCTCCCCGTGCATGCAGTCCCGTCACAGGACAACGCGCGATCAGGCGATCCAGCACTTTGAGCCCGCTCGCATCCGTCGGGCAGAACAGGCGCAGCTTCCAGCTGATGATCTCTGAGAAGAAACCGTCAGCCTTGAGCCGGTCCTTCACCGCTTCAGTGAAGCCCGACAGTTCAATCCGGTTTACACCCATGACGCGGGAGCGGTGCAACTCCATTCCCTCGGCGAGCCGCACGACGGTCTTACCCTCAAGAACAAGGGCATGGACCTGCGCCCCCGTGAGCTTTGGCGCGTCATCTGCCAGCGTCGTCGCGACCCAGGCGGGTGAAACCCTTCGCCCGATGATGCGCTGGCCGTCATCGGTCTGCAGCCGGTATACGCGGGTTTCATCCTGGGGGAGCTGCTTCCAGATCGGCAGCAAGAGGCCCGCCACGATGTGGAGCGTGGCTTCCGAGAACTCCGGCACTTCAGCCAGTTCCGCAGTCCAGGCGGCAGCGAATGCCGCACGGTCGGCTTCCAGCCAGTGAGTATCGTCCATCATTCTGGCCGGAACCGTGCTTGCCTCCGTCGGACGGATCAGCCGCAAACGGGGCTCGATGGTGCCGTCGTCCAGCATCAGGCTTGTGGCGGGCACCTGCACGGCTGCCCGGCCGAGCGGCTGTTGAGCAGCAGGCGTGCTTTTGGGTCGTCAAGGCAGTCGAGCGCATCCGCCAGCGAGGTCGGCGTGTTGCGCCGCTTCTCCGAGATAGTGAGGAGTTGGGTTTCCGCGCCGGAGCCGGGATGCGTGTAGATCACCCGCGCATCTGTCACGCGGAAGCTCTCGGCGCGCAGCGTTTCGAGCCCGAGATCGTAGACCCCGGCGGCGACGGCCCCCTCGATCCGTTGGTCGAGCAATTCCTCGAAAGCCGAGAAGAGCACGGCCTGCATGTCGATCGTCAGCGCCAGCAGGCGATTGAGGAAAGTGGTGATCGGCGGCAGGTCGTCCTTTAGCCCGTTGTCATCGGTCAGGCTGAGTCCCGTCGCATCCTCGAAGGCCCCGAGCGAGCAGCCCGCCACATCGCCGCGATAGATGCGGCGGTAAAGCTGGCGAAGCGCATCGCGGGCATAGGGCGACTCGAGGTTGTCCTCTGGCCGGAACAGCCCTTGACCACCGGTCTGGCGCTGACCGCGCGTGATCGCCCCGAGCGTGTCGAGGCGACGCGCGATGGTGGAGAGGAACCGCTTCTCCGCCTTCACATCGGTTGCCACCGGCCGGAACAAGGGTGGTTGCGCCTGATTTGTGCGGTTGGTGCGGCCGAGGCCCTGGATGGCAGCATCTGCCTTCCAACCGGGCTCCAGAAGGTAATGGACCCGCAGGCGCTGGTTCTTGGCACCCAGGTCGGCGTGATAGCTGCGCCCCGTGCCGCCCGCATCCGAGAAGATCAGGATGCGTTTCTGATCATCCATGAAGGCGGCGGTTTCCGCGAGATTGGCAGACCCCGCCCGGCTTTCGACGACGAGCCGCGCCAAATGACCCTCGCCCTTGCGCACGATGCGGCGCGACCGACCCGTGACCTCGGCAACGAGGTCGGTGCCGAAACGCTGGACGATCTGGTCGAGCGCTCCCGGAACGGGCGGCAGGCTGGCCAGCTTTTCGATCAGCGCGTCCCGCCTGCGGGCGGCCACTCGACATTCGACTGGCTGGCCGTCGCGCACCACGGGCCGGGACGACAGATTGCGCTCGCTGTCGGTGAAGGGCTCGTAGAGCTGCACCGGGAAGGAATGGGCGAGGTAGTCTAGGACGTATTCCCGCGGGGTGATGTCGACACGGATGTCGTTCCATTCCGCGGTCGGGATATCCGACAAGCGGCGTTCCATCAGCGCCTCGCCGGTCGAGACGATCTGGATGACGGCTGCGTGGCCTGCGGCCAGATCGGCCTCGATGGCGGCGATCAGCGTGGGGGTTTTCATGCTGGTCAGCAGATGGCCGAAGAACCGCTGCTTGGCAGATTCGAAGGCCGAACGCGCCGCGGATTTGGCCTGCCGGTTCAGTGTGCCAGAATCCCCAGTGATGTTGGCGGCCTCCATCGCGGCGGCGAGATTGTTGTGGATGATGGCGAAGGCCCCCGCATAGGCATCGTAGATGCCGCGCTGCTCAGGGGTCAGCGCGTGTTCCAGCATCTCGTATTCGACGCCGTCGTAGGAGAGCGACCGGGCGGTGTAGAGGCCGAGCGACCGCAGGTCGCGGGCAAGGACCTCCATCGCCGCCACCCCGCCTGCCTCGATGGCCTCAACGAACTCGGCTCGCGTTGCGAAGGGGAAATCTTCGCCGCCCCAGAGCCCGAGACGCTGCGCATAGGCGAGGTTGTGGACGGTCGTTGCACCGGTGGCCGAGACATAGACCACGCGTGCATTGGGCAGCTTGTGCTGCAGGCGCAGGCCCGCCCTGCCCTGCTGAGAAGCTTCCGTGTCGCCACGCTCGCCCTTGGACCCTGCGGCATTCGCCATCGCATGGCTTTCGTCAAACAGGATCACCCCGTCGAACTCCGCCCCCAGCCAGTCAACGATCTGGTCGACGCGGGATTTCTTGGCCCCGCGCTCTTCCGATCGCAGCGTGGCATAGGTGGTGAAGAGGATGCCCTCGCTCAGCGGGATGTCGCGGCCTTGCGCAAAGCGCGACAGGGGCGTGACGAGCAGGCGTTCCTGGCCGAGCGCCGACCAGTCCCGCTGCGCATCCTCCAGCAGCTTGTCGCTCTTCGAAATCCAGAGCGCCTTGCGGCGACCCTGGCACCAGTTGTCGAGCACGATCCCGGCCGACTGACGGCCCTTGCCCGCCCCGGTGCCATCGCCGAGGAAGAAGCCGCGCCGGAAGCGGATGGCGTGAGCGGCAACGTCGGGCGCGGCAGAGACGACGTCTCCGGTTTCATCGACAGTCCAAGACCCCGCGAGATACGCGCCATGCGCTTCGCCCGCGTAGATCACGGTCTCGAGTTGCGCGTCAGACAACAGACCGTCGCGCAAGACGGCAGCGGGGAGTTTCGGGCGATAGGAGGGTTTCGGGGACGCGACTGAGGCCATCGCCGCCGATTGCACCAGCTTTGTCGGGTGCGAGGCCGCGCCGGGGATGTCGATGGCTTGCAGACGGAAGGACTCGTAGATCGCGTCTGAAAGGCGCGCGGCACCTAGATCGTCGGCCGTCTCCCGCACAGTGTAGGCGAGGTCCTCGGCATCTGGCGCGGAGACTTTCGATGCGACGCTGGCCGAAGGCGTTGCACGCGGTTTCCCAGCCGCGGAACCAGACGCACGGGCAGGAAATCCCGGGAAGGGGGAAGTGGCGCGGGATCGTGCGACATCGTCCGCATCCATCTCGAGGCGTGGCGGGACCTCTGCTACGATCCGGGCGAGGAGTTGCGGCGCATCGACGGACATCGGCCGCGCCAGATCAGCCGTTATGCCACCCCGCTCACCGCCACGGCACTTGTCAAAGACCGAGATCCGGGTCTCGAAGCTGGTCCCGTGTTTGGCGAAAGCAGCACCCGATACAGCGCCGGTGAAGACCAGATGGGCATTCTCGGTCAGTCGGCCGAAGGTCCCGGACCAGGCGGGCGCATCAGGTGCGAAGCTTGCGCCGGTGATCGCGACAAGTCGCCCGCTGGGGGCAAGGCGCGCAAGAGCAGAGCGCAGATGCCGCGCCGTCGCCTCGGTACTGCGGCCATCGACATTGGCCACGGCCGAGAAGGGCGGGTTCATCAGGATGACGCTGGGGCGCAAGCCCGCGTCCAGATGATCGTCGATTTGCGCGGCGTCAAAGGTGGTGACGGGTCGCTCCGGAAAGAGGAGGCGCAGGAGGTCGGCGCGGGTGTCGGCCAGCTCGTTCAGCGCGAGACTGCCGCCCGCGATCTCGGCGAGGATCGCAAGAAGCCCGGTCCCGGCGGAAGGCTCGAGGACGAGGTCCCGCGGGGTGATCTGCGCAGCCGCCAAGGCCGCGAGCCCCATGGGCAGCGGCGTCGAGAATTGCTGGAACCGTTCCATCTCCTCCGAGCGCCGGGTGTGCGTCGGCAAGAGGCACGTCACCTTGGCGAGGATCGGCAGCAGCGCGGCAGGCGAGCCCGCCCGGGCGAGCAGTGCACGGCCGAATTTCCGCAGGAAGAGGACCAGCGCCACCTCGCCCGCCTCATAGGCCAGCTTCCAGTCCCAGGCGCCATCGGCATCGGAGCCGCCAAAGGCGCGCTCCATCTCGAGGCGGAGGCGCAGCGCGTCGATCTTAAAGCCTTGGGCCAGATCGGGCTGAAGTGCTTCGGCGACGGCGAGGATCGCGAGAGCGGGGGCGTGATCGCGAGATAGAACAGGAACGGGAGGCGCAACGGGCGCGAGATAGGTCATCGGGAAACTCCGGAATAAGGGACAGGTTCAGGCCCGGACACCCTCTCTCGGGCACCCTCAGGCCTGATCTTCCCCGGCCCCCCTCTTCCTCTCGAGCCGACGCGCCCGGACGCTTGGCTTGATTTTGTTCCTGTTATGTTCTATATTGGGGACCAAGCCAGCAAGGGAGTTTCCCGATGGACAGCACCACTTATGCCTTGCCCGCAGCGCCCAAGCAAATCGCCTATGCGCGCTCCCTCGCCCTGCGTAACCAGACCCTCCTGCCCTGGGAGGTCCAGCAGGACCGCCGGTCGCTCAGCGCCTGGATCGAGGCGCAGGCCCAGCTGAAGCCGGTATCCGACATGGACCGGCTGCCGACCTCGAAGCAGGTCGCCTTCGCGGAGAAGCTCGCCCGCATCAAGCGCCGCGCCGTCCCGGATGAATGCTTCCGCGACAAGGGGCTGATGTCGAAGTGGATCGACGGGAACAAGTAGACCCGGATCAGCGGGACCGCGTTTCCTTCAGAAGTCGATCCAGATGGTCTCGGTGCGCTTGCCTGCCGTGCCATCCTTCCGAAACCGTGGTCCTTCGACGATGAAAAATGACCGGTTTTCGGTGATGTTCATGCTAGTCCGAGAGACTTGAATGCGCGTGATCTGGCCCTTGTGTGATTGAACCAGGATGTCGCCCACGGCGATGCCCAGAATGGAGCAGCACAAATCGGCTCGTTCGGCCTCGATCTCTTCT
Source organism: Cereibacter sp. Soil_C_27 (assembly GCF_057657095.1). Lineage (NCBI taxonomy): Bacteria > Pseudomonadati > Pseudomonadota > Alphaproteobacteria > Rhodobacterales > Paracoccaceae > Cereibacter > Cereibacter sp. Soil_C_27. The sequence continues at coordinate 43,798 of NZ_JBDGJD010000008.1, read as the reverse complement.
CCCCAACGCTCCATCTCGTCGGACAAGCGCTCCCATGCCCTGCGCGCATTCAGCATCGGACGCTCTCCCCCGAACCAGATGCGGTCCGCGATGGCAATCTGATCGTCCGGGATATCCCGCTCCAAGGCATAGGTGCTGCGCTCCAACATCTCGTGCACACGTTCAGCTTCGATCAGGGCCCGTAGACGGGGCCAATGCTGTCTGATCCGCACGCGGCCGAGCGCTGGTGGGATGTCCACTTCCTTCGATGGCATCAGATCGATCGGCATGATGTCCCGCAAGGCGACCTTCTCGGTCTTGAAGGTCTCGGTGTCAGCGCCGCGGTGATGCCGTGCGGTCATGGTGCAATCCACCCAGAGTTCGGTGGCCGATACGCAAAGCTGACTGCGGGCTGTCGTGTAGTTTTCCGAAGAATAGACATGATGCGCGGACCACGCATGATCGAGGGTGACGAGCGGCATGACGACATGCGCAAGCTTCTGATCCCGCACCAACATAGCCAGCTGGGCTATACGCTCCTGCAAATGCGCCGTCAGTCGGATCAGGATGGACGGTTCTTTCCGGTCCTCATCGAAGCAGCGGTCGGCGCGGGGCAGAACAAGGACCTGTGGCTTTGCCACCGGAAGCATCTTGTCGACAAGACCCGCAAGGCTTTGCGTGACGCCATGGCTCAACGCGACATCGACATCGCCATTCTTGACCCAGACGAGGTAGCGGTTCTGGATGAGGAGCAGCAGCTGTGTGGCGATGTCGGGAGGAATGTCCCTGATCTCGTTGGACACGACCTTTGTGGCCCCAAGGTCGCCCCCCTTCGCCACGAACTCCAGAAGCGCCTGATCGACGAACTTACGCTGAATCGGCGACAGACTGACGGCGCCCGGACGCGGTCGCGGACGCGCGAGGGCTTTCCGGCGCTCCTCGATTTCCTCGCGAAATGCCCGAAGCGGAGGACGCCGTGGCGCTTGGCCTGCTTCTACGCGCGCCCAGTATCCCCGGGGCGGTTTCGGCACTTGAAGGCGCGCGCAGAGCTTGGCAACGGCAACGTCCGAGATGCCCATGTCACGCGCGACCTCCACGGTCGGCTTCTCCCAAATGAGCGCAAAAAGCTCCTCGCGCGATATGTCCATTCTCAATGTCCGGCGACCACAGGCTTCTGTTCTCAATAAGACTTTTGAAATTCACAGGCCATGCCTCCGCCCTGCCTAAGGCAAGGCGCCGCACGAAGCGGATAACGACGTAGGCGGGAACAAGTGGGAGTAGCGATCTAGGAAGATTTGGAAGCTGCGTTGGCCCTTCTGGCGATGTCAGCGCAGCGGTCCATCAAGTCGCCAAAGGGCTCTGGTGTCGTTGCAAGCAGGCCGTCCTCGGCCATCCGGCGGTAATCGTCAGCGAGAGCGTCGAGGGCTGCACCGCTTGGGGCCAGCTGGAGTTGACCACAGGTTGCGGCGCCGTAATCGATCCACGTGGCATCCGCCGCCTTCTCTGCAAAGAACATCGTCTTGTGCCGGGCGACAGCGGTAGCAAGCGCGCGATCTTGGATGGCCGCAGCGGCGATGCCCGCATCATCCAACCTGGCGACATCATGCCAGTGGCGAGAAAAGCGATCCCCTCGCATACGGTTTTGCAAACAGAAGACGTGGATCGCTGTCGCCTTTTCCCAGAACGTCCGTTCCGCATGCATCACGCGCGGGCGGGCTGTGGGAAACTCCACGCCTTCGATCACAGACGCGGCATCGCAAACGATATCGCGTGGGGATGCGGGCTCTCCTGTAGAACGCGCGCCGAATTCCAGCATCACGCTCGGAGAAACGTATCCCGTGCCGCGCGCGAGGTGTGGGTAGTCGATGAACAGCTTGTCGCCGTCAGTCCGAAGCCTGGCATCGATCCCTTCCCGATCAATCGCCTGCTGCAGGATCGGCTGGACGGTCCCGGCCACCCATTCAGGCAAGGCGTGTCGAACACGTTTCGACCAGCGACGCTCTTCACTGGATGTGGCGGGCATGGCGTCTTCACGGCCCTCGAGCAGATCCGGGATCAGCGCTCTGATATCGAAGGTCAGATCCACATCCTCGGAAAACCGGTCAATGACCTGGTAGGCCTTCGACAGAGAGGTGCCACCCTTGAAGACGAGGTTTGTGCCAATGGGCGATCCAAACAGCTGCTGGATCGCCCAGACCACCCAGACGTCCTTTTCGAGGAGATGGGCTGGTCGGCCGAGCCGATCGGCTGCGACGCCAAGAGCATCCAGCCGGTCTTTGGCGTTGAGGCGCAGGAATGCCTCAGCCATGGACCATCTCTCCGACCAATCGTGCCAGCCAAGTCGGGAACTGCGGCGCGGCGGACACGAGTTCGGTCTTTGCCGTCTCCGTGAGCTTGGATCGCAGGATTTGCAGGGCCTTGGGAGCCTCATCCGGCCCGAGCCATGCCAGCGCACGGACGGCCTGGCCCGAGGTCTTGCTCCCAAGGGCCAACTGCCAGCGCGGCGCATGACGCAGTTCGACTGCCTGCCGGCCAAGGTTCAGCACACGGCTTCGTCCCGACGTGAGGTAAATCGACTTGACCGGCACCTGCGTGGTCAGGCCCAAAGCGTTTGCTGCGGCAGCACCGCTCGGCACGATCGTCTCGCCCCGCTGCACAGCGAGCGCTTCAATCGCCTGTTCAGCGGACGGACTGCGCGGACCAAAGCGTGTTTGGACGGGGCGCATGTAGAGGCCGCGTCCCGCACGGATCAACTCGCCGCGCGCGGCCAGACGCGACAGCGTCTGATCGACCGCCGCGCGCGAGCCGAGGTGCAGGAGCCCCTTCGCTGCCAAAGGCACTCCCTCCGGCAACGTCGTCGCGACATTCATAATGCTTTCGGCCATGCGCTCCATGATCGCTCCTTTGTCAGAAACATACGCGGTTTTCTGACAGTTTTCAACCGTGCGCGCTCACCCGAACCGCCGCCCGGCTTCGGTGAAGGTGTACTCGTTGACGATGATCCCCTCCTCGATGGCCTCGTCCGAGGTCAGGTGGTCGTATTCAGCCTCAAGCTGGCAGTAGAACCAGCGTGCCAGATCATGCAGCGCTTCGGTCACTATCTCCTCCGCATCGAGGGTCGGCGGCTGCCAGGTCAGACTGTCGCGCGTGACGTCGATCGACATGGTGTATTCGTGATAGTAGCGGCCACGGTGGCTGGCCTCAGCGGCGAGCTGGTAGAAGTTCCGCCGCTGGATGGCCTGCAGCCGGTCAGCGATGCTATGCAGCGTCGCGTCCGTGGGCGCGTAATCCCGGATGCGCGCGGCGGCACCCTTGGCGTGGGACCAATAGCCTTCGAAGCAGGCCCCGTCGCCCTGGCTCCAGAACCCTGAAAACCAGATGCAGGGCTTGGCCCGCGTGCCGCCGCCCATCAGGCGGACGGGGGTGGTCTTCAGGCGGATGGCGAGGATTTCGCAGACCCTTTCGAAATCCTCATAGACCGCGTCCCACCACTCGTCGTGGGGGCCAAGTTCGCGATACCAGCTGCGGGCCCTTTCCTTGGCGGCATCCGAGAGTTCGGGGAACTGGTAGACCGTGGTGCAGATGATCTCAGGCATCGACGTCCTCCCCGTTGAGGGCGCCGGCGAGCCATTCGTGCGTGCTGGTCCAGCCGATAGATTTGCGAGCACCGAGATCGATGGCATGCGCGCCGCCGCCGAAGGCGTCGAGGCGAAGTCGGGAGCAGGTCAGGGCGTATTGGAAGCCCCAGAGGCCGATGAGGTCGAGCTCGTCCGCCAGGCGCAGCACGAAGCGGATGACGGCTTCGACATCGCCGTGGTCGTCGTCATGGATCCAGAGAGTGCTGCCCTCGGGCGCATCGTGTCGTGCGAGGGTGAAGCCCGCGACCTCCGGGTCGTCGGCGTCCTGATCCGCGGCGCGGAGTTCCTCGAACAGCGCAAGCGCGCGGGCCGCCTTGTCGGGCGTGCCGACGTCGAGCAGGCACGAGAAATGGGTGAAGTAATCCGCCATAGGGACCTCCTGAATGTGAAGACCCGGCCGAGAGGCCGGGCGTTGTGTCGGGATGAGGGGGTGGTTGGGGGCGATCAGCCGCTGGGACTGTCGCCCGCCGCCTGTCGCGCGGCATGCTCGCAAAGCATCTGTCGGTAGAAGCGCTTGCGCGCCGTCCGGAAGCCGCGAACAGCCCGGGTGTCGGGATGAAGCGCCCGGACCGCCGCGCGCAGGACGGTGTAGGGCGAGGCCGTCGCTGGCAGGCCGAGGCGCTGATAAGCCGGATCGGTCATGTCAGGCGACCTCGACCACGGGCGAGGCGAGATGCGGATCGACCAGCGCCTCGATCCGCGCGGCCTGGCCCATCCATGGCTCGGGTCGGATGGCCTTCACCCAGTCGGCGAAACTCGGGATGAAGCCGAGATCTTCCTTCACATGCTGTTCGCCGACCCAGCGGGTCGGGATGATGCGCCCGGTCGAGAGCGTGAGGGTCGGACCGAAAATCGTCTCCGCCATGAAGATGCCCTCCGCATGGTGGCGCAGCGCCCGGTGCCGGAAGTCCGCCGTGATCTCCTTGCTTGCATCAAACCAGGAATGCACCGCGATGAAATCGTCGACCGTGCCGCCCCACTTCTTCACCGAGGACAGGGCGTGGTGATAGGGATGTGCCATCGCCGCCCCCTCAGAAGTGGTGGGTGTAGAGTTCGGACGAGGTGAAGCGCTCGTTGAACTCGAGGTGGATACAGCGGGCCGCGGCGTCGAAGCAGAACTCGCCGTAAGCGCCGTCGTTGTTCTCCCAACCGCCATGGGTGTCGGAGAGGAAGTCATAGGCCAGCTGCTCGACGACATCTTCCAGCGAGAGCTGCCGCATCTCGACCTCGGGGTCGTCCCAGGTCAGTGCGGCATAGGCGATCTCGGTCGCGGGGAAATCGACGGCGGTTTCGCCGGACCAAGCGCCGATGCTTTCGATCTGGCCGCTGTCACCGGCCCCATCGAAGGTCACGGTGACATGGGTGATGCCGGCGGCCGAGAGGCCGTCGAAGAGGCGATCCTTGTTGCCGGGGCGCAGCGCTTCGATCCGGGCCGCGCGTTCGGCATGCGCCGCGAAAATCTGCGCAATGTCGACGGTCGGGGGTGCCATCGGCGGTGCGAGCGTGGGTTCAGTCAGGGTCATCGTGTGTCTCCGGTAAAGGGAAAGGATCGAAGCCGGGCCGGGCGATCTCTCTCCCCCGGACAAGCTCCAAATCCCCCCTGCCCCTCTCTGTCTCTCGGGCTTCACGCCGCGACCTGCAGCGCCCGGGCGGCGAAGGCGCGCCAGAGCGGGTCGACGAGCCGTGCATCAAGAAGATCGGCGCGGTGGCGCAGCCGTTGCGCCAGATCGGTCTCGCGCCAATCGGCGGCACGAACCGCCTGCGCGCGCAGCTGGCTCGCCTCGGTGACGACGCCCCGCGCCTCGGCCGCGCTCGTCACCGGGTGACACCAGGCGACGGCGTGGTCACTGGCGGCACCAGCCAGAACAAGCCGCTCTTCGCGATCGAGGATCGCCAGAAGCTGGGGCGCAGCATCCGGGGCGATCCTCTCGGCATGGTCGATCGCGCCCTGCATGGCCTCGGCCAGCGTCGCGAAGCGGGCGAGCACCAGCGGCGCGGCGCGGCCAGACATCAGGTCGGCCGGTGCGCGGCGCGACAGGGTCAGGGCGAAGGGATGATTGGGATCGGCGTCGGCAGTCGAAAAGTGCGGTGTGACGCCACGCGCGTAGGCGGTCGGGAGGATGGGCATTGGCAGGTCGAACATGGGGAGATCTCCGACGGCGCGGGAAGCCTCTCTCCCCGCTTCACAGTCAAAGACCAAACCGCCGCCCTCTTCCTCGAAGGGGCGGCGGCGATGGGTCCGACAGGCCCTCAAAGCTTGCCCAAAGCTCGCAGGCTCAGCTCCGTCCCGGCGCCGACGATGATGTGGTCGTGCAGCGTCAGCCCGAGGTACTTGCAGCCCTTCTGGATCTCCTTGGTCATGCTGAGATCGGCCTCCGACGGCGTCGGATCGCCCGAGGGGTGGTTGTGGATCAGGATCAGGGCGCTGGCGTTCAGTATCAGCGCCCGCTTGATCACCTCGCGCGGATAGACCGGGACATGGTCAACCGTGCCGGTCGAGAAAAGCTCATCGGAGATGATGCGGTTCTTGCGGTCGAGGTAGAGGACGTGGAAGCGCTCGATCGGACCGCGGACGGTCAGAGCACAATAGTCCATCAGCGCCTGCCAACTGCCGATGACCGGGTTTTGGCTCAGGTAGCGGCCGAGGATGTCACGGGCCTCAAGGATGACGGTTTCCTCCTGGGGGGTCATGGGAGTTCTCGCTGAAATGCGCAGGCAGAAGCCCCCTGCCCTATCGGGGCGGGGCCACTAGCGTGCGTGTGGAAGGGGCAAGCGCGACCGCCGGGGATGCAGGCGGTCGCGTTGTAGGTCTCGGCCTCAGCCGACCCGGTCGAGGAGCTTCTTGGCGCGCCCCTCCATGTCGAGGCGGGCATCCTGCTGGGTCTTGTCGCGGGCAAGCCGCGTGATGCCCTGCACGAAGTCGAAGATGCTCTCGGGCGGGCGGCCCTCTTCCATCAGCACCTTCTCGATGATCTTGCCCGACTCCGCCTTCGAGAAGCCGCGCTTCCTCAGGAAGTCATCCCGGTCCTCATCCGTCCGCGCGACGATCTGCTGCCGCGCCGCCTTGATACCGTTCACGAAGCCCTGCGGCGAGGAATTGGCGAACCGCGTCAGTGCCGGAGCCGCCTCATGGGCAAAGCGGGAGGCGGCGTATTTCGAGTGGCGGATCTTGATCTCCTGGAAGTCCTCGACGCCCCACAGGTTACGGTTCTGGCACACGGCCCGCAGGTAGAAGCTCGCCATGCCGAGCATCTTCGCCCCCACCTCGGAGTTCCAGCAATAGAAGCCCCGGAAATAGAGATCGGGGGAGCCGTCCGGCAGGCGGCCCGCCTCGATCGGGTTGTGATCGTCGACGAGGAACAGGAAGACGTCGCGGTCCGAGGCATAGAGGGTGGTCGTGTCGCGGCTGATCTCAACATCAGGGTTGTAGACCCCGGTCGACCAATCGAGCACGCCCGGCACCTTCCAGCGCGTGTCGCCTGTACCGTTGCCCGCGATGCGCTGCACGGCCTCGACCAACTCGTGGTCATGGATGCGGCCGTAGTCCGGGCCGGTCACGGCGCGCAGTTCGGTGCGGCCGTCTTCCGTCTCGAAGGTCTTCACCTGCTCGGCGCGGTGGTTGGTCAGGCCGTATTGCAGGTTGATGCCCGCCAGCGGCGCGGGCAGCTGTCGCAGGTAGGAGGCCGGAGCACCGACGATGCTGGCGAGTTGGCCGAAGGCCCAGTGCGTGGGCGCAACCGGCTCATGCGCTTTCGGCAGGACCAGGTGCAGCCGTTCAGCGCTGTCGCGCGCAGCCTCGACCCGGATGTCGGCGGTCTGCACCACCCGGCTGCGGCTGCGCTCGGAGCGGCCTTTCACATTGGCCCAAAGATCATCCAGCGACAGATACCGCTCGTCATCCGGCCGGTGAACCATTCGGACAATACCCGCCCGTTCCGCTCACCCCGGCTCACATCCACCTTCCAGCCACCTGGCCGCACAGGTGCGACCGGATCCAGAACTTCCACAACGCCCATCGGCTATCTCCCGCGACGGGCGCCGGGAGCCACTCTCCCAGCCCTCAACCCGTCACCGGGAAACCGGCACTCCTCTCACTCTTCAGCCGGAGCACAAGTGTCGGCAGTGCGGGACAAAGTGGACGTTCGCGGGGGCTGTGTTTCCCTGAAGTGATGCATCCCTTTGGTTTTCAGGCTAAATAGTCAGGGCAATAGGGGGATGGAGAGATGCAGACTGAAATCGATAATCAAATCAAAAAGGCCATTGAGGACTTCGGCTTTCGTTCATCCGTTCCGATCTTTATGGCGATAGCGGATGATGACGCAGATCACCTAGCTACCGGGATTTTCATCAACTGCAAGGACAGGCTGTTTTTGCTAACCGCTCGTCATATCCTTGATGGCTGCGATCCGGCGGACCTTGCGATCGCAAGGTCACCTGAAGGCTCAAGCCTTCAAACTCTTGGGATCTCCAATTTATTCAAACCGGTTGATGCTCCTGGTGTAGATGTCGACATCCTTTGCATCGAGATCAAAGAACCTGAAGTCCACACCATCGTGAAGCAGGGCTGGCGGGCTGTAGACATTTCCATCGGTAAGGATCCTGAATTGGCCGAAGATGTCCTCTTGGTCGGCTACCCTTCAGCTACGCTGAAGAAAGATGGCATGAAGTTGTCGGGGAAACCAACGAGCTATCGGACCTCTGTCATGGCAACGGCTCCGCAAAGTGCCCGTCAACCAGTCTCAGCGGAGCTGGACCTCTTTCTGGTACTCGATCGCGAGGGGGTGTCGTTTTCAGGGGAGCGGTTTTGCAGCCCGGCGATCGGCGGAATGAGCGGCTGCGCGATCTGGCAGTTTACTGAAGTTCAAAACACAGAGTTATGGACGCCCGATAGGGCCTTACGGCTCGTCGGGATACAAGCCTCGGCTCTCTATGGACAGTTCTTCCGCGGGAAGCAGTGGAGGTACATTGAGCACGTGATCACTCAGGCCTGTCATTCGACCTAATGAATGAGCGGCAAATAGGCCGTTCCGCCGACCGCAGCACAGCATCGCTCAGCGACCGCCGTAGCACATTTCGTCTGCGACTTCGATGCTGTACCAGCCGCGGCCATGATCCTACCGCGCCATGCCCGACCGTCAGCTCAGGGGCTCGAAGCTGCCGTGCGGCTGCACAGCGAACCCGGCGGGTTTCCCCGCCGGGCCCGAGGGGGAGGCCCCGTTCGTCAGAACGGAATCTCGTCGTCGCGGTCGACCAGCTCGGGGTTTTCGTTCTCGGCCGACTTCGGGCGGCTCAGGAAGTCGACCTTCTCGGCGATGATCTCGCAGCCGTAGCGGTCGTTGCCCATGCTGTCGATCCACTTGGTGTAGTGGATGCGGCCGTGGACAAGGACCTTCATGCCCTTTTCGCAATGCTCCGCGACCGTCTTGCCGAGACCGTTGAAGCAGGTGATGCGGTGCCATTCCGTGTCCATAACCCGGTAGCCGTTCTCGTCGCGCAGGACGCGACCTTCCGAGAGGCGGGGGCGGGAGGTGGCGAGGCTGAAGTTGGTGATCTTGGTGCCGCCCTGGGTGGTGCGGACTTCGGGGGTCTGACCGATGTTGCCGGCGAGGATGACGATGTTCTGCATGGTAAGCTCCTATGTGTCCTGTCTTCGGGACCGTCCCTTCGACAAGACCCGGAAAAAGCCCGTCGGGTGACGCGTGCACGGTGGACGGAACGGACGCCGGAAACCCCCAGAGGACCGGGGTGGAGCGGGCAGCCCCAAAGGGGCAACACGGCCCGGACTGACGCGGGGTTGCGCGCAGGAGACCGAACGGGATTAGGGGATTGTCAGTCGAAGGGATGGCCCAGGAGACAGAGATGCGCGGGGAGCCCATGCCAGTACTTGTCACCTTGCCGATCCGGACTGTCTGACCCCCAGTTCAGCACCTCCCTGGCGGCGAAAACGGCGATCAACAGCCTTTGCCACCCCTGCCCCAGCCTTCCGGGAGTTGCGGCCCCCTGCCGCGACAGGCTATCGATGCCGGATCATTCAGGACACGGACCGCATCAATGGCTGATTTAGATCTCGAGGCACTGTCGCTCAGCGAGCTGAAGAAAATGCAGAAGGACGTCGCCAGGGCGATCTCCACATTCGAGGATCGCCAGAAGGCGGAAGCCCGCGCCAAGGTGGAAGCTCTCGCCCGGGATCTGGGCTACTCCCTGGCCGAACTCGTCGGCACCGAGACGAGAGCCACCCGCGCGCCTGCCGTAGCGAAATACCGTCACCCTGAGAACGCGGCTCTCACTTGGTCCGGCCGGGGAAGGAAACCGCAGTGGTTCATTGAGGCTTTGGAGGCAGGAAAGACCACGAGCGACCTAGCCATCAGTTGAAGGCTTGACCTACGCGATCGGCCCTTAACGGACATTCGACCATCATCGATGCTGCAAGGTACCGCTTCGAAGCGGCCGTACATTCTATCGCACAGCAGGTCGCTGCCGCTGCTGACGTCGATGCGGACAAACCTGCCGGACAATGGCGCGATGACCCGCATCTGCGATCCCGGCCTTCCTCCAGTTGTCAGTTGCGGCCGCCAAACTCGCTGACCAGCCTCTCCGACCGTCAGACTTCAGCCCCCTGATAGCATAATGCTGGTCGATCAACTCGGCCCGCAGCTCAGTCTTGGCCGCCCGTGGATGCGATTGTTCGAATCAGTATCCTGCTGAAGCATATTCGACGGGCTTTTATGACACTTTTTGTCCAACGTTCTGTTCAAAACTTCTTCCATTCGGAACTTAACGGCGAGTAACGGCCGAAATCCCGCCAAAATATGACATCTAACAATATCAATAAATGTCTGGCACCTTGAGGACAGCTACGGAGGTGTATCAGAATGGCGTTGGATCGGGAAAAGCTCAGAGCTTTGATGAAAGCTCGTGGTGTCACACAGAAGGACATCAAGGAAGCGACAGGCAAGGATGCGCGGACTGTCAGCCGGTGGATGAGTGGCGGGAACGTCCCGAAGGATCGAGATCTCCGCATCATCGCAGAGCTTTTGAGCTGTGAGCCGGTCGCGTTCTACAAGAATTTCGTTGACGTGCCCGATGGGAGGGTGGCCATCCATGCCTCTGTTTCGGTTGCATCGTACAATGCTTTTGAGGTGATGGGGTTACGCTACGCAGTGACGCAGCGCGACATTATCGAGATTGCCCCCGTTCTCTTCTCCATCCTGGCCGGTCATGCCATCCGGGTCCCGGAGCAGGATCTGGACGCGTGGCGGACTGCAAAGAAGGCCGGTCTGTATGTGCACATCGGTGGTAATGCTGAGGAAGGGGAAGGGTTTAACCTTGATCAGCGCGCCGCTGGCCAGCGTAAGTGCTTTGGCATCGCGGCAAAATCTGAAGACGCTACACCTCGCAACCTTTTCGCGGTGGCGCTGCGGCGGTTGTGTCAAGACCTCAAGGGGATCGTGGATGCGACATCCATGCACGAACCCGATGCCGGAACGCCATTGAAGGCCGTCGGCTTCAACGTCGACCCTGAAATCCTGTCGCTTCTTGCAGAAGAGGATGCAGAGAGGGTTTCTGACTTTACGACCGGTCGGCTCCGCCTGCCGGCTCGCGAGACCCTAGAGCGTTTCGGCATGCGGGCCGTCGAAGAGGAGGTTCTGCGCCAGGAGAGTGCGCGAGACGCAAAGCTAGCAGAGCTGCGTCAAGAAAGTTTGGGGAAACTGTCCGCCTGGCAAGCAGCCTATGCGGCCGACAACCCTGAGCTGGACGCAGAGTATCAGTTCTTGGCCGCGCGCTACTTCGAGCCGGAGGGGCATATTGCAGAAGGCCTTTCTGCCGAGGAGCGCGATGCCGCCTACGCCGATCCCTTCAATGCAGAGCGTGTGCTGAAGAAGGGTTGTTCCCCTCATTACTTTGGCCTCCTTGGCAAACCGGATCCGGCCGCAGAAGCGCAGGCGCGTCAGGTCGCGCGTCTAGAGGAGCTGGAGCGGCTTCGTCAGGCCAGCAAGCGGGCCTTTGACAAGGAGGCTGTGTGATGCAGGTGCAATCAGCCTATCGCTACAGCCGGCATGCCATCTGCCGGCTCGCGCAGCGCGGAGTCTCTGCAGAAGCCATGCGCATTCTGCTGGAACATGGCAGAACCTACAATGCTGGCCAAGGCTGCTCCTATGTTCAACTGTCCAGAGCGGACCTAAGCAGGTTGGCAGCAGAAGGCGCATCTGAGGGAACATTGCGCAGTCTTGCGCGGCTGCAAGCGGTGGTGAGCGATGAGGGCGAGGTCGTGACCTGCTACCATGCCAGCGACCGCCGTCTTGTCAGCAGCCGTCGCCGCCCCTCGTTCAAATATCACTAACATCCTCTGGCGTGGAGATTTCCTAATGACCCAGCATGTTCTCATTCTTGAATCGACCAAGTTTCACCATGCAAAGCGCCAATGGCGCATCGAAGTAGGCAGATTCACGCTGTTGCGCCTGACCTATGGCCAGACGGGTGGCGCCTTGAAAACAGCAACGGCGTGGGATGGTTGGGGGAGACCCGTCTTTCCGGATCCTGCGCGCCTTATCGAGGCTATGGCAGTCAGTGTCGAAAACCTGGCGGATCCGCAGGTGGATCTTTGGTTGGATGAAGATGCAAAGGGAAGGCAGTTTCTTGAGTTTAGCGCCACAGCTAGCTTGAGCGACTTCTTTGAAGGCGCTGCGCTTATTGCGGCCGAGATGGCGGCCATTCTGAGCCGACCAGCGCGACTGAATAGCTCTTCTGGACGGCTAGCTTGCGCAAACGGTGCCCTTGTCGCCGCTGCTTGAGTGGCGCCGCTGCGTATTGCACCGATATTTCCCACCATATTTCGGACGAACTTCGTCCTTAAGAGAGTAGCCATGCGCATTATCGAACCGCCTCGCGATCAGCACCCCCACTTACGCCAACCTTTGACGGCTGGCGAGCTGCGCGTGCTTGACATGCTGGATGACAAGTTGCCTCCAGAGTGGGAAATTTATCTTCAGCCGTATTTCAACGGGCTGAAGCCTGATTTCGTACTGCTTGAGCCGAATGTGGGGATCGGCGTCATCGAGGTGAAGGACTGGAACCTTGATGCGATGCCCTATTTTGTCAAAGAATACAGTAGTCGGCGGAAAGAGCTTTATGCGACAGGGGCGGATGGCCGTGATTTTCGTATAGAAAATCCTTTCGCGAAAATCCGGCGCTACAAGGAAGCGATCTACTCGGTCTATTGCCCGCGTCTGGCTGAGAAGTATGGCTTTGGAACGATTAACGGAGCCCTGGCTTTCACCGCGGCAGACCGGGAAAGGGTTCTACTACTGCAAGAGCCGTTCCTGCGCTCGGGAGAGCACGACAGGCGCCATGAGTACTGGCCCGTCATCGGCCGTCGTGAGCTGGCTGAGGGCCGTGTCGAAACGCTGCTTCCCCTTCTGAATCGCAAGGGAAAATCCTATATGCGCCCTGACCTGGCAGATGATCTACGCGGATGGTTGGTCGAGCCGGACTTCTCTCAGGCCCAGAGAATGCCGCTGGAAATGGATCAGAAGCAACGCGAACTGGCGCAGACGCGGACCAAAAGCGGCTATCGGCGCCTGAAGGGGGCTGCTGGTTCAGGGAAGTCCCTGGTGCTTGCTGCAAAGGCCGCCAAGCTGGTCGATGAAGGCAAGGATGTGCTGGTTGTCACCTTCAATATGACACTTTGGCATTACTTGCGCGATCTGGTGACGCGGGCGCGCAAGGGAGGGCGGCGCGGTGGCACTTTGACCTTCACGCATTTTCATAGTTGGTGCCGGGATGTCTGCCAGATCTCTGAAGCGTTCAGCGATGAATACGCTGCTATTATGCAGCCCGTTGCTGAGATCACGAATATGAAGCTGCCGGCGCGGGAAGAACAAAGAAGACTGCAGCCCATTTTGCCGCCGATCTTAAATGACAAAGTGCCAGCGCTTGCACGAAGAGCGGCGACTGCCTTGGTGGATGAAGAGAAATACGACGCACTTTTAGTAGATGAGGGTCAGGATTACTTGCCCCTTTGGTGGAATGCGCTGCGTGCTGGGTTACGACCCGGCGGCGAGGCCTTGCTTGTGGCCGACAGCTCGCAAGACCTTTACGGATCAGCGCAAAGCTGGACGGAAGTGGCGATGACGGGGGCGGGGTTCGCAGGGGAGTGGGCGACACTGGATGTCAGCTATCGGCTTCCACCGAAGCTCTTGACGCTGAGTCAGGATTTCGCAAAGCGGTTCCTGCCCGAAGCGACACGCATCATCCCAGAGCCGGAGAATGACGAGCTTGACTACTATCCTTGCGAGTTGCGCTGGACTCAGTGTGATGAGCAGGAGGCGGCGAACACCTGCGTCAATTCTGTCCTGAGTTTCATGAAGCAGACTGGCTTGGCCTCGGGTCTGTCTAATTCGGACATCGTCCTGCTGACCGAGAGCCATGAAGTTGGTCGGCAGATCGTTGAAGAGCTGGATCGTGAGCCCTACGGGATTTCATGCACGCACATCTTTGCGGAAGGTAAGCTCGAGCAGGATCGTCGAAAGATGGCTTTCTTTGTGGGCCAGCCGCGCGTCAAGGCCGCCACCATTCACAGCTTCAAGGGGTGGGAAAGCCGAATGTTGGTCCTACATCTGAACAAAGCCATCCGATCCGAGGATCTGGCTGGGGCCTATGCGGCGATCACGCGGCTGAAGCGGGATGTACGCGGTAGCTACATCACCGTAGTTTGCTCGGCTCCTCAACTAGCCGATTATGGAAGGACTTGGCCGATCTTTGAGGACATGGCCCGACCGCACGTGCATGGCGGCACCTAAAATCTGCGCAGTGGCCCGCAACAAGGCGCAGGGCAGGTCCTCCGCTGCGACGTACATAACGCCGCTTCAACGGAATTGCCGCGGCCGCCACGCTGTGCTGCCGTCCGTCAGCGTTTCGTCCAACGCGAATGCACCAAGAACAGTGCCGAGTCGATGACTGGCGCGCGTTTGAACGGCCTCGCCGGCAACTCGATCGGCGATAGGCCCAGTGGCGCGCCTGCGCCGCGCCTGGACCCTAGAGAAGTGAGGCCGAAGCCTCACCCAAAGGGATCGTGCTCTCCCACGATCACGACCTCGTCGCCGTCGATTTCATCGGCGGGGACGGCGCCGAAGGTTCCATCCCCTGCCTGGAAGACGACGATCGAGACCATGAGCGTGGCGGCGAGGGAGGCGGCGAAGGCGTGTGCATCTTTGCGGGACATCTGTTTGGCTCCTGTCTTGGAGGCGGGGGACCATCCCCCGCGCGACAGGACCCCGAAGGCCCGAAGACTGGCTGACATCACCGGGTGCGTTCGGCTCGCCCGAATTGACCCGGCGGCACGGGCTTGCCCGTAGTCCGACCCCTCGCGGGTTGATCTCGAAGACAGGATTCGGGGCAAGGAAGGGAATGGCGAGCGGGGGATGGTGCCCCAACGTCAGGAGCCGATTGTCCCGCTGATGCCTGGAACACCGCCAGCCTCTAGGGCATATGCTACTGGTCGATGGCTACCGTCTTGGGGGATGGAACCTTCGGCGCCCCGCGATTTCGCGGGACGAGGGTGTGGTAAGTGAGAGGCCTGCCGGTGGGTGGGCCCCTCACGCCTTGTCAGGGCTCAGGCGGCCAGGTCCGCGCCCCCTGCCCTATCGCCGTCCTCGGCACCGACGATTTCGAACCGTGCATTGCGATAGCCTTCCCGCGCAATCCAGATCTCCGCTGCGGTGACGGACTCCGCCAGATGCAGCAGTTCGCTGTTGCCGCCAAAGTCCAGCAGCACGCGCACCTGCCCGGGCTTCGGTTCCTCGGCCACTTCGAAGTTCAGTCGGCTGTCTGCCGAATGGCTGCGCATAATGGTGACAAGAATGACCCAGTCCGAGGAGAAGTTTCCCTCATGCAGCGTGAAGGAGGCCGGAGCAGTCCAGGTCGGATAGACCCGGGGCGGTTCCTTCTTCACGAGACGGCCGACGCCGTTCGAGCGCTCCCAGGCCGCGAGCTTCTTCGTGAAACGCGCCGGCGGCCTGGCACTGCCGTCGGTGTAGCGGATCAGTGCCCCGAGAGGGGCTGAGTTGATGATGTTCGTTGCAGACATGATTTCTCATCCCGAATGCGAGTATTCGCATTCATCATATTGATATTGCGGTGTTTTGTTGTAATGAGGGCGGGTTTCCCCGCCCCCGGATGGCTCAGATCACTCCGCAGCCATCATTGACGCGGCGCTTTCCGGCAGACCGGCAGTCAGGAAGGCGGGGAGATCGACCTCTTCGGGCTGTCCAGCGTCCTCCCCCTGCCCTTCTGCGATCACCTCGCCGCCCAATGCGACCAGATCGACCCGGCGCAGAACCTCGGGCAACCACCCGCTTCCCTTGAGGAGCCGCTCGGCTTCTGTGGCCATCTCGCCCTTCTTCAGGTGATCGAGCAGCTGCGCGGTCCCTTCACCCTTCGCCTCGCGCACGGCCTCGAGGATCCGGGCCTTGGGCACACGGTTGAGATAGCCATCGACCGTCGGCTCCCAGCCCGCCTCGACCATGTCGAGATCGACAGCACGCGCCACCAGATCGGCATGGGCCATGCGGCGTGTCAGACCGCTGGCGGAGATGCCCGCACCATAGGGGTTCACCTTCTCATGGAGCGCGTTGACGCCGAAGCTGAGGCAATGCGCCAGCAGAGCCAAACGGCTGCCCTGGTCGAGCACGGTCATATAGTCCCAGAGCGCGACATCGTCGCCGAGAGGCAGATCGGCCTCCCACGCCGCGTGACGCTCGTCGACCAGCTTGGCCACGACGCTGTCCTTCAGATCGGGCGCCTGCGCCGACATGTACACATGGCGCACCGAGGCTTCGAGACAGCTGCCTGAGGACGAGGAGGTGCGGAAGGTATCCGTCACCAGCTTCAGGAGCAGCAGCGTCAGCGCCACGTCCGGCGAGCGCCCGATGGCTTCGCGCAGCGCGAGGGTCCGGTGGGCCGTCAGTTCCATTACCAGCCGCTCGGGCAGCGGCTTCAGCGCGCCATCGTCTTCCTCCTCGGGCGCATCCGCGCCGATCGGTTGACCACCCGAGGTGATGACGGTGCCCCCAGCGGAGGTCGCTGCCGAATTCCAGCCCGAAACACCGACATCACCCCCCTGCCCCATGGCATCCGCGCCACCACCATCCTGGACCGCGGACTCCTCGCGCGGCTCGTCCTCGGGCCGGACGTATCCGCGATAGACCGCAAGGCTGCCATCCCGATCCAGCGTGACGAAGACGCCCGCGCGCCCGACCTCGGCCGGATCGTAGATCAGCGGCCGCTGCTCGAGCGCTTCCATCGCCATTTCCAGCTGACCGAGCCGAGCGTCGATCTCCTCGGGGTATTCGTCCTGGCCGGAGTATTCCTCCTCCAGCTCCCGGTACTCGGCGAGGAGCACAGCGTGGGCAGCGCTTTCCTCGTCGGTCATTTGTGCCGGGTCACCGGCCAGGCGCCGCAGACCATAGCTGTAGCCATAGGGCAGGTCAGTCGCCACCTCGATCCACTTCCAGCCCTCTGTGGCGAGCGCTTCGGCCTCAGCCTGAAGCTTCTCAGCCACCAGCCGGTCCAGAAGAGCAGGGTCCTCGAGCCAGCCACCATCGTCGCCTTGGAAGAGATCGCGCAGCACAACGCCACCTGCCGCCTCATAGGCATCGACGCCGACGAAGACCGCACGACGATCTGAAGCCCGGACCGAGGTTTCCGTCAACATGCGCCGGATGGCATAGGGCTCCTTGTTCCAGGAATTCTTCACCGCGTCCCAGACCTGCGCCTGACGTTCATGATCCGGGTTCACCGTGAAGGCCATCAGCTGTTCCAGCGTCATCCCATCCTCGGCAAAGACCTCAAGCATGGCAGGGGCCACGGAAGCGAGTTTCAGGCGCTGCTTCACGATCTGCGGCGTGACAAAGAAGGCTGCCGCAATCGCTTCCTCGCCCTGGCCCTTTTCGCGCAGGGCCTGGAACGCACGGAACTGGTCGAGCGGATGCAGGGCAACGCGCTGCATATTCTCCGCCAGCGAGTCGTCCTCGGCGAGGATCTCCGACGCAGCATCCCGCACAATGCAAGGGATCGGCGCCGACTTCGCCAGCCGCTTCTGCTTCACCAGTAGCGACAGCGCTTGGAAGCGACGACCACCGGCCGGGATCTCGAACATGTCGGTCTCGACCCCATCGGCATCGAGCATGGGCCGGACGTTCAAGCCCTGCAGCAGGCCGCGGCGCGCGATGTCTTCGGCCAGTTCCTCGACCGAGACGCCTGCCTTGATGCGACGCACGTTGGACTGGCTCAGCACGAGCTTGTCGAAGGGGATGTCCCGTGAGGGGGACAGGATGACTTTCTGGGCTGCTTTCGCCATCAGATCTTCTCCACGACGGGCGCCGGAAGCCAATCTCCCGATCTCACCTCCCGTCACCCCTCAAACCCCCAAGCTTTCACTCTCTTCGGCGTTCTTGACCGCGGTCAAGAAGTCAAAGCTGCATGTTCTATGCGCCCAGGATCGTTTCAAAGTATGCCTCAGGCTGCCTGATCGTTTCTCCTTTTCCCAACAGGTAATCTAAGATCACTAGAAGCCTTCCAGCGCCGGTTTTCTGGAGGCCACGCATCAGCTTTTCTTGGCGTATTCTAAGCAATCGCCCGATATCGAGGAGAACGCGGTTGAGGGCTTCTCCTGTTCGAGGTGGGTCTGGAAAGAAGTCAGAGACATGTGTGAAGTCTGTCCATGACATTTTTGCAGGGTCCCGGTTCATGGAAGGCCCCGCAATGTGTTGGTCTGCACTGGTCTGCTTTGTCTGCGCGTCTTTCTTAAAAAGTTCTTTTTTTATGGACTCTATCTGCCGGTCATTTTGTCCGTTTCTGGCGGACATTTTGCGCGTGCAGTTATGGCTGAGGGCTTGGTCGCGTGATTGGATTTCGTCCAAGGCCGCGCTTGAACTCTCGCACTCTCCGTAGCTCTGCGCGGCGTTCGCTCCGAGTTCGCGGAGATCAGCGATGATCTGCAAGATTGCATCAACCGTGAGGGTTGCTCGTCGGAGGATGTTCCTGATCGCTCCGAGTGAGGACAACCGCGCTTCGTCGAGGCGCTGGTCCTGAAGGAGGGATGCGCGCAGTGCTAGTGCTTCTGCCCTGAGGGAGCGAAGGCGTTCACGCTTCTCCGCAACCTTCAACGCTTCGGCCGCCAGTGTGTCGTGGTTCTGTATCAGTGGGTTCAGGTCGATCCCGAACGCGTCTCGGATGATGCCGCCATACCGCAGGGGGAAGCGTTTGCCGTTTGCCGACTTCTTCCGGTCGATGAGGCCGGCTGCGTCAAGACGGCCCAAGCAGCGACGTAGGGTCCTCTCATCGACGCCGTTTGCGCGTTCAGACAAGGAGGCGTTGGAGGGGAACACAACGGTAAGTTTGGGTGGGGTCTCACCATTTGTGGTTTCTCGATCACGGGGAAGAAAGCTGATCAGGGCCGTCAAGACCGTGATGTCGTTGCTCGTCAGGCCAAGTTCTTTCCGCAGGGCGCGTACCGGTCCCAGAAGTTCGTAGATAGTAGGGCAGGCAATAGCTCTCGGTTCCGCCATGGCGGTTCGTGTTTGGGTTACATGTCTCATGGTGTTTCGGAAGAAAAAGCTTCCCCGGTCACCGCGAGCGGTGTTGAACTCGATTCGTTTTGGGGGTATCAATCAGGTGTCGAGACTGATTGAGGCCCTTCGGAAGCACCGCTTTCGGGGGGTCTTTCCTTTTCTAGCCGGTCCTCCTTTCGTTTGCTGCTCGTTGCTCTTGATGTCTTGACCGCGGTCAAGACACGGGGTCGTCACTCTGGGCCATCTTGACCGCGGTCAAGAAGCTCGCTGATCAGCTTCCGGATGGCGTCTTCAACGCGCGGGGCAAGGTCAGCGTCCACATCGATGGTGATGCGGTTGCCTTTGCGGCCGATCTTCACGCGCTCACTTTGCTCAACCTTGGGTGTAGTTGCCTTGGCGGCCGTGAGCAGCGTAACCGCTGCGTCAAGTCGGTCTGGGCCTGGCAAGTTGCGGGGGATTTCACGGGCAACTTCTCTGGCTCTCGCGACGTCCTTCTCGCACAGCCTGAAAAGCTTCTCCCAGACTCGCCGACCAACGCCGTGTGCAGGTCCGATTGCATGGATCAGCTCCATCGGAATGCCGGTGGCGATACGGTTCATCCGCGAGACGAGCGACTCGTCGATCTGAAGTGCCCGATAGGCGATGGTCTGGGCGTTCTTGCGTGTCTCGTCAGTTTTACCAAGTTCCCGAATGATCCCAGCGACGAACAGGGCCCTCTCGATAAACGAGGGGTCTTGGCGGGCATTGTTCTCTACGCCCTGGGCGATCAGTGCTTCCTCTTCGGTCATCTCCATGACCGTGGCGCGCACTTTCTGACCAAGTTCACGACAGGCGAGAAGCCTGCGGCGCCCATAGACGATCTCGAGTGCGCCATCCTGGGTTCGGCGGACAAGAACCGGAACCTTTTGCCCGTGCTCACGGATCGACGCGACGAGCTCCTCGAGGCCATCGCTCGGATCGATGCGATCCATGACCGCGGACATTCGCACAGTGCTCGGGTCGATCAAGCGCGTGGCGTGTTTGTCTTCTTCCAACACCGATGCTTGCGCTCGAGCGACAGTTGGGCTCGTGCGCTTCAGATCGATATCCGCATCCTCATCCGACGTTGACGCTTTACCCATCGCGTTCTTGAGTGAGTCCCCGAAGACCTTACGCGCCATGGCTACGCCCCCATGCCTTGAGGATTTCGCGCTCAACTTCGTCGGTCACGCGTGAAACGGACTCGATCGCACGCTCGTATGTTCTGCGGTTCACGTCGCGAGGTTCGACCTCAAAGATGCTCTGTTGGGTGTTTGCGGCATCACCTACCGCCGTCGACTTCAGGAACTCGGCAGGGAGGACCGCATCGCCAAGGACCGTCCGAAGCAGAGAAGAGATCTGGACCTGTGGACCGTCGGTGTTCTCGTACCGGGTGATCAGCACCCGAACGAAGTTCAGGCCGTGCTCGGGAGCATGCGCCTCGACGACGCCCATCAGGTTGCTCGCCATGCCGAGAAAGCTTGCCAGAGACATCACATCAAGCATGGACGCGTTGAGCGGGATCAGGACCCCAGTGGAAGCAAAGAGGGCGGAGATCACCGAGAAGTTCAGCTGCGGCGGGGTGTCGAAGATCACCACATCATATCGGCTCAGGACAGGCTCAAGCGCTTCACGGATCCGACTGTGGAAGGTGGTGGCGCCGTGTCTGAAGCTCAAAGCGACCTCGAACTCGTACTCCATGATGTCCATGGAGGCCGGGATCAGATCCACTGTCGGGAAGTTCGTTTTGCGAATGATATCTGAGGCGGGCAGGGGCCCCTCGGATCGGATCAGATCGTAGGACGTCGGCATGTCCGGATCGAGCTCAGGGGTAACCCCGAACAGGTTTGTCAGACTTGCCTGGCTGTCGAGGTCGATAAGCAGGACCCGATAGCCGCGAAGGCCCAGAAGCTGACCAACATGAGCAACGGTCGACGTTTTTGCGCTGCCGCCCTTCAGGTTGAAGATCGTCACGACCTGGCACGGTTCGCCGGCTCTTCTGTGAGGGTGTTCATCGGGCTTGATCCTACCCGTCTCAAGAAGGACGCGTTGGGCTTCGACCATGTCCTCGGCAGAGAAGCTGCGGCGGTTGCCACCCTCGAGCACGCCCTCCGGAAAGCCTTCGAGATTTGACACATGATGGCGGAAGGTGTTCTGGTTGATCCGAAGCAGATCGGCGGCTTCCCGCATCGCGAAGCGACGGAGACCCTTCTGGGCATCCGGTGGGAACGTCTCCTGCGCATGATCACGCAACCGGCTCCCGAGCCGCTTGGACATGACATCGAATCTTTGAGAGGCCCGTATCCCGCTCATCACTGCCCTCAAGTCTTTATTGTTTTGCAGACCTTAACAGTTTTGGTGAGTAAATCCAATCCAATCCGTTGAGCGGCCTAGAAGCGTTGAGGCGGCAGATTTCTGACGAGAAAAAACTGTGAAGTATCAGAGCCTTGGGTAACCTTGTTCGCGGAGCACTTCAACAGTTCGTAGCCCGCGATGTTATGGCCACAACATGTATTGTCGACGCCTACGTAACGCAGATCTTCAGAATCGCGCGACCGATTCCCACGACTTCACGCAAGCAGCCCCAGTCTCTCAGCCCTCTCCAGTAGCATCTTCACGGATGACGGCTGCCAGCTTGTCCGCCCGCGGGGTGTTCGCTCGCGCATGGCTTCCAGCCGGGTGCAAATCGCTTGAAGCGTGATGTCGGGGTCCGCGCCCTTGATGGCGGCGACGATGGCAGGCAGGCGGTCGTCGGTTTCGCGGCGGCCGGCGCGGTCCAGTACCGTGGGCGGTAGGAAGCCGTCCCGGACATAGGCGTTGACCGCGCGCAAAAGGCGGCTTTGCGTCCATTGGCGCTCGCGGGGCAGGGGGCCGTTGACGATGCGCACTACGTCTTCCCAGGCCAAGTCCGGGCGCAGGCGGCGAACATGGGGAACCCAGTCCTGTGCCGTCTCGTTCAGGCGTTCCATGTAGCCATCCTGCCGTGCCAACCGCACCTTGCGCAGCGCCGCCGGATCCCGCGCGCGCAGGCCCGGATTTCCGCCAACCCGGCCTTTGGTCCGTGCGCTGGCCAGCCCGGCCTTGGTGCGTTCGCGGATCAGGGCGCGCTCAAACTCGGCTGCGGCACCCAGGACCTGCAGTGTGAATTTGCCCTGTGGCGAGGACGTGTCGATCGGGTCCATGATCGAGCGGAAGAAGGCGCCTTTCGCCTCCAGCCGCTCGATCACTTGCAGCAAATGCGAAAGCGACCTCGCCAGACGGTCGATGCGCACCACCACCAGCGTGTCGCCCTTGGCGATCCGCTCGAGCACGCGGGCCAGCACGGGCCGCGCGCGGTTCCCTCCCGATGCTTGTTCTTCATGGATCTCGACGCAGCCTGCGGATTTCAGGGCCTGCGACTGGGGCAGGGGGGTCTGATCCTCGGTTGAGACGCGCGCATAGCCGATCAGGGGCATCAAAACAGGCCGTTTGCAGTTTCATATACCACTAATAAACGACCGTTTGTAAACGGTGGCAACTGGCATTTAACGATCCCACTGCGGGCAAAGCGTATGTTTTTTCGTCGAAAGGCACTGATTTATAGTGCCTCAGCGTCAGAAGCCTGAGGCTCTCAAGCGTTGGGATAGCGCGACGCGACATTTTCTTAACGAGGTCAAATTCGTTGCCGTTCGAGCGCGCAAGCAAGTGGATTTAAGGACCGAAAGAATATATTTACTATAGACAAGTTGTTAATATTTTTAGGCTGATGCAGCCTACCATTGAAAGGCACTTTATGCCCACCAGCGCCTTCCTGACGCTCCTCAAGTGCGAGATCGCCGCCGCCAGGCTGGAAGCGATCTTTCTTGCCGAGCCTGCCACCGGCCGTCTCTGGCGGATCGAGGCGGCATATGGCGAAGCCGTTCGAAGCGTCGGGCTGGAGGATGTCCGCCTGAACGAGGGTGACTTGATCGCCCGCATGACGCTGAACAGGGCAGGGGAGGGGGATCCGCGCGGTCTGGAGCAGGCCGCTGCGATCCTGCGGATCCTGCGGCAGCCGGGCGATGTGCTGGGCCAGCCTGTAGCAGGACTGCGCCGCATCGAGGAGGCCGCTGCGCCGATCGGGGTTCGGCGTGACGAGCCGGAGGTGCTGACCGACGGGGAGCTCAGGGAGATCATCGAAGGCGCGCTGCGATACCGTGGGGCACCGATCGCCGGTGCGCTGCGGGCCTCGGCCGACTATGCCTGGCGGTCCGGACGGCATTCGCCCGTGGCAGAACGGCTCATCTTCTCCGCAGTCGAGGGCGCCTTGCGCGCGGAGAGCCTCGGCGTGCGGCAGGGCAGGATTGACGATGATCCGACGATCATCGGGCGTGTGGATGCGCACTGGGTCGTCACGCCATCGACGACGCTGACCCGACGGGGGTTCAGAATCTGGTCGCCGCTCCGCCCGGACACGATGATCGAGTTCGCGGGCCTCGTCGCGGAAAGCCTGGCGTGGGATCTTGGTCAGGTCGGCCAGCTGCGTCGGCACGTCGACTTGCTGGAGAGGGCAGGGGAGGGGCGGCGCGGCCGCGCGCGCCACGCCGACTTTGCGCGCTGGCTCCCGGAACACCCGGTCTTCTCTTCGGCGATGATCATGGACGGCATCGGCGTCACGCGGCGAACGGCGCTGGCATTGATCGAGGACTTCGTGGGGCAGGGCGTCGTCGCCTCGATCACGCCGCGGCGCTCCGCCCGCCTGTGGGCGACTGCTTCGCTCTCTGATCGGCTGAGAGTCCGCTCGACGCGGTCCCGGCCGGCAGAGGAGGTTCGTCCCGCCCTGCAATCGACCAAGGGTCCGATTGCTCCCGAGGCTGCAGCGGACTTCGCCGGGTTGCGCACGGCGGATCCCGCCAGCCGGACGTCGCTCCGCGCGGACAGCAAGGAAGGCATGGACCTGGCCATGGCGGATCTCGACAGGTTGATGACTGAGGCCGACGACATCCTGGCCGGGATCAGGCCGCGGAACTGAGCGGATAACTGTGCATTCCTTGCCTGCGTGGCGACATGGCTCTCATCAGTCCCGGGGGCCGGGTGGCAACCAGGGTGGGCAACCGGTATCCATGACTCAACGCAAGGCCAACTGAAGCAAAGGAAGACTGCATGAAGACGATGACCAAGACCGAGCTGGTGACGGCGCTCTCCGACAAATCGGGTCTGGCGAAGAAGGACGTTGATGCCGTGCTCGCGGCTCTGACCGACGTCGCCTCAGAAACCATGGCGCAAGGTGGTGCTCTGACGCTGCCGGGACTGGGCAAACTGGCGTGTCGTGAGCGCGCCGAGCGCATGGTCCGCAACCCGGCGACGGGCGAGCAAATGCAGAAGCCTGCCGACAAGGCGGTGAAGTTCACCATCGCCAAGGCGCTGAAGGACACCGTCAACGCATGAGGTGGCGTCGATGCCGGGCCGGAGGGCGTCAGGATAGGAGGCGCGAATGCCAGGCACCGTTATGCTTGCCGTCTCGATTTTAAAGCCGGTCGTGCCTTTGCAGACGTACACCCGCCCTGACGGCGCCCCAAGTACAAAAGTAGCACCGGCATTTTTATAGCTACCCGATCCTTTGCCACTGCGTGGGAGAGGCATGGAGCCAGGTCCGCGGCTAGGCTCCAGACCCATTGATTTCGGCTCGCTTGCGTGATTCAGGCTCCGCAAGGAGACCAGATCTATGAGCAACCTTTATTGGCTGACCGACGCCCAGATGGAGCGCCTCAAGCCGTTCTTTCCCAAGAGCCATGGCAAGCCTCGCGTCGACGATCGGCGCGTCTTGAGCGGCATAATCTTCGTCAATCGCAACGGCTTGCGGTGGTGCGACGCACCAAGGGAGTATGGCCCGGCGAAGACCCTCTACAACCGCTGGAAGCGCTGGAGCGACAACGGGGTCTTCGCCCGGATCATGATGAGCCTTGCCGCCGAGAGCGCCGAGCACAAGACTATCATGATCGACGCGACCTATCTCAAGGCACACCGCACGGCATCGAGCCTTGGGGTGAAAAAGGGGGGCGCGGACGCCAGATAGGCCGAACCAAAGGTGGCATGAACACCAAGTTGCACGCCGTCGCGGATGCCAAGGGGCGACCGATTGGGTTCTACCTGTCGGCCGGACAGGTCAGCGATTACACCGGCGCGACGGCTATGCTGAGCAGCCTGCCGAAGGCGGGTTGGCTGCTGGCAGATCGGGGCTATGACGCTGACTGGTTCAGGGAAGCGTTGAAAGACAAGGGGATAAAGGTCTGCATCCCCGGCCGGAAGTCGCGCAAGAAAGCCGTAAAATACGACAAGCGGCGCTACAAACGGCGCAATCGCATCGAGATCATGTTCGGGCGGTTGAAGGATTGGAGGCGGGTCGCCACCCGATACGACCGGTGCCCGCAAACCTTCTTCTCCGCCGTCATCCTCGCCGCCATTGTCTTGTTCTGGCTATGATCAAGAACGAGTCCTGAACCTAGGCTCAAAGAGCGCACCGCGCTTATCGCGGACCTCACCGCCGCCTTGGGAAATGAAGAGTTCGCCGTTCATTACCAGCCCCTGTATGATCTGGCTTCCCACCGCATCTGCGGGTTCGAGGCGCTACTGCGCTGGACGCATCCGCTCAGGGGGCTGGTATCGCCGGAGATCTTTATCCCGATCGCGGAAGAAACTGGGCTTATCCACCAGATCGGAGCGTGGGTGCTGCGAACCGCCTGTACGGCGGCAGCAGATTGGCCTGCCAACGTCTGCGTCGCAGTGAACCTTTCTACGCGGCAGTTCAGGGATCTCGAACTGCCGACGATGGTCGCTCGGGTCCTTGAGGAGACCGGGCTGCGGCCGGACCGGCTCGAGTTGGAGGTCACCGAGGCCGCGCTGCTCGATGACAGCGGGAGCAATCTGGACATCTTCGTTCAGCTGAACAAGATGGGTATTCGCGTGGCACTTGATGACTTTGGCACCGGCTACTCTGCGCTCAGCTACCTGCAGAAGTTCCCCTTCGCCAAGCTGAAGATCGACCGTTCTTTTATCACCGGGTTACCGGACAGCGAGTCAAGCCGGGCGATTGTGTCTGCGATCTGTGGCATGGCGCATGCCCTGTCGATCCGGGTGACCGCGGAAGGGGTCGAGACACGAGACCAGTTCGATTGGCTGCAGACCCGGTGCGATGAGATCCAAGGGTATCTCATCTGTCGCCCAGTTCCGGTTGACCGTATCCCTGACCTGCTCGCGGGCAAAAGGTCAACGGCGGATCAGGCCGGCTCCTTCTATCCGTTTCAAGTGGTCTAATATGCATTCTCGCCGTCCGGTAAGAAAGAGCGCGCTTTCATTTCCTGCCGCCGATGCATGGGCAGGGCGGAGCCCGGGCATGACGCCATCATCCAATAAAGGTTGATGTCGCAGGTTCGTGACGAGGCACGACAGGATCCTGCCGCGCGGGGCAGGGGCCGGAATAACCAAACCGACGTGAAACCCTCTCGACAGGCGGTGGGTAACCTTGCGCGTTTCGGCTGTCAAAAACCAGGGATTAGCGAACCGATGGACTGCCCAACGATGCGGTGACCTCAGCCTTGCGCCTCTCCGCCATTACCGCTTGGAAGTTTGACAAGAGGATGATCCCGCCGCCAAGAAACACCCATAGATCGATGGCCTCGCCGTAGGCGTAATAGCCGACAACGGCGGCCATTGGGACACGCAGGAAGTCGACGGGGATCACCACTGACGCTTCTAGTCGCTTCAGGGCCTGCGCCTGGCAGAAATGCGCGCTGAGCGCACCGATCCCGGCCACCAGCATCCATGGCGCGTCAGTCAAGCTGACCGGGCGCCAGTCCGTTAGCGATGCAATGAAACCCAGCGGTAGCTGTATCAGGATCATCCATACGACGATCGCACCGGGGGAGCAGTGCCCGGTGAGCCGCTTCACCATGATCAGAGACAGCCCGTATCCTGCTGCCGCAAGCAGGACCAGGCCCGCTGCGGGATCGATCATTCCTGCCCCGGGGCGGACGATGACCATGACACCGATGAAACCCCCGACCGTGGCAAAAAGGCGAGATCGGCTAACCTTCTCGCGGAGCAGAAGCCAGGCGAAAAGTGTCACCCAGATCGGCATCGTGAACTCCAGCGCAAAGACCGAGGCCAAAGGCAGAAGCACCACGCCGATGGTCCAGAAATACTGGGCGGTGAAGTGCACGATGTTACGCGCCAGATGCAACGGCACCGCCTGCATGCGCCGCACCTCCGGCAGCAGGGACCGACCGACGGCAAGAATGACACCAAGCCCGACCAAGGCGCGGAAGAACAGGATTTGCTGGATCGAGAGCGTTTCCGCCATCTCCCGCGAGCCGACGGACATGGCGATGAACGCGACCATACTGAAGCCCATCCAGATCAGCCCTTGGGCGAATGAAGTCCCGGGCAAGCTGAGGCGCGGTGTTGGGTTATCTGTCATGGTCTTGCTCTCGGAAGTGGCTTTTGCGCCTGCGCCGCGCGCATTTTGGCTCAGCAGATGATCTGGATACGGCTCAGGCCGAGGTTACGAATTCGCGGGCATGACCTTCACGACTTCCAGCGTCCGGGTCTCATCGTCCCGCGTGACCCAGGATATGGAGGAGCCTGCGCTGAGACCGAGAAGGGCGACGCCGATCGGGGTCAGCACGGAGACGCGATGCAGATCGATGTCTGCGTCTTCCGGGTAGGTGAGGATGACGGTCTGCACCCTGCCGTTGCCAAGGTCGCGGTAGGTGACCTCACTGCCGATCGTCACGATGTCGCCGCGCAGTTTCTCGGGAGCGACCAGCTTCGCTCTGGCAATCTCGTCCATCAGCCGCTCCCCAATTTGCGGAGAGCGCCGCATCATCGAGGTGGCGAGGGCTTCAAGCCGCCCGACAAGTGACTTGTCCAGATGGATTTTCGGGAGTCGTGTGGCGTTGATCACGGAGGTCATGAGGTTTCCAGTTCAAATTCAGGGAGGCCGCGCCTTGCGGTGCAATCAGGGGCAGGAGAAAGATCGTGCCCGGCACGCGCACCGAAGGTGCTCGCCCGGGCTTTCGGTATTGGCGGCGCAGGTATGCACGCTCATTAAGGGAGAGGTTCGCCTATGCGGCTTGGCGAAGGGTCTCGGCCGCCGCAGGAGCCGATTGCCGTTCTACGGGGGGAGAAGCCAACCAGCGCTCCCGCTCAACCAGAACATTGGCGAAGTCCTCAAGGGCACCTCGTTCAAGGCCGATGTCCAGCAGCATCCTGTCATCCAAGGCTGCGAGGGCAGCAACAGTCTTGCGCCGCTGCCAGCTTGTGATGACACGCGCAAGCCAGCGCTGCAGCAGGCCGGCGAAGGTATCGCTCTGTGCCGGAACGGCATTAGCTTTGCGTGGGTGAATTGCAGACATTATCTTCTCCTTCGAGACTACTGATGCCGCGTGAACGCGCAAAAGCTCCCGCCTCGGACAGGAGTGCCCGCGGGTATGAAGCTCGAATGACGGGACGGCGGCAGATTTGACCGGCGTGATAGACATCCCCCGTGGCGTAAGCGTGCAGACACGCTCGACCGCCCGGGGTTACCGGCGGTTCAGTAGATTTCCAGCGTAACGCAGGAACCTCTTATGGATGCAGAACATCGACATAGGGTTGATATGGCCGTTCGGGCCGAGAGTTGCAAGCCTGTGTGCTAAATCCAGGCGTCAGGTTGAAGGGCAGGTCCTCTGGCAGACCCACGGCCAATCGGCGGATGGGTATCCAGCGCGCCCTTAGTCGAGGGTTGGCTTCGTCCAGTCCTTGAAGTAGCCCCCCACCCGGGTCGGCGTCGACCTGACTGCAGAGGGCTGTGACGTGGAACTTTTGATGTTGGTCGTGGCCGCCTTCGGGGCGGGCGTTCTGAACACAGTCGCTGGTGGCGGCACCTTCCTGACCTTTCCGGCCCTGGTCTTCAGCGGTTTGCCCCCGGTCACGGCCAATGCGACCAGCACCGTCGCGGTCTTTCCGGGATACTTGGGCGGAGCCATCGGGTTTCGCGAGGAAATACTCAGCTTTGACCGTGCGAGGCTGCGCCGACTGATCGTGATTACCCTCGCAGGCGGTCTGGTCGGGTCCGGGCTGCTGCTCGTATCGTCGAATGAGGCCTTCTCCGTAGTTGTGCCCTTCCTGCTAACGGGGGCAACACTCGCTTTCCTCTTCGGGGACAGGGTGCGCACATGGGCCGCCGCGAAAGCTCGATCCATGACGCCGGAAGGGGCCTTCGGCCTATTCGCGGTGTCGCTCTATGGCGGCTATTTCAACGGTGGGCTCGGGATCGTGCTGTTGGCGCTGTTTGCGCTGTGGGGCATGACGGACCTGAACCGCATGAACGCCCTGAAGACCGGGCTCAGCTTTCTGCTGTCAGCCATTTCGGTGGCGGTCTTTGCTGCCGCGGGTCTGGTCGCATGGCCTCAAGCATTGGTCATGATGATAGCGGCCACTGCGGGCGGCTACACAGGTGCCCCGCTGGCAAAGGCTTTGCCGAAGGCGGTGGTGAGGGGCGTCATAGCCGCAGTCGGCTTCAGCATGAGCGCGGTGTTCTTCTGGCGGCTCTTTGCGCCTGCCTGAGCGCGTGCGCGGGAGGTGCCAGCGGAGGTCATCCGAAGCGCTTAGGCCCCGTCAATCATGCAGCAGCGTCGTATGACGAAAAAATCTCTGTGCTGCCATCCCGACGGATCAGGTGGACTTCATAGGCCTCACGTTCAGACTCGGGCCCCATGCCGGGCGACCCATAAGGCATGCCCGGGACTGCCAATCCGACCGCGTCGGGCTGCTCGGCCAGCAGGCGACGAATGTCGTCCGGCGGCACGTGGCCCTCGATGACGTAGCCCTCGACGTGCGCGGTATGGCAGGAGGCCATGGTCTCCGGGATACCGCTCTCGGCCTTGTGCGCCTGCAGGGCCTCATACTCCATCAACTCGACCTCCGCGGTGAAGCCATGGGGTTCGAGATATTTGATCCAGGCCGCGCAGCAGCTACAGTTTGGATCCTTGACCACATGCAGGGAGATTGACGCAGCGCGGAGCGGGGCTGGCATCAATGCGACCGCCAGTGCCGAGGCTAACAGAGCAAGGGCTGCGCGGCGGTCGATCAAGGTCTCTGACATCGGCAAGCCTCGTTCGGATCGGTTGCATGGGTGATTGAGCTTCCACCACTTCCGCATGATCCACAATGCGCGAGATGCGCACAGTCGTGCGGAAATGATAGGGAATCTCCGGCCGGCGAGGACCGCCGGCCAATTGCGGCCGCACGCCTCCGGGGGCATAAGGGACACGCCGCATCCGCCGCCGGGACTGAGATGACACCTTTTGTCGAACGCCGATTTGAGCTAGACGACGGCAAAGTAGTTGCCCGGTTCCATATGCCCGCTCAGGGCCCGAGCGGCGAGTATCGGTGCCAATGGTTCCTTGACTGGCCGGATCGTCAGCTCAGCGGAAAAGTCTGCGGCGAGGACGGTGTTCAGGCCCTGATGCTTGCTATGAAATACGTCCACCTTCAGCTCGTCGAAAGCGATGCCTATCGGAGCGGGAAGCTCACATTGTGGGAGCAGGCGGACCTGGATCTTCCGCCGACATGGGGTGCCGGGCCGCTCTATTTCATTCCGGACAGAATTTGATTTCTGATCGTATCGGGCCTATCCGGATGATTGCATGCTCCGGTGCTCCGGTGCCGCGAAGAGGCTACAGTGCGCATTCGTGAACCGTATCCCCGCCACCTTGCGACGATGCCATTCTGCGTAATATTGAAACGTCGTCCGGATCTCCCGCAAGCTCGCATGAGAACTGCAAAAACAGGTATCGCTACATTGCCAATTTTGCTGATCGTCGCTTTTTCAAGCTGAGGCGGCACAGGGCAAGTGCGCGCTGAGGATCTTTCTCGGCATAGTCAGCCCCTGTCAGACGCAGGACGTCAGGTTCACTATCGAGCATGCCTCCGCCAATGACGATCGGAGCATCGCTAGAAGTTGACCGCCGGATGGTTTGCACCAGGCGACGCAGCGGCTTTAGGCTGTCACCTTGAGCCGCAGAAATCATGACAACGTCAAAACGTGTTCTGCCCGTCTCCTCGCTCACCTCTTCAGGATGCGCCGCGAGGATCAGTCGCACGGAACAACCGAAGCGACGTAGCTGACTCACGACGATCATAGCCCCTAGGGTGTGATCATTTTCATTTGCAGTCAAAAGAAGGATGGAGGGACCATGAGCATCACCCAGTCGGACGCAACACCCGCCTTGTTCGAGGTAACGCAGCAGGGCTTGCAGTCTTGATACTGCGATTGTCACGCCGGCAAAGCTGGTTTCGTCACGAACCCACTGCTCGCCGATCTGTCGTGCGGAGGCGGGGATGTGGAGGTCGGTGATCTGCTCTGCCGTCACGCCGAGCCGTTCCAACCGCTCGGCCGCCCGCTTGCAGGCGTCAGGGTCACCGGCCAGTGCGGCACCGCAAAGCATGTCAACCTGCCGTTCGAAACGGGTTGCAGGAGCGAATACCAGATTAGCTTGGTGATGGGTTAGCATTGGCGCGGCCTCTTGAAGCATGGCGGGACGCGCCAATTCACGCTTACCATCAACAGAGACCAAGCAGCGACCTGCGCACAGTTCATCTACCTGCATCGACGCCGGCGATCGGTTGTCGGCGACACGCGGAAGGCTCTCAAGTCCAACTACGCAAAACGAAGGTGCTTGCCTCAGTCACGATAGCATCCATTGGGATGTCATGTTCCTGGGAGAAAATGGTTGCAAGCTGCGCAGAACCGAGCCCAACGCCAACGGTCAGAGGACGCATTGCAGGTGCTTGCAACGTTCGGTCGAAATACCCCCCACCATAGCCGAGCCGATAACCTGCCCTGTCCCAACCCACTACAGGAGCCAATGTGACGTCCGGCACGACCTCCGGCCCATCGGCCGGGACCGGGATCTTCCAGAAACCCTGCACCATTTTGCAATCGGGTGTCCAAAGGCGGAACACGAGCGGAGCCGCGGGCACCACCACGACTGGTAGGGCGACGCGCGCGCCACGTTCGAGCAGATTTTCCATCCAATGCCGAAGGTTCAGTTCGGCTTTGATCGGCCACCAGGCGGAAATCGTCAGCCCCTCAATACTCTGGTAGCGAGCGGCCAGGAGGGCGTCGAGGCGGCCCGAGATTGTTTCTGCTACCGCCTGACGTTCCGATACGGGCAGGGCAGCACGTTCAGCCAGTAAGCGTGCCCGCACTGCCTTACGCCATCGCGCTACGTCTTCTTCCTGCTGTGGATCGACCGCAAGGGGATCGAAATGGTTCTGGTCGACCTCATGAGCGAAGCACGGCGGCGAGGCATAGCCGTATGTTATGGTGTCATCTGGTATCATGATCTGTTCCGGGCCAATGCCTTGTCATAGTTTCGGGACGGCACCGTTGCGGGCGCGTGCAGCGTCATCGATGGCGAAGTTCAGTGACCTGGCGATGCGTTCGGCGCGGGCGATGACATGGTCGGCACCCGCCGGTGGGCAGACCTCGCCGGCAGTTTCGCGAAACAACACGAGCCAGCGTTCGAAGTGCGCCCAGGTCACCGGCAAGTCTGCATGTTTGGTCACCGGCGAACCGTGGTAACAGCCTGTCATCAATGCAACGGACGACCAGAATTCGACCATACGCGCAAGGTGCGGCTGCCAATCCGTGATGCGCGCGACAAAGATGGGGCCAAGCAAAGGATCCACCCGCACCTTGTCGTAGAAACGGTGCACCAGCGTGGTCAGCAACGCCTCGTCCAGTCCGGTGTCAGCCATCAAGGATGCTGTCATCGCAGGTCGTGCTGAGCGGATCGGCTGGGGCTGCACATCGGGAGACATGGTGAATCCATCTGTCTGGGTTGCGTTCAGCTCTAGATAGTTTAATAGGTATTGTAAATACTGATTAGGATCCTCGATGCGGCTGACATCTTTCACTGACTATGGCCTGAGAATGCTGATGCGGATGGCCAGCACGCCCAGCCGCGCCTTCTCCACAGCCGAACTGGCAGATGAGTTCAGTCTCTCGCGGCATCACCTGATCAAGATCATGCAGCGGTTGGCACAGGGAGGGATCGTGTCCACCCGGCGTGGTGGCGGTGGTGGCGCGGTTCTGGCTCGTGCACCGCAGGACATTAGCTTGGGTGCCGTCGTGCGCCTTCTGGAAGACGGTCAGGCGCTCGTTGAGTGTTTTGCCGCTAACGGGGGCAACTGCACCCTCACCCCATGCTGCCGCCTCAGAACCCGGCTTCAAAGCGCAAAGAACGCGTTTATGGCCGACCTCGACCGTTCCACACTCCGGGATATCGCGCTGCCTGACGCGTCTGTCTCCCTAGTTTCCAAAGGGGCACAAGCCTCAAAACCCATCAACTCGACATGAGTAAATCCCACAGAGCCGCCGTGTGCTGACTTTTAAACAACGCGCTAGGCAATGACGCCGTGCGAAATACCGCGCAATTAAAGGAGCTCAGAATGACATTGTCCCAAGCATTTCTGTGGCCGGGAACCAAAGCCTGTGAACGTCTTGGGGTCGACCCTGAAGGCGAAGCTTGCCTCATTCGCTGGATGGTTAACACACTCGTCTATCTTGTGGTCAGCTTGACTGTGGTCTGGATCGTGGCGGTTTGACGAGGCCGAGGAGGTTGGTAGGCGGTCCTGTGTTGAAGGGGGTTAACGCCGCGCGTTAAATGGCCACTGCCGGCGATGAATAAAAGGCTCGCGATGGGCTGTTGGCGTAGGTGACCATCCAGCCGTGGGCTTTGCGCTGCCGAGTCGTGCCCTTGGACCCAAAAAGCGACCATGAGTGTAGTTCCCGGACGCGCGGTCCTGCAGCCATTTACCGGCGCCACCATGTGGTTGCGCGCGAGCGCCTCCGGAACCGCTAGGCCGATGACTTTCCGCTGTCGGCCGATCAGGATCGGACGCTCGACGGCCCCAAGGTGTGCTGGACATCATCCTCGCCAATCCTGATACCGCGCGCTTCGATCCTGCGGTGATGGCAATGCCCGCGCAGCCGCAATAAATCGACACCCCCGCTCTATTCCTGGCCGACGTCTGACCGTGTGCCGGTGGGGAACTCGACGGCACGATGCTGCTTCACATCTCTGCGGAGAAGATCCCGGACGAGCAGGACATCCGGCGCCTGACGCAGACCCTCGAGATCCTGCGCTACAGCGACACGATCAAGCAGGATTTCGAACTGGACGGTGTCACCATCCCGGGTAGGGGGCCGCGCCGGGCGTGATCTTCAATGCTGCGTGTCCTCTGAGGTCTGACATTCTCTCCCGAGGTTGCTTTACAGCAACTTGATGCACAGGAACTTCAGGCAGTATGGGCGGAGTTTCCGAGAAAGGATTTCGCCTTGCCCACATCACCACCGCCGGAGGGCCGGCTTGACGACTGGCCTGAAGATTGGCCTGCCGAATGGCGGGAAGTGCCTGACAGCAAGCGCGCGCCCTCTATCCTGCATCAGATGCCCGGTGATCTGATGATGTGGATCCTGATCGTCTCCGAACTCTTGGTGTTCGGTGCTGGTCTTGCGGGCTTCATGGCTGTCCGACTGACGGACCCTGCAGGTTTCGCTGCGGCCCAGGACCAACTTCACCGTGGTGCGGCGGGGATCAACACCTTGCTTCTCGTCACCTCCGGCCTTTTCGCAGCCGTTGCAGCAAGAGCCGCAGAGGCTCATCAATCTAAGCGCACCAGGGCTTTCCTGGCACTCGCAGCCCTGCTTGGGATCGGCTTTCTTCTCATCAAGTCGAGCGAGTATGCAGAACTGATCCAGTCGGGCATTGGCACAGAGACCCATCCATTCTTCATGTTTTACTACCTGCTAACCGGGTTCCACGCGGCCCATGTCGTCGCCGGTATCGTGCTCTTCGTGGTGGTCGGATGGAACTGTTCGCCCGCCGGTGTCGAGATGGGAGCCGCCTTTTGGCATATGGTAGATCTCGTATGGGTGCTCCTGCTCCCGGTAATTTATCTCCTGAGGTGATGCATGTTCCATTCCCCATTGCTGCGACCCTGGCTGTTTCTCGTCGGGCTTACCGGCATCACGGCGTTGACTGCCGTATCCACGGGAGGTGCGGATCTGACTAAGACGGCAAGGATGGCTGTCGGTGTCCTGCTCCTGTTGCTGGCACTTGCAAAGGCCCGCATCATCCTGGCCCGCTACCTTGGACTCGCACAGGTGCCGCCTGTCCTGCGCGGGTCCACCGTCATACTCCTGCTTTACATGGTTCTCCTGGCAGGCCTCTATATGGTTCCACTTCTCACCTGACGGTAGTTACTCTCGTTCGGCGCACTCTGCCTCATGCATCAATCGACCGATGTGCTTTGCGAAGACCGCCGTGGCTGGCCATCCAAGCACGGCGCCCCCGAGCACCGCCACGCCCGGTGAAAGGACCGGCATACCTAGCCAAGACAGGATGAGCGAGGCAAAGAATAGGTTCACCGCCGCCGCGCGCGTGGCGACGGGGGAGAGCATGAACGTGAGGCGCAGCTTCCGGGTCATCCAGGGCTGACGGTCATTACACATCGACCAGACGGGCTTGTGAACGTCAGTGGTGGCCGGCGAAACGGGCTATATTCGGAAACAAGCTGAGGGCCTGACATAAATTGCTATTCGTTCGCACAGGCGGTCCTGGATTGGCCTTGGCAACGCAACTATCCTACACACTGCCGAACCTTACTTAATCGGCGTGGGCTTTGGCGCGGCAACCTGTTGGATGTCTGCGCACCCGCAAAAGCGTCACTCGGCCGGAACGGCGAAGGCCCGTGATTCCCCGGAATCGCCTACCTCGCGACGGTGATGCGTGGCATAGAGCGCGAGGCCGACGAAGACCAACCCGCCCACCAGATTGCCGATGACGGTCGGGATCTCGTTCCAGATCATGTAATCCATGAACGAAAACTGGCCGCCCAACATCAGGCCGGAGGGAAACAGGAACATGTTCACCACCGAATGCTCGAAGCCCATGTAGAAGAACACCATGATCGGCATCCACATTCCGATCACCTTGCCGCTCACGCTGGTCGACATCATCGCGGCAACCACGCCGGTCGAGACCATCCAGTTGCACATCACCCCGCGCACGAAGAGCGTCAGCATCCCGGCGGAGCCATGCGCGGCGTAGCCCAGCGTGCGTCCCTCGCCGATGTGGCCGATCCTCTGGCCGACCTCGTTCGGCTCCTCGCTGAAACCGAAGGTGAAGATGATTGACATGAACAGCGCCACGGTAAGCGCCCCGCCGAAGTTGCCGGTGAAGACGAGGCCCCAGTTGCGCAGGATGCCGCTGACCGTCACGCCCGGCCGACGATCGAGGAGCGCCAGCGGCGTCAGGGTGAAGACCCCGGTCAGAAGGTCGAAACCCATCAGGTAAAGCAGGATGAACCCGACCGGAAAGAGCATCGCGCCAACCAGCGGCTGGCCGGTCTGCACGGTCACCGTCACGGCAAAGGCTGCGGCAAGGGCGAGGATTGCCCCCGCCATATAGGCACGGATCAGGGTGTTGACCGTGCCCATGTGGACCTTGGATTCTCCGGCGTCGATCATCTTCCTCACGAAATCGGGCGGGGTGACATAGGACATGGCTGCATTCCTTTCGGTCAGGCGCGGCTGAGGCGCGGACTGGGTCTGGAACTGCGTGAACGGACGTGCGCCGGAACCGGGGAGGACCACGTTCACACAGCGCCGTTGCTGATTGCCTTGCGGCAGATTCGGGAGAAGGTGTCGCGCCATTGCGACAAGGGGACAGCCAGCTTGCGGGGCGTCTTGAATAAGCGGGCCTCACGCAGCTGCCTCGGGCAAGCTAAAACTCGTCTCCGATCCGTCTCCAGACCTGCCGTGCCCAAATCGACCGCAGAACA
The DNA here is from genome assembly GCF_057657095.1 of Cereibacter sp. Soil_C_27. Lineage (NCBI taxonomy): Bacteria > Pseudomonadati > Pseudomonadota > Alphaproteobacteria > Rhodobacterales > Paracoccaceae > Cereibacter > Cereibacter sp. Soil_C_27. The sequence continues at coordinate 6,744 of NZ_JBDGJD010000008.1, read as the reverse complement.
GGCGGAACTCGGGCAGCAACGACCTGATTTAAGGCACAGCGCGCGGTGTGCAGGCCCCGCCACTTGCACCGTTGCGCGTTCCATGGCCTGACGAAAGCACACCTCCCGGACCGATATCCTATGAAACGCCTCTCCATCGTCCTCGTCGAAATGATCCCGGAGCGCGCGGCGCTGATCACCGAGGCGCTGCGGCAGGAGGGGGATTACGATCTGACGGTGATCGACAGCGATACCTCGCTGGCCCGGCGGATCGCCGAGCTTGCCCCGGACCTCGTGCTGATCGACATCGCCAACCCATCACGCGACATGCTGGAGGAGCTGAGCCTCGCCTCCTCGCCGATGGAGCGTCCGGTGGCCATCTTCGTCGACCGGTCCGACCGTGGGCTGACACATGCCGCGATCGAGGCGGGCGTTTCGGCCTATGTGGTGAACGGGCTGCGGGCGGAACGCATCACCCCGGTGCTCGATGCGGCGATTGCGCGCTTCCACATGTTCCAGCGGATGCGCGCCGAACTTGCCGCCACACGCGCGGCCCTGGAAGAGCGCAAGATCGTCGACCGCGCCAAGGGCATCCTGATGAAGGTGCGGGGCATCACGGAGGACGAGGCCTACGCCCTGCTGCGCCGAACCGCGATGGACCAGAAACGCAAGATCGCCGAGATCGCGCAGGCCATCCTCACGGCTTCGGAGCTCTTGCGATGAGCAGCAGCGCCGTTTCGGCAGGGTTCCTGCCGCTGGTCGATGCAGCCCCGCTGATCGTGGCGCTGGAACTGGGCTTTGCCGAGGAGGAGGGGCTGGCGCTTTCGCTGACCCGTGCGCCGTCCTGGTCGGCACTGCGCGATCTCTTGGCCTTCGGACAGGTCGATGCGGCGTCGATGCTGTCGCCGGTGCCGGTGGCGAGCGCGCTGGGGCTGGGCGGGCTGCCTGCGCGGATCGACGCGCTGATGGTAACCTCGCTGGGGGGCGAGGCGGTGGCGGTGTCGAGGACGCTGGCGGCGAAGATGCGGACGACGGGCTATACCTTCGATTTCGCGGATGCGACTGCGGCGCGCGCCAGCTTGCAGGCTGTCGGCGAGCCGCTGCGCATCGGCATCCCGTTCCCCTTCTCCATGCATGCCGAACTGCTGTATCGCTGGCTGGGTGAGACGATCGAGGTCCACACCGTGCCGCCGCCGATGATGGCGGAGGCGGTTGCTGCGGGGGATGTCGATCTGTTCATCATCGGCGAGCCCTGGGGATCGGTCGCGGTCGAACGCGGCGTCGCACAGCTTCTGCTGCCCGGCACGGCGATCTGGCGCGCCTCGCCCAACAAGGTGTTGGCGATGCGGCACGACCAGGTCGAGGCCGACCCCGATCTGACGGGTCGGCTGATGCGCGCGGTCTGGCGGGCCTGTCGCTGGCTGGCCTTGCCGGAAAACCGGCTGGCCACTTCGGAGATCCTTGCTCGCCCGACCTATCTCGACCTCTCCTCCGAGATCATCGAGCGCATCCTGTCCGCCCGCGTCGTCGTCTCACCGGACGGCGATGAGCGCAGCGCGGACCGGATCGTCGAGTTCTTCTCCGGCTGTGCCACCTTTCCCTGGCGCAGTCAGGCTGAATGGATCGGCAGCCGGCTTGCCGCCCGGCATGGGCTGGAGCCTGTCGCCGCCCGCAGAATCGCCCGCGAGGTGTTCCGCAGCGATCTCTACCGCCAGCATCTCGGACCGGCGGGGGCCGATCTGCCCGCGGCCTCGTCGCGGCTGGAGGGGGCTGTGAAGGAGCGCGGCCTGCACCCGGCGGCGCAGGGCCGGGTGATGTTGCTGCCAGATGCCTTCTTCGACGGTACCATTTTTGATCCCGACCTACGCTAGGCGCGCAAATATCGGGCAGATGACGGCCCGGCAGTTCGGGGCCTTGCAACTCGCTTGACCCGAGCGAGGGTGCGGTTCATCTAAGAAGGTGACGGTGCCGGACAACGATGTTCCGCACCCCTGCTCCCCCCGACGTCAGGGGCTCCCCCACATCAGAGCAAAGCCGCTCGACAGCATGGTCCAAGCCCTGCCGTCGTCGGCCTTTTTCCATTCAGCACTCCCCTCGCGGGGACCGCCAAGGACAGGTGAAATGACCCAGAACCTCGTGGTGATCGGGGCCGGTATGGCCTCGGGTAGGTTGCTCGAACATCTGACGGAAGACGCCCCCGGCGCCTTCAACATCACCCTCTTCAACGCCGAGCCGCGTGGCAACTACAACCGGCTGATGCTGTCGCCGGTGCTCTCGGCGGAGAAGACCTATGCCGAGATCATCACCCATGACACCGCTTGGTATGCCGCGCAGGGGATCGACTGCCGCTTTGGCGAAAGCGTCACGCGCATCGACCGGCAGGGGAAGATCGTTTATTCGGGGGAGGGCGGCGCACCCTATGACAAGCTGGTCATCGCCACTGGCTCCGCCCCCTTCCTCATCCCGGTGCCGGGGCGCGATCTGCCGGGGGTCGTGACCTATCGCGATCTGGACGATACCAGCGCGATGACCGCCGCAGCTCTGCGGGGCGGGTCGGCGGTGGTGATCGGCGGCGGGCTTCTGGGGCTGGAGGCGGCTGCGGGTCTGCGGATCCTCGGCATGGATGTGACCGTCATCCATCTGATGGGGCACCTGATGGAACGCCAGCTTGACCCTGCTGCCGGATACCTGCTGCAGAAGGAACTGGAGCGGCGCGGCATCCGCATCCATTGCAAGGGGGCCACCAAGGCCATTCTCGGGACCGACCGGGTCGAGGCGGTGCTGCTGGAGGATGGCACCACCTATCCCGCCGATCTGGTCTGCATGGCCGTGGGCATCCGCCCCGAGACCCGCGTCGCCACCGACGCCGGGCTGGAGGTCGGGCGCGGCGTGATCGTCTCGGGAACCATGGCAACCTCGGACCCGTCGATCTCTGCGCTCGGCGAATGCGTGGAGCATGACGGCCAGCTCTTCGGTCTCGTCGCACCACTATATGATCAGGCGAAGGTGCTGGCACAGAACCTGCTGGGCCGCCCCGCGGCCTTTATGCCGGTGGAGACGGCGACCAAGCTGAAGGTCACCGGCTGCGATCTCTATTCCGCCGGCGACTTCGCCGACAAGCCCGGACGCGAGGATATCGTGTTCCGCGATCCGGGGCGCGGCGTCTACAAGCGTCTGGTGCTGGAAGCCGATCGGCTGGTCGGCGCGGTGCTGTATGGCGAGACCGGCGACGGGCCATGGTTCTTCGGCCTGATCAAGGACCGGACCGATATCTCGGGGCTACGCGAAACGCTGATCTTCGGCCCGGCAGGCGCTGGCACAGCCGATCCGCTGGCCGCGGTGGCCGCATTGCCCGACAGTGCCGAGATCTGCGGTTGCAACGGGGTATGCAAGGGACGCATTGCACAGGCGGTGGCAGGCGGCGCCACCACTCTCGCCCTTGTGCGTGCCGCGACGAAGGCCTCGGCTTCCTGCGGCACCTGCACCGGGCTGGTGGAGCAGGTCATGGCCCTCACCCTCGGCGATGCCTTCGAGAAACCGACGTCCCAGCCGCTCTGCCCCTGCTGCGACCACACCCATGAGGACGTGCGCCGCCTGATCAAGTCGATGGGGCTGAAGTCGATTCCGGCGGTGATGCAGGATCTGGGGTGGAAGACCTCCGGCGGCTGCCATTCCTGTCGTCCGGCGCTGAACTACTATTTGCTGGCGGAATGGCCGCTGGAGTATCGCGATGACCGGCAGAGCCGCTTCGTGAACGAGCGCAACCACGCGAATATCCAGAAGGACGGCACCTATTCCGTGGTGCCGCGCATGTGGGGCGGCGTCACCACCCCGGCGGAGCTGCGTGCGATTGCCGATGCCGCCGACAAATACAGCGTGCCGATGGTGAAGGTGACCGGCGGCCAGCGGATCGACCTGCTGGGCGTCCGGAAGGAGGATCTGCCGCTGATGTGGTCGGACCTGAATGCGGCGGGGCTTGTGTCGGGGCATGCATACTCCAAGGGGCTGCGCACGGTGAAGACCTGCGTCGGCACCGAGTTCTGCCGCTTCGGCACCCAGGACAGCACAGGGCTCGGCATCCGGCTGGAGAAGCTGATGTGGGGCAGCTGGACGCCGCACAAGCTGAAACTGGGCGTTTCCGGCTGCCCGCGCAACTGTGCCGAGGCGACCTGCAAGGACATTGGCGTCGTTTGCGTCGACAGCGGCTATCAGGTCAGCGTGGCGGGGGCGGCGGGCATGGAGGTGAAGCAGACCGAGGCTCTGGCCCATGCCGCGACCGAAGCGGAGGCGATCGAGATTATCCTCGCCTTCACCCAGATCTACCGCGAGAACGCCCGCTATCTGGACCGCGCTTGGAAATGGGTGGCGAAGGTCGGGCTCGACTGGGTCAAGACGCAGGTCGTCGACAATCTGGACAACCGCCGTGCGCTCGTCGCTCGGTTCGAGCTGAGCCAGTCAGTCTACCGCCGAGACCCCTGGGCGGACCTTTCGACACCGGACGAAACTCCGAAATGGGCTCCGATGGCCGACCTGTCGCTGGAGGCCGCGGAATGAGTCCATACATCGACATCGGCGCGCTGGACGACATCCCCGCGCAGGGTGCCCGGTTGATCCGCACGGCGCAGGGCTGCATCGCCGTGTTCCGCACCGCCGACGACCGGCTGTTCGCGCTGGATGACCGCTGCCCGCACAAGGGCGGCCCGCTGTCCGAGGGCATCGTCCACGGCACCTCGGTCACCTGCCCGTTGCACAACCGGGTGTTCGATCTGAACACAGGACTAGCTACCGGGATGGACGAGGGGTCCGTGCAGACCTATGGCATCCGGCTGGAGGCCGGGCGCATCCTGATCGACAGCGCCTTTCTGGCGCGGAGGGCGGCAGCATGAGCTTCCTTCCCGCCGATACGCCCTCGGGTCGCCCGCTGGGCCGGATCGCCCTCGTCGGCGCGGGTCCGGGCACCGCCGATCTCCTGACCTTGCGGGCGTTGGAGCGGCTGCGCACCGCCGACGTCGTGTTCTACGACCGACTTGTCGACCCTGCCGTGCTGGCGCTGACGCCCGCCCGCACGGTCTTTGTCGGAAAGGAAGTGGGTACCAACTCATGGCCGCAATCCCGCATCAACGCCGTCATTGTTGCCGCGGCGCTAGAAGGGCTGCGCGTCGTGCGACTGAAATCCGGCGACCCATCGGTCTTCGGCCGCGCCGGCGAAGAGCTGGAGGTGGCCCGTCTCGCGGGCATTCCGGTCGAGATCGTTCCCGGCATCACCGCAGCCAGTGCCGCCGCCGCGAGCCTCAGCCGCCCGCTGACCGAGCGCGGCCAGACCGAGCGCCTGCTGATCGCAACGGCTACCTGCCGCCCGGGCGCCGTGGCCGACGTCGCCGCGGGATTCTCGTCAGGCTCGACGCTGGTCCTCTACATGGCCATGCATCGCTTGGCTGAAGTCGAAGCAGAACTGCTGGACGCTGGAGCGCCCGCCGATTGTGAAGTGGACATCGTTCAACACGTCGAAACCGCTCACGAACGCCGCGTGCGGACCAATTTGCAGGGGATGTCCCGGGCGGCTGCTTCTGCGGGAATGGGAAACCCGGCAGTCGTGCTGGTGCGCTGGACCGTGGCAAAGGCGCGGGCGCGGGCTGATCATGACTATTCGCCGGCCTGCATTAGCCGGCGTGTGGTGCTTGAAGGCAGGTAGCAGATCTAAATTTCTCTCTGCAATAAAGATCCTGCAACCACCGGTTTTCCTGATTGTTAAACTGCGGCAGGTTCTGTCCATTTGCGAATATTGCTTGCTGTAGTATCGCCTAACCTAGCCGCAAGTTTTTTGGTGCTGGAAGGGCTCACGTTCGCTCGTTGAGCTCGGCTTCCTCCATCAGCCTGCCGATATGCCTCGCAAATAGCGCCGTGGCCGGCCATCCGAGCGCCGCGCCCCCGAGCACTGCCCACGCCGGAGAAAGCACCGGCATCCCTGCCCATGACAGGATGAGCGAGGCAAAGAACAGGTTCACCGCCGCTGCGCCTGCGCCGAATGGGTAGAGCAGCAGGGTCAGGCGCGCCTGTCGGGTCATCTACGGCTGACCAGCCATTGCACGGCAATGAGGCTGACGATGAGGGCTCCCGAAGCGATGGCGAACCAGAACTCGGCGGTGTCGGTCTGGGCTTGCGGCACGGGACGGTCGAAGGCAGCGGCCTGGACGCTCGCGGGGAGCAGCACCAGCAGGGCGGTGAGGGAACGCATGGTCAGGTCTCCTGTGTGAGGGATCGGTAGATGTCGGGCAAGGCCCGCGACAGGCGGGCGGGGTCGGGCAGCAGGGTGAAGCCGGAGCGGCCGAAGATGCGGGCGAACCAGTCCTGCCCGTCGGCATCGACCACCACGCCATGCACCGCCTGGCACCGGCCCTTGGCCTCGCGCACCGCCATGCGGCTGTCCTCGATGCCGTGGATCCCCTCGTAATGGTCGAGGTCGTTCGGTTTGCCGTCGGTCAGCACCAAGAGCAGCTTGCGGGCCGAGGGCTCCTTGGCCAACATCGCCGAGGTGTGGCGGATCGCGGTGCCGAGCCGGGTGTAATGGCCGGGTTTCAGGCTGCCGATGCGGGCGGTGACCTCGGGCGTCATGCGACCCTCGAAGCCCTTGCAGCGGGTCAGGAACACCCGGTCGCGCTTCAGCGACGAGAAGCCCCAGATGCCCAGCCGGTCCCCCGCCACATTGATGCCGCCGGCCAAGGCCGCCAGCGCCTCGCGCATGGTGTCGATCACCGAGCGGTCGCC
>NZ_JBDGJD010000007.1:0-146852 GCF_057657095.1 Cereibacter sp. Soil_C_27 | reverse complement strand
CGCTCCTGTCAGCCTTGCCGTGACCGAGGACAGCGCCACGGCAATCACCGGTATCAGCTTCTCTGACGTCGATGCGGGCAGTTCCCCCGTCACCGTCACGCTCTCTGTGCCCTCGGGCAGCCTTGCCGCAACCACCGGCAGCGGCGTCACCGTTGGCGGCAGCGCGAGCGCCCTGACCCTCACCGGCACGCTCTCGGCGATCAACGCCTTCATTGCCGCCAGCGGCGTCAGCTTCGCCACCGCGGCGAATGCCACCGGCGATGTCACCCTCACCGCCAGCATCAACGACGGCGGCCACAGTGGCAGCGGAGGTGCGTTGACTGACAGCACCACCGTGACGCTTGAAGTTACGGCCGTGAATGACGCGCCCGAAGTCAGCGCTCCTGTCAGCCTTGCCGTGACCGAGGACAGCGCCACGGCAATCACCGGTATCAGCTTCTCTGACGTCGACGCGGGCAGTTCCTCCGTCACCGTCACGCTCTCGGTGCCCTCGGGCAGCCTTGCCGCAACCACCGGCAGCGGCGTCACCGTTGGCGGCAGCGCGAGCGCCCTGACCCTCACCGGCACGCTCTCGGCGATCAACGCCTTCATTGCCGCCAGCGGCGTCAGCTTCACCACCGCAGCGAATGCCACCGGCGATGTCACCCTCACCGCCAGCATCAACGATGGTGGCCACAGCGGCAGCGGAGGTGCGTCGACTGACAGCACCACCGTGACGCTTGAAGTTACGGCCGTGAATGACGCGCCCGAAGTCAGCGCTCCTGTCAGCCTTGCCGTGACCGAGGACAGCGCCACGGCAATCACCGGTATCAGCTTCTCTGACGTCGATGCGGGCAGTTCCCCCGTCACCGTCACGCTCTCGGTGCCCTCGGGCAGCCTTGCCGCAACCACCGGCAGCGGCGTCACCGTTGGCGGCAGCGCGAGCGCCCTGACCCTCACCGGCACGCTCTCGGCGATCAACGCCTTCATTGCCGCCAGCGGCGTCAGCTTCACCACCGCAGCGAATGCCACCGGCGATGTCACCCTCACCGCCAGCATTAATGATGGTGGCCACTCCGGCACGGGCGGTGCACTCACCGACAGCACTACCGTCACCTTAGAGGTGGCGGCGGTGGATGATCCCACCGTCGCAGCCGACGATGCTGTTACGACGCCGGACACCGGCTTGCTGAGTGGTAACCTTTTCGCCGACAACGGTTCGGGCGCGGACACTGACCCGGATACTGCGTTGGTTGTGACGGCGGTGAACGGCGATCAACTTGCCATGGGATCCAAGATCACGCTGGCCAGCGGTGCCCTGCTGACGGTGAATGCCGACGGCACCTTCGACTATGATCCGAACGGCAAGTTCGAATACCTTCCTGTCGGATCGACGGCACAGGATAGCTTCACCTATGCTGTAAATGGTGTTGTCGCCACAGTCACTGTCACCATCAACGGCGTCGACAACAACGATGTGATTGTCGGCACCCTCGGCTCAGAACTCTTGTCTGGTGGTATCGGAGACGATTCAATCTACGCAGATGCAGGTGACGATGCTCTAATAGGAGGTGTGGGTGCCGACACTCTGGATGGTGGAGAGGGCAGCGACTACGCCTGGTATGTTGGTTCGATAAACGGGATCACGGTCAACCTCATGTCCGGCACGTCCTCTGGCGGTGATGCAGCGGGAGATGTGCTGATCAGTATCGAGAACGTCATAGGCTCGGCGCTCGATGACCTGCTGACAGGCGACACACAAGACAACACGCTCGTCGGAGCTGAGGGCAACGATAGTCTCTATGGTGGCGCCGGGAATGACGTGTTGGTGGGCGATACGGGCGATGATTACCTACAGGGCAACGAGGGTAATGATCTGATATCGGGTGGCGACGGCAACGACGAGGTCCGCGGTGGCAGTGACAATGACACCCTGTCGGGTGGTGCGGGCTCAGATACTCTCTATGGCGCGCTAGGCGACGATCTGCTGGAAGGTGGCGCGGGCGCGGACCTTTTTTACGGTGGGAGCGGAAGCGACACTGCCTCATATGAAGGATCGCTGGACGCAGTGATAGTCAACCTGCTGACGCAAGCTGCCTCCGGCGGAGACGCAACCGGCGACTTGCTGAGCGAGATTGAGAACCTTGTTGGCTCGGCCCAAGGCGACCTGCTGACTGGCGATGCGCTGACCAACGTGCTGACCGGATTGGCGGGCAATGACAGTCTCTTTGGTGAGTCTGGTGATGATCTCCTGCTGGGAGGTGACGGAAACGACCTGCTGCAGGGAAATACTGGCAAGGATGTCCTCTACGGCGGAATGGGCAATGACGAACTACGGGGGGGGGCCGATAACGATTCGCTATTCGGCGATGATGGCGATGACACTTTGATTGGTGCAAACGGCGATGACTACCTCCAGGGCAACGTCGGCGCCGATTTACTGCAAGGCGGAGCGGGTAATGACGAACTGCGGGGCGGGGCGGAAAACGACACGCTCTACGGAGAGGACGGTAATGATGTCCTCTACGGCGCTCTCGGGAACGACCTGATGGTTGGAGGCAGTGGATCTGACCGATTTGTCTTTAACACAGCGCTTGGAGACAACGTCGATACAATCCTCGACTTCCAACAAGACATCGATCAAATCCTGCTGTCGCGCGCGGTGTTTAGCGCTTTCGATGGTGCCTCGGGCGCGACCTTGGGCGACCATCTTCGATACGATGCGGGAACGTCAGGTCTCTACTACGATGCAGACGGACTAGGCGGCGCAGACGAGATCCTGTTTGCCACCATATTCACGGATGCACCTCTCAGTGCTGACAGTTTTACCTTGATCTGAGTTGTCAGACACCTGCTGCCAGACGAACTGGCAGCAGGTATCCGCGCCAGGATTTGTCACTCCACGCAGTCAGCTTCGACTATAGCCCTATTGAAAAGAGGTTCATGCGCCACTCTATGAAATGGCCGGGGCGGTGTGGTATCCAGCCAAGGGTTCCCGCTAGGCGTGGTGGCGGTAGAGTGGATTCGACCGGTCCAGATGTTTCTGCATTGCCGCCACCGCGCTTTCAGGCTGGTGCGCCTCGATGAGCGTCACGATGTGCTCATGCTCACGCAGGGTGATCCCCTCGTTGCCCGACCAGTGCAGCAGGATGCCATGATATTGGAACAGCCATCTCAGCATCGACTGGCTGGTGGCGATGAGGATCGGGTTCTTTGAGATCGCAGCGATCCGGGTGTGGAAGGAGATATCGAGTGTGACAAAGGCTTCTGGATCGCCAATCTTGCCGCTCTGGGCTGCAATGAGGCCGCGAAGGTCGGCCACGTCCTCAGTCGTGGCGTGTTCGGCGGCAACCCTGACGAGACCGCATTCGAACATTCGCCGCGCCATCTTCAGGTGCTCGAGCTGCTCGGGCTCGGAGGACAGCAGCATCCGCGCGACGTCGTCCACCCGGCTCAGCACGCTGTCGGCGCTCAGCTCGTTCACCCGGCTGCGCTCGCCGTGGCTGATGGTGATCAGCCCCATCGTGTGCATGTGCTGAAGCGCCTCGCGCACCGCAGGCCGGCCCACGCCGAAGCGTTCCATCAGGTCTCGCTCCGAGGGCATCGGCGCGCCGGGCGGCACCTCGCCGCTGGCGATCAGGTTGCGCAGCCGGTCGAAGACCTGATCCGACAGCTTTCGCCGGACGATCTTGTCGGGGCTGGCTGACGGGTCGTCGCGTTTCATGCTGGCTCCGGCGCTGGGTCGCTCAAGGACTATGCTCTGGCGGCAGCAAGCGCAAATACTCATCCGCGCCCTGCCGCCAGCCGTAGCCCGGAAGCCCCGACGGCCCGTCCAGCGCCGTCAGATTGGCCTCGAATCCCGTGCTGTCGAGGACGAGCCAAGCGCGCCCGACATTTGCCCCCGCCTGCCGCACCGGCCGCCCGGCCTGTGCCGCCAATGCCGTCACCACGGCGGCGACCGGGCGGGCGCTGCCATCGTCGCGAAAAAGCCCGCGCGGCCCGTAGAGCGCGGCCGGTGTCCAAACCGAGACCCCCGCCGTCGCGATCCGCGCGGCCAGCCCCAGCGTCCAGGCCCCGGCGAAAGCACCGTCCTGCCGCGGATCGTCTGCCGCCATGCAAACCCGCCCGCGACCGGGATTGGGGATCGTCCGGCTGCCGTAGGGGTTCTGCCGCATCGCGATGGTTGATGGCCCCAGCCGGTAGTCCGTCGCGCCGAGGATCGCCCGCGCCGAGGCGAGAATATGCGGCACCGTCTCCAGCACCTCCATCACCGAGAGGTCGTCGGCGGCATGGACAATGGGGCAAAGCCCGTGTGTCACGAAATCCAGCCGCTCCACCGGCGGGCGCTTGCGGTTCAGCTCGGGGAAGAAGCTGGCGACGCCGCCGCCAAGCGCCACCGCCGGGAGGGCCCGCCGCGCCGCGTCGGCGATCTCCTCCAGCGGCGGGCAGGGCGGCCAGACCGAGCCTGGCGGCGTTGACTGACGGTCCACCGAGGGCGTCACCATGACCGATGCCACCCGCAGGCCTGAAGCGGCAAGCGCCGCGGCATGGTCGTGGAACTCCGCGTCGATACTGCCGTTGGGCGGGCAAAGCGCGATCAGCTCCAGATCGTAGGCCAGATCGGGCAGCACGGTCTGCAACGCAGCGAAGGCCGCCAGTTGCGGTCCCGCCGGGCCGAGTGAGCAATCGAGGTGACACAGCACCCGCTGCGGACCGATGCCGCGCAGGTGGCCGGGCTGCGCCGCCGCGCGCCGGGCGTCTTCCGGCGTCAGCACCAGCGCCGTCTCGGGAAAGCGCGGCGCCGCAACCTTGGCCCGCACCGGGGCGACCGGCACCGCCTTTGGCGCCGGAGCCCAACGGATGCGCACCGCCTGATGCAGCCGCGCGCCGTCTTCCAAGAGGTAGGGCCAAGGCAGGGCCAGCGGGCGGTTGTAGGTCTTGAACGAGGCGTCGCCCCATTGCCGCTGGTCTTCCATTTCGAAGACATCGCCCTCGAACCGGCAGTCCACCTGCAAACCGCCTGTCTGATGCGACAGTGCGGCGATCTCCATGAACGGCTGCCACGGCGCGATCAGCGTCGGAAAGCGCGCGTCCTCCACCGTTCCGTCCGCATGGCTCACCCGCACCGGCGCGCCCGCCACGCCCTCGATCGGGTGCAGCACGGTGAAGCCCGCCCGGTTGGTCTCCACCGTGCCGATCGCCACCGCCTCGGCCTCGGCCTCCAGCCCCTCCGGCGTCAGCGTCAGCACGATCCGCGCCCTCAGCCGCGTATCACCCATCGCATAGGTCGCGGCGTAGCGCGCCCGGCATCGCTCCGCCGTTTCCTCCACCGTCAGGTCGGAAATCTCCGGCACCGCCGTGCCCCAGTCGCGGTCGCGCACCAGAAAGGACACCGCCCGGATCGCCTCCAAGCCGTCGATCCGCAGATGCCGCAGCTGGCCCTCCTCCAGCGTCACCGTGGCGCGACCGGCCCGGAGCAGCCGCCCCGTTCGCGGCGGCTCATCAGTGCCGTAGAGCGCCCGAAGGTCCATCACCAGCTCCGCATGTCGATCCGCGACCCGTCGCGGGCCGAGGCATAGGCAGCTTCGACCAGCGCCAGCGTCCTGAGGTTGTCGGCCCCCGAGGTTTCCGGACTGCGGCCCTCGCGCAGGCAGTCGACGAAGTCTTGCTGAAGGGTCCGCACGCTCTCCTGAATGTTGTGCCACGGTCGCTCGGCCCAAGCCAGAAGCGGTGGCGTCACATCACGCACCTCCTCCGCCCCGTCGCGCTGGATCACCAGCCGGTAGCCCGCGTCGAGCCGCAGCGTCCCGCGGTCGCCGTCGATCTCCAGCAGCGTCTCGGGGAAGGTCTCGGGCACACGCCGGGTCGCGTAGGAACAATCGACGACGCAGGTCACCCCGCCCTCGTGGTCGAGCAGCATCGTCGCCACGTCCTCGCCCCGTATCGCCGGATTAATCCGCCGGGTGCTGGCGGCAAGGCTTGCCACATCGCCGAACAGCGCCCGCGCGATGTCGAGCGTGTGGATGCCGAGATCCTGGATGATGAAACGCGGATCGGTCGCGAGATAGGGTTGGCCCGAAAACACGTCATAGCCCGACCGGAAGCTGACCCGCCCGAAGAAGGGCGTGCCAATGGCCCCCTCCCGCAGCGCCACGATGGCCGCGCGCACCGCCGATTGCCAGCGGAAGTTCTCGTGCACCATCAGCACCTTGCCCGCGGCTTCGACAGCTGCGACCATGGCGCGTGCATCCACCATCGTCTCGGCGAAAGGCTTCTGGCAGATCACATGCACCCCGGCGGCCGCAGCCTTTTCGACCAGAGGCCGGTGCGAGCCGACCGTCGTCGCGATGTCGACGAAGTTCAGCGCTTCGGCGTCCAGCATCTCGCCCGCATCGGCATAATGCCGCGCCACGCCGAAGCGGGCGGCGGTTTCCGCCCTTCGGGCCTCGTCGCGGTCGCAAACCGCCACGATCTCCACGCCCCCGATCTCGGCCCAAGCGTGCATCTGGTTCTGCGCGAAGAACCCGCAGCCAATCAATGCGCCCTTCAGCATCCCGCTACTTCCCCTGTGTGGCCTCGGATTGCAGCGCGACCCGGGCCTGAAGTTTCTGTTGGGCCTGATCGACCACCACAGCGGCGATGATGACAAGGCCCTTGATGACCGTCTGCCAGAACGACGACACGCCCATCATCACCAGTCCGTCCGACAGCACGCCAATGACGAAGGCGCCGATGATAGTGCCGCCGATCCGTCCCCGTCCGCCCGACATCGAGGTCCCGCCCAGCACCGCCGCGGCGATGGCGTTCAGCTCGAAGGCCTGACCCGTTGCCGGATGCGCCGCCACCAGCTGCGAGGCGACGATCAGCCCGACCAGCGCCGCACAGAGGCCGGAGAACATGTAGACGAACATCTTGATCCGGTTGACGTTCACCCCGGACAGCGCCGCCCCGCGCTCGTTGCCGCCCACGGCATAGATATACCGACCCAGCGGCGTGCGGCGCGAGATGTAGGCCGCCGTTCCCGCGACCACGATCAGCATCCAGATGGTGATCGGCAGCCCGAGGAAATCCCCCGCGCCGATCAGCCGGAAGGTATCGGAGCCATACTCCGGGTTGCCGGTCAGGTTCGGGAAGGTCCGCCCGTCCGACGACAGCATCGCCGCCCCGCGACAGACATAGAGCGTGCCGAGCGTGGCGATGAAGGGCGCCACGTTCAGCTTCGTGATGAGAAATCCGTTCACCGCGCCCACGGCTACTCCCACCAGCATGACCAGCAGGCAGATCTCCACCGTGTTGAACTGGATCGACCAGCCCAGCCCTACGTCGATCCCGTTCAGCACCAGCCATCCCGCCACCATGCCGCAAAGCCCGACGATGGAGCCGACCGACAGGTCGATCCCACCCGAGATGATGACGAAGGTCATGCCCACGGCGAGAAAGGCGTTCAGCGCGACATGCTTCGACATGATGACCATGTTCGCTGTCGACAGGAAGTTCGGCGCGGCGAAGGCGAAGAAGCCGAAGACGAGGATTAGTGCGATGAAGGTCCGCGCCTTCAGCAGCACCAGAAGAAGCTGCGCCGAGCTCGCCTGCTGTGGCGCGGTGTGGGTTGCCATGTGGGTCATAGGGCGGGTTCCTTGGAAGGGGCGGCAGGGGCGCCATGGGTCGGGCCGCTGGGCGCATGGCCCTTTGCCGAGGCGGCGATCACGGCGGTTTCCGATGCCTCGGTCCGGTCGAAGGCACCCGTGACGCGGCCGTTCGACATGACGATGATACGGTCCGACAGCGCCATCAGTTCCTCGATGTCGGAGGTGACGAAGACGATCCCCAGACCCTCCGCCGCCAGCCGACGCATGGTGCGGAACACCTCGGCCTTGGCACCGATGTCGATCCCGCGCGACGGCTCGTCCATCAGCAGCACCTTGGGCTTTGTCATCAGCGCCTTGCCGATCACCACCTTCTGCTGGTTGCCGCCCGACAGGCTGGAGACCGGGTTCTCCATCGAGGCGATCTTCACCGTCAGCCGCTTGACGAAATCGCGCACCGTGCCGCGCTCCGCCGCAAGGTCCATGTGGAAGGCCGTGGTGAAGGCGCGCAGGCTCGACAGCGTCATGTTCTCGCGGATGGCCAGCATCTGCACCAGCCCGTCGTTCTTGCGATCCTCCGGGATCAGCGCGATGCCGCGCCGGATGCGGCCGGCGATGCTGCGGCTCTGCAAGGGCTTGCCCTCGACAAAGAAACGCCCCGCCGCGTGCCGATGCCGCCCGATGACGCATTCGAGAAACTCGCTGCGGCCCGCGCCCATCAGCCCGTAGACGCCGAGGATCTCGCCCGCCCGCAGCGACAGCGAGACGTGATCCACCGCCAGCCCGCCGCCGGGGCGGGGCAGGCAGACATCCTCCGCACGGAACACCTCGGCTCCGAAGGCACGGTGGTCGGTCTTGGCATAGTCCTTCGAGGCTTCTCCGATCATGCTGCGCACGATCCAGGCCAGATCCACGCCCTGCATCGGCCGTGCCCCGGTGATCGTGCCGTCGCGCAGCACGGTAATGTGGTCGCCGATCCGGATCAGCTCTTCCAGCCGGTGCGAGATGTAGACGATCCCGACGCCCTGCCGCTTCAGGTCGGCGATGACCCGGAACAGGATCTCCACCTCCGCCGCCGACAGCGCTGAGGTCGGCTCGTCGAGGATCAGAATCCGTGCGTCCTGCGCGAGGCTCTTGGCGATCTCGACGATCTGCTGCTGGCCTACCCGCAGGTCGCCCACCAGCGCGTCGGGCGAGATGTCGTGCTCCAGCCGCTGCATCAGCTTGCGGGTCGCAGCGCGCTGCGCGGCCATGTCGATATCGACGCCGCCGCGGGTGATCTCGCGCCCGACGAAGATGTTCTCGGCCACTGTCAGGTTCGGGAACAGGTTCAGCTCCTGAAACACGATGCCGATCCCGTGCCGGCGTGCCGCCTCGGTGCCGCTGAAGCTGACCTCGCGCCCGTCCATCAGGATTCGCCCCTCGGTCAGCTGCTCGACCCCGGCGATCACCTTCATCATGGTAGACTTGCCGGCGCCGTTCTCGCCTACCAGCACGTTGACCGCGCCCATGTGGAGATCGAAATCCACGCCCTTTAGCGCCCGCGTGCCGGGATAGACCTTCACCCCGCCGCGGATCTGAAGGCCAATCCCGCTGCTCATGGCGCGACCTCCCGCAACAGCGTCGGCACCAGCAGGATCGGGTCGGTCGCGCTGCGCAACGTCGTCGCTCCCTCGAAGCGGAAGGTCTTGCCGACCAGATCGCCCTCGGGGGGCAGGGTGGTGCGATGCGCCTCGTCGTTCAGGGCACGCGCGAGCTTCGCGAACTCGATCTGGTCGCGGAAATCGGTGAAGACGAGGAAATCGGCCGCGTCCCGCAGGCTGGTGCCGCGGATCACCGGGCCAAGCTGCACCGCCAGGTCCGCCGCCCCGTCGCCGGTTACATCGAGTTCCATCTTGGCCGCGCGCGAGGCGCGATCGGCGGCGACCACTTTGCCCTCGCCCTTCAACAGGAAGTTCCACGGGCTGCCCTCGCTCGCCGGGCGCACGCCATGCGCCTTGCCCGCGGCATCAAGCCCGCCTGCCATCGCAGCGGTCAGCACGGGCAATTCGAACGCCTTCTCGCCGACATAGGGCACCAGCTTCGCGGCAAAGATCTCGCCCGCCATTTGCGCCATCCGCTCCTCGTCGGTCGTGGCGGCAGCGGTGGCGGTCTCGCTCTCGGGGTCGGGATTGGGCACGATCTTGCAGGCGCCCAAGAGGCCGAAGCCAAGCGCCGAGACGAGGATCGCGGTCATTGCACGGGTCATGCAAGGCTCCGTCGCAGGAGGGGAAAAAGGCCCGGCACAGGGCCGGGCCATGCCACGCCGGGATCACTCGGCCAGAGCGAAGGTCTCCAGCTTGTCCGCGTTCTCGGCGTTGATGAGCACGCAATCCATCAGCTGCTTCTCGTCCTGTCCGGTCTTGCCGGTGCGCAGGAACTCGTCGGCCTGTTCGACGGCAAGCTGCGCCTGACGGTAGGCCGGTTGCAGCACGGTCGCCTTGATGCCGCCCGCCTTGATCGAGTCGCGCACATCGTTCGACCCGTCGAACCCGACCACAATCACATCGGTCCGCCCCGCCGCTTCCAGCGCCGCCCAGGCACCCATCGCCATCGTGTCGTTGCCCGAGATCACGCCCTTGATGTCGGGATGTGCTTGAAGGATCGTCTCCATCCGCTCGTAGGCCTCGGTCTGCGACCAGTTGGCGGTCTGCTGTGCGACCATCTCCAGATCGGGATACTGGTCGATGATGTCGTGATAGCCCGAGGACCGGATGCCGGCATTGGTGTCGGCTTCGCGGCCCAGAAGCTCGGCATACTTGCCGCTCTCGCCCATCAGCTTCACGAACTCCTCGGCGCCGAGCTGTGCGCCTTGGTAGTTGTTCGACACGATCTGGCTCACGGCGATTCCGGATTCCTTGATCTCGCGGTCGATCAGGAACGACGGGATGCCCGCATCCTTGGCGGCTTGCACCGCGGCCACGGTGGCATCGGCCCCGGCGTTGTCGAGGATGATCGCCTTGGCGCCGCGGGCGATGGCGGTGTTGAACAGCTCCGACTGCTTGTTCGGGTCGTCGTCATGCACCATCACAACGGTCTCGTAGCCCAGCTCCTTCGCCCGCGCCTCGGCACCCACTGCCTCGGCCTTGAAGAATGGGTTATCGTGGCTGGGGGTGATGATGGCGATCAGCCCCTCCGCAGACGCAAAGGTCGGCATGGCGGTAGCCATGGCAAGGCCCATGGCTGAAATCATCAGCCGGCGTGTCAGTTTCATGATGTCCTCCCTGTGGTCAGGCGGGCATGCCGCCCGTTTCCTCTCTGACGCGGCCAAAGCTGCAAGCGAATCGAGAACCTGTCAACAGGTATGATGACATGCTGATTAAGAAATTTTGCTACTGCTTCAACGACTTGAAAACACACAAAAAGCACCGGGCCGGAAGATCTCCGGTCCGGCGCACATCGCCCAAACCTGCCGTCAGGTGATGCGTTCGATGCTGGCGGTGATCTCGTCCCAGTCGAACACCCGTTTCCAGTCGTCGCGCATCAGCACCGGCTTGCCGAACTCGATCGCCTTGTTGCAGGCGTCCGAGAACGCCCCCTGCCGCTCCTCGAACATCACCGCGCCGAGGATGTTCATGTGCCCCAGGAGGAAGTCGCGGGCGCATTCGTGGCTGACGCCGCTTCGCGCCACGCACTCGTCCAGCGCCTCCCGCATCACCGACAGGAGAGAGGCGCAGACTGTTTCCGACAGCCCCGGCTCCAGCATCGCCATTTGCTTCACCGTCACCTCGTAACTGCGCGCCACAGGTGCGTAGATGGCCTTGGCAACCCGTTCGCCAACCTCGTAATGCTCGCGCGGGCCCTGCATCAGCGCGTTGACGATCCCCTGCTTGGCAGCGACACCGCCGAAATGGTCGCGCCGTCCCTCGGGCGTCGTCTCGTCATTAAATATCGGCGGGTGGCAGGGGTGGGTCACAAAATAGGTTACATCCGCCCGTTCCGGCAGATGCCCGGCAAAAGGCGCAGCGGCATCCAGCACGACGATCATCGTGCCCGGCGCCACGGTCGGCACCACCTGCGCCGCGACCTTGCGGATCACCGTATCCGGCACCGCGAGGATCACCACCTCGGCCCCGGCCAGCGCCTCATCGGCGCCGACGCAGACGATCCCGGTCTCGTCTTTCAGCCGGGCCTGTCCGGCCTCGCTGACCTCGACATGCGCCACGTCGAAATCTGTCTTGGCGAGGTTGGTTGCCAGCCGGACCCCCATCTTTCCGCCCGCCCCGAACAGAGCAATCCTTGTCATCACCGCGCCTCCCAGCAATCGAATCCTTGCTTAACTGGTATGATGAGATGATAATAGGACTGATATGTCAAGCGACCCCGGAGCTTCAATGCCAGATCCTGACACCTCCGACGCGCCGCTGGTCGCTTGGCTCGGAGACGATTTCACCGGATCCGCGGCGGTGATGGAGGTGCTGCAGTTCGCGGGCCTGCCATCCGTCCTTTTTACTGACATCCCCTCCGAAGCGCTGGCCCGGCGTTTCGCAGGGTGCCGCGCCGTCGGCATTGCCTCCACCGCCCGCACCCTGTCGCCTGCCGGCATGGCCGAAGCCCTGCCGCCGCTGCTCGCTTGGCTCGAAGCGCTGAAGCCGGCGGTCCTACATTACAAAGTCTGCTCCACCTTCGATTCCTCGCCCGTCTCCGGCTCCATCGGCGCCGCGATCGGGATCGGCCTCGGCCTGCGCCCTGCCGCCGCCGTGCCGCTGCTGACGGCCGCGCCGCAGATGCGCCGGTATCAGGCGTTCGGCCACCTCTTCGCCGGAACGCCTGGTGGGGTGTTCCGGCTCGACCGCCACCCGGTCATGGCGCATCACCCGGTCACGCCGATGGCGGAAGCCGATCTGCTCGCCCATCTCGCCGCGCAGACCGATCTGCCTTCCGCCCTGATCAACCTCGAAGCGCTGGCAGGCGATTCGCAGGCAGCGCTCGACCGCGCGCTCGGCACGGGCGCCCGCATCCTGTCGCTCGACAGCATGGACGCTGCCAGCGAGGCGGCGGCCGGCGGGCTAATCTGGCGGAACCTCGACCGGCTCGGCTTCGTCGTTGGCAGTCAGGGCGTCGAATACGCGCTGGTCCGCCACTGGCAGGAGACGGGCCTCCTTCCCCGCAACGATCCTCCGGGATCGGCCGGCAGGGCAGGGCGCATCGCCGCGATCTCTGGCTCGGTCTCGCCAGTCACGGCGCAGCAGATAGGCTGGGCCGCTCGCAACGGCTTTGCCACGCTCGCCTTCGACGCCCGCACCGTCTGCGGCAGCGAGGCGGACCTCGCCGCCGAGGAAGACCGCCTCACCCGTGCCGCCATCGTCGCCGCCGAGTCCGGCCTCAGCCCGCTGGTCCATTCCGCGGCCGGCCATGACGGCCCCGAGGTCGCCGCCTTCCGCCGCGCGTTGGCCGCAACCAGCACCGACCCCGCCACCGCCAACCGTCGCATCGGCGAGGCGCTGGGTCGCATCCTCGATGCCACGCTCCGCGCCACCGGCCTGCGCCGTGCGGTGATCTCGGGCGGTGACACCTCCGGCCACGCCATGCGCCAGCTCGGCCTCTCCGCGCTGGTGGCCAAGGCCCCCACCGTCCCCGGCGCCGCCCTGTGTGAAGCGCATGGCGACGGCCCGCATGACGGGCTGGAGATCGCGCTGAAGGGCGGGCAGATGGGCTCGGAAGATTATTTCGGCTGGATCCGCGACGGCGGCGGCGCCCGCTGAGCAAGACAGAGGCAATCCCTATGACCCACCACGACAGCATCCGCGTCACCTACCGGCTGGAAACCTCCGGCGACATCGACGCGCTCGCCGCCAAGATCGCCGCCGACCAATCCACCGGCACCTTCACCGAACTGCCGGGCGAGACCGCCTCGCTCAAGGCGCGCTACGCCGCTCGGGTAGAGGCGGTTATGCCGCTCGACCCGCTCGACACGCCCTCCTTGCCGGGATTCATCGGCCCGGTTCGTCGCACCGATGTCACAATCGCCTATCCGCTCGACTCCATAGGCACCGACATCGCCGCGCTGATGACCACTGCCATCGGCGGCGTCTTCGCCGTCCGCGGTCTCAGCGGCATCCGCGTGATGGACATCGAACTGCCCGCCGCATGGTCCTGCCATCCCGGCCCACAGTTCGGGATCGACGGCTCGCGCCGGCTGATGGGCGTGCCGCAGGGGCCGATGATCGCCTCGATCATCAAGCCCTCGCTCGGCCTCTCGCCGGAGGATACTGCCAGCGTCGTTGCCATGCTCTGCGAGGCCGGTGTCGATTTCATCAAGGACGACGAGAAGCTTATGAGCCCGGCCTACTCGCCGCTGGAGGCTCGCGTTGATGCGATCATGCCGGTGATCGAGCGCCACGCCGACCGCACCGGCAAGCGGGTGATGTATGCCTTCGGCATATCCTCCGCCGATCCCGACCGGATGATGCACGCCCACGATCATGTCGTGGCAAGGGGCGGCAACGCCGCCGTCATCAACATCAACTCCATCGGTTACGGCGGCATGTCCTTCCTGCGCCGCCGTTCGCAGCTTTGCCTTCATGCCCACCGCAACGGGTGGGACATCCTCACCCGCCATCCCGGCCTCGGCATGGAGTTCCGGGCCTACCAGAAGATCTGGCGCCTGCTCGGCGTGGACCAGTTCCAAATTAACGGCATCCGCGCGAAATACTGGGAGCCGGACGAGAGCTTCGTGCGCTCCTTCGAGGATGTGCGCACCCCGATCTTCTCCGATGCCGACCGGCCGCTTCCTGTAGTCTGTTCTGGCCAGTGGGGCGGGCAGGCATTCGAGACCTATGCACGCACTGGCAAGACACTCGATCTCATGTATCTGGGCGGCGGCGGCATCCACGGCCACCCGAACGGCCCGGCCGCCGGGGTGCGGGCGATCCGCCATGCCTGGCGGGCTGCGGAAGCTGGGTTGACGCTAAATGAAGCCATGGCCGATGACGCGGACTTTGCTGCTTCCGTGCGCAAGTGGGCGTGACTAGATCATGACGCGCGAGCCGCTCTCCAAAGGGGGATCAGCGTATCGATTTGTTTCCGAGCCTTCAAACGCTTGCGCCGTGCATTATGCCTGACGACTGCAGTTTTATGGTTTGCTAGAGCCGAAGTCGTCAGTCACTTTCGTGATGCGAGAGACGATTCCAGCATCGAGGCAACACATGAGCCTTCTGAGATTGTCCCTTGCCGCCGCTCTGTTTATCATCTCCGCGGCGCCAGCCGTCGCCCAAGCCGAACGGGCGATCGTAGGGATGTGGCCTGCCCCCTTGGGGTGGTCCGGTTCCAATGTCAGTGCATGACATGTCTTGGCGCACTATTGAGGTGGCCGGCGCAGCGGGTGCGGGTGGCGAATCCGGCCCCTGCACCGCCCGTGGTGCCGGAGGACGGTAGCCTAGCGATGAACGCGGGCGCCTTGTGTCGTAATGCTTGCATCAGGATTCGATCACGATCACGATCACGATCACGATCCGGGCTTCGGCCAGGCTGTAAAAGATCTCTTCCTTCAACAGTTTGTCGCGGAGCTTCGAGTTGAAGCTCTCCCAGAGACTGCCGGGCTCGATGAAGGCGCATCGGGCCTCCATCGGCTGACCGTGCTGAATGCAAACGATAATTATCGGCGCCTGATCGACGTGCTGCTGGTCTGCACTTATGGGGTGGCCCGGTTTCAAACTTAGTGCATGACAGGTCTTGGCGCCACTCGACGCCGTTGCCGTCCCACCAACGCTGACCCTCAATGCCGCATTACATAATTTACATTACAGGTCTTGCGATCGTAGGCACAAAGTGGGATCGTCGCCATGTGGTCGCCATGTGGTCGCCATGTGGTCGCCATAAGCTTGGAGGTGGCACCGCCGAAGATCTCGCGCACGGGCAAGCAGCGGACGCGCTGTGAGCCGACAGGATTGAGGAGCCCAGGGCCCAAGGCATGCTCGACAAGCGCAGAGCGCCGAGCTGCAGAAGCTGCGGCGCAGGCTGTGGAAGACAAGCCATCGCCGGTTGGCGCCCTCATCGACCAACTACTGTCGGTCGGACTTGTCACTTCGGAGTAGCGCCCTGCGCCAGGACAAACCTCACCGTCGCCAGCCCCGTTCCTAGGTGTTTGATCCCATGGTTTGATGGTGCGATCCTTTTTCAGGAATGGAAGGAAGCATTATGGGACAGGTTCGTCACGGGAGCGCCACGACCACGCACGCTGTCAGAGCAGCAATACAGCGATCGCAGGCTTCGCTCGCGCAGTTGAGCCGGCAACTCGGCATCAACCCGAAGACGGTGGCGAAGTGGCGCAAGCGCGCGACAGTCGAGGACCTAAAGACGGGGCCGACGGAACCGCGATCCACGGTTCTGACCGAGGAAGAGGAAGCTGCAGTCGTCGCCTTCCGAAAGCGCACGCTCTTGCCGCTGGATGACTGCCTCTATGCTCTCCAGCCCTCGATCCCGCACCTGACACGGTCAGCGCTGCATCGCTGCCTGCAGCGTCACGGCATCTCGCGCCTGCCGGATACCGAGGGTGACAAGCCCAAGCGCCAGAAGTTCAAGCGCTACGCCATCGGGTTCTTCCACATCGACATTGCCGGGGTGCAGACGGCTGAAGGCAAGCTCTATCTCTTTGTGGGCATTGACCGAACGGCCAAGTTTGCCGTCGCTCAACTCGTTGCAACGGCTGACAGAAAGACAGCCTGGGAGTTCCTACAGCACATGCTCGAAGCCGTGCCCTACCAAGTCCACACGATTCTTACCGATAACGGCATCCAGTTCGCAGAGCAGCCCCGGAACCGGAACACCATCTACTCCCGGCCGATGCGCTTCGACATGATCTGCGAGGCGAACGGCATCAAGCACCGGTTGACCAAACCCCACCACCCATGGACCAACGGCCAGGTCGAGCGGATGAACCGCACCATCAAGGATGCGACGGTAAAACGGTTCCATTACGACAGCCACGATCAGCTCCGAACACATCTCGCCGACTTCTTGGCCGCCTACAACTTCGCTCGCAGGCTCAAGACCCTCGGTGGCCTCACACCCTACGAATACATCTGCAAAATCTGGACATCAGAGCCGGATCGATTCATCCTCGACCCGATCCACCAGATGCCGGGACTGAACACCTAAGGCCCTGCTTGCGGAGAGGGGCCGGGGCTGCTCGGCACCTGAAGACCACCACCCGACATTTCTACTTTTTGCATCCAACGATCATCTAACCTGGTGACAACAGGTTGGTAGGCGGGCGGATCCTACCCTGAATCGCGACAGCCCCGTATTCTCCGGCTGTTGTGGGTTGAGGAGATCCCGCATGGAGCCCCATCTGATCCTAGCGAGCGCCAAGTCCTGGCACGTCTGCTGTCCCAGAAAATCAGCGTGGCGCAGATAGCACCGCTTCGACGGCGAGATTGCGCTTTCCTCCAATCCATGGTGCGATCGGCGATACAGGGGCGGTTACGTCATAAGAGGTATCCATAGAAGTTGACGCCTCCACCTATCAAAATCAGTCAACTTAGCGACCCTTACAACTCGTTGCAAGAATTTGATAATTCCGTCACCCTACCGTACGGATTTGATTTTTGCAAATGACACGAATATATACTGCCAAAGGCTATATTGACCAGTCCGTCGCGCGCACCATTTCTATAAAAAGCCACACTGCTCCCTAGCCGCACCTTTCGGGCGTCATGCACGGGAACTTCTGGCTCTCCAAGTTTGTTGCGGGACCAACGGGCATTTTCCGACTGACCGGGCAGGTTACAATCGGTTCCTGTTCGTCAGCATGATGATCTTCGAAGATCATTTACCTGGTCCGAAACCTTGAGAGATCAGGATGTTAGAATGTTCGACCTTCCCGTAGCGGCCTACTGCACAGACAGAGATGGCTACATCACTTCGCACAACGAAAGAGCTTCCGCCCTTTGGGGGCAGCGCCCGGTGATCGGCTCGGTCCGGTGGTGCGGGGCGTGGCGCCTGATGGACGTGCTGGGTAATGATCTTCCAAGAGACCAGTCGCTGGTGGCACTCTTGTTGAACGCCGGCGAGGAGTTCGGCGAAGCAGATGTGATCATGGAGCGTCCCGATGGTTCAAGGACAAGGGTTCATGCTGCGACGAAGCTTCGGCGCCTTGGAAGCGACGTTGATCACACCGAAACCCTTTTAATGCAAATTGCCAATCCTCCAGACTATGACATAGAAAAAGAGCGCTTGGCCGCAATCGTGTCGTCCTCTGAAGATGTAATAATTGCTAAAAAACTAGACGGCACAATTACATCTTGGAACGCTGCTGCAACTCGTATTCTCGGATATGAGGCAGAAGAAATGATTGGGCAGTCAATATCGCGGATCATCCCACCCGAGCTCATGTCTGAAGAAACAAGTATTGTTCAGAAGCTTAGCCGGGGGGAGAAAGTAGAGCATTTCGATACGGAACGGATCAGCAAGAGCGGACGTCGTGTCGAGTTGTCAGTGACTATATCTCCATTAAAAGATCGGGCCCAAGTAATTATCGGGGCCTCGAAGATAGCTCGCGACATAACGCAGCGTAAGAAATCTGAACGACTACAGCGGCGCTTGTTCGATGAACTGAATCACCGGGTTAAGAACACGTTAGCGACCGTCTTGGCGTTGGCCAAACAATCAGCAAGACAAACCACAGACCCTACCGCTTTCGCGGAAAGCTTCACTGGACGCGTTCAGTCGTTGGCCCGCGTGCATGATCTGCTCGTGCGGGGTGAGCTGGTCGGCAGCGATCTGAGAAGTCTCATCCACGCAGAAGTCTTGCCAAACGACCAGGGGGACCCTCGCGTTTCTATCGATGGACCCTATCTATTGGTCGCTCCTAAGGCATCCGGGCAGCTTGGGCTCATCCTGCATGAGTTGGCGAGCAACGCGCGGCGCCATGGAAGTCTCAGCCGCGAAGATGGTCTCCTCACCATTCAATGGGAGATCCTCGGCGACAGCCAAGACCTCCACCTTGAATGGACGGAAACCAACCTCCAAAGTGCTCCCTCCCTCGAACAGTCTGGGTTTGGAATTTCTCTTGTGGAACAAACAATTGCTTCTGCCGAGGGCACCGTCAAAACTCATTTGTATGCCCATGCCTTGAAATACGACATTTTAATCCCACTTTCGCGGGCGGCGGCTAAGGATGCCGGCTTCGACGTGGGATCTGAATCAGGCGGAACCTGGGACTGAAAAAACCGTTAACTCGCACGATCTGTCGCAAGTGACAGAAGGGCAATCTGCTGATTGCGCACAAGAACGATGCCGACCTCGGCACTGGGAAAGGCGGAATGACTTGCAGACCAAAACTGTTGACAAGATCAAGTGGGGACCGGATGAACTGCAGCGCGCAATCGATGCTGCGGGCGTTGCGCTTTGGTCCTGGCATGTAGATACCAACGAATTTGCGATGGATGACACAGGTTACGAAATGTGGCATCTTGAGAAGGGAGACTTCCTGAGCTTCAGCCAGCTTTCGGAGAGAATACATCCTGCTGACAAGGACCGCGTTTGGGCAGCTTTCAATTCCACACGCGCTGTTCTTGGTCCCTACGAGATTGATTTTCGCACGCTGGTGAATGGCGACGTTCGCTGGATCTCTGCGCGAGGCCGCGGCAACGACGAGGGAATTCGTGGTCGCCAGATGATGGGCATTTTCCTCGATGTGACGGGGCGCAAGCAAGCGCAGGAAAGCAGCGAACTTCTCGCGGGAGAAATGGGCCACCGCGTTCAAAACTTGCTCGCGATCGCTACTGGCCTCACTCAGATCACCTCCCGTTCTTCGAAGTCCGTCGAGGACATGGCAGGGCAGTTGACAACAAGGCTCACGGCGCTCGGAAGGGCGCACGCTTTGGTACGCCCCACGCTAAGTGGGAAGAACGAAGCCGCGCTCTTGGGCGACCTGTTGACGGTACTTCTTGCTCCTTATGACGATAAGGGAGCCTTCTCAGGGCGCATCCGTGTTGCCGTGCCGCGCGTTGCCGTCGGCGAAAGAGCGGCTGCCGGATTGGCTCTGGTCGTACATGAACTCGCGACCAACGCGCTCAAGTATGGAGCTCTTTCATCTCAATTTGGCCTGCTCGACGTTTCTGGATATCTTACTGGGGATTTGGTCAGAATTGTCTGGACTGAACAGGGAGGTCCAGCCCTGCAAGCCAACGCGAAAAAGAGGGGCTACGGCACCCAGCTCATCCTGCAGACCATCGGCGGACAGTTTGGAGGCACCGTCGACTACGATTGGGACAAGCAGGGCCTGATCGTCACGATCGTCGTCAAAGTCGGAACGCTCTCCGACTGAACCTGGTCGGCACGGCTAGTGCGAGCCTAAGTGCCACCTGGAAGCCTCCACCTGCTGGGCTTCAGGACCCTGTCGTTGCCCAGCTCAGCAGACGACAACGCGTTGGACATGCTTGAAGTTTTTACATCAGCGACCGGCCTGCAGCACTGTGCATTGGAACCACCTTGGATACCCGCGTGTTACTCTCTCTGCAAAAAGGAGACCATCATGGCTAACAAAGATCACGTTGAAGGCGGTTCGAAGGATCTCAGCGGGAAGGTCAAGGAAGCGGCTGGCAAGCTCACTGGCGACTCCAAACTTCAAGGCGAGGGCAAGGCTGACCAGGTCGAAGGCAAAGCCCAGAAGGCCTTTGGTGACGTCAAGGACGCGCTGAAAGGCAAGTAAGACGCCCATCCATTTAGAAGAAGCCCGGACACTCGTCCGGGCTTTTTCATTTCCGAATGACCGCAGATCTACCGCGCCGTTTGGCGCGACCCGGCCCTTGGTGCGACTGCATCGCTGTCCGCGAGGGATCGGCCCCGGACCTGGCGCAGTTACTTGTTCAACCTCTCGCGGAGCTGCTCTCGCATCATCGGCAGAAGAGCGTCCATTCCGTCTCTATCCGATGGGTCGCTCATCCGCGATCTCAGTTCCCTCGCCATCTGTTCAGCTTCCTCGAGATGTGTCTCGCGAG
The DNA here is from genome assembly GCF_057657095.1 of Cereibacter sp. Soil_C_27. Lineage (NCBI taxonomy): Bacteria > Pseudomonadati > Pseudomonadota > Alphaproteobacteria > Rhodobacterales > Paracoccaceae > Cereibacter > Cereibacter sp. Soil_C_27. The sequence goes on along the minus strand of NZ_JBDGJD010000007.1, from coordinate 126,304 downwards.
GCAAGCTGATCCCGGCCGAAGCGTACTCTTGGCTAACAGCAGAACCGCAGATCACCCGGACACGGCTGCCTCGGCGAAAGGCTTCCCTCTGGCCCTGCGGCGAGGAACGATACCAGGTGCGCCTATTCAGAGCTGCTAGTCTACGGGCAAGTTTGTCGGAAATATGATCTGCATCGGCAATGCCGGTGGTGCAGATTGGGCAATTACCTGATCGAGCATCGCTTCAAGCAGGGTCTGGGTCCTCTGGGTGAGCACGGCCATCATGACACCCTCCTGTAGCATCCGCCGGGTGTCCGGACCGTAACCATGGCCTACCAGGCGCACCTTTCCGGCGCGACCAGTCCGGCGTAAGGCCATGCCGATCCCATCGGACGAACCCCCGACGTTGTAGATCCCGCAAAGATCCGGGTAATTCTCCAGAAGCGCCAACGTCAACTTCATGTTGATCATCGGATCGTCCTGACCCTCGATGGTGCCCGCAAAGGTCAGTTGCGGATGATCGCGCTGGATCAGTTCCTGGAAACCCAGTTCCCGTTCAACATGGGCGCGAAAGTGCCGCGTCGCCGCGATGACCGCCAGCTTGCCACCCCCGGCGGGGGCGGTGCTCGCCAGAAGGAAGGCGGCGGTGCGCCCCGCCGCCAGATTGTCTATCCCGATATAGCCGCGTCGGCGCGAGCCGGTAATGTCGCTGATCAGCGTCAACACCAGCTTGCCCTGCTCCACCAGAGCGTCGACCTCGTCGCGCACATCGGGATGGTCGACCCCGAAGAAGGCGATCGCGTCGGATTTGCTTCCCAGCCGCCGCAGGCTGCGCGCCATCTGCCCCGGGTCCATCGCGTCGGTCAGATAGCTGTGGATCCGCACGCCCCTGTCCCGCACTTGGGCCCAAAGACGCAGATCGCGGTTCAATGCCTGCAGAAACGGATTAGCGCTGCTGGGCAACACCACCGTCAGGCGCTGCCGGTCGGGCCGCGCAAGCCGGGCAAGCTCCGCCTCGGGCAGATAGCGATATTCGGCGGTCGCCCGCAGTACTCGGTCGGCAGTCGCAGGGCGGACATTGGGACGGCCATGCAGCACGCGGTCGACTGTGGCTTCCGACACCCCCGCCAAGCGGGCGATCTCGCGAATACCGGGACGCTCGGTCGTCATCCATCAAAACCCATCAAGAAGCCATGATTGACCTCATATGGTCACTCTCTAGAGTTCCGGTCAATGACGCGGGCAGGGAGGCCCGCTCTGATCAAGGCAAATGGGAGGAGACCATGATGAGATCGACCGGCCTTTCGCGCCGTGGCCTGCTGGCCGCCGGTGGCGCTGCCCTTCTGGCAACCCCTTTCCTCGGCAAGGGAGTCAGCGCCGCGACCACGCTGCGTTACGGGCACATGCACACGCCCAATTCCATCGCCGGAGCACAGGCCGAGTGGTTCGCCGCCGCAGTTGCGGAAAAGACCGGCGGCGAGATCAGCATCCAGATCTTCCCGAACTCGCAGCTCGGCAAGCTGCAGGAACTGGCGGAGGCAGTCTCGACAGGTTCGATCGCCTTCTCGCACAACACCGCGGGGGCCATCGGCTCGCTTTACGAGCCCTTTGCAGCTTTCGACACGCCATATCTTTATCGCGACATCGAGCACTTGATGCAGGTGATGGATGCCAAGAGCCCGGTGATGGAAGAACTGAACCAGGGACTGATCGAGGCGTCGGGCACCCGCGCGCTTTATGCCTTCTACTTCGGCACGCGGAACCTCACGGCGGACCGCGAGGTGAAGACGCCCGCCGATCTGGCTGGGGTGAAGATCCGCTCGATTCCCTTCCCGATCTACATGGCGACTGTTGAAGGTCTGGGTGCCGTTCCGGTGCCGGTAGACTGGGCCGAGGTGCCGACAGCGCTGGCGACGGGCGTCGTGAACGGGCAGGAAAATCCGATGAACGTGCTGGTCACGGCCAAGCTCTACGAGGTGCAAAGCCACGTGATGCTAACCCAGCACATCATGGCGGCGCAGGTCGTGATGATGAACGACGATGTCTGGAACGGCCTGTCCGACGCACACAAGGAAGCCGTCTCGGCTGCCGCGGTCGAGACCCGGGCCCGCGCCTCGGAAGAGATGCTGGCGGCCGAGGCGACCGATCTCGGGGCCCTGCGCGGCCATGGCATGGTCGTGGTGGACGAGGCCGCCGGGCTGGACATGGCGGCCTTCCGCGACAGCGTGAAGGCACGCGTCTCGCAGGAGTTCGATGCGCAGTGGGGCGAGCTCTACGCCAAAATTGCGGCCACCGCCTAACCATGACCGATGCGTTCCAACCACCGACAGCGCCCGCCCCACCGCGGGCGCTGGATCTGCTGACGCGGGGACTGTTCGCGGTCGCCACCTTCCTGATGCTGCTGATCGTTGTTCTGATCGTGGCGCAGGTCGCCGCGCGCAACATCTGGAACATCGGCCTTCCTTGGGCCGAGGAACTGTCGCGGTTTGCCGGGGTCTTTGCGGTTTATTTCACTGCACCGCTTCTCGCGCTGCAAGGGCAGCATGTGGCCGTCGATGTCTTCACCAACCTGATGCCGCGCCTGCCCCGCACCATCTGCAGTGTCCTTGCCGAGCTTTCCGTGCTGGCCTTCTCGGCCCTGACCATCTGGGGTGGCTGCCTGTATCTGCAGCGCGCGTGGAAGTTCAAGACGCCCGCGCTCGGGATGCAGAACATCTGGCTGTTCGGACCGGTGATGATCTGCTTTGCCATCCTCGCAGTCATCTCCCTTTGGCGCACTACGGCCATCCTGCGTGCCGGAAAGGGCAAGTCGTGACCCTAACCCTTCTTCTGGCTTTCGCCGTCCTTCTGGTGATCGGTGCGCCCATTGCCGTGGCCCTCGGCCTTTCCTCGGCCATTGCCATCCTCGTCCACGACCTGCCGACGACCGTGCTGCTGCAGCGCGCCGTGAACTCCGTCGACAGCTCGCCGCTGCTGGCCGTGCCGATGTTTATCATGGCCGCATCGCTGTTGAGCGTTACCGGGGTCACGACCTACATGTTCGATCTCGTGCGGATGATCGTTGGGCGGGTCCGGGGCGGCATGGCGCACGTGAACGTGCTGCTCTCGCTTGTCTTCGCCGGCATGTCCGGCGCGGCGCTCGCCGACATCGGCGCGCTCGGCGGCATGCAGGTGCGCGAGATGGAGAAGCAGGGCTATACCCGCCGCTTCGCTGCCGGGCTGACCATCGCGTCGGCCACCATCGGTCCGATCTTTCCGCCATCGATCCCGCTGATCATCTTTGCCGCCGCCGCCGAGGTCTCACCGGTGAAGCTGCTGCTTGCGGGTATCGTGCCCGCCCTTATCCTTGCTGCCATGCTGATGGGTTATATTGCCCTGATCGCCCGGCGGCAGAACTTGCCACGCGATGATGTCTCTCCCAGCTTGCCTGCGTTTGCGCGCCTGTCGCTGATCTCGCTTCCCGCGCTCCTCACGCCGGTGCTGCTCATCGGCGGGCTGCTGTCGGGCTACTTCGGCCCCACCGAGGCGGCGGGCATCACGGTGGCCTATGCCATCCTCATCGGCTTCTTTATCTATCGCACGCTCACGCTTCGCACCTTGATCGCCTCGGCGCGCGAGACGGTGCTGTCGACGGCCAACATCCTCTTCGTGGTGGCGGCGGCGGCGATCTTCGCTTGGGTGCTGACAATGGATCAGGTGCCGATGAAGGCTAGCGAATGGCTGCTCGGCATCTCCGACAACCCGCTGGTGCTGCTCCTGATCCTAAACGCGGTGCTGCTTGTGGCGGGGATGTTTCTCGAATCCATCGCCGCCATCCTCATCATCGCCCCCATTGTCACTCCCGCATTGATCGCCGCCGGAGCGCCACCCGAGCAGATCGGCGTCGTCATGGTGCTGAACCTTATGATCGGCTTGCTGACGCCCCCCGTCGGCATGAGCCTCTACATGATGTCGATCACCGTGAAGATGCCCTTTGCCGAGGTCGTCCGCGGTGTGGCACCGTTCTTCGTCCCGCTGTTCCTGGCGCTTGCGCTGATCACCGTCTTCCCGGGCCTCACCGCCTGGCTGCCCACCTATCTTATGGAGTAATCTGATGAGCCGCTTTCTTGGCCCGATCCGCCAGCTTGGCTTCGTCGTCCCCGATATCGAGGGCGCGATGCGGCACTGGTCGGAGGTGATGGGCGTCGGCCCCTTCTTCTACAACCCCCGCGTGCCGATTGAGGAATACACCTTCGACGGCCAGCGCTATGAACCGCACAATTCAGTCGCGCTGGCCAATGCCGGCTACATTCAGGTTGAGCTGATCCAGTGCCGCAACGACGTGCCCTCCTGTTACAAGGAGTTCACAGACGCGGGTCATTCGGGTCTGCAGCACACCGCCTACTGGACCGAGGACTATGACCGCGATCTGGCGGTCATGCAGGCCGAGGGGTTCCGCGTCAGGATGTCGGGCTGTGTCGGCGAGAACGGGCGCTTCGCCTATTTCGACCGAGAGACGCATCCGGGCACCTGCATCGAACTGTCGGAGGTGAAGGGCCCGAAGGGGCGGATGTTCGACATGATCCGCGCCGCCTCCGAAGGATGGAACGGCAGGGACGGCGTCCGTCCCTTCCCTGATCTGTCGAAGATCTAACGATGATCCGCGCAACCTATATCGTCGAGACCCCTTGCCCCATCGCCGAGGTGGCGGCGATGATGGCGGGCGAACAAAGCGCCGGCACCTTCATGCGGGTGGAGGGCGAAACCGACGCCTTGCGCGCCCGGTTCGGTGCAGTTGTCGTCTCGAGCGAAGAGACCGGGCGCTCCGAAGGACCGACCCTGCGCTCGGCCTGGGCAGAGCGGAGGGGGTTCTCCGGCCCCCGCGGCGTCTACCGGGTTGTTATCGACTACCCCGAGGACAATGTGGGGGTGAACCTTCCCACGCTCGCCGCCGTTGTGGCGGGCAATCTCTACGATCTGGGCGAGGTGACGGGGCTGAAGCTGATCGACGTGGACGTGACGCCCGGCTATCGCGAGCGCTACGACCTACCGGCGATGGGCGTCGCCGGCACCCGCGCCTCGGTGGACGTGCAGGGACGACCCCTGTTCGGCACGATCCTCAAGCCCAACATCGGCCTCTCGCCCGACGAGATCGCGGCGCTGGTCGACCGACTCTGCGCCGCAGGGGCGGATTTCATCAAGGACGACGAGATCGCGGGCACCCATCCGCACGCACCGGTCGACGCCCGCATCCGCGCGGTGATGCCGGTGCTGCGGCGGCACCGCGACCGGACCGGCAAACTGGTCATGGTCGCCTTCAACATCACCGATGAGACTGACGCCATGCGGCGCCACGCCGACCTGTTGGCCGCCGAGGGTGGCAGCTGCGCCATGGTTTCGCTGAACTGGGTCGGATTGTCCGCGGTGCAGACACTGCGGCGGCACACGCCGCTGGCGATCCATGGCCACCGCAACGGCTTTGGCGGCATGGGGCGACATCCGCTGCTCGGGATGGGGGTGCGGGCATACCAGACGCTCTACCGTCTGGCGGGCATCGACCACATGCATGTGCATGGCATGGGCGGAAAATTCTCCGACCTCGACGAGGATGTGACGGAGGCCGCGCGTCATTGCCTGCAGCCGTTGGCTGCGGGCGACGACCGGGTGATGCCGATCGTCTCCTCCGGCCAATGGGCGGGGACGCTGCCGCACACCCTGCGCCAGATCGGCTCTGACGATCTGATGTTCCTCTGCGGCGGTGGCATAATGGCCCATCCCGGCGGCCCGGCCGCGGGGCTCGAGAGCTTGCGGCAGGCGCATGATGCGGTGCGCGAGGGCGTGCCGCTGGTGCAGGCGGCAAGTACCCGACCGGCGTTGGCAGCGGCGCTGGCGACCTTTGACAGCAAGGGCTGATACGGGTGGCTTACATCTTCGTCGCGGATGATTTCACCGGTGCTTCCGATACGCTGGCGACACTGGCACGGGGCGGGCTGCGCACAAGGTTGTTCCGCGATCTGCCTCCGCCGGACGATCTGGACGGGTTGGACGCTTGGGGAATTGCAACTCATGCCCGCTCACTTGGCCGGGCAGACATGGCTGCGCTCGCCGCCCGGCTTGGTGCAGGGTTGACGGCCCTGGCACCGGAGTTCCTGCATGTGAAGATCTGCTCGACCTTCGACAGCGGTCCGGAGGTTGGCAACGTGGCGCTTCTGGCGCAGGGGCTTGCCGACGCGCTCGGTGCGGATTTGGCGGTTCTGGGCGGTCAGCCATCGCTGGGGCGGTACGCAGTATTCGGAACGCTCTTCGCCCGCGGCCCGGATGGCGCGATCCACCGGATTGACCGGCACCCGGTCATGTCTGTCCATCCGGTCACGCCGATGCATGAGGCCGACTTAATCCAGCACCTTGCGGCGCTCGGCCTGAACGGGCTCCATCACCTAAGACGCGGGCAGCGCGGGCATGAATTTCCCCGTTTCTATGATGTTCTTGACCAAGCGGATGTCGTTGCCGCTGGGATTGATCTGGGTGCAGCCAAACGGTCCCTCCTCGTGATGGGGGCCTCCTCTGTCGCTGAGGCTTGGCTGGCAACGCAGCCGCAGCGCCCGCCTGCCGCCCTAACGCGAACCAGGCCGACAGGAGCGATGTTCGCCTTTGCGGGCTCGAGATCGTCGTTGACCATGGCTCAGGTCGGCGCGGCCCATGGGCTGGCGCGTCTGCCCTTGGCACCTGCGGATCTGATGGGCGACGGGTTGGAAGTCGAGCAAGCATTCGCTTGGGCTGTGGAGCGGCTCGAGCGCGGGCAGGACTGCATCGTCTATCTGACCGCGGACCACGCGGATGGCGTCTCTCCGGCCGACCTTGCCCAAAAAGGCGCTGCGTTCGTTGCCCGCGTCCTAGCTGCCGCACCGCTGGGCGGACTGCTCGTTGCAGGGGGCGACACGTCCAGCGCTATTGTCAACGCGTTGGCACCAGCCTGGCTCGATTATGCGGGAGACCTTTGTGCAGGCGTTCCGATCCTGCGGGCGCAGATCGGCGGCGTCGGGCTTACCATGGCGCTTAAAGGCGGACAGATGGGAGGGCAGGACTTCTTTGCGAAAGCGGTCGCTGTCATTCGCAGGGGGTGACGACGGAGGCCACGACGTTCACGACTGGCCGTACGCTTAATCTCGTCGATCGAAGACAGCCTTAACGAACCGTCCATATGCATTTTCCACAGGCTCGAAAGCCTAGCTCAGGGAGGGCCAATTTTCAGGGGGGCTGACCCCTTAGGTTTCAGGTGCCGACGAATACACGCTTTCTTGCCCCCTCAATGTGAGCGCGCATGGCGAGGCGAGCCGCATCCGGATCGCCAGCCATTATCGTCTCCAGAATCAGCTTGTGTTCAGTGTAAACAATGGGAGTGCGCCCCCTGTTTGAATGAGCAAGAGTCCGAGCGATCTTCGTTCCAACGTGAAGCGCGGCCGCCGCTGCCTTGACCGCAGAATAATAGTAGTTGTTTTCAGTGGCGTTAGCGACTGCAACGTGGAAATCAATATCATCCTCGGCAGTGATGTCTGCAGAACTTTCTAATGCTGCGCCCATCATCTCGACGATCACTGCTATCTCATTAATCTTTGCGCGAGATTGCCGCTGGGCGGCAAGGTAGGCAGATTCGCCTTCTACACCAACTCGAAACTCGTAACATCTTTGAAGGTCAGCAATGCTGCCGGGCGCGGCAAACTCAATCACCGAACGGCTGGGAGCACTGATGACGCGCGTTCCAGCCCCCTGCCTGCTCTCAATCAGACCATCAATCCGGAGCCGAAGCATGGCCTCACGAACAACCGGGCGGGACACGCCGAACCTCCCCGCGAGATCCACCTCCGTAGGCAATCTGGCACCCACAGGCCATCGGCCGGCGCTGATCGCTTCATAGATTTGCTCATAAACGCGGTCGCTTAGCGATCCGGTTAAAGTCTTGGCGCGGTCGATCTGTTCAGACATGGCGTCTACTCTCTACTCCGATGATCCCGTCCAGTTCGACTTTTCATTGCATCCGCGAGCTCGGGAGACAAGAGCCCAAGCAGGCATTATTGGTAATATCATGTCGAAGTTAGTAAGACCATTGACATGTGCAACTGGGTGAGACTACTAAGGTTTGAGACTGGAGGGTCCTCAAAAATCGCCTCGCCGCACGCGCATCTATATCTACGGCATTTTTGGTAATGGTTAGGCTTTGGGCAGCGCGACACCGGCGACGCCTTTCGGGCTTCGAAAAAGGCAAGAACAGAACCTCACTGCCGCACAGTGCTGCGGAGGAATCAATGATGCCCAGGCACATCGTCGATGCTGGAGAAGCGCATATCGACTTGGTTTCCTGACCGGCTCGCAAGGGAGAATGACCATGACTTTTGCGGAATACCGCAAGGTGCTGCACGGCATATCTGGCGTGCATGTTACAGCCTATGACGTCGACGGCGAAATTGAGCCGACTTTAACTGGTCGTATTGTGGCGAGTATCGCTATCGCGGGCATCCATAATGTCGTTTCCGGGGGCAATACAGGCGAATTTTACAGCCTGACCGCCAACGAAGTCATCCGTCTGCAGAGTATCGCAATCGAGGCAACCGCAGGTCGGGCTGCAGTCACGGCTGCCGCCGGTCGATCGGTTCGCGAGGCGAAGCTCGCAGCAAAGGCAGCAAAAGCGTCTGGAGCAGATGGGCTGATGGTGCATCATCCTCTCGATCCCTTTGCCGCACCCCATGCGCAGATCGATTACTTTCTGGCAATCGCGGATAGTGTGGAGCTGCCTGTTGTGGCCTATATCCGCTCCGATACCATTCCGCTCGATGACATGGTCCGTCTTGCAACCGCGCCGAATATTGCCGGTGTAAAATTTGCCTCCACCAACACGATGATGTTTGCTGACTGCGTACGGGCGACGAAGGGGACCGACGCAATCTGGATCTGCGGCCTCGCCGAAAGCTGGGCGGCCCCATTCTATGCCTTGGGCGGGCGCGGGTTTACATCGGGACTTGTCAACGTCGATCCAGCCCGATCGATGGCTGTCTGGCGTGCGTTGGAGGCAGGCGACTTCGTGTCGGCGCGCCGCGTGATCGATAGCATCGCCGAATTCGAGACGATGCGCACGCAGCACCGCAATGGAGCGAATGTCACGGTCGTTAAAGAGGCCCTGCAATTGCAGGGCAAGCCAGTGGGCCCCGTGCGTCTGCCCGGGCTGATGTCCCTTGCGCCGACGGACCGGCGGAGGCTGCAGCAAATCCTGCATGATTGGACGACCGACAAGGTCGCCTGAGCGCTGACTTGCGGCATCGGGAGGGTGCCGCAGGACCAACAAGATCCAGAGGAGGAAGTATCAATGAAATCGAATTTCTCGCGTCGTCGCTTCATCGCAGGGGCTGGCGTGGCCGCTGGTGCAGGCCTTGTGTTACCGCATGGCGTTTTCGCTCAAGCTGCAAAGCTCCCGTCATCGCCATTGGCGCTCAACGTGATCGACGCCGCGGGCAACCTTGCTCTGACACAGCCAATCTTCGACAATTTCGCAGCAGCGCATCCCGAATTGGTTTCACGCTTTACCTTCAACAAGGCGCCGTCGCCCGAGCTTCCCGGCAAGATCAAGGCTCAACAGCGCGCCAGCCGCGTCGACATCGACATGGTTATCATTGGGCCGGATGCTCTTTCTGCCGGTTTGGCAGACGATATCTGGACCGACATCATTGGAATGCCCGACAACGTCCTGCCGGATCTCGAGCAAACCTATCTTGATCCTGCCTTCCGTATGCAAGGCCTGTCACAAGGCCGCGGCGTCGTGATCTCCTACTACCCGTCCGGGCCTCTGCTTGAGTACATGCCCGACAAGGTGAAGACAGTGCCAAAGACGGCCGAGGAACTTTTGGCATGGGCGAAGGAGAATACCAACAAGTTCGTCTATGCGCGGCCGGCAAACTCCGGGCCGGGCCGGACCTTCCTCATGGGACTGCCCTACCTCTTGGGCGACAGCGATCCGAAAGACCCGGCGAAGGGCTGGGACAAGACATGGGCCTATCTGAAAGAGTTGCATCAGCACGTCGAATACTATCCGGCAGGCACCGGGGCTCTGATGAAGGAACTCGGCGAAGGCACACGCGACATGACGGTCACCACCACGGGCTGGGATATCAATCCCCGCGCTTTGGGTGTGGTGCAGAAGGAAGCGGCGGTTGCGAAGCTGGACGGTTTCCACTGGGTGTGTGACGCACACTACTTCGCCATTCCCAAGGGTGTCTCCGAGGAACGCATTGCCGTCCTGATGGAGTTGATCAAGTTTGCGCTTCGGCCCGATCAGCAGGCTTATTCATACGACCAAGGTTACTTCTATCCTGGTCCTGCGGTGAAGAATGTCACACTCGACATGGCGCCGCAGGCCAGCCAGGACGTGATCGCAGAATACGGGCGTCCCGAATATGACGACTGGATCGCAAACCACCCGATTGAACTGCCTCTTGAGCCCGAAGCCCTTGTGACTGCCTTCCGTCGCTGGGACGAGGACGTCGCGGCGAGCTGACCCGGATAGGATCCCGCCACTATGCCAATGGCGGGAGCCCTTCAGCAGGGCGCGTGACGTGCCTTCCGATCCAACCTCACTTCCAGCAGAAGCTGCCCATGGGCCGCTCATTAACGGAACACGCCCCGATGCCGCTTGCCTCATCGACTTTTACCGAACTTCGACTTGATCGGCTCAGCCGGTCGTTCGGCGCGTTCAACGCTCTCAACAATATTAGCCTCACCATCCGGAAAGGTGAGTTCATCGCGCTTCTCGGACCGTCGGGGTGCGGAAAGTCCACGGCGCTCAACTGTATCGCCGGATTGCTTGGCACCTCCGGGGGCGGCATCTACATCGATGACAAGCGCATTGACCAGCTAAAACCCGAAGACCGCGGCTTTGGTATGGTGTTCCAAAACTACGCGCTTTTCCCGCATATGACGGTCCGCGAGAACGTAGGCTTCGGCCTGAAGATGCGTGGTCTGCCGAAGGACGAGATCGTGCGCCGCGCCGATGCGGCACTGGCTCTTGTGCGTCTGACCGGACAGGGGGAAAAGCTTCCGGGCCAACTGTCGGGCGGTCAGCAACAACGCGTGGCCATTGCCCGGGCGATCGTCATCGAACCTCCGCTGGTTTTGATGGACGAGCCATTGTCGAACCTCGATGCGAAGCTCCGGCTTGAGATGCGAGCCGAAATCCGTCGCATTCACAATCAGCTGGGCGCCACCACCATCTACGTGACCCATGATCAGGACGAGGCCTTGTCGCTCGCCGACCGCATTGTCGTCCTGCGCGACGGCAGCATCCGGCAGGTCGGCACACCTGTCGAGCTTTACGAAAGCCCAGACTATCTCGATGTCGCGGAGTTCATGGGCTACCGGAACAAGGTGGCGGGCAAGGTCATCCGGACAGAGAATGGCGTGGCCACCATCGCAGTCGGCACGGCCGAACTTTCTGGCACCGCTCAAGATACCTTGAACGTCGGTGACGACGCCTTGCTGGCTGCCCGTGGTGATGATGTTGTTGCAGGCATTGAGGGTCCCAACACGGTATCGGCCCTTGTGGAAACCATCGAATACCGGGGCCGCGAACACGTCGGAACAGCTAGAACCGACAGCGGGATGGAGATGATCTTCCACAGCGTCACCAATGTAGGGCTTGGCAGCCGCATCGCCCTCGTAATCGACCCTGCACGCGCGCTTGTCTTTGCCGGACGGGGGTGACGGCATGAACATTTCCGACCGTCCCAATTTGCGTCATCGGCTTGCCAACAATGGTATAGACGGCGTGACGCTGATGATCCTACCCGGGCTTCTGTTCATCCTGGCGGTATTCATTTACCCGTTTTTTTATGGCCTCATGCTGTCTTTCAATCCGATCGAAGGCGGTGGCGCACTCGCCAACTATACCAAGTTCTTCTCGGATCCGTATCTATACAAAACGATCGGCGCGACGCTCTGGCTTGCAATCCCCGTGACATTGCTGAGCGTCTTGCTCGCCGTCCCCATAGCGATGAGGGTGAGGCTGATGGAACGCCAACGCCTGCTGACCACCATCCTCGTGCTGCCCGTCACTTTGGGCACGGTGCTGGTGGCAGAGGGCCTGCTGAACTATCTCGGACCACAGGGCTGGTTCAGTCGATCACTGATGGCCTTTGGGATCGTCGACTCGCCGCTGAAGCTGACAAACAACTACTGGGGCGTTCTGGTGTCTCTAGTGATCACGGTCTTTCCGTTCACCTTCCTTCTCTCGTTGTCCTACGTCACGGGGATTGATCCCGCCCTGGAGCGCGCGGCTGCCACACATGGGGCCTCCAGTTGGCAGCGATTTCGCTATGTGATGATGCCGCTTCTGGTTCCCGGCCTTGTTGTCGCATCCTGCCTGACCTTCGTTCAGGCCTTTGCGGTGTTTCCCTCGGCGGTGCTTCTGGGCGCACCGTCCGGGCCGACCCGAGTGATTTCCATCGCCGCCGCGCAGGCGGCATTCGAGCAATACGACGACTCAATGGCCTCGGCGATTGCGATGATCATGGCGGCGGTGCAACTGCTGGTAGTCGTCTCACTCTTGGGGGTCCGTTCACTGTTCTACCGCGGTTCGACCGCGGGTGGGAAAGGCTGAGATCATGATCCGCGATACATCCGTCCTGTCGAAACTCTGGATCACGCTGGTCTGGGCCGTCACGGGCTTCTTTGTTCTGAACGTGCTGGCCGTCATTGCCGTTGTCGTGGTGTCCTCCTTCGGGACACGGTGGCTGGGCACGTGGCTGCCCGACGGGTTGACGACCAAATGGTACTTGGCCGCCTGGAAGGAGTTTCAGCTCGATCAGGTTCTGGTCGTCACTTTCCAGATCGTGTTCACCGTCGTGATCCTGTCCGGCCTTCTCGGAATCACTGCGGCCTATGCCATGGCGCGCCGCGACTTTCCGGGCAAGAAGTTCGTGCTGCTGATCTTCCTGCTCCCGCTCCTCGTGCCGCCGATCACCTTCGGCATCCCCCTGGCGACAGTGCTTTACAAGATCGGTGTGGGTGGCACGTTCTGGGGGGTCGTCCTAGCCAATCTGGTGCCGACCGTGCCGTTCGTCATCTTGGTGATGATCCCCTTCATCGAGCAGATCGACCCTAAGGTCGAAGCGGCGGCCCGCGTGTTCGGGGCGGGAACGTTCAAACTCTTCCGTTTCGTGCTGCTGCCAATGCTGATCCCGGGCATTCTCGCCTCGATGCTGCTCGTTCTCGTGCGCACGGTCGCCATGTTCGAGTTGACCTTTCTGACAGCGGGACCGACAAGCCAGACCCTCGTGGTTTCGCTTTACTACTCCGTGTTTGCGGCTGGCGTTCGCTCCGTTCAGTCCATCGACGCCATGGCGGTGATTTACATGGCGACATCGCTCGTCTGGCTGCTGATCGCCCTGCGTTTCGTGAACCCCACGCAAATTGTGGCCCGCAGCAAACCATCCTCGGGGCATTGACACGGCGAGGCCCGGAGCCCGGGCCATCCTCATCGCAGATCCAGACTTCGCTGGGAACCTTACGGACGACAAATGAAAATCACCGCGATCGAGACCATCCAGCTTCCGCATCTGAACAACATCCTCTGGGTGCGAGTATATACGGATGAGGGCATCACCGGCCTCGGAGAGACTTTCCGCGGCGCCAATGCTGTCGCAACCTACATCCACAGTGACATTGCGCCCCAACTGATCGGACAGAACCCACTGGACATCGACCGACTGTCAAAGTTGCTGCTCGAGCCGTATGTCGGCTTTCGGTCGTCCGGGGTCGAGATCCGCGCTGCCTCGGCAATCGACATCGCCTTGTGGGATATCCTGGGCAAGGTCACCCACCAACCGATCCATCAGCTGTTGGGTGGCCTCTCTCGTCCGGCCATCCGCACCTACAATACCTGCGCGGGCTATACCTACAACAAGGCAGGCGCGCGGCGCTACATCGGCGACAGTGACACTGCTGCCGAGGGGCCCTACGAGGATCAATTGGCCTTCCATCGCGATGCGGGTGCGCTGGCCGAAAGCCTGCTGTCCGAAGGCATTACCGCGATGAAGATCTGGCCGTTCGACCCCTTCGCGGTGGCGAGCGGCGGCAACTTCATTCATGCAAATGATCTCGACAAGGCGCTTCTTCCGTTCCGTCAAATCCGTGATGCGGTCGGCGACAGAATGGAGGTGATGGTGGAGCTGCATTCGATGTGGGATCTGACCTCGGCTCTGACAATCGCTCGGGGCCTTCGCCAGTTCGATCCATTCTGGGCGGAAGACCCCATCAAGATGATGAACCCAGCGGCGCTGGCGGTCTATGCGCAGCGTTCGGGCATTCCCGTATGCGCCAGCGAGACTATGGCCACGCGCGCTCAGTTCCTCGACGTCCTGCGCGCCGATGCGACGGATTATGTCATGCTGGACATTTCCTGGTGCGGGGGGCTGAGCGAAGCCAAGAAGATTGCCACAATGGCCGAGGCATTTCAGCGTCCTGTCGCACCGCATGACTGTACCGGGCCGGTCGTGTTTGCGGCCTCCATCCACCTGTCCCTGAACTTGCCAAATGCCGTCTTTCAGGAGTCCGTCCGGGCCTACTACACATCTTGGTATCGAGACCTCGTGACAGTCATGCCGCGCATTGAAGATGGCCTTATCTATCCGTTTGCCGGCGTCGGACTCGGGCTGGAGCTCAGCGACTTCGTCTTGAACCATCCGGAGGTGATCCGCCGCAAAACGGCGTCGCAGGGATGATGGATTTTCGCTGCATCGCCGATCTCCAGGCGGAGGTCCTGGAAAGCCCCCTTTGGGATTCACGACGGGGGACCCTCTTTTGCTGTGATATCCCAGGATGTGAACTTCTGGAGGTCAGCCCGAGCATCGGCATTCTGCGCCGATGGACCTTTGGGTCGTCGGTCGTGTCACTGGGCCTGTGCGAAAGCGGAAGGCTCGTCGTCGCCCTGGCGCGGGAGGTCATCCACTTTGATCCGGAAACCGGCGCAAAGTCCGCCCTCTTCGCCGCTAAGGATGAGCCTGCAACCAGCCGCCTCAACGATGGCAAAGTGGGAGCCGACGGCTGTTTCTGGGTTGGCAGCATGGACATGCGCAGCCCGCCCCGCCCCAGCAGCCGTCTCTACCGCATCGACGCAAAGGGCGGTGCACGGATTGAAGCGGAGGGTTTCATCGTGTCGAACGGGCTTGCGTGGTCGCCAGATGGTCGGCGCATGTATCATTCGGATTCTCGCGGGCCTTGGATCGACAGCTATGCTTTTGACCAAGGGAGCGGCAACTTGTCAGACCGGATGCGTTTCCGAGAACTTACCGATGCAGAGGGCCGCCCTGATGGCGGTGCCTGCGACTCCGAAGGCAATTACTGGAGCGCAGGCGTCTCCGCGGGGGTGCTCAACCGCTTCTCGCCAGATGGCATGCTGTGCGAGATCATTCGCCTGCCGGTGCCCGCGCCAACTATGCCGTGCTTCTGCGGGCCTGACCTGAATCAGATCGCGGTCACCTCACACCGGATGATTTCGTCAGAGGGCCTTTTGGGTGCACCTTTTTCCGGCGGGCTTTTCCTTGCTGAGGCACCCGTTCCAGGCGCGCCCGTTATGCGAATGAAGGGCTGCTGACATGGGCCAACTTCCCATCTTGATCACGGGCGCATCTGGCAACTTGGGCAGCATTGTGTCCAAGAGGCTGGCGGCGCTCGGGTATAAACTGCGCTTGAGTGACATCGCTCCGTTTCCGGGCATGCCGCCGGAGGGTGCCACCTTCGTCACCGCCGACCTCGCCGACCGGGTGGCCGTTTCCGGTTTGTGTGAAGGATGCCGGAGTATCGTGCACTTTGGTGGGATCAACGGTGAGCAGCCATTTGACGTCGTGCTGCCCGCCAACATCATCGGCGTGACTAACATATTCGCCGCAGCGCTTGATCGCCGTCTACGTGTGGTCTACGCCAGTTCAAACCACGCGATCGGCTTCTATCCACGTGGTGAGATCATCACCGCGGCCGCGCCATTTCGCCCAGATGGCCACTATGGAATTTCAAAAGCCTATGGAGAACTGCTGGCACGCATGATGTTCGACAAGCACGGTCTTGAAAGCGTCAGTCTTCGTATCGGATCATGCCTACCCACGCCAACCGAAGATCGGCATTTGTCAACATGGTTGTCCTACGACGATCTGATCCAGCTTGTGGTGGCTTCGCTTGAGGCCCCGAAGACCGACTTTTCTGTCGTGTGGGGAGTGTCAGCAAACAAAGACCGCTGGTGGCACGGAGATGACGCGGCGCGTATCGGCTACCTTCCCCAAGATGACGCTTCGATCTTCGCGCCCTTGCCAACGGATCCGGACCCCATCGCCAACCTTTTCCAAGGGGCCGTCTTCTGCGCGCTTGGATATTCCCGCTCCCACCGAGAGGATTGAACCCTGCCCCTCACCCTTGCATGTGGCCCGTACGAGCTGCGAATATCGCCAGAGCAAGGCGCAACCCTTCTTTCGGCCAAATGGTGCCGACCCGGTTCCCCTGCAACTGAGCCTGCCGTTGCTCTCCTGTCGCCCCTGGATCCTGGCTTTTCAGCGTTTGACGGCGGTTGCTTCGTCATGGCGCCCTTTGCCAATCGGATCAGGCAGGGGCGGTTCAACTTTGCCGGGCGCGATATTAACTTACCAGTGAACCGGCCGGATGAAGGGATGGCCATACACGGCTTTTCAAGAGATCGGGCCTGGAGTGTGTTGGCCCAGAACAAGTCGTCGGCCTTGCTTCGAGACGAGTTCTCCAACGCTAACAACCCGTACAGCTATGAGATCACTCTGTCGGTGACCGTAACGGTTCGGGGCATCTCTTTGATGCTGTCTTTGCGTAACACGGGTTCGGCCCCCCTGCCTTTCGGGTTCGGTTTCCACCCTTGGTTTCGGAAGACTCCGCTCGCTAAGCTGACATTTGCGGCAGACGGTTACTTCGGGAGGGGTGCCGACGGCCTGCCCCTACTCCCGCTTCGCCTCGGATCGGAGTTTAACCCAGGAACTCAGACTGTGCTCTCTGGCATGCCTTGGCTCGACCGCTGTTATTCCGGCTGGGATCAGATCGCGCAGATCAGCTATCCAGAGGATGACATCACCGTCTCCATCAGATGTGACGGAGAGCTGCGCCTTTTGCATGTCTATGTGCCGGACCGGCGGGATGTCATTTGCGCCGAGCCGGTCAGCCATGTTCCAGATGCACACAACAGACCTGCGCTCTACCCGTTTGGCGGGCTCCAAGTCCTCAGATCTCAGTGCGAGATGGCGGGGAGCATGTTGTTATCCGCGTCCCCTTTAGACCCCATGATCGCGGTGTGACCTGAGTGGATTGGTGGTCTCTCCCGGGAGCTCTCCTTCGGGTTGCGCCAGATGGGCTGGCGCAGAGCCTCAAGAACGGGGGAGAGACCGCATGCAGTATAGCATTTTCATCGGGCTGGATGTCCACAAGCCGACGATCTCGGTGGCTGTTGCGCAAGGAAAGCGCGGTGGCAAGTTAAGGCACTGGAGCACGATCCCGCACCCGCCCGATCACGTCCGCAGGCTTGCCGAGAAGCTGGGGTGCGACGGGCGACGGCTCCATTTCTGCTGCGAGGCGGGGCCTTGCAGCTATCCGCTTCATCGCCAGCTGACCGAACTCGGACATGGTTGCATGGTTATCGCGCCCTCGCTCATCCCGGTGAACGCGGGCAACCGGGTGAAGCCGACTGGCGCGACGCGACCATGCTGGCGAAGCTGCATCGAGCAGGCGAACTGACAGCGGTCTGGGTGCACCCCGGGGCGGCGGAATGCCAGTTGATGAACCTCGCGTTCGCCAATTGTCCCTCACTCGCCGAGAAATCCCTTCTCTCGAAGATGATCCGTAAGCAATTTCTCGACGAGCGAAGTCAGGGATCGCTGATCTGCAGATGCAGCCTTCTCGGCGGCCTCTTTCAAGGAAGGCGCTATACGCAGATTGACCTGCGCGGTCTTGTTCTCTCGCATAATGTATAGAAATCCTCTTTACATTCTAATTCAGATCTTCTATACGTCATCTATACACTTTGTTCGGTCCCCGCCAGTGGTTGCGACACCAGCGAGGACCTCCACCGCAACCCGATCTAATGAGGAGATCAAATCATGGCTGCAATCACCCCTATCACCCTAGCTGGCGGCATCAAGGCACAGCGTTCCGAACCCCCGCGGACGCGCCCGGCCTGCACCGCTTCGCCCGTCTTCACGGCTTTCACTGCGCTGTCGAACGCGTTGGCGGAAGCCCGCGCCGCGGAAGAGCTACGCGCGAGCCCCGCCGTCTGGGAACTGGCTTTGGGTGATCTCGACGTAGCCGCCGAGGACGCGGTGAATGACGCCATCGAGGCTGCCCGCACCGCTGGCGATGCGCCGATCGTCCTCGCATCAGATCGCCGGCTCGTTTTCGCAGCGCGTTTTTTCTATTGCGCACTCGGTATGGAGCACGCACCGGATCGGGACAACGTCTTGCACTTCATTTACTCGAACAGCCGACTGTGGGGAGCAGACGGCGGCGGGCCTACCGCGCGGCGGGCAGAGGCGCTCATGAAGCTCGCGACCGAACGGCTGCTCGCTCTGATGGATCTGCAGGATGAGCGTGCGTCCGAAGAGACGCTCGGCTTCTAGAATGGCAGCGACAAATTGCCCCCGTCTGCCCGGAGCACGTCGATCAGATCCGCATACTTGTCGTGGCCGTGATTATCAGCCCATCATCCACTGACCAACACCGGCTCCGCCCTCTTGGGCGGGCCTGCCGCGGCAACCCGCCACCTCGCGGCTTCCGCGTAGGCCTCATCGATCTCGATTCCGATACCGTTCCAGCCGGCCATCCTCGCCGCGACGAGCGTAGTGCCGGAGCCCAGGAACGGATCGAGCACCAGCCCCTTCTCACCGTGCATGCCAAGGCAGCGCAGAGGCACACCGACGGGGAACGCCGCCGGATGGCCGTGCCTGCCGGCTTTGCTCCGGATCGTTTCGTAGGGGATATGCCAACTGTTTCCGCCGCAGCGGCGGTCTCGTCCTTGCTTCCATCGGCTTACGTTGGACTTGTCCTGGTAGGGCACCCCGATCGCCAGGCGATCGATCACGGCATCGCCGCGCTTCGTGAAATGGTAGATCTCCTCATTGGTCCGGTTCAAGAATCTGGAACTGTTGATGGGCTTGAAATGCCCCCGCGTCGTCTTGCCGTCGATCGAGATCGATTTCACCCAGGTGATGCGGTTCTGAAGGGTCAGGTGCTGCCGGAACCGGTCCGCAACATCCGCGGCGATCCACGGGTCCGTGCTGGTTGAGGCGAGGTTCAGGAACAGGCTGCCCTTGTCGGTCAAAACCTTGGAGATCTGCTGGGCGACGTCGTCCATCCACTGCAGGTAGAGGTCCCGGGGCTGCTTGTCATTATAGCTGCGGTAGGCGACCCCGCAATTGTAGGGGGGAGAGGTGACCACGGCGTCGATGCTGCCGGCCGGCATGGCGCGCAGGATGTCCAGACAGTCGCCGACGATGACGCTCTGCGCGGTCTGCTCTTGGTCCGGCAGCGGTGCGCGCCCGGTAGACACAGCAGTCTCGGCGGCAGCAATGGGTGCGCCAGACTGGAAACGGGGATCGAGGATAGTCATGTCGGTGCTCGTGTTGTTGTTGACCGACACCCATTATAGGGGCGCAAACGCGGCTGAGAACAAGCCCCGCTCCGTTGTCCACATGTTTGGCGTTTCTCGCCGCAGCCGCGATCAGGTCCGGACCAGACAACACTGCGACGGCACCCCCCAAGGATCCGCTTCGGTCGACCCGCGTGGAGGCTCCTGCCGGGCGCTGACGTCATGGGTCCGTCGGTGACGATGAACGACCCTCCCCTGCGCAGGCCGTTGGACCTGTTGGACGTTGGACGCGTTTGCCCCCGCCTATCTGGAGCGTCGGCGGTTGCCTGGTGCGGCTTCTGCGGCGCATAGGGGCACACGACCGGCGAAACGGCTTGGACAAGGGGCAGTCGACTACATCAAAATTGCTGCCCCAATCACTTGCAACTGCTTGATCATGCCGCCCCGGCCTTCAGGGCCTTCCAGTGATCTGGCAGCAGGTCTGGCAGGCTCGCCGCAAGGGCATGTTTGGCAGCTGGCCGAGGACATCTGCAAAACAATCCACGCGGGCGCTGTCGCCGAGATGGTGTTCGCTGCACCATTTTGGCGCGTTTGCATTGTAAATAACCAGGCTCAGAATGACCGCGCCCAAGTTCATCACCGCACAGTGGCGCCACCCCACCTGCTGGCAGGACGCCCTGTCACTTAAGGGAACCGCGGGTTTATCAACGCGCCAGCACGGGTCACCGTCGACCCGCCTCCTGCAGGGCGCCCTGGTCGATGCGGTAGAGGCGGGGTCGCCGGATCAACAGGCTGGCGGGCATCTTGCATTGCAGCAGACGCTGCTCGCCGCCGGGTCTGAGGATGCCGCGCGCGTTGAGCATCGTGATCGTGTCGCGGCAGCCGGTCAGCTCTTTCTCCAGGATGTGCGGCAGCAGATAGTAGAACTGCTTGTCCTTCCAGCCGATCCTGCCGTCTGTGGCCGGGTCTTGCTCCGTCAAGATCAGGTCGGCAGGCATGAAGTCGACAAGACGATCCTGGCGCTGATCGAGCCATGCGGAGAAGGCGGTGACAAGATCGGGCCGCTGCTCGGGAGCGTGACGGGGCGCTCCATGCCAGATCGCCGTGATCTCGATGACAGCTTGGGCCACCGCCCCGGAGGGCCAAGGCAGCAATCCGAGGTCAATAGCCTCTTCGCCGATGGCAACGACAAAAGCGAAGCGCTCGATCATGCGCCGGACGGCAGCCATGTTCTCGCCCGGTCGAGGCGCGAGCCGGGACAGGAGCCGCTCGGTTTCCGCATGATGCCGCTTCCGGATCTCCTTCGCGATGGCGTCGTGGCGGTTGACCAGAGTTTGCAGGAAGGCGGGAAGCAGCTGCCCATGATGCCGTGTCATTGCAGCGGAAAGGGCGCGGGCAAACTCGCCAGCGTCGGAATGCCCATGGAGCTCGTCGACGAGGCCGTGTCGCCAGGATTCGGCCGGGATATCCGCCAGCCGGGTGGAGAGCGCCTCCGGCAAGCTCCTGCGCTTGCGCTGCAGGACCGTCTCGGTCGCAAGCTCGGAGGTCGACAAGATGATCTGCGACGGGTCGCCGAGCCGCAGATCAGGCAGGCCCCGCGCTGAATCCTGGCGCAGATCGTCCGCCATGGATTGAAGCCGGTCGAGCAGCGGCTTGCCGGGATCCTGGGGAAGCGCATCAAGCACCAGCAACCCTTCCGTGCTCTTCGGGACGGTCCCGGGTTTTTCTTGTGCAACCGATGTCCACGGACGGACGCCATTCGGGTGATCACTGCAGCTGAGGGCCAGTTCCAGCAGGAGGCTTTTGCCGATAGTTGAGTTTCCGTGGAAGTTGAACCCTGCAAACCTGAAGCCCGAGAGACGCAGGATCGGCCCTGCGAGGGCGCAGCAGATGGCGAAGATCATCGAGGGATTTCCGAAGGCCAAGCAGGCGACCTCGTTCCGCCAGCCGGAGAGGCTTCCGGCCTTCCGGCAGGTCTTCGGGTTGGGACGAGCATGCACGACAAGGGGAGCATCCGAAGCCGGGGCGATAAGAGCGCCGTCGGCGCGAAGAAATGCAGGAGGGGCATCGGGCAGATCGAACCATCCAGCCTCGTCGCTGCGCCAAGCCCGCGGCGCGTGGCGCCAGCTCTTCAAAAGCGACATGATGCCGGTCTTGCCGGAGAAGCACTGCAGACCGAGGCTGATCAGCCTGTTGTAGAGCGCCGCTCCGCTGCCATGGATCTCGGCCATCTCGACGAAGAGCACATGCGGGCAATCATCCCGGTCGAGGATCCGCACTTCCGCTGACCAGCCAGACTGGTCGGGGCGACGCGCCAGACAGCTGACCTGGATCGGGCCGCAGATGGGTTCGCCCTGTTCGGTGTAGATGGTCCGGCTGTTGGCGTCGAGCTGATAGCCCTCGGGTAGTGCACGTGACAGATGAAGCAGGAAGGCTTCAACATCGAAGCCCTGCGCATCGCTTCCGGCTCCGAGCGGCGCTGCCCCCACCTCCAGGTCAGCACCCTCCGGTCCCGGGAACTCGGGCAAGTGAGTGGCAGTGTCCTTCATTGTGCTTGCTTCCTTCCCGGACAGATTTTCTGGTTTGACTGTTGGACGAGTTGGACTGTTGGACCGAGGCTGAGGGGGCAATCCTGATCGGAAGCAGGCGGGCATGGTCATAACTCCGGTCCGGACTCAGATGTGGTCGGCTCATCGCGCGGGGGCATGGACGGGGGAGCCTCCCTGCAACGAGCGTCTGGAACAGCATCTTTCGCGACGTCGTCAAAGAATCTCTCGACCTCTGCGGCATCGCGCAGGTGAATGAGTTTGTGCGAGGCATGGAGATCTCGCAGATGCCGCCGCATCCGTTCTGAAAGCGATCCCTCGGCGATCAGCACGAGAGCGTCGGGAAAACGCGCGGCAACCTTCAGCGCGGCATCGCCGTCTCGCAGCAGAAACACCTGATCGTTCCTGCCGCGCCCCAAGCGAACAAAGGCGAGCTCGCCACCGGAGATCTGCCTGATCCTGCTGCCATCGGGCTGGGGGACGAGCCGGTCGAACCCCAGCACCCCCGCCTCCGGATCGCGGCGCGGCAGCAGCCAACTTCCGTCGGCAAGGCACCAGTCGTTGCTATCCGGACTGTCGTCGGAGCCATCCCTCTTCGCCGCATTCTGCGCAGCGCGCCATTGCTGCCGGGCCCAGGTGTGATCGCCGCAGGGCGGCGGCACGGCAATCCCGACGTCGTTCATCTGGGCCGCCCGGCTGACATGCCGGAAGCGCGCAGCATGACCATCATGGGATCCGTCGATCTGCTCTGGAACCCCGAGCCCATGCTCTGCAAGGATCGGCAGCGGCATGCGCTCGCGCAGTGTTTGCATCCCGACGGTTTGATCCAGCGCCAGAGCTTTCCGGAACGCCTTGCGCAGGGGACGGGCGAGACTGCGGATCTTCTGCCGGAGCCGCCCACGTGCTTCCTGGTGGTCTGTCCGCAATCTCTCCAGCGCATCACGCCGCTCCTGCCGACGATGAGCATATTTCTGTCGCGCGGCGGCCCTCGCTGTCATCTCTGACAACGTCCCATCTGCGGTCGGCTCAAACGCCCCGAGCCGCGCAACCATACGGTGGAGACCGAAGGCGCTGCCCAGCTGCCCTGCTGGCATGAAGGCCTTGCTGCTCACCTCCTCGATCCGTGCGCCGCCGCCGTGGCGCAGATAGCGCAGCCCCTTCGCCAGCAGCGCAACATGCACCTGTGGCCAGCTTCTTGCCCGCTCAATGTTCTCGCGCAATCTCGCGATCAGACGGGGCGGAAGGCGGTCACGCAGGGGGTGCTGTTTCTCACGTCGCTCGAGCCCACGAACCCCACGCGGATCGGGACGCAGCCCCGCGGCGCGGCTCTCGCGCTTGTGCTGCCAATGCGCCTTCGGCATCGGCAGCAGCTGCACCTCTGCCGCATCTTCCGATCCGACCAAGCCGCACTGGAAGCGGCCGCGATCCGGCGGCCAGCCAAACAACAGTTCCACCCGGCGGCAAGCCAGTTCCAGACGCGCAAAGTCATGACTGTCAGAGAGCACAACGCCGCTCAGTGGATGCACACGATTGATCAGGGCATGCAGGTGGATGTTGGTTCGGTTGCGATGCACGGCGAGCACGCATTGATGCTCCGCGGCGCCGAAAATCTGCAGCACCTCGATACCGGCGGCCAGCACTTCGGCATTCGCTGGCGTCTCGCCATCGCCCCAGGTCAGCACAAGATGATAGTCCGGACAGCGCAACCGCGGCCGCAGCCCGGCGGTCGCCGCCATCTGAAACCCGGCATCGCGCCAACCGCCCGCGAGGTTCCGCGTCACGATCGCACCCAGTGCCCCGTCGGCACCCTTGCAGATATAGCCGATGCGCCGCTTGAACTGCGCCCCAATGCCGGAGCTTCCGCGTTTGCTTCTGATCGCTTTAGCCAGCATCGCTGCTCCCTTGGACAAACCTCAGCTGCAGGGCCACAAGCAACGTCGAGCGCGTGCGGCACTGCTCGGCGGCCTCCAGCAGACCTTCGCGCTCAAGGGCCTCCGCCGCACTGGCAAGGCAGTCGCCAATCACAGCCAGATGACCGATGATTACCGCGTGGTCGCGCGGCATCAGAACATCTTCAAGAGCCCGCTCGCGCAGATAGCCGGCAATGCCCGAACAGCATGCCCGGCGCGCAGCCTCCTTAATCTGTTGGCGCTCGTGGGGGGTGACACGGACCGAGATGATCTTGGTCCGCTGGCGCCGTTCTGAGCGCGGTTTGCTTTCGACGACGGCTCCCTCCCGCACCTCAGTCATTCTGCATGGTCTGCGTTGGGGAGCGCGGAAGAGGATGCCGCCGGATCAGCCATAGGCGCCACAGAGGGAACATCAGGCGACGGCGATGCCAGCCTCTGCTTGGCACCCGCCTTCCGAACAGAAGTCCTCGCGTTTTCCTTTTCCTTCTCCGTGGCGATCTTCTTGAGATAGCCGCGCAGGGTGCCGGGCTTCACCGCCACCCCGTATCCGGCCAGCATCTCGGCAAGATCTTCGTAGCTGTAGCCCAAGGTGTCACGCGCGTGCCTCAGGTCGGCCGCCATCGCGTCGATGGCCTGATGCGCGGTGAATTCCAGCTTGGGTTTTGCGGCAAGGGTGGCAATGGCGCGGCGCGCCTCTTCAAGCCGCGCGAGCGTGACTTTTCCGGATTTCTGCATTCTGTCGGTCCTCGATTTTGCGATCCGACTCCTTCAGTAAGACCGGGTCCCGAAAATCGAAAATCGGGAACCGCAAGATTCGTCGTGCAGAGGCATCCATGCGCAACGCGAGGTCGCGCGTCGTTTGCTTCAGGCACCAGAGGAAATAGGATCAGGACACCTGCGCCACGATCAGCACAGGCTACCGCTTGAAATGCGAAGGCAGACAGCAGGGTATGGCCGCGGTCATACCGCCGAGGCTACTGATCTGCGTTCTGCTAGACTGGCCCCGGCCCGGGCCGACGGCGGGGTTTTGCGCGGCGTCTGACCCTCATGGCATGACCACGTTCTCCAGCTTGCCGGCACCACCTCTTTTCATCGTCTCGATCACAGCATGGACAACCCATCATATCGCCGCGTCATCGGCACAGATGTCAGCCGCGACTGGCTGGACGTTCACTGCCTCCCAGAAGAGCATCGCTGCAAAGTGCCAAACGCTCCGGCAGGTCATGCTGCCGTGGCGGATCTTGCCCGGGACAGAGATGCCGTCGTCTGCTTTGAATCGACTGGCGATCAGGATGGCAGCTTTGGGGGCTTCTGGAGGCGGAAGGCATTGCAACCCGCCAAGTGCCCCCGCTCAGGTGAGGCGTTTGCGCAAAGCAGTGGCACACGCGCCAAGACGGACCGGGCGATGCCGAACTCATCACGGTTGGGCTCAATCTGGCGAAGAACGTGTTCCATGCGCATGGGGCTGATGCCTCAGGTCGAGCTGTGCTTCGGAAGAAGCTTCGGCGCGATGAGGTGCTGGACTTCTTCGGTTTGCTGACGCCTTGCGTCGTAGCCATGGAAGCGTGCGGCGGCGCGCCCTTATTAGGCCGCGAAATTGGCAAGCTCGGCCATGAAGTGCGCTTGATGCCGCACGCTTCGTGAAGCCTTCGTCAAGCGCCAGAGTGAGGCGGGCAAGAAAACAATCAGGTGGATCGTTTTCCCTCCAAACGACGCGGCCAACGCCGAGGCGATCTGCGAAGCGGCCGTGCGGCCGAGTTCAAGCTAATCCGCGCAGCGGATTGAACGATCCGGGGGATAGTTCAAGGGCGCAGCACGCGCTTTGTGCCGGAGAAGAGCGAGGAGACCCAAGGGGCAGCGATGGTCTTCCGCATCCGCGAGCTTCTGATCCGGCAGCGGACGCAAGCGATCAACGTGCCGTGCCGGAGGCACGCCTTCGGCGTGACGCGAGGCCATCTGGGCGAGTTCGGGCAGGTCGTGCACCGGGAAGCGGCCAACCCCGCCCGGCTGATCACCATCGTGGAAATGCTAATAGCGGCTTGCCCGCCGACGCCATCGCGACCTTGGCGGTGCTGGTCGCGTCGCTTTCGCATCTCGAGGCTGAGATCGGCAAGCTCGACGTCGAGATCGAGGCGCGCGCAAAGAAGAACGAGATGGCTCGCCGGCTGATGACGGTGCCGGGCATCGGTCCCCTGATCGCCACCGCCATTGCGGTCTCGGCACCGCCCGAGACTTTTCAAAATGCGCGGGACTTAGCGGCTTGGCTTGGCCTCTCGCCGCGGCAGCACACGACTGGCGGCAAGCATCGCCTCGGCGCCAACAGCAGGATGGGCGGCGATCCCTCAGGCGCCTGCTGATCATTGGAGAGAACAGCGTCATCATCAAGCGACGCATCCATGCCGCAGCGATGGGCCTAGGTTATGTGGAAAGTGCCCACGGTTGCAGCATCTGCGAGCACGGAGCGCTGGCTCTGCAAGCATCGCGCAACAAAGGACGACTAAGTAAGGCGTTCACTAAATTTGATTGATAAAGTCCACTATCTGTCACAGCATCATTACAGATGAGTCGCGGCACACTGTCGCAAATAAGCCAGGGCAGTCGGTTGAACGACCTTCAGAACACGGCAAGCGGGGCGGCAACCCATATCGATCATGTCGATCTGGACGTGCTGGAGAACGTCCTCAGCTTTTACATCCGCGTGCTCGACACCACTGTCTCGCGCGATCTGGACGAACGGCTGAAGGACCTTGAGGTGGCCCGCGGCAAGGGCAAGATCACCGCCTTGCTCCTGATCGACAGCCATCCCGGCATCCGTCCTTCCGTCATCGCCGATCTGGCGCTGCGCGACCGCTCGGCGATGGGACGCATCCTCGACACGCTGGAGCAGCAAGGCCTGATCTTTCGCAGAGCCTCCGCCGAGGACAGCCGGGCGCAGGAATTATACATCACGCCGCAGGGCGCGGCGCTGGCGGTGAAGGTGCGCGCGATCGCTGTGCAGCAGTCGGAAGACTTCTTCGACCGCATTATTCCGCGCAGCGAGCAGGAGGTGCTGATGAACATCCTGAAGCGGGCGTATCGGCGTCTCCGGAAGGACCGTGCATGATCGATCAACGGGTGGCCCTCATCTCGGGCGCAAACCGTGGCATTGGTGCGGCCATCGCCGAGCGCTTGGCGCAGGAGGGCTGGGCGGTCTCGCTGGGCATGCGGGCGCCTGTGCAGCCGGCCTGGAGCGCCGAAGCGCATCTGCAGAGCTATGACGCGATGGTGCCGGGGGCCGAGGCCGACTGGGTCGCGGCGGCGCTGGAGCGGTTCGGCCGGATAGACGCGGTGGTGGCCAACGCGGGCGTCATGGTGCCGAAATCGGTGATCGAGGCGACCGAGGATGACATGCGGACGCTCATGGAGGTCAACGTGCTGGCCCCGCGTCGTCTGGCGCAGGCCGCGTGGCCCGCACTGATCGCCAGCGGGCGGGGCAGAGTGGCCATCCTAGCCTCGCTGTCGGGCAAGCGGGTGAAATCCGCCCGGGCCGGGGCTTATGCCATGTCGAAATTCGCGGCCGTCGCCTTGGCGCATGGGCTGCGGCACGAAGGCTTCGAGCACGGCATCCGCGCCACCGCGATCTGCCCGGGCTTCGTCGCCACGGACATGGGCACATCGCTCAGCGACCGCCCGGCGGAGGCCATGACCAATCCGAAGGATCTCGCCCGGATCGTGGCGATGATCCTCGACCTGTCGAACGAGGCGAGCGTCGCCGAATTCGCGGTCAACTGTCAGCTTGAGGAGAGTTTCTGATGCCCGGCCCCTATGTCGTTCCCGTCCATGGCGATGCCGACCTGCCGCGCGAGGTCGATGTCGTGGTGATCGGCGGCGGCATCATCGGCTGCTCCACCGCGCTCGAACTGGTAGAGAGCGGGCTGCGCGTCGCGCTCTGCGAGAAAGGCGGCATCGGCCGCGAGCAGTCCAGCCGAAACTGGGGCTGGGTGCGGATCTCGCGCCGCGACCCGCGCGAGGTGCCGCTGATGGCCGAGGCCCTGCGGATCTGGTCGGGGCTTGACGAGCGGCTCGGCCGCGACACCGGCTATCGCCGCGCAGGCATCATGTTCACCTGCGCCGACGATCTGCAATTCGCACAGCACGAAAACTGGAACAGGCATCTGGAGGGCTACCAGCTCGACAGCCGGATGCTGTCGGCGCGCGAGTTCAAGGAGATGTTTCCGGACAGCAACCTGCAGCTGAAGGGCGCGCTCTACACCGCCGCCGACGGACGGGCCGAGCCGCAGAAGGCGGCCCCCGCCATCGCCGAGGCGGCGCGGGACAAGGGCGCGCATGTGCTGACCGAATGCGCCGTGCGCGGGATCGAGACCTCGGGCGGCCGGATCAGCGGCGTGGTGACCGAGCGCGGCCCGATCGCCTGCACTTCCGTCGTGCTCGCGGGCGGAGCTTGGTCGAGCCTCTTTGCCGGAAACCTCGGCATCGACTTCCCGCAGCTGAAGGTGATGAACTCGGTCCTCAGGACAAAACCGCTGGAGGGCGGGCCGGAGCAGGCGATCTGGCACAGCGACTTCGCCATCCGCAAGCGGCAGGACGGCGGCTATACCGTGGCGTCCGGGCACGAGAACATCGTCAACATCGTGCCGAAATCCTTTCGCTACGCCAAGGCCTTTCTGCCCGCGCTGCGCAAGGAGTGGCGCTCGCTGAACTTCCGCCTCGGACTGCGCTTCGTCGACGAGGCCCGCATCGCCGATCGCTGGCAGATGGATGAGCCGAGCCCCTTCGAATACAACCGCGTGCTCGACCCGGTGCCGAGCAAGGCCTTGTCGAACAAGGCGCTGGCCGCCGCCTGCCGCGCCTTCCCGGCCTTCGCCAAGGCCGAGATCGCGCAACGCTGGGCTGGCTACATCGACGTGACGCCGGACGCCGTGCCGGTGATCTCGGCCATCGACCGGGTGCCGGGGTTCTTCATGGCCTCGGGCTTCTCCGGCCACGGCTTCGGCATCGGCCCGGCAGCGGGGCGGCTGATGGCCGACCTCGTCACCAACCGCACGCCGCTGGTCGATCCGACGGCCTTCCGCTTCAACC
Organism: Cereibacter sp. Soil_C_27; assembly: GCF_057657095.1. Taxonomy (NCBI): domain Bacteria; kingdom Pseudomonadati; phylum Pseudomonadota; class Alphaproteobacteria; order Rhodobacterales; family Paracoccaceae; genus Cereibacter; species Cereibacter sp. Soil_C_27. The sequence continues at coordinate 97,184 of NZ_JBDGJD010000007.1, read as the reverse complement.
GTTTCACCGACGGCTCGAAGATCGAGCTGATCAGCGGGTTCTGACCCGCACTCCGGTCCGGCAACGCCCGGACCGGCTCACCCGGACAGCGGCCAACAGAAGCCGCATCCGATCCACCGCAAGACAGGGAAAACCAAGATGACCGAAGCCACCCGTTTCACCCCGACGCGCCGGCAGGCCTTGCTCCTGATGGGCGCGGCCGGCGTCACCACGCTGGTCCCCTCGCTGTCCGGCCTCGGCGCCGCACGTGCACAGGAGACCCCGAGCGGACAGATCGTCGTCGGCTTCTCGCAGGAGCCGACGGTGTTCAACCCGCATCTGCTGCATATCGAGGTCGACGAGGGCGTGCATTACGCCGTCTTCGATCCGCTGTTCGACGTGGACCCGGAGGGCAACTTCTATCCGCTGCTGGCGACTGAGGTGCCGACGGTCGAGAACGGCGGGATCTCCGCGGACGGGCTGAGCTGGAAGGTCACGCTGCGCGACGACGTGAAATGGCATGACGGCACGCCTTTCACCGCCGAGGATGTGAAATTCACCCTGGAGCTGATGGTCGACCCCGACTTCCGCAGCTGGCGCCGCACCGGGCATGAGCATGTCACCGAGCTGACCGTGGTCTCGCCGACCGAACTCACCTGGAAGATGGCCAAGCCCTTCGCGCCCTATGCCTCAATCCTCGCTTCGACCTTCATCGTCCCGAAGCACGCCTTCGACGGCGTGGCCGACAAGAACGAGGCCCCGTTCAACTCGGCCCCGATCGGCACGGGGGCCTTCAAGTGGAAGGAGCGGGTCGCGGGCGACCATATCGAGCTGGAGGCCAACCCGGAGTATTTCGGCGACGGTCCCTATCTGGAACGGCTGGTGCTGAAATACATCCCCGACCTGACCGTGCTCTACACCCAGTTCAAGACCGGCGACATCGACGTGGCCGGGCTGCAGTGGATCACCCCGGATAATTACGAGGAGGCGCAGACCCTCGAGGGCAAAGAGGTGCAGGTCGTCGGCACCGCGACCTTCGAGTCACTGACCTTCAACATGGAGCGGCCCCAGTTCCAGGACCTTAAGGTGCGTCAGGCGCTGTATCACGCGCTGGACAAGCAGGCGATCATCGACGCGCTCTACTACGGCGTGCCGCAGCCGACCGAGACCTACATGCCGAAGGAGTCGTTCTACTACAACGCCGACCTGCCGAAGCACGAATATGATCCGGAGAAGGCCAAGGCGCTTCTGGACGAGGCGGGCTGGATGCCGGGCGCCGACGGCATCCGTGAAAAGGACGGGGTGCGGCTGGCCTTCACCAACTCCACCACCTCGGGCAACCACCTGCGCGAACAGGCGCAGCAGTTCTTCCAGCAGTCCTTCAAGGACATCGGGGTGGAGATGACCATCTCCAACCTGCCGCCGGCCGTCATGTGGGGCGACTACTGGATGCTGTCGCAGTTCGACTCGGTCGTCGTGGGGCTGAACACGCTGACCGGGCCCGACCCGGACACCTCGGATTATTTCATGTCCACCTCCTCCGCCGCCAAGGGCGGGGCCGGGCAGAACACCTGGGTCTACCAGAACCCCGAGGTCGATGCGCTGCTGAAGCAGGGCGGCGAGCTGGTGTCGCCCGAGGAACGCCGCCCGATCTACCTGAAGATCCAGGAGATCATGCGCGCCGACCTGCCGTTCCTGCCGATCTTCCAATACGCGACGATCCGCGGCTGGAAAGAGGGCGTTACCGGCTACGAGGCCAACATCAACAACCGCATCGACACTTGGAACGTCCGCAGCTGGCGTTGGGCCTGACGCGGACCGTCCCGCGCGCCGGCTGACCCCCCGGCGCGCGCCCCCGCGCAGCCTCTGCCGCTCCCGCGGAGGCTGCGCCCCCTGACTGCGAGGTGCCCCCGTGATCCGCTATCTTCTGCTGCGCTTCTGGCAGAGCATCGTGCTTCTGTTCATCGTCTCGCTCATCGGCTTCATGGTGCTGAACCTCGCGCCGGGCGGACCCTTGTCGCAATACACGTTGACCCCCGGCATGACCAAGGAGGCGCTGGACCGCATCGCCGAGCAGATGGGGCTGAACCGGCCGCTGCCGATCCAGTATCTCGACTGGCTCTGGAACATGGTGCGGGGCGACTGGGGGAATTCCTATCGCGATGGCCGCCCGGTGCTGGAGGTGATCAGCCGCCATCTCTTCGCCACGCTCCTGCTGATGGGCAGCTCCACCCTGATCTCGGTGGTGATCGGCACCTGGATCGGCATCCGCAGCGCGCTGCGCGCCGGCACGGTCTTCGACTATGCCACGACGGTCGCGGCCATGGTGGCCCTATCGATCCCGACCTTCTGGTTCGGACTGATCGCGATCTACACCTTCTCGCTCTGGCTTGGCTGGCTGCCGGCGGGCAACATGTATACGGTCGGCAACGGCTCGCTCGGCGATTATGCGATCCACCTCATCATGCCAAGCATGGTGCTGGCCTTGGTCAACGTGGCGGTCTGGAGCCGCTACATGCGCTCGGCCACGCTGGATGTGATGAGCCAGGACTTCGTGCGCACCGCCAAGGCCAAGGGGCTGGCCCCGCGCCGGGTGCTGATGAAGCACATCGTCGGCAATGCGCTGGTGCCGATGATCACGCTGGCCGGGCTGCAGCTGCCGACGCTGCTGGGCGGGGCGCTGGTGACCGAGACGGTCTTCACCTGGCCGGGAATGGGGCGGCTGTTCCTCGATAGCCTTGGCTATAACGACTACCCGGTGGTGATGGGCCTGCTGATGTTCTCGGCCATCCTCGTGCTGGTCGGCAATCTCGCGGCCGACCTGCTGGTCGCGCTCGTCGATCCCCGCATCCGCCTGGACTGAAAGGAGGCCCGCCATGACCGCCGCTGCCCTCTCCGCTCCCCGCCCGCGCTGGTGGCGCTCGCGCACCGTCCGGCGCTTCACCCGCAACAAGCTGGCGATGGTGGGCGTGGTCCTGATCCTCGGGCTGACGCTGGCCTGTTTCGTCGGGCCTTACCTCTTGCCCTTCGACGAGCTCTACATCGATCTGCGCGCCCGTTTTGCGCCGCCGGGCACCGGGGCGCATATCTTCGGCACCGATCCTTTGGGCCGCGACATCGCCGCGCGGCTGTTCCAGGCCGGGCAGATCTCGCTGCTGGTCGGGTTCTTCGCCATGTTGATGTCGACGGTGGTTGGCACCGTCGTGGGCGTAGTTGCGGGTTATACCGGCGGCTGGCTCGGCGCGGCGCTGATGCGGGTGGTCGATGCCTTCCTCTCCTTCCCCTCGATCTTCCTGCTGCTGGCGCTGGCGGCCTTCGTAAACCCCAGCCCGATCATGATCACCATCATCATCGCCGTCACCAGCTGGATGGAGGTCGCTCGCATCGTCGAGGCCGAGGTGCGTTCGCTGCGCGACCGCGATTTCGTCATGGCGGCGCGGATGCTGGGACTGTCGAAGACCCAGATCATGTTCCGCGAGCTGCTGCCGAACGTGATCGGCCCGATCATCGTCGCCGCCACCCTGACCGTCGCCCGGGCTATCCTGCTGGAGGCCTATATCTCCTTTCTCGGCTACGGCATCCAGCCGCCGCTGCCGAGCTGGGGCAACATGCTGAACGGGGCGCAGCAATATCTCGACAAGGCGCCCTGGCTCGCCATCGTGCCAGGCGTGGCGATCACCATGGCGGTGGCAGGGTTCAACTTCATCGGCGACGGGCTGCGCGACGCGCTGGATGCCCGCTCGGACCAGAGGTGAGGCGATGACGCGGTTCTCGCCCTTCGACGCCACGCTGTGGTATGCCACCGCCGCGCCGCCTGCGCCGACCGAGCCGTTGCGGGACGCCGTGGAGGCGGATGTCTGCATCGTCGGCGGCGGCTATACCGGGCTGACCACCGCGCTGGAGCTGGCGAAGGCCGGAACGCGCGTGGTGCTGCTGGAGCGCGAGGAGATCGGCTTCGGCGGCTCGGGGCGCAACGCCGGTCACTGCACGCCGACCTTCACCCATTACAGTCTCCACGACCTGCGCCGCATCTTGGGCGCGCCATGGGCCGAGCGGCTGATCCGCAGGCAGACCCGTGCGAACGACCGGGCGGGGCAGATGATCCGCGACTACCAGATCAGCTGCGAATGGGTGCAGAACGGTTACGTCATGGGGGCGCTGCGCCCGAACCAGATCGCCGCGTTGACCGAGAAGGCGCGCAGCTACAACGCCGTCGGCGCGCGGACCCGGGTGCTCGACCGCGACGAGGTGGCCGAGGTGACCGGCAGCCCGCGCTTCTATGGCGGCTGGATGCATGAGGAGGCGGGCCACCTCAACCCGCTCGGCTATGCCCGCGGTCTTGCCCGTGCGGTGATGCAGGAGGGCGGGGTGATCCATACCCGCTCCGCCGTCACCGGCTGCGCACCGCGTGGCGCGGGCTGGGAGGTGACGACAGCCGGCGGCAGGGTGCGGGCGGAGCGGGTGATCTTCACCACGGGGGCCTATACGGTCGGCGGCTGGCCCAAGCTCGAGGAGAGCTTCCGCATCCAGCGCGTCTTCGTTGCCGCGACGCAGCCGCTCGACTCCGAGACCCGGGCGGCGGTCCTGCCGCGCAACACCACCATCCACGACGGGCGCGGCGACATCTTCGTCTACAAGTATAATGCCGAAGGCCGGATCGTCGCCTCGATGTTCCCGATGGGGCGGCGCGGTAGCGATCTGCCTTATACAAGGCAGGTGATGGCCGACCGGCTGCGCTGGCTGCATCCGCAGATCCGCGAGCAGATCCGCTGGGACTACCTGTGGTTCGGCGAGCTGGACATGCAGCAGCGCACCGTGCCGCGGCTCTACGGGCTGGCGCCGGGCGTGGTGGCGCTGACCGGGCTTTCGGGCCGTGGCGTGCCGACCGGGACCATGCTGGGCGGCATCCTGTCTGACTGGGCGCTCGGCATGCCCGAAGCCGATCTCGACCTGCGGGTCGAGCCTTTGCACCGAGCGCCGCTGTGGATGAGCGTCGCGCCTGCGCTGAAGCTGCGGCAGATGCGGCTGTCCGACAATTTCGCCGCGCGCCGCTCCGGCGCGCCCCTGCCTCCCCATGCCTGAAGGACCGATCATGAGCCTCATCACCCATGTCTCCGCCAATGAGACCCTGACCCCCGGCCTCGACTCCGAGGAAGGTGCCAAGTCCTTCCGCCGCCTGATCTGGGAAGATGACGGCGCGGCGGAGACCGCGACCAAGGTCGCCGTCTGGATCGCCGAGCCGGGCGTCTATCCCTATCCGCCGCGCGATCTGGAGGAGACCTTCGTCGTGCTGGAGGGCGAGGCGCTGTGCAGCCTCGGCGGGTCGGAGCCCGAAAAGATCGGCCCCGGCTCCATCGTCCGCGTGCCGAAGGGGGTCGCCCCCTGGCTCAAGGTGCTCACCCCGTTCCGCAAGCTGGCCACCGTCGTGCCGAAGCCCTGAGGAGACCACGATGACCGATGCCCCCTTCAATGCCGTCCTCTCCGTCCGTGACCTGACCGTCAGCCTGCCCAAGGAGATGGAGCGGCTGCATGCGGTCGAAGGCATCAGCTTCGACCTGCGGCGCGGCGAGATCCTCTGCATCATCGGCGAGTCGGGGTCGGGGAAATCGGTCACGGCCAGCACGGTGATGGGGCTGCTGCCGCCGGTGATGCGGCCCTCGGGCGGCAGCATCCTGTTCAACGGGACGGATCTTCTGACGATGCCGGAGCGGCAGCGGCGGGCGTTGCGCGGCAAGTCGTTGTCGATGATCTTTCAGGACCCGCTGTCTGCGCTGAACCCGCTGATGACGGTGGGGGCGCAGATCGACGAGGTGCTGGTGGCGCATGGCTGGACCGACCGGGCCAAGCGGGACGCGAAGGTGCTGGAGCTTCTGGGCGAGGTGGGACTGCCCGACCCGCCGCTGATGCGGCTGCAATATCCGTTCCGACTGTCGGGCGGCCAGCGGCAGCGGGTGATGATCGCCATCGCCCTAGCGCTCGACCCCGAAGTGCTGATTGCCGACGAGCCGACCACCGCGCTCGACGTGACGACGCAGGCGCAGATCCTGGAGTTGATCCGCGCCATCCAGCGCCGCAAGGGGATGAGCGTCATGTTCATCACCCATGACTTCGGCGTGGTGGCTGATATCGCCGACCGGGTGATCGTCATGGAGAAGGGCCATCTCGTGGAACAGGGGCCGGCGGCGCAAGTGCTGACCGCGCCGACGCATCCCTATACCCGGCGGCTGATCGCCGCCGTGCCGCGCCTGCGCGACACCGACCGCGCCGCCGAGACTGAGGCACCGGTGGTGCTGCAGGTCGATGGGCTGCACAAGACCTACCGCAGCGCCGGCAGCTTCTTCGGCAAGCCGCGCGAGGTGCAGGCGGTGAAGGACGTGAGCTTCACCCTGCGGCGCGGCCAGACGCTGGGGGTGGTGGGCGAGAGCGGGTCGGGCAAGTCGTCGATGGGGCGCATCCTGATGAAGCTGACCCCGGCGGACGAGGGCCGCATCCTGCTCGACGGCACCGACATCCTGCCCCTGACCGAGGCGCAGATGCGGCCCTTCCGCCCGCGGATCCAGATGGTGTTCCAGGACCCCTATGCCTCGCTGAACCCGCGCCAGACGGTGGGCACATCGCTCACCGTCGGGCCGGTGGCGCAGGGCATGGCGCGGGACGAAGCGCGGCGGAAGGCGCAGGCGATCCTGGCGCAGGTCGGGCTGGACCCGGCGGCCTATGACCGCTTCCCGCACGAGTTCTCCGGCGGCCAGCGCCAGCGCGTCGGCATCGCCCGGGCGCTGATGTTCGATCCCGAGATCATCGTGGCAGATGAGGCGGTCTCGGCGCTGGACGTCTCGATCCAGGCGCAGATCCTCGAACTGCTGGCGCGGGTGCAGGCGGAGCGGCATCTGGCGCTGGTGTTCATCACCCATGACCTTCGGGTGGCGAGCCAGATCTGCGACGAGGTGCTGGTGATGCATCGCGGCGCGGTGGTGGAGGCGGGGCCGCCGGCGCGGATCTTCCGCGATCCCCAGCAGGCTTACACCCGCCAACTGGTCGATGCAATCCCCGGCAGCCACTGGGAAACCGCCGCCTGAGCGATGTGTGCCCAGGCTCTGATGATGTGTCCGCTCCCCCCGAAGGTGTCGATGTGCAAAGGTGGAACGTGCTATCGCTGTTTTCGGCGTCCCGCTGCGGACAGGAGCGCCATCGAGGCCGAGAATGGCGGGGAGCCGAGGCCCGTGACGGGGCAAGGGAGGGATGGGGTGTGAGCGAGGCGGAGGAGGCGGGGCCGCGGTTGACGAGCGGGTCGCGGCAGGCGGGGTGGCGGAGGGCCAATCCGCTGAAGTATCAGGCGCATCTCGTGGTGCAGCGGGCGCTGGGGGCGGGGGTGTTGCGGAAGCAGCCTTGCGAGGTCTGCGGCGAGGGAGCGGTCGATGCGCATCACGATCGCTATGACGAACCGCTCAACGTCCGGTGGCTCTGCCGCTGCCACCACATCAAGCTGCATCACTACGGGGAGGACATGTTTCCCGTGCGGCCTCCGGGGGAGGATGCGCCGGAGGGGTGACGGGCGCGGCGGTCTCGACAAGTGCGGCATGCGATTGCATACATAGGCCGGGCCTGCGTGCGGCGGCAGGAGGGGAGCGGCTCTCGGGGGGATGGATGGCACTGAAGATCGCGGTTCTTGACGACTATGCCGACGTGGCGCGGGACTATGCGCCGTGGCCGGAGGGCGACAGCGTCACGGTGTTTCACGATACGCTCGCCGATCCGGCGGCGCTGGCGGCGCGGCTGGCACCCTTCGACGTGCTTTGCGTGATGCGCGAGCGGACACCGCTGGATGCGGGGCTGATCGGGGCGCTGCCGAAGCTGAAGCTGATCGTGACCACCGGGGCGCGGAACCTGTCGATCGACATCGCGGCGGCGCGGGCGCGCGGGATCGTGGTCTGCGGCACCGAGTCCCGCGGGACTACCACGGCGGAATTCGTCATGGCGCTGCTTCTGGCGCTGACGCGGCGGATCGTGCCGGAGGCGAATGCGGCCACGGCCGGGGGCTGGCAGCGGGGCATCGGGCGTGACCTTGCGGGGCTGACGCTGGGCATCGCCGGTTACGGGCGGATCGGGCGCAAGCTTGCCACGCTGGCGCGGCCCTTCGGGGTCGAGCTGCTGGCCTGGTCGCGTAGCCTGACCGCGGAGCAGGCCGCCGCTGAGACGGTGGGATACGCGCCCGATCTCGATGCGCTGCTGCGCGGGTCGGATATCGTCTCGGTCAATCTGGTGCTGTCGGAGACGACGCGGGGCCTGTTCGGCGCGCGGGAGTTCGCGCTGATGCGGCCGGATGCGCTGCTTCTGAACACCTCGCGCGGGCCGATCGTGCAGGTCGCGCCTTTGCTGGAGGCGCTGCGGGCGGGGCGGCTGGGCGGTGCCGCGCTCGACGTGCATGATGTCGAGCCCTTGCCCGAAGGCGCGCCGGTGCTGGACCGCGGGCTGATCGACAGCGGGCGGCTGCTGGTCACGCCGCATTTGGGCTATGTCAGCGAGCAGACCTTCCGCATGTTCTACCGCCAGACCGCCGAGGCGATCGCGGCCTGGAAGGCGGGCAGCCCGATCCGGGTGATCGAGGCGGGGCGGCAGGTCACTCCGCCAACCTGATCGAATATTCGTCGGCCAGCCATTTCAGCACGAAGCGGCGGGTCTCGGGGTCGATCTCGGTGACGCTGCGGGCGAGCTTCTCGGCCTCGTCGCCGACGAGCGTCTGGTAGGCGCCGAGGATCTCGGGCGCTCGGGCGAGATAGTCCGGGTCGCGGCGCAGGGCGCGGATCGCCTCGAGCCAGGTCTCGCGGATCTCGGCCGGGGTGTCGCCCGGCAGGACCAGGAGCTTCTGCGCGGCGAAACCGGCGGAAGAGAACACCCGGTAGGCATCGTATTCCGGCCCCGAGGGCGGCTTGCCGTAGAGCTGTTCGTAGAGTTCCTCCAGCGTCGGCAGGTCGGGGAAGGTGGGGTCGCGCTGCACCCGGCCCTCGGCATCGACGACGCCCCAGCTCATCAGCGGCACGGCCTCGCCCGCTGCGACCATGGGGGCCACGTTCTGCAGATAGGCCGAGGTGGTCTGGTAGTCGATGTTCACCTCGCGGTGGCGCATCGCCTCCAGCCCGTCGTGGCGGCCGGTGTAGCCGAAGACGTAATGCGTGTCGAAGCCCAGCACCCGGAAGGCCAGCATCGGCACCAGATCCAGCGAGGTGACGCCCTGGCTGGCGAAGACCAGCGTCTTGTCGCGCAGGTCGGCGATGTCGCGCCAGGATGTGAGGCCGAGATCGCTGGAGACATAGACGACGCCGCCGGTGGGCGAGGCCATCAGCACCGTCCAGTCGCCGAAATCGTAGCGCACCCGGAAATCGCCGAGGAGATAGGCGAAGAGCGACGAGCCCGAGGTGCCCAGCAGCGAGCGGCCATCGGAGGAGGCCTGATCGGCGAAGGCGTTCGATCCGCGGGTGCCGCCGCCGCCGGGGTCGTTCCTGACGATGACATCGGGCTGGCCGGGCAGGTGGCGCGACAGCAGGGGGGCGTGGAAGCGGGCCCAGACATCCGACCCGCCGCCCTCGGAGAAGGGGATCACCAGATCGATCGGCTTGCCGGTGAAATCGACCTCCTGCGCCAGCGCGGCGCGCAGCGGCAGGGCTGCGAGCGCGGCGATGAAGACGGTCAGCATCGCCCGGACGATGCCCGGGGCGCTCTGTGGGTATCGCATGGCATGCCTCCCTGGCGCGGCTTTCTCGCGGAAGCCTCTCCCCCGAAGTCATCTTTAAGGACTGTATCTTCACCGATCCAGCCCCTAAGAGGGAAATATCCCCTGACGCGAGGCGAAGGCCATGCGGATCGTCCTGATCGAAGACAACCAGATGCTGGCCCGCGCGGTCGAGCAGGCCCTTCGGGAGGAGGGTCATTCCGTCGACTGGCTGGCCGACGGGCAGGACGGGCTGGAGTTCCTGACGCGCGAGGGGGCCGACCTCGCCATCGTCGACATGAGCCTGCCGCGGCTCGGCGGGCTGGACGTGATCCGCAACACCATCGCGCTGGACAAGGACATTCCGGTGCTGGTGCTGACGGCGCGCGACGGGCTCGAGGACCGGGTGGCCGGGCTCGACGCGGGGGCCGACGACTACATGACCAAGCCCTTCGAGATGGCCGAGCTCTGCGCGCGGATCCGGGCGCTCAGCCGCAGGCGCGGCAAGCGCGGGCAGATGGTCGAGACGATGGGCGCGCTGTCCTTCGACCGGGCCGGGCGCAGGCTCAGCGGGCCGGGCGGGGTGATCGAGCTGTCGCGCCGCGAACTGGCGCTGTGGGAGGCGCTGTTTGACAATGCCGAGCGGGTGGTGGGGAAATCGGCGCTCTGCGACAGCATCTACGGCACCGGCGCGGATGTCGACGTGAACGCGGTCGAGCTGCTGGTCTCGCGCCTGCGCCGCAAGATCGAGGGCTGCGACGTGCAGATCCGCTCGATCCGGGGGCTCGGATACATCCTGCAGCAGGACAGGACGGCGTGAGGATGCCGGACGGGCGCGCCCTCAGCCTGAGGACACGGCTCTTCGTGCTGATCGTGGTGCCGCAGCTGGTGCTGGCGGTGCTGGCCAGCGTGGTGCTGCACTGGATGGCGCGGGACATGTCGCGCAACCTCTATGACGACACGCTGAAGGTCGTGGCCCATGCCGTCGCGCGCGAGGTGATGGTGACCAAGGGCGACCTGATCGCGGAGTCGCTGCTCACTTCGCTGGAGGGGGCGATCGGCGATCCGCTGTTCTATCAGGTGCATGCGGCGGGGGGGCGGTTCATCGTCGGGCGCACCGATGCGCCGCCGATGCCGGCGGGGCGCGAATATCCCGAGGCGGTGCCGGTCTTCTACAACGCGGTCTACAATGGCGCGCCGGTGCGCGCGGTGGTGCTGCGCGAATACATCACCGACCCCGAGCTCGACGGTTGGACCACGGTGCGCGTCTGGCAGACGGTGACCCGGCGCGAGGCGCTGACACTGCAGATGATGGGGCAGGCGGCGGCAGTGGTGGCCTTGATGGTGGCTTCCGGTGCGGCGCTGGTCTGGTTCGGCATCAACCGCGGGCTCTCGCCGCTGACCGACCTGCGCAATGCCGTGGCGCTGCGCAACTCGCACGAGCTGCGCCCGATCCGCCGCCGCGTCCCGCGCGAGGTGGTGCCGCTGGTCGCTACCATCAACAGCCTGTTTCAGCGGCTGTCGCTGGAGCTGGACCGGCGGCGCGCCTTCATCTCGAACGCGGCGCATCAGCTGCGCAACCCGGTGGCGGCGATTCAGGCGCAGGCGGATTCGGCGCTGAACGCGCGCTCCGACGCGGATCGCCAGCAGCGGCTGACCGATCTGCAGGAGCTGACGCGGCGGCTGTCGCGGCTGACCCAGCAGCTGCTCAGGCTGGATGCGGCCAGCGACGGGCCCGACGCGCAGAGCTGCGCGCCGGTCGATCTGGCGCAGATCGTGGCCGAGGTGGCGCGCCGCCACGTTCCGGCAGCACTGCGCCGCGACGTGGACCTGTCGCTCGACGGGGTGGAGGGGCCGCTGCCGGTCGCGGCCAATGCGGTGCTGCTGGAGGAGGCCGTCGACAACCTGATCGACAACGCGCTGAAATACGGCGCACCGCCGGGCAGCGCGCTGAGCCTCGAGCTGTCGCGCGCGCGGGGCATGGCGGTGCTGCGGGTGCGCGACCGGGGGGTGGGCATCCCGCGCGAGATGCACGAGGCGGTGTTCGACCGCTTCTTCCGGGTCAGCACGGCGGATGACGGAGGCTCGGGTCTGGGGCTGCCGATCGTGCGCACCATCGCCCGCCGCGCGGGCGGCGACGCGCGGGTGGAGCCCTCGGCGCAGGGCTGCGTCATCCTGCTGACGCTTCCGTTGGTGCAGAGCGACGAGAAAACAAGCTGAAAAATAGTCGCTGCGACAACATGACAGTCTTTGGACAGCTTCATGTGCGATGAAGGGACCATTCGCCCGGCGCGTCCCGCGTGCCGGACCAATGGGAGGACAACAAACATGCAAGCAACACTGCGTCGCCTCAAGGGCGCCGTCGCCGCCGCATTCGTGGCAGCCAGCCTGACCGCCGCGGCCCCCGCCGCCGCACAGGAGGTCGATTTCTCCGGCCAGACCGTCGAATGGTGGATCCCCTTCTCGGAGGGCGGCGGTTCCGACGTCTGGGCGCGCTTCTTCGCGCCCTACCTGTCGCGGCACCTGCCGGGCAACCCGAACGTCATCATCCGCAACGTCCCCGGTGGCGGCTCGATCACCGGCACCAACGAATTCGCCGCCCGCGCCCGCCCGAACGGGCTGCAACTGCTCGGCACCTCGGGCTCCACGCAGTTCCCCTTCCTTCTGGGCGACAGCCGCGTGCGTTATGATTATGCCGATTTCCAGCCGGTGCTCGTGTCGCCGACCGGCGGCGTGGTCTACATTCCGGCCAGCGCCGGCGTCGCCAACGCTTCGGAACTGGGCGAGCTGGGCGAGACCGAGCTGGTCTATGCCAGCCAGGGCGCGACCTCGCTCGACCTCGTGCCGATGCTGGCCTTCGAGGTTCTCGGCCTGAACGTGCGCCATGTCTTCGGCATGACCGGCCGGGGCGATGGCCGTCTGGCCTTCGAGCGCGGCGAAGCGACCATCGACTACCAGACCTCGTCGGCCTATCTGACCAACGTGGTGCCGCTGGTCGAGGCGGGCACGGCGGTGCCGCTGTTCTCCTACGGCGTTCTCGACGCCGAGGGCAACCTGCAGCGCGACCCGTCCTTCCCCGAGATCCCGCATTTCATCGAAGCCTATGAGATGATGCACGGCGAGAAGCCCTCGGGCGTGGCCTTCGAGGCCTACATGTCCTTCTTCGGCTCGGGTTTTGCCGCGCAGAAGCCGGCGATGCTGCCGAAGGACACGCCGGAGAACATCGTGCAGGCCTATCGCGATGCCTTCGCCGCTGCCGCCAAGGACCCGGAGCTGATCGCCAGCGCCGGCGAGGTTCTGGGCGACTACGAGCAGGCCGTCGGCGATGGCGTGGTGCCGCTCTACAAGGTCGCGACCACGATCGATCCCGACGCGCGTGAGTGGGTCCGCACCTATCTCAACGAGAACCACAGCGTGATGCTGGACTGATGTGAAGACCCGGGCCCCGCGCCGTCCCTTCCGGGCGGGCCCGGGGCCCTTCGTTCCGTCTGCGCTTGCATGCCCCGCCCCCGAGGCCCGGGCCTGCGCGCAGCCGGCACCCCGCAATCCGGGTGATCGCTCGCGGCGCTGTCCCGCCGCGGCCTTGGCGCGCGCGCTGTCACCCTTTCAGAAGGTCCCAGGGTCTCACCATGGTCACTGAAGCCATCCTTTCCGCGCTCAGCAACGTGCTGACGTTCCAGCATATCCAGTATCTGATGATCGGGGTCGTCACTGGCCTGATCGTCGGCGTGCTGCCGGGTCTCGGCGGCATCGTCGGGATGTCGCTGCTGCTGCCCTTCGTCTACGGCATGGAGCCGACCCTGGCGCTGGCGATGCTGATCGGCATCTTGCCGGTGCTGTCGACCTCGGACACCTTCGCCTCGATCCTGATGGGCATCCCCGGCTCCTCCGCCTCGCAGGCCACGATCCTCGACGGATTTCCGCTGGCCAAGAAGGGCCAGGCGGCGCGGGCGCTGAGTGCGGCGTTTTCGGCCTCCTTCATCGGCGGGCTGTTCGGCGCGGTGGTGCTGACGGTCTGCGTGCTGGTGGCGCGGCCGCTGATCCTGTCCTTCGGCGCGGCCGAGCTGTTCATGCTGACGATGTTCGGCCTGTCGATGGTCGGCACGCTGGCCGGCAACAGCCTGTCCAAGGGCATCGCCGCCTGTGCCGCGGGTCTGGCCCTCGGCGCTGTCGGCGCGGCCCCCGCGACCGGCGAATACCGCATGGAATTCGGCACGCTCTATCTGATGAACGGCCTGCCGCTGGTGATCGTCGGCCTCGCCCTCTTCGCCATTCCCGAGATCGGCGACCTGCTGCGCCGCAACAGCGCCATCGCGCAGGAAGGCTCGCCCATCGGTGCGGGCTGGAAGCAGGGGCTGAAGGACACCTGGGTCTACCGCTGGCTGACGCTGCGTCTTGCCGCGCTCGGCGCGGTGCTGGGGATGATCCCGGGGCTCGGCGGGTCGGTCGTGGACTGGATCGCCTATGGCCATGTGGTGCAGACCTCGCGCGACAAGAGCCAGTTCGGCAAGGGCGACATCCGCGGCGTGATCGCGGTCGAATCGACCACCGCCTCGAAGGATGGCGGCGGTCTGGTGCCGACGCTGCTGTTCGGCATCCCCGGTTCGGGCTCGATGGCGATCTTCCTGGCGGGGATGGTGCTGATCGGCCTGCAGCCCGGGCCGTCGATGGTCAGCACCAACCTCGACGTGACCTACACCATCGTCTGGTCGCTGGCGCTGGCCAACGTGCTGGGCACCGCGCTCTGCATCCTGCTGGCCCCGGCCATCGCCAAGATCACCATCGTGCGCTACCCGCTGGTCGCGCCCTTCATGATCCTCGTGATTACCTTCGCGGCCTTCCAGCCCAACCGCTCGCTCTACGATCTGGTGGCGCTGGTGGTGCTCGGCATCGTCGGCATTCTTCTGCGCCGCTTCGGCTGGCCGCGTCCGGCCTTCCTGATCGGCTTCGTGCTGGCCACCCAGTCCGAGCGCTATCTCTACCAGGCACTGCAGTTCTCGGGCTGGAACTCGTTCCAGCGGCCCATCGTGCTGATCATCGGCGCGATCATCATCCTGTCGGTCGGCTTCAGCATGTATTCGCAGAAGAAGAGCGGCACCAAGATCGAGGTCGAAGGCAAGAGCGCCGCCACCCCGACGACGGTCATGTGGCCGCAGATCGCCTTCACCCTCGGGATCATGGGGCTTTTCGTCTTCACCTTCGTCGAGACGGTCAACCTGTCGCAGCTGGGCCGGATCTTCCCGGTCAGCATCGCGCTGGTCGGCATGGTCGCCGCCGCGCTGGTGCTCTGGCCGCAGATCCGCGGCAACCGCGCGAGCGGCGCGGTGTTCGACGCCGAGTCAAAGGAGCCGGAGGATAACGCCGGCCCGATGACGCCGCTGAAATACATCGGCTGGCTGGTGGGCTTCGTCGCCTCGATCGCGGTGGTGGGCTATTTCCTCGCGGTCATCGGCTTCTTCGTCGCCTTCCTGCGGATCATCGCCAAGGCGGGCTGGCTGCAGACCCTGCTCCTGACGCTGCTGGGCGCGATCATCCTGATGATCCTGACCTCGGCGCTGAACCTGATCCTGCCCGAGGGGCTGTTGCAGCAATACTTCTACGACCGGTTGCCCTGGCCGCTGGTCTCGTGACGACCCATGGCCCGCGCCGAAAGGCTCGGGCCATTTTCATTGACGGACGGAGGAAGAAGACATGGCGAAACAGCACGGTATCCCGGTGATCATCATGCGGGGCGGCACCTCGAAGGGGCCGTATTTCCGCACCGGAGACCTGCCCGCGGAGGAGGCCGCGCGCGACCGCGTCCTGCTGGCGGTGATGGGCTCGCCCGACGTGCGCCAGATCGATGGCATCGGCGGCGCCGACACGCTGACCTCGAAAGTCGCGATGGTGCAGCCCTCGGCCCGCGAGGGGGTGGATGTCGATTACCTCTTCGCGCAGGTCTCGGTGACCGAGGCGGTGGTGGACACCTCGCCCTCCTGCGGCAACATCCTGTCGGGCGTCGGCCCCTTCGCCATCGAGCGCGGCATGGTGCCGGTGACCGGCGACGAGACGCGGGTGGTGATCTTCAACGTCAACACCAACACCCGGATCGAGGCGCTGGTGCAGACCGACGGCGAGGGCGTCGACTATGACGGCGACATGGCCATTGCGGGCGTGCCCGGCACGGCGGCGGCGGTGCGGCTGAACTTCATGGATATTGTCGGCTCCAAGACCAGCGGCCTGCTGCCCTCGGGCCATCTGCAGGAAGAGATCGACGGCGTCGCAGTGACGCTGATCGACGTGGCGGTGCCGATGATGATCCTGCGCGCCGCCGATCTGGGCAAGACCGGCTACGAGACCCCGGCCGAGCTCGACGCCGACCGCGATTTCTTCGCCCGGCTCGAGGCGATGCGGCTGGAGGCCGGGCGCCGGATGGGGCTGGGCGACGTGACCGGCAAGGTGCTTCCCAAGGTGGCGATACTGGCCGCCCCGAAGCAGGGCGGCCATATCGCCGCGCGCTATTTCGTGCCGCACAAGGCCCATGCCGCCTTCGCGGTGACCGGCGCGCTCTGCGTCTCGACGGTCGCGGTGCTGGAGGGTTCGGTCTCGGACGGGCTCGCACTGCGCCCCGAGGGCGAGGACCGCGAGATCCTGATCGAGCATCCGAGCGGCATGATCGACGTGGCGCTGCGCACCAGCGGGCAGGGCAAGGATCTGCAGGTGGTCAGCGCCGGCGCGATCCGCACCGCGCGCAAGCTGGTCACCGGCGAGGTCTATGTGCCGGCCGCGACGCTGACCGGCGCCTGAGCCATCGGCGGAAAGACAAAGGGCCCCGGCAGCGATGCCGGGGCCCTTTTGCGTTGCGCGGTCTTCCGAAGGCTCAGCGGGTCTTCTCCAGCTTGCCCGCCTCGGCCACCAGCGCGGTGAAGCGGAAGAAGCCGTGGATCATCTTGGAGAAGGGCATGAGCAGGAACAGCGTCATCACCGTGGCGAGGTGGATCGCCAGCAGCGGCCCGACGGCGGCGGTGCCGGTGGCGGCATAGAGCACGAGCCCGGTCAGCGCCACGACGCCCAAGAGCAGGATGAAGGCCATCTCGCCGCCCCAGACCCGGCGCGCGCCGAGATCCGGATCGGCCTTCAGCTTCAGCAGGGCCAGCCCGAGCGCCCCCGCCACCATCGCCAGACCGCCCGGCACGCCGAGCAGCTTCGGCGGGGCCCAGAACGGGTAGGGCGCCGTCCAGCCGAAGACGTAATGCAGGATCGTGCCGGACGAGGTCGAGGCGAAACAGGCGAGGAAGCCCCACATCATCAGCTGATGCGCGATGCGGCGCTTCTGGCTGAAACGGTCGCCATCCTCGAAGTTGCAGCCGTCGCCGTGACCGCCGTTCAGGTTCTTCATCCGCCCCGCCATGTCGCCCGCCTTCAGCAGGTGGCGCAGGCGCAGCGGGCCGCCCTCCACCTCGCGCCAGTAGTCGCGCAGCGACAGGCCGATGAGGGCCAAGGGCGCGAGGAAGGCCGGGATGAAGATCGCGATCATCACGTTATGCGCCATGTAGGCATAGAAACCCTCGCCCCCGGTCGGACGCAGCGCGGCGATCAGCGCGAAGAACAGCGTCAGCGCGACGACCAGCAGCCCGGCCATGGCGACGCCGTGCTCGTGGAACAGGCGGGCCAGCGCCTGCGGCCGCGCCAGCCGTTCCCAGCTGTCCTGACGCACCTCGGCCAGAGCGGCGGGGATGTTCAGCGCGAATTCATGCGGCGCGGTATACTGGCAGGAATAGTGGCAGCCGCGGCAGTTGTGGCAGAGGTTCGCCAGATGGGTCAGATCGCCATCGGCGAAGGCCTTCTGCCGGGTCATGGCCGGGAAGACCGAGCAGAACCCCTCGCAATAGCGGCAGGCGTTGCAGATCTCGATCTGGCGCCGGGCTTCCTCGGTGGCACTCAATTGGGTCTTGAGGGCGAAATCAAGCGACATGGGCGGCGGCCTCCTTGCCGGCGATGCGTCCGAAGACGGTTCCGATGGTCATCCCGAAGCCGGCCAGATAGCCCTGGCCGAGGATCGAGCCGGCCATGATCTCTCCGGCGGCCCAGAGATTGGTGATCGGCCCCTCGGGGGTGTGGACCTGCGCGCTGTCCGAGACCTTCAGCCCGAGATAGGTGAAGGTCACGCCGGGGCGCAGCTGGTAGCCGTAGAACGGCGCCTGATCCAGCGGGCGGGCCCAGTTGGTCTTGGCCGTGGCCAGCCCCTCGGTCGCCAGCCCGTCCAGTTCGGTCGGGTGGAAGGTGCCGGGGCGGCAGGCGGCGTTGAAGTCGTTCACCGTGGCCTGCACCGCGGCGGGGTCGAGGCCCATCTTCGCGGCAAGCTCGGGGATCGTGTCGGCCACGATCGGCGGGAAGACCGAGGGCATGAAGAGGTCGATCGACTTGGCGTCGATCAGCGCATATCCCACCTGATCGGGCTGCGCCGCGACCAGCCGGCCCCAGATCGCATAGCGCTTGGGCCAGGTATCCTCGCCCTCGTCATAGAAACGCTGGCCGTCGCGGTTGACCACGATGGAGAAGGGCACGCAATCCAGCCGGGTGACGATGCCGCCGTCGTATTTCGGCGCGCGCCCGTCGATGGCGACGGCATGGCACTGCGTCGGGTCGCCCACGCTGTCGGCGCCCTGATCGAGCATGTCCTTCAGCACGACGCCACGGTTGTAGGGCGTGCCGCGGATCAGGAAGTTGCGCGCCGAGGGCCCCCAGGCCCGGGCCAGCCAGTCGAGATCGGCCTGGAACCCGCCCGAGGCCAGCACGAAGGCCTTCGCGCGGATGGTGACCGGCGGGGCCTTGGCGATCTCGACATCGAGATGGGTGATCGCCTGCCCGTCGCGATGGACGTGACGCACCTGCGCCTCGTAGACGACGGTCACGCCCAGGGCCTCGGCGGTGTTGTAATAGGCATTCACCAGCGCCTTGCCGCCGCCGAGGAAGAAGGCGTTGGTGCGCGACAGCGACAGCGTGCCCGAGAGCGAGGGCTGGAAGCGCACGCCATGCTCCTGCATCCAGGGCAGGCATTCCTCCGAGGTGCGGATGGTCATGCGGGCCAGATGCTCGTCGGTCTTGCCCTTGGTGACCAGCATCAGGTCGTGGAAATACTCGTCTTCCTCGTAGGCGCCGGTCAGGGGCGACATCGGGCCGCGATGCATGCAGCGGAAGTTGCGGGTGTGGCGCGAGTTGCCGCCGCGATAGGGCACCGGCGCGCCCTCGAGGATGATGACCCGCGCGCCGGCCTCGGCGGCGGTGATCGCGGCGCAGAGCGCGGCATTGCCGCCCCCGACGATGGCGATGTCGTAAGTTTCGGGAGTCTCGGTCATTCGTCCTCCATCGGGATTTCGCGCCCGCGCATGGCCCGGATACGGGCGTTCAGGGCGGCTTCGACATGGGCGCGCATCGCCGCCTCGGCGGCATCGCCGTCATGGGCCGCGATGGCGCGGATGACGGCGGCATGTTCGGCGGCGGCGGCCTCAGGGCGGGTCGGGTCGGCAAGGGTGGTCGGGCCGAGGATCAGCAGGGTCTTCTGCAGCGCGCTCATGGTCTTGACCAGAAAGCGGTTGCGCGCCGCGTCGAGCAGGGTGCGGTGGAACTGGCGGTTCAGCTCCTGCGCGGCGGCGCCGGGGGCGCTGGCGGCCAGCGCGTCGTTCAGCTCGGTCAGCTCGACCACCTCGACCCGCTGCGCCATCCGCGCCGCCAGACGCGAGGCCGTGCCCTCCAGCACCGAGCGCATCTCGTAGAGCTCGATGACCTCGGCATAGTCGAGATTGCGGATCGTGGCGCCCTGACGGGCCTGATGCGTCACCAGCCCGTCGGCCTCCAGCTGCCGGATCGCCTCGCGCACCGGGGTGCGCGAGATGCCGAAACGCTCGGCCAGTTCGGTCTCGCGCAGGCGCGAGCCGGGCAGCAGCTGGCCCGACTTGATGTCGGCCAGCAGGCGCCGGTATGCGGACTGTCCCTGCGGTCCTTCTGAGTCCTCGGTCATGTGCGCGCAGTTCCCTGTTGCATCCCGCTGCATACATCTGGATACATTAACCGTCAACAAGGAGAGCGCCATGACGCAGCCCTTCCGTTTCAACCTGTCGTGGGCGTCGGTGATCCCCCGCGCCGGCACCGTCGCGCTGGCTCTCGCCGGAGCCGCCACCTTCCTTCTGCTTGGGCTGCCGCTGCCCTTCCTGTTCGGACCGATGTCCTTCTGTCTGGTGGCGGCGCTTTTCGGCGCCCGGCTGCGCGGGCTGGGCCAGATCTCGGTCGGGGCGCGCACCATCCTCGGCGTGGCGGTCGGCGCCTCGATCACCCCCGAGGTGGTCGGGCAGATCCCGCAGATGGCGATGAGCGTGGCGCTGGTGCCGCTCTATGTGCTGCTGATCGGGCTGATCGGCGTGCCGTTCTTCCGGCGGCTCGGCTTCGATCCGGCGACCTCCTATTACGCGGCCATGCCAGGCGGGCTGCAGGACATGGTGATCTTCGGCGAGGAGGCGGGGGCCGATGTGCGGGCCCTGTCGCTGATCCATGCGACGCGGGTGGCGGTGCTGGTCACCATCGCGCCGATGATCCTCGTCTGGCTCTACGACGCGCCGCTCAGCGGGGCGATGGGCGCGCCGCTGCGGGAATTCGGGGCGGGCCAGCTGATCTGGATGGCGGTGGCGGCGCTGGTCGGCTGGAAGGGGGGCGAGTATCTCGGCCTCTTCGGCGCCTCGATCCTCGGGCCGATGATCACCACCGCGGCGCTGTCGCTGGCGGGGATCATCACGCAGCGCCCGCCGGCCGAGGCGATCATGCTGGCGCAGCTCTTCATCGGCATCGGCATCGGCGTGCAATATGTCGGCGTCACCCTGCGCGAGCTGCGGGCCTTCGTGTTGTCGGGGCTGGCCTTCGTGATGGTGCTGGCGGTGCTGGCCGCGGCCTTCACCGAATTCGTCGTGCTCACCGGCCTCGCCCGCCCGCTGGAGGGGTTTCTGGCCTTCGCGCCCGGGGG
Source organism: Cereibacter sp. Soil_C_27 (assembly GCF_057657095.1). Lineage (NCBI taxonomy): Bacteria > Pseudomonadati > Pseudomonadota > Alphaproteobacteria > Rhodobacterales > Paracoccaceae > Cereibacter > Cereibacter sp. Soil_C_27. The sequence goes on along the minus strand of NZ_JBDGJD010000007.1, from coordinate 76,506 downwards.
GCAGGCCGAGCTGACGGTGCTGGCCATCGTCGTGGGGGCCGATCTCGGCTTCGTGGTGCTGCACCACCTGACGCGGATCGTCATCGTCATCACCGGCGCGCCGCTGGTCGCGCGCTACATGGGCGTGAAATCCGCGGGCAAGCCGCCGCGCTAGGTCACGCCTGCGGCGCGATGAAGCCGAGCGCCGAGAGGCTGTGGCGCACCTGACGCAGATGCGCCTCCATCTGGTCGGCGGCGCCGGCAAGGTCGCCCGACTCGATCAGGTCGAGGATGCGCAGATGCTCGCGCGACTGGCGGTAGTAGCGCTCGCGGTCGTCCATCGCGCGATAGGTCAGCAGGCGCCGCACCCGGTTCACCCGCATCAGCGCCTGCAGCATGAAGGGATTGCCCGCGCCGGTCATCACCGTCTCGTGGAACTGCGCGCCGCGCAGATAGAGCGCATCCGGCGGGGCGCGGTCGATCGTGCCGTCGAGCAGGTCATGCTCCACCCGGCGCAGCCGCGCGATGTCCTCGGGCGGCAAGCGATAGCCGGGCAGGCGCAGCGCCGCGGGCTCGAGGATCAGCCGCATCTGCGTGGTATGGGCCAGCGCATCGGGCGCCGTCAGCTCGGTGTTGATGTTCCAGCCGTAGCCCGCGCGCTTCTCGGCGATGCCCTCGCGGATCAGGCGGCCCATCAGGTCGGAGGTCTGGCGCTTGGTCAGGGTGAACCTGTCGCGGATCTCCTGCTCGGTGACCTGCGGCCCGAGTGTGCGCTCGGTCAGAAGCGTCGCGAGCTGCAGATAGGCGGCATGCACCGGGTCGCGCGGCCGTTCCGGCGCGGCTTCGGCGACATGGCGCACGAAGAAGCCGCGGTTCGGCTCGTGGCGCACCCGGCCCGTCTCGGCCAGCTGCTTCAGCGCCTGCTCCACCGGCCAGCGCGACACGGCGAATCGCCGGGCCAGCTCCGCCGTGCGCAGATGCGCCCCCTCCGGCAGGGATTGGGAGGCGATATGCGCGGCGATATCCGCGGCAAGATGCGGGCCGATGCGGCTGCGGGAGGTGGGCGAGGCGGGCAAGTGCGGGGCTTTCGGCAAGGAAAGCCCCGTGTAGCATGGCGCCCCGCCGTTTTCACTATTGCATTTGTGAGTGCATAAATGAATATGAGCCGGGGCGGACTGAGGAGGATTTCGTGCCGGAGCAGAGCAGAACTTTCACCGAGGCCGGGCTGACCGAAGCCGTCGCCGCGATGTTCGCCGCCCATGACGTGCCGGAGGCCGATGCCCGCCGGGTGGCCGAATGTCTGGTGCTGGCCGATCTGCGCGGCGTGGCCTCGCATGGCGTGTCGCGCGTGCCGATCTATCTCGAGCGCCTGCGCCGCGGCCTCGTGAAGCCGCGCCCCGAGATGGTGCTGGAGCGTCCGATGTCGGTGGCGGCGCGGCTCGATGCCGATGACGCGCTCGGCTTCGTCGCGGCAACCCGCGCCATGGCCGAGGCGATCGACATGGCGCGCGAGCACGGCATGGGCATGTGCGCCGTCCGCCGCTCGACGCATTTCGGCATGGCGGCGAACTACCTGCTGCAGGCGACCGACGCCGGCATGGCGGCTTTCGTCTTCACCAATGCCTCGCGGGCGATGCCGATCTGGGGCGGCCGCGCGCCCTTCCTCGGCACGAGCCCCTTCGCCTTCGCGGCCCCGGCGGGCGAGCGGCCGGTGGTGCTGGACATGGCGCTTTCGGTGGTGGCCCGCGGCAAGGTCCGCCGCGCCGCCGCCCGGGGCGAGCCGATCCCGCTCGGCTGGGCGCTGGATGCCGAGGGCAACCCGACCACCGACGCGCAGAAGGGCTACGAGGGCGTCGTGCTGCCCTTGGCCGGGCCGAAGGGTTCGGGCCTGTCGCTGATGATGGAGATCGTCGCGGGGGTCATGTCGGGCTCGGCCTTCGGTGGCGAGGTCGGCAACCAGTACAGCGATTTCGACGCGCCGCAGGATGCGGGCCATGTCTTCATGGCCTTCCGCCCCGGCCTCTTCCTCGCGCCCGGCGCCTACGAGGACCGCATGGCCGAGCTGATCCGCCGCGCCAAGGACCAGCCGCTTGCGGCGGGGGTGGAGGAGATCATGATGCCCGGCGAGATCGAGGCCCGCGCCACCGAGACCCGCCGCCGCGACGGCATCCGCCTCGATGGCGAGGACCTGCGCCTGCTGGCAGAGGAAGCGGCCCGCCTCGGCGTGGCCCTGCCGCAATGACCACGGCGCCGCGAGGAGGCGGCGCCGGTTTTTCAGCGAGGAAAGACACATGACCCAAGGACCGACCGCATGACCGCCGACCTTTCCGCCCCCGTTTCCCTGCTGGTCCTCGATGGCGACGGCATCAGCCCCGAGATCGTGGGCGCGACGATGGACGTGCTCGACGCGGTGCAGCGCTGGCTTGGGCTGCGCTTCGATCTGACGCGTGCCGAGGTCGGGCTGGCACCGCTGGCGCGGCTCGGCACCACCTTTCCCGAGGCGCTGCTGGAGCAGGCGCGGGCGGCAGACGGGGTGATCCTCGGCCCGGTGTCGCACAACGATTATCCGCCGGTCGCCGAGGGCGGCGTCAACCCCTCGGGCTTCCTGCGCAAGCATCTGGATCTCTTCGCCAATATCCGCCCGGCGAAATCGCATCCCGATTTCCCCGCGCGCTGCGGCGTGCCGGTCGATCTGGTGATCGTGCGCGAGAACACCGAAGGCTTCTACGCCGACCGCACCATGTTCGCCGGCACCGGAGAGTTCATGCCGACCGAGGATGTCGCCATCGCCATGCGCAAGGTGACGCGCAAGGGCTCCACCCGGATCGCCGAAGCCGGCTTCCGCATCGCCCGCCAGCGCGGCGGCAGGCTGACCGTGGTCCACAAAGCCAATGTGCTGCGCGTCAGCGACGGGCTGTTCCTCGCCTGCACGCGCGAGGTGGGCAAGGCCTATCCCGAGGTCGCGGTCGAGGAGGTGCTGGTCGATGCGATGGCGGCCCTGCTGGTGCGCGACGCCTCGGCCTTCGACACCATCGTGACCACGAACATGTTCGGCGACATCCTCTCGGATCAGGCGACCGAGATCGCGGGCAGCATCGGTCTTGCCGCCTCGCTGAACGCGGGCGAGCATCACGCCATGGCACAGGCGCAGCACGGCTCGGCCCCTTCGATCGCCGGGCAGGACCGGGCGAACCCGGCCTCGCTGATCAATTCGACCGCCATGCTGCTGCGCTGGCTCGGCGAACGCCGCGCCGACCCCCGGCTGGAGGCGGCGGCGGGGCTGATCGAAGACGCGGTGTCCCGGGTCATCGCCGTGCCGGAATGGCGCACCGGCGATCTGGGCGGGCCGCTGGGCACCCGGGCCTTCACGGCGCGGATCGTCGAGACCATCGAGGCGGGAGAGACGGCATGACCAGCGACGGCCTGAACGCGCTCTTCGCCCCCAGCGGCACGCTGCGGGTGGTGATCAACACCGGCAACGCCATCCTGACCCGACCAGGCGAGGAGGGGGCGCCCGCCGGCGTCTCGGTCGATCTGGCCCGCGCCTTCGCCGCCGACCGCGGCCTGCCGCTGGAGCTTCTGACCGTGCCCAACGCCGCCGCCTCGGTCGCGCTGATCTCCGGGGGCGAGGCCGATCTGGGCTTCTTCGCGGTCGATCCGGCCCGCGCCGAGACGGTCGCCTTCACCAACCCCTGGCTGCTGATCGAGGGCTGGTATCTGGTCCCCGAGGCCTCGCCGATCCGCACGCTGGATCAGGTCGACCGCCCCGGCATCCGCATCGCCGTCGGCCGGGGCAGCGCCTATGACCTGCATCTCAGCCGCAGCATCGGCTCTGCCACGCTGGAACGGGTGAAGACCTCGCAGGAGGTGGTCGATTTCTTCCTGCGCGAAGGCTTCGAGGTCGCCGCCGGCATCCGCCAGCAGCTGGAGGCCGACCAGCGCCGCCACCCCGGCCTGCGCCTGCTGCCCGAACGCTTCATGGTGATCCAGCAAGCGATGGGCCTGCCCGCCACCCGCGACCCGCGGCTGAAGGCGGCGCTGAACGCCTATCTCGCGTCGGCCCGCGACAGTGGCCTCATCGCCCGGCTGCTGGAGCAGAACCGGACCGAGGGCGCGGTGATCGCCTAGGGCTTCGGCTCCTCCCCGAACCACACCGCGCTGCTCAGGATATGGCGCAGGAGGGCCGGTTGGCCGTGCTGGCCGGTGCGGGAGAACAGCGTCTTCGAGGTGCTGCGGGCGGTTTCTTCCGTCCAGCCGAGGATGGCGGCGGCGCTGCGCAGGCTGTGCCCGTCGGTAAGGAGGGCAGCAAGGCGGGCCTCGCTGCGGCTGAGGCCGAGGGCGTGGGCGAGGCTGTCGGGCGGAAGTGCCGCGGCGGAAAGCGGGCGGCGCAGGCGGGCGAGGATGGCGGGATCACCGGCGAAGATCGTGGGGGTGAGGCGCGCCTCGATCACCGGGCTCTGCGACAGGCGCAGCGGCGGCGGCGCGGCGCCCGTGGCGCAGGCGGCGAGGGCGGTGCGGAAGTCGCGGGCGAGCGTCGCGTCGGGCAGGTCGGGGCGGCGGCGGTCGGCGAGGCGCAACCCGGCCTCCGCCGCCATGGCCAGCGCCCCGGGCGAGGCATCGAGCAGCAGCCCCGCCGGATCCAGGAGCAGCCAGCCCGCCCCGAGGCCCCGGTTCAGCGCTTCGGCGAAACCGGCGCGGGCGCGTTCCTGCTGCAACGCCTGCCACCCCGCCAGCGCCTGACCGAGGAAGGGCGCGAGAGCGGCCAGCGGCTGCGCCTCGGCGCTGCGGAAGTCGCGGCGGTGCGGCGGGCGGTGCAGCCAGAGCGTCACCCGCCCTGCCCCCACACCCACGCCCGCCCGGGCCTGCACCGCGCGCAGAAAGCCCGTGGTCCCTGCCTCGCCCGGCAGCCCGTCGCGGTCATAGACCCGGTCGGCACGCAGCCGCTGGCGCAGTTCGGGGCCGAGCATCGGGCAGGGCCCGCGGCTCCAGACCAGCGCCGTGCGGCGTTCGCGGTCGAAGGCCAGCGCCGCAGAGTCGGCCTGCGTCACCCGGCACAGGAGCTCGAGAAACCCCTGCCAGGGAGCGGCCTCGCCTTCGGCCGCGCCTGCGAAAAGCGCCTGCACCAGCCCTGTCTGATCCTCGGAAAACCGCATCCTGTCATATTACCCCCCAAATGGGGGGTTCACCAGCCCCGCCCATGGTCTAAGTCAGTCGCAAATCGCCCGAACCGGATGAGCCGAGCATGACCCAGAAGACCCTGACCCACCTGCAGCGCCTCGAGGCGGAGAGTATCCACATCATGCGCGAGGTGGTGGCCGAGGCGGAAAACCCGGTGATGCTCTATTCCATCGGCAAGGACAGCGCGGTGATGCTGCATCTGGCGCGCAAGGCCTTCTACCCGGCGCCGCCGCCCTTCCCGCTCTTGCACGTCGACACCACCTGGAAATTCCGCGACATGTACGCCCTGCGCGGCAAGGCGGCGGAGCAGGCCGGGATGGAGCTTCTGGTCTACCAGAACCCCGAGGCGCTGGCCCGCGGCATCAACCCCTTCGACCACGGCCCGCTGCACACCGACATGTGGAAGACCGAGGGGCTGAAACAGGCGCTCGACCTGCACAATTTCGACGTGGCCTTCGGCGGTGCCCGGCGCGACGAGGAGAAGAGCCGCGCCAAGGAGCGGGTGTTCTCCTTCCGCTCGGCCAACCACCGCTGGGACCCCAAGACCCAGCGCCCGGAGCTCTGGCGGCTCTACAATGCGCGCAAGGCCAAGGGCGAGAGCGTGCGGGTCTTCCCCATCTCGAACTGGACCGAGCTCGACATCTGGCAATACATCCACCTCGAGGGCATCGAGATCGTGCCGCTGTATTTCGCCGCCCCCCGCCCGACCGTGGAGCGTGACGGGCTGATCCTGATGGTGGATGACGACCGCTTCCCGCTGCGCGAGGGCGAGGTGCCGCAGATGCGCTCGGTGCGGTTCCGCACGCTGGGCTGCTACCCGCTGACCGGCGCGGTGGAAAGCACGGCGACCGAGCTGCCGCAGGTCATCCAGGAGATGCTGCTGACCACCACCTCCGAACGCCAGGGCCGCGCGATCGACCGCGATCAGGCCGCCTCGATGGAGAAGAAGAAGCAGGAAGGCTATTTCTGAGCCGCCTGCCCGCCCTTCGCCCTCCGCCCGCCACAGACATCACGGATACCGCCATGACCGACCCCGTCTACCAGACCGAAGCGCTGCTCGCCGAGGACATCGACGCCTATCTCGTTGCGCATCAGCATAAGACCATGCTGCGCTTCATCACCTGCGGCTCGGTCGATGACGGCAAGTCGACGCTGATCGGGCGGCTGCTCTACGACAGCAAGATGATCTTCGAGGATCAGCTGGCGGCGTTGGAGGCCGACAGCAAGCGCGTGGGCACGCAAGGCGGCGAGATCGACTTCGCGCTGCTGGTCGACGGGCTGGCGGCGGAGCGTGAGCAGGGCATCACCATCGATGTCGCCTACCGCTTCTTCGCCACCGAGAAGCGCAAGTTCATCGTCGCCGACACCCCCGGCCACGAGCAGTATACCCGCAACATGGTCACCGGCGCCTCGACCACCGATCTCGCGGTGATCCTGATCGACGCGCGCAAGGGCGTGCTGACCCAGACCCGGCGGCACAGCTATCTCGTGCATCTCCTCGGCGTGCGCCATCTGGTGCTGGCGGTGAACAAGATGGATCTGGTCGGCTATGACCAGCAGGTGTTCGACAGCATCGTGGCGGATTACACGGACTTCGCCCGCAGCATCGGCATCGACAGCTTCGTGCCGATCCCGATCTCGGGGCTGGCGGGCGACAACATCACCAGCCGCAGCGCCAACACGCCGTGGTTTGAGGGCCCGACCCTTCTGGCGCATCTGGAGGAGATCGAGGTCGACAGCGGCGCCGATCAGGCCCAGCCCTTCCGCATGCCGGTGCAATGGGTCAACCGGCCCAACCTCGATTTCCGCGGCTTTTCCGGCTTCGTCGCCAGCGGCGCGATCCGCCCGGGCGAGGCGGTGCGGGTGCTGCCCTCGGGCAAGACCTCGCGCGTCGCCCGCATCGTCAGCCTCGAGGGCGACCGCGATCTGGCGGTGGCCGGCGAGTCGGTGACGCTGACGCTCGCCGACGAGATCGACTGTTCGCGCGGGCAGGTGATCGTGGCGGCGCAATCGCCGCTGGAGGTCGCCGACCAGTTCGAGACGACGCTGGTCTGGATGGACGAGGCCGAGATGGTGCCGGGCCGGGCCTATTGGCTGAAGATCGGCGCGCAGACGGTGTCGGCCACGGTGCATCAGCCGAAATACGAGGTGAACGTCAACACGCAGGAGCATCTGGCGGCCAAGACGCTGGACCTGAACGCGATCGGCGTGGCCAACGTGACCACCGACCGCGAGATCCCCTTCGCCCCCTATGCCGAGAACCGCGATCTGGGCGGGTTCATCCTGATCGACAAGATCACCAACCAGACGGTCGCCGCGGGGATGATCCATTTCGCGCTGCGCCGGGCGCAGAACATCCATTGGCAGGCGACCGACATCGGCCGCGACCATCATGCCGGGATGAAGCATCAGAAGCCCGCCGTGCTCTGGCTCACCGGGCTTTCCGGCTCGGGCAAGTCGACCATCGCCAATATCGTCGAGAAGAAGCTGGCGCGGATGAACCGGCACACCTTCCTGCTTGACGGCGACAACGTGCGGCACGGGCTGAACAAGGATCTCGGCTTCACCGAGGCCGACCGGATCGAGAACATCCGCCGGGTCGGCGAAGTGGCCAAGCTGATGACCGATGCCGGGCTGATCGTGATCACCGCCTTCATCTCGCCCTTCCGCTCGGAGCGCGACATGGTGCGCGGCATGATGCAGCCGGGCGAGTTCATGGAGGTCTTCGTCGACACGCCGCTGGAAGTGGCCGAGGCGCGCGACGTGAAGGGGCTCTATGCCAAGGCCCGCAGCGGTCAGCTAAAGAACTTCACCGGCATCGACTCGCCCTACGAGGCACCCGACCATGCCGAGATCCGCATCGACACCACGACGATGACCCCCGAGGATGCCGCCGACGCGATCATCGCCCGGCTGATCCCCTGATCCGTCGGCAAGAGCTTCCGGGGGCGGATCACTCCGCCTCCGGCACCCCGCCCGAGAAGTTGCGGTAGAGAAAGCGCTGCGATCCGGTCTCGGCCTCGGTATCGGCCAGCTGGAACAGGGTTTCATGCAGCGCCGATTTCACGCAGGCCGGGTCGGCATTGGCCGCGTTGCCGGTCAGCGCGAAGGCCTGACAGCGGCAACCGCCGAAATCGACCTCCTTGAAATCGCAGCTCTTGCAGGGCTCGGGCATCCAGTCGGTGCCGCGATAGCGGTTCAGCGCCTCGGCATTGTGCCAGATCCATTCCAGCGAGTGATCGCGCACCGAGGCGAACTCCAGCCCGGTGATCGTCTCGGCGGCATGGCAGGGCAGCACCTTGCCCGAGGGCGAGATGTTGAAGAACTGCCGCCCCCAGCCGCCCATGCATTGCTTGGGCCGCAGCGCGTAATAGTCGGGCATCACATAGTCGATGGCCAGCACCCCCTGCAGCCGGGCCTGCGCCTCCTCGACGATGCGGGTGGTCTCCTCCAGCTGCGCCCGGGTCGGCATCAGCGCGGCGCGGTTCTTCAGCGCCCAGCCGTAATACTGCACATTGGCCACCTCCAGCCGGTCCGCCCCCAGCTCCACCGACATCTCGATGATGCCCGCCAGCTGGTGCAGGTTCTGCCGGTGCATCACCGCGTTGACCGTCAGGGGCAGGCCCAGCTCGCGCGTCCAGCGTGCCGCTTCCAGCTTCTTCGCATGGCCCTTGGCAAAGCCGCCCACCCGGTCGGCCACCGTGGATTCGGCCCCCTGAAAGCTGATCTGCACATGGCTGAGCCCGGCATCGTAGAGCCGCGACAGCCTTTCGCGCGTCAGCATCACCGCCGAGGTGATGAGGTTGGAATAAAGCCCGACGTCGGTCGCATGCGCCACCATCTGCTCCAGATCCTTGCGCACCAGCGGCTCGCCGCCGGAGAAATGGATCTGCAGCACGCCAAGCTCGGCCATCTCGCCCAGCACCCGGCACCATTCCGCCGTGGTCAGCTCGGCGCGCGAGGTTTCGAGCTCCACCGGGTTGGAGCAATAGGGGCACTGCAGCGGGCAGCGATGCGTCAGCTCGGCCAGCACGGCCAGCGGCATGCCGTAGCTTGCGCGCGCGGCCTCGCCTGCGCGGGTGACAAGGGCGAAATCGTCTTTCATCTCGGTCATGCGGCCTCCGGGACAGGCAGGACGAAGCCCTTGTCGGCAAGGTCCTGCAGCAGCGCCAGCACCTCGGCGGCAATGACGCCGGGTGGGGCTGTGTATTTGTCGTCCAGCGTCGCGGTGATCGCGGCGATGCTCACGGCGCCATCGCACATCCGCAGGATCTCGATGCAGATCTCGTCGGGCACCATGACCTTCTCCGGCACCAGCAATATCCAGCGGTCGCGCGCCTTGTCGAAGCGCAGCCGCGCGTGGCGGGCGAGGATCGGGCGGTCTTCGGGCCGCAGCTGCGGGCGGGGGGAGCGCAGGCTCGACATCACGCCTCCGGCACGAAGGCACCGGGCGGGATGTGGCCGGTGACATAGGCATGATGCAGCGCGTCGAGTTGCACCCAGAGCACATCGGTCTTGAAGATCAGCGCCTCGCAGACCGCGGCGCGCTGTTCCGGCGTGCGGGCATGTTCGCGCACATAGGCCAGCGCGAAATCGGCATCGCGCGGTGCCTGCGTCAGGCGGCGCTGGAAATAGCGCATCACGCCCGGGTTGATGAAATCGTAATGCGCCAGCATCCCGGCGATGCGCTGCTCGTGGATCGCCGGGGCGAAGAGCTCGGTCATGCAGGAGGCGATGGCCTCCAGCGGGCTCTGGTTGCCGACGAAGCGCACATAGGCATCGACGGCAAAGCGGGTGGCGGGCAGCACTCCGGCGGTGCTTTCCACATAGGCACGGTCCAGCCCCAGCCCGTCGGTCAGCTGCAGCCAGCGCTCGATCCCGCCCTCCGATCCCTCGGCCCCGTCGTGATCCTCCAGCCGGTGCCGCCACTCGATCCGCGTTGCCCGGTCGCGGAAGCGCGAGATCACCACGGCGTCCTTCAGGGGGATCGAGCTTTGGTAATAGAAGCGGTTCAGCGCCCAGGCCTGCACCTGCCCCTTGGTCAGCTGCCCGCCATGCAGCAGGTGATGGAAGGGATGCAGGTTGTGATAACGTTTTTCACCGATCTCGCGCAGCCGCGCCTCCATCGCATCGGCGCTGTCGAGCGGCCCCGCGGGGCCGAGATCTGATCTCACCATGTCGAGCGTCATAGGCTGACCTCCAGTCCGGGCCGGGCCACGCACCATCCGGCGCGTTCGGCCTCCTGCCGTTCGGGCGAGCCCGGCAGGAGCACCGGGTTCGAATTGTTGATGTGCACGAAGATCTTGCGTCCGATCCCCAAGCCGGCCAGTGCCGCGATGGCCCCGCCGACGCCCGAGATCGCCATATGCCCCATGCCGAGCCCGGTCTTCTGCGACAGCCCGGCGCGGATCATCTCGTCATCGGTCCAGAGCGTGCCGTCGAAGAACAGAAGATCCGCCCCCCGAAGCCGCTCGGCCAGCTCCGGCGGCACCGCGGCGCAGGCCGGCAGCAGGAACAGGCTCCGCCCCCCCGCCGTCAGCCGCAGCCCGATGGTGTCGCCCTCCCGCGGTGCCGCCCCTTCGAGATACCAGGCGGGCTTGCCCGGCACCGCGAAGGCCTCCACCTCCAGCCCCGAGGGGCTGCCGTCCGGCAGATCAAGGCTCAGCGGCCTATCCAGCGCCATCGGCAGGCGCGGCACCAGAGTGGGGTTCAGCACGTTGAAGATGCTGTTTTCGGCCAGAACCTCCAGCACGTCGGGATGGGCATAGAGCCGGAATGGCGAGCCCTCGCGCAGCGACAGAAGCCCCGCCACCGCATCCACCTCGCCATTGGTCAGGATCACCCCGGCGATGGGCGAGTGGCGCAGCCCCTGCGGATGCAGCACGGGCGTCTCGATCAGCTGCTGGCGCAGGTCGGGCGAGGCGTTGATGAGGAACCAGTGCCGGTCGTCGGCGCTGACCGCCAGCGACATCTGGCCATTGCGCAGGGACGGATCGGCGCGGGCGGCGCTGCAGCCGTCGCAGGCGCAGTTCCATTGCGGCAGACCGCCGCCTGCTGCGGACCCGAGGACCATGACACGAAGCATCCCGGCTCCCTTCCGGTTCGCAGCAGGCTACGCCGTCACTTCTTGGCGCAGGCGTACATGTTGATTTCCATGCCCACCGGGGTCTCGTCGAACTTCGGGGTCTTCCAGGCCATGTCGGTCTCCTCCGTTAGCAACGGCTCTGCTGCCGTCTTTACGAAGTGTAAGGCTGCGACATTGCGTCACCAGCTATGCGCGCCATAGGTGCGAACCTATGGCTGCCTCATGCCTGCACCAGCAGCGGCGGCAGCGGGTGGATCGTCGGGCGCGTCACCGCCGCCCCCGCCGCCTGCAAGGCCTCCAGCACCGCATCGAACCGCCCCGAGCGGCGCAGCGTCGGCAGGATCAGCGCCACGATTCGCCGCGGCGCGAGCCCGGCGTGATAGAGCCTCAGTCCCGGCGCCGCTCCCACCGCCAATGCGGGCACGAGGCAGACGCCCAGCCCGGCCCGCACCATCGACAGCGCGGTCTCGAAGCTGCGCACCCGCGCCGCCATCCGGTTCTGCGGCAGCACCCCGGCGTACCAGCTCTCGATCCGCCGGCTGTGCTGGGTGCCGAAGGCGATCTGGATCGAGGCATTCAGCACCGTCCGCCCCTCGGGCGGCAGGTCCTCCAGCCGCTCGATTCCATCGAGCACCAGCGCCTCGGGCACCGCCAGCACCATCGGATCATCGAGCATCGGGATCTGCAGGAAGCCGGTGCTCGCCTCGGAGATCGAATTCGCCGCCAGAAGCCCGATATCGGCACGGCGCGAATAGAGCATTTCCAGGATATCGGCCGGCGCCCCCTCCATCAGGTCGCAATCCATCTGGCCGAAGCCCGCCTCCAGCCGGGCCAGCGCCTCGGGCAGGATGGTGCGCAACAGCGACTCGATGCCTGCCAGCCGCAGCGGGTGGCGCTGGCCGCTGCCGAAGGCGGCAAGGCTGTCCTCCAGCTCCTGCATGCCGCGCAGCACATGCTCGGCCTTGCGCAGCATCAGCTTGCCCGCCTCGGTCAGCTCCATCCGGTTCGACCGCCGCTCGAAGAGCGCGAGCCCCAGCCCCTGCTCGATGCCGATGATCTGCTGCGACAGCGAGGGCTGCGCGATGCCCAGAAGCTTCGCTGCCTCGGTCAGCGACTGCGCATGCGCCACCGCCCAGAAGGCCCGCAGCTTGCGCAGCGTGAGTTCCGGCCCCTGCTGCAACGCAAGTCCCGGCTCCTGCTCCGTCCCCGGTTTCGTGGCGGGCACCGCCTTGAGAGGTTTCGGCATGGCTCTTCCCCGTCTGGCTCGGGCGCGCGCCCGCAGGGCCCGAGCTTGGCAGGCCCGCGCAGGGCCGTCGCCCCCGACGAAGGAATGAGGCTCAGGCGTCGGGCAGCGTCCGCTCGAGATAGGCCAGATCGGCGGGATCGAAAACCGCCGGATCATGCGCGCGATGCCGCCCGATGCTGGCGGGGGGCGCAACGAGGGCGGCGAGGGCGTCGAGCGGCTCGGCAGGCTCCAGCCCGAGGAAGGCCAGGAGCCGGGCGATCTCGGCCTCGGGCCGGGCGCAGAGCGCCTCGTAATGCAGAAACATCACCCGGTCGCGGTTCTCCGGCCGGGCGGCCAGCGCGGCGATCCGGCGATGCACCTCGCAGAAATAGGCCAGCATGTCGCGCGGCTGCGGCGGCTCGGCCACCTTGCGGCCCAGATAGACCGGCCCCCAGAGCCGCGCCTGGCGCTGGTTGGTCGAAAACGCCATGTCGAGCCCGCTGCGCAGCAGGTGGACGTAGCGCATGCCCGGATAGGTGGCGAGGATCCGCTCGATCACCACATGGCTGTTGGGTTCCTTCCAGCCCCAGCGCTGCTGCCCGGCCGCCTGCATCGCCGTGCGCGACAGGCGCTCGAACGCCGCCAGCCGCGCCGCGAAGGCGGGCTCGGGCAGCTCGAGGATCTCGCGTTGGCGGAAACGCTCGGTGAACTCCAGATTGTCTTCCGACCCGTTGAGCCTGGCGCCCATGAAGACGCCCGCCCCCTTCAGGATGCGGGCGACGACCCGGCTGCCGCTGCCGCCGATGGTGCCGACGGCGATGGGGTTCTGGGTCTGGTCCGGTCTGTCTTCTGCCATGGTCCTCATGTGAAACGGCCCCCTTGAGGGGGCCGCCCTTCCTTCAGTCGACGATCGCCTGGCCGGGGCCCGGCAGGGTTCAGCGCAGGAGCTGGAAATCGTCGAAGGTGATGTTCAGCGTGCCATCATGGTCGATCCGGGCGAGATCCACCAGACGCGTCGCCTCGCCGCCGTCCATATCGATCGACAGCATGCCGGTCTCGGCATTCCAGACGATCGCATCGGACAGATTGGTCTCCGACATCTCCAGCGCCAGCATCAGCGCGCCCGAGATCTCGAACTGGTCGACGCCCTGCTCAAAGTCGGTGATCCGGTCCGCATCGGCGCTGTCGAGACTCTCGAAGACGAAGGTATCCGCCCCCGTTCCACCCGACAGAAGATCCGCACCCTCGCCGCCGATGAGCACATCGTCGCCCGTCCCGCCGGAAATGGTGTCGTTCCCGCTCTCGCCGAACAGGAAGTCGTCGTCCTGCCCGCCGTGGATCCAGTCGTCGCCCCAGTCGCCGAGAAGGGTGTCATGGCCCTGGTTGCCGTAGAGGCTGTCATTCCCCTCGCCCCCGTCGACCATGTCCTCGCCGGCCTGACCCATGACCGTGTCGTTCCCGGCACTGCCATCGATCATGTTGGCCCCGGCATCGCCCAGCAGGCGATCGTTCTGCCGGCTGCCGATGATGTTCTCGATCGAGTACAGCACGTCCGAACCTTCCTCGGCACTGATCAGCTGCGGCACGCCCTGCAGCGACAGATCGACCGTGACACCGAAGTTTGCGGTCTGGAACTCCACCGTGTCGTTGCCCGCGCCGCCGTCGATGATGTCGTCGCCGAGGCCGCCGGCCAGCACATCGTCGCCCTCGCCGCCGATGACGGTGTCGTTGTCCTGACCGCCATGGATCCAGTCGTTGCCTTCGCCGCCGACAAGGAGGTCGTTGCCCTGGTTGCCGTAGAGGCTGTCCGCCCCGTCCTCACCCACGATGGTGTCGTTGCCGGCGCGACCCATGATAGTGTCGTCACCGCCGAGACCCACGAGGATGTTGGCCACCGAGCTGCCCAGCAGCCGGTCGTTGTGGAGGCTGCCGTAGACCCCTTCGATCGAGCTCAGCGTGTCGGTGCCTTCCTCGGCACTGATCAGCTGCGCCCGACCCTCGAGCGACAGATCGACCGTCACCCCGCCCGTCGCTGCGGAAAGATCGACGAAGTCGGTCCCCGCACCGCCGAGCAGCGTGTCGTCGCCCGCGCCGGCCACCAGCCCGTCATCCCCGGCAAGACCCGAGAGCACGTTGGCCCCCGCGTCGCCGATCAGCACGTCGCTGTAGTTGCTGCCCGTCAGGTTCTCGATCGAGGTCAGCAGGTCGGAGCCTTCCTCGACGTTCACCCACTGGCCCTTACCCTGCAGGAGCAGGCTGACCGAAACGCCGGCAGTGGCCGTATCGTAGCTGGCGGTGTCGTTGCCGTCGCCGCCCTGCAGCGTATCATTGGCCAGACCACCGGCGAGCACGTCATCGCCGGCACCGCCCGCGACGAGGTCTTCGCCCTGACCGCCATGCAGCCAGTCGTTGCCCTCGCCACCATAAAGCGAGTCGTTGCCCTGGTTGCCGTAGAGGCTGTCATTGTCGCCGTTGCCGTCGAGCAGGTCGTCGCCGGCCCCCCCGATCAGCGTGTCGTTGAACATCCGCCCCGAGATCTGGTCTGCCCCGCGCGAGCCGGTCAGCAGATCGGCGCCGTCGGTGCCCTCGAGGTTCAGCCCGACCATGGCGGGGCCTTCGACCTCGATGACTTCGACGTTGCCCTCCCCATCGGTGTAGGTGATGCGGGCGGTGATCAGATGGCCTGCATCCGCCGGGGTCAGCGTGTAGCTGGGCGAGTCGTTGCTGGAGGCGATAACCTTGCCGTCGCGCAGCCATTCGACCAGCGGCGGGATGGAGAAGTCGATGCCGTCGGCATCGTCCAGCATGCCGCCGAGCACCAGCTGATCGCCCGAGAGCGGGTTGCGGGTCTCGGAGGCCTCGTAGGAGATCGAGATATTCTCGACCGGGGCGTCGTTCACCAGATCCATCCCGATCACCGTGGTGGCCGAGACGCCGGGGTTGCCGTCGGCATCGGTCGAGCTGACGGTGACATGGCGCTCTGCCGCGGTGGGCGCGGTGGAGTTGTTGAGGTAGCGGATCGCCCGCAGCGCCAGCTGGAAGTGCGTCGGATCGATGCCCTCCTCGCTCGACAGCCGGATCTCGTGGCTGCCGTCGCCGCTGATCGAGATGTTCAGCGCCGCCAGAGCCGGCAGCACCGAGGGATCGACGAACAGCAGCTCCGCGTCGCCGTTCACCGCATCCTCGAGCGTAATGATCACCTCGACGGTATTGCCCTCCTGGTCGATCATCTCGGCATCGGCGGCGTAATGAAGGATCAGACCCCATTGCAACGGGACTCTCCGCCCGCAACTCCAGACCACCGCCACCGCAATGCGCAATAATCTTGCGCGGCGAAATCGCGGCTGCCGGAAAGCCCGAAAAGCCCAAAACCGCATGCCGCCTTAAAATGCCCCCTGACACCCGCCCGACTCCCCCTGCAGCACCCCGTAAAACCGTCGTTCCAGGGCGCGCACGAATGCCTGCCCGGCCACGGATTGCGGGCGGCGGGTCGGTTCGATCAGGTAGAGCGTGCGCCAGAGCGGCAGGTCGCTCAGCGGGACGAAGCGGATGCGGGGGTCGTTGAACAGGGTGACGGCGTTTTCCGGCATCAGCCCGACGCCGAGCCCGGCGCGGATCAGGCAGAGCTGGGCGATGGTGGAATAGGCGGTGATCCGCGGCCGGCGCAGCGCCTCGGGCAGGGCTGGGCTCTGCGCCAGAAGCTGCGAGGTGCCGGTATCGGCGGCCAGCCCGATCAGAGCCGCGGGGTCGATGTCGGCCAGCCGCGCCACCCCCGCCACGGCCAGCGGATGATCCGCGGGGCAGGCCAGCCCGAAGGCGTCGCGCAGCAGCGGGCGCTGGCGCAGGTCGGGCGATTGCAGCGCCCGCCCGGCAATCGCCAGATCCAGCGCGCCCTCCGCCACCATCCGCGCCAGCCGTTCCGCGATATCGTCGTGCAGAAGGCACCCTACCCCCGGATGCGCCGCAAGGAACTCGGCCAGCACCGGCGCCAGCAGCTCCGAGATCGCCGAGGGCGAGGCGCCCAGCGTCAGCACCCCCGCCTCCAGCCCCGCCTGCTGTCGAAGCCGCGTCACCGCCCGGTCGAGCCCCTGCATCAGGGGCGCCGTCTCGGCCAGGAAATCCTGCCCCAGGGGCGTGATCTGCGCCGGGCGGCTCGTCCGGTCGAAGAGCGGCGCGCCGATCGCCTCCTCGATCTGCCGCACGATCTCCGACAGGGCCGAGGGCACGATGCCCAGCCGCCCGGCCGCCGCGCTGAACGATCCCTCCTCGGCAATCGCATGCAGCGCCCTGAGGTGGCGCAGATTTATGTTCAGGTTTTCCGCATTTATCTTCATTTTATTCCAGTTTTATCGAAGGCCCCGCCGTGGTCAACTGCTCCGACTTGCCGGAAAGGTTTTTCGATGCGCGACTTCCCCGACAGCCCCCCGCTGATCGACCGTCTGGCCGGGGCGCTCCGCCACGCGGGCTTTGCCGGCGAGATCGAGACCGACAGCGCGCTGCGCGCCGCCATGTCCACCGACAATTCGGTCTACCAGATCGCCCCCGACCTGATCGTCGCGCCCGAACGGGCCGAGGATCTGGTGACCCTGCTTTCGGTCATGGCCGATCCCGCCTTCGCCACCCTGCCGCTGACCGCGCGCGGCGGCGGCACCGGGACCAACGGGCAAAGCCTGAACAGCGGGGTGATCGTCGATCTTCGTCGCCACATGAACCGGATCGTCGCGCTCGACACAAGCGCGGGCTGGGCCGAGGTGGAGCCGGGCATGGTGCTTGACGATCTGAACGAGCGCCTGCGCCCCTCGGGCTGGTTCTTCGCGCCGGAAACCTCGACCTCGACCCGCTGCACCATCGGCGGCATGGTCAGCACCGATGCCTCGGGCAAGGGTTCGCGCGTCTATGGCAAGACCTCCGACAACATCCTCGGGCTGGAGATCGCCCGCCCCGAAGGGCTCCTCTCCAGCCTCGCCCCCACCCCCGGCTGGGCGGAGCCGTTCCTGGCCGAGGCCGAGGCCGCCGCCCGCGCCGGCCGCGCCGCCTTTATCGCCAACACGCCAAGGCTCAACCGCCGCTTCACCGGCTACGATCTCGACCGCGCCTGCCCCGAAACCGGCGGCTTCGAGTGGTGGCGGCTGTTCCTCGGCGCCGAGGGCACGTTGGGTCCGATCAGCCGCATCCGGGTGAAGCTGCGGCGGATCGAGCCGGAGAAGCGGCTGATCGTGGCGGGCTTCGACAGCTTCCGCAACGCGCTCGCCGCCGCCGCCCCGCTGATCGCCGCCGATCCGACCGCGGTCGAGGTGATGGACGAGACCGTGCAGGAGATCGCCTATCGCTCCGGCATCCTCGGGCGGCTGCCGCAGGCGCTGCAGGCGGTGGAAGGCCAGCGCGTCGCCTATCTCTTCATCGAGATCAACGGCAGTGACGCTTTCGAGGTGACGACCCGGCTCGCCGCCTGCGAGACCATTCTCGCCCGCCTGCCCGGTCTCGGCGCGCTGCATGTCGCCGCCGATCTCGCCGAGATCCGCGAGCTCTGGGCGATCCGCTCGGCCGGCGTCGGGCTTCTGGGCAAGGTCGACGGCCCCGCCCGGCCGGTGGCCTTCGTCGAGGATACCGTGGTGCCGCCGGAAAACCTGCCGGCCTTCGTCGAGGACTTCCTCGCCGTGCTCACCCGGCACGGGCTCGGCTTCGGCATCTACGGCCATGTCGACGTCGGCTGCCTGCATATCCGCCCCGCGCTGAACATCGACAGCGCCGAAGACCGCGCCCGCCTCAAGGCCGTGTCGGATGCGATCTATGCCCTCACCCGCCAGCACGGCGGCGTGTTCTGGGGCGAGCATGGCAAGGGCGTGCGCGGCGCCTATCTGCGCGACTGGATCGGCCCCGAGGCCTATGCCGCGCTGCAGGGGGTGAAGGCCGCCTTCGATCCGGGCGACCGCTTCAACCCCGGCAAGCTCGTCTCCAACGCCACCCCGATCCTCGGCATCGCCACCACCCCGTTCCGCGCCTTCAACGCGCCGGAGGGCGACCCGCTGACCCGCGCCTTCCGCTGCAACGGCAATGCGCAATGCCTGAGCTACGCCGCGACGACGCCGATGTGCCCCAGCTTCAAGGCCAGCGCCGATCTGCGCCACAGCCCCAAGGGCCGGGCCGATGCGCTGCGCGGCTGGCACCGGGCGCGGGCCGAGGCCGACCCGGAGCTGCCGCGGATCGAGGCCGATCTTATGGGGGTGCTCGACACCTGTCTCGGCTGCAAGGCCTGCGCCTCGAGCTGCCCGGTGCAGGTCGATATCCCCAGCATGCGCTCGGCCTTCCTCGCCGATCACTACAGCCGCCACCGCCGCAGCCTCGCCGACCGTCTGGTGCTGGCGGCCGAACGGCTGAGCCCGCGCGCCGCGCGCCTGTCGCCGCTGCTCGCCCCGGTCTGGCCGCTCGCCGCCCGTCTGGGCGAGGCGCTGACGGCGAGCATCGATCTCCCTGACCGGCTCGCCCCTCGCCCGAAACCGCCGCTCCTCCTGCGCGAGACCGAGCTCGACAGCCCCCTGCCCCCCGGCAGCGTGGTGCTGGTGCAGGACTGGTTCACCGCGCTCTTCGACGGTGCGGCGCTCTCCGGCGTGGTGGCGGGGCTGACGGCCCTTGGCTACACTCCCCGGCTCCTGCCGATGCGCCCTGCGGGCAAGGCGGCGCAGGGCTCGGGCGATCTCGAGGGCTTCCGGCGCATGGCCGAGGCGCTGGCGGCCCAGCTCCACCGCGCCACCGCCACCGGCGCCCCGCTTCTGGTCTTCGAACCCGCCCTCGGCATGATGCTGCGGCAGGATTACCCCAAGGCCGGCATCGCCCTGCCCCCGGTCCGCATGCTGCAGGACTTCCTCGCCGCCGAGGCACGCACCCGCAGCTTCCCGCAGGCGCGCAACCCCGCCCCCGCGCGGCTCCTGTCGCATTGCACCGAAATCACCGCCCATCCCGAAAGCGCCCGGCTCTGGACCGAGGTCTTCGCCGCCATCGGCGTCCCCCTCGCCACCCCCGCCACCGGCTGCTGCGGCATGGCCGGGCTCTTCGGCCACCAGACCCGCCACCAGAAGATGTCCCGCCGCCTCTTCGACCTCTCCTGGCGCAGCGAAGTCGAGCAGCCCGGCACCGTCATGGCCACCGGCTTCTCCTGCCGCTGCCAGAGCGAACGCCTCGCCGAGGTCACCCCGCCACACCCGATGGCCGTGATTGCGCAGCTGCTGGCGGAGGGGTGAGGCCGCGAGATCCTTGCCCCCGCCGCGCGGGCTCCGCTAAACTCGCCGGAGCCCGAACAGGACACATATGCAGGCTAGCCTTCGCCATCTCAGGATGTTCCTCGCCCTGGGCCGCACCAATTCGGTGACGCGCACGGCCGAGCTCTGCCATGTCTCGCAGCCCGCGGTGACGCAGGCGATCGGCAAGCTGTCCACCGAAACCAGGCAGCTCCTGTTCCAGCGCAGCCCGCAGGGCCTGTTCCTGACCGAGGCCGGCGAGGTGCTGCACCACCGCGCCAGCCGCGCGCTGAAACGGCTCGATGCCGCCATGGCCGAGATGTCGCGCGAGATCCGCATTCAGGCGACCTGGCCGCAACTCACCGCGCTGATCGCCGTCACCGAGGTGGAGAATTTCACCCTCGCCGCCCGGAAGCTCGGGCTGTCGCAGCCGACGGTGCATCGCGCGACGACCATGCTGGAACATGCGGCGGGCACGATCTTCTTCCAGCGCACAGCGCATGGCCTCATCACCACCCGCGCGGGCGAGCAGCTGGCGCAGGCTGCGCGTCTGGCGCTGGCAGAGCTCGATCAGGCGGAATCCGATCTGGCGATGCTGGCCGGGCGCGAGGTCGGGCGCATCGTCATCGGCGCGCTGCCCCTTTCGCGTTCGGGCTGGCTGCCCTCGGCGATCCTGTCCTTCTGCAAGCAGCGCCCGGGTTTCGCCTTCGAGGTGATCGACGGGCGCTATGACGAACTTCTGCTGGGCCTGCGGCGCGGCGAGATCGACATGGTGCTGGGCGCGCTGCGCCTGCCGAGCCCGATCGAGGACATCACGCAGGAGCGGCTCTTCGACGACGAGGTGGTGGCGGTGGCCCGGGCCGGCCATCCGCTGACCCTGCGCACGTCAGTCGATCCGGCCGAGACCTTCCGCTACCCCTGGGTCATGCCGCGCCGCACCACGCCGATCCGCGGCATCCTCGATGCCTTCCTCGCCGAAGCCCCCCGCCTCGACGTGGTGGAGACCTCTTCGGTGATCGTGCTGCGCGAGATGCTGCGGGCCAGCGACTATCTCGGCGGGCTGTCGCGGATGCAGGCCGAGGTCGAGGCCGGGGTGCTGTCGATCCTGCCGATCACGCTGCCCAATGCGCTGCGCCCGATCGGCATCACCACCCGAGCAGGATGGGAGCCGACGCGGGCACAGCGCGATTTTCTCAACATGCTGCGCCGCACCTCGGGCCAGCTTGCCTGAGGCTCAGAGCCCCTTCAGGATCGCATCGGCGCGCGGGGCAAAGCTGTCCTCGCCCGCCTCCAGCGCCAGATCGCCGATCCGCTGCTGCCAATCCGCCGTGGCGCTCGCCAGCCCGTCGGGCAGGCCCAGCTCGCGCAGCGTCTCGGCCACCTCGCGCATCTCGGCGGCGCGACGCTTGCCATGCACCATCATCCGCTCGAGGTTGTAGGCCGCCTGCTTCGGCCAGTCGATCCCGGGGTTCGATGCCTGCAGCGAGCCCAGCACGCGATCCTCGATCCCCGCCCGGCGCGCTGCCAGCAGGCATTCCGCCGTCAGCGCCTCCATGCCCTTGATCATCACCGAGCGGATCATCTTGTTGGCCGAAGCCTCGCCCACCGTGTCGCCTACGGGCTTGGCCTCCATCCCCAGTGACGACAGAACGGCGCCCGCCTCGGCCAGATGCGGCCCGGCGATCAGCAGCGGGGTGCGGTGCATCTTGGGATAGACCGGGGCCATGATCGCCACGTCGACATAGCGCCCGCCCGCCGCCTCGATGATCTCCGCCGACCGGCGTTTCGCCCCCGGCGAGCAGCTGTTGCCGTCGAACCAGAGCGCGCCGGGCTTGAGAAAACCCGCCGCCTGCTCGGCCGCCGCCACCGCCCGGTCGGCCGTGACGAGGCAGAAGACCGCATCGGCCGCCGCCAGCGCCGAGGCGCGGTCGGTCACGAGGCGCACGCCGCTGCGCTCCGCCCGGGCCCGCGGCTGAACCGCGGCAGCCTCGTCGTCGCATTTCAGGTCATAGGCGGTGACGCCCCCGGCGATCTGCACGCCCCAGCCGGTCGCAAAGGCCTCGGCGGCCTCGCCGAACCCGATGAAGGCCACCGCCGGTGTGTTGCGCTCTTGCGTGCTCATTTCGAAGCTCTCCATTTTTGCCGTCCAGCAATAGGCGGACACGGCAGTGGCGCAAGCACCGATAGCTCCGGCTTATGGCGAGACGCGCGTTTCGGAACTCTGCCGCCAGATCTCCCCCGACGCTCTCCCCCGACGCCCGGCCAAATCAGCGACGCAGGATCTCCCTCCATAACCGCATAGCAAAAACTTATCCCGCGCCGCGTGCTTCCAAATTGCCCCCCGGAACCCGATGCGCCACCTTGCCCCCAGATAATCGGAGGAAAACAATGGCCAATCCCAAGACGGCCCTGGTCATCAGCGCCCATGCCGCGGATTTCGTCTGGCGCTGTGGCGGCGCCATCGCCCTGCATGCCGAACAGGGCTACGAGGTCACCGTGGTCTGCCTGTCCTTTGGCGAGCGCGGCGAAAGCGCGAAGCTCTGGAAAGACCCCGGCATGACGCTGGAAAAGGTGAAATCCGCCCGCCGCGCCGAATCCGAAAAGGCGGCACAGGCGCTCGGCGTGCATGACCTGATCGAGTTCGATCTGGGCGACTACCCGCTGCACCTGACGCAGGACGACAAGTTCCGTCTGGTCGAGGTGATCCGCAGGGTGCAGCCGCGCTTCATGCTCAGCCACTCGCAATGGGATCCCTACAACACCGACCACATGTATGCGACGCAGATCGCGCTGGAATGCCGGATGATCGCGCAGGCCTGGGGCCACGAGCCGGGGCAGAAGGTGCTGGGCGCGCCGCAGCTCTATCTCTTCGAGCCGCACCAGACCGAGCAGATGGGCTGGAAGCCCGACACCTTCCTCGACATCACCCCGGTCTGGGACAAGAAGCGCGCCGCCATCGAATGCATGGAGGGGCAGGAGCATCTGTGGGAGTATTACACCCGCGTCGCCCAGAACCGCGCCAACCACTTCATGCGCAATTCGGGCGGTCAGGCGGGCGGTCGCAAGGCCACCCACGCCGAGGGCTTCCAGTCCATCTTCCCGCGCACGGTCGACGAGCTCTGACCTGTCACCCGGCGGTCCCCCCGCCGGGCTTTCCATTCCCCCAGAAGAAAGGCTGAACCATGGCCAAGGTCATCCAGTCCATCCAACGCGCGGACCCGGCGACGATCGCCGGTCTGGCCGAGGCAGGCACCTCCACCGTTCACGAGGCTCAGGGGCGCATCGGCTGCCTCGCCAGCTACATGCGCCCGATCTACGCCGGCGCCCGCATCGCAGGTTCCGCGGTGACGATCAGCGCGCCGCCCGGTGACAACTGGATGCTGCATGTCGCCATCGAGCAGCTGACGGAGGGCGATATCCTCGTGCTCGCCCCGACCTCGCCCTGCGACAACGGCTATTTCGGCGATCTGCTGGCCACCTCGGCCATGGCCCGCGGCTGTCGTGGATTGGTGATCGACGCGGGGGTGCGCGACATCCGCGACCTCACAGAGATGGGCTTCCCGGTCTGGTCCAAGGCGATCAGCGCCCAGGGCACGGTGAAGGAGACCCCCGGCTCGGTCAACGTGCCGGTGGTCTGCGCCGGGCAGCTGGTCGAGGCGGGCGACGTGATCGTGGCCGATGACGACGGCGTCTGCGTGGTGCGCCGCGCCGATGCCGAAACCGTGCTCGCCGCCGCGCGCCAGCGGGTCGCGGCGGAAGAGGCCAAGCGCCAGCGGCTCGCCACGGGCGAACTCGGGCTCGACATCTACGACATGCGGGCGCGGCTCGCGGCCAAAGGGCTCAAATATGTCTGAGGGCATCCCCTGCCTCTGGATGCGCGGCGGCACCTCCAAGGGCGCCTATTTCCTCGCGTCCGACCTGCCCGAAGACGAGGCGATCCGCGATGCCCTGCTGCTCGGCATCATGGGCTCGCCCGATCCGCGCCAGATCGACGGCATCGGCGGGGCCGATCCGCTGACCTCGAAGGTCGCGATCCTATCGCCCGCCTCGCGCCCCGATGCCGATGTGGATTACCTGTTCCTGCAGGTCTTCGTCGATCAGGCGCTGGTCTCCGACGCGCAGGGCTGCGGCAACATCCTCGCGGGTGTCGGCCCCGCCGCCATCGAGCGCGGGCTGGTGGCGGTGACGGGTGACGAGACGCCTGTGCGTATTCACATGCGCAATACCGGCGAAATTGCCCTCGCCCGCGTCCGCACTCCCGGCGGGCGGGTCAGCTACGGCGGCGAGGCCCGCATCGACGGCGTGCCCGGCACCGCCGCCCCGGTCGCGCTGATGTTCCAGGACATCGCGGGCTCGATGTGCGGCGCGCTCCTGCCCAGCGGCAATGCCGTGGACCGGATCGACGGCATCGACTGCACGCTGATCGACAACGGCATGCCCTGTGTCATCCTGCGCGCCTCCGATCTCGGTCTGACCGGACAGGAGCCGCGCGAACAGCTTGAGGCCGACACCGCGCTGAAGGCCCGGCTCGAGGCGATCCGGCTGAAAGCCGGGCCGCTGATGGCCTTGGGAGATGTGACGGAAAAGCCGGTGCCGAAGATGACGCTGGTCTCCGCCCCCGCATCGGGCGGCGCGATCAGCACGCGCAGCTTCATCCCGCACCGCTGCCACGCCTCGATCGGCGTCTTCGCCGCCGTCACCGTGGCCACCGCCTGCACCCTGCCCGGCGCGCCTGCGGCAGAGCTGGCGGTGCTGCCCACGGACGGACGCTTCCTGATCGAACACCCGAGCGGTGCGGCGGAGGTGCTGATCGAGCGCGACGAAAACGGCGCGCTGATCGGCGCGGGCACGCTGCGCACGGCGCGCAAGCTCTTCGACGGCCGGGTGTTTCCGCGCGACTGACCACGGAGCCGGAACAGGACGACAGGGGCGGGAGATCTCCCGCCCCTTCGCGCATCAGGGCATCGGCAGCCCGAGCAGCATCTGGAACAGCAGCACCGCGATCAGCCAGATCCCGACGCCGGTCGCCACCGCGCGCAGCAGCCGGTGCGGCCCGTCGAAGAGCAGCGTCGTCAGCGCCGAGGCCAGCGCGATCGCCAGCGCCAGCCCGAGCCAGGGCACCGCCACCAGCGCCAGCACGAAGATGCCGAGCGCCAGCCCCGCCCGGTGGCTCTGCGCGAACTGGCCCGGCACGGCGGCGAAGCTGCCGCGCAGGGTCAGCCCCAGATAGGCCAGCGAGCAGACGAGCGCGAAGATGCCGATCTGCAGCGGCAGCGCGCCGGGGCCGACATCGCCGCTCGAATGGCCCTCGGGCAGCGCCCGCGCCGCCACGAGGAAGGCGACGCTGGCCGCAAGGCAGACCGCACCGGCCACAAGCTCGCTGACCGGACGGGTCCGGTCAGCTTGGCTCGGGGAAGGAGCGTTGCCGCTCACTGCAGGAAACCTGCGGATTTCAGGAACTCGGCCTGCGCCTCGAGATCCTTCTGGGTACGCTCGGTGAATTCCGCCTCACCCCAGTTCGGGCTGTCCTGGAACTGCTCCTGCTGGAAGGTCTTCCACTCTTCCGAGGCCGTCACCTTGTCGATGGCGGTCTGGATCGAGGCCACCACGTCATCGGGGGTCCCGGCCTTCACCGCGATCCCGCGCCAGATGGCGCCCTCGATGTCATAGCCCTGCTCCTTGAAGGTCGGCGCGTCGGGCAAGAAGGGCGACCGCTCGGCCGTGGTCACGCCCAGCAGGCGGAAGTCGCCGCTCTGCACCTGCGACAGGCCGGTGGAAGGCGTCATCATCGCCGCGTCGATATGATCGCCCAGCAGCGCCAGCGTCACCTTGCCAGAGGCGTCATGCGGGATCCAGCCGCTCTCGAAGCCGCCCTGCTGCATCATCTGGTAGAGCATGTACTGGTGGAACCCGCCCGAGGAATGGCCGCCGACCTTCAGCCCGTTGGGGTTTTCCTTCACGTAGGCCACGAAGTCGTCGACGGACTGCAACGGGCTGTCCTTGGCAACCGCCAGCGACGAGGGCTCGGACTGCATGGCGCGCAGCAGCCGCAGATCCTCCAGCTTGAAGGGAATGAGCCCCTGCGCGATGCCGAAGGTCAGCGTGCCGGTCAGCACGAGGATGCTGTAGCCATCCGCCGGCTGGGTCACGATCTGCGACAGGCCCACGGCGCCGCTGCCGCCCGGACGGTTGTCGACCTTCACGGTCCAGCCGCTCTCGCGCTCCAGCAGCTCGGCGAGCTTGCGGCCATAGGTGTCGAGCGTGCCGCCCGCACCGGACCACACCACCAGCGTTACCGGCTTTTCCGGAAATTCGGCGGCGGCGGTCTGCGGCAGCGTCATGGCTCCCGCGGCCAGACAGACCGCGGCGACGGCATTGCGCACGAAGGCTGCGATCCGGCGCGGGCCAGTGGTCTCAGAGGGTCTCGCGTTCATGGTTTCTCTCTCCCTTGAATGGATGGACATAGCGCCTGACCTCCTCAGGCGGCGCTGTGGCTGGCGGCCCTGCGGGCGCGCCAGGCACGACGGATCGGCACCATGATGCTGATCAGGCTGAGGATCAGGAACAGCACGCTGATCGGGTCGGTCAGGAAGATCATGTAATCCCCCCGCGACGACACCAGCGCGGTGCGGTAGTTCGACTCGATCAGGTAGCCCAGCACCATGGCCAGGATGACCGGCGCAACGGGGAAGCTCAGCTTCTTCATCACGTAGCCGAGCAGACCGAAGCCCAGCGTCAGCCAGACGTCGAACATCAGGTTGCGGATGGCGAAGGCGCCCAGCACGGCGAAGGCCATGATCCCGGCGGCGATCACCCCTTCGGGCAGCAGCACGGTGCGCGCCATGATCGGCAGGAACAGCGACCCGACCAGATATTGCACCAATGACGCGATGATGACGCCGAAGAGGATGGCATAGACCAGCGTCGGCTCCTCGGTGAAGAGCTGCGGCCCGGGGTGCAGCCCGTGCATGATCAGCGCGCCCATCATGATCGCCGTGGTGGGCGAGCCGGGCACGCCGAGCGCCAGGAGCGGCACCAGCGCCCCGCCCACGGTGGCATTGTTCGAGGCTTCCGGCGCCGCGATGCCATTGGCCGCGCCCTTGCCATACTCCTCGGGGTTCTTGTCGCGGGCGCGGGCATAGTCGCGCGCCACCCAGCAGGCGATGTTGCCACCGACGCCCGGCAGGATGCCCAGCAGCGTGCCGATCACCGATCCCGACAGCATGGACCGCCAGGTTTCCTTCCACAGCGCCATCGACAGGAACACATGCCCGACCCGCGTCTTGCCCAGCGGCTTCTTGCGCGCCTGCTTCTCGGCCAGCGAGATCGCCTCCGACACGGCAAAAAGCCCGATCAGCGCGGCAAGGAAGGGCACGCCCTCGTAGAGCTCGAACTGGCCGAAGGTGAAGCGCGGCGTGCCGGCGATCGGGTCGATGCCCACCGTCGCCAGCGCCAGACCGAGCCCGGCGCCCAGAAGCCCCTTCACCAGCGACCCGCCCGCAAGTGCTGCGACCGAGGTGAGACCGAAGAGGCCGACCGCGAAATAGCCCGCAGGTCCGAACTGCAGCGCAAGGCTCGCCAGCGGCATCGCCAGCAGCAGCAGCGCCAGCCCGCCCAGCACGCCGCCCACGGTCGAGGCGGTCAGCGAGATCGAGATCGCCTCGTTTGCCTGCCCCTTCTGCGCCATGGCATAGCCGTCGATCGCCGTCGCCGCAGCCGCCGCCGTTCCCGGCGTCGACAGAAGGATCGCGCTGATCGACCCGCCATATTCCGCCGAGGTATAGAGCGAGATCATCAGCAGCATGCTGAGTTCGGGGGACATGGTATAGGTGAAGGGGATGAGCAGGCTCAGCCCGATCGACGGCCCGAGCCCCGGCAACGCGCCGATGACCATGCCGAGCAGCGCGCCGATCAACAGGACGGCGAGCCCCGACAAGCTGAAGATCACCCCCAGAGATTGGATGATACCGTCCATGAAGCCCCTCCGCTCGCTTGCTGCGGGGCCGCTCTCCTCCCGGAAGTCCGGCGTCCCGATGCTGCCTTTGTGGGACGCGGGCTCGCCAGTCACAAATCACAACTGTCCGGAGGAAAATAACTTGAGGCTATAGCTCGGCGCGCTCCGCACGGCACCTCCCGTCCCTCGCGCCAGGGCAGGCTGGCCTCACCCCACCGCCAGCGCCCCCGCTTCCACCAGCTTGCGGTCGAAACTCACCAGCGCGTCGCAGCCGCCCTGCCCGGCGGCGATCAGGATCATCTGGTCCGAGAACCCCGGCCCGCCTTGACGGTAGCGGCTGATCGCCAGCCCGACGCGGTCCTCGGCCTCGAAGCGCAACTCGCGCGCTTCCAGCAGCGCCTCCACCGCCCCGGCGATCTCGGCGCGCGTCATGCGGTAGGCGCGTTCCAGCACCCACACCAGTTCCACCGCCACCTCGCGGCAGATCCAGCCCGGCGCCTCGGCGCTGAGCCCGGCGATCAGCGCCGTCGCCGCGGCCCCCTGCGCCGCATCGTCCTGCACCAGAAACCGCACCAGCACATTGGTGTCGAGCGCGATCACTCCTGCGCCCCCTGCCCCGCCGCCTCCTCCATCGCCTCGAGGCTCACCGCCGGGCCCTCGCGCTTCAGCATCCCCGCCAGCCCCAGCGCCGCGCGGGTCTTGACCAGCCGCACCTCGCCACCATCAAGGATGACATAGCGCAGCCGGTCGCCCGGATTGAGCCCCAGCGCCCGGCGCACCTCGGCCGGCAGCGTGGTCTGGCCCTTGATCGACAGCGTGGATTCCGGCATCCGAGCCTCCAAAGCGTTTTGCCGTTTCACCTTACTTTATCGCCACCCGCCTTGCAACGGGCGGGCTCTGGTGCCACGCTCGGGCATCGCCACTACATGCTGTGCGAATCCACTTGCCCGAATCCCGATCTTCCCGCATCTATTACGGCAAGAAGTGTATAACATGGCAAAAGCCGTAACCAACGGCTGAAGGCGAGAGCGGGATGCAGCAAAAGGAACGGATCGATCGCCTCGTCGGCGATCACGCAGAACGCTTGTCCGAGCGGCTGATGGCGCATCGCGCCCAGCTTTTCCCGCCCAATGCCCGCAAGGAGCTGCGCCGGTTCACCAGCGGCGAGGTGGCGGCGCTGCTCGGCGTCAAGGATGCCTATCTGCGCAAGCTCAGCCTCGACGGCAAGGGGCCGCAGCCCGAAACCGGGTCGGGCGGGCGCAGGCTCTATTCCTCGCAGGACATCATGGAGCTGCGCAACCTGCTGGAAAAGCGCGCGAAAACCCCGGGCAGCTATCTGCCGGGACGGCGCGCGGGCGATCATCTGCAGGTGATCACCGTCATCAACTTCAAGGGTGGCTCGGGCAAGACCACCACCTCGGCGCATCTGGCGCAGAAATGCGCGCTCGACGGCTATCGGGTGCTGGCGATCGACCTCGACCCGCAGGCCTCGCTCTCGGCGCTGCACGGCTTCCAGCCCGAATTCGACCTGACCGACGGCGGCACGCTCTATGACGCGATCCGCTACGAAGACCCGGTGCCGCTGCGCGAGGTGATTCAGAAAACCTATTTCACCAACCTCGATCTCGTTCCCGGCAATCTCGAGCTGATGGAATTCGAACATGAAACCCCCCGTGCGCTGGCCGCGCGGGGCGGTAATCTTTTCTTTACCAGGATTGCCGATGCCTTGGCCGAGGTCGAAGCCGATTACGACGTCGTCGTGATCGACTGCCCGCCGCAGCTGGGGTTCCTGACGATGTCCGCGCTCTCCGCCGCCACCGCCGTTCTGGTCACCGTGCATCCGCAGATGCTCGACGTCATGTCGATGTGCCAGTTCCTGCTGATGACCTCGAACCTTCTGGGCGTGGTGGCCGATGCCGGCGGCGACATGAGCTATGACTGGATGCGCTATCTCGTCACCCGCTACGAGCCCGGCGACGGGCCGCAGAACCAGATGGTCAGCTTCATGCGCTCGCTGTTCGGCGACCATGTGCTGAACCATACCGTGTTGAAATCCACGGCGATTTCCGATGCGGGCCTCACCAAGCAGACGCTTTACGAGGTGGAGAAGGGCGAATTCACCCGCAGCACCTACGAGCGGGCGATGGAAAGCCTGAACGCCGTGAACGGCGAGATTGAAAAACTCATTCAGTCAGCATGGGGCCGCGCATGAGCCGCAAGAACATCCTTCAGGGTCTGCTCGACCAGCCCGCCACCCCTGCCCCGCCGCAGGCCGAACGGCCGCGCTCGACCAAGGGCGCCATCGGCGCCGTCTCGCGCTCCATCGCCGATCTCAAGGCCCGCGCCGTGATCGAGATCGACCCGTTCCAGATCGAGGCGGGCGGCCTGCAGGACCGGCTGGAAAGCGACAGCAACGAGGATGCCGAACTGGCGCGCTCCATCGCCACCTATGGCCAGCAGGTGCCGGTGCTGGTGCGGCCGCATCCGACAGATGAAAATCGTTTTCAGATCGTCTATGGCCGCCGCCGCGTGCTGGCGCTGCGCGATCTGGGCCAGCCGGTCAAGGCGCTGGTGCGCGATCTCGACGACCGCGAGCTGGTCATGGCGCAGGGGCAGGAAAACACCGCCCGGCGCGACCTCTCCTTCATCGAGAAGGTGAATTTTGCCCGGCAGATGGTCGATGCGGGCTATGAGCGCAAGGTGATCTGCGATGCGCTCTCCATCGACAAGACGGTGATCTCGCGCATGCTGACGGTGGCGGAAAGCGTGCCGGTGCAGTTGATCGAGGCGATCGGCGCCGCCCCTTCGGTCGGCCGCGACCGCTGGCTGACGCTGGCCGATCTGCTGACCACCACGCTCGACGATGCCGACACGCTGATTTCCACCATGCGGCTGACGGCGGGCGACGACAGTTCCGACGCGCGGTTCGAGGCGCTGGTCGGCTATCTCTCCGGCCAGCGCAAGCGCCAGACCGCCTCCGCCCCGCCCGAGCCGCTGCGCAGCGCCCAGGGCCTGCATCTGGGTCAGGTCAGCCGCGGCAAGGCCGCCGTCACGCTGAAGCTGCGCCGCAGCCGCAGCCCGGGCTTCGCCGACTGGCTGGTGGAGCATATCGCCGAGATTCACCGCGACTGGGAAACCCGGCGCGGCGAGTGACCCCGCAAGGGGCCGAGAGCAGAGCAGCAACAACAGGAAAGGCACGACCCGACAGAACGAAAAAGCCCCCCAGGACATGACATCCCGAGAGGCCCATTCTTGATCTCGCAAATTGAGGATACCGCCTCGCACTGACCGCTGTCAACACCGTGTCCCGGTGGACGATGCCGTTTTGCCCCGTGAAACGTAAAATGCATCACATTTCCCTGACGCCCTTCGGGCGGCAGCCGGTGACGGCTGGGCTGATCGCCGGTCAGGCGCTGGCCCGGGCCCGTGCCGCCCTGCCCTCGGTCGACAAATGGACGGTCTTCGACGACCTGCGCGGCGCCCGCGCCGCCTATGGGTTGAAGGACCGTGACCTCGCCGTGCTCCACGCCCTCCTCAGCTTCCTGCCCGGGCGCGAGCTCATCGACGGCGCGCAGCTGGTGGTCTTCCCCTCCAACGGGGCGCTGGCCGAACGGGCGCATGGCATGTCGGAAAGCACGCTGCGCCGCCATCTGGCCAATCTGGTCGCCGCCGGCATCATCGCCCGCCGCGACAGCCCGAACGGCAAGCGTTACGCCGCCCGCGATCGCGCGGGACAGGTGAACCACGCCTATGGCTTCGACCTCCGCCCCCTCCTCGTCCGTGCCCCGCGGATCGCCGCCGAGGCAGAGGAAGCCGAGACCGCAGCCCAGGCCCTGCACCAGACCCGTGCGGCGCTGGTCCTGATGCTGCGCGACGCGGCGAAGCTGCTGGCCTGGGCGCGGCAGACGCAGGCGGAGCGCTGCGAGGCGCTGGAGGAGCGGCTGACGCCATTTCGCAAGGCGCTGCGGCGGCGCTTGGCCGGGGGTGAGCTGGCGGTGCTGCGCGAGGAGCTGGCGGAGATCCTTGAGGATATCCAGCGACTGACGGTACCGGAAACGGCGGAATTGGGCGGCTGTGACAGCCAGAATGACCGGCACCATACGAAGCCAAAGAAAGACTCTGAAGATCTTGAACCGGGCAAGGAAGCTGGCAAGACGCCACCCGCGATCCCGCTGGGGCTGGTGACGAAAGCCTGTCCGGAGATCGGCAGTTACGGCGAGATCCGCAGTTGGCGCGACCTTTGGGGCGTGGCGGGGAAAGTGGCGCCGATGATGGGGATCACCGCTTCGGCCTGGGCGGAAGCGCAGCGGATCATGGGGCCGGAGGTGGCGGCAGTGGCTGTTGCGGGGATCTTGCAACGGTTCGGGATCGTGCGGAATCCGGGCGGGTATCTCAGGAGTTTGAGCCAGCGGGCGGCGGAGGGGCGGTTCTCGGCCGGGTCGATGGTGATGGCCTTGCTGAATGGCGAGGAGCGGCGGCGGGTTTGTTGACAGCTGTCAACTTTTGGGCTGCGGGGGAAAAGTTGACAGCTGTCAACTTTCAGTCTCGCGCCGATCCCTGAGGATATCCTTAAGCCACCGCGCGCCGCGTTCAGCCTTTGTCAGGCCTTTCGCGGAACACGAAAAGCGCGTTCAGCGCGAAGTTGGCGAAGAAGGCGATTCCGACTCCGGCGGTCTTCGCCGCCACGGGGACCAGACCCAGCGACTGCGCCGCCAGCGCCGTGACCGAGACGTTGACGATGAAGCCGAGACCGGCCGCCGCCAGGAACACCGGATAGCGCCTGAGGCTGGGCGCCACGCCGAAGACGTAGCGCGCGCTCAGCAGGTAGTTCACCACGTTGGCCGCGAGGAAGGACAGCATCG
Source organism: Cereibacter sp. Soil_C_27 (assembly GCF_057657095.1). Lineage (NCBI taxonomy): Bacteria > Pseudomonadati > Pseudomonadota > Alphaproteobacteria > Rhodobacterales > Paracoccaceae > Cereibacter > Cereibacter sp. Soil_C_27. Next base: position 43,988 of record NZ_JBDGJD010000007.1, on the reverse strand, counting down.
CTGCGGGCACCAGCGGCAGGCCGAGGCGGAGCAGGGCGGCGAACCCGCCGATGTCCACCACCGCGGCGACACCGGCGGTCAGGCCGTATTGCCCGAGCTTGCGCAGCAGCGGGCGGGCTCGGGTCAGGAGGGCCAAGGCTTACGGCAGCCAGAGCAGGAAATGCCGCCCGCCGGTCTCGATGAAATGCTGGCTGGCCAGCGTCTCGAGCGAGGGGATATCGACGAAGGTGGCGATGACGAAAAGCACCGAGGTGAGCACGGCGGAGAGGATGACCGGCTTGGCGCGGTAAAGCTTTTCCGGTTTGCGTGCGACCGAATCCGGCGTCAGGGCCAGCGCGTAATAGACCGCGAACAGCAGCACCACGCAGGGGAAGAGCACGATGTATTCGATGCGATACTTGATGAGGAAGATCGCAAGGAAGAACGAGCAGAGCAGGGCGTAGACCAGATTGGCGACCGAGAGATGCGGCTCGGTGTAATGCCGGAAGGAGCGGCGGTAGAGGCCCAGCGTCTCGCGCCCGTTGCTGGCGACGATGTCGCGGTATTCGGCCAGACGCTTGGAGTTCATCAGGAAGGCCCCGCCGAACCAGAAGGCGAAGATCAGCGAGATCGGCGGTAGGCTGGTGGCATCGACCATCGCCCAGCCGATCAGGAGACGGATCGGGTTGTTGAGCGATTCGGACAGCACGTCGAGATAGGGGCGATCCTTGGTGCGGATCGGGTTGACGTTGTAGGTGATGCCGGAGAGCGCCAGCAGACCGCAGGCGACAAAGACAGTGTCATTGACCCAATAGGCGAGCAGCATGCCGACCGTCAGCAGCAGCACATATTCCAGGAGGATATAGCTGCCGAACATCTGACGCTGCACTGCGGCACGCTGCGACTTTTCCGGGTGGAAACGGTCGAAAGCCCGGTCAAGCCATTCATTTATAACGTAATTCGCCGCGGCCACCGCAACGGCGGCGACAAAGCCCACCAGAATGTTGAAGGCAATGGCCAGCGCGCCCTCGCTGACGGCGCTGCCGCGCAGCAGGAAGGCCAGGGCGATGCCGGGCAGGATGAACACATGTTTCGTCATATGGTCGAGCCGGGCGATGCGGATGTAATCGGCGAGGCCTGCAATGCTGCGGGTCTCTGCTCCGGTCGGGGCGTCGAGGGTGGCTTGGGTCATGCAATGGGTCTCCACTGGGAAAATCTCTGTGAAAAAACGGGGCGGGGCAGCGACCAGAAAAGCAGGGCCGCGAAGGGCAGAAGCCAGACGACGCGCGCCTGAAAACGGCCATAGGGTGAAGCGAGGATGCCGCAGATCAGCGCATTGAGCACGATGCCCAGAAGGAGAAGCGCGGCGAAGGTGAGAAGGGCAGGGGGCAACGCAGGCCGCAGAGCCGCAGGCAGCGGGCTTTGCGGCAGGAAGGCCAGAAGAGCCAGGAGCGCCACCGTGCTGCCGGCATAGGTCAGCGCCGTCACCAGATGCCGCAGCCCGGGATGGGTGTAGAGCAGCGAGGATTGGGTGAGGGCAACGAGATCCGGGGGGAAGTTGTCGGCGAGGAAGACGGCGCGCTCGGGGCGCTTCGGAACATCCTCGATCGAGAGGGTGACGAGCTGGGCCAGACCGTCGAGCGCGAGGCCGCCGAGCGTGGCCAGCGGATAGGCCGCGACCACATCGCCTAGAAAGCGGCCCTGTTCGGCCACCAGCGCGCGTTTCACCTCGGGCGGCGCGGGGCGGAAGACGCCGGTCGCAGGATCGTCGCGGAACATGAAGCTGATCCAGTCGAGCGGCAGCCGATCGGCATAGGCGCAGAGCGCGTAGCCGCTGGCGGGGCAGCTTTCGGCGATGAGGCGGCTGCCGGGGCCGAGATCGACGAGATGGGCGGTGAAGTGGGGCAGGGGCTGCGGCGCCGTGCCGGTGGCGCGGGTGGTGAGGCCGGTGGCGACGATCTGCCCGGCGATGGCGAGCAGGATCGCCCCGGCCAGCGCCGCGAGGCTGGTGCCCGGCAGATGCGGGCGCAGGCGCGGCAGCAGGCGGACCACCGCGAGGAGGGCGGTGAGCGAGAGGAGCAGGGCGAGGTGGCTGGAATGGGCGAGGGCGGCGAAGGCGATGACGGCCCAGAGGCCCCGCCGCTCGGCCCGGGAGAGGCCTGGGCGGGCGGCGAAGAGCAGCGCAAGCGCGACGATCAGCGCCGCGGCCCAGATATCGGGCATGAGGAGGCCGACGAAGAAGCCTGCGGGGGTGAGGGCGGCGAGGACGATGGACGAGAGGATCGCGGCGCGGGGCCAGCCTGCGGGCAGGAAGCTGCGGCAGCTGAGCGCGATCAGCCAGCCGAGCGTGGTGGCCTGCGCCCAGACCAGGGCCCAGCCGAGGGTGAGCTTCGTCGCGAGATAGGTGGGGAGACCGTAGTAAAGCGAGCGGCCGGCGCTGATCTCCATCACCTCGCCGCTGCCGCCGGTCACGAGGCGCAGGGCGGCGTGGGCGATCTGATGCGGATACCAGATGTAGGCGGCGCTGTCGAAGTAGAGGAAGGGCGCACCGTTGAGCACGGTGGGCAGCATGAGGATGCCGCCGCAGAGGAGGCTGAGGCGAAGGAGCGAGGGGGGGAAGAGGGCCGCGGTGAGGGCGAGGGCGAAGCCGAAGGCGAGGTGCCAGGGGCCGAGGGCGGCACCGGGGAGAAGGGCCGCGGCGGCGAGGGGCAGCGTCCATTCCGCCGCGCGGAGGAGGGCGGTGGGGCGCGGGCCGGGCCGGGCGAGAAGGCGCAGGGCGGCGAGGCCGAGGAGGGCCAGCGCGGGCAGGGCGGCGCCTTGGGTGGTGGCCAGGACGAGACCAGCCGCGATGAGGGCAAGGGCGAGGCCGCCGCCGTGCAGGAGCGGCACGCGGCCCGAGGCGAAGGGGCGGTGGCTGAGGGCCGGGTCGGCGCGCTGGCGGTCGAGGGCGAGGAGGTCGCCGGTGATGCCGGCGCCGGTCGCGATGAGCGCGAGGCAGAGGGTGAGGAGCAGCGTCTGGAGGAGGAGCGGGCCGGTGACGGCGGCGGCGGCGAGCAGGGGCAGGAGGGCCGCGAGGCTCGGCAGCCAATGGGCGGGGCGCAGGGTTGCGAGGTAGGGCAGGGGGCCCGGGGCGCTGTCGCTGAGGTCGGAGACCGGCAGGCCGAGATCGCGCAGCTTGCGGCGGGTGGCGGGGCTCGCGTTGACGGTGATGGCGCGGGCGGTGTGCGGCCAGACCTTCAGGTCGGCGGCGGAATCGCCCATGTAGGCGTAGCGCCCGGCACCGAAACGCTGGTTCAGGAAGGCGGATTTCTCGCTCGCCTTCAGGTTGCGGACGCCGTCGGAGCCGAAGACCTCGTCGAAGATGCCGAGATGGGCGGCGATGGAATGGGCCAGGTCGCTGTCGCTGGCGGTGACGAGGGCCGCGCGGCCGCCGCGGGCGCGCCAGTCGGAGATGGCCTGCACCACGGCCTCGTTGTAGGGCAGGGTGGTCACGTCGATCTGCGCCCGGGCGGCCAGCACCCGCTTCAGCGCGGCGCGTCCGCCGGTCAGGGCGCGGGCGGCGCGGAAGGGGGTCGCGGCATCGTGGCGGAAGGCCGACCAGAAGCTTTCGTAAAGCATGTCCGAGCGCAGCAGCGTGCCGTCGAGGTCGACGACCAGCATGATGTCGGTGGAGAGCCCGTCGAGGGCGGCCGCGGGGCTGTAACGGAGACCGCCGGAGGGCGCGGCGCCATGGCTGCGCGCAAGGGGCGGGGCAGAAGCTGGTCCCATTCAATCACCTTAAATAACCTGTGCCACCCGCCAATGGTCCGGCGCGGCAGCCGACTGCTTGAAAAATACGCCGACAGGGTCGCACGATTTGTTAATGAGTCTATGAAGAAATTTGCCCTTCCCCGCGTCTTTGCCGGGAAAGGGGGTCGCGAGGAAGAGGCCCGTCGCCGGGAGATGCCTAAAAAATGAGCATTTTCGCGGCAGGGCGCCGAGGGTCTGCCCGGTGAGGGAAGGGCCTGGGCCCCGCGCGGCCTCGTAAAGCGCCGGGGGGCGGTTGCCAAGGGCCCGCGCGCGGGTCCTTGGCAGGGCAGGGGGCTTATGTGGCCACAGGGGCGCGGTTCGCCATCACCTGCCGGACGGTCACCCCGGCGAGGATCGACATGCCGATCAGGGTCGAGACCAGCTCGGGCGCGATCAACATGAGGGCGGCGATCGGCAGCAGCGTGCGCTCCAGCCAGTGCAGCGGGCCGATCATCCAGTTGGTGATCGCCACCGACAGCGCCACGATCCCGAGCACGGCCCCGGTGAAGGCCAGAAGGAAATCGGGCAGCGTGAAGGCCTCGGTCACGATCAGCAGCGAGGGCGAGAAGACGAAGACGAAGGGCACCAGCGCCTTGCCCATCGACAGGCGGAACGCGGTGTTCCCGGCCTTGAAGCCGTTCGCCCCGGCGATGCCCGCCGCCGCATAGGCGGCGAGCGCCACCGGCGGTGTCACATCGGCCAGAACCCCGAAGTAGAAGACGAAGAAATGCGCCACCAGCGGTTCGACGTTCAGCATCCCCAGAACCGGGGCGGCGACGGCGACCATGATGATGTAATTCGCCGTCGTCGGCACGCCGCAGCCCATCAGCACGCAGACGACGGCGGTCATGATGAGGGTGAAGAGCAGGGTCAGCGTCTGCACGGTGAAGAGCTCGAACGGCAGCACGCCGAGGACGGCATAGGTGCCGGTGGCCCAATCCTGCGCGACCGAGGTCACCATGAACGCGATCTTGAAGCCGACGCCGGTCAGGGTGACGATGCCGATGACCACGCCCACCAGAGCCGCCGCCACTGTCACCGACAGGGACTGCCGCGCCCCGGCGATGAAGCCCTCGACGATGCCGGTGAGGGTCTCCTTCAGCCCGTCGACCATGCCCGAGGCCATGATGCGCTGGATCAGATAGACCACCATGCAGGCCGAGATCGCCCAGAAGGCCGAAAGGAAGGGCGTGCGGCCCGACATCAGCATCCAGACCAGCAGGATCAGCGGGATGACCGAGAGCCAGCCCTCGCGCAGCACCTTCACGGCATTCGGCAGTTCCTCCTTGCGCAGGCCGCGGATGCCGAGACGCTTGGCCTCGAGATGCACCTGCACCAGCACGCCGAAGAAATGCATGAAGGCGGGGACGATGGCGGCGATCAGGATGGTGCGCAGCGGGATGCCCAGATATTCGACCATCAGGAAGGCCACGGCCCCCATGACGGGCGGGGTGATCTGGCCGCCGGTGGAGGAGGCCGCCTCGACCGCGGCCGCGAAATGCCGCTGGAAGCCGATGCGGATCATCGCGGGGATGGTCAGCGCGCCCGTGGTCACCGCATTGGCGATCGACGAACCCGAGATCGTGCCCAGCATGGCCGAGGAGAGCACCGAGACCTTGGCCGGACCGCCCGAGAAGCGCCCGGTGAGCGCGGTCGCGAGGTCGATGAACAGCTGGCCGAGACCGATCTTCTGCGCCATGACGCCGAAGAGCACGAAGTGGAAGACATAGGTCGCGATCACCCCCAGCGCGGTGCCGTAGATGCCCTGCGAGGTCAGGTAGAGGTGGTTGATGATGTTGGGCCAGTCGGCGCCCGGATGCACGAGGATGCCGGGCATGGAGCGGCCGAAATAGGCATAGGCCACGAAGATCAGCGCGATCACCGGCAGCGGCCAGCCCATCGAGCGGCGCACCGCCTCGAGCAGGACGACGAGCAGCAGCGTGCCCATGACGATGTCGATGGTCAGCGGATTGCCGACGCGGAAGGCGAGCTGGTCGTAGATCCAGGGAACGTAGAAGGCGGCTGTGGCCCCGGCGATGGCGAAGGCCCAGTCGAGCACCGGAATGCCGAGGATCGCAAACCCCGTGGTCTTGTGCCGGTCGCGCGCGAAGGCCGCGAAGCTGAGGAAGATCAGGAAGAGCGAGGCGCCCATGTGCAGCCCGCGATGGGTGGTGGCGCGCGGGATGCCGAAGCCGGCGGTGTAGAAGTGATAGGCCGACAGCAGGAACAGCACCGCGCCGCAGAGCAGCGCCACCGGCCGTGTCACCGTGCGGAAGCGGGCCTCGGGGTCGAATTCCTCCTCGAGCCTGCGCAGGTCTTCTTCGGATAGCTGTCGTTCGGTATCGGCCATCGGGCGTTCCCACAGAGAGGTGTCATGTCAAAGGCAAGGACGCGACCGGAAAACCGGCCGCGTCCTGCAGGATCGGGGAAGGGTCAGCTCACTGGAGCTTGCCGGCTTCCTTGTAGAACTTCTCGGCGCCCGGGTGGAACGGGATGCCCGCGCCCTGCGTCGCGCTGTCGAGCGTGATCGCCTTGCCCTTGGCATGGCCCGCGGCGAACAGCTTCTGCGTGGTGTCGTTGTAGAGCGCCTTGACGATGCCGTAGATCAGCTCGTCGGGCTGGTCGGCGCTGGTCACGAGCTGCGCCCCGACGGAGATCGTCGAGACATCGCCCTCCTGCCCGGTGTAGGTGCCGGCGGGAACCGTGTCGGTGGCAAAGAAGGTGTAGGTATCGCGCAGCTTGTCGACCTCGGCGCCCGAGATCGGCACGAGGACCACATCCTGCTGGCTGGCCAGCTCGGCGATGGCGCCGGCCGGGAAGCCGCCGACGAAGAAGAAGGCGTCCATGGCGTTGTCGCGCATGCGGTCGGCGGCCTGGTCGGGCTTGAGGTATTCGGGGGTGATGTCGCTCTCGCTCATGCCGAAGGCCTCGAGGATGATGCGCGCATCGACCAGCGTGCCCGAGCCCGGCTCGTCGAGCGAGACGCGCTTGCCCTTGAGATCGGCGACCGAGGCGATGCCGGCGTCCTTGCGGGCGACGAGGTGGATGCTCTCGGGATAGAGGTTGGCGATCAGCCGCAGCTTGTCGACCGCGGGCTGGCCTTCCCAGAGGCCGGTGCCCGACTGCGCCCAGAAGGCGACGTCGGACTGGCTGAAGCCCGCTTCCATCGCGCCGCCGTTGATGGCGTTGACGTTGCCGACCGAGCCGTTCGAGGCGACGGCGGTGGCCACGAGCCCGGGCACGCCGCAGGAGCCGCCTTCCTCGCAGGCGCGCGAGCCCGGCGGGTTGGAGATGGCGTTGGCGATCAGCCCGCCGATCGGATAGTAGGTGCCCGCCGTGCCGCCGGTGCCGATGCGGAAGAACTGCATGTCCTGCGCGACAGAGGCCTGGGCACACAGGCCGACGGCCAGCGCCGCCCCCATGAGGCTCTTGACGGATATCATTTTCATTTCTGTCTCCCGAGTTGGATGCATTCCGGCCCGCAACGGCCCGCCCCACTGTTACGAAACCCCCCGCCGCTGGTCCATTCTCAAATGAACAATTTCTGGGCGGGGGAGCGGTTTGGATTGTTAGTGAACAGTAGAGGCGAGAGCGGGACTGCTTTCGTTCGATACATGATAAGGGCCTGAGCGTTATCGGGTGCGATGGCGGGAAGCGTTCTGAACGTCACAAATCTTTCGGTCGTAGTGTCAGGCCGTGCCAGGGCCCAATTAGCTTGTAGTATCCCTGCTCTATCCTGACACACTGGGCGAAGCCCACACGGTCGGAACGAAAGCTCTTGCAGCGCGACCTGTTTGCGGAGGGGGCTGACAGCGTGGCCCTTCACGGCTTGCGCACCCCGAGGAGACGCCCTGTTGGATCAGGTCCACAACAAGGGGCTTGCAAGCTTTGACTCAACACCTACTCCTGACGCACAAGGCATCCGGGATACTGAGCTGGGGGCAAGATGCAAGCAATACGACCCGGCGAACGGACGTCTGCGCTCGATGCGGCCGACAGACCTGACCGCGCGTCATGGGCCTATCCGCTGGTGGCGTTTCTGGTGGCGGTCGCCTGCACCGTCTTGCCGATCCTGATGCCACAGCATCTGCCGCTCATCGACCTGCCGAACCACCTCGCGCGCCATGTTATCGCCGCGGATCCGGACGGGCCGCTCTCCTTCTACTACCGCGCCACCACCGCGCTGGTCCCGAATGCCTCGGTCGATCTGCTCTGGCAGTTGCTAGGCCACTCCGGCGAGGCCGCACGATTTTCGCAGATCCTCCTCGCGTTTCAGGCTGCCGCAATGATCGGGACCACGCTGCTTCTAGGCCGTGTGGTGCAGGGGCGCTGGAGCATCTGGCCTGCGGCGGCGGGGTTTGCAGTGTTCAACGCCTCCTTCTTCTGGGGTTTCGAGAACTACGTCCTGGCCATGCCCTTTGCGGTCGCCGGGCTGGCGCTCTACCTCGGGACCGAGCGGTGGCCCGTGCTCTGGCGCTGCGCGGTGCTGGTTCCCGTCGCGGCCGCGCTTTATCTGATGCATTTCTTCGCCTTCACCGCGCTGGCCGTCGCCGCCTTCGGACGCGAGGTGCAGAATGTGCTGTCAGCCTCAGACGCGCGCGCCCGAGCCTTTGGCCGCGCCGGTCTCCTCGCCGTCCCCTTTCTCCTGCCACTGATCTGGTTGCTGCACGCTATCATCACGGGCCCCCCTTCGGCTCTCGGCACCCGGACCGAACTCGGCCACCCCATCCGGCGCCTCGAAGCGTTGATGGCTGTCGTCCAGGGGTGGGGTGTCCCCAATGATCTCGCTTTGAGGCTGAGCGGGTTCCTCGTGATCGTCTTTCTTTTCGGCTGCTTCCTGACGCTGGCGCGCCGCACGGGGCCGCGCCTGACTCTGGCTCCGGCGATGCGCGGGCCGGTCATCGCACTGGCGGTGGCGACGCTTCTTGCCCCGACCTGGCTGAGCGGGGTGGCGCTGGTCCATATCCGTCTGGCGCCACTTCTGGTGGCAGCGCTTCTGGCCGGCACCGCCTGGCAGGGCCTGAGCCGCGGCGGCGCCATACGGCTTTGCCTGATCGCGGCCTGCCTGCTGGCCCTGCGCGGTGCGGCCTTCGAGCGGTTCGCCCGGGATTACAGTGGCGAGGTTGCCCAGCTGTCGACCCTCCTGACGCAGCTTCCGCGCGGCAGTCGGCTGTTGCCGGTTCGCCGAGAAGGCGAAGAGCAGGATCGGAGATTGTGGCATGTGGAGGCCCATGCCGTCATGCAGCGCGATGCCTTCGTGCCGACGCTGTTTCAAGGCACCCATTCCTTCGAGGTGAAACGCCCTTGGCTCGCGTCAAGCGAGCCTTCCGGCTTTGCAGTGGACGAGCGCCGGCTGCTGCTTGACCGTCCGGACCTGCGCAACGGGTTCTTCCGCTACCTCGAGGATTGGCCCGCAAAGTTCACCCATGTCCTGTTGCTCGACGAGGCACCGCAGCATCTGGACAGACTCGGAAATCTCGATCCGCTCGCGCGCGAGGGCCGCTTCACCCTTTACCGCATAGACAGCGCGGCGGAGTGCTCCAACTGCCCATAGCGGCGGGGTTTTCGAGCCATGCCGCAGTCTTTCCTTAAAGTTGCCACGTCAGTCCTGCCCACTCAGGCAAAGATAGGTCCGAGGGAGGCGTGGTTGTGAACAAATTGGCGAGTATCGTCCGTATCGAAGACGGCAGGCCGGTGAACAGGCCTCGCCTCGTCAGCCTCGTCGTTCCGGTCTATAATGAGCAGGACTGCATCGCGGCCTTCCTCGAGCGGGTCGATCTGGCCCTCGGCGCCATCAGCCCCAACATCGGCTTCGAAATCCTGTTCGTCGATGACGGCAGCCGTGATGCGACGCGGCGCGTCATCGAGCAGGCCGCGGCAGCCCGGCACGACATCGCGCTGGTCAGCCTCTCGCGCAATTTCGGCAAGGAGGCGGCCCTGCTTGCCGGGCTGCGGCACGCCCGGGGTGACGCCGTTATCCCGCTTGACGTCGATCTGCAGGACCCTCCCGAGGTGATCCCCCGGATGATCGCCTGCTGGATGGCGGGCGCGCGCGTGGTCAATGCGCGCCGCGCGGCGCGGCACGCGGACAGCTGGATGAAACGCACCAGCGCCACCGCCTTTTACCGCGTCTTCAACATGATGGCGGAGTATCCGATCCCGCGCGGGGTAGGCGACTTCCGCCTGCTCGATCGCGAAGTGGTGGAAACCGTCTGCCAGCTTGGCGAGCGCTCGCGATTCAACAAGGCGCTCTTCAGCTGGGTGGGCTTCGAGACGGAGGAAATCAGCTACGACCGTCCGGCGCGCGAGGCCGGAGAAAGCCGCTGGTCCTACTGGAAGCTGCTCAAGCTGGCACTCGACGGCATCTTCGCCTCCTCCACCGCGCCCCTGCGGATATGGACATGGGTCGGGCTGCTGATGGCGGTGCTCTCGCTCGCCTATTCGGCCTATATCTTCGCCCGGACCTCGCTCTTCGGCGTCGATCTTCCCGGCTATGCCTCGACCGTGATCCTAATCCTGACCTTTGGTGGACTGAACATGTTCGCGCTCGGAATCATCGGCGAGTATATCGGCCGCATCTATACCGAGGTGCGCCAGCGGCCCCACTATGTAGTAAGATCCCACCGCCCCGCAGGGCCTCTCTGATGGATCGCGCCGTCTACGACCGGATGTCGGACCTCGAGATGCAGCATTGGTGGTTTGTCGGACGCCGCGACATCCTCGCTTCTCTTGTCAGCCGCCTCCTGCCCGCCGGACAGGCTGCGCGCATCCTTGAAGCCGGCTGCGGCAGCGGTGGAAATCTGGGAATGCTAAGCCGGTTCGGACAGGTTGATGCCTTCGAGTATGACGATGACGCGCGTAGGGCAGCCTCCAGTCGATCCGGGCTGATTGTCCATCCCGGCTCCTTGCCCGGAGAAGTTCCTCTGGAGGGCCATCTTTATGATCTTATTGCTCTGTTCGACGTGCTGGAACATGTCGAAGCGGATGTCGCCTCTCTCGCAGCGCTGTCCCGGCGCCTCGCTCCCGGCGGGCGCATCCTCGTTACGGTCCCGGCGTTTCCGCTTCTGTGGTCACGGCATGACGAAACCCACCATCACTTCCGCCGTTACACGCGCGCCTCTCTGGGGTCCGCGGCGCAAGCGGCGGGTTTGCGGGTGTGCTACGCAAGCTATTTCAACTTCTTCCTCTTTCCCCTAGCCCTTGCGCTGCGGGGTCTCAAGATGCTGACAGGTAGTGCCGCACCCGATGACACGTTGCCTTCGCACACCATGAATGCAGCTCTCAAGCGCATCTTTCGGACAGAGCGGCATCTTCTGGGTCGGATCCGACTTCCGATCGGACTCTCGCTTGCCGCTGTGCTCGAGCGGACTTGATCCAGACATGGCGCGCATCCTCCGCTTCGCCGTCGTAGGCGGGTCCGCCACCTTTGCACATGTCGGTATCGCGCTGATTTTTCGCAGCACACTACAGTTGTCCGACCTTTTGGCCAATCTCGCGGGGTTTTGCGCGGCGTTGGCCATCTCTTATGTCGGCCACGCCCGCTTCACCTTCGGCGTCGACATGCGGGCCGCACAGGTCCCGCACTTTGTGGCGGCGGCTCTGATTGGGCTGGTGACGAGCAGCGGCGTGGTCTGGCTGGTGGACATAGGCCTTGGCTGGGGCTTTCCTGTCGCCATGGCGCTGGTTGCGGTGACGGTGCCCGTCGTATCTTATCTGCTCTTGCGCTTCTGGGTCTTCGATGGGCGCCGGGGGGCAGACTGGAGCGGCCTTCTGCTCTCTGCCGGGCTGTCGGCCATCTTCCTAGCTGCAAGCTGGGGCCGGATGATCAATCACGACACGGCCTGGTATCTGATCGCCACCCGCGAGTGGCTCTCAGGGGCCACGCTCTACCGCGACATCATCGAGGTCAATCCACCGCTAAATTTCTACTTCACCCTCCCGGTGATCGGGCTGGCGGATGCGACCGGGCTGAGCGACACCAATGCGCAATATGTCGTTCTGGCGCTGAGCCTGTTCGTCAGTGTGAGCTGGTGCGGCACCCTGCTGCTGCGGCTCGGGTTGTCTGCGCTGCGCCGCCTTGTGCTGCTGGCTGGTCTGATGGCCGCTCTCGTGCTGCCCGCCCTCAACAATCTGGCGCAGCGCGAACATATCCTTGTCATCCTGTTGATGCCTTGGCTTCTGGGGCGGCTCGTGCCGCAATCGCGTCAGGCCGAGCTGATGCAGGCGCTGGTCGCGGGCATGGCGATCTGCCTCAAACCCTTCTTCGTGCTGTTTCCACTGGCTGTCACCCTGCGCGAGGTCGCCACAACGCGCTCGCTCCGGCCGGTCCTGTCGATCTCCAACCTGACGATGCTGATTGTGGGCATCAGCTATGTCGGCTTCGTCACCGTGGTTCACCCCGCCTATTTTGCCGAGATCGTGCCCATGGCGCGCCTTACCTACAGTGCCTATGGCGCGGGCCTGAGCATCATTTGGGCTCAGGCGGCGCTGCCTGCTCTGTTCCTCGGTCTTGTCGCCCTGACCGTTCTGCCCCGTCGGAGCGAACCCGGTCCCGCCCTCTTCTGTATGCTGGCGCTGGCCGGGCTCGGCTGCTTCCTGTGGCAGGGCACCGGCTTTGGCTATCACCTCATCCCCTTCCTGAGTTTCATCCTAGTTGCCTGCTTCTGGGCCCTGAGCGCCAGGGGGATGCCGCTCGCTACCCGGCTGACCGTCCTGGTGCTGCTGGCCATGATCTCTATCAACAACCTGCCGCGTGGATTTTATGCCAACGGGGCTGTGACCGGCATTGTCGGCTCCGCTGCCTCCGGCGGGAAGGTTGAGCGTCTCGCGGTGCTCTCGACCTATGTCCATGCGGGACCGCCGGTTGCGATAGCCCTAGGAGCCGAATGGATCAGCCGCTTCCCCGCTGTCTGGCCCCTTCCCGGCGCCTTCGACGGTCTGGCCACGACGGACTGTTCTGCCCTGCCGGACCTCTGCAGCCGCCTCCACACCATTGCCGATCACACTCGCGAGGCGCTGCTCGACGACATCGCGCAGGCCAGGCCCGATCTCCTGGTGATCGACCGGCGGCCCGGGTATTTCCGCAGCCCGGATTTCTCATGGTATCGTTACATGGGGGGCGATCCGCGCTGGCAGCAGATTCTATCTCGCTATCTCCCCGCCGGAGAAGCCGGGCGCTTCGAACTCTGGCGTCGGCAGCGTGAACCAATCACCCGCTGAAGCCGCCGCCGCGCAGGCCGCTTCGCACACGATGCATCATCCGCGATAAGCGCTACTTATCGGACCTGATAGAGGCCGAGCGAAGCAGCTCCAGTGGTGCTCATAATGGAATTAACACGCACATTATACACGCATACCTATGTTTAAGCCTATTGATCTGAAGAACTAACCAGCCGCTGCACGGTGCGGCTGCTCACCAGCGACCCGTGTTGCGATGCCAGGCGATCATGTAAGCGTTCTTTGTCTCCCACCTTCCGCGCGACATTCTGATCGGTTCACTTGGACTGTGATGATTGTTGGGACGGAGTTTCTCCATGGAGCCTGCATTAAAGCTTCTCCCGGGTGGCGGCCGCGGCCGTCGGAACCGGAAGTGGCCGAATGAGGAGAAGGCGCGGATTGTAGCGGAGACGCTGACGCCGGGCGTGTGGGTGAACGCGGTTGCGCGGCAGCACGGTGTGCCTGCGAACCATATCTCCTCTTGCGGACACTGGCGCGCAAAGGGCGGCTGGTGCTGCCGGCGCCGGAGGATCCGATGGAGTTTGCGGCGCTGTTGCTCGGCCCCACTGAGGATGCGGCGCGCGCCGATGTTGGTGGCCTGGCCCGACCGGAGATCGTCACAGGCGCGTTGGTGATCCGTCTGGAAGCCGGGGCCTCGGCGGAGCGGATCGCGTCGGTCTTGCGCGCCTTTGGGGGCAAGCGGGTGATCTTCCCTCTAACCGAGTTCGGAACATGGTGGCGACGAAACCTGTCGACTTCCGCGAGGGTGATGAGCTCGCCCTGAACGACTCCCATACCATTGGTTTTCCTGCACCAGCAGCCGAAGGGCAGCGGCAAGATCTACGCCCTGCACGAACCCGAGGTCGACTGCATCTCGAAAGGCGAGGCCCGGGTGCGTTATGAATTTGGCTGAGGCGACAGCCCGCTAAAACCGGGGCTATCACACATGGACGGTGCCCCTCAGCCGGAGAGGCAGCGGACTTCGCGGGCAACGGCCTGCAGCTTCTGGAATGCATCAAAGCGGGAACTGTGCAGGCTGCGGGTGGTGGGGTCTGGCTCGGCTGTCTCCTCGGCGCAAGACATAGACGACATGGCGGCAGCTAGATCCGTGCAGTCCCCTACTGCCACGGCTGCCGTCATCGCGGCTCCAAGCAGAACTGGCTCGTGCGTGACGCAAACTCCGACGGGTTTGTCGGCCGCATCGGCCAGCAGTTTTCGCACCAGTCTGCTGCGCCCCGCTCCGCCGCTAATCACGACCGTCTTCAGGTCCGCCCCCCCTACTGCCAGCGCATCGATGATCTGCCGCAGCCCATAGCCAATGGCGCAGAGACCCGCTAAGTATAATCTGATGAGACTGGCCTCGTCTTCCTCAAGACCCAGCCCGGCGATGACGGCTCTCGACTCAGGATCGGCGAAGGGCGCACGATTGCCGAGGAACTCTGGGACTACATGCAGGGTCTTCAGCAGTGCCGAAAGAGGCTGATCCGCCAGCGCCGCCTCCGCCCGGCCGTTTAGCCAGGCAGTCAGGGTGAGACCTTCGGCCTTGGCCGCAGCGCCCGCCTGGCCAGCGCGGGGGTGCAGCTGCACAAGGTGATCGATGGCCGCCCCTGCCGCCGATTGACCGCCTTCGTTCAACCAGAACTCCGGTGCCAAGGCGGAAAAATAGGGCCCCCAGACCCCGGGGACAAAGCTCGGCTCGGTGGTGATGTTCAGCGTGCAGGCAGAGGTTCCGAACACGTAGGACAGACGCTGGGTAAGGTCTCCCTGCAGCCCCTCAGCACCCAAGGTGCCCAGGGCCCCGGCATGGGCATCAATGAGCCCCATTGCGACCGTGGCGCCGGGCGGAAGTCCCAAATCGGCCGCCGCTGCCCGCTGCAAGCCGCCGGGAATGACCGTGCCGGGCGGGCGGACCGTCGTTCCGATCCGGGAAAAGCCCTGATCCGCGAGATCTCCTAGGCCCACGGTTCGGAAATAGGAGGCATCCCAGCCCCTCCCATGCGCCAGATAGGTCCATTTGCAGCTTACCGTGCAGGTGGATCGCCAGAGACTGCCGGTTGCCTTCCAGGTAAGGAAATCGGTCAGGTCGAAGAAATGTCCTGCGGCGTGATAGGTTTCGGGCAAGACCTCCTTCAGCCACAGGATCTTGGGCGTCTCCATCTCCGGGGAGATGCGGCCGCCGACATAGTCAAGCACCGGGTGTGCTGTGGCGTTGATGCGCTCCGCTTGCGGCGTCGCGCGGTGGTCCATCCAGACGATGACATTGCGCACATGCACGCCCTCGGCGTTGACCGCAAGCGGCGCGCCCTCGGCGTCGATCAGAACCAGGGAGCAGGTCGCGTCGAAGCCAATCCCGCGCACGTCTTCCGCGGCGATCCCCGACTCGGCCACGGCTTTGCGAACGGACCTGCAGACCGCGGCCCAGATGTCATCGCTGGATTGCTCGACATGATGCGGCGCGGGGCGCCAAGTCTGCAGCGGATGGCTGGCTACAGCAACAAGTTGCCCGCGGCGGTCGAAGATGCCGGCACGCGCGCTGCCGGTGCCGACATCAACGCCCACGTAATAGCTCATGGCCATGTCCGGCACCTCACAGATCCAGATTTCGGGGAAGGATCACCAGATCCCGGATCGTCACGCCCGGATCGCGGCTCAGCATGAACATGACCGCTTCCGCCACCTCCACCGGCTGCATCAGGCTGCCGCTTGCCAGCGCCTCGTCGAGCTTCGCCTTCGGCCAGTCGTCGATCAGCGGCGTGACCACTGGGCCCGGCAGCACCGCCCCCACCCGCAGCCCCTGCGCCATCACCTGTCGGCGCAGGGTGTGGACGAAGGCCTGCACCGCAAATTTCGACGCCGTATAGATGGGCTCCCAAGTTACCGGCACCACGCCCGCCACCGACGAGGTCACGAGAATGTCGCCTCTGCCCCGGTCGATCATATGGCCGAGCACCGCATGAACCGATCGGAAGGCCGCGTTGATGTTCAGGTTCAGCACCCGGTCCCAGACATCCGGATCGCCCTCCGCAACCGCACCGCCGACATAGGCGCCGGCATTAGCGTGAAAGATGTCAAGCCCATCGCTCAGTTCGAGGATCGCAGGCAGCATTCCGCGCAGGCTTTCGGCATCCAGCAGATCCACCACCAGCGGGATCGCTCCGGGCCCGATCCCGCTGACGACGCGGTCAAGCGCCGCGGCATCGCGGTCCACGAGAAATGTAGTCACGCCTGCCGCCACTAGGTGGCGGGCGCATTCAAGGCCAATCCCCGAGGCCGCCCCCGTGATGGCGGCCGTCTTTCCGTTCAGATTCTGTGCCATATCAGTCCTCGGGCCTCAATGTGGGGTGGGGGGCGCGCTTGAAGGATCGGCAGGCGGGAAAAGCCTTGCTTCTGCCGGAGCGAAGAAAAAATCCATCCTTTGGTCCAGTTCCAACTCCAGATCGCCCGGCACGACGGCCAGTAGGCTCTGTCCGCTCTCGATCCGCAGGTTAACAACCGTCTCGGTCCCCATCCGCTCCAGCAGCACGACCTGCCCTTTCAAAGGGCTGCAGCCCTCGGCCCGGCCGGGGCGCAGTGCCTGCGGCCGGATGCCGAGAAGCGCGGGGCCCGGATGTGCGTCCGGGCCCGCGCCGACGACGAGAGGTCCGACGCCGGATCCAGAAACCATGGCCGTTCCACGCTCCACCCGATCAACGGTGACAGGCAGGAAGTTCATGCGGGGGCTGCCGATGAACCCCGCGACGAAGGCGTTGCAGGGGTTTCGGTATAGATCGATCGGACGACCGACCTGCTGGACGACACCGCCGTTCAGCACCACGATCCTGTCAGCCAGCGTCATCGCCTCGACTTGGTCATGCGTGACGTAGATCATCGTGGCCCCGAGATCGCGGTGAAGCTTGGAGATCTCCATCCGCATGTCCATGCGCAACGATGCGTCGAGGTTCGACAGCGGTTCGTCAAACAGGAAGACCGATGGATCGCGCACGATGGCCCGCCCGATGGCGACCCGCTGGCGCTGACCACCCGAGAGATGACTGGGCTTCCGATCCAGCAAATGAGTGATCTGCAGGACTTCCGCCGCGCGAGCCACGCGCGATGCTGCCTCGGCCTTCGGCGTCTTTCGCAAAGACAGCCCGAAGCCCATATTTTCCCCCACGGTCAGATGCGGGTAAAGTGCATAGGACTGGAAGACCATCGCGATGCCCCGGTCGCGGGGCGAGATGTCATTGGCGCGCTGGCCACCGATCTCCAGCGTGCCGTCGGAAATTTCTTCCAGCCCCGCGATCATCCGCAGCAAAGTTGACTTGCCGCAGCCGGACGGCCCGACGAAGACGATGAACTCGCCGTGGCGGATCTCCAGATCGACGCCCTTGATGACGGGATGGCCGCCGTAATCCTTCTTTACACCAGAAAGCCGCAGATCGGCCATTATGTCCTCCGTTTGCTGGCAGATGAGGGGGCTCCCGAACCAGGAACCCCCGTGGGTCATGCGGAGATCGCGACTGGCTCGGTCTCAGGAGTTAGCTTCTCGCCCATCATGCCGCGCAAATACGCGCCTTTCAGCAGAAGCTCCCGGCGCAGGGCGTGGATATCCACTTCGTGGGGCTTGATGTCCTGCTTCACCGCGAGCGCCGCAGCGCGCCCGGCGGCCTCGCCCATCGCCATGCAAGTCGCCATGACGCGGATTGCCCCCATCGCCTCATGCGTGGCGGAGATGGCCCGACCGGCGACGATCAGGTTCTCGACCACCTTTGGCAGTAGCGACCGATAGGGGATGTCGTAACAATCGCCGCACCAGATCAGCGTGCAGCCTTCGTCTCCCGGACGGTGGATGTCGATCGGATAGGAGGCCACGGCGATGGAATCCTCGAAATGACGGCAACCGAGCACATCCTGTTCGTTCATCATGTAGCGACCGACGATACGCCGGGTCTCGCGGATGCCGAGGAAGGGCGCCGTTTTGGAAAAATGGGCATTCTCGAAACCCGGAACGTAGTTCACCAGGTATTCCACAATGTCGTCGATCTGCCCGCGGGCCACGATCTCGCCGGTCGAGAGCGAGCGGGCGTCCGTTCCATCCGTGCCGGTGACGCGGGTCATGTTGATCCAGGCCTCACCTTTCTTCAGGCCGGTGATGATGATCGTGCGCTGGTTCGGAATGTCCAGATCACGCTCTTCCCGCGCCTTGGCCATCAATTCGCGCAGGCCGACCACGATGAACTGCTGGTTCTGGCCGAAATACTCTGCCGGGATGAAATCGGTCAGGTAGGTGCGCGCCTCCTTGGGCGAATTGGCGATTGCCATGCGCAGCTTGTCGGTGTCGACGTCCGACAGGCAGAACATCAATGTCGGAGGCTGCATCCCGCCATGCGCGTCGCCCTTCTCGGTCTCGACACCAGCCCGGTGCGCGACATCGGCGTCGCCGGTGCAGTCGATCACCACCTTGGCCAGCACGGCGCTGCGGCCGCTCTTGCTCTCGGTGACGACGCCGCGAATGGCAGTGCCATCATCGTTCATCACCGCGCCAGCGACGAAGGTATAGAACACGACGTCGACCCCGGCCTCGGTCAGCATCTCGAGACCGACTGTCTTCACCGCCTCGGGTTCGACCAGCGTGATCCCCATATGGAGCGGGCAGGCCCGGTGTTCCGAGGCGGCGTTGCGGGCCTTGAGCCGATCGATGAACTTCTGCGGCAGACCTTCAATGATCTGGTTGCCCTTCTGGCCGAGGAAGCCGAGCACGGGCAGACCGATGGTCATGTTGCCGCCGACAAAGCTGCGGCTCTCCAGAACGCCGACGCGAAGGCCGCCTTCGGCAGCAGCGAGGGCCGAAATCAATCCGGCGGGTCCGCCGCCGACAACGAGCACGTCATACTCCGCACTGACAGGGATGTCGCGGGCGGGTTCGTAGATGGTGGCGATCTGTGCCATAGTTATGCAGGTCCTGAAAGAAGATGGAAGAGAAGGGAGCGGGGGCTGCGACGCCCCCGCCGAATGGTCAGGGCAGGAGCGGTGTCACGCGTTCAGTGATGGCGGCAACGGCCTCGGCGGGGGTCTTGCGGCCCATGACGGCAAGCTGCACCTCTTCGAGGAACAGGGCCTGGGCGCGGGCCGCCTCTGGGAAGGGCGGGAAGGCACCGCGGGCGTTGGCGAGCGCTTCGGCCTCCACGGCGGCGAAGGGGTTCTTCTCGATCAGGCTGGGGTCCGAGAAGGTCGAGACCCGCGCGGGTCCATTACCGTTCAGCGCCATGCCCAGCGTCGTCTCCGGCGAAGAGACCTGCTTGATGTAGCTCCAGGCAAGATCCTTGTCCTTGGCGTTGGCCGGGATCACCAGCGCCCAAGCCTCGACCACGGCGGCCATCGGAGTCTTGCCCTGCAGCGCCTGAGCGACGGGGAAACCGACAGCCTTGATCTTGCCGGAGAATTTCGACTGCTCGGGATTGTTCAATTGAGCAGCGCGGGCAAAGGGCAGGACGGTGAAGGCCGCCCGCCCCTGCTGCATCCAGGTGACCTGATCGTCGTTTTTCGTCGTGGCGTAGCTGCGCGGCAGCGCACCGTCGGCGAACATCCCCGCCAGAACCGTCAGCGCCTGTTCCATTGCCGCGGGATCGGGCAGCAAAGCGAAATCCCCGGTTAGGAAATCGCCGCCATAGGCGCGGGCAAACATCACCGGGAAGACCGCCAGATCAGACGCGAGGATCATGCCGGTCGCGATCTTGTCGTCGGACACCTTCTGTGCCTGCGCGACCAGTTCCTCCAGCGTGGCGGGCGGAGCGCTGAAACCGGCCTGTTGCAGCAGGTCCTCGTTGTAGAACAGCGCCTGGGTTGCCGTGCGGACCGGAATGCCGATCAGCTTGCCATCGACGCTCATGCCCTTTACCAGCCCAGGCGCGATATCGGAGAAGTCCGCAATCGCATCCTTTTCCAGCCAGGCGTCGAGTGGTTCGAACAGCTGGGCGATCTCCGACGTCGGCCGGTTGTCAACCAAGTAGCCGACGCTGAACTCAGTCTCCGGCAGGCTCGCCTCGCGGAACAGCCGGTCCATCAGCGGGTTCGAGTCGAAGGTAGTGAAGGCCAGTTCAGCGTCATTGGCCGTCTTCCACGGAGCCATCAGATCACCCTCGGTCTCGCCAAGGACCGTCTGGTGCACGCGATGGCTGAGGATATTCAGCGTCTTGCTGGCGGCGAAGGCGGCTGGCGCGCGCATCAGCGCCAGCGTGCCAGCGGTGCTGGCCAGGAAGCCGCGGCGGGTGGGTTTCGTCAGGTCTGTCATGGTTTCTCCTCCCAAAAAACAGGTGTGTCATCCCTTCGTCGCGCCGGCTGTCAGGCCTGCGACAAGGTAGCGGTTCATGAGGATCACGAAGGCCAGGACTGGAGCCAGCTGGACTGTCGAGGCGGCGAACAGCACGCCCCAGTCCACTCCGTCGATCGAGCCTATCATTTCCGAGATGACCAGCGGCGCGGTCTTGGCATTGGTGCCGGTGAAGATGAAAGCGAATAGGAACTCGTTCCAGGCGAAAACGATCACGAAGACCGCAACAGCGAGGATGCCCGGCGCCGCCAGTGGGACGATCACGCGCCACAGGATCGTCAGCCGACCTGCCCCATCTATTGCCGCGGCCTCGTCCAAATCGCGGGGGATCTGGTCGATAAAGGTGCGCATCAGCACCGTGCCGAGCGAGACGAAGAAAGTCGCGTAAAGCACAATGAGCACCAGATGCGTGTCTGCCAAACTGAGGCGGTTCACGATGGGGAACAGTGGCAGCGTCACTACTATCGGCGGAATCAGCCGCACCGCGATCAGGCCGACCACTGAAAGATCCAGCCAGCGGGCAGTGTGACGCGAGAAAGCATAGCCTGCGCAGGTTGAGGATGCGACCGCTAGCGTGGTGGCGCCAATCGTGACGATGGTCGAGTTCCACAGCCCGCGGAAGAACACGCGCCACTCGGACCAAAGGGTCGCGTAATGCTGCAGGGTCGGCTCGAACAGCCATTGCGGCGGCACCGCAAAGATGTCCTGCCCCGGTTTCACCGAGGAGAGGACAATGAAGACGATCGGGAACAGCGACCAGAACAGGATTGCGACCACCGCGAGCGTCTTGCCGGCGTTGACGAGGAGTTTTTCAGCGCGCATTTTTCACCTGCCGACGCAGTAACAAGATGTAACCGGAAGCCAAGACCAGGGAGGCGAACACCATGAGCAGCGCCGTGGCGGAGGCGGGACCGAAGGCGTTGTAGCTGAAGGCTTCCTGATAGAGATAAACGGCCACCACCTCGGTGGTGCGGGCCGGCCCGCCGCCGGTTAGAAGCCAGACCTCCGAGAACATCCGGAAGGCGAAGATGTAACGAAACAGCAGCGCCACGACGAGGGCCGGCCCGATGAGCGGTAGCGTCACCCGCCAGAAGCACTGCATCTTCGTGGCGCCGTCGATGCGGGCCGCCTCGTAGAGATCCTGCGGTAGGGCTAGTCGGGCAGCATAGAGGATCACGAAGCTGAACGGCAGATGCATCCAGATTGTCAGTAGAATTATCATGACGGTCGCGTGGGCGGGCTCATATGACCATTCGAGGATCGGCAGATGCAGCGCTTGGAACAGTTGAGTAAGGGGTCCAACATCGAGGTCGAACAGGAAGCGCCACATGGCGACGGCGACAACCTCCGACACCGCATAGGGCGCCAGCACCGCCACCAGCAAGAACCGCCGGAATCTCAGGCCGCTGTTGAAGAGCAGCGCCATCCCCAGCGCGACGAGCATCTCCAGATGCACCGCAATCACGACAATGAGCACCGTGTTCCACATCGCACTGCGAAAGGCCGGGTCAGACAGGACTTGCATGTAGTTCGACCAACCGGTGAACTCCGGGGCCTGACCGAAGCTGGACGTGTGGAAACTCAGCCAGACGACATAGATCGACGGCAGAATTACGACGCAAAGCAGCAGAAGCTGCACCGGCGCCAACAGGGGCACGACCCCCAGAAACGTGGTCTTCCTCACGATCTCTCTCCCCGAACCGGCGACGCCGGCCTCCACTCTTCTTCGCCCGCAATAGAGCGGGCCTCTAAGGCGCGGACGCGCCCGGTGCCGGTGCGCCTACTGAGTCCCTGCGCTGCAACGGCGCCTCCAGCACGATTCGCGACGGTTCCTCCCTCGACCCGCCGATCCGCTTCTCGAGGCAGTTCCAGGCGGCTTGGGCGATGCCGGGGATCGGCTGGCGCACCGCCGAAAGCGGTGTGCGGCGTGCGGTCATCCAACTATAATCGTCAAACCCCACCAGCGAGACGGCGCCCGGCACATCGACCTTGGCCTGAGCGAAGGCCGTCAAAGTGGCGAGCGTGGTGACGTTAGTCATGGCGATCACCGCCGTGGGCGACGGATGACCTGCAAGCCAATGCTCCAGCCTTGCGGCCCCCGCCTCGATATCGGTCCCGAGATCGACGACGCGGGGTGCGCGTCCCGTACGGGCCATGCAGGCATCCGTAATGCCGCGGATCCGGTCGGCAATCGGGCGCAAGGCCGCGACCGAGGACGCGATCAGCACATCAGTATGGCCGAGATCGAGCACATGCTCCGCGGCATCCCGACCGGCAGCGTAATTATCCACGACTACCATATCCACCGGAAGGTCGTCCTCGCCGATCCGGTCGATGAGGACCATCGGCAGGGTGGCGATCTCGCGTCGCAAGCCCTCGGGAATTATGTTGGTGCAGGGCACCGCGATCAGCCCTGACGGCTTCCACCCAAGAAGCGCGTCGAGCTGAGCCTTTTCGTGATGTGGGTCGTCGCGTGAGGTGGCGACAAGCACCTGATAGCCGCTGGCCTCGGCCAGTTCTTCGAGGTGGGACACCAAGGAGGCGAAGAACGTGTCCGCCAGACTAGGAATCAGGACCCCAACAACCTTGACGCGCCCCGACCGCAACTGCGATGCAGCGACGTTCTTCTGATATCCGAGGGCTCGGCCCGCTTCCTCAACCCGCAGGATTATCTCCGGGCTGACTAGCTTTCTCCCGCTGAACGCATTTGACACGGTGGCGATAGAAACCCCCGCACGTGCAGCAACATCTTTGATCGTAGCTCCTGCCACAGCCAATCCGCCTAGATAAACGTTTAACCACTGCGAAAAACGTTTATCTCAATGCGCGATGCTCTGTCAAGCCAGTATCGCTGATTGTGCATTGGTTAGGCGATGATGATGGAGTGGGTAGCCCCTCCTGACGGCGCGGGTAACTCCGGCATCAGCGGCACTGGAAACTTTCAGTCAAACATGCTGAGCAACGTCCTCAACGGCGGTGCCGCGGCAGACACGATGGAAGGCGATGCGGGTAACGACACCTACGTGATCGATTCTGTCTCCGACCGCATCATTGAGGCCGCGGGTGCTGGAGCCGATACGGTTGAGACCTCTCTCTCATATTCCTTGGGAGCGGAACTTGAAAATCTGGTTCTGACGGGCAGTTCGACGATCAACGCCACGGGTAATGAGCTTGCAAATGCCCTGACCGGTAATGCAGGGAATAACCTTCTCGATGGGCGCGCCGGTGCTGACCGCATGACGGGCGGCAGCGGAAACGTCACCTACCTCGTTGACGACACTGGCGACAAGGTGATCGAGGCGCGAATGGCGGCATCGACACCGTGAAGTCCTCCGTTTCCTTCAAGATCTCCGCCGAGGTCGGAAAGCTCGTGCTGACCGGCTCTTCCGGCATCAACGGCACTGGCAACAACTCGAGCAATCAGCTGACGGGCAACTCGGGCAGCAACCGGCTGGATGGCGGCAAGAGCAATGACACCATCGCGGGCGGCAACGGAAACGACAGTCTGTTCGGCCGGGCGGGCAACGACCGGCTGTCGGGAGTCAATGGCAAGGATCTGTTCGAAGGCGGACAAGGCAAGGACTGGCTCTCGGGTGGCGGCGGAGCCGACACCTTCGTCTTCACGAGCAAGAAGGACATGGGGAACACTGCAAGCACCCGCGACGTCATCTCCGACTTCAAGCGCGGCCAGGGCGATCATATCGACCTGAAGGCGATAGATGCCAATGTGAAGGCCGGCGGCAATCAGAAGTTCACTTTCATCGGAGCCGATGATTTCTCGGGGAAGGCCGGCGAGATTCACTTCGATCAGATGAAGAAGTTCACTATCGTGTCCGGTGACCTGAATGGCGACAGGATGGCCGACTTCACCATCGAAGTGGCAGGGCAGATCAACTTCACGCCGCAGGACTTCTTCCTCTGACCGGGTAAGAGCGCGTGGGCGGCGGCCCAACCCGGGTCGCCCGCAGTCTGGGTGTTCAGCCCGGCATCTGATGGATCGGGTCAAGGATGAATCGATGAGGCTCTGAGGTCCAGATCTTTCAGATGAGCTGCTGCCGGTTTCGTGGACAGCGGGTTAAGCTAGCATAGCGCGGGGAGAGATCCAGGAGATCATCCTCCCCGCGCTCGCCGCCTGTCCGGCGGCATACTCAATCTATCAGTCCGTCTTTTCTAAGCCGTCTACCCGGCGGCGAACGCACCTAGCATCCACGGTTGCCGTGTCTGCATCCTCTTTCGTGTTCGTCGAGGATGAGATGACATTACAGCGCCTTTCACCGTCAGTCAAGATGAATCTGAGACATGTCTTGAGTGAGGCAAGTCAAAGGTGTTCTCGAGCGATCTATGTCCCGTTCTTCGGCAGCTCCTCAGGAGAGACAGACAGGGCAATGGGCAGCCCCCGGCGTTCAACGATTTCGCGCACTGCTTCCTGCCCGATATGATCGCTCCGAAACCGGATGATGGTGTCAACTTCGTCCAGCGTCAGCCCATCGGGCATGGACTGCAACAGCCCGATCGCAAGCGCCCGGTCGAAAGATGTGGCACCGATCAGGATCGAAAGCAGCCGCGCGCGATCAGTGTATGGCTGGAGAAGGGCCAGGACCTTCTCTTTCGAATCCTTGGGGATGGACACCGAAATCTGGATGACCTCGACGGACTGTAGTGCCTCACGCCGCTCTCGCGAGTATTGCTTCCATACTTCCTTCTGCCGCTGCGGTTCTTGAGGCATGTCATCTCCTTGATGGTGGTGCGCCTATCCTACCTCGCTTAGCCGAGCGATGCACATGTTGCTGATGGTCCTATGCGTTGAAGCATAGCGCAGATCCTCCTCGCCGCAGAAGAGATGCGGCACGCTGGAGATATTGGCCATCAGCCCGTCCGCGCCGTCGCTGGCCACCATCGACGCATAGCGCCGGCCCAGCGGCGCAGCCCGGCCAGCGCCGCCGCCTCGTGCGCCAGATCGGCAGGGCGGGTGCTGCCCTCCGCGCCAAAGCAGATGTTGATCTGGAAAACCCTTCCAGCCATGCTGCGCCGAATGACGGCTTTAGACCCTTCGCGTGGTGCTGCCACGTCTCATCGAGATCACCTGCTTTCGGGTACGACGTTTTCGTCGCGCAGCAAATTCCGGCCCAAAGCCGCCGGTCGGCCTCCGTCAGCCGCGGCATTGCAGCTTCCCCATTCTGCACGTTGCCGCTCGGTGCAGCGAGACCAATTCTACAGCGTTTTTTCTGCGAGCTTTCCGGACCTTACCTATCGTTGGTAGGAACAATCAGAGGCTATTACCCAGCGATTGCGAGACCGTTAGGTAGTAGTTCCGAGCCGTCGCGTTGATCTGGCGTTCCGCGAGGCTGCGCAGAGCTCCAATCTTGATCTGAATGGCTTCGACCTCGTGTTCATGCGCAGTGATCAGATGGTCCGCAAGCTCCATTGCCCATTGGACGTCACCGGTCTCAAGCGCCGCACGGGACTTCTTCAGAACGGCTTCGGCTCCACCGCTCAGCGTGATCATGCGCTCTGCCCGGTCTCCGGGCGAGAGCGGGAACATGTTGGTCGGGTTCCCGTCAAACCAGCCGACATAGTCGGCGTAGATCCCGCGCACCACCCATGCGACACTGCCGTAGTATTCCTGAAGATAGGGGTTAGCAGCCAGATCCTCCGGTAGCTTCACCTCCTGCACCAGCTCATCCGGCGTCCTGCCCGCCTTGATGCCTGACACCGTCGCATCGGTCACGTAACGGATCGCATCGCGGTAGGCAGTCAGGGCCGCCCGCACATGCTCGAGACCGTTGATCGGCTGCATGTGACCGGGGATCAGGTGATCGGGACGCAGTGCGATCATCGTCTCGAGACTGGAAATCCATGCCTCGGGAGAGCGTAGGCGAACGCCGCGAATGGGGGACAGGTTAGGAAAGGACTTCAGGAAATCGTCCCCCGCCAGTAGCACCTTCTTCTCCGGCAGCCAGACGGCGGTATTCTCCTCGGACTCGCCGGGGGTATGCAGCAGGTGCAGCGTCACGCCCTCGACGGTCAGCTCTTGCTCTGCGCCTTCAAAGGTCCGGGTCGGCGGCAGGAAGCCTTCGCGCGTGTGGGGCGTCTCGCGCCCGTATTGCAACTGAATGCCTGCGTTGATGAAGTCCTCGTCCGGAAGCGCCGTGCCGAAGGCATCTCCCCCGTCTCTCATCCCCCGCCCAAGTTCCGGCTTCGCCGTAACCATCCGTATGTTGCTCCAGATTGCAGGATTGTCCTCACCCGCGAAGACCGTCGCCCCACCCGAATGATCTGGATGGTTGTGGGTGTAGACGATGGCACAGACGGGGCGCACGAACCGGTCCGCAAACGCCTCAATGATCGCTTCAGCATCGGTGGGGTTCGCGGAAGTGTCCACGATGATCGAGCCGGTCTCAGCCCGGATCAGGGTGACGTTGCTGGCCGAATAGCCGACCGCGACGTAGACGCCCTCGGCCACCTTGAACACGGTCTTCTCGAAATCGGCAGAATGCGCCCGAAGCGCGTCGCGCCCTGAAAAGCCATGGGCAAGAACCGGCGAGGTAAGGGCAGTGGCCATGAAGAGTGCTCCCGTCGTGAGAGAGGTTCGAATGAAATGCTGTCGGGCCCGGATAAGCTCGGTGAGGCATATCGAGTGTAGGCGCTGCGGAAAGCTATCACCATTAGATAGCTCACCCCGTATCTGGCTGTCGGCCTTCCGGATATGATAGGCTGAGACATGGACCTCAACGCTCTCCAGATGTTCGTTCTCACCGTCCAGAGCGGAAGCCTGTCGGCGGCGGCGGCCCGCCTCGGCGTGCCGCTCCCCACGCTCAGCCGCCGGATACGAGACTTGGAAAGGGTGCTGAATGTGCAGCTGCTCGAAAGGACAACGCGCGGGTCTAAGCTCACGGAAGCCGGCACCCGTCTTTACGAACATGCGGTGCGCGGTGTCGAGGCACTGATGGAGGCCGAACAGGCGCTCAAGGAGGATCAGGCCAAGTTGCGCGGCAAGCTGCGCCTCTCGCTACCGCAGACGTTCGAGCCGTGGTGGCGCATCCTGCGGGCCTTCCAGCAAGCCTATCCAAATGTGACGGTTCATATCCATTCGACAGAACGCCGCCTCGATCTGATCGAGGACGGGATCGACGTGGCGTTGAGGGTGGGACCGGTCGTGCATGAGGGGATGGTGGCCCGTCGTCTTCTTACATGGCGGCATGTGCTCGTTGCCGCGCCTGGGTTGCTGAAACGGTATCCCGCGCCCCAGATGCCGCAGGACGTGCGCGATCTGCCTTGCGCCATCTGGGGGGCGAACCCGGCCGCTCCGGCGCGCTGGACACTGGGCGGCGCTCCGGTCGATCTGGCCCCTATACTTGCCACGAACGATTACGAACATTTGTGCCGGAGGGCAGTCGAGGGCGATGTGATCACGGAACTGCCGCCCTTCATCGCGGCCGATCACATCCGCACGGGACGCCTGACGATCCTGCTGCCCGATCATCCCATGCCGGACGAAGACAATCATCTGGTTTATCCGCGTCATCGGCATCCGTCGACGATCATGCGGACCTATCTGGACTTCTGTCTGGCGCGGGTGTCGGAGCTGGAATCCGCGGCCTCCCTTATTCCCTATGCCTCAGCGCGTCCGTCAGGACCTTGAACACCGGCATGCTCTGACGTCGGCTCGGATAATAGAGGTAATAGCCTTCAAAGAAGGGCGCCCATTCGTCCAGCGCCAGCACAAGGGTTCCAGCCTCCAGCTGTGTCCGCACGATGTTATCGGGCATATAAGCGATCCCCAAGCCAGCCACGGCGGCGTCAATCATCGCGTAGGAGTTGTTGAAGGTCAGCTGGCCCTCCACCCTCACCCGCAGGGGCTGGCCGTCCTTCTCAAACTCCCACGCATAGAGCCCTCCGGAGGTGATGTGGCGCATGTTGATGCAGTTGTGGCTCAGAAGCTCCTGTGGATGGTTCGGCAGGCCACGCCGGACGAAGTAGTCCGGTGAGGCAACAGCGACCAGCCGCCAGTCAGGACCGATCCGCACGGCGATCATATCCTTCTCGAGGCTCTCGCCCAGCCGGACGCCGGCATCGAAGCCGTCCTCGACGATGTTGCGGAAGCTGCTGTCGAGGCTGAATTCGACACTAATCTCAGGATAGGCGGCGAGGGCTGGCTTCAGCTTCGGCCAGACGACGCTTTCGAATGCATGGTCCGACAGCGTGAGGCGGATCGATCCGGAGGGCGTCTCGCGCAGGGCCGTCACCTCGGCGATCTCGTCCTCGATCTCGGCAAGTCGCGGCGCGATCGTGTTCAGCAGCCGCTCTCCCGCTGTGGTCAGGGCCACATTGCGCGTGTTGCGCGTCAGGAGGGGGAAGCCCATGCGCGCCTCCAGCTGCCGGATCGTGTGACTAAGCGTGGATTGCGCCACGCCGATCTTTGCGGCGGCCTTGGTGAAGCTCCGGAGCTCGGCCACGGCCTGGAACCAGACCAGATCGTTGAAGTCAGGTTTACGCATCGCGTCCTCTCAGGGCAGTCCGCACGCAGACTATTCGATCAGGTCGATAAGTCCATGCGGAACTAGCCCACTAATTGCGCTGGTCGCATTGATCTAACTTGAGGCCAACCCGAACACTCGTGAGGCCCACATGGACACGACATTTACAGAAGCACGAACCCGTGGCAGTGCCGCATGGGGCGCGGTGCTGGCCATGTCGCTCTGCGTCGCCATGCTGATCGCCTCGGAGTTCATGCCGGTCAGCCTGCTGACCCCTATGGCCGAGGGGCTGGGGGCCAGCACCGGGCAGACCGGGCAGGCGATCTCGATCAGCGGGCTGTTTGCTGTTGTCGCCAGCCTACTCATTACCACGGTTGCTGGAACGCTGAACCGCAAGGGCGTGCTGCTCGGCATCACTGGATTGATGTTGGTTTCACTCGTCCTGGTCGCACTGGCGCCGAACTTTACGGTGCTGATCATCGGCCGCGCCCTGTTGGGGCTGTGCATCGGCGGCTTCTGGGCTTTGGCGACAGCCGTCATCATGCGGCTGGTGCCTAAGGAGGATGTCCCCCGCGCGCTGGCGTTGATGTATGGCGGTCAAGCCATCGCCGCAGCCTTCGCCGCCCCTCTCGGCAGCTATCTTGGTGGCTTGTTCGGATGGCGCGAGGTCTTCTGGGCGCTGGTGCCGATCGTCGCACTGAACCTGATGTGGCTGGCGGCATCGCTGCCCTCGCTTCCCGCGGCTCGGCGCGGAGATTTCGGCGCGCTGCTGGCGGTGCTCCGCCGCCGCTATTTTGCGCGCGGCTTGCTGGCGGCCACGCTGTCCTGGGGATCGGCCTTCACGATGTTCACCTATCTGCGCCCGTTTCTGGAGCAGGTAACACAGGCGGACGTGACCACCCTGTCGGCCCTGCTGCTGGTTCTGGGTGGGGCTGGCTTTCTGGGCACATGGGGAGCAGCCCGGCTGATCGGACCCGAGGTCGCCCCGCTCCTGAAGCTGCCCGCGTTGGTGATGGGTGGCTGCACGCTCATGCTGCTTCTGCTGGGCGGCTCGGTGGTGGGCACTGGCATCGTGCTGGCGATCTGGGGCGCGATGAACACGGCCATGTCGGTGATCTGGATGACATGGATGTCGCGCAACGTCGATGACGCACCCGAGGCTGCCGGCAGCCTGATGGTCGCCGCAGTTCAGGCCTCGATCATGCTGGGGGCGGTGCTGGGTGGTCTGTTGCTGGACGGGTTGTCCATCCATGCGACCCTCGCGGGCAGTGTCGCACTGGCCGTGGCTGCCCTGGCTGTGACCGGCAACGGTCGGCGCCTTCTGAAGCCCATTTGAGCAAGCTTCGCGCTGAGCAAGGTCAATCCCGCCCCGGGGCGTCTCGGGATCACGCCAAACTTCCCTGAAAGGTATCACAATGACCAACCCTACAATCGATCGCCGCTCCCTCATGCAACTGACCGGGGTCGGCCTTGCCGCACTGACCACCGCATCTGTGGTGCCGGGGCAGGCCTCCGCACAAGCCACGAATGATTGGGACAAGACCTTTCCCCAGAGCGACAGCGTTGACCATCAGAAGGTCAGCTTCACCAACCGCTATGGCATCACCCTCTCGGGCGACCTGTATCTCCCGAAGGACCGCACGGGCGGTAGCCTGCCTGCGCTCGCCATCGCCGGACCCTTTGGCGCGGTGAAGGAGCAGTCGGCAGGCCTCTACGCCCAGACGATGGCAGAGCGCGGCTATGCAACCATCGCCCTTGATCCGTCCTTTGTAGGTGAAAGCGGCGGCTCGCCCCGGCAGGTGGCATCGCCCGATATCAATACCGAGGATTTCAGTGCTGCGGTCGACTATCTCGGACTGCACCCCAAGGTCGATCGTGAGCGCATCGGGATCATCGGAGTCTGCGGCTTTGCTGGCATGGCCCTGAACGCAGTGGCCGTCGACAAGCGTGTGAAGGCCGTGGCCACGACCAGCATGTATGACATGACCCGGGTGATGGCGCGGGGCTATTATGACGCCATGACTCCTGAGCAGCGCGCCAAGGGGCTGGAGCAGATGAGCCGTCAGCGATGGGCGGACGCCGAGACGGGCACACCTGCGCTGGCCGGAGGCCTTCCTGATAGCCTCGACGGCATCGACGATCCCGTCACGCAGATGTATTTCGACTACTACAAGACGCCCCGCGGCTTTCACAAACGCTCGGTGAACTCGACCACGGGCTGGACCGTCACGAACCCGCTGTCGTTCATGAACATGCCGATCCTGACCTATATCGCCGAGATCGCGCCTCGCCCGATGCTGCTCATCGTGGGGGAGAATGCGCACTCGCGGTATTTCAGCGAGGACGCCTATGCTGCCGCCGCCGAGCCGAAGGAACTGATGATCATCCCCGGAGCGGATCACGTCGATCTCTATGATCAGACCGACGTCATTCCATTCGACCGGCTGGCAGCGTTCTTCGCGAGCCATCTGACCTAAAGCCCCACTGCACTGGCAAACCGTCGGCCTTGCTCCGAACCGCAAGAGGTTCGGAAGCAAGGCCTGAAACTGCCGACAGGGCCTGAACGCCCTGCATCAATGGAAGCATCGACATGACACGTCTGCCTCACGCCATCACCCTTGCCACGC
This sequence comes from Cereibacter sp. Soil_C_27, assembly GCF_057657095.1. Classification (NCBI taxonomy): domain Bacteria; kingdom Pseudomonadati; phylum Pseudomonadota; class Alphaproteobacteria; order Rhodobacterales; family Paracoccaceae; genus Cereibacter; species Cereibacter sp. Soil_C_27. The sequence continues at coordinate 12,591 of NZ_JBDGJD010000007.1, read as the reverse complement.
TCTATGCGCTGCCCCTGCATGCGCAAGAAGCCGCCATCCCAGACGCGGTCGCACAGATCGCCCCACAACTTGGCCGCTACACTGAAGAGGTCTTGTCCGATCGGCTCTGGGCTGACCAGAACCGCCTATCAACGCGCGACCGGGCGCTGTTGACCGTCTCGTCTCTTGTCGCAACAGGGCGGACAGACCAGCTGGACCGGCATGTCGGCACGGCACTCGACAGCGGTGTGACGCCGGAGGAGCTGTCCGAAGTTGTTACCCATCTGGCCTTCTATGCCGGCTGGCCCGTAGCCTTGTCGGCGATCGACCGCATCGCGGCCGTGTTGGCCGATCGCGGGATGACTGCAGATGTGACGCTTGATCCCGACCTGCTGCCCTATGACGACGAGGCCGAGGCTGCGCGTCTGGCAAGCGTCGATCAAACCGCGCGTCCGGTGTCTCCGGGCCTTGCGGACGCGACGGACGAGGTGCTGTTTGCCGATCTGTGGCGCAGGCCGGGGCTTGCGCCCCGAGACCGCTCGCTGGTGACGGTGGCGGCATTGATTGCCAACGGACAGGCCGAACAGCTGCCCTTCCACCTGATCCGCGCGATGGACAGCGGTTTGACCTTCGAAGAGGCCGCCGAGATCCCCCACCAACTGGCCTATTACGCGGGCTGGCCTCGCAGCTTCTCGGCGCTGACGCCAATGCGGCAGGTCTTCGAGGCGCGCGGCCATATCGCAACCGACGAGGCCGAACAGGAAGCGCCAGCCACCATCACCGTCGTGCCGGCCGAGGGTGAGACCTTCCAGGCGGCAGCCGAGAATTTCACCGGCACTGTCACCGTTGGCCCATCGTTCGAGGCGCCGGGCGACGCCAGGCTCAGCGGCGCGCTTGTGACCTTCCAGCCCGGCGCCCGCACCGCCTGGCACAGCCACCCTCTTGGCCAGACGCTCTATATCACGCAAGGCTGCGCGTTGATCCAATCCGACGGCCAAGATATCCTCACCGCCGGGCCAGGCGACATCGTCCAGATCCCGCCCGAGGTCCGTCACTGGCACGGTGCCACGTCGGATCAGGGCATGGCCCATGTCGCGATCCTGGAAAGCCTGGACGGTGTTGGGACGACCTGGATGGATCTCGTTGCAGACGATCAGATCCCGCCTTCGGTAGGCTGCGGGTCACGGTAACGGAAAGGAACGCAAAGGATGCGCGGCACGACGCTTACCCTGCTCCTTACCCTCAGCACCGGATTACCAGCCATGGCCCAAGACCGCATTCGCATCACCAGCCCGCTTGGCTCCGTCACGGCCGAGCTGAACGACACCGCTGCCGCGCAGGCGTTGCTGGCGATGCTGCCGCTGGACCTGCCAATGAGCGACCACTTGCGACAGGAAAAGACCGGGGATCTGCCGCGAAGCCTGCCATCCGGCGAGCGCCAGCGCGACTTTACAGTTGGAACCTTGGGGCTGTGGAGCACGGGCGATTTCGTCATCTACTACCGCGACGGACGTGTGCCCCCTCCGGGCATCGTGATCCTGGGCCAAGTGCTGGACGACGTGTCGATCTTCGACAATGCCGACCCCGTTTTCGTGCGGATCGAACCGGCGGAGTAATCTCTAATTCAGGCACCACGTGTGCCTGCCCTGACCCCATTTCTAAGCCATTCGGCACAAGGCGCGGGTCCGTCGGAGCCCGATCGCCGTGGATCAGCCGCATCTCAACTGGCGGTTCGATCTCGCCGTTAAACCCAAACATCGGAAGACAATCATGAGTAACAACATCCAGGACAAGATCATCGTCATCACCGGCGCTTCCAGCGGCATGGGTGAGGCGGCGGCCCGGCACCTTGCACAGCAAGGGGCCAAGGTGGTCCTCGGCGCTCGCCGAGTGGACCGGCTCGACGCGGTGGTGTCGGACATCTCGGCAGCCGGCGGCGAGGCGCTCGCGAAGGCTACGGACGTCACCAAGCTGGAGGATGTTCAGGCGCTGGTCGAGGCCGCCGTCAGCCGGTTCGGCCGCATCGACGTGATGATCAACAATGCAGGCATCATGCCGCTCTCGGCGATCGAAAGCCTGAAGGTCGAAGAGTGGAGCCGGATGATCGACGTCAACATCAAGGGCGTGCTGCATGGCATTGCCGCCGCGCTGCCGCACATGAAGATGCAGAAATCGGGGCAGTTCATCACCACGTCCTCGGTGGCGGGCCACCTCGTCTTCCCGGCCTCAGCGGTCTATTCCGGCACCAAGTTCGCAGTCCGCGCGATTTGCGAAGGTCTGCGCCAAGAGGCGAAGCCTTACAACATTCGCAGCACCATCCTGTGCCCCGGTGCGGTCAGGACCGAACTGCTGGAGCAGATCTCCGACGAGGCGGTGAAGACGGCAAACAGCGATTACGTGGCGCAGGTCGGCATCTCGGCCGACAGCTTCGCGCGCATGGCGGCCTTCGCGATCAGCCAGCCCGGGGATGTGGACGTGAACGAGATCATCTTCCGTCCTACCGCTCAGCAGATGTGATCCTACGCGCGGCGGCTCCGGCCTCCGCGCTTTTTATTAACCGCTACAGCTAGAACCAAGGCCGCTCGCGCTAGATGCTGAGGCCCGCCGAACCAAGTCGGCACATTAGGCATCCGATAAGGTGGCGTATGCCGCAATTGGCTCAAACCGGCCGTTCAGGTAAGTGATAACGCCGTGACGCGGCTTGAAACCGGACGCTCGGACTTGCCGCAGCGAGATGGCGCAGGCAAGGTTCGTCAGGCGGAGCAGCTGCAGCATGAGGCGCGGCAGCTCGACACGCGACTGCCCGACAGGCATCCCTACAGGAGACATCCTTGTTCGAGACATGCACTTGGCTGAATGAGCCGCGCAACTGGGCGATCACCGACGATATTCTGGCCATGACAACCGACACGGGATCGGATTTTTGGCGGAACACCCATTATGCCTTCACCCGCGACTCCGGGCATTTCTTCGGGTCTCGCAGGGAGGGGGATTTTACGGCGTCTCTGTGCATCGAGGGTGACTATACTGATCTTTACGACCAAGCCGGAATCATGGTGCGCGTGGACGAGACCACGTGGATCAAGGCGGGGATCGAGCTGTCCGACGGCGAGGCTTGTCTCGGAAGCGTGTTGACGGTCGGTCAATCGGACTGGGCAACTTCTGTCCACCATGGGCGTGCTTCCAAGCTCCATCTGCGGGTCACCGTCGCAAACGGAGTCCTGCGTTTGCAGTGGTCACAGGACGGGGCGCGGTGGCCGCTGTTGCGTCTTTGCCCGTTCCCACAGGCATCGAGCTATCTTGTTGGCCCTATGTGCTGCAGCCCCGAGGGGGATGGCCTGAAGGTGCGGTTCTCGGAGTTTCAGATACGGGCGCCGCTCGGCAAGGCGCTGCATGATCTGACCTGACGCAGCCCGCAACGCGGTGAAGGAAATTGCTTTGGACGCGCGCCCGTAACGCAGCGCCGCCGCCTGTCTCACCAGACACGCCACGGTCCATCGCGGCGCAGCCGATTAAGTCATCGAAAGGGAATGGCGCGAGCGGCCCGGACCCAAGAGTTCAGCCACGACGCGCCGTCGGTGTCTGAACCTCTTGCTATGCCTATTGCGGCCAAATGGGAGCGCGATGCGTCCGAACGCACAGGAGAGAACTGACCGCGAGGGCCTCCGATGCCGCATCGTTCGTATTGCGGTAAAATCGCCCCGCCTTCGGCAGGTGCCGCCTTGGACATGAAGAAGGGGCGTGGGCCGCTCGGCGCCCCTCCGGATCGTCGATTTGGCAGCAGTCAGAACCGAAATTCGACCTTCGCCTGCAGCGTGGCCGCATCTGCGTCGGTGCTGGTGTCGTCGAACGCTTCCCAAGTGTGGCGCAGCAGTTCGGCACCCACCGACCAGCGTTGGTTCACCGTATAGTCGTAGCCGATACCATAGACCTAACCATCGTCGGGATCTCCTGCATCCGATTTCGTGTTGCGACGCATCCCGCACTCGAAAAGGGAATAGCAGAAGGGGCCAACTTTGGATTCAACACATATTAATGCGCTAGAAAGACCGGGACTTCCGCCATTTTTAGCATATTCCGCGTGGTGCCGCCCAAGATGGCTTGGCGCAAACGCGAGTGGCTATAGGCGCCCATGACCACCAGGCTGGCGTCTATGTCCCGGATGTGATTGGCAAGGATATCGGAAGTCCGTGGCTGCGTCCGCGCAAGCAGCGTGACATCCGTGGAAATGCCATGTCGGGCCAGCATCTGGGCCAGCATTGCCCCGGGTTCTATTCCGTCAGTGCTGCCAACGCCCGGATCAATGATCGCGATATTGACGTTCTGGGCTCTCAACAGAAAGGGCATGGCTCGACGCACGGCGTTCAAGGCCTCGCGGGACTCTTTCCAAGCGACGACGATGTGTGTGGCAATATCGTGGGATATTGACGCGCCGGCAGGAAGGGCAAGGACCGGCGCCTGTCCATCAAACAGCGAGGCCTCGACGACAGTTTCGTCTTCGCCGGGCCTGCCTGGGGCATATGGCAGTGCCTGCACCACCAAATCCGAGAAACGCGCATGACTTGCGACCAAACTTGCCAATCCGCCGAGCTGAGCAACGACGGGCTCGATAGAAAACCGCAAGCCCGATGATTGACCTTCGAGAGCCGTTCGCGCAGCGTCCTTGATCTGCACAGCCTTTGTTTGGGCCTGATCGTGCGCCATTTGAAGGGCTGCTGCAGCGATCCCCATGTCGTAATACGCCATCGACGTATAATCGACCCCGACTGCCAGTAGTTCAAGGTGAGCGTCCTCCGACAACGCCAAGCGCGAGGCCCCCGTGAGCGCAGGCTCAAGCTTGTCTGCACCCGTTGCTACCGTCAAAATGGATTTGTAACGCATGGCAGCACACTCTCTTGAGAAGATGCTTGGCCGGTCTGTAACGACCCTACACCAATTTCGAAGAGTCGAGAACTACCCTGGCGCCGGATACGAACCTCACTGTGGATGCCCCATAGGGGCGGTGGCGGCGCGTTAGAATGAGTAGGGGTGGCTGAGCGGTGCCGTCCTAATGTGGAACTGGGAAATAGTGAAAATCCGGAGACCCGTTCATGCAAGATTTGGACATTTTCTTCAGGCTCGCAGTGGCGTTGGCTATCGGCTTGATGGTGGGGATCGAGCGCGGCTGGAAAACCCGGGATGAGGAAGACAACGACCGTGCAGCCGGGCTTCGCACGTTTGGACTCTCTGGGCTAATGGGAGGGGTCGCCGGCGTGCTGAGCCTGGATCTGGGCCCGCCGATTGTTGGCATCGTTTTTCTCAGCTTCGGGCTAGCGCTCGGGGCGTTCGCCTGGCTGGAGGCACGGACGAAGGGCACTCTCAGCGCCACCACACTTGTGGCGGGGCTACTAACTTTTCTTCTGGGGAGCATGGCTATCGTCGGGACTGTCAGCGTGGCCATCGCCGCAGCCGTCGCCATGACGGTGGTTCTGGCACTGCGCACCCAATTGCATAGCTGGCTTGAAGCGCTTACCTGGTCCGAACTTAGAGCCGGGCTGGTTCTTCTTGTAATGACCTTCCTGCTGCTTCCACTTTTGCCGAACCGACCCATAGATCCATGGGGAACCGTCAATCTGCGAGAAGTCTGGCTTCTTGCCATCCTGATGGCACTGATATCGTTCACGGGATACATCGCAGTTCGGATGTTTGGAGGGACGATGGGGATCCTCCTCACTGCCGTTGCCGGCGGCTTGGCTTCCTCCACCGCAACGACGCTTGCACTCGCCCGCTTAAGCCGTGAGCAATCTGGCGCCGTCGACCTTCTTGCAGGGGGTATTCTCATCAGCGGTTCAGTGATGACACTGCGCGTCGCAATCGTCGCCTCCGCCCTTAATTCCTCCCTGCTCGCGCCGCTCGCTCCGGCGCTCGGTGCCGCAACCCTAACCTTGGCAGCCAGCGCCGCCTTTTTCATATTCAGAACGAAGCTCAAGACAAACGACCGCCGCGGCGGCTTGACGATCGCAAACCCTCTGGTAGTCGCCACATCCCTCAGACTCTCCGGGTTCATCGTCCTGATAATGGCATGTGCTCAAATGCTGCAGGCGGCATGGGGAGATGCTGGTGTCCTTGCGGTTGCGGCAATGGCAGGCATTGGCGACGTCGACGCGATTACACTTTCGATGGCGCGGATGGATGCCGGATCGGCGCTTGCTAGCGATGCCATTCTGCTCGCAGTGGCCGTGAACACAGCCGCGAAGGCCTGCATGGCAAGTTGGGCTGGCGGTGCAGCGGTTGGATTTCGGGTCGGATTGGGCAGCGCCTCGGCAATCGCAGCGGCAACGGCAGGCTACAGTTGGTCTGGGTAACTTGGGCGCGGCTGGTCCAGGTCTGAGAGTGGTTAGGTTGGGTGAGCGCGGGGAGAGATCCAGGAGATCATCCTCCCCGCGCTCGCCGCCTGTCCGGCGGCATACTCAATCTATCAGTCCGTCTTTTCTAAGCCGCCTACCCGGCGGCGAACGCACCTAGCATCCACGGTTGCCGTGTCTGCATCCTCTTTCGTGTTCGTCGAGGATGAGATGACATTACAGCGCCTTTCACCGTCGGTCAAGATAAATCTGAGACATGTCTTGATGGAGGCAAGTCAAAGGTGTCTTCGAGTGCAAGCTATGTCCCGTTCTTCGGCAGCCCCTCAGAAGAGACGGACAGGGCAACGGGCAGCCCCCGGCGTTCAACGATTTCGCGCACTGCTTCCTGCCCGATATGATCGCTCCGAAACCGGATGATGGTGTCAACTTCGTCCAGCGTCAGCCCCTCGGGCATGGACTGCAACAGCCCGATCGCGAGCGCCCGGTCGAAAGATGTGGCGCCGATCAGGATTGAAAGCAGCCGCGCGCGATCAGTGTATGGCTGGAGAAGGGCCTCGCATGATGTTGAAGGACCGTGGCGAGCAGATCGTGTAACCGATTTGGCCCGGTTACACGACGTTACAAAATCTCGGTTACATGCATCCATATGATTCTAAAGCTATTTATAGATATGTAACCAATGTAACCTATAGATAGGTATATTCTGTGTATTTGTGTCATTTCCCTTCCCTCCCCCCATCCACATGCACATCCATAGATATACATACTGGGAGGTTACACCGGTTACATCGTTACAAATCGGTTTTTTCATATGATATCAATTGTTTGCTTGTAACCTGGAGCTTCCTGGGCTGTTACGTCCCGTTACAAATCCGCGGATTTTGGGCACCGTTCTGCCTCGATCGAGCCCTGGAAGGTTTATAAGCGGCCGTCCTGTCTTCGGCCGATTGGCCGATTGCGGAGGCTGCCGGCCGAATGCACCGGCTCCTCGTCGGCCTGAGGTGCTCCTCTGCCGCGGGCTGCAGCTACGGCGGTGGCCGCGGGTCTCATCCACGACTGGGAAGAGGAGCGCGGGTCCGTCCTTGTCAGCATGTTTAGACAAATATCGCATGCCGTAATCCACGACCCGGCCAGGCATTACTGGCAAACTGCAGGGCTGAGGCAGTGCTCCTTCACGGCTTGGACCATGCAGGGCAGGGGGTGACGTCCCTTCGAATGGTGTAGCTCGCCGGTAGCACCGCCGCCCGCTCACATTAAGCGTCGTAGCGGGCGGGCGGCGGTGCGGTGGTCATCGGGTTTTCGGTAGGGTCGGGTTGCTGAGCCAACCTGAACCGAGGAATGCCCCCGATGACCAAACCCATGATGGACCTCCGTGCGCTGGTGGAGAAGAGCGCTGATGCGGACCTGCTGCGCGAGATGATCGGCTTCGCGGCCGAGCGGCTGATGGAGCTCGAGGTGGGCGCCAAGACTGGCGCTGATTACGGCGAGAAGAGCAGCGAGCGCCTGGCACAGCGCAACGGCTATCGCGACCGGGACTGGCAGACGCGTGCCGGAAGCGTGGAACTGCGTATCCCCCGGCTGCGCACCGGCTCCTATTTCCCGTCCTTCCTCGAGCCGCGGCGCTCGGTCGAGAAGGCGCTGACGGCCGTGATCCAGGAAGCCTATGTCCAGGGCGTCTCGACCCGCGCGATGGATGATCTCGTGCAGGCCATGGGCGGGACCGGGATCTCCAAGAGCCATGTCAGCCGGCTCTGCGAAAAGATCGACGAGCGGGTCGACGCCTTCCTAACGCGGCCGATCGAGGGCGAATGGCCCTATCTCTGGATCGACGCCACCTACCTCAAGGTCCGCCAGGGCGGGCGCATCGTGTCCGTCGCCGTCACTATCGCCGTCGGCGTGAACACGGATGGCCGACGTGAAGTCCTGGGCATGGCCATTGGAGCCTCGGAAGCCGAGCCGTTCTGGACCGAGTTCCTGCGCGACCTCGTGCGCCGCGGGCTCTCCGGCGTGAAGCTGGTGATCAGCGACGCGCACGAGGGCATCAAGGCTGCCACAGCCCGGGTGCTGTCCACCACATGGCAGCGCTGCCGGGTCCATTTCCAGCGCAATGCGCTGGCGCATGCCGGCAAGAACAGCCGCAGGGTGGTTTCCGCCTTCATCGCCACAGCCTTCGCCCAGCCGGATCACGCGGCGGCCAAGGCGCAGTGGCGGCTCGTGGCCGACCAGATGCGGCCCAAGCTGCCGAAACTCGCCACGCTCATGGACACGGCTGAGGAGGATGTGCTGGCCTACATGACCTTTCCCGCCCAGCACCGCGCCAAGTTACATTCCACGAATCCGATCGAGCGTCTCAACGGTGAAATCAAGCGGCGCACCGACGTCGTCGGGATCTTTCCAAACGAGGCCTCGATCCGTCGCCTGGTCGGCGCGATCCTGATGGAGCAGACCGAGGAATGGACCGTCCAGCGCTACCGATACCTGACGCGGAAACCGTCGCTCCGGTCTGCGATGATCTCACCGTCAGCCTGCCTGCCGCGCAGCGCGACTGACCAGCTCGACCAGCTTCCGAGCACGAAGCCCGCGGTCAGCTACACCATCAGATGGGACGTCATCAGGCCGAGGCCGACGCGCTGCTGCATCACTCGCACCAAGGGTCGCAATATACCAGTGAGCAGTTTCAGCGTCTATTGGCCGACAACGGCATCAGCTGTTCGATGAGCCGAGCCGGGAACGTATGGAACAAGTCGGCGATGGAAAGCTTCTTCTCGTCGCTGAAAACCGAGCGCACCGCCCGCAAGGTTTATCGCAGCCGTGATGCCGCCCGCGCCGACGTGTTCGACTACATCGAGCGCTTCTACAATCCGTGGCGACGACATTCGAAGCTGGGGTATCTCAGCCCCATGGCATTTGAGGACCGAGCTATGCAAACCTAATCCGGTGTCCACGAAGCCGGCAGCAGCTCACACATCCAAGTCCCGGCTCTGGACTTCACCAACTGCCGCAGGCAATAAGGTCGACGTCAAACCGAGGCCATTGTCTCTCACTTAGAGAAACCCTGAGGAAATTATGAAGCCGTTGCAAAGCCTTACTTGGATCCATTCATGACAACCGATCGAGTTTTGTTCATCACATTGGACTCATGTCGCTTCGATAGTTTTCGCGACGCCGATCTTCCGAACATGAAGGCGATCGGTCCGCTTCACAGAGCGCGGTCGCCGGGCTATTTTACCTACGCTTCCCATTCTGCCATGTTTGTCGGCTTTACCCCGGGCATCGCGGAACTCGCACAGCCCTTCCTCAATCCTAAGTTCGGAAAGCTGTTTCGGCTGCGCGGCAAGGAATTCTCGAGTAAGGGCTTTGAGGGCTACGAACTTTCTGGCCGTGACATAATAGAGGGCTTCAAAAACCTCGGGTACACCACCATTGGCTCAGGCGCCATGCCATGGTTTGATCGGATGACCCCTGGTGGTCTGCATCTGACGGAAAGCTTTGAGCACTACCTGTATGCAGGGCCGCATAACCTCGACCGTCAACTAGCATTTCTGGACGCTCAACTGGCAGCGGCGGAGGGTCCGACATTCACGTTTCTGAATGTTGGGGAGACCCATGTGCCGTACTGGCACCACGGCGCTTCGTGGTCCGCGAAAGACAATCCTTGCAAGCCTTTCCAAACCATCGATCGATCATCTGAGTGCCGCAGCCGTCAGATCGCCTGCGCGGAGTTTGTAGACCAACGCCTGGCAGGGCTGCTTGAGCAGCATCTTGAAGGCACCATATTGATCTGTGCGGATCATGGCGATTGTTGGGGGGAAGACGGTCTCTGGGCGCACGGCATGATGCACGAGATGACGACCACTGTCCCACTTCTCATCCGTCATCGCGGTGAACCCATCAGTGCGCACACAGCGCAAGCCGAGGTCGCGCCCGTCCCAAGCTGGCGTTCGCGGCTGAGCAAGGCTTTCTCACGATAGCCTGGAATGCCATGCCCACAAAACATGGTCTCTGAGCGGGACGCCTGTCTATGGGATTATTCAGATAAACGGTTGGGTATCCAAACGACGGTGTGACAGTCCGAACGCACTGACGCCGCCGGATCAGCCCGAGGCGTTCGCTCGTCGTGCATATTTTTCGCATCCTGCCACACTTCCGCCTCACCAAGCTGAAAGCTGAGCTTCATAACCCACCAAAATAATAACTTCTGGAGCTCGGAAATGGCGTCTCTTCTCGGTGAACAGGTAACGCTGGTAGTCAATTTTTCCAACTACGCCGACACTTTGAATGATGTAGATCTTCTCACAACCACGTTCACTGTAGCGCCTGGCGCCGAAGTCGTTTCTCAGCCGATCACCTATACTTTTACCAGCGGAGGCTACCCGCAAACATTGACCGGGACGATCTCGGTCGACGTGACGGCTTCGGGTTTCGTCGTCAGTTTCACCGGAACGCAGCAGGCTGGCGCGCTGAAGTACACCATCAAGAGCGTGGCGGATGAATCTGCAGGCTCGATCACCTCGATCTCACAGACCGGGACGAGCGGCATGATGGACGGCGTCAACATGACGCTCGATCCCGCTTCAGGCAGCGCAAACGGAGGGTTCGTTTCCGGCGGCTTCTTCCTGCTCGGGTATCAGCCAGGGGTCTCTCTCAGCCAGACAGTAGGTTTTACCCTTGCCGACGGCTCCAGCCCGCCTGTCGTGCAGGTCAACACCGGATCCACCGTCGCGGAGGGTGGGCTCGACACAATCACCGCGGCAGAGCTTTTTACCGCCGACAGCGACACAGTTGCAGCCAGCCGCGTCTATACCGTGACGACCGCCACCGCCAATGGCACGCTCTTCGTGGATGCTGACTCTGATGGGGTGGTGGACGCTGGCGAGGCCCGCGCCGTCAACGGCACATTCACGCAAGCCGATATCGACGCGGGTCGCATTAAATACATGCACTCTGGCAGTGAGACGAGTTCCGACACATTTGTCTTCCGTGTGACCGATGGCACGGCGAGCGTTACGAACAAGACTTTTTCTATCGGTGTCACCGCGGTGAATGACGCGCCCGAAGTCACCGCTCCGGCCAGCCTGGCCGTGACCGAGGACAGCGCCACGGGCATCACGGGTATCAGCTTCTCCGATGTCGATGCCGGGAGCTCACCCGTCACCGTCACGCTCTCTGTCCCCTCGGGCAGCCTTGCCGCAACCACCGGCAGCGGCGTCACCGTCGGCGGCAGCGCAAGCGCGCTGACCCTCACAGGCACGGTGGCCGCGATCAACGCCTTCATTGCCGCCAGCGGCGTCAGCTTCACCACCGCGGCGAATGCCACCGGCGATGTCACCCTCACCGCCAGCATTAATGATGGTGGCCACTCCGGCAGCGGAGGTGCGTTGACTGACAGCACCACCGTGACGCTTGAAGTTACGGCCGTGAATGATGCGCCGGAAGTCACCGCTCCGGCCAGCCTTGCCGTGACCGAGGACAGCGCCACGGCAATCACCGGTATCAGCTTCTCTGACGTCGATGCGGGCAGTTCCTCCGTCACCGTCACGCTCTCGGTGCCCTCGGGCAGCCTTGCCGCAACCACCGGCAGCGGCGTCACCGTCGGCGGCAGCGCGAGCGCCCTGACCCTCACCGGCACGCTCTCGGCGATCAACGCCTTCATTGCCGCCAGCGGCGTCAGCTTCACCACCGCGGCGAATGCCACCGGCGATGTCACCCTCACCGCCAGCATTAATGATGGTGGCCACTCCGGCAGCGGAGGTGCGTTGACTGACAGCACCACCGTGACGCTTGAAGTTACGGCCGTGAATGACGCGCCCGAAGTCACCGCTCCTGTCAGCCTTGCCGTGACCGAGGACAGCGCCACGGCAATCACCGGTATCAGCTTCTCTGACGTCGATGCGGGCAGTTCCCCCGTCACCGTCACGCTCTCTGTGCCCTCGGGCAGCCTTGCCGCAACCACCGGCAGCGGCGTCACCGTTGGCGGCAGCGCGAGCGCCCTGACCCTCACCGGCACGCTCTCGGCGATCAACGCCTTCATTGCCGCCAGCGGCGTCAGCTTCACCACCGCAGCGAATGCCACCGGCGATGTCACCCTCACCGCCAGCATCAACGATGGTGGCCACAGCGGCAGCGGAGGTGCGTCGACTGACAGCACCACCGTGACGCTTGAAGTTACGGCCGTGAATGACGCGCCCGAAGTCAGCGCTCCTGTCAGCCTTGCCGTGACCGAGGACAGCGCCACGGCAATCACCGGTATCAGCTTCTCTGACGTCGA
>NZ_JBDGJD010000006.1:0-233392 GCF_057657095.1 Cereibacter sp. Soil_C_27 | reverse complement strand
GAGATCGTCGGCATCCGCCCGAACAAGAAGACCGTCTGCACCGGCGTCGAGATGTTCCGCAAGCTGCTCGACCAGGGCGAAGCCGGCGACAACGTCGGCCTCCTGCTGCGCGGTATCGACCGTGAGGGCATCGAGCGCGGCCAGGTGCTGTGCAAGCCGTCTTCGGTCAAGCCGCACACGAAGTTCGAGGCCGAAGCCTACATCCTCACCAAGGAAGAAGGCGGCCGTCACACCCCGTTCTTCGCGAACTACCGTCCTCAGTTCTACTTCCGCACGACCGACGTCACCGGCACCGTGCAGCTGCCGGAAGGCACCGAAATGGTGATGCCGGGCGACAACCTGAAGTTCAACGTCGAACTGATCGCCCCGATCGCCATGGAAGAAAAACTCCGCTTCGCCATCCGCGAAGGCGGCCGCACCGTCGGCGCGGGCGTCGTCTCGAAAATCATCGCTTAATTGCAATTGGAAGAGGGGCGGGCTCGGCACGCTGCCGGTCCCGCTTCCCGCCAAGCCCGAGGGCACCACATGACTCAGACTATCCGCATCAGGCTCAAAGCCTTCGATTACCGCGTTCTGGATGCCAGCACGCTGGAAATCGTCAACACGGCCAAGCGGACCGGCGCGCAAGTGCGCGGCCCGATCCCGCTGCCGAACAAGATCGAGAAGTTCACGGTTCTCCGTGGTCCGCACATCGACAAGAAGTCGCGCGACCAGTGGGAAATCCGGACGCACAAGCGTCTTCTCGATATCGTCGATCCGACCCCGCAGACCGTGGACGCGCTGATGAAGCTCGACCTCGCTGCCGGCGTTGACATCCAGATCAAAGTTTGAGGGAGCACCTGAACATGCGCTCTGGAGTTATCGCAAAGAAGCTGGGCATGACCCGGCTGTTCCTCGAAGACGGCAAGCAGGTTCCTGTGACCGTTCTTCAGCTCGACGCCCTGCAAGTCGTGGCGCAGCGTACGGCCGACCGGGATGGCTACACCGCCGTCCAGCTCGGCGCGGGCGTGGCCAAGGCCAAGCGGACCACCGCGGGCATGCGCGGCCACTTCGCCAAGGCGAATGTCGAGCCGAAGCGCAAGATCGCGGAATTCCGGGTCACTCCGGATTGCCTGATCGGCGTGGGCGAGGAAATCACCGCTGACCACTACTTCGCGGGTCAGTTCGTCGACGTCGCCGGCACCTCGATCGGTAAGGGCTTCCAGGGGGCGATGAAGCGTCACAACTTCGGCGGCCTCCGGGCGTCGCATGGTGTGTCGGTCTCGCACCGCTCGCACGGCTCCACCGGCCAGTGCCAGGATCCGGGCAAGGTCTTCAAGGGCAAGAAGATGGCTGGCCACATGGGCGCCGTCCGCGTCACCACGCAGAACCTGCAGGTTGTGCGCACCGACAGCGACCGTGGCCTTATCATGATCAAGGGCGCCGTCCCCGGATCGAAAGGTGGCTGGGTCACGATCAAGGATGCGGTGAAGAAGCCGGTTCCGGACAACGTGATCATCCCCGCCGCGCTGCGCTCGGCTGCTGCCGCTGCGCATGCCGCTGCTGAAGCCGCTGCCGCCGCTGCCGCCGCCGAGGAAGCCGAACGCGCTGCAGCACTCGCTGCCGAGCAGGCGGCTACCGAAGAAGCGGCACTGACCGCTGCCGACCAACCCTCCACCGGAGGCGAGACCAATGAAAACTGATGTGATCAAGCTGGACGCCAGCAAGGTCGGCTCGATCGATCTCGACGACGCCATCTTCGGGCTGGACCCGCGCGCCGACATCCTGCACCGCGTCGTGCGCTGGCAGCGGGCGAAAGCCCAGGCCGGTACCCACTCGACGCTCGGCAAGTCGGACGTGAGCTACTCGACCAAGAAGATCTATCGCCAGAAGGGCACCGGCGGCGCACGCCACGGTTCCAAGAAGGCGCCGATCTTCCGTCACGGTGGTGTCTACAAGGGCCCGACGCCGCGTAGCCACGCGCATGACCTGACGAAGAAGTTCCGGGCCCTCGGCCTGAAGCATGCTCTGTCGGCGAAGGCGCAGGCTGGCAGCCTGATCGTGCTCGAAGACATCGTCATGGGCGAGGGCAAGACCGCTCTCTTGGCCAAGGCGGTCAAGGAGCTGGGCTGGAAGCGCGTGCTCATCATCGACGGCGCCGAAGTGAACGAAAACTTCGCAATGGCCGCCCGCAACCTCGAGGGCGTCGATGTGCTGCCGTCGATGGGCGCGAACGTGTATGATATCCTCAAGCGTGACACGCTCGTGATCACCAAGGCGGGTATCGAAGCTCTGGAGGCACGTCTGAAATGACCGTGAAACCCGAACATTACGACGTGATCCGCAAGCCGATCATCACCGAGAAAGCGACGATGGCTTCCGAAGCCAACGCCGTTGTCTTCCAGGTGGCGATGGATGCGACCAAGCCCGCGATCAAGGAAGCCGTCGAGGCGATCTTTGGCGTGAAGGTGAAGGCGGTCAACACCACCATCACCAAGGGCAAGGTCAAGAAGTTCAAGGGCCGCCTCGGCGTCCGCTCGGACAAGAAGAAGGCCTATGTGACGCTCGAAGAGGGAAATACCATCGACGTCAGCACCGGCCTTTGATAGAAGGCCACGAATCTCACGGCCCCGGTCCTCCGGGGCCGTGGATTTTTTCAAGACGGGGATCCTCGGAGCCCTAAACCGGACCAGCAATGGTCCTCGAGCTAACGGAAGACAGAGAGCATGGCACTCAAGTCGTATAAGCCGACGACGCCTGGCCAACGCGGGTTGGTTCTGATCGACCGTTCGGAGCTTTGGAAAGGCCGCCCGGTCAAGACCCTCACTGAAGGTCTGACCAAGACGGGTGGACGGAACAATACCGGACGCGTCACGATGTGGCACAAGGGCGGTGGGGCGAAGCGCCTTTACCGCATCGTCGATTTCCGGCGGAACAAACTCGACATGGCGGCAGTCGTCGAGCGGATCGAATATGACCCGAACCGGACCGCCTTCATTGCGCTGGTGAAATACGAGGACGGCGAACTCGCCTATATCCTCGCGCCGCAGCGCCTCGCCGTGGGTGACTCCGTCATCGCCGGCGCCAAGACCGACGTGAAGCCGGGCAACGCGATGCCGTTCTCCGGCATGCCGATCGGCACGATCGTCCACAACGTCGAGCTGAAGCCCGGCAAGGGCGGCCAGATCGCACGCGCTGCGGGCACCTACGCCCAGTTCGTCGGCCGCGACGGCGGTTATGCCCAGATCCGCCTCTCCTCGGGCGAGCTGCGCATGGTGCGCCAGGAGTGCATGGCAACGGTTGGCGCGGTGTCGAACCCCGACAACTCGAACCAGAACTTCGGTAAAGCCGGCCGGATGCGTCACAAGGGCGTTCGCCCGACCGTTCGCGGTGTGGCCATGAACCCGATCGACCACCCGCACGGCGGCGGTGAAGGCCGCACCTCGGGCGGCCGTCACCCGGTCACCCCGTGGGGCAAAGGCACCAAGGGCAACCGCACCCGCAAGAGCAAGGCTTCGGACAACCTCATTGTCCGCTCGCGTCACGCGAAGAAGAAAGGGCGCTAATCCATGTCTCGTTCCGTTTGGAAAGGCCCCTTCGTTGACGGCTACGTCCTGAAAAAGGCCGAAAAGTCGCGCGAGTCGGGCAAGAACGAAGTGATCAAGATCTGGTCGCGTCGCTCCACCATCCTGCCGCAGTTCGTCGGTCTGACGTTCGGCGTCTACAATGGCAAGAAGCACATCCCGGTCGCCGTGACCGAGGAGATGATCGGCCAGAAGTTCGGTGAATATTCGCCGACGCGGACCTACTACGGTCACGCCGCCGACAAGAAAGCGAAGAGGAAGTAATCCATGGGCAAGGAAAAGAACCCGCGCCGCGTGGCCGAAAACGAAGCGATGGCGAAAGCCAAGATGCTTCGCACCTCGCCGCAGAAGCTGAACCTCGTTGCCGGCCTGATCCGCGGCAAGAAGGTGGACAAGGCGATTGCCGACCTCACCTTCTCGAAGAAGCGCATCAGCCAGGACGTGCTGAAGTGCCTGCAGTCGGCCATCGCCAACGCCGAGAACAACCACGGTCTTGACGTGGACGAGCTCGTCGTCGCCGAAGCCTTCTGCGGCAAGAACCTCGTGATGAAGCGCGGCCGTCCGCGGGCGCGTGGTCGTTTCGGCAAGATCATGAAGCCGTTCAGCGAGATCACGATCAAGGTCAAGCAAGTCGGGGAGACTGCGTAATGGGTCAGAAGGTCAATCCGATCGGCATGCGCCTTCAGGTCAACCGGACCTGGGACAGCCGCTGGTTCGCCGAGTCGAAAGACTACGGCAACCTGCTGCTCGAAGATCTCAAGATGCGCGAATTCATCCACGCCTACGCCAAGCAGGCCGGCGTGTCGAAGGTGATCATCGAGCGTCCGCACAAGAAGTGCCGCGTGACGATCCACACGGCGCGTCCGGGCGTGATCATCGGCAAGAAGGGCGCGGACATCGAGACGCTTCGCAAGAAGCTCGCGGCGTTCACCAAGTCCGAACTGCACCTGAACATCGTCGAGATCCGAAAGCCGGAACTGGACGCCCAACTGGTGGCCGAGTCGATCGCCCAGCAGATGGAGCGTCGCGTGTCCTTCCGTCGCGCCATGAAGCGTGGCGTGCAGAACGCGATGCGGATCGGTGCTCTCGGCATCCGCGTGAACGTCGGTGGCCGTCTCGGCGGCGCCGAGATCGCGCGGACCGAATGGTACCGCGAAGGCCGTGTGCCGCTGCACACGCTGCGCGCCGACATCGACTATGCGACCTGCGAGGCCGTGACCCCCTACGGGATCATTGGCGTCAAGGTGTGGATCTTCAAGGGCGAAATCCTTGAGCATGATCCGCAGGCGCATGATCGTCGTCACTCCGAAGCCCAGGAAGGCGCTGCACCGCGCCAGCCGCGCCGCGAACGCGCGTAAGGGAGCAAGAAGATGCTGCAACCGAAACGGACCAAGTTCCGCAAACAGCACAAGGGCCGCATTCACGGCGAAGCCAAGGGCGGCTTCCTGCTGAACTTCGGCACCTTTGGACTGAAAGCCACCGAACCCGAGCGCGTCACCGCGCGGCAGATCGAGGCGGCCCGCCGCGCGATCACCCGCCACATGAAGCGCCAGGGCCGTGTCTGGATCCGGATTTTCCCGGATGTCCCGGTCTCGTCGAAACCCACCGAGGTGCGGATGGGTAAAGGCAAGGGCTCCGTCGACTACTGGGCGGCCAAGGTGAAGCCGGGCCGGATCATGTTCGAGATCGACGGCGTGGCGGAAACCGTCGCGCGTGAGGCCCTGCGCCTCGGCGCGATGAAGCTGCCGGTGCTGACCCGCGTCGTCGTCCGCGAAGACTGGTAAGAACACCGGGGGCAACCCCGGGACAGAAGGCCCCGCCCCTGACGGCGGGGCCTTTTTTCATTGGCCGCAGGCGGGTGGCGAAAGCGCCGAGGAGGGAATCTTTTCCTTGCCCTTCTGGCACCGCTCCGCTAAACGACCGCATCCAGCGACTTCCGGCTCCGGGATTCGCAGGTTCATCATTGATCCACCGGGTTCAGTGTAACCCTGCAGTACGGGCAGGGGCGCTCTGGTGATTGAGAAGGGAATGGCGATGAACGCCTCGGAACTGAAATCGAAGACGCCCGACCAGCTGCGTGATCAGCTCGTCGCGCTGAAGAAGGAGGCGTTCAACCTGCGCTTCCAACAGGCCACCGGCCAGCTTGAGAACACCGCCCGCGTGCGTGCCGTCCGTCGTGACGTTGCCCGCATCAAGACGGTCCTGAACCAGAAAGCCGCTGAAGCGGCGGCGAACTGAGGAGCACGCACATGCCCAAACGCATCCTGCAAGGCACCGTGACGAGCGACAAGAACGAGCAGACCATCACGGTTCTGGTCGAGCGCCGCTTCAAGCATCCGCTGCTGCACAAGACCGTCCGCAAGTCCAAGAAGTACCGGGCCCACGACGAGAACAACACCTACAAGACCGGCGATCAGGTCCGCATCGAAGAGTGCGCCCCGATCTCGAAAACGAAACGCTGGACGGTGGTCACTGAAGCTTCGGCTTGAGTCCGCTTTCCGGTTCTGACGAAACCCTGGGGCTCGGTAATCCGGTCAGTCCCCAAAGGTCGGGAGAAACCAAATGATCCAGATGCAGACCAATCTGGATGTAGCTGACAACTCCGGCGCTCGCCGGGTTCAGTGCATCAAGGTTCTGGGTGGTTCCCACCGCCGCTACGCCAGCGTCGGCGACATCATCGTGGTGTCGGTCAAGGAAGCCATCCCGCGCGGTCGCGTGAAGAAAGGTGACGTCCGCAAGGCCGTCGTCGTGCGCACCGCCAAAGAAGTCCGTCGTGAAGACGGCACCACCATCCGCTTCGACCGCAATGCCGCCGTCATCCTGAACAACCAGGGCGAACCCGTCGGCACCCGTATCTTCGGGCCGGTCGTGCGCGAGCTGCGTGCGAAGAACTTCATGAAAATCATCTCGCTGGCGCCGGAGGTGCTCTGATGGCTGCGAAGCTGAAAAAGGGCGACAAGGTCGTCGTGCTGGCCGGTAAGGACAAGGGCAAGCAGGGGGAAATCACCTCTGTCGCGCCCAAGGACAACAAGGCCATCGTCGAAGGCGTCAACATCGCCATCCGTCACACCAAGCAGAGCCAGGCTTCGCAGGGCGGCCGCATCGCGAAAGCGATGCCGATCGACCTGTCCAACCTCGCGCTGCTGGATGCCAACGGCAAAGCCACCCGCGTCGGTTTCCGCATGGACGGCGACAAGAAGGTGCGTTTCGCCAAGACCACGGGAGATGCAATCTGATGCTCGACCAGGCAACCTATACCCCGCGCCTCAAGTCTTCCTACAAGGAGCGCGTCCGCGCCGCCCTGAAGGAAGAGTTCGGCTACAAGAACGACATGCAGATCCCGCGTCTGGACAAGATCGTGATCAACATGGGCGTCGGCGAAGCTGTCAAGGACACCAAGAAGGTGAAAGCCGCGGCTGAAGAGCTGTCGCTGATCGCCGGCCAGAAGGCTGTCGTCACCCACGCGAAAAAGTCGATCGCCGGCTTCCGCGTGCGTGAAGAGATGCCGCTCGGCTGCAAGGTGACCCTGCGCGGCGACCGGATGTACGAATTCCTCGACCGTCTGATCACCATCGCGCTGCCCCGCGTCCGCGACTTCCGCGGCGTGAAAGGCACCTCGTTCGACGGCCGTGGCAACTATGCCATGGGCCTGAAGGAACAGATCGTCTTCCCGGAAATCGAATTCGACAAAGTCGATGAAGTGCTCGGCATGGACATCATCATCTGCACCACCGCGAAGACCGACGCGGAAGCGAAGGCACTGTTGAAGCAATTCAACATGCCTTTCATCAGCTGATCGCGGGAGGAAAGAGATAATGGCGAAGAAATCCATGATCGAACGCGAAGTGAAGCGCGCCAAGCTGGTGAAGCAGTATGCTTCCAAGCGGCTCGCGCTGAAAGAGATCGCGAAGAACACCGAACTGCCGATGGAGCAGCGCTTCAAGGCGCAGCTCAAACTGGCAAGCCTGCCCCGCAACTCGTCCGCCACGCGGCTGCACAACCGGTGCCAGCTGACGGGCCGTCCGCATGCGTATTATCGCAAGCTCAAACTCTCGCGCATCATGCTGCGGGAACTGGCCTCGTTCGGTCAGATCCCCGGTATGGTCAAGTCGAGCTGGTAAGGAGGTTCAACCATGATGATGAACGATCCTCTCGGCGATATGCTTACCCGTATCCGCAACGCGCAGATGCGTGGCAAGTCCACCGTCAAGACCCCGGCCTCGAAGCTGCGCGCCTGGGTGCTGGATGTGCTGGCCGACGAAGGCTACATCCGGGGCTATGAGAAGGCAGACTCTGACAACGGTCAGGGCGAGCTGACGATCAGCCTGAAGTATTTCGAAGGTGCTCCGGTTATCAAGGAACTGAAGCGCGTCTCGAAGCCCGGTCGTCGGGTCTACATGGCCACCAAGGACCTTCCGAGCGTCCGCAATGGCCTTGGCGTCTCGATCATCTCCACGCCGAAAGGCGTCATGTCCGATGCCGCAGCACGCTCCGCCAACGTTGGCGGCGAAGTGCTCTGCACCGTGTTCTGAGGAGGGTATAATGTCTCGTATCGGCAAGAAGCCCGTTCCGCTGCCCAAGGGCGTGTCGGCCTCGATCTCGGGTCAGTCCGTCGAAGTGAAGGGGCCGAAAGGCACCCGTTCCTTCCGCGCGACCGACGACGTGACGCTGGCCATGGAAGAGAACTCGGTGAAGGTCACGCCGCGCGGCACGTCCAAGCGGGCGCGCCAGCAGTGGGGTATGGTCCGGTCGCAGGTGGAAAACCTGGTGACCGGCGTGACCACCGGCTTCAAGAAAGAGCTGGAAATCCAGGGCGTGGGTTACCGCGCCGCGATGGCCGGCAATGTGCTGAAGCTCTCGCTGGGCTACAGCCACGATGTGAACTTCGACGTTCCGGCAGGCGTGACCGTCACGACTCCGAAGCAGACCGAAATCGTTGTGGAAGGCATCGACCAGCAGCTCGTTGGTCAGGTTGCAGCGAACATCCGCGAGTGGCGCAAGCCTGAGCCCTACAAGGGCAAAGGCATCCGCTACAAAGGCGAGTTCATCTTCCGCAAGGAAGGCAAGAAGAAGTAAGGGGCGCAACAATGGCGAACACGAAAAGAGATCTGTTCCTCAAGCGCCGCCTGCGCGTTCGGAACAAAATCAAGGCGATGGCAAACGGGCGCGCGCGCCTGTCGGTGCATCGCTCGAACAAGAACATCAGCGTGCAACTGATCGACGACCTCAATGGCGTGACGCTTGCTGCGGCCTCGACCCTCGAAAAGGATCTGGGCTTCGTCGGCAAGAACAACGTCGAGGCTTCGGCGGCGGTCGGCAAGGCAATTGCCGAGCGCGCGAAGCAGGCCGGGATCGAAGAGTGCTACTTCGACCGCGGTGGTTTCCTCTTTCACGGCAAGATCAAGGCTTTGGCCGAGGCAGCCCGTGAAGGCGGCCTGAAGTTCTAAGGAGACGATGATGGCAGAGAGAGAGAACCGCCGGGATCGCAGCGACCGTGCGCCGCGCGAGGAAACCCCGGAATTCGCCGATCGTCTCGTGGCGATCAACCGCGTGTCGAAAACCGTGAAAGGCGGCAAGCGCTTCGGCTTTGCTGCTCTCGTGGTGGTCGGCGACCAGCGCGGCCGCGTCGGCTTCGGCAAGGGCAAGGCGAAAGAAGTGCCCGAGGCGATCCGCAAGGCGACCGAGCAGGCCAAGCGGCAGATGATCCGCGTCGCCCTGCGCGACGGCCGGACGCTGCACCACGACATGGAAGGCCGTCATGGCGCCGGCAAGGTGGTCATGCGGACCGCCGTTGCGGGTACCGGCATCATCGCAGGTGGTCCGATGCGCGCAGTGTTCGAGATGCTCGGCATCCAGGACGTCGTCGCCAAGTCGATGGGCTCGCAGAACCCCTACAACATGATCCGCGCCACGATGGACGGTCTGAAGCAGGAATCGAGCCCGCGTCAGGTTGCCCAGCGTCGCGGCAAGAAGGTTGCCGAGATCCTGCGGAAGCCCGAAGCCGAAGTGGTGGAGGCATAATCATGGCCGACAAGAAAACCATCGTCGTGAAGCAGGTGGCCTCGGCCGCCCGCCGTCCCGCGATCCAGACCGCGACCCTCAAGGGTCTCGGCCTGAACAAGATGAACCGCACCCGCGAGCTGGAAGACACGCCTTCCGTCCGCGGCATGGTCAACAAGATCTCGCATCTTGTGAAGATCATCGAAGAGCGCGGCTGAGCCACGCAGGGCGCGCCTCGGCGCGCCCTCGGACATGAGGGCGCGCGGGCTTGATCTGCGCGTCCTTTCCTATTATCAGGCGCGGGTGGAGAGCTCCGGCGAGCCGGTCGCGCCACGAGAATCAACAAGAAATGCCGTGTTTGCCCTGTCCGTCGCAGGTGGGGCAGTTCCGGCCAGGAGAATGCGACATGAAACTTCATGAACTTCACGACAACGAAGGCGCAACCCGCAAGAAGAAGCGTGTTGCGCGTGGTCCGGGTTCGGGCAAGGGCAAGACTGCCGGCCGCGGTATCAAGGGTCAGAAGTCCCGTTCGGGCGTCGCCATCGGCGGCTACGAAGGCGGCCAGATGCCGCTCTACCGGCGTCTGCCGAAGCGCGGCTTCACCAAGCCGAACCGCCGCGACTATGCCGTGATCAACCTCGGCCTGATCCAGAAGTTCGTCGACGCCGGCAAGCTCGATGCGAGCCAGCCGATCGACGAGGCGATGCTGGTTGCCGTGGGCGTCACCGGCCACAAGCGTGACGGTATCCGCATCCTCGCCAAGGGCGAGATCACCTCGGCGCTGACCCTCAACGTGTCGGGCGCTTCGGCTCCGGCAATCGAGGCGATCGAGAAGGCGGGCGGGTCGATCACGGTCCGCGCTCCGAAGGAAGAGGCGGCCAGCGCAGAATAAGGTTGTGAGCGCGTTGCATCGCGCTTACATCACCTGACAAGTTTTCCCGCGCCGCCGAACCGGAGAACGGATCGGCGGCGCTGTCGTGAAAGAGACTTGGTCTCGGAAAGAGTCTGGGCATGGCATCTGCTGCAGAGCAAATGGCGGCGAACCTGAGCTGGGGCGCCTTGGGCAAGGCGACCGACCTTCGCCAGCGAATCTTCTTCACCATCGGCCTGCTGATGGTCTACCGCCTCGGCACCTATATCCCGGTTCCGGGCATCGACGGCTCTGCCCTGCGGCAGTTCATGGACGATGCGGGGGCAGGGATCGGCGGCATCCTGAACATGTTCACCGGCGGCGCGATCAGCCGCATGGGGATCTTCGCGCTCGGAATTATGCCCTATATCTCGGCCTCGATCATCGTGCAGCTCATGTCTTCCATGGTGCCGAAGCTCGAGCAGCTGAAGAAAGAGGGCGAGCAGGGCCGCAAGAAGATCAACCAGTACACCCGCTACGGCACGGTCCTGCTGGCCACCTTCCAGGCCTGGGGCATCGCCGTCAGTCTCGAGGCGGGCGATCTCGCCACCGATCCGGGCCTGTTCTTCCGCCTCGCCTGTCTGGTGACGCTGGTCGGCGGCACGATGTTCCTGATGTGGCTGGGCGAACAGATCACTGCCCGCGGCATCGGCAACGGCATCTCGCTCATCATCTTCGTCGGCATCCTCGCCGAGGTTCCGGCGCATCTGGCGCAGTTCTTCAGCCAGGGCCGGTCGGGCGCGATCAGCCCTGCGGTAATCGTCGGCGTGTTGCTGATGGTGGTGGGGGTGATTGCCTTCGTCGTTTTCATGGAACGCGCGCTGCGCAAGATCCACATCCAGTATCCCCGCCGTCAGGTGGGCATGAAGGTCTATGACGGCGGCTCCAGCCACCTGCCGATCAAGGTGAACCCGGCAGGCGTCATCCCGGCGATCTTCGCTTCGTCTCTGCTTCTGCTGCCGGTAACGATCTCGACCTTCTCCGGCGCACAGACCGGGCCGGTGATGTCGACCATCCTCGCCTATTTCGGGCCGGGCCAGCCTCTTTACCTGCTGTTCTTCACCGCGATGATCGTGTTCTTCGCCTATTTCTACACCGCGAACGTTTCGTTCAAGGTGGATGACGTGGCCGAGAACCTGAAGAACCAGAACGGCTTCGTGCCGGGGATCCGTCCGGGCAAGAAGACCGAGGAATATCTCGAGTATGTGGTGAACCGCATCCTCGTGCTCGGCTCGGCCTATCTCGCAGCGGTCTGCCTTCTGCCCGAGATCCTGCGCGGCCAGCTGGGCATCCCGTTCTACTTCGGCGGGACGTCGGTGCTGATCGTGGTCTCGGTGACGATGGACACGATCAATCAGGTGCAGTCGCATCTTCTGGCGCACCAGTATGAAGGGCTGATCGAAAAATCGCAGCTCCGGGGAAGGAAGCGGACAGGGGCCAAGGCTCCGACCCGCCGCTGAGGGATCTTGTATGGTAAACGTCATTCTTCTGGGGCCGCCCGGCGCCGGCAAAGGCACGCAGGCCAAGCGGCTCGTGGATGAACGCGGCATGGTGCAGCTGTCGACCGGCGACATGCTGCGCGAGGCCAAGACCAGCGGCTCGGAGATGGGCCGCAAGGCCGCCGAGGTGATGGACCGGGGCGAGCTGGTGACCGACGAGATCGTCATCGGCCTGATCCGCGAGAAGCTTTCCACCCCGTCGGCGGGCGGCTTCATCTTCGACGGCTTTCCGCGGACCCTGCCGCAGGCCGATGCCCTGTCCGATCTGCTGGCACAGGTCGGCCAGCAGCTCGACGGCGTGATCGAGATGCAGGTGGATGACGCGGCGCTGGTCGCGCGCATCACCGGGCGCTACACCTGCGGTAACTGCGGCGCGGTTTACCACGACCAGACCCGCCCGACCTCGACCCCCGGCGTCTGCGACGCCTGCGGCTCGACCGACCTGCGCCGCCGGGCCGACGATACCGAAGAGGCGCTGTCGAAGCGGCTCATGGAATACTACAAGAAGACCTCTCCGCTGATCGGCTACTACTACGCCAAGGGGCAGCTCTCGTCTGTCGACGGGCTGGCCGACATGGAGACGGTTTCGGCAGAAGTCGCCAAAGTGCTTGACAGCGGCAAATAAGCCGCCTGCGGCCTTGACGCACAGGTGAAAACCCCATAAGTCACGGCGTCCCGCAAGGGAATCGTCGCGGCTGCGGGGTTTCCGCAATCAGACGACTGACCGGCAAGGCAGAGCCTGCGCCGGAGTTGTGAAAAAAGGTCCTGGCACTACGGGGCCGCAACCAAAAGGAAAACACGTTTGGCACGTATTGCTGGCGTCAACATCCCGACTTCCAAGCGGGTTCCCATCGCCCTGACCTACATCACCGGCATCGGTCCGCACATCGCGGAGCAGATCTGTGAGGCCGTGGGCATCGACCGCGCCCGTCGCGTGAACGAACTCTCCGACGCCGAAGTGCTGGCGATCCGCGAGCACATCGACGCCAACTTCACCGTGGAAGGCGACCTGCGTCGCGAAACCTCGATGAACGTGAAGCGCCTGATGGACCTCGGCTGCTACCGTGGCCTGCGCCACCGTCGCAACCTGCCGGTCCGCGGTCAGCGTACCCATACCAACGCGCGCACGCGCAAGGGCCCGGCGAAAGCTATCGCTGGCAAGAAGAAATAAGGGGCGCTGAGATATGGCACGTGATAAAACCCGTATGAAGCGTAAAGAGCGCAAGAACATCGCCGCCGGCGTTGCTCATGTGAACTCCTCCTTCAACAACACCAAGATCCTGATCTCCGACGTGCAGGGCAACGCGATCTCCTGGTCGTCCGCCGGCACCATGGGCTTCAAGGGCTCGCGGAAATCCACGCCCTACGCCGCCCAGATGGCGGCCGAGGATGCGGCCCGCAAGGCTCAGGAACACGGCATGAAGACCATCGAGGTAGAAGTGCAGGGTCCGGGTTCGGGCCGCGAATCGGCGCTCCGCGCGCTGGCTGCGGTAGGTCTCAACATCACCTCGATCCGTGATGTGACCCCGATGGCGCACAACGGCTGCCGTCCGCCGAAGCGCCGCCGCGTCTGAGGTAAATTCAATAGGGTCGGGCCGTGCCTCGGGCGCGGCCCGATTACGTCATTTCTGATCCTCGGGCGTCACCTGCTTAAGGACATGGGCAGGAGACAGGTATGGAGGTTACACGCATGATCCACAAGAATTGGGCCGAACTGATTAAGCCGACGCAGCTGGTGGTGAAGCCGGGTGCGGATCCGGCGCGCATCGCCACCGTCATCGCGGAACCGCTGGAGCGCGGCTTCGGCCTGACGCTGGGCAACGCGCTGCGTCGCGTGCTGATGTCCTCGCTGCAGGGTGCGGCCATCACCTCCGTGCAGATCGACAACGTCCTGCACGAGTTCTCCAGCGTTGCCGGCGTCCGCGAGGACGTGACCGACATCGTGCTGAACCTCAAGGGCGTCGCGATCAAGATGGAAGTCGAGGGGCCGAAGCGCCTGTCGATCTCCGCCAAGGGCCCGGGCGTCGTCACCGCCGGTGACATCTCCGAGACCAACGGCATCGAGATCCTGAACAAGGATCACGTGATCTGCCACCTCGACGACGGCGCCGACGTCTTCATGGAGCTGACCGTCAGCACCGGCAAGGGCTACGTTGCCGCAGACAAGAACCGCCCCGAAGATGCGCCGATCGGTCTGATCCCGATCGATGCGATCTACTCGCCGGTCAAGAAGGTCAGCTACGAAGTGCAGCCGACGCGCGAAGGTCAGGTGCTTGACTACGACAAGCTGACCATGAAGGTCGAGACCGACGGCGGCCTGACCCCGGATGACGCCGTGGCCTATGCTGCGCGGATCCTGCAGGACCAGCTGTCGATCTTCGTGAACTTCGACGAGCCGGAATCGGCGATGCGCCACGACGTGGAAGACGGGCTGGAGTTCAACCCGCTGCTGCTGAAGAAGGTCGACGAGCTCGAGCTTTCGGTGCGTTCGGCCAACTGCCTGAAGAACGACAACATCGTCTACATCGGCGATCTGATCCAGAAGACCGAAGCCGAGATGCTGCGCACCCCGAACTTCGGCCGCAAGTCGCTGAACGAGATCAAGGAAGTGCTCTCGGGCATGGGCCTGCATCTCGGGATGGACGTCGAGGACTGGCCGCCGGAAAACATCGAGGATCTGGCCAAGCGTTTCGAAGACCAGTTCTGAGAAAGCAGGGTGGGGTGAAACCCCACCCTACGCAAATGCCCCGCTGGACGGGGGAACTCCGGGCATGATGCCCCAAGGTGAGCCGCCCATGCGAGGGCGAGCCGGACAAAGCAAAACTGAAGGAGAAGACCCATGCGTCACGCCCGCGGATACCGCCGCCTGAACCGCACCCACGAACACCGCAAGGCGCTGTTCGCCAACATGGCCGGCTCGCTGATCGAGCACGAGCAGATCAAGACGACCCTGCCGAAGGCCAAGGAACTGCGTCCGATCATCGAGAAGCTGATCACGCTTGCCAAGCGCGGCGACCTGCACGCCCGCCGTCAGGCCGCCTCGCAGCTGAAGCAGGACCAGTATGTCGAGCGTCTGTTCGCCATCCTCGGCCCGCGCTACGCCAACCGTCAGGGTGGTTATGTCCGTGTTCTGAAAGCCGGTTTCCGCTATGGTGACATGGCGCCGATGGCGATCATCGAATTCGTGGATCGCGATCCGGCTGCGAAAGGCGCTGCCGACAAGGCCCGCACCAATTCGGAAGAATTCGTCGACGTTTGAGACGCGGTAAAAATCCAGATCGGAAAAGGCCCGCTATTTTGGCGGGCTTTTTTTATTTAATTGGCTTGTTTCGCATGTTTCCATTTTGCGGACAGTCTGGGCGGACAAGCATTAGCTATTGATTTGTTTTTGCAATTCACCATTACTCGCCGTGAATGATCCGCATTATGCGTTGCGCTAATTGTGAAATGGCCGACGACAGGCCGACAAGCAGAGTTGTCGAGAATACCTATGTCAGTAAAATCGATCCTCGACTTCGAGCTGTCCCAGCTCGTCTATCTTGCGCCTGCGGGCTATCATCTGGGGCTGCATATCCGCTTCACCACCCCGTTGATGGTACGGCAGGCCTACGACAACGACTGGGTCGAACGGTATACGGAGCGCGGCTTTGTCCTCCTCGATCCCACGACGATCTGGGCCTTCGCCCATACTGGCTGGATCCGGTGGAGCGATCCGCAGCTCGTCGATCCGGTGGGGGTGCTGGCCGAGGCGCGGGAATTCGGGCTCGGCTTCGGCATCACCTGCTCCTATGGCCCGGCCCGGTCGCGCAGTCTGGCGAGCTTTGCCCGCAACGACCGCGAGTTCAGCGATGAAGAAGCCGAGAAGCTTTTCGCCATTGCCTGCCGTCTGCATGAGTTGACCGCCCCCGCCGGCGATCTGACCGAGGCTCAGGTCGATGCGCTGCGCTGCATTGCCAATGGCGACCGCCATACCGCGGCGGCTGAAAGGCTCGGCATTTCCGAAAGCGCCTTAAAAGCCCGCATTTCCGGCGCGCGCGTTAAACTCGGCGCCCGCACCACGGCCGAGGCGATCCAGCGCGCCAAGGATTTCCGCCTGCTCTGACACGCAAGCGTGGGTTGCGGCGGCGCCCTGGCTGATTACATATGCCGCGTCGTCGCCTGGAGTCTGCCGATGCGCCTTGTCCCGATCGTCACTGCCTTCTGTCTCGCGGTTCTCCCCCTCAGCCTGCAGGCCGAAACTGCGGTGCCGACCTCCCAAGCCGAGATCAGCCTCGGCTTCGCGCCGGTGGTGCGCAAGGCGGCGCCTGCGGTGGTGAACATCTACGCCAGCCGTGTGGTGCAGCAGCGCGTCAGCCCCTTTGCCGCCGATCCCTTCTTCGACCAGTTCTTCCGCGACTTCGGCGCGCGCCAACCCCGGCTGCAGAATTCGCTCGGCTCCGGTGTGATCGTCTCTGCCGATGGCATCGTGGTGTCGAACTACCACGTTGTCGGGCAGGCGACCGAGATCAAGGTGGTGCTGAACGACCGGCGCGAGTATCGGGCCGAGGTGCTGCTGTCGGATCAGGAAAGCGATCTGGCGATCCTGAAGCTGGAGGATGCGAGCGAACTGCCCGCGCTGCCCCTGCGCGATTCCGACGGGGTGGAGGTGGGCGAGCTGGTGCTGGCGATCGGCAACCCCTTCGGTGTTGGCCAGACGGTTTCCTCCGGCATCGTCTCGGGGCTGGCGCGCTCCGGCTTGTCGGTGGATGGCGGGCGCGGTTATTTCATCCAGACCGATGCGGCGATCAACCCGGGCAACTCCGGCGGGGCGCTGATCGATGTGGCGGGGCGGCTCGTCGGCATCAACACGGCGATCCTGACCCAGTCCGGCGGCTCCAACGGCATCGGCTTCGCCATCCCGGCCAATCTGGTGCAGAGCTTCATCACCCAGGCCAAGGCGGGCGAGACCAGCTTCCAGCGGCCTTGGGCGGGGGTGACCGGGCAGGCCGTCGATGCCGCGCTGGCAGAGGCCATGGGCCTGCCGCGTCCCGAGGGCGTGGTGCTGACCGACCTGCATCCCGCCAGCCCGTTCCGCGAGGCGGGGCTTCTGCCCGGTGACGTGGTGCTGACACTGGACGGCCTGCGCACCGACAGCCCGCAGGAGGTGATCTTCCGCATGTCCTCCATGGGCATCGGTGAGACGCTTCCGGTGATTTACCTGCGCGACGGCGAGGAGCGCGAGGCGGAGCTTGCCCTGATCGCCCCGCCCGACACCCCGGATCGCGAGGCGCGGACGCTGGGCGACGACACGGTGCTCTCCGGCCTCTCCGTCGCGCGGATCAACCCGGCCGTTATCGCCGAGCTGGATCTGCCCTTCGTCGGCGAGGGCGTCGTGGTGACCGCCTCTGAGGGGTTGGCGGCCCGGGCCGGGCTTGCCCCGGGCGACATCCTGCTGGCGATCAACGGGGCTCCCATAGAGCGCACCGCGGATGTGGAGCGTGCCGCCCGCGAGCGCGTCCGCCGCTGGGCCATCGACGTGCAGCGGCAGGGCCAGCCGCTGCGCCTGCGCTTCCGGCTCTGATCCCTTCCCACGGCAGCTCCGGCGGCATAGGCTCCCATCATGTCCGATCTCTTCGACACGCCCCATGCTGCGCCTCCCGAAGCGCCCCGCCCGCTGGCCGACCGGCTGCGGCCGAAGTCGCTCGACGAGGTGATCGGGCAGGAGAAGGTGCTGTCGCGCGAGGGGCCGCTGGGGGCGATGCTGACGGCGCACAGCCTCTCGTCGCTGATCCTCTGGGGGCCGCCGGGGGTGGGTAAGACCACCATCGCCCGGCTGCTGGCCAAGGAGACCGATCTGGCCTTCGTGCAGATCTCGGCGATCTTCACCGGGGTGCCCGACCTGCGCAAGGTGTTCGAATCCGCCAAGCTGCGCCGCGGCAACGGGCAGGGCACGCTGCTCTTCGTCGACGAGATCCACCGCTTCAACAAGGCGCAGCAGGACGGCTTCCTGCCCTACATGGAGGATGGGACCATCCTTCTGGTCGGGGCCACCACCGAGAACCCCAGCTTCGAGCTGAACGCCGCGCTGATGTCGCGGGCGCAGGTCATCGTGCTGGAGCGGCTGACGCTGACCGATCTGGAGCTGCTGGCCCAGCGGGCCGAGCAGGAGCTGCACCGCGCGCTGCCGCTGAAGGGCGAGGCGCGCGAGGCGCTGCTGGAGATGGCCGATGGCGACGGTCGCGCGCTGCTGAACCTGATCGAGCAGGTCATGGCCTGGAAGATCGACGCCGCAATGGACCGCGACCAGCTCGCCAAGCGGCTGATGCGGCGCGCCGCGAAATACGACAAGTCGGGCGAGGAGCATTACAACCTCATCTCCGCCCTGCACAAGTCGGTGCGCGGCTCAGACCCCGACGCGGCGCTCTACTGGTTCGCCCGGATGCTGGAAGGCGGCGAGGACCCGCGCTTCCTCGCCCGCCGCATCACCCGGATGGCGGTGGAGGATATCGGGCTGGCGGATCCGCAGGCGCAGGGCATCTGCCTCGAAAGCTGGAACACCTACGAACGGCTCGGCTCGCCCGAGGGTGAGTTGGCTCTGGCGCAGGCGCTGGTCTACCTCGCGCTCGCGCCGAAATCGAACGCGGTCTACACCGCCTACAAGCAGGCCCGCGCCTCGGCTAGGACCACCGGGTCGGAGCCGCCGCCGAAGCACATCCTGAACGCGCCGACCAAGATGATGAAGGAGATCGGCTACGGCTCGGGCTATCAGTATGACCACGATGCCGAGGACGGGTTCTCGGGGCAGGACTACTTCCCCGAGACGATGAAGCGCCCGGTCTGGTATCTTCCCGAGGAGCGGGGCTTCGAGCGCGAGTTGAAGAAGCGGTCGGAGTATTTCGCCAAGCTCAGGATCAAGCGGCAGGGCGGCTGAGCCTGCACTGGTTGACATTCGGGGGGCGAGGCCACAGAGAAGCGCGATGATCACGATCCTCCCCCAAGTGGCGCTCGGCGGTGCCATCGGCGCCTCGCTGCGCTGTCTGGCCAGTGTCGGCGCCACCCGCGCCTTCGGGCCGGGTTTTCCGGTGGCCACCGTCTTCGTCAACATTCTCGGCTCGTTCCTGATGGGCGTGCTCGTGGTGGTGCTGGCGGAAAAGGGCGGCACGCGCTTTGCCCCCTTCCTGATGACCGGGCTTCTGGGCGGCTTCACCACCTTCTCGGCCTTCTCTCTGGATGCGGTGACGCTCTACGAGCGCGGCCAGACGCTTCTGGCCGGGGGCTATGTGATCGGTTCGGTCGTGCTGTCGCTCGCCGCCTTGGTCGCGGGCATGGCCGTCACACGGGGGATGCTATGAGCGTGCAACTGCTGACCGTTTCCGCGGAAGAGGGCGAACAGCGCCTCGACCGCTGGTTCAAGCGCCGCTTCGCGCATGTGACCCAGGGCGCCGTCGAGAAGATGTGCCGCACCGGCCAGATCCGGGTCGATGGCGCGCGCGCCAAGGCCTCGGACCGCGTGGCGCCGGGGATGGAGATCCGCGTGCCGCCGCTGCCCGACGCCGAAGCGCCGCGTCCGCGCGAATCCCGCGTGTCGAAATCCGACGAGCAGATGATCCAGGACTGCGTGATCTTCCGCGACGAGCACATGATCGTGCTGAACAAGCCCGCCGGCCTGCCCTCGCAGGGCGGTTCGGGGCAGGGCGACCGGCATGTCGACGGTTTGGCCGAGGCGCTGAAGTTCGGCTACAAGGAAAAACCGAAGCTGGTGCACCGGCTCGACAAGGACACCTCGGGTGTACTGATGCTGGCCCGCACCGACCGTGTGGCCCGCGCGCTGTCCGAGGCGCTGCGCCACCGCAACACCCGCAAGATCTACTGGGCCGCCGTCGCCGGGGTGCCGAACCCGCGGCAGGGCTCGATCAAATACGGGCTGATGAAGGCGCCGGGCCACGGACGCGGCGGCGAGGGCGAGAAGATGCTCTGCGTCC
Source organism: Cereibacter sp. Soil_C_27 (assembly GCF_057657095.1). Classification (NCBI taxonomy): domain Bacteria; kingdom Pseudomonadati; phylum Pseudomonadota; class Alphaproteobacteria; order Rhodobacterales; family Paracoccaceae; genus Cereibacter; species Cereibacter sp. Soil_C_27. The sequence goes on along the minus strand of NZ_JBDGJD010000006.1, from coordinate 213,459 downwards.
ATCCCGCCAAGATGGCCGACTACCCCGATGCCAAGCGCGCCCAGACCGATTTCTTCACTCTCTGGTTCCTCGGCAGCCGGCTGTCCTGGATGGCGCTCTCGCCGATCACAGGGCGCACCCACCAGCTGCGCGCCCATATGGCCGAGCTGGGGCATCCGATCATCGGTGACGGCAAGTACGGCGGGTCGGGTCAGGAGAACCTCGGCGACGGCTGGGGCGCGACCCTGGGCGGAGAACTGAGCCGCAAGCTGCACCTGCACGCCCGCAGCCTGACGGTGGAGCATCCGATCACCAAGGCGATCACCACCTTCACTGCCCCGCTGCCGCCGCACATGGCCAAGACCTGGGCGCAGTTCGACTGGAAAGAGGGCGACGTGCCCGAAAACCCCTTCAGGGATCTCTGATGGCTGCCTGGGCTGCGAAGCGTTTCTGGAAACAGGCGACGGTCACCCCCTGTGACGGCGGCTTCACCGTGCTGCTTGACGGGCGTGCGGTGAAGACCCCGGCCAAGACGCCGCTGGTCGTGCCGACCGATGCGCTGGCCCTTGCCATCGCCGCCGAATGGGACGCGCAGACTGGCGTGGTGAACCCGGATTCGATGCCGACCACCCGCATGGCCAATTCGGCGTTGGACAAGGTGGCGCCGCAATTCGCCGAAGTGGCCGAGATGCTGGCCTCCTATGGCGGCACCGACCTGCTCTGCTACCGCGCCGAGGCCCCGCGCGAGCTGGTGGCGCGGCAGGCGGCGGCTTGGGACCCGCTGCTCGACTGGCTGGCCGAGACGCAGGGTGCCCCGCTGCAGGCGACCGCAGGCGTCATGTTCATCCCCCAGCCCGAGCCGAGCCTCGCCCGGCTCTCCGCCCGCGTCCATGCCCTGACCTTCTTCGAACTTGCGGCCTTCCACGACCTCGTCGCCATCTCCGGCTCGCTGGTCCTGGCACTGGCGCTGATCGACGGGCGGCTCGATCCCGAGACCGCCTGGAGCCTGTCGCGGCTCGACGAAGCATGGCAGATCGAGCAGTGGGGCGAGGACGAGTCCGCCGCCGAATCCGAGGCCGCGCGGCACGACGCTTTTGCCCATGCAGCCCGATTCTTCGGATTGTGCCGGTAACAATCCTGGCGGAAATCCACGGGGGTGGAGCAAGCCAATGCCCGATCCGTGCGCAAAGGGATGATAACGCTCAAAAAATCGGCAGCTTTGTCGTTTGTCTTGACGTTTCAAACCGCTTCGGAGGAGACTGGCTTCCACTGAGGGGATGGTTTCCTCCACAAGTGGCGTCTCCACCCTTCTGGGGACACAAAAAGAATCCGCCTGAAATCGGGCGGCAATCAGGAAGAGGTACGCATGAAAAAATCCGCTTTTCTTGGCACGCTGACGCTGGCGGGCCTCGCTGCCGGCATGGTCTCGGCCGCGACGCTCGACGACGTCAAGGCGCGTGGCGAGCTGAACTGTGGTGTCTCCACCGGTCTGACCGGCTTCTCGCTGCCCGACGCGAACGGCGTCTGGTCGGGCTTTGACGTGGCGGTCTGCCGCGCCGTCGCCGCCGCCGTGCTGGGCGATGCGACCAAGGTCAAGTTCGTGCCGACCACCGGCCAGACCCGCTTCACCGCCCTCGCTTCGGGCGAAGTCGACATGCTCGCGCGCAACTCCACCTGGACCTTCTCGCGCGACACCGACCTCAAGCTCGATTTCGTCGGCGTGAACTACTACGACGGTCAGGGCTTCATGGTCCGCAAGGATCTGGGCGTGACCTCGGCCAAGGAGCTGGAAGGGGCGACGATCTGCATCCAGACCGGCACCACGACCGAGCTCAACCTCGCCGACTGGTTCAAGACCAACAACCTGTCCTACACCCCGGTCGCGATCGAGACCAACGCCGAGGGTGAGCAGCAGTATGCCGCCGGCGCCTGCGACGCATACACCACCGACGCCTCGGGCCTCGCCTCGACCCGTGCGTCCTTCGCCGACCCGGAAAACCACATCATCCTGCCCGAGATCATCTCCAAAGAGCCGCTCGGGCCGGCCGTGCGCCATGGCGACAACCAGTGGGCCGATATCGTCCGCTGGACGCTGAACGCGCTGATCGCCGCCGAAGAATACGGCGTGACCTCGGCCAACATGGAAGAGCTTGCCGCCAACTCTCCGAACCCGGAAGTGAAGCGCCTGCTCGGGGCCGAAGGTGATCTCGGCGTGATGACCGGGCTCGACAAGGACTGGGCCAAGCGCGCCATCGGCGTCGCCGGCAACTACGGCGAAATCTTCGCCGCCACCATCGGTGAAGCCACCCCGATCGGCCTCGCCCGTGGCCTGAACGCTCAGTGGACCCAGGGCGGCCTGCTCTACGCTCCGCCGTTCCGGTAATCCGACCATGCAGGGGGCGCGCCGCAAGCCGCGCCCCCTCGCACGATGCCCCCGGGGCATCGACCACAAGACGATGCCGCAGGGCATCGACGACGCAGGGTAACAATTCGGACGCTCGGGGCGCAACGACGCCATAACCACCGGCATGAAGCCGGTCCGGCAGGTCCGTATGATGGGGATACCGCATGGCAAACGTCGCGGACGTGCCGAAGCCCAGCTTTCGGCTCAGCATGTTGCTTTACGATACGCGCTACCGATCGCTGACGATCCAGATCGTCGTCTTCCTCCTCGTGATGGCAGGCGCGGCATGGCTGGTCGACAACACGATCCGCAACCTTCAGGCGCTCGGCAAGGATTTCAACTTCAGCTTCCTCGGGGCGCGCGCCGGGTATGACATCAGCCAGCGGCTGGTCGAATACACCAACGACAGCACCCACGGCCGGGCGCTGCTGATCGGGCTTCTGAACACGCTTTTGGTGGCCTTCCTCGGCTGCATCGCGGCGACGGTCATCGGGGTTCTGGTCGGCGTCCTGCGGCTGTCGAAGAACTGGCTCATCGCCCGGCTGATGACGGTCTACGTCGAGATCTTCCGCAACATCCCGCTGCTCTTGTGGATCCTGCTGATCTACGCCGTCTTCACCGAGGCCGCCCCGGCACCCAACGCCTTCCGCGTCAATGCCGAGACGGGCGAGGCCGCCTCCTCGATGTTCCTCGACGCGGTGGCGGTGACAAACCGCTACACCGCCATTCCGAACCCGGTCTTCGGCCGCGATCTTGGCTGGCTGAACATCGGGCTGTTCTACGTCAGCATCGACTTCCTGCTGCTGGTTGCGGCGATCGTCGTCGGCTTCCTGCTGAACCGGATGGCGCTGCGCCGCGCCACCCGCATCCAGGAAGCCACCGGCGACCGCCCGACGACCTGGTGGCAGTCGCTGCTGCTGCTGGTCGGCATCCCGGTCGCGGCGCTGCTGGCGATGGGTTTCCACTTCGAGTTCCCCGAGCTGAAGGGCTTCAACTTCACCGGCGGGCTGAACGTGTCGAACTCCTTCATGGCGCTCTGGCTCGCGCTCTCGCTCTACACCGGCGCCTTCATCGCCGAGATCGTCCGGGCCGGCGTGCTTGCCATCTCCAAGGGCCAGACCGAAGCCTCCTTCGCTCTCGGCCTGCGTCCGGCGCGCACCATGAACCTGGTGATCCTGCCGCAGGCGCTGCGGGTCATCATCCCGCCGTTGATCTCGCAATACCTCAACCTCACCAAGAACTCCTCGCTCGCCATCGCGGTCGGCTATCTCGACCTGCGCGGCACGCTGGGCGGCATCACGCTGAACCAGACCGGACGCGAGTTGGAATGCGTGCTGTTGATGATGCTGATCTATCTGACGATCAGCCTGATCATCTCGGGGCTGATGAATGTCTACAACTCCTCCGTCAAACTGAAGGAGCGGTGAGATGAGCGATACCCACGCACAGACCGTTCCCTTCGTCCGCGACACCATGCTGCCGCAGGCCAACCCGCCCACCACCGAGGCCGGCGCGGTGCGCTGGCTTCGCGAGAACCTGCTGTCGGGACCGCTCAACGTGATCCTGACCCTGCTCGGCATCGGTGCGATCTACTGGGTGGTGCAGGGCATGCTGCCCTGGCTGCTCGCCTCGGTCTGGAACGCCGGAAGCATCGCCGAGTGCCGCCAGATCATTGCCGACGCCGGTCGCGAAAGCGGCGCCTGCTGGGCGGTGATCCGCGAGCGCTGGCCGCAGTTCCTGTTCGGCTTCTACCCGAACCACCTCTACTGGCGGCCGGTGGCGGCGCTGCTGCTGCTCTTCGTGGCGCTTGCCCCGGTGCTCTTCTCCAAGGCGCCGCGGCAGCTCCTGTGGTTCAGCGCGATCTATCCCGGCCTCGCCTTCTGGCTGCTCTGGGGCGGATCGGTCTTCGTGCCGGTGGTGGCGCTGCTCGGCCTCGTCATCGGCTGGGCTGCCTTCCACTTCGGCCAGCGGATCAGCCCGCTCGCCGGCCTCGTTGCGGCGATCCTGCTGCCGGTGCTCTGGTGGCTGTTCCTCGCCGGCCCTGTCTCGGGTGATCTGGCTCGGCTCCTGCCGCGCAGCCTGCCGTGGTGGATGGAAGAGGTCCGCTCCGACAAGTTCGGCGGCTTCGTCCTTGCCCTCACCATCGGCGTCTCGGGCATCGCCCTGTCGCTGCCGCTGGGCATCGTGCTGGCGCTCGGCCGGCAATCGGACATGTTCCTGATCAAGAGCCTGTCGGTCTGCTTCATCGAGTTCATCCGCGGCGTGCCCTTGATCACGCTGCTCTTCACCGCCTCGCTGCTTTTGAACTACTTCCTGCCGCCGGGCACCACCTTCGACATCATCCTGCGCGTCATCATCATGGTCACGCTGTTCGCCGCGGCCTATATCGCCGAGGTGATCCGGGGCGGTCTCGCCGCCCTGCCGCGCGGCCAGTACGAGGCGGCGGATGCGCTGGGGCTCGACTACTTCCGCGCCCAGCGGCTGATCATCCTGCCGCAGGCGCTGAAGATCTCGATCCCGGGCATCGTCTCGACCTTCATCGGCATGTTCAAGGACACGACGCTGGTGGTCTTCGTCGGCCTGCTCGATCCGTTGAAGGGCATCACCGACGCCGTGCGCGCCTCTCCGGACTGGAAGGGCATCTACTGGGAGCCCTACATCTTCGTCGGCGCCATCTTCTTCATCTTCAACTTCAGCATGTCGCGCTACTCGATGTATCTCGAGCGCAAGCTGAAAACCGACCATCGCTGAGGAGCTGTGACATGACCGAAACCATCGCACGGGCCATCGACCGCAGCCACATGCAGGTCAGCGACGAGGTGGCGATCCAGATCGTCCAGATGAACAAGTGGTACGGCACCTTCCATGTACTGCGCGACATCAACATGACGGTGAACCGGGGCGAGCGCATCGTGATCTGCGGCCCTTCCGGCTCGGGCAAGTCGACCCTGATCCGCTGCATCAACCGGCTGGAGGAACATCAGTCCGGCCAGATCGTGGTGGACGGGACCGAGCTGACCTCCGACCTCAAGAACATCGACAAGGTGCGCTCCGAGGTCGGCATGGTGTTCCAGCACTTCAACCTCTTCCCGCATCTCACCATCCTCGAAAACTGCACCCTCGCGCCGATCTGGGTCCGCAAGACCCCGAAGAAGGAGGCCGAGGAGATCGCCATGCACTATCTGCGCAAGGTGAAGATCCCCGAGCAGGCGAACAAGTATCCGGGCCAGCTCTCGGGCGGGCAGCAGCAGCGCGTGGCCATCGCCCGCTCGCTCTGCATGAAGCCGCGGATCATGCTCTTCGACGAGCCGACCTCGGCGCTCGACCCTGAGATGATCAAGGAAGTGCTCGACACCATGATCGAGCTCGCCGAAGAGGGCATGACCATGCTCTGCGTGACGCATGAGATGGGCTTCGCCCAGGCCGTGGCCAACCGGGTGATCTTCATGGATCAGGGCCAGATCGTCGAACAGAACGAGCCGCGCGAGTTCTTCAACAACCCCAAGAGCGAGCGGACCAAGCTGTTCCTCAGCCAGATCCTCGGCCACTGAGCCGCGCTGCCGCGCACCCGGAGGCGTCGCATGAAAATGCGGCGCCTTTGGCGTTTTCCCGGGCAGTTTTCCTGACCCTGCGGGCCTCGCCCTGCCGGAAACTGCGACCTCCCTGCGCTTTGAGCCCGCAGCCTAGACCCTTACCCTGAGGAAAGGTGTGCGCCGCCGACGATCAAGCAACCGCCGCCCGACCCCGAGGAGGGACGGGCGGGCAGCAAGGGATATCTGCACATGGCAACCGTCACCTTCACCTCACCGATCATGCACGGGCCGAAATCGGTCTATGCGGTCGCGGGCGACACCAAGACCATTCTGGTGCTGGCCGAGGAGAACCACATCCCGATCCCCTTCGACTGCCGGGACGGCAACTGCGCCTCCTGCCTGATCGAGGTGACCTATGCCGAGCCCTCGGTAAAGAAGGGCATCACCCTGACCGAAAAGGAAAAGCTGAAGCTGAAGGAGCTGGGCAAGCTGACGGCGCAGGACATCGAGGATGCCGAGGTGCGCGACCTGCCGCCGCCCTACCGGCTGGCCTGCCAGTTTATCGCCCGCGACGAGGATGTGACGATCAGCTTCACCGGAGCCCCGGGCGGGGCGTGATCGGCGGACGTCGCGCGAGCGGAAAGGGCGGGGGGCTGTCTGCCCCCCGCACCCCCCGAGGATATTTGCGGACAGAAAATTTCAGTCGACCAGTTCGCGCGGTACGATGAAATCGGCCGGCTCGGCCTGGCCGTAGCCAACCTCGGCCCAGTCCAGCTCGCCGAAATCGGCGACCAGCGTCGCGCCGGTCGGATAGCGCTGGAACTCGGTGTTCAGCGGCGCGTGCTTCACCAGCCGATGCGCGAATTCGGCGATGCCGGGATTGTGGCCGAGGATGCAGACGGTCTTCGCCGTGGCATGGCGCAGCACCGCCAGCATCACGTCCGGCCCGGCATGATAGAGCGCGGGCTTCAGCACCGGCGCGGGCGCGCCGGGCAGGGCGGCGGCGATGCCCGCCCAGGTTTGCTGCGTGCGCAGCGCGTCGGAGCAGAGCACCTCCTCCGGCACATAGCCGCGCGAGGCCAGCCATTGCCCCAGGTCGCTGGCGGCGGCGATGCCGCGCGGGTTCAGCGGTCGCTCGTGGTCGGGGACAAGCGGGTCGTCCCAGGCCGATTTCGCGTGGCGGATCAGGATCAGGCGCTTGGTCATCGGTGGAACTGCCCCATGTGATAAGCGGATTGGTCTGCCACTCTTGCATAGGCCTGCGACCGGGGGCAAGCGCGCCTTGCGGCACAGCCTTGGGTGAGACAATCCGCGCCGAGCGCGGTGTCGAGCCAGCCGTGGCAGCGGTCGAGGTCGTAGCCCTCGACTGACAGCGCCCCGGCGGGGCAGGCGGTGAGGCAGGGCCGCGCGCAGCCCTCGCAGGGGACTGGCGGCGGCGGCGGCAGGGGCAACGCCTCACGCAGCGCCAGCGCGCCGCGGTAGGAGACGAAGAGCCCGGCCTCGTCATGCACCAGAAGCCGGATCGGCGAGACATGCGCCCGCCCGCTGCGCAGCGCCCATTGGTAGAAGGGCGCATAGGGCGGGCCGCCGAAGGGAAAGATCGCCTTGGCCCCGAGCGCGCAGGCGATCCGCCCGATCACCCGGCGCGACCAGCGGTCGATCGGGTCGGGGCGGCCGTCCTGCCACTCGGGTTGCGCCGTCAGATGCGCCCAGAAGCCGGGCTCGCGGGGGCCGAGGAGCAGCACCGTTGCGGTGCCTTTCGGCAGGGGGTCGTCAGGGCGTGCCGCGAAACCGCCGAGGATCGACAGCGCCTGAGCCTCGGCCAGCGCTTCGATCCGCGCCAGCATCAGGCGGTGCCGCGCGGCTTCACCCGGGGCGGCAGCGATCGGATCAGCGAGCCCGCGCCATGGTCGGTGAAAAGCTCGAGCAGGCAGGCGTTGGGGATGCGCCCGTCGAGGATGACCACCGCGCGCACGCCCGCTTCCAGCGCCGCCAGCGCGGTTTCCGTCTTGGGGATCATGCCGCCGGCGATCACGCCGCGCTCGGTCAGGTCGCGTACCTGCTCGGGCGAAAGCTGCGTCACCACCGCGCCGGTCTCGTCCTTCACCCCGGCGACATCGGTCAGAAGGATCAGCCGGTCGGCCTGCAGCGCCCCGGCAATCGCGCCGGCCGCAGTGTCGCCGTTCACGTTGAAGGTCTCGTTGTCCTCCATCCCGGTCGCCACCGGCGCCACCACCGGAATGATGCCCGCGCCGTAGAGATCGCGCAGCACCTGCACGTTCATCTCCACCGGCTTGCCGACGAAGCCCAACTCCGGATCGTCGGCAACGCAGACCATCAGGTCGTCATCCTTGCCCGAGATGCCGACGGCGCGCCCGCCCTGATCGTTGATCGCCTGCACGATGCGCTTGTTGACGAGGCCCGAGAGCACCATCTCCACGACCTCGACGGTGGCCTTGTCGGTCACCCGCTTGCCGCGGACGAATTCCGACTTGATGCCGAGGCGGCCGAGCAGATCGTTGATCATCGGCCCGCCGCCATGCACCACCACCGGGTTCACGCCCACCTGACGCATCAGCACGATGTCACGCGCGAATTCGGCCATCGCCTCGTCGTCGCCCATCGCATTGCCGCCGAACTTCACCACCACGACGGCGCCCGCATAGCGCTGCAGGTAGGGTAGGGCCTCGGAGAGCGTTCGGGCGGTGGCGATGGAGTCACGCATGTTGGCTAACTGCTTCTTCATGAGGCGGGATCCTTGGTTGGAGCTTTTGGTAACGTCTTTGCACCCCCCTGCCAAGGTGCCTTGCCTTGCAAATCCCGGCGGCAGGCGTAGGGTCGCCGCGAAGACGGGGGTGATCATGGGCGAACAGAAGACGCTGGTTCTGACAGGGGCGAGTCGGGGAATCGGTCATGCGACGGTCAAGCGCTTCTCGTCGGAGGGCTGGCGGGTGCTGACCTGCTCGCGCCAACCCTTCGATCCGCGCTGCCCCTGGCCGGGTGGCGAGGAAAATCACATCCAGATCGATCTGGCCGACCCGAACAAGACCATCGCCGCGATCGAGACCATCAAGGGCAAGATAGACGGCAGGTTGCATGCACTGGTCAACAATGCGGGCATCTCGCCCAAGGGGCCGGAGGGCAAGCGGCTGAACACGCTTGAGACCGACCTGCGCACCTGGGGCCATGTGTTCCATGTGAACTTCTTCTCCTGCGTCGTGCTGGCGCGCGGGCTGCAGGACGAGCTGGCGGCGGCCAAGGGCTCCATCGTCAACGTGACCTCGATCGCAGGCAGCCGGGTGCATCCTTTCGCCGGGGCGGCCTATGCCACGTCGAAGGCGGCGCTGGCGGCGCTGACCCGCGAAATGGCGCATGACTTCGGTCCGCTCGGGGTGCGGGTCAATGCGATCGCCCCCGGCGAGGTGGAGACGGCGATCCTGTCGCCGGGCACCGACAAGATCGTGGAGAAGCTGCCGATGCAGCGTCTCGGCCAGCCGGCCGAGGTGGCCGATGTCGTCTGGTTCCTCTGCTCGCAGCAGTCGAGCTATATCTCGGGTGCCGAGATCGAGGTGAACGGCGCGCAGCACGTCTGAGGCCGCAAGAGTTTTGCAAAAACTCTTGCCAAAATCCTTCCAAGGATTTTGGCCCTACTCCAGCGTCGCTATGATCGCCCGCAGCGTCTCTATCCCGTCGCCCTTTTCGGAACTGGTCATCACCAGCTCCGGATAGGCCGCCGGATGCTTGGCCATCGCGCCGCGCACCTGATCGAGGATCGCCTCGCGCTCGGGCCGGGTCACCTTGTCGGCCTTGGTCATCACCACCTGGAAGGTGACGGCGGAGCGGTCGAGAAGCTGCATGATCTCGTGATCGACCGACTTCACCCCGTGCCGCGTATCAACCAGCACGAAGGCGCGGCGCAGGGTCTGGCGCCCGGCGAGATAGCTCTTGAGCAGCCGCTGCCATTTCTCGACGATGGCCAGCGGCGCTTCGGCATAGCCATAGCCGGGAAGGTCGACCAGATAACGCTCGGTGCCGAGCGCGAAATAGTTGATCTCCTGCGTCCGGCCCGGCGTGTTCGAGGCACGGGCGAGCGACTTGCGACCGGTCAGTGCGTTGATCAGGCTGGATTTCCCGACGTTGGAGCGGCCGGCAAAGCAGACCTCCAGCCGGTCGGCGGGGGGCAGGCCGGGCATGGCGACCACGCCCTTGACGAAATCGACCGGCCCCGCGAACAGCAGCCGGCCCGCTTCGCGCGCGGCCTCTTCCGGGTCTTCGGCGAGGGGGAAGGGCAGGGGGGTCATCGCAGCTCCACTGTATCATTGAGGGCGATCCGACCGCCATGCAGCACCGTGGCATAGACGCCAAAATCGCGGTGCCCGTAAGTTTCCGCCAGCGCGGTCAGCGTGTCACCGTCGATCCGTCCGGTCTCGGGGTCGGCCATCGTCGCGCGGCAGCGGGTGATCCGCTCCTCCACCCGCAGCACGGCCTCGCCGATCCGGAGCTCCCGGCCGATCAGGCTGAACTCGCCCCAGGCCGGCAGATGCTCGAGCCAGAGATTGCCGCGCCAGCGGTGGATCGACAGATCCTGCCCCATCTTTGCCGAGAGGTCGCGCAGCGAGGCCAGCGACAGCACGGCGACCGACGGAAATTCGCTGTCGGTCATGCCGCGCCCGGCGCTGACGATCCGCATCGGCTGGGCGCGGTCGGGCGGGCAGAGCGGGGCGACCCAGTCGAGAAAGCCGGGCAGATCCGCCGGATCGTCGGGGCGGAACCGCAGGTCGGGCCGGTCGGGGTGGCGCAGCGTGACGGTCAGGCTGTCCTCCTCCAGCGCCGCGGTGATCGCCATCAGCGCCGGGGCCTTGGCGCCGCGGGTGAAATTTGCGCAAGGGTTCCAGCCCGGCGCCAGCTTCGCCGCCTCATGCGCCACAGCCCAATGCCGGTCGAAGGGCAGGCAAGCCCCGGCCGAAAGCAGAACGGACGCGAGATCCTCGCGTCCGTGTGCCTTGATCGGGTGGCGGCAGATATGGGCCAGCCGGATCATTTCTTGCCGGGCGTCTTCTTGACCGGCGGCTTGGCGTCATTGGCCGCCTTGGCGACTGCGGGCTTTTTCTTGAACCCCGCCTTGATGTTGCCGAAGATGTCGGGCTTGGCGCCATGGCTGCGCATGATCAGGTTCTGCTGGGTGAAGGTGATCAGGTTGTTGGTGATCCAGTAGAGCACCAGGCCCGAGGCGAAATGGCCCAGCATGAACATGAACACCCAGGGCATCCAGGCGAAGATCATCGCCTGCGCCTGATCGGTGGGTGCCGGGTTCAGCTTCTGCTGCAGCCACATCGAGATGCCGAGAAGGATCGGCAGCACGCCGATGAAGATCAGCGCCAGGGTGGAGCCGGGCATCGGCGCGTCCCAGGGGGCGAGGCCGAAGAAGTTGAAGATCGACGACGGATCGGGCGCCGAGAGGTCCTTCAGCCAGCCGAAGAACGGGGCGTGCCGCAGCTCGATCGTGACGAAGATCACCTTGTAGAGCGAGAAGAAGATCGGGATCTGGATCAGGATCGGCAGGCAGCCCGCAGCCGGGTTCACCTTCTTTTCCTTGTAGAGCCGCATCATCTCGCGCTGCATCAGCTGCTTGTCGTCGCCGGCACGCTCGCGCAGCGCTTCCATCTCGGGCTGCAACTCCTTCATCCGCGCCATCGAGACGTAGGACTTGTAGGAAAGCGGCAGGACCAGCGCCTTGAGCACCAGCGTCAGGGCGATGATCGCCAGACCCATGTTGCCGAGCTGGGCGTTGAGCCAGTGCAGCACCGCGAAGATCGGCTTGGTGAAGAAGAAGAACCAGCCCCAGTCGATCGAATCGATGAACCCCGGGATCGGCGTCGCCGCGGCATCGGCCGGAGCCCCCTCGATCGCGCCGTCGTTCTGGTAGGCGCGGATCGTGACCCATTCCTTCGCGCCGGCAAAGAGCCGTGACGTGGTCTCCACCTCGGCACCGGGGGCGACGGTCAGCAGCGGCTCGCGCGTCTCGGTCTGGTAGATGTCGGCGCCGGGGACGTATTTCGTCACGCTGGTGAAGGGCTTGCCCTGCGCCGGGATCAGTGTCGTCATCCAGTATTTGTCGGTGAAGCCGATCCAGCCGTCGGTCGCGGCCTCGCGCACCTCGGCCAGGGCGCCTTCGCGGGCAACCTGCGGCAGCTCGGCCACGTCGTCGTATTTCACCTCGGCCAGCTCGCCGTCGGCGCGGCCGACAACGCCTTCGTGCAGCACGAAGAAATTCTGCAGGTTCAACGGTTTGCCGTGACGCGCCACGATCCCGTAGGAGGCGAGGTTCACCGGCGCGCCAGTGGTGTTGCGCACGCCCTGGGTCACGCTGAACATGTAATGGTCATCGACCGAGATGCGGCGGGTGAAGATCAGCCCGTTGCCGTTGTCCCAGCTCAGCGTCACCGGCCTGCCCACGCCCAGCGTCTCGCCTTCGGCCAGCGTCCAGGTGGTGTTGGCGCCCGGCACGTCCTCGAAGGTCAGCGCGCCGCCGGGGGTCCACCCGTAGAGCGCGTAATAGGCATTCGGCTGGCCGACCGGCGAGAGCAGGCGCACGACCTCCGACTCCGGATCGAGCGTTTCGCGGTAGGTCTTCAGCGACAGATCGTCGATCCGGCCGCCGAGCAGCGAGATCGAGCCCTGCAGACGCTCGGTATCGATGGTCACGCGCGGGGTTTCCGGCAGCACCGCGTCCGGCGCCACGGGCGAGAGCGGCGCATCGGGCTGGGCCGAGGGCGTCACCGCCTGTCCGGGCAGCGTCTCGGTTGCCGTGATCGCCGGGGCGTTGGGATCGGTGGCAGGCTCCTCCGGCGGCGGAAAGAGGAAGAACCAGCCCAGGATCACGAGGAAACTGAGAGCAGTTGCAAGGATGAGGTTCTTGTTCTGATCGTCCATCGAAGGCACGCGCTTCCTGTTCAGGGGTGCGGTCGTTCAACAGAAGGGGGCCGGAAAGGTCAAGCGGTTTTCCCCGGATCGCCAAGATGTGGGGCGCAATGCCCCAACGTCCCGCGGTTTCTCGCGCGCCGCGCCTGCCGGGCCTGCGCCGCTTGGGGTTTCACCGCGCGCGGTGGCTGATGCGCAGGGTCTCGGCCTGTTTGGCCCGGTGCCGCGTCATCCACTCCAGCGTGTCGTCGAAGGGCATGGGCCGGGCGATGCCGAAGCCCTGCACGTGGCCGCAGCCGAGCTGCGCCAGCATCGCATGCTCGCTCGGGGTCTCCACCCCTTCGGCCAAGGTCTCCAGCCCCAGCCGTTCGGCCAGTGAGAGGATGGCCGAGATCATGCGCTGCTGGTCGCGGTCATCGTCGACATGGGTGATGAAGCTGCGGTCCACCTTCAGCCGCCGCACCGCGAAGCGGCGGATATTGGTGATGGAGGCATGGCCGGTGCCGAAATCGTCGAGATCGATGCCGCAGCCGAGGTTGGCCAGCGCCGCGATGTTGTGGACGACGATGTCGTTGTCGGTCTCGGCCACCACGGTCTCGAGGATCTCGATCGACAGCCGGTCCGGCGTCAGCTCGAAACGGTCGAGCTCCCAGCGCAGCTTGTCGACGAGCCGCGGGTTGCGCAGCTCCATCGCCGAGAAGTTCACCCCGACCGTCGGCACGGTGAAGCCCGCGCGGTCCCATTGCTTCAGCGCGTTCATCGACTGGTAGAGCATCACCTCGCCCAGCCGCTCGGCCAGCCCGGCCTCGCTGAGTTGGGCGAGGAATTCCGCGGGTTGCAGCAGGCCGCGCTCCGGGTGGTGCCAGCGGGCCAGCGCCTCGAATCCGCTGAGCGCGCCGGTGTCGGTGCAAATCTGCGGTTGGAACCAGGGCCTGATCTGACCCTCGTCCAGTGCCATCTCCAGCTCCTCGCGCAGCGCGTCGCGGTCGGAGCGTTTGCGCGCCATTTCCGGGGCATAGGCCCGGATCGCCCCCGGCCCGCTGCGCCGCGCCTCGTCTGCGGCGACCTGTGCCGCGTCGAGCAGCGCCCGCCCGGTCGGGGCCGGCGCGCGCGCCGCGAGGCAGAAGCCGATCGAGCAGGTCACATAGACCCGGACCGCATCGATGCTGATCGGCGGCGCCACCGCCGCCTGCAGCCGCGCCGCAAGCTGCACCAGCACCTCCAGATCCAGCCGCCGCACCGCATGCAGCGCCACGGCAAAACCGCCGCCTTCCAGCCTTGCCAGCGTGTCGCCCTGTCGCAGCGCCGCGCAGATGCGTTCGATGCTGCGTGCCAGCACTTCGGTCTGCGCCGCGCGGCCGTGCCGGTCCAGCACCACATCCGCATCGTCGAACTGCACCACCAGGCAGGCGGTCGTGAGCCCGGTCACCGGCGCGCCGCGCAGCACCTCGTCCAGGGCCGAGACGATCTGCGGCCGCAGCGCCAGCCCGCTGAGCCCGTCGGGCAAGGGGGGCGGCGCCGCTTCGCGCAGGTGGAAGGCGCCCGCGAGCACCAGAACCATCGGCAGGGCCAGCGCGATCAGCGCCAGAAGCCGCTCGCCGCCGAACCAGAAGGCCGCCAGCGTCATCGCCGGCAGGAAGACCAGAACCTCGGGCCGCCGAAGCTGGAGGCCGATCCAGATCAATCTGTCCCTGAGAATGCCCATTCTGTCCCCCGCTGCCCAGGGGAATGCCCTGTTCCGGGCAAGGCTAGGGGCTCGGCTTGAGCAGGAGGTTAATTTTCGCCCGCAAGTTGCGTCGGATTTTCGTCAACCCCAATGCTCAGCCCGGCGAAATCGAACAGCGACGGGTCCAGCAAATGCGAGGGCCGCGCGTTCATCAGCGCGCGGAACATCACCTGCCGCCGCCCGGGGCTGCGCGCCTCCCAGCCGTCGAGGATCTGCTTGACCTGCTGGCGCTGCAGCCCGTCCTGCGAGCCGCAGAGATCGCAGGGGATGATCGGGTAGTTCATCGCCCTGGCGAATTTCTCGCAATCGGCCTCGGCGACGAAGGCAAGCGGGCGGTAGAGGAAGAGATCGCCCTCCTCGTTCACCAGCTTCGGCGGCATGGTGGCAAGCCGCCCGCCATGGAACAGGTTCATGAAGAAGGTCTCGAGGATATCGTCGCGATGATGGCCGAGCACCACCGCCGAACAGCCCTCTTCCCGTGCGATGCGATAAAGATTGCCACGCCGCAGCCGCGAGCAGAGGCTGCAGAAGGTCCGGCCCTGCGGGATCTTGTCCATCACCACCGAATAGGTGTCCTGATACTCGATCCGGTGCTTCACCCCCATGCGGCTGAGAAATTCCGGCAGCACCGTCGCCGGGAAGTTCGGCTGGCCCTGATCGAGGTTGCAGGCCAGAAGCTCCACCGGCAGCAGCCCGCGCCACTGCAATTCATGCAGCACCGCCAGCAGGGTATAGCTGTCCTTGCCGCCCGACAGGCACACAAGCCAGCGCGCGCCGCGCTCGATCATGCCGTAGGTCTCGATCGCCTCGCGGGTCTCGCGCACGATCCGTTTGCGCAGCTTGCGGAACTCGGTCGAGGAGGGCGCGCCGTGGAACAGCGGGTGGATGTCGTCCTGATCGTCCAGCATGGCGCGCTCCCTGCTTCTCTTGGCCCAGATACTCAAATCGACAGAAACCGCCCGGGTCAACCGTGCCGGTCATGCTCCGGATCGGTCCCCGGCACCGGGTCGTAGCCCGATCCGCCCCAGGGGTGGCAGCGCCCGATCCGCCGCGCCGCGAGCCAGGCGCCCTTCAGCGCGCCATGCCGCTCCAGCGCCTGCATCGCATAGGCCGAACAGGTCGGCTGATAGCGGCAGCCATGTCCGACCCAGGGGCTCAGCAGCAGGCGGTAGGCGCGCACCGGCAGCGCCACCAGATGCGCGAGCGGCGTCATGCGCCGTGGATCTGGCGCAGCGCCCGGTCCATCTCGGCAAGCATCGCGGCGAAATTCCGATCCGCCGTGGCATTGGGGCGGCCGACCAGCACGTAGTCCCAGCCGGGCCGCCCGCCGGAGGGCAGGGTGAAACGCGCGATCTCGCGCAGCCGGCGCTTGGCGCGGTTGCGGGCCACGGCATTGCCGAGCTTCTTCGAGCAGGTGAAACCGACGCGGATCGGCCCGTCCTCGGCGCGCTTGCGCGCCTGCAGCAGGAATCCGGGCGTTCCCTGTCGCCACGCCGAGGCCGCGCGCAGGAAATCCGCTCGCTTCTTCAGCACCTGCAGACATGGCGAAACCGCCGCGACATCGGCAGACGGGGCAGCTGTGCCCGTCTCCGCAATGTCCGGCGGCGTCATCTCACAGCTCCCTTGCGGGAAGCCGATCAGGCCGAGAGCTTCTTCCGGCCCTTGGCGCGACGGGCTGCCAGCACGAGGCGGCCGCCCTTGGTCGCCATGCGGGCGCGGAACCCGTGGCGACGCGCACGGACCAGGTTCGACGGTTGAAAAGTGCGCTTCATCGCGGATCTCCATCAGACGTGCAGCCGAAACCCTCGCGGATTCGCAGGCCACGTTAATTCGAAGCCCGGTCTTTACGGGCGGCGCAGGCCCAAGTCAATTCGCCTGCGCGGGAAATCCTGCAACATTTTGCCCATGCGGCAGGGAATTGCAGGCCCGATCCTCGCGCAGCCCGGCAAAACGATCAAGGCCGCGTGAGGCCACTGGCGCTTATGGCCCGCGACCTCCATCCTCGCGCCACCGATCCAGAGGAGCAGCCGGTGAGCGAGATGAAATCTTCCGACCGCCGGGGCGCCCTGCTGGCGCGACTGCCGATCCTCGTGATCCTCGTGGTGGCGGTGGTCGGCACCTTCCTGCTGCGCGACCAGCTCAGCTTCGAGGCGCTGGCGCGGCACCGCGACACGCTGATCGGCTTTCGCGACGCGCATTATCTCGCCTCGGTCGCGGGCTTCATGCTGGCCTACATGGCGGTCGTCGCCTTCAGCCTGCCGGGGGCGACGGTCTTCACCCTGACGGGCGGCTTTCTCTTCGGGCTGTTTCCCGGCGTGCTCTACAATGTCGTGGCGGCGACGCTCGGCGCCATCGGCATCTTCCTCGCCGCCCGCACCGGCTATGGCGCGCGTTTCGCCAGCCTGCTGCAGAGCCGCGGCGGCCCCGTGGCGCGGCTGCAGGAGGGGTTGCGCGACAACGAATGGTCGGTGCTCTTCCTCATGCGCCTCGCCCCTGTGCTGCCCTTCTTCCTCGCCAACCTGATCCCGGCCTTCCTCAACGTCCGGCTCAGCCGCTTCGCCATCACCACCTTCTTCGGCATCATGCCGGGCGGGCTGGTGCTTACCTCGGTCGGCACCGGCCTCGGCGCGGTGCTGGCGCGGGGCGAGGCGCCGGATCTCAGTATTCTCTTCACCCCGATGGTGCTCTTCCCGATCCTCGGGCTTGCCGCGCTTTCGGCCCTGCCTATCCTCATCAAGTATTTCCGCCGCAGAGAGGTCTGAGCCATGCCGCGCATCGAGACGGACATCTGCGTGATCGGCGGCGGCTCGGGTGGCTTGTCGGTCGCTGCCGGGGCGGTGCAGATGGGCGCGCGCGTCGTGCTGATCGAGGCGGGAGAGATGGGCGGCGATTGCCTGAACGCCGGCTGCGTGCCCTCCAAGGCGCTGATCGCCGCGGCCAAACACGCGCAGGCCATGCGCAGCGGCGCCGGGTTCGGCATCGCTCCCGTGGAGCCCGAGATCGACTTCTCCGCCGTGAAAGACCACGTCTTCCGGGTGATCGAGACCATTGCCCCGATCGACAGCCAGGAGCGGTTCGAGAAGCTCGGCGTCACCGTGCTGCGCGACTGGGCCCGCTTCACCTCTCCCGAAGAGGTGCAGGTGGGCGAAACCACGATCTGCGCCCGCCGCTTCGTCATCGCCACCGGCTCGCGCCCGGCGCTGCCGCCGATCCCGGGCATCGACAGCGTAACCGCCCATACCAACGAGACGATCTTCGCCCTGCGCGAGAGGCCGGAGCATCTGGTGATCATCGGCGGCGGCCCCATCGGCATGGAGATGGCGCAGGCGCATCATAGGCTCGGCTGCCGGGTGACGGTGATCGCCGGCAAGGCCCTGCCGAAGGACGATCCCGAAACCGCGGCCATCGTCCTTACCCGGCTGCGCGATGAGGGGGTGGAGATCATCGAGGGCGTCCATGCGGCCTCGGTCGCCCCGGGGCTCACCGTCACGCTCGACGACGGGCGGCAGGTGACGGGCTCGCACCTGCTGGTTGCCGCCGGGCGCAAGGTGGCGCTCGACCGGCTGAACCTCGAGGCCGCCGGCGTTGCCTTCACCGACAAGGGCGTGACCGTGGGCGACGATCTGCGCAGCACGAACCGCCGGGTCTATGCGGTGGGCGACGCCGCAGGGGGGATGCAGTTCACCCATGTCGCGGGCTATCATGCCGGGGTGGTGATCCGCTCCATCGTCTTCGGCCTGCCGTCGAAGGCCAAGACGTCGCATATCCCCTGGACCACCTATACAGAGCCCGAACTGGCGCAGGTCGGCCTCACCGAGGCCCAGGCGCGCGAGGCGCATGGCGACCGGCTCACCGTGCTGCGCCAGCCCTTCCACGACAACGACCGGGCGCAGACCGAGGGCCAGACCGAGGGGCTGCTGAAGCTCATGGTGGTGGGCGGCAGGCCGGTCGGCGTCTCCATCGTCGGGGCCCATGCGGGCGAGCTGATCGGCCTCTGGGCGCTGGCGATTGCCTCCCGGATGAAGCTTTCCGCCCTCACCGGGGCGGTGCTGCCCTATCCGACCCTGAACGAGGTGTCCAAACGTGCCGCCGGAGCCTATTTTTCCCCTAAACTCTTTGATAATCCTATGGTGAAACACGTTGTCCGGCTGATCCAGCGCATCCTCCCCTGAATGGGCGGTGTCGGGCCAGCGCAAGGCGCGCAAAGAGGCAGGCAGGAAGGAAGTCCGTGGTGACCAGAGGCAGCGGGGCGTTCCTGAATACGCTCTCGGGTCGGTTCCTCATGCTGACCGTCGCCTTCGTCATGCTGGCGGAGGTGCTGATCTTCGTGCCCTCCATCGCCCGCTTCCGCGAGGACTACCTGCTTCTGCGGCTGGAGAAGGCGCAGATCGCCTCGCTGGCGCTGCTGACCACCGACGAGATGATGACGCCGGAGCTGGAGGAAGAGCTTCTGGCCAATGCGCAGGTCTTCAACGTCGTGCTGCGCCGCGACGAGGTGCGCCAGCTGATCCTCTCCTCGCCGATCCCGGCGCCGATCCACGCCACCTACGACCTGCGGCTGATCGGCCCCTTCGGCCTGATCCGCGACGCGCTCCTCGGGCTTGCCGATCCGCAGAACCGGGTGATCCGGGTGATTGCCGACCCGGTGCAGCAGGGCGGCTCGCTCATCGAGGTCACGATGGAGAGTGGACCGCTGCGCAAGGCGATGCTGGAATACGGGCTGCGGGTGCTGGTGCTGTCGGCGTTGATCTCCATCGTGACGGCGGGGATGCTGTTTCTCGCCGTGCGCCGCCTGCTGGTGCTGCCGATCCGCCGCGTGGTGCGCCACATGTCGGCCTATGCCGAGGCGCCCGAGGATGCGCGCCGGGTCATCGCCCCTACCGCCAGTGTGCGTGAGCTGCGCGAGGCGGAAGAGGCGCTGCAGATGATGCAGACCCAGCTCACCACCGCGCTGCGCCAGAAGGAGCGTCTGGCCCAGCTGGGCGGCGCCGTGGCCAAGATCAGCCACGACCTGCGCAACATCCTGACCACGGCGCAGCTCTTTGCCGACCGCATCGGCGATTCGGTCGATCCGGTGGTGGCCCGCGCCGCCCCCAAGCTGGTCGGCTCGATCCGCCGCGCCGTCTCGCTCTGCGAATCAACGCTGACCTTCGGCAAGGCCGAGGAGCCGCCGCCGCAGCTTACCCGCTTCCCGCTGCGCCGTCTGGTGGAGGATGTGGCCGAGGGCGAACAGCTGGGCGACGGTGGCGGCATCTCCTGTCTCGTCGACGTGCCCTCCGGCATGATGATCCGGGCCGACGGCGAGCAGCTGCACCGGGTTCTCGCCAATCTGATGCGCAACGCCCGGCAGGCGATCGACGCCACCGGCCGCCCCGGCACCATCGAGATCGCCGCGGGCGAGGGTGAGGCCGAATGGTGGATCCGCGTCGGCGACACCGGCCCCGGCCTGCCGCCCAAGGCGCGCGAGCATCTCTTCACCGCCTTCCAGGGCGGGGCGCGCAAGGGCGGCTCCGGCCTCGGCCTCGCGATCTCGGCCGAACTGGTCCGCGGCCATGGCGGGCGGCTCGATCTGCTGAAGTCGGATGGCGAGGGCACCGAATTCATGATCCGCCTGCCGAAAAGTGCGGGACTTGCCGAAGAGGCGTGAAGTTTTCGCGATTAGGCCCTTGCATTGCCCGGCAGGCCCCGCTAAATCGCCCCCACTGCACCCGTAGCTCAGCTGGATAGAGCATCAGACTACGAATCTGAGGGCCGGGCGTTCGAATCGCTCCGGGTGCACCACTTCTCCTCTTCCTTGCTACAGACGCCGAAATTGCGCCCCCTGCGCCGATTTCCGGCCTAGTCGACAGCTTCCGCCAGCAGCCAGCGTTGCACCGCCAGCATCGCCGGGGTCGTCTCGCGCGACTTCAGGCGGCACAGCCAATAGGCCCCTGCCTGCACCTCCGCTGCGAAGGGGCGGGTCAGCCGCCCCTCCGCCAGATCCCGTGCGAACATCCGCGCGGGCAGCAGCGCGACGCCCATGCCTGCGGCCGCCGCCATCGCCAGCGCGGGCGACGAATCGAACTGCGGCCCGGTCAGCTTCGGCGCCTCCAACCCCTCGGTGGCAAACCAGCGGTCCCATTCCTGCGCCCGGAACGAGCGCAGCAGCGGCTCGCGCAGCAGATCGGCGGGTGCGCCCAGCCGCGCCGCCGTGGCCGCATCGCAGAGCGGCGTCAGCGGCGCCTCCACCAGCGGCAGGCACTCTTCCCAGCGCCAGTCGCCCTCGCCGAAGCGGATTGCCAGATCGAGGCCTTCGCCCGCCAGATCGACCCGGTTGTGGTTCGTCGACAGCCGCAGGTCGATCTCGGGATGCACCGCGCGAAAGCCGGGCAGGCGCGGCAGCAGCCAGCCGAGGGCAAAGGTCGTCACCGCCCCCAGCGTCACCACCGCGCGGAACCGCCCGTCGAGAAAGCGGTCCAGCACCTCGCTGATCCCGTCGAACGACCGGGTGACCACCGGCAGCAGTGCCGCGCCTTCCTCGGTCAGCGCCAGCCCGCGCGAGGTGCGTCGGAACAGCGTCACCCCCAGCCGGTCTTCCAGCCCCTTCACATGCTGGCTGATCGCCGCCTGCGTCACGCAAAGCTCGATCGCGGCGCGGGTGAAACTGCCTTGCCGGGCCGAAGCCTCGAAGGCGCGCAGGGCGTTGAGGGGAAGCTGCGGTCTGTCCATGTCATCGGTTTTTCTAATGCTCTGCCTCAGTATTCGCCGTTTGTGGCGCTTCCGGAAGCGGTTTATCTCTCCCGGCATCGGAAAAAATCATGACAGGCAAATGATGCGACAGATCTTTCTGGCGGCGCTGACCGCCCCCTTTCTGCTGTCTGCGGCGCAGGCAGACCCCATCCCCGACAGCGCTTATCAGGCGCTGGAAGCGCAGAGCGGCGGGCGGCTCGGCGTGGCGGTGCTTGACACCGAGACCGGCGAAAGCTCGTTCTGGCGCGGCGACGAGCGCTTCGCCATGGCCAGCAGCTTCAAGGCTCCGCTCTGCGGGGCGGTGCTGGCCCGGGTGGATGCGGGGGCAGAGCAGCTCGACCGCGCCATCCCGATCAGCGCCGACGACCTCATCCCCTATGCGCCCACGGTCGAGAAACACGTCGGCGGCGCGCTGACGGTGGCCGAGCTCTGCGAGGCGACGATCACGCTCAGCGACAATGTCGCGGCGAACCTGCTGCTCGAGACGCTGGGCGGTCCGGCGGGGCTGACCGGCTTCCTGCGCGGCATCGGCGACGAGACCACCCGGCTCGACCGACCCGAACCCGGTCTGAACGAGGCCACACCCGGCGATCCGCGCGACACCACCACCCCCCGGGCGATGGCCGAGACGCTGCGCCAGCTCCTTCTGGGCGACGCGCTCTCCGATCCGTCGCGGCAGCAGCTCGCGGACTGGATGCTGGCCAACCAGACCGGTGATGACCGCATTCGCGCGGGGCTGCCCGCCGACTGGCAAGTGGGCGACAAGACCGGCACCTCGGGCACCGGGGTCTTTGCCGATGTGGCGGTCCTCTACCCGCCCGGGCGCGCGCCGATCCTGATGGCGGTCTATATCGCCGAATCCCCCGCCAGCACCGACAGCGCCAATGCGGTGCATGCCGAGGTGGCGCGGCTGGTGGCGGAGTGGGTCGGCCGCTGACCGGGCAGGGGGCCGGGATCTCCGGCCCCCTTACCCCAGCACGGTCACCGCCAGATAGAGCCCGTTTGCCAAGAGCACGCAGAGCACAGCCAGCGACCCCAGATCCTTGGCATTGCGCGCCATCGTGCTCCAACCCGGCGACAGGTGATCGACGATCTCCTCCACCGCGGTGTTCAGCGCCTCCACCTCGATCAGCAGCAGGAACAGCAGGCCAAAGCCCAGAAGCTGCAGCGGCGTGGCCTCCACCCCGACAAGCAACCCCAGCGCCAGCCCGCCGCCCAGCACCTCGTGCCGGAAGGCGGTCTCGGCCCAGAGCCGACGCAGCCCGCCCAGCGAATAGCTGCCCGCCGCCAGCAGATGCTTCGGCCCGGTGATCCGGTTCGGACGCGCGCCGCTCATGCTGCGGGGCTCCGGCAAGCGGAGACCAGATCGGCGCCCGCGCCCTTGGCGCTCGTCTCGATATCCATCAGCCCCAGCACCGAGGCGAACAGGTTGTCATGGCTCACCGGCCCCGCCGCCGCCGCCTGCAGGCAGGACACATCCGTTCCGAAGGCCGCGCGATAGGCATCGGACAGCCAGAGCACCATCGGCACCCGTGTCTGCGTCTCGGGCGCCATGAAATAGGGTGCGCCATGCAGGTACAGCCCGTCCTCGCCCAGGGACTCGCCGTGGTCCGAGACATAGAGCAGCGTCGGGATCACCCGGTCCTCTGCCGCCAGAAGGTCGATCGTCTCGGCCAGCACGTGATCGGTGTAGCGGATGCTGTTGTCATAGGCGTTGACGATCTCCGCATCGGTGCAGCGGGCGAACTCCGCCGAATGGCAAGCCGGGGTGAAGACCTCGCGCGCCTCGGGGTAGCGCAGGTGATAGGCCGGGCCGTGGCTGCCGATCTGGAGCAGCACCAGCACGGTATCCTCGGTCATCGCCGCCATCTCCTGCCGGAGGAGGTCGAGAAACACCTCGTCGGTGCATTCCCCGGCGCACGCCTGCACCAGATCGCGCACCGCCGCCGACCCGACCCGCGCCGCGATGCCCTTGTCGCCGGTGTTGTTGTCCAACCACCTGACCTTCACCCCGGCATGGTGCAGCACGTCGAGCAGATTCTCGTTGCCGATGCCCTTCTCGTAGGAATAGCCCTTCCGCCCCAAGGCCGAGAACATGCAGGGCATCGATACCGCCGTGGCCGTGCCGCAGCTCGTCATGTCCGAGAAATTCACCACCCCGCGCGCCCGCAGCTCCGGCGTCGTGTCACGGGCGTAGCCGTTCAGCCCGAAGTTCTGCGCCCGCGCCGTCTCGCCCACCACCAGCACCGTCAGCACCGGCTTGCCCGCCGCGCGCAACAAGGGCCCCTTCACCGCATCCGTGCCCAGCGGAGCGAGGCTCACCGTCTGGCTCTTCAGCATCATCTTGGCATAGCGCACCGCGCCGCCCAAAGGCGCGCCGGGCTGGTAGCTGCCGATCAGCTCCTTGCGTTCGCGCAGCACGGCCGAAACCGTCTTGAAATCCACCGCGAGCAGCCCGGCGAAGAGCGCGAAGGAGGCAAGCGTCATCCCCGCCCAGCCGAGCGCATTGCGCCAGAACCCGCTCGGCCGCAGCCGCACCGCCAGCACCAGCACCGAGGGGAGCACGCCGAAGAGCAGCACATGCAGCAGGAAATCCGGGGTCAGCAGGTGCTTCGATTCAGCCACCGTCGTCGTCACCGCGTTCTGGATCATGTCGCGGTCGATCATCACCCCCAGCGTGTCCATGAAATACGAGGTCACCGCCGAGAGCATCAGCGCAAAGACCGCCACCGGCTTCTGCAGCCAGCGGAAGCCGAACAGCGTCAGCAGGAACAGCGTCATCGCCCAGACCGCGCCGCCGAACAGCACAAGCGACAGCGAGCTCTCGTCGAAGATCGCCACCCCGCGGCTCCAGAAGGTGCGGTTGTCCGCCGCCATGATGAAGGCTGCCACCGCAAGGTTCAGCGTCGTGGGCGAGAGCCCCGCCCGCGCCGGCATCGGCACGGCATCGGGGCGGGAAAGGAGGGTGTGGGTCATGCGCGGCCTGCCTCGGGTGATTTTTTCGTCCTGCTAGGCCGTCAAGCTGACTTCATGCTGAACTTGGCCCGCCGCGCCGGCGCTTGACGGAAGGCCCCGCCCCCCGCATGCAGAGAGGGCCCGCCGACACGGGCCGGAAGAGGGGAAGCGATGCGTATCCTGCTGGTGGAAGACGATCAGGGCCTCGGCCCCGCCGTGCGCGACCAGATCCGCGCCGAGGGCCACACCCCCGACTGGGTCGAGACGCTGGCCGACGCCCGCGCCTGCGTCGACACGGTCAGCTACAGCCTGATCCTGCTCGACCTCATGCTGCCCGACGGCACCGGCATGTCCTTCCTGCGCAGCTTCCGCGCCAAGGGCGCCACCACCCCCGTCATCATCCTCACCGCGCGCGACCGCATCACCGACCGGATCGAGGGGCTGAACGCCGGGGCCGACGACTATCTGGTGAAGCCCTTCGATCTGGCCGAGCTTTCGGCCCGCATCGGCGCCGTGGCGCGGCGTTATTCCGGCAATCCCAATCCGCAGGTGGTGCTGGGCGATCTGACGGTCGATCTCTCCAGCCGCGCCATCACCGGCCCGCAGGGCGGCATCGACCTCAGCCAGCGCGAATGGGTGATCTTCGAGGCGCTGTTGCAGCGGCCCAACATGATCGTCTCGAAAAGCCAGCTCGAGGAGCGGCTCTATTCCTTCGATGCCGAGGTCGAGAGCAACACCATCGAGGTCTACGTCAGCCGCCTGCGCAAGAAGCTCGGCCATGACTGCATCCAGACCCTGCGCGGTCTGGGCTACCGCCTGGCCGCCAGATGAAGCCGCGCAGCCTGCGGCGCGATCTGGCGCTGGGCCTGTCGCTCGGACTGACGCTGGTCTGGCTGCTGGCGATGGCGGTCGGCGGCAGCATCATGAGCGAGGAGATGGACGAGGTCTTCGACAGCGCCCTTCAGGAAACGGCCGAGCGCATCCTGCCGCTGGCCGTGGTCGACGACCTGAACACGGTCGAGGCGGTCGCGGCGCGGCGGATGACGCGGGTCGGCTCGCACCGGGAATACCTCAGCTACGTCCTGCGCGGCCCCGACGGGGCGATCGTGCTCTATTCCCACGATGCCGAACTCGAGACCTTCGCCGGCACCCCGGTCCTCGGCTTCCGCACCACTGCCAGCCACCGGATCTATGCCAGCACCGCCGTCTCCGGCAGCTACATGATCGAGGTGGCCGAACCGCTCGCCAACCGCCGCGAAGCCATCGTCGAGACGCTCTGGGCGCTCCTGCTGCCGCTCCTGCTGCTCCTGCCGTTCAGCCTGCTTTTCATCGCCTGGCTCACCCGGCGCAGCCTGCGCCCGGTCAAGGCACTCTCTTCCGAGGTGCAGGGCCGCGACGCCTCCGACCTCTCGCCCTTGGTCACCCCCGGCCTGCAGGCCGAGCTGGTGCCGATCCGCGATGCGGTGAACCGGCTGATGGCGCGGCTCAGGCGCACGCTGGAGGCCGAGCGCAGCTTCACCGCCAATGCCGCCCACGAGCTGCGCACCCCGGTCGCGGCCAGCCTCGCCCATGCGCAGCGGCTGATCTCCGAGGCGCCCGAAGGCCCGCTGCGCGATCGGGCGCAGACGGTGGAGGCCGAACTGCACCGGCTGGCGCGTCTGGCGGAAAAACTGCTGCAGCTTTCGCGTGCCGAGGGTGGCGGCATCCTGTCGGAGACCCCGCAGGATCTGGTGCCGATCCTCGTCATGGTGGCGGAAGATTTCGACCCCGCCCGCCTCGATCTGGTGCTGCCCGCCGAGGCGCCGTCGCGGCTTGATGCCGATGCCTTCGCCATCCTCGCCCGCAACCTGATCGAGAATGCGCTGACCCATGGCGACCCTGCCGCCCCGGTCAGCGTCACCCTTTCCGAAGCCGGGGCGCTGCGCGTTGGCAATGCCGGGCCCGTGGTGCCGCCCGACACGCTCGCCCGTCTCACCACCCGGTTCGAGAGGGCAGGCAGCCGGGCCAAGGGGTCTGGCCTCGGTCTCGCCATCGCCAGCAGCATCGCCCAGGGCGCGGGGATGCAGCTCCGCCTGTCCTCCCCGGCGCCCGGTCAGCGCGGCGGGTTCGAGGCCGCGCTGATTCCGTGACCGGTCACGCAGCCGGTCCAGTGCTTCGCCGCCTCCTTCAGATGCTGCAGGAAACTCTGCACTTTCAGCGTCCGGTGCAGGTCGACATGGGTCACGAGCCACAGCATCGTGTCCCAGTTCGGCAGCGCGGGCATCACCTCGACCAGATCGGGGTCCTCCGTCGCGCCGAAGGCGGGCAGGAAGCCGATGCCGATGCCCTGCCGCACCGCATCCTCCATCACGCTCACCTCCGAGGCGCGGTAGACCATCGCCTCGGGCGGCACCTGATCGCGCAGCCAGCGGTGGAACGGCGCGCGCGGCGTATCGGCGCCGACGAAGCGATGCGACGGGTAATCCGCCGGGCTCTCCGGCAGGCCGTGCCGCTCGACATAGCTGCGCGCGGCATAGAGCCCGTTGCGGATCTGGACCAGCGGCTGCACCACATTGTCCGGCTCCTCGGGCGCGGCCCCGGCGCGGATCGCCACATGCGCCTCGCCATAGTCCAGCCGGAACACCCGCATGTCGGTGAGAAACCGCACCACCAGCCCCGGATAACGCTCTTGGAACGAAGCAAGCACCGGCGTCACCAGCGTCGACAGCCCCGCCAATGAGGTGATGACCAACTCCCCCGAGACGGATTCGCCCTGTCCCTTGATCCGGCTCGACAGCTGGCTGAACTGCTCCTCCGTGGTCTGCGCCACCAGCAGCAGATCGCGCCCCGCCTCGGTCGGGGTATAGCCCCGCGCGTGGCGCTGGAACAGCTTCGCCCCCAGCCGCCGCTCCAGCGCATCGATGTGGCGGATCACGGTGGCATGATGCACCCCCAGCACCTCGGCCGCGCCGGAGACAGTGCCCAGCCGCGCGACCTGAAAGGCGGTGCGGATCTCGTCCCAGTTCTCGAAGGTCATCGCGAGTTCCTCACGGGTAAATCGCTTCGATGTGTTGTGCGCTGGTGAACAGTTTACGGCTCAATCTCGAGAATACAACCCCGATGCGCAAAGGCCTAGCTTGGCTTCAGGAGCAGGGGAAGGCCGAAAAAGCCACCCCGCTCCTTCGACAGCTCCCGCAGGCGGGAGTGTGCCGTAACGATGAAACGCTTGGGGTTCGCCGCAAGGCCGGACCCCGGATTTAAGGATACGATCATGTCCATCAAGACAGTCACCGCCGCTCTCGTTCTCGTGGCCGCCACCGGCGCGGCACAGGCTCAAGATGTCAATCCGGGCATCGAGCAACTGGCCGCGCAGGCTGGCGTGAACGCGGCTGACTTCACGGTGTCGCAGCTGATCTCGCTGCAGGACGCCATCGACAGCAACAATGTCGAACGCACCCAGTTCATCCTGTCGCAGGCCCGCACCCAGACCACGCGCGCCACGCTGACCGCCGACACCACCTCGCCCGCCTACCGTCAGCTCGAAGCCGGCCTCGGCGTCGAGCCGGGTCGCTTCTCGCCCGCCGAGCTGTCGCAGCTCGCCGCCGCCCGCCGCTCGGACGAGCCGGCCCGCGCCGCCTACATCCTCTCGGGCGAAAATCGGGCCAATGGGGCGGATGACGCGACCAACGCGGGCAAGTTGCAACTCGCGGCAGCCCTTGGCCTGAACCCCGACGACTACACGCTGGCCGAACTCACCGCCCGCGTGCAGGACCTGAACGACTGACGGTCGTTCCCGGGCGCGCGCCGCTTGCCGCGCGCGCCCACACCTGACCCTCCGAACCTTGACTCTCGCGCCCGAGAGGCGTAAGCGCCCAGACATTCCGGAGATCCGTTACAGGCTCCGGTCCCGAGAATACACGGGATCGCCACCCATCAGCGCGTTGCGCCCATGGGTGACGTTGTCGTTTGAGCGGTCCCGGTCTACATCGGGGCAGGGTGCAACAGGTCGAAGGAGACGGGCATGTTCGAGAATCTTTCGGAACGTCTTGGCGGCGTCTTCGACCGCCTGACCAAGCAGGGCGCGCTGACCGACGCCGATGTGGCCACCGCGCTGCGCGAGGTCCGCGTGGCGCTGCTCGAGGCCGACGTCTCGCTCGGGGTGGCCCGCGACTTCGTGAAGGCGGTGCAGGACAAGGCGACCGGGCAGGGTGTCACCAAATCGGTGACCCCGGGCCAGCAGGTCGTCAAGATCGTGCATGACGAACTCGTCAGCGTGCTGCGCGGCGAGGGCCCCGCCGACGCGCTCAAGATCGACAACCCGCCCGCCACGATGCTGATGGTCGGTCTGCAGGGCTCCGGGAAAACCACCACCACCGCCAAGCTCGCCAAGCGTCTGCATGAAAAGCAGGGCAAGCGCGTGCTCCTGGCCTCCCTCGACACAAACCGCCCCGCCGCGATGGAGCAGCTGGCGATCCTCGGCCTGCAGATCGGCGTCGACAGCCTGCCGATCGTCAAGG
The DNA here is from genome assembly GCF_057657095.1 of Cereibacter sp. Soil_C_27. NCBI lineage: Bacteria > Pseudomonadati > Pseudomonadota > Alphaproteobacteria > Rhodobacterales > Paracoccaceae > Cereibacter > Cereibacter sp. Soil_C_27. Next base: position 184,716 of record NZ_JBDGJD010000006.1, on the reverse strand, counting down.
GCGAGACGGCGGTGCAGATCGCCAAACGCGCCAAGACGCAGGCCGCGATGGGCGGCTATGACGTGCTGATGCTCGATACCGCGGGCCGCCTGCACATCGACGAAGTGCTGATGGACGAGGTTCAGGCGGTGCGCGACATCGCCCAGCCGCGCGAGACGCTGCTGGTGGTCGATGGCCTGACGGGTCAGGACGCGGTGAACGTCGCCACCGAATTCGACGGCAAGGTCGGCATCACCGGCGTCGTGCTCACCCGGATGGACGGCGACGGCCGCGGCGGCGCCGCGCTCTCGATGCGCGCCGTCACCGGCAAGCCGATCCGCTTCGTCGGTCTGGGCGAGAAGATGGATGCGCTCGAGGCTTTCGAGCCGGAGCGCGTCGCGGGCCGCATCCTCGGCATGGGTGACATCGTCGCCCTGGTGGAAAAGGCGCAGGAGACCTTCGAGGCCGAACAGGCCGAGCGGATGATGAAGCGGTTCCAGAAGGGCCTCTTCAACATGAACGACCTGAAGGGCCAGCTCGACCAGATGCTGAAGATGGGCGGGATGCAGGGCGTCATGGGCATGCTGCCCGGCATGGGCAAGATGCAGAAGGCCGCTGCCGACGCGGGCTTCGACGACAAGATGCTGCGCCGCCAGATCGCCCTCATCAACTCGATGACCAAGAAGGAGCGGTCGAACCCCGACCTCCTGCAGGCCAGCCGCAAGAAGCGCATCGCCGCCGGCGCCGGGATGGAAGTGTCGGAGCTGAACAAGCTTCTGAAGCAGCACCGGCAGATGGCCGACATGATGAAGAAGATGGGCAAGGGCGGCATGATGAAGAATGCGCTCAAGCAGATGATGGGCAAGGGCGGCGGCATGCCCGACCCGTCGCAGCTCTCGCCCGACGAACTTGCCGCCGCGGCCTCCGCGATGAAGGGCAAGATGCCCGCCGGCATGGGCGGCTTTCCCGGCATGGGCGGCGGCATGAAACTGCCGCCGGGCCTCTCCGGCCTTGGGGGCTTCGGCAAGAAGAAATGACCCAGTCGCCGCTCTCCCTCTCCGCCGATGCCACCAGCCCGCTTGCCGGGACGGTCGCGCCTGCGCGGGCGGGGCAGGGCGGGCTGGCCTTCGCCATCCCCACCGTCACCACCCCCCGGCTGATCCTGCGCGAGCCGCGCGAGAGCGATCTCGAGGTGATGGAGCGCGCCTTCCGCAGCGAGAGCAGCCGCTATGTCGGCGGCCCGCTGAACCGGCGCGGCTGCTGGCGCAGCCTGCTCTCCACCATCGGCCACTGGGCGCTGCGCGGCTACGGCCTCTGGTCGGTCGAGACCAGGGCCGGGGCGCTGGTCGGGCGCGTCGGGGTGATCCGTCACGACCGGAGCGAAGAGCCCGAGCTTGGCTGGCACATCTACGAGGGCCACGAGGGTCTCGGCTACGCCCATGAGGCGGCGCTGGCCGCACGCGACTACGCCGGCACCGTCTGGGGCATGGGCCCGCTGGCCTGCATGATCGCCCCCGAGAATGCCCGCTCCATCGCGTTGGCCCTGCGGATGGGGGCGCAGCTGGAAAGCGTGATCTCCGACGAGGACGGCCCGTTGCATCTCTACCGTCACCCGGCGGTCGAGGATGGCGGCATGGAGGCCTACGCATGATCACCGTTTCCGGCACCCCCGCCCTCACCACCGAGCGTCTGACCCTGCGCATGCCCGCCTCGCGCGACTGGGAGGCCTATGCCGCCTTCCTCACCAGTGACCGCGCCGCCATGGTCGGCGGCCCGCTGACCCGCGAGCTCGCCTGGCGTTCCTTCGGCCATGCGGTCGGCCATTGGGTGCTGCGCGGCTACGGCATGTTCTTCATCACTCTGCGCGGCAGCGACACGGCCATCGGCATGACCGGCCCGTGGTTCCCCGAGGGCTGGCCCGAGCCGGAACTCGGCTGGTCGATGTTCGGCAGCGATCACGAGGGCAAGGGCCTCGCCTTCGAGGCTGCCGAGGTCGCGCGCCGATATGCCTTCCAGAAGCTTGGCTGGAAGACTGCCGTCAGCTACATCGACCCGGCCAACCTGCGCTCCATCGCCCTTGCCGAACGGCTGGGCGCCGTGGCCGAGCCCGAGGCGCCCCGCCCCGCCGGGGCCACCTGCCTCGTCTACCGCCACGGCGCCGCCGAGGTGCGCCCGTGATGCCCTGGACAGCGCCGCTCACCTCTGCCGCCGCGATGCAGGCCGCCCGTCTCGGCGGCGAACTGCCCGAGCTTGCCACCGAACGTCTGCGCCTGCGCGCCCCGCGGCTCGAGGATTTCTCCGTCTACGCCGAGATTGCCACCTCGGCCCGCGCCTTCGGCATCGGCGGCCCGATGACCGAGATCGAGGCTTGGGATGACTTCTGCCGCATGGTCGCCACCTGGCTCTTGCGCGGCCACGGCGTCTGGACGGTGGAAGAGCTCGAGGGAGGCGAAACGGTCGGCTTCGTGCTGATCGGCTTCGAGCCGGGCGATGCCGAGCCGGAACTCGGCTACCTGTTCCGCGCCACCGCCGAAGGGCAGGGCTATGCGACCGAGGCGGCCGCCGCCGCGCGCGACCACGGCTTCGCGCGGCTGCGCCTGCCCGCCTTGGTCAGCTACGTCGCGCCCGACAACCTCGGCTCGCGCCGTGTCGCCGCCCGTCTCGGAGCCGTCGCCGACGCGGCCCCGCGCGACGGCAGCCTCGTCTTTCGCCACACCCCGACGGGGGGTCGCGCATGAGTGTCGTAACCAGTGATCTGCATCACCTGTGCATCGTCCGTGCATCGGATGTGCATGGCCAAAATCCCATCCGGAGGTCCGCATGACCGACGCCACCGCGCGCGCGCAGGAATTGTTGCGGGACCACCGTGACAGCATCGACCGGCTCGACGCGATCCTCGTCTACACCCTTGCCGAACGCTTCAAGCAGACGCAGGCGGTGGGGCGCCTGAAGGCCGAACACGATCTCCCTCCCTCCGATCCCGCCCGCGAGGAGCGCCAGATCGAGCGGCTGGAGTGGCTGTCGAAAGAGGCGGATCTCGATCCCGAATTCGCCAAGAAATTCCTGACCTTCATCATCTCCGAAGTCATCAGGCATCACGAAAAGCTCAAGCAATAACCGGGTCTTGCCCGGTCCCACGACAAACAGGAGAATACCCATGTCGATGAAAATCCGTCTCGCCCGCGGCGGCTCCAAGAAGCGCCCGCACTACGCCATCGTCGCCTCCGACAGCCGGATGCCGCGCGATGGCCGCTTCCTCGAGAAGCTGGGCACCTACAACCCGCTGCTCGCCAAGGACAGCGAAGAGCGCATCAAGATGGACGTCGAGCGCGTCAAGCACTGGCTCTCGCAGGGCGCCCAGCCGACCGACCGCGTCGCCCGCTTCCTCGAGGCCGCCGGCCTGATGGCGAAGACCGTCCGCAACAACCCCAAGGCGGCCGTCCCGGGCAAGCGCATGGCCGAGCTGGCCAAGAAGAAAGCCGCCCGCGCCGAAGCGCCGGCTGAAGAATAATCTTTCTTCCCCAAACTCTTGCGGGTGGCCGCCCTGTCGCGGCCACCCTTCTTTCCCCGCAGGATGACCCATGTCCAACCCTGAGCTGATCTGCGTCGGCGCCATCGCCGGGTCCTTCGGCGTCAAGGGCGAGGTGCGGTTGAAATCCTTCTGCGCCGACCCCGAAGCCATCGCCTCCTACGGCCCGCTCTTCACCGAGAACGGCGCGCAGAGCTTCAAGGTCTCGCTGACCCGCCCGGTCGCCAACGGCATCGGCGCACGGCTCTCCGGCGTCACCACCAAGGAGCAGGCCGACGCGCTGAAAGGCACGAGCCTCTACGTCAGCCGGGAAAAGCTGCCCTCGCTGGGCGACGATGAATTTTATCATGCTGATCTCATTGGCCTCGAGGTGCGCGACACCGGCGGGGCGCTGATCGGCAAGGTGGCCGCAGTGCACAACCACGGCGCCACCGATCTGCTGGAGGTCAGCGGCCCCCCGATGAAGGAGCCGCTGCTGATCCCCTTCACCCGCGCCATCGTGCCGACGGTCGATCTGACAGCAGGCCGCGTCATCGCCGATCTGCCCGAGGGCCTTGATTAGCCGTCGAAAAGCGCCCGCCCGGCCACGCTTTCAACAAGATTGCTTGCCACGCCTGCAGCACTCTTCCGACCGCTGAACGGGGATGCCATGCCACTGCGCTACCGCCTGATGACCGCCGCCACCGCGTTGCTCTACCTCGGCCCGCTGCTGGCCGGGCTCGCCGGCCACGGCCGGGCCGAGGCGTCAGTCTTTATCGCGCTCTTCCTGCTCTGGCTGATGATCCTGCGCCCCGACGCCTGGTCCGGCGAGAGCCGCGTGCGGCTGGCAAGTTGGATCGTCGGGCAGGTGCTGCTGGTTTGCGCCTGTTTCGCCATCGGTCGCGGCCTCGGCGGGGTGACGGCGCTGCGGCCGGATCTGCCCACACTTTTGCCCCTCGCGGTCTCCTTTCTCGCCATCCCGCTCTCCAGGCTGATCCGCAGCCGCAGCGGCGCCGACCCGCTGCTCGATGCGGCCCTGCACCGGCTCGCCTCCTCGCCCGCCGAGCACCGCGCCTTGGCCGCGTTGAACCGTGCCGAGGTGGAGGCGCTGGCGACGCGCCTCCTCTCGCTCCCGCCCGACACGCCCGATGCCGTGCTGCGCGACCATCTGCGGCGGCTGCCCGCCGAGGAGCAGGCGTCGCTGCAGCAAGTTCTGGCGCGGCGGATCGCGCCGCAGCCGGCCTGAGGCCCATTTCCCCCGCCGCCGTTCCCGGCTAAAAGCGGCCATGACCGAAGAACCCGCCCCCTCCAAATCGCATGGCCGCCTGTCGATCCGGGCCTCGCTGAAACCCCGCGACCTGATGGCCGCGCCCGAGGTCAAGGGCGCGTGGAAGGCCCGGGTCATCACGCTCTTCCCCGAGGCCTTCCCCGGCACGCTCGACCTGTCGCTGACCGGCAAGGCGCTGGAGTTCGGGCTCTGGGCGCTGGAAACCATCGACCTGCGCCCCTTCGGCGAGGGCAAGCACCGCAATGTCGACGACACGCCAGCGGGCGGCGGCGCCGGCATGGTGCTGCGTGCCGATGTGGTGTCCCGGGCGCTGGATCAGGCCGCCGAGGACACGCCCGACCGGGCGCGCTGGCCGGTGATCTACCTCTCGCCGCGTGGCAGACCCTTCACCCAGGCCATGGCGCAGCGTTGGTCAGAGGCCGACGGCATCACCCTGCTCTGCGGCCGGTTCGAGGGGGTCGACCAGCGGGTGATCGACCACTACGGCATCGAGGAAGTTTCACTGGGAGATTTCGTTCTCACCGGGGGTGAGATCGCGGCTCAGGCCTTGATTGACGCGACGGTGCGGCTTATACCCCGCGTGCTCGGGAATCATGTGTCCACCGAAGAGGAATCCTTTTCGGAGGGACTTCTTGAATTTCCGCAGTTCACGAAGCCGACCGTCTGGCAGGGCCGCGCGATACCGGAGATTCTTCAGTCCGGCCATCACGCGAAGATCGCCCACTGGCGCAAGGCCATGGCCGAAAGGCTGACCAAGGAACGCAGGCCTGACCTCTGGCGGGCTTACTGTGCCAAGCACGGTAGGGACCCGAATGAAGACCGAGAGCTCTGAGGCGGCATCACGTCAGGGAAAAACCCTGAGCTTTTGAAAGGACCAGGCATGAACCTGATCGCCCAACTCGAAGCCGAGCAGATTGCTGCACTCGGCAAGACCATCCCGGATTTCAAGGCCGGCGACACCGTGCGCGTCGGCTACAAGGTGACCGAGGGCACCCGTTCGCGCGTGCAGAACTACGAAGGCGTCGTGATCGGTCGCAAGGGCGGCGCGACCATCTCGGCCTCGTTCACCGTGCGCAAGATCTCGTTCGGCGAAGGCGTGGAGCGCGTGTTCCCGCTCTATTCGACCAACATCGACAACATCGAGGTCGTCCGTCGTGGCCGCGTCCGTCGCGCCAAGCTTTACTACCTCCGCACCCGTCGCGGCAAATCCGCCCGGATTTCCGAGGATACCAACTACAAAGCCAAAGACAGCGCCAGCGCGTAAGGAGCGGACCGATGAGAAAAGACATCCACCCCGATTACCACATGATCGACGTGAAGATGACCGACGGTTCCGTGTTCCAGGTCCGTTCGACCTGGGGCAAGTCCGGCGATCAGATGGCGCTGGAAATCGACCCGCTTGCCCACCCGGCCTGGACCGGCGGCTCGGCGCGTCTGATGGACACCGGCGGCCGCGTGTCGAAGTTCAAGAACAAATACGCCGGCCTCGGTTTCTGAGACCCGCGATCCGATCTGCGAAGGGCGTGCCATCGGCGCGCCCTTTTGCGTTGCAGGGCTGCGTCGGTCGCGCCCGCGCGACGTGTGGCCCCCTTGCGCGGCCTGCCGCCCTCCGTTAGCTCGCAGGCTGACTGCAGGAGAGTGATCGTGGCGCATATCATCGTTGTGGGGAACGAAAAGGGCGGCTCCGGCAAGTCCACCACCTGCATGCATGTGGCGACCGCGCTCGCCCGGCTCGGCTTCCGGGTCGGCGCGCTGGATCTCGACCTGCGCCAGCGCAGCTTCGGCCGCTACATCGAGAACCGCAGCGCCTTCCTCGCCCGTTCCGGCCTTGCCCTGCCGACGCCCGATTACCGCGAACTGCCCGAACCCGCCGCCGATCTCGCCCCCGGCGAGAACAGCTATGACGCGCGGATCTCGGCCGCCGTGGCCGAGCTGGAGCCAGTGTCGGATTTCATCATGATCGACTGTCCCGGCTCGCATACGAGGCTGAGCCAGGTGGCGCATTCGCTTGCCGACACGCTGGTGACGCCGCTGAACGACAGTTTCGTCGATTTCGACCTGCTCGCGCGGATCGACCCCGAGACCGGCAAGGTGAAGGGCCCCTCGATCTATGCCGAGATGGTCTGGAACGCCCGCCAGCTGCGCGCGCAGGCCGGGCTGAAGCCGATCGACTGGATCGTGCTGCGCAACCGTCTGGGCGCCCAGCAGATGCACAACAAGAAGAAGGTCGGCGCGGCGCTGCAGGATCTGTCGCGCCGCATCGGCTTCCGCGTCGCCCCCGGCTTTTCCGAGCGGGTGATCTTCCGCGAGCTCTTCCCGCGCGGGCTGACCCTGCTCGACCTCAAGGACACCGGGGTGGAATCGCTGAACCTCTCGAACATCGCCGCCCGGCAGGAGGTGCGCGACCTGCTGACCGAGCTGCGCCTGCCCGGGGTGACGCCGAACTTCTGACGCCGAACCTCTGACGGCCGCCCTCTGACGGGTTGAGCCGCCCGCGCTCGCCGTGCATGACTGGTCCGGAGGAGACCAGACATGCCAAACCCGCTCTACGACGCCCTTTTCGCCCCGCTCGAGGGCCGCACTTCCGACCTTCTGATCCTGCCCGACGGCAGCCGCCTCAGCGGCGACGCCTTCCTGCGCCTCGTGGCGCGGCAGGCCCATGCGCTGCGCGCGGCGGGGGTGGCGCCGGGCGACCGGATCGCGGTGCAGGTCGGTAAGAGCCCCGAGGCGCTGGCGGTCTATGGCGCCTCGGTGGCGCTGGGGGCGGTCTTCCTGCCGCTGAACACGGCCTATACCGCGGGCGAGATCGACTATTTCCTTGGCAATGCCACGCCGCGGATCTTCCTCTGCGACGGGACGAAGGCCGAGGCTCTGGCCCCGGTCGCCGCAGCCCACGGCGCGCGGCTGATGGTGCTGAACGCCGACGGCTCGGGCGAGCTGAGCGATCTGGCGGAGGGCCAGCCGGAGGCGATCACCGCCGCCGATCGCGCGCCGGAGGATCTGGCGGCGCTGCTCTACACCTCGGGCACCACCGGCCGTTCCAAGGGGGCGATGCTGAGCCATGCGAACCTCCTGTCCAACGCCGCCGTCCTGGCCGATCTCTGGCGCTTCACCGAAGCCGACGTGCTCCTCCACGCGCTGCCGATCTTCCACACCCACGGGCTCTTCGTCGCCTGCAACACGCTGCTCTTGACCGGCGGCGCGATGATCTTCCTGCCGAGCTTCGATCTCGGCGCCGTGCTGCGCCTCCTGCCGCAGGCCACCACGATGATGGGGGTGCCGACCTTCTACACCCGGCTGCTCGACGATCCGCGCTTCACCCGCGAGTTGACGCAGGGCATGCGGCTCTTCATCTCCGGCTCGGCCCCGCTCTTGGCCGAGACCCATCTGGCCTTCGAGGAGCGCACCGGCCACCGCATCCTCGAGCGCTACGGCATGACCGAGACCAACATGAACACCTCCAACCCGCATGACGGCGAGCGCCGGGCGGGGACCGTGGGCTTCCCGCTGCCGGGGGTGGAGCTGCGGATCATGGCCGAGGGTGCCGAGGTCGCGCCGGGCGCGGTGGGGGTGATCGAGGTGCGCGGGCCCAATGTCTTCGGCGGCTACTGGCAGATGCCCGAGAAGACCGCCGAGGAGCTGCGCCCGGACGGCTGGTTCATCACCGGCGATCTGGGGATGCGCGATGCCGAGGGCTATGTGCAGATCGTCGGTCGGCAGAAGGATCTGGTGATCTCGGGCGGCTTCAACGTCTATCCCAAGGAGGTGGAGCTGCTCTTGGACGAGGCGCCGGGGGTGCTGGAAAGCGCCGTCGTCGGCCTGCCGCATCCGGATTTCGGCGAGGCGGTCTTTGCCGTGCTGGTGCCGCGCCCCGGCGTCACGCTGGACGCCGAGGCGGTGCTGGCCTCGATCGCCGACCGGCTGGCGCGCTACAAGCAGCCGAAGGCGGCGGTTGTGCTGGCGGAGCTGCCGCGCAATACCATGGGCAAGGTGCAGAAGGCCCAGCTCCGCGCCGATCACGCGGGCTGGTTCTCGCGCTGACCCCGGTTCAGTAGCCCAGGGCGCAGCCGTCCTTGCGCGGGTCGGAGGCGCCCTGCAGCAGCCCGTCCTCACCGATGAGGATCGCCTGCGCCCCGCCGATCGGCTCTTCCGGCGGGATAACCTTGTGGCCCATCTCGGCAAGCTCGGCCTTCACCGCCTCGGAATAGCCGTTCTCGACCTTCATGCCCTCCGTTGCCGCAAAGCAGCGCGGGGCGTCGATGGCGGCCTGCGGGTGCAGGCCGAAGTCGACCATGTTGGTCACCATCCGCGCATGGCCCGCAGGCTGATAGGCCCCGCCCATCACGCCGAAGGGCATGATCAGCCGCCCGTCCTTGCGCAGCATGCCCGGGATGATCGTGTGCATCGGCCGCTTGCCGCCCGCCGCCTCGTTCGGATGCCCCGCCTCGAGGGTGAAGCCCGCGCCGCGGTTCTGGAAGCCGATGCCGAATTTCGACGAGGCAAGCCCCGCGCCGAAAGCCCAGAACACTGAATAGATCAGCGAGACCGCCATCCGGTCCCGGTCGACCACGGTCAGATAGACCGTGTCGCGATGCACCGCCTCGCTCAAGGGGGCTGCTGCGGGCATCGCCCGCTTCGGGTCGATCAGCGCGGCCAGCTTTTCGGCCGTCTCGGGCGATAGCATGTGGTCGAGCCGCTTGGTGTGGTCGGCATCGGCGAGGAAGCGGTTGCGCGCGTCATAGGCGAGCTTTGCCGCCTCGGCCTCCAGATGCGCACGGGCGGCGCCGAACGGGTCGAGCGAGGCCAGATCGAAATGCGACAGGATGTTCAGCATCAGGATCGCCGTCGCGCCCTGACCGTTCGGCGGATGCTCGACCAGCTCGATGCCCTTGTAGGGGCCCGAGACCGGATCGACGTAATCGCAGGCGGTGTTGGCAAAATCCTCCAGCGTATGGCTGCCCCCCAGCGCGCGGAGCGAGCTCACCATGTCCTCGGCCACCTCGCCCTCGTAGAAGCCGACCCGGCCCTGCGCCGCGACCCTTCGCAGCACCTCGGCCTGACCGGGGGCGCGGAACATCTGCCCGGTGACCGGGGCGCGGCCGTCCAGCAGGAAATGCTGCCGCGCCGCGCCGTGCAGATCGCCCTGCGCCTCGGCCCAGTCGTGGGCGGTGCGCGGCGCCACCGGCACGCCTTCTTCAGCATAGCGGATCGCCGGCGCCAGCGCGCGCGCCATCCCCAGCCGGCCCCAGTCGGAGGAGAGGCGGCAGAAGGCATCCATCGCCCCCGGCACCGTCACCGATTCGATGCCACGCAGCGGCAGCACCGCCATGCCCTTGGCCCGCATCGCCTCGGCGGAGAGCCCGGCAGGCGCGCGTCCCGAACCGTTCAGCGCCACGATCCGCTCTTCCCCCGCGGGTTTTAGCAGCACGAAACAGTCGCCGCCGATGCCGGTCATCTGCGGTTCGCAGATCCCCAGCAGCACCGCGCCGGCAATCGCCGCATCCGCCGCATTGCCGCCCGCCTCGAGCGTGTCGATCATCACCTTCGACGCCAGCGGATGCGAGGTGGCTGCCATCCCGTTGCTGGCAAAGACCGCCGAGCGGCCGGGCATCTGGAAATCGCGCATCTTCTCTCCCCTGTGGTGCCGCAGGAGCCTAGAAGCGGGCGCGGGGATTTCCAAGGGCCCGCGCCTCGGCATCGCGATCCGGGTGGGGGTGTCGCATCGCGGTGCCGAGGGGAGCTGCGAGAGCTGCCCGGGCATCCTGCATTGGCGTTGCGGCGGCTTCACAGCGGAAATCGGGCTGGTTTCGGACCGAGGTGCCGAGCGCGCGGATTGTACCGTGCTCAGCCGGAAACGGAGGTGATTCACTCCGTCGATCCGGGCGTAGCCGAGGTCGGTGGCCAGCGCGCGAATCATGTGCCAGCCAAAGCCGCCCTCCGGCAGATCCTCTCCGGCGAGGCGGCGCAGCGCCCCGTCGGGCAGCCGGTCGCCGGGAAGCGGCAGGCCGCGATCCGCAATTTTGCACTCCAGCGCGCCGGGCAGCAGGCGGAGCCAGAGCTCGATCTTGCCGCGACCGCCGGCATAGGCATGTTCCACCACGTTGTTCAGCGCCTCGGCCAGAACGATCTCGGCAGTGCCGCGCATGTCGTCGCCGAGCAGGCAGAGCGGCGGGCAGGCGGCGAGCCGCCGCAGCGCCTCGCGCACGGCGAGAGGGTCGCTGTCGAAGACGAGCCGGGTCGCCTGTCGATCCTCCGGCTCAGGGAGCATCTTGGAGGTCGTCCGGGACGGACGGGTGGATGGTGAACACGCCGTCCATTCGCGTCAGGCGGAACACCTTCTGCACATTGGGGGTAAGCCCCGCCAGCTCCAGCCGCTTTTCGGGCGCGAGCAGCTTCATCACCGCGACGATCGCGCCGAGCCCGCTGCTGTCGAGAAAGCTTACCCCCGACATGTCGAGGATCACCCGCCGTCCCGGGCCGCAGGCGACCTCGCGCATCCGGTCCTTGAACTGGATCGCCCCCGCCGCGTCGATCCTGTCGACCCGAACGCGCACCAGTTGCCCATCGCTCCGCTCTTCCGCCTCGACCATTCCGGCTGTCCTTCTGCCTGTCTCGCCCGAGCCTAGGCGTCAGGGGTTAGCATCCGGTAAGCGGCTTCCGCTTTTCCGCCGGGGCGATTACTGTCGCGCCAGCCGATGCAACAAGGATCGCCCATGGATTACGATGCCCTCGACGCCAGCCTCGACGCCCTCTGCCATGGCGAGACCGATACGGTCGCGCTGATGGCCACGGTGGCCTGCGAGCTGCATCACGCGCATCCGCTGTCGGACTGGACCGGCTTCTATCGGGTGACGGCGCCGGAGCTTCTGAAGATCGGCCCCTATCAGGGCGGGCATGGCTGCCTCGTCATCCCCTTCGCGCGCGGGGTCTGCGGGGCAGCGGCGCGCAGCGGCAAGACGCTGATCGTGCCGGATGTGGAGGCGTTCAGCGATCATATCGCCTGCTCCTCCACCACCCGCTCCGAGATCGTGCTGCCGGTCCGGAACGGGGAAGGGCGGCTTCTGGGCGTGCTTGATCTCGACAGCAACACCCCCGACGCCTTCACCCAGACCGATGCCGACCGGCTGGAGGCGATCCTCGCCCGGCTGTTCCGCGACGCCGCCTGATGCGCGGCAGCTGCGCCTGCGGGGCCGTGGTCTTCGAGGCGCAGCCGCCGCTTCGCCCGGTGACCGTCTGTCACTGCACGCAATGCCGCAAGGTTTCGGGCCATATCTGGGCGGCGAGCTCGGTGCCGCATGACCGCTTCCGGCTGATCCAGGACGAGGGGCTGAGCTGGTATCGCTCCTCGCCCGCGGCGCAGCGCGGCTTCTGCCGGCATTGCGGCGCCAGCCTGTTCTGGCAGCCCGAGGGCGAGGCGCGGATCAGCTTCACCCCCGCGGCGCTGGAGGGGGCGACGGGGCTCGCGATCGAGGCGCATATCTTCACCGAGGATGCGGGCGACTACTACAGCCCCGAAGGCCCGCCACCCCCGCCGGGCGAGAGCCCGACGGAGCTGCACGGCTCCTGTCTCTGCGGGGCCGCGCGGTTCAGCCTGCCGGGCCCCGCGGGCGACATCACCGCCTGCCATTGCCACACCTGCCGCAAGACCAGCGGCCATGCCGCGGCCTCCTTCGATGCCGAGGAGGCCAGCCTCACATGGCAGGGGCGGGAGACGGTGGCCGAGCATCGCACGGCGGGCGGCGGCACTCGCGGCTTCTGCGCGACTTGCGGCGCCAGCCTGTGGTTCCGCGCGGCGGACGGGGCGTTTTCCATCGAGGCGGGGGTGATCGACGGACCCACCGGCGGGCGGCTGGCCCGCCACATCTTCGTGGCGGAGAAGGGCGACTACGACCCGCTCGACGACGGGCTGCCGCAGTCGCCCGGTGGTTAATCGCGCGAGACGAACTTGTTGAACCGGCTGGTGCCGCCGTCGGCGGTCTTGTCCTGATAGAGGAAATCGAGGTCGTTCTGGTCGAAGATGTCGAAGAACTCTTCCCACTCGATCCTGGTCAGGCTGTCCTCCGGCTCGCCGAAGTCGATCCTCAGGATGCCGCCCTTACCCTTGGTTTCGACCTTGGCCGGGTGGCCGTCGCGGGCTTCGGCCCAGCTGCGGATCGTCTTGTGGTCGCGGGTGGTGAGGGATGAGGTCATGGCGGGTCTCCTGTTCTGCCGGGATCAATGGGCAGGGCGGGGGGAATGTTCCCGGGGTTGATCTTTCCGGGCCGCGCCGCGACTGTGGCGGATGGGCTGCACGAAGGGACAAGGCATGCGGATCACGCTTCTCGACGGGGGCATGGGGCAGGAGTTGCTGGCGCGGACCGGCGACGCGCCGACGCCGCTCTGGGCGACGCAGGTCATGCTCGACCATCCCGACGTGGTGCGGGCGATCCATGCCGACTATTTCGCTGCCGGAGCGACGGTGGCTACCACCAACACCTATGCCATCCATCACGACCGGCTGGAGCGCTTCGGCCTCGACCACCTGTTCCAGCCGCTGCATGCCAAGGCGCTGTCGCAGGCGGTAGAGGCGCGGGCGGCACATGGTTCGGGCCGGATTGCCGGGTCGCTGGGGCCGCTCGTTGCCTCCTACCGGCCCGAGACCTGCCCGCCGGTGGCCGAGGCCGCTACCAGATATGCCGAGATTGCCGCGCTGCTGGCACCGGATGTCGATGTCTTCCTCTGCGAGACCATGGCCTCGGTGCAGCAGGCGGAAGGTGCCCTGCGCGGGGCGCTGACGGCGGGCAAGCCGGTCTGGCTGTCGGTGACGGTGGACGATGCCGACGGCACGCGGCTGCGCTCGGGCGAGCCGGTGGCCGATCTGGGTCCGCTGGTGGCGGAGCTGAAGCCGGCGGCGGTGCTGGTGAACTGCTCGGTCCCCGAGGCGATGGCCGCGGCGCTGTCGGAGGTGAAGGCCTTCAGCGTGCCCTTCGGTGCCTATGCCAATGGATTCACGCATATTTCCGACAGCTTCAAGGCCGACGCCCCGACCGTCGCCGTGCTGGAAAGCCGCCACGACCTGACGCCGGAACGCTACGCAACCTTCGCGATGGGCTGGGTGAAAGAGGGCGCGACGCTTGTCGGCGGCTGCTGCGAGGTGGGGCCGGCGCATATCCGCGCTTTGGCCGAAGCCTTGCGGGCCGCGGGGCATGAGATCGTGTGATGCCTTTGGAATCGCTCGACATCTACAACCCGCCCGATGTGCCGCTGAGCCTGTTGCACCACGATTCGCAGGTCGTGGTGGTGGACAAGCCTGCGGGGCTGCTCTCGGTGCCGGGAAAGGGCGAGGACAAGGCCGACTGCCTGATCGAGCGACTGCGTGGGGTCTTTCCCGAGATCCTGCTGGTGCATCGGCTGGACCGGGATACCTCGGGTGTCATGGTGTTCGCGTTAACCAAATCAGCGCAGGGCAGTCTGGGGCAGCAGTTCGAGAAGCGGCAGACCAAGAAGATCTATGTGGCGCGAATTGCTGGACTTCTTGAGCCGCGCGAGGGGCGGGTGGACCTGCCCCTGACGGTGGATTGGCCCAACCGGCCAAGGCAGCATGTGAACCACGAGACCGGGCGCCCGGCCGTCACCGACTGGCGGGTGGTCAAGTATCTGGCCAAGGAAACAAGGGTGCGGCTGATGCCGCAGACCGGGCGGAGCCATCAGCTGCGCGTCCATATGCAGTCGCTCGGTCATCCGATCCTCGGCGATCCGCTCTATGCCGAGGGGCCGGCGCGGGCGTTTCCGCGGCTGATGCTGCATGCCGAGAGCCTGCGCTTCCGACACCCGGAGACCGGCAAGAGCGCGACCTTCTCGGCGCCCTGTCCGTTCTGAATCGGTGATGCACAACCGATGCACGGGCGATGCACAGCCCGTGTAGATCGTCAGAGCCGGCCCCCGGACAGGGCGCTGGCCCCGTTCGGGCTGTTCCGCGTCTCGGCCATGGCGACCGCGCGGCCAGCCCGCCACGCTGCGCCGGGGTGAGGGTCGGCAGGAACTCGGCCTCCCAATGGGAAGATGGGGTCGGGCGGCGTCACCAGACAGCGTCGCCGCGCAAGGTGGGCCAGCCCTCGGCCATCAGCAGATCGGCGGTGCGCCCTGCCACAAGCGGGCGGAGAGGCAATCGCCGAGGTTCACCACCTGATCGGCGACTGCGTGGTCATGTCCGCCGTCATCGCCAGCAGCGCATCGGCAGTGCGGTGCACATCGGCGATGACGGCGAGGCGGGTCACTCCGCCGCCCAGTCGGCGTCGGAGTCCCAGCCGGAGATCGCCTTGACCTCGAGGAATTCCTCGAGACCCCAATGACCGCCCTCGCGGGCGCGACCCGAGGATTTCACCCCGCCGAAGGGAGCGCCGGCGCCGCGGGATTTGCCGTTCATCTCGACCATGCCCGAGCGGAGCTGACGGGCGAGGCGGTTGCGGCGGGCGCCGTCCTGTGACTGGACGTAGTTGGTCAGGCCGTAGATCGTGTCATTGGCGATCCGCACCGCGTCTTCCTCGGTGTCGAAGGGGATGATCGACAGCACCGGGCCGAAGATCTCCTCGCGCTCGATGCTCATGCCGGGCACCACATCGGCAAAGACCGTGGGACGGACGTAGAAGCCGCGGTTGAGCCCGTCGGGGCGGCCGAGACCGCCGGCGACCAGACGCGCACCCTCGTCGATGCCCTTCTGGATCATCGCCTGGATCTGGTCGTATTGCCGCTGGTTCACCACCGGGCCGATATGGCCGCCGGGCTCATGCGCCGAGCCCACCTTGGTGTTCTCGGCCACCTCGCGGGCGATCTCCACCGCCTGATCGTAGTAGCTGCGCTCGACCAGCATCCGGGTCGGGGCGTTGCAGCTTTGGCCCGAGTTGTTGAAGCAATGCTTCGCGCCGCGCTCCACCGCCTTTTCGTCGGCATCGGCGAAGATCAGGTTGGCACCCTTGCCGCCCAGCTCCAGCGTCACGCGCTTCATCGTCTCGGCGGCGGCAAGCGAGATCGCCCGACCGGCGCGGGTGGAGCCGGTGAAGGAGATCATCTCGACATCCGGGTGCGAGGAAAGCTGCGAGCCGACGCCCGCGCCATCGCCGTTCACGAGGTTGAAGACGCCGGGCGGCAGCCCCGCGTCATGCACGAATTCGGCGAAGAGCAGCGAGGAGAGCGGCGATTCCTCCGACGGTTTCAGCACGCAGGTGCAGCCGGCGAGCAGCGCCGGGATCACCTTCAGCGTGACCTGGTTCATCGGCCAGTTCCACGGGGTGATGAGGCCGACGACGCCGATCGGCTCCAGCGCGATCCGGTCGTTCGGCGCATGGGGGCCGAGCGGGCGGATGAACTGCATCTCCTTGAAGGCGGTGATGAAGTTGGTGAGGTGCCAAGGCAGGCAGGGGGCCTGGCTGTCGCGCGCCATGTCGATGGGGGCGCCCATCTCGAGGCTGATGGCCTTCGCCATCTCTTCCTTGCGTGCCTCGTATTGCGCGAGGATCGCCTCGACATAGGCGAGCCGTTCGGCGGGGGGCGTCGCGGCCCAGCCGGGGAAGGCCGCCTTGGCGGCGGCGACGGCGGCATCGGTGTCGGCGCGGTCGCCGAGGCTGATGGTGGCGCAGGCCTCCTCGGTGGAGGGGTCGATTACGGCGCAGTCGCGCGGGGCGGCGGGAGCGACCCAGCGGCCGTCGATGTAGAAGTCGCGTTTCTCGATCATGGGAACCTCCGTTTGGCCCAAGGTGACACCCGCGGTGCACGGGGGCAAGGGAAGCGGCGGTGCAAAATGCCGTGTCCGGGACGCGGGATTTGCGGGAGGGCGGAATATCTGCTTTATATCGCGCCAATCCTGCGACAGGTGCCGCCGCCGTCCTCGATCTGCCGCAGCGCGGGGAAAGGGCTGGCTGCACAGGTCACGGGGCAACCCTCGCCAGAGACGGAGCCAGACCCATGTCCATTCGCATCAACGACATTGCCCCCGATTTCACCGCCGAGTCGACGGCGGGGACGATCCGCTTCCACGAGTGGATCGGCGAGAGCTATGCCCTGATCTTCTCGCATCCCAAGGATTTCACCCCGGTCTGCACCACCGAGTTCGGCGCGGTCGCCCAGCTTGCCGGCGAGTTTGCCAAGCGCAACACCAAGGTGATCGGCGTTTCGGTCGATACGGTGGACGAGCACCAGAAGTGGAAGCGCGACATCGAGAGCTTCGGCGGCGCCCCGGCGGATTTCCCGATCATCGACGACACCTCGCTCGCCGTGGCCAAGGCCTATGACATGCTGCCCGCCGAGGCCTATCTGCCCGATGGCCGCACGCCCGCCCATACCGCGACGGTGCGCACGGTTTATCTGATCGGGCCGGACAAGAAGGTGCGGCTGACGATCTCCTACCCGATGTCGGTAGGGCGCAACTTCGCCGAGATCCTGCGTGCGCTCGATGCGGTGCAGGCCACCGACGGCGTGCCGATCGCGACCCCCGCCAACTGGGTGCCGGGGCAGGACGTGATCGTGGCGCTGACGGTGAACGACGAAGACGCCCGGGCGCGCTTCGGCGATCTGGACATCAAGCTGCCCTACCTGCGGTTTGCCAAGCAGCCGAAAACGGCCTAAATCGCTGGGGCGCGGCCAAGGCTGGCGCAGATCACGACCCCCGGCTTCGTGCCGGATATCGGGAGGCTTCTGTGCCCGCCACGCCGCGCCCTGTCAAACTCGTCTATGTCACCGACCGGGGCTTCCTGAAGCCCACGCTCGTCTCGGTCTGGAGCCTGCTGCGCCACCTGTCCGGCCCGGCGGAGCTGCATGTCTGGGGGGTTGGGCTCACCCCCGAGGACTGGCGCGACGTGGAGCGGGTGGCGGCAGTGAACCCTGCGGCGACGTTGATCTGCAAGGACATCGGCGCGGGATATCTGGAACAGGCGCAGGGGCCGAAGGACTATATCTCGGCCACCACGATGGGGCGGCTGTTCATCCCGCGGCTGATCGAGGGCCATGCGCTCTACATCGACGGCGACACGCTGGTGGCGGGGGATGTGAGCCCGCTGTTCGCGCTCGATCTGGGCGGGGCACTGGCCGGGGTGGTGCGCGACTATTCGGTGTCGCACTGGCTCTCCGGGGCGGATGCCGCCAGCGATCCGCGCGTGGCGAAGCTCGCGGGGATCATGCAGGGCGCGCCGCAGACCGATTACTTCAACGCCGGCGTGCTGCTGCTGAACTGCGACGCGATCCGGGCGCGGCAGGCGCTTCTGACCGCGGTCGAGGATGTGGTGGCGGCCTCGGCCTGCGAGCATGGCGATCAGGACCATCTGAACGCGCTGTTCCGCAGCGAGGTGGTGCATCTGGATCTGGCGTGGAATGCGTCGTGGGGGCGGCTGCGGCGGCATCGTGGGTATCTGGCGAAGACCGGCGCGCCGACGCACGGGCTTCTGCCGGGGGCGCCGGTGATCCTGCATTACCATGGGCCGGAGAAGCCCTGGCGCAAGCCGCGCTGGGATGTCTGGTCGTCGCGCGGGCGGGCGACGCTGGCCTATCGCCGGGCGTTGCGGGCGTTTCTGGCGGCCTATCCCGACCTGAAGCCGGATTGACGGGCAGCTCCGCCGGGTTGTGGCGAGTCGCCGATCCTGTATCAAGGGCAGCAACCTTCGCCGGGAGTGCCGCATGACCGATCCTGTCCAGACCCCCGCTACGCCACGCGCGCTGCTCGTCGGGCATTTCTCCACCGTGGGGGATGTCGAGGTGCTGCGGCAGACCGAGCGGCAGCTGACCGCACTGGGGATCGGCTATGACGTTTCCCCCTATACCGCGGCGCGGCTGTCGGTCGATCCGACATGGCGGGACAGCCAGACGCTCGACCGCGCGCGCTATTCGCATGTGATCGTGATCTGCGGCCCCTTCACCGCCGAGATGGCGGCGCGCTACGACAGCATCTTCGGTCGCTTCGGCCATTGCGTGCATATCGGCGTGAACCTGACGATGGTGGAGAGCGTCGCCACCTTCAACCCGTTCGAGGTGCTGCTGGAGCGCGACAGCGACCGCATGGTGCGGCCCGACCTGAGCTTTCGCGAGGCGACGCCGCGGGTGCCGGTGGTGGCGCTGTGCCTTGCCAGCGCGCAGCGCGAATATGGCGCGCGGCGGCGGGGCGATCTTGCCGGCGAGAAGCTGCGCCAGCTGATCCGCGAGGCGGGTATTGCCTTCGTCGAGATGGACACCTCGGTGCCGGTTGAGACCAACCGCTTCGGCCTGTCCAATGCCGAGGAGTTCGAGGCGATCTGCAGCCGCTTCGACGCGATGCTGACGACCCGGCTGCACGGCATGGTGCTGGCGCTGAAGAACGGTGTGCCGGTGCTTGCCATCGATCCGGTGGCGGGCGGCGACAAGGTGACCCGGCAGGCCGGGGTGCTGGGCTGGAGCGAGGTCTTCGACGCCGACGGGGTGAGTGCCGCAGATCTGCGGGCGGCGCTGGAGCGCTGTCTTTCGCCCGAGGGCCGTGCCATGGCCGAGGCGGTGCGGGGGCGGGCGGTCGAGGCGCTGGGCGGATTCGACGCGGCCCTCGCCGAGGCGCTGAGGGCGGCGCCGCGGCCGGAGCTGCGCGCGGGTCTGGTGCCGGAGCTGAGCGGCTACCCTGCGCTGCGGCGCCGGTTCAAGCAGTGGAAGCGCAGGCGGCGCGCCGCCCGGCAGGGCTGAAGCGCCGGAAATGAAAAAAGCCCCCGATTCTCGGGGGCTTTTTCCTTGGCATTGGCAGAAGCACTTACGCCTCGGCGTCGGTCTTGGCTTCCGGGGCGATTTCCTGCCCGGTTTCCTGATCGACCATCTTCATGCCGAGCTTGACCTTGCCGCGGTCGTCGAAGCCGAGGAGTTTCACCTTCACTTCCTGACCTTCCTTCAGCACTTCATTCGGGTGCTGCAGGCGCTTGTTGGCGATCTGGGACACGTGCACCAGACCGTCGCGCTTGCCGAAGAAGTTCACGAAGGCGCCGAAGTCGACCAGCTTGACCACGCGACCGGTGTAGATCTTGCCCTCTTCCGGCTCGGCCACGATAGACCAGATCATGTCATAGGCGCGCTTGATCGCGTTCGCGTCGTTCGAGGCGATCTTGATCATGCCGTCGTCGTTGATGTCGACCTTGGCACCCGAGGTTTCCACGATCTCGCGGATCACCTTGCCGCCCGAACCGATCACTTCGCGGATCTTGTCGGTCGGGATGCTCATGGTCTCGATCTTGGGCGCGTATTCGCTGAAGGCCTGAGCCGAGGTCAGCGCCTTGGCCATCTCGCCCAGGATGTGCAGACGACCGTCTTTCGCCTGCGCCAGCGCCTGTTCCATGATCTCGGGCGTGATGCCCGCAACCTTGATGTCCATCTGCAGCGAGGTGATGCCGTTCTCGGTGCCGGCAACCTTGAAGTCCATGTCGCCGAGGTGATCCTCGTCGCCGAGGATGTCGGTCAGCACGGCGTAGCGGCCGTCATCCTCGAGGATCAGGCCCATGGCCACACCGGCGACCGGCGCCTTCAGCGGCACGCCCGCATCCATCATCGACAGCGAGCCGCCGCAGACGGAAGCCATCGAGGAGGACCCGTTCGACTCGGTGATCTCCGACACGACGCGGATCGTGTAGGGGAAATCGGTCGCGGCGGGCAGGACGGCCTGCAGCGCACGCCAGGCGAGCTTGCCATGGCCGATTTCGCGGCGGCCGGGGGGGCCGAAGCGGCCGACTTCACCGACCGAGTAGGGCGGGAAGTTGTAGTGCAGCAGGAAGTTCGAGCGCGAGTTGCCGTGCAGCGCGTCGATGATCTGCTCGTCCTCGCCAGTGCCCAGCGTGGTGATGACCAGGCCTTGCGTCTCGCCGCGGGTGAACAGCGCCGAGCCGTGGGTGCGCGGCAGGATGCCGGTTTCCGAGACGATCGGACGGACGGTCTTGGTGTCGCGGCCGTCGATCCGAGCGCCACCGCTGATGATGTCGCCGCGCAGGATCGAGCTTTCCAGCTTCTTGATGGCGGACCCGAGATTCTCGTCCTTCAGGTCTTCTTCCGACAAGCTCGCCTTGATCGCAGCCGAGGCGGCGGAGATCGCGTTGGTGCGTTCCTGCTTGTCCTTGATGGCGAAGGCGGCGCGCATCTGCGTCTCGCCGGCGGTCTTCACCTTGGCGTAGAGCGCCGAATAATCGGCCGGCTCGAAGTCAAAGGGCTCTTTCGCGGCGTCCTCGGCGAAGTCGAGGATCAGGTCGATCACCGGCTGCATCGCCTCGTGGCCGAACTTCACCGCGCCCAGCATCTCGGCTTCCGACAGCTCGTAGGCTTCGGATTCCACCATCATCACGGCGTCTTTCGTGCCGGCGATGACGAGGTCGAGCCGCTGCTCGGGGTTCTCGCGCAGCTTCTGCATGTCGTCGACATCGGGGTTCAGCTTGTATTCGCCATTGACGAAGCCGACGCGCGCCGCGCCGATCGGGCCCATGAAGGGCACGCCCGAGATGGTGAGAGCCGCGGAGGCCGCGATCATGCCGAGGATGTCGGGCTCGTTCACCAGGTCATGCGACAGCACGGTGACGATCACGAGGACTTCGTTCTTGAAGCCGTCGACGAACAGCGGGCGGATCGGGCGGTCGATGAGGCGCGAGGTCAGCGTCTCTTTCTCCGACGGGCGGGCCTCACGCTTGAAGAAGCCGCCGGGCACCTTGCCGGCCGCGTAGTAGCGTTCCTGGTAGTGCACCGTGAGCGGGAAGAAATCCTGCCCCGGCTTCGCGGCTTTCGCGAAAGTCACGTTGGCCATGACGGAGGTCTCGCCCAGGGTGGCGATCACCGATCCGTCGGCCTGACGGGCGATCTTGCCCGTTTCGAGGGTCAGCGTCTCGCCGCCCCATTCGATCGACTTTTTCGTAACGTTGAACATTCTCTATCCTATCCTGACCGGGGGACCCTCCGCCCGGCCGTGTTGCGAACGGGCCGTATGCCCGTGGCTTCTGCCGTTCATTCCGCCTGTCCCACGAAGCCCGATGGGGAGGACCGTCGTCGCAGACATAGGGCTGCGACCGGAAAGGAAAACGCGCCCCGGAGGGCGCGCTTTGAAGTCAGCGGCGCAGGCCGAGACGCGCGATCAGCGCGGTGTAGCGGCCTTCGTCCTTTTTCTTGAGGTAGTCGAGCAGCTTGCGGCGCTGCGCAACCATCATCAGAAGCCCGCGACGCGAGTGGTTGTCTTTCTTGTGCGACTTGAAGTGCTCGGTCAGCGTGGCGATCCGCGAGGAGAGGATCGCGACCTGCACTTCCGGCGAGCCGGTGTCACCCTCTTTGGTGGCGTATTCGCTGATGAGGCGGGCTTTGTCTTCGACAGTGATCGACATCGGAAACTCCTGTGTCTGGATTGTGACGGCGCAAGCCGGGATGTCGTCCAGCAGGGCCCTTGCATATCCGGCCGAAAGCGGCGGATGCGCGCGTATAGGGGAAAATCGGCCGAAAGGGAAGCGACTTTTCGGGCGGCGGGCCGGGCGGAGCGCGGCGCCGCCGATCGTTCGACTTGTCGCGACTTGCCGCCCCGCCCGCCGTCTTTGTGCCACGATGCCCCGGATAATCCCCGTCATGTCAGAGGGTTGGCGGGGCTTTGGTTAACGCGGCCCGGGTCGGGAGGAAAGATGCCATGTTGGGAATACTGGGCTTGATGGGTGTGGTCTTCGCCGGGCTGGTCGCCGATGTCGCGATCTCCAAGGCCACGGGCGCCGACCCCGGCGACGAGGCGGAGGACGAGACCGACGCGCCGGAGCGACCCGAGCGGGGCAGCCTGCTCGACCCCGGTGGCGAGGCGCTGGCCATGGTCGATGGCGAGGGCAGTTCGGATTCGGGCTTTTCGGATTGGGAGGGCTTCGACGAGGCCGGGGAAGACGCGGGCTCCGGCAACACCGACGGCAGCGTGATCTCCGACGACCTGCCCGACCCGGAGGACGATCCGGTCTGGCTGGAGGGCGATGCGGAGGATGACATCCTCACCGGCGCCGGGGCCGCCGATCGGATCGCCGGCGCGGCGGGCGAGGACCAGCTCGGCGGGCGGGCGGGCGACGATTTTCTCGACGGCGGGGCGGGCGCGGATGCGCTGCTCGGCGGCGAGGGGGCGGACACGCTCGCCGGGGGCGACGGCGACGACGACCTGCAGGGCGAGGACGGGGACGACCGGCTGGAGGGTGGCGCAGGTGCCGACCGGCTGGCGGGCCATGCTGGGACCGATACGCTGGAGGGCGGCGCGGGCGCGGATGCTCTGGCCGGGGGCGAGGGGGGCGACCGGCTGGCGGGCGGCGAGGAGGACGACTGGCTCGCCGGCGGGCTTGGCGACGATGCGCTGGCGGGTGGCGAGGGCGCCGACACGCTGGACGGCAACGAGGGGCAGGACAGCCTCCACGGCGGCGCGGGGGAAGATTTCCTCAACGCGGGCGAGGGGGACGATCTGCTGATGCTCGGCGCGGGCGACACCGGCACCGGCGATGCGGGGGCCGACCGCTTCGCGCTGGACGGGGCCGACACCGGCGTGGCCCGGATCGCCGATTTCGACGCGACGCAGGACGAGATCATGGTGCTCTACGATGCCGAGGCCCATCCCGACCCGCAGGTGACGCTTGAGCCGGTCGCAGGCTCGCAGGACGTGACCCTTCTGCTCGACGGGGTGCCGCTGGCGGTGGTGCAGAACGGGCTCGGGCTCGATCCGGCGATGATCCGGCTCAGCGCCGAACCGTTCGCCGCCTAGCGCTCGGGCCAGGGCTCGGGCTGCTGCTGATAGGCGATGTAGAGCGGGTGGCGCGGCTGGCCGTCGGCGTTCAGCCCCAGATGGAACAGGGGCAGGCCAGTGGCGCGCAGCAAGGCCTCCACCTGCCGCCCGCGCTCGAGAAAGGCGCCATGCGCACCCCAGCCGCAGACGATCTGGTCGGCCCAGGGCGCCGATCCGGCGATGGCCGCGTCATTCTCCGGGTTGCCCACCGGATCGGCTGCCGCGCGCATCTTCTTCGGATCGGTGTCGCGCCAGGCGAAGATGTTGCAGACCCGGAAGGCGCCGAAGCCCAGCGTCCGCGCCCGCCGCTCGCAGCGCTCCACCGTCGGATCGTTCTGGAATTCGGTCGCGGTCGAGGGGTTCAGCATGATGAACAAAGCCTTGCGCCCCGCAGGCTCCCAGGTCCGGGTCAAGAGATAGCGATAGCGCTCGCACTCCGAATAGACCGCGGTCGAGGGCGCATCGCCCTTCACATGCGTCCCCGTTATCACCCCATGTCCTCCGCGAAACCCTGCGGTTTCTTCCTGGTTCAAATACTCATCCCCGGCCCGCTTCGGGCGCCGCGCCGAAGGTCGGTCCCCGGTAGGGCCGGCCGAGGGGGCTCGATGCCCCCGAGGCCGGCGCCTCCGGTCAGGTCCCCGCGCTGCATCCTGCAGCGCCTCCGGTCAGGTCCCCGCGCTGCATCCTGCAGCGCCTCCGGTCAGGTCCCCGCGCTGCATCCTGCAGCGCCTTCGATCAGGTCCCCGCGCTGCATCCTGCAGCGCTACAGTTAGGTCCCCGCGCTGCGGCCCGCGGCGCTGCCACCGAAGCCGCCACGCTGGGCGACGGTGGCGCGGCTCATCGGCGGCTGGCCGATGGTGGCGGCGGGGCGGGTGAACTGGCTCGCGCCCAGCGTGGTGCGGCCCGAATTGCCGGAATAGGTGCTGGTGCCCGCCGCATTGGTGAAGCGGCCATCGGAGGTGCGGTAGAGCGGCTGGGCCGCGCGGCCGCCGCTCAGCATCGACCCGATCAGATAGCCGGTCAGCAGCGGCATGAAGATGCCGCCCATCCCGCCCGACCCGGTCACCTGGCTCTCGTCGCCGCAATTGCCGACGCCATGCTGTTCCTCGCAGACCTGCAGGCTGTCATAGCGCGGCGCCGATTCCACATGGATCTCCTCGGCCTCGGCGAAGGAGGCATCGCAATCGGCGCTGGAGAACTGCCCGCCCCGGTTGGCCTCGGCCTTGCAGGAGGCGAGGTCGGGGAAGGCCTGGGCTTCCACCTCCTCCTCGCGGCAGCCCGCGAGGGCGAAGGCGGCGGCTCCGACGATGGCCAGAGCGACACGGCTCGAGCGTTTGCGCATGGCGGTCTCCTTCAGTCGCGAATGTAATGCGGCTTAAACCGCGACAGGTCTTGGGTGATCCGGCCCCGGTCCTCGCGCAGACCGATGCCGCAGCAGGCTTCGCCGACAATCCACGACCCGATCACCGGGCGGAAGCCGTCGAACTCCGGCAAGGGATGATAGGCCTGCACGATCTTCGGATGGGCCTCGTAATCGGCATTGGGCGAGCGGTCGGTCACCTTGCCCGCTTCCACGATGGAGATGGAGGCCCCCTCGCGCGAGAACAAGGGTTTCAGCACATGACCCCGCGCGAAGGTGTCCTGCGACCGGCCCCAGGCCTCGGCCACCGCCGCCGTGGAAGTGCCGCCCTGCAGCGCGCCTGCCACGTCGTCATGGAAGAAGGCGGGCAGCAGGTTCGGATGCCCCTCGAACATCTGCCAGAGCACCGGCAAGAGCCCCTTGTTCGACACCACCGCCTTCCAGGCCGGTTCCAGCATCAGGCAGCCCGAGGTGGTCAGGTGTTTGGCGAAATCGTCGCGCAGCAGGTCTTCCCAGGGGTAGAGCTTGAACAGCACGCCGATCACGCGGTCCTCGGCATCGGCGAACTGGCCCTCCTTGGTCACGCCGATCTTGTCGAGATCGGTGTAATGCGCCCCCATGCCGGCGGCGCGGGCGGCCCAGCCCATCGCCTCGACGGTGGCGTAATCCTCGGGATTGCCGGCGACGGCGGTGAAATGCAGGTCGGTGTCGGGCGCAAAGAGCGCCTTGAACCGCTCCACCAGCGCCTCGTGGATGCCGTTGAACTGGTCGTCCGCCTCGCGCAGCACCCCGGCTTCGATCTGCGCCTCGAGCCAGCGCCACTGGAAAGAGGCGCTCTCGTAGAGCGAGGTCGGGGTGTCGGCGTTGTATTCCAGCAGTTTCGCCGGCCCCGTGCCGTCATAGGCCAGATCGAAGCGGCCGTAGATCTCCGGCTCGCCGCCCTGCCAGCTGCCGCGCACGAGATCGAAATGTTCGGCCGGGATGCCCAGCTTTTCCAAAAGCTCCTCGCTCTGCACGATCTCGGCCACCGCCTCGCGGCACATGGCATGCAGCGCGGTCGAGGGGTCTTCGATATCCTCCTCGATCTCGCGCAGCGAGAATTCATAGGCCGAGCTCTCGTCCCAATAGGGCTCGCCATGCATGTCGGCAAAGCTGAAGCCGAGCTCTTCGGCCTCCTTGCGCCAGTCCGGGCGTTCGGCGATCTGGATCTTCTGCATGGTCACTGGTCCTCCCGACGGTTGCGGAGGTAGCCCGCATCCGGCGCGAGGTCCAGTCTTCAGGGCAGCTGATAGCCGGGAGTTGACCGCGATAGCGCCAGTTCCTCCTCGTCCATGTCCTCGGCGATGCTCTGGAACAGCGGCGTGGTCATGTAGCGCTCGCCGGTGTCGGGCAGCATGCAGAGGATGACCGAGCCGGGTTCGGCGCTCTCGGCCACCTTCAGCGCCACGGCGAAGGTGGAGCCGCCGGAGATGCCGGTGAGGATGCCCTCGCGCCGCGCCAGATCCTGCGCCGCCTTCACGCCCTCGGCCCCGGCGATGGGAATGAGCTGGTCGTAGAAGGCGCGGTCCAGCGCCTCCTGCAGCACCAGCGGGATGAAATCCGGGGTCCAGCCCTGGATCGGATGCGGCTCGAAGGCGGGATGGGTCGCGCCCACCGTGCCATCCGCCGCCCGCTCCTGCGCCACGCCACTGCCGACGAGCTGGGCATTGGCGGGTTCGGTCAGGATGATCTTCGTCTCGGGCCGCTCGGCCCGCAGCACCCGGCCGACGCCGCTCACCGTGCCGCCAGTGCCATAGCCGGTCACGAAATAGTCGAGCCGCTGGCCGTCGAAATCGGCGAGGATCTCGCGCGCAGTGGTGGATTCGTGGATGTCGGCATTGGCCGAGGTCTCGAACTGGCTGGCGAGGAACCAGCCATTCGCCTCGGCCAGCTCCTGCGCCTTGCGATACATGCCGAGCCCCTTCTGCGCCCGCGGCGTCAGCACGACCTTGGCGCCGAGAAGCCGCATCAGGCGGCGGCGCTCGATGGAAAAGCTGTCGGCCATGGTGATGACCAGCGGGTAGCCCTTCTGGGCGCAGACCATGGCCAGACCGATCCCGGTATTGCCGCTGGTCGCCTCGACCACGGTCTGCCCGGGCGAAAGACGGCCTTCGCGCTCGGCAGCCTCGATGATGTTCAGCGCGAGGCGGTCCTTCACCGATCCGGCGGGGTTGAAGAACTCGGCCTTCACATAGATCGTGACGCCCTCAGGCCCGAGGTTGTTGATGCGGATCACCGGCGTATCACCGACCGTGTCCAGCACGGATGGGTAGAGCCGGCCCCGGCCCTTGGTGGTGCGGATCGCGTTCGTCATGGGAGCCTCCGGATGCAGCCGTCGCGAAACCGCGACGCGGCCCAGCCTAGCCCGGAGCGGAACGACGCGCTTCCCTCATTTCCGCGGGAGGCCGGGAGGATGGGCCGGATTTTCGCAAGCCGGTGGAACGTCTGCCGCCCTCCGGGGTGGCGCTTGCCCGAGGGGCGCAACACGCCTATCTTCGGGGCAGGAGAAACCGACATGCGCATCGTTGCCCAGACCGGAGTGGATCGCTGGCTGAAGCCGGCAGAGCCTGACGAGCGGCCGGAAGACGGTCACGAGGCCTGGCTTCAGGCCGAGATCGCGGAAGGTCTGGCCGAGCTCGATGCGGGCAAGGCCATCCCCGCCGCGCAGCTCTGGAAGGATCTCGGGCTGGAATGAGGCTTGTCGTCGCGCCCTTGGCGGCACGCCGCCTGCGGGAGATCCAAGCCTACATCGCCTTTGCCGCCAGCCTGTCCACCGCGCTTGGGGTCATCCACCGCATCCGGCAGAGCGCCGAGATGCTGACCGACTTTCCCCTGCTCGGGCGGGAGTGGGGCGACGGGGCGACCCGCGTGCTGCAGGTCTCGGGACTGCCCTATCGCATCCACTATCGGCTCAGGGGCGATGTGGTGGAGATCGTCACCATCCACCACGACCGCCAGAAACCCCCGCGCTTCGGCTAGGCCAAAGCCGCGAGATGGCCGCCTTGCGTGCGGGGGTGGGGTTCCACCCCACCCCCGCGCCGGGGCCCGACGCCCCCGCCCGAATCAGCGTTACAGGTTGAACACCCGCGACGGGTGCAACTCGCCCGCCTTGTAGATGCCGACGGCGATGGGCTGGCCCTGGTAGCTGGCCCAGGCCTCGTCGCCGTATTCGCAGTTCGCCGAGATCACCATGCCCGGATTGCCGTTGCGCAGCCGCACCGCGCCCTCGGGGGTGCAGGGCAGTTCGGGCAGGTCGGCGAGGCCCTTTTCCAACGGCAGCAGGTGGGTTTCCAGCTCCTCCGTGCGGGCGAGGCGGTCGATCGTATCGAGGCTGATGCCGTCCTCGGCGTCGAAGGGGCCGGACCAGGTGCGGCGCAGCCACTGCACATGGCCGTGGCAGCCGAGGGCCGCGCCCAGATCGCGGGCGATGGCGCGGACATAGCCGCCCTTGCCGCAGACCATCTCCAGCTCGACATGGTCGGCGTCGGGCCGGGCGATCATCTCGAGGCTTTCGACCCAGAGCTCGCGCGCCGCGATCTCCACCGTCTCGCCGTCGCGGGCCAGATCGTAGGCGCGTTCGCCGTCGATCTTCACCGCCGAGAACTGCGGCGGGATCTGCATGATCTCACCGCGGAAGGCCGCCAGCGCCGCCGCGATCTCGTCATCCGCCGGGCGCAGGTCGGAGGTGGCGATCACCTCGCCCTCGGCATCGTCGGTCCGGGTCGAGATCCCGAGCCGCACGAGGAAACGGTAGCATTTCAGCGCGTCGGTGATGTAGGGCACGGTCTTCGTCGCCTCGCCCAGAGCCACCGCCAGAACGCCGGTCGCGTCGGGGTCGAGCGTGCCGGCATGGCCCGCCTTCTGCGCGTCGAAGGCCCAGCGGACCTTGTTCACCACGGCGGTCGAGGTGATCCCGGCGGGCTTGTCCACCACCAACCAGCCCGAGACGGCGCGGCCCTTGCGCTTGCGTGCCATGTTCATTCCCCTTTGTCGGAAGGCCGCCTGCTATCGAAGCGGGGCGCTGGCGTCAACGGCGCGCGTCAGCCCTTGGGAATGACGCTGCCGACCATCGGCCCCATCGGCCCGCCCCAGTCGAAGCGGTTCCTGCCCGCATCGTAGAGCCGCGAGATCGAGCCGTCGAAATAGAGCGCGTCGGGCAGCTTCAGCCCGTCGCGGAACAGCCGGCCGAACTGGTGGAAGGTGACGCGGCGGTTGGAGATGGCGAAGGTGGCGGTCCGGCCATCCGCCGAGACGCCGACGCCGTTGCGGATGTAGAGCGACGTGCTGTCCACGAGGAACCGCGGGTGCAGCGCGCCGTCGATCACCAGCATGGGTCCCGACTGGCTGGCGAAGCGGCAGGCGGGCGGCGCGGCGGCGAAGGCGCGGGATTCGATCACCGCGAAACGCTCGCCGATGCAGAAGACGCCGTTCGGCAGCAGGCCGAAGTTGCCCGGCCCCTCGGCGGTGACGATGGGCGCGCGCTCGACACCGTCCTCGATCATCAGGCCCACCGGGGCGCGGTCGGCGTGATACATGCCCGCGTTCATCGCGAAGCCGAGCTGCTTGCCCTCGGCGGCCAGCGCCGCGTTCACCCGGTCGAAGCTGCCATAGGGCCGCCCGTCCGCCGCCTGCTGGAACAGGCGGATGTCGTCGGCGATGCCGACCTCGCAGATCGTGTAGGGCAGGCCGTCGAAGTCGATGTCGCGGCAGGCGGCTTCGGCGATGGAGGGCAGCAGCAGCGTCAGGAGGACGCCGAGGATGCTAAGCCTCATCCCGATCGTCCTTGGGCCGATCGTCGTCGGAACCGTCCTGGGCGGCGATGTCGCGCTGCACCTGCTCGTCCGAGAACAGCCGCCGCGTCTCGTCCAGCCGGTCGAAGGTGTCGTCGGGCCGGAAGCGCAGGTCGGGGGCGTATTTCAGCGTCAGCTGTTTCGACACCGCCTT
This sequence comes from Cereibacter sp. Soil_C_27, assembly GCF_057657095.1. Lineage (NCBI taxonomy): Bacteria > Pseudomonadati > Pseudomonadota > Alphaproteobacteria > Rhodobacterales > Paracoccaceae > Cereibacter > Cereibacter sp. Soil_C_27. The sequence goes on along the minus strand of NZ_JBDGJD010000006.1, from coordinate 154,865 downwards.
GCGCAGCTCCCACTTGTTGCGGCTGAGCGCGGCGATCGCCTCGTCGACGTTCCTGCCGCCCAGCGGCATGACATGGACCGTGGCGATCTTGAGGTCGTTCGAGCAGCGTACCTCGCCCACGGTGATCGACATGCGGTTCAGGTCGGGATCGTGGATCTCGCCCCGGTTCAGCACGTCGGACAGCGTGCGGCGGATCAGTTCGCCGACGCGAAGCTGACGTTGGTTCGGGCCGGAGCCGGAGGAAGGTCTGTTTGCCATGCGCGTGCATTTAGGCGCTTTCGCCGCGTCCCGCAACGCCGGGCTTTGCGCGGGGCGGCGGAAGCGGCTAGAGAGGCGGAAAAAGAGGGGACTGCCATGACCGATCTGCCGGGTATCGTCATCACCGGGGCCTCGGGCCGCATGGGCCAGATGCTGGTCCGCACCGTGCTCGCCTCGGACAAGGCGCGGCTGGTCGGCTGCGTCGAGCGGGCGGGCAATGCCTGGCTCGGCCGCGACATCGGCGAGGCGATGGGCGGCGCGGCGGTCGGCGTCAGCGTCACCGACGATCCCTTGGAGGCCTTCGCCAAGGCGCAGGCGGTGATCGATTTCACCTCGCCGGCGGCCACGGTCGAGTTTGCGGTGCTGGCGGCGCAGGCCCGGGCGGTGCATGTGATCGGCACCACGGGGCTGGAGCCCGCGCATCTGGAGAAGCTCGAATGGGCGGCGCATCACGCGGTGATCGTGCGGGCCGGCAACATGAGCCTCGGCGTCAACCTTCTGGTGCAGCTGACCAAGAAGGTGGCCGAGGCGCTGGATGCCGACTGGGACATCGAGGTGGTCGAGGCGCATCACCGCATGAAGGTCGACGCGCCCTCGGGCACCGCGCTGATGCTGGGCGAGGCGGCGGCGGAGGGGCGCGGCGTCACGCTGGACGAGGCCAAGGTCGCCGCCCGCGACGGCATCACCGGGGCGCGCGAGCGGGGCAGCATCGGCTTCTCCTCGATCCGCGGCGGCGACATCGTCGGCGAGCATGACGTGATCTTCGCGACCGAGGGCGAGCGCATCGTGCTGCGCCATCTGGCGACCGACCGGACGATCTTCGCCCGCGGCGCGCTGAAGGCGGCGCTCTGGGGGCAGGACCGCACGCCGGGCCAGTATGACATGATCGACGTTCTGGGGCTCTAGACTCATCCAGCCCGGCCCTTGCCGCGTATCACCGGCAAGATGGAGGGCTGCGATGATCCGGGCGATTCTGTTTTGCATCACATTGGCCACTCCGGCGATGGCTCAGGCCTTCGACCGGGTGAGCGAGAAGGACGATTTCGTCGGGCTGGTGGCGGGCAAGGCGCTGACCCGCTTCGGCGTCAGCCTGAATGTCACGCCGGAGGGCAAAATCGTCGGGCGGGCCTTCGGCCAGCCGGTGACGGGGGCGTGGCGCTGGCAGGACGGGCTGTTCTGCCGCGACCTGTTCTTCGGCTCACGCGATCTTGGGCCGAACTGTCAGGTGGTGGCGCGGCGCGGCTCGACCCTGCGCTTCATCGCCGACGAGGGCAGCGGCGATCACGCCGACCTGCGGATCGAATAGCCTCAGAAGTCGATGGCGATGCCCTTCTTCTCCCAGTCGCCGTAGCGGACGGCTTCGGGGCCGTCGCGGCCGCCGAGCTCCTTCGGCAGCTCCAGCGCCTTGGCCTGCCGGCGACGCTCCTCGGCCTCGGCCAGCGCGCGCTGCGCGGCGGGGGGGAGATCGGCGGTTGGCGGGGTCTGATGGTCCTCGGACATGGGTCGGTTCCTTGTGCCTTCTGCAGGCATGATATACCGCGCGTCTGGACCCAAACAAGGAGCGGCGGGATGGCGATGGATGCGCGCGGGGCGGCGGTGGCGCTTCTGGATGCCGTTCTGGGCGAGGGGCAGATGCTGGGGCAGGTGCTCGACGACCCCAAGGGGCCGCTCGCCGGCGTCCCGCCGCAGGAGCGGGCGCGGGCGCAACGGCTGGCCGGTTCGGTGCTGCGGCATCTGGAGCGCGCCGACCGGGTGCTGGCACCCTTCCTGCGCAAAAGCCCGCCGCTGACGGTGAGGAACGTGCTGCGGCTGGCGGTGGTCGAGATTGCGGTCGAGGGCGCCGCACCGCATGGGGTGGTGCATTCGGCGGTGGATCAGGTGCGGCACGGCAACCGGACGGGGCATCTGACCGGGCTGGTGAACGCGGTGCTGCGCAAGGTGGAGCCGGAGGCCTTCGCGGGGCTGCCGCCGCAGCGGATGCCGATGTGGCTGCGAAAGCCGCTGGTGGGGCTCTGGGGGCGTGAGGTCGTGTCGGCGATCGAGGCGGTGCAGGCCGCGGGTGCTCCCTTGGATCTGTCGGTGAAGCCGGGCCGGGAGGCGCCGGGCGAGGCATTGCCGACCGGGAGCTTCCGGGTGACGGGGCCGGGGCAGGTTTCGGCCCTGCCGGGCTATGAGGCGGGCGACTGGTGGGTGCAGGACGCGGCGGCGGCGCTGGCGGCGCGGCTCCTGGAGGTAACGCCGGGGGAGCGGGTTGCCGATCTCTGTGCCGCGCCGGGGGGCAAGACGCTGCAGCTGGCGGCGGCGGGGGCCGAGGTGGTGGCGGCGGATATTTCGGCGCCGCGGCTGGGGCGGCTCAAGGAGAATCTGGCGCGCTGCGGGCTGGAGGCCGAGGTGGTCGCGGCGGATGCGCTGCATTGGGAGGGCGGGCTGTTCGATGCCGTCCTCCTGGACGCGCCCTGTTCGGCGACCGGGACGATCCGCCGGCATCCGGACCTGCCTTTCGTGAAGGATGGCAGCGAGATTGCCGGGCTGGTCGAGCTTCAGGCGGCGCTGATCGACCGGGGGCTCGCCATGCTGAAGCCGGGCGGGAGGCTGGTCTATTGCACCTGTTCGCTGTTGCCCGAGGAGGGCGAGGCGCAGCTGGAGGCGGCGCTGGCGCGGCATCCGGGGCTGGTGGCAGAGCGGGTCGAGATCGCCGGGGTCGAGGCCGGATGGTGGACCGGGGCGGGCGGGCTGCGGCTCAGGCCGGATTACTGGGCCGCGCAGGGCGGGATGGACGGGTTCTTCATGGTGCGGCTGCGGCAGGGCTGATTTTCACGCGTGAAAATCTTCTCAAGCCGCTGTTATCGCATCATTTCCCCATTTGCATTCAGGCTTTCTTAACCTCCCGGCGGTTCCGCGCGGCGGGGGCGGGATTGAGCGGTGACAGGCCGGGATCGCCCGGCTATTGTCGGCGCAGCGACCCGGAACCGGGCAGATGTCGGACGGCAGGGCGGTGAGGCATGGCAGGCGTGGCCCAGAAGGAAGGGTTTTCGGCACGCAGGGTGCGGCTGATGAACCGGCTTGCGGCGGTGCGGGCAGGCTATGCCCGGCCAGCGACGGGCTTCGTCTCGCAACCCGAGCCCCGCAGCATCGGGCTCTTCGCCCGGGGACGGCAGCTGCTGGGCGGCACCTATCTGTTCGCCGGACAGGTGGTCGAGGCGCCTGAGCTGTCGATCTGGGACGTGACCCCGCCGAGCGCCGATTTCACAGCAGAGACGCAGGGCTTCGGCTGGCTCGACGATCTGGCCGCGCTGGGCGATGCGACGGGTCGGCAGCGGGCGCAGGGCTGGACGGCGGAATGGATCGCGCGCTTCGGGCGCGGACGCGGGCCGGGTTGGCTGCCGCAGTTGACCGGGCGGCGGCTGATCCGCTGGGTGAACCACGCGCCGATGCTGCTGCAGGGCCGCGACCAGACCGAGATAGACGCCTGGCTGCGCGTGGTGTCGCGGCAGGTGGTGTTTCTGGCGAAACGCTGGCCCAAGGCCGCGCCGGGCCTGCCACGCTTCGAGGCGCTGACCGGGCTGATCCACGCCGGGCTGGCGCTGGAGGGGATGGAGCGGCATCTGGGCCCGGCGGTGAAGGCGCTGGCGCGCGACTGCACCGATGTGATCGGCGGCGAGGGCGGCATCGCCAGCCGCAACCCCGAGGAACTTCTGGAGATCCTGACGCTGCTGGTCTGGGCCGAGCAGGCCTTGCAGGGCGCGGGGCGCGAGGCGCTGCCCGCGCATCGTTCGGCCATCCAGCGAATCGCCCCCGTGCTGCGGGCGCTGCGCCATGCCGATGGCGGGCTGGCGCGGTTTCATGGCGGCGGGCGCGGGGCGGAGGGCAAGCTGGACCGGGCACTGGCCGCGGTGCGCGGCCGGACAGTGCCGCAGCCGGGGCTGGCGATGGGCTTTGCCCGTCTGGCGGCGGGGCGGACCACGGTGATCGTCGATGCGGCGGCGCCGCCGCCTGGGCCGCTGGGCCATGCCTCGACGCTGGCCTTCGAGCTGACCTCGGGGCGGCGCCCGGTGGTGGTCTGCTGCGGGGCGGGGGCGCCCTTCGGGCCGGCATGGCGCAAGGCGGGGCGGGCGACGCCCTCGCATTCGACGCTGGCGATCGACGGGTTTTCCTCGTCGCGGCTGGGCACCGGCACCGACGAGGAGATGGAGGATTGCGCGCGGGTGCTGCGCGCCGACCAGAGCCAGTCGCCGCAGGGCCAGCATCTGCATCTGGCGCATGACGGCTGGACGGCGACGCATGGGCTGACGCATCGGCGCGACCTCGTGCTTGCGGCGGATGGTCGCCGTCTGAGCGGCACCGACACGCTGGCGGCGCTGACCGGGGCGGAGCGGAAGCGCTTCGAGCAGCTCATGGGCCGCAGCGGCTGGTCGGGGGTGCGGCATGCGCTGCGCTTCCATCTGCACCCGGATGTCGATGCGGCGCTGGACATGGGCGGCTCGGCGGTGTCGCTGGCGCTGAAAAGCGGCGAGATCTGGATCTTCCGCCCGGAAGGCGGGGCGCGGCTGACGCTGGAGCCCTCGGTCTATCTGGAACGCGGCCGGTTGAAGCCGCGTGCAACGAAACAGATCGTTCTGGCAAGCGTGGCGATCGATTTTGAGGACCGGATCGGCTGGACCTTGGCGAAGGCACAGGATACTCCGCTGGCCATCCGTGACCTGGACCGGGAAGACCTGCCGGACCGCCCCTGATCTGGAGAAAGCTGATGACGAACCTCGTGCCCGTTGGCCGCGCCCTGCTCTCTGTCTCTGACAAGACCGGATTGCTGGATCTGGCAAAGGCGCTGGCGGCGCAGGGGGTGGAGCTGATCTCCACCGGCGGCACCGCCTCGGCGCTGCGCACGGCCGGGCTCGCGGTGCGCGACGTGGCCGAGGTGACCGGCTTTCCCGAGATGATGGACGGGCGGGTGAAGACGCTGCACCCGATGGTGCATGGCGGTCTGCTGGCGCTGCGCGACGATGACGAGCATCTCGTGGCCATGGCCGCGCATGGGATCGAGCCGATCGACCTTTTGGTGGTGAACCTCTATCCGTTCGAGGCGGCGGTGGCGCGCGGCGCCTCCTACGACGACTGCATCGAGAACATCGACATCGGCGGGCCGGCGATGATCCGCGCGGCGGCGAAGAACCACCGTTTCGTCAACGTGGTGACCGATATCGCCGATTACGCGCCGCTCCTGGCCGAGATGAAGGCGAATGACGGGGCGACCTCGCTGGCGTTCCGGCAGAAGCTGGCGCTGACGGCCTATTCGCGCACGGCGGCCTATGATGCGGCGGTGTCGGCCTGGATGGCGGGCGCGCTGAAGGAACCCGCGCCGCGGCGGCGGGCCTTTGCCGGGCAGCTGGCTTCGACGCTGCGCTATGGCGAGAACCCGCATCAGTCGGCGGCTTTCTATACCGACGGCACGTGGAGGGCCGGGGTGGCGACGGCGCGGCAGGTGCAGGGCAAGGAGTTGTCCTACAACAACATCAACGATACCGACGCGGCCTTCGAGCTGGTGGCCGAGTTCGATCCGGCGGAGGGTCCGGCCTGCGTGATCGTGAAGCATGCCAACCCCTGCGGCGTGGCGCGCGGGGCGACGCTGGCCGAGGCCTATGCCCGGGCCTTCGACTGCGACCGGACCTCGGCTTTCGGCGGGATCATCGCGCTGAACCAGCCGCTCGACGGGCCGACGGCGGAGAAGATCTCGGAGATCTTCACCGAGGTGGTGATCGCGCCGGGGGCGGATGCGGCGGCGCGCGAGGTGTTCGCGGCGAAGAAGAACCTGCGGCTGCTGACCACGATGGGGCTGCCGGACCCGATGGCCAAGGGGTTGATGTTCAAGCAGGTCGCGGGCGGGTTTCTGGTGCAGGACCGGGATTCGGGCCATGTCGACGCGCTGGACCTGAAGGTGGTGACCGAGCGCAAGCCGACCGAGGCGGAGCTGGAAGACCTGCTGTTTGCCTGGACGGTGGCGAAGCATGTGAAGTCGAATGCGATCATCTATGCCAAGGACGGGGCGACGGTGGGCGTGGGCGCCGGGCAGATGAGCCGGGTGGACAGCACGCGGATCGCCGCGCGCAAGGCGCAGGACATGGCGCAGGCGCTGGGACTGGCGCAGCCCCTGACCGTGGGGTCGGTGGTGGCGTCGGATGCGTTCTTCCCCTTCGCGGACGGGCTTCTTGCCGCCGCGGAGGCGGGGGCGGTCGCGGTGATCCAGCCGGGCGGGTCGATGCGCGACGCCGAGGTGATCGCGGCGGCGGATGCGGCGGGGCTGGCCATGGTCTTCACCGGCCAGCGGCATTTCCGGCACTGAGATGCGGCTGACCGCACTCACCGCACTGATCGTCTTCGCGCTGGACCAGCTGACCAAGGTCGCGGTGGTCTGGGGGCTGAACCTTGCCGAGCGCGGGGCGATCGACGTGATCCCGCCCTTCCTGAGCTTCCGCATGGCGTGGAACCGGGGGGTGAACTTCGGTCTGGGCTCGGGCGACGGGCAGCTGATCCGCTGGGGGCTGATCGCGGTGGCGGTGGCGATCTCGGTCTGGGTGTGGATCTGGGTGTCGCGCAGCCAGCCGTCGCGGCTGGTGCGGATCGCCGGCGGGCTGCTGATCGGCGGGGCGCTGGGCAATGTGGTGGACCGGGTGCTTTACGGCGCGGTGGCGGATTTCCTGAACATGTCCTGCTGCGGGATCGAGAATCCCTATGCGTTCAACGTGGCCGACATCGCGATCTTCGCCGGGGCCATCGGGCTGGTGCTGTTCACCGGCGAGCCGAAGGGCAAGGGCGGCAAGCGCTCGCCCGCGCGGCGCAAACGGGGTGGAAAGACCCCGTGACGGCACCTCAGCTTTGCGCTAAAGACGGTCTGAACGGATTGAGGAGGCAGGGCATGCGGGCAGGACGGGGCGCTTTTGCGGTCGCGGGACTGGCTTTGCTGATGCTGGGCGCCTGCTCGGATGACAACTCGCTGATGAACATCCGCGCGACGGGCAACGGGCCGGACGAGTTCGGCATCCTGCCGTCGAAACCGCTGGAAATGCCGCAATCCCTGGCCGCGCTGCCGGCGCCCACCCTGGGCGGCGCGAACCGCACCGACCAGAACCCCGAGGCCGATGCCATCGCGGCGCTGGGCGGCAACGCTTCGGCGCGCGGCGGCATTCCTTCGGCGGATGCCACGCTGGTCTCGCAGGCCTCGCGCTTCGGTGTCGAGGGCGGGGTGCGGCAGGTGCTGGCGACGGAAGACTATGCCTACCGCCGCGACAACGACGGGCGGCTCCTGGAGCGGCTGTTCAACGTCAACGTCTATTACAGCGCCTACAAGCCGATGTCGCTGGACCAGCAGGCCGAACTGGCGCGCTGGCGCAGCGTCGGCGTGCGCAACGTCTCGGCCCCGCCGCCGCCTGTCCGCGACTGAGCGGCTTCACAAGGCCGTTGGTCGGCAGGGACGGGGCTTGCAGGATCGGCGCCCCGCAGTAGCTTGCTGGCCAGACGGGCTGAGCTTTCTGGAAGGATATCCGATGTTGCTGCGCCGAACGGGCCTTGCCGCCCTCGCGGGTCTTGCGCTTTCTTTCCCCGCCATCGCCGAGACCGTGAGCGATTTCACCCTGCCGAACGGCATGGAGGTGGTGGTGATCGAGGATCACCGCGCCCCGGTGGTGACGCATATGGTCTGGTATCGCGTGGGCGCGGCGGACGAGCCTGCCGGCCATTCCGGCATCGCGCATTTCCTCGAGCATCTGATGTTCAAGGGCACCGACACGATGGCGGCGGGCGAGTTTTCCGACACGGTGGAAGCGCAGGGCGGTGACGACAATGCCTTCACCTCCTGGGATTACACGGCCTATTTCCAGCGGGTTGCGGCGGATCGGCTGGACCTGATGATGCAGATGGAGGCCGACCGGATGCGGAACCTCCAGCTGACCGAGGAGGACGTGACGACCGAGCGGCAGGTGATTCTGGAGGAGCGCAGCCAGCGCACCGACAGCGATCCGGATGCGCTGTTCGGCGAGCAGCGGCGCGCGGCGCAGTATCAGAACCACCGCTACGGCGTGCCGATCATCGGCTGGCGTCACGAGATGGAGCAGCTGGACCGCGACGACGCGCTGGCCTTCTACGAGCGGTATTATGCGCCGAACAACGCGATCCTCGTGGTGGCGGGCGACGTGACGCCCGAGGCGGTGCGCGCGATGGCCGAGGAACATTACGGGCCGCTGCAGCCGACGGAAGGCCTTCAGCCGCGGATGCGCCCGACGGAGCCGCCTCAACTGGCGGAGCGACGGCTGAGCTTCAGCGATCCGCGCGTGGCGCAGCCCTACGTGATCCGTAGCTATCTGGCGCCGGAGCGCAATGCGGGCGACCAGAAACAGGCGGCGGCGCTGACGCTGCTGGCCGAATTGCTGGGCGGCAGCGGCACGACCTCGGTTCTGGCCAAGGCGCTGCAGTTCGGCGATGCCAAGGCGGTCTATACCACGGCCTTCTACGACGGCGGCTCCTTGGACGTGGGCAGTTTCGGCCTCGCCATCGTGCCGGTGCCGGGGGTGTCGTTGCAGGAGGCCGAGGAGGCGATGGACGGGGTGATCGCGCAATTCCTCGAGGACGGGGTGAACCCGGAGGATTTCGAGCGGATCAAGGTGCAGATCCGCGCCGCGGACATCTACGCGCGCGACAACGTGGACGGGCTGGCGCGGCGCTACGGTCAGGCTTTGACCACCGGGCTGACGGTGCAGGACGTGAAGGACTGGCCCGCCGTGCTCGACGCGGTGACGCCGGAGGAGGTGCTGGCGGCGGCGCGCGAGGTGCTGGACCGCAGGCAGGCGGTGACGGGCTGGCTGGTGCAGGACGAACCCGAGCAGGTGGTTCCGGTGCAGGGCGGCGCTGCTGCCGTGCCGGGGCAGGTTGAAGGAGAGACCCAATGATGCTGCGTCTGGCTGCGGCCCTGATCCTGTTCGCCCTGCCGCTGCGGGCGGAAGTCGAGATCAAGGAAGTCACCTCGCCCGGCGGCATCACCGCCTGGCTGGTGGAGGAGCACGAGCTGCCCTTCACCGCGCTGGAGATCCGCTTCAAGGGCGGCACCAGTGTCGATGAACCGGGCAAGCGCGGGGCGGTGAACCTGATGACCGGGCTGATCGAGGAAGGCGCGGGCGATCTGGACGCGCAGGGCTTCGCCACGGCGCGCGATGATCTGGCGGCGACGTTTTCCTTCCGGGCGAACACCGATGCGGTGGGCGTCTCGGCCCGGTTCCTGAGCGAGAACCGGGATCAGGCAGTGGCGCTGTTGCGCTCGGCGCTGGTGGAGCCGCGGTTTGATACCGATGCGCTGGAGCGGGTGCGGGGGCAGGTGCTGTCGGGGCTCGCCTCGGATGCGAAGGACCCCAATGCGCTGGCGGGCCGGGCCTTCGATGCGGCGGCCTTCGGCGATCACCCTTACGGCACGCCGGGCGATGGGACGGTGGAGAGCGTGACCGCGCTGACCCGCGACGACATCGTGGCGGCGCACAAGGGGGCGCTGGCGCGGGACCGGATCTATGTCTCGGCGGTCGGGGATATCACGGCGGAGGATCTGGGAGCGCTGCTCGACAGGCTTCTGGGCGACCTGCCGGCGACCGGGGCGGAGATGCCGGGGCAGGCGGAGTATCGGCTTGACGGCGGGGTGACGGTGGTGGAGTTTCCGACGCCGCAGGCGGTGATCGCCTTCGGTCACGAGGGGATCACCCGCGACGATCCGGATTTCTTCGCGGCCTATATCCTGAACGAGGTTCTGGGCGGCGGGCGGTTCGGCGCGCGGCTGATGACCGAGGTGCGCGAGAAGCGCGGGCTGACCTATGGCATCGGCACCTATCTCGTGCCGATGGATCATGCCGAGCTCTACATGGGCCGCTTCGCCAGCGGCAATGCGGTGGTCGGGCAGGCGATCGACATCGTGAAGGCCGAATGGGCGAAGGCCGCGACCGAGGGCATCACCGCCGAGGAACTGGCGGCGACGAAGACCTATCTGACCGGCTCCTATCCGCTGCGCTTTGACGGCAACGGGCCGATTGCCGACATTCTGGTGGGCATGCAGATGGAAGACCTGCCGATCGACTATCCGGTGACGCGCAACGCCAAGATCGAGGCGGTGACGCTGGAGGACATCAAGCGGGTGGCGGCGCGGGTGCTGAAACCCGAGGCGCTGCATTTCGTGGTGGTGGGCCAGCCGGACGGCATCGCCTCCGACGGTTGAGGCCTGTGGCCGAATCTGGAGGGTCATGCTAACTCTGGTGGCATGACCCTGCAGAGCAACAATATAAGCCCTTCCCGCCCGGTGATCCGTCAGCTCGACGAAGCCGCGATCAACCGGATCGCGGCGGGCGAGGTGGTGGAGCGGCCGGCTTCGGCGGTGAAGGAACTGGTCGAGAACGCGCTGGACGCGGGCGCGCGGCGGATCGCCATCGACTATGCCGACGGCGGCAAGACGCTGATCCGGGTGACCGACGACGGCTGCGGCATGACGGCGGAGGATCTGCCGCTGGCGCTGAGTCGGCATGCGACCTCGAAGATCGACGGGTCGGACCTGTTGAACATCCATTCCTTCGGCTTTCGCGGCGAGGCCTTGCCCTCGCTGGGCGCGGTCGGGCGGCTGACGATCCATTCCCGCGTCGAGGGAGGCGAGGGCGCCTCGCTGGCCGTGGCGGGCGGGCGGATGGAGGGCGTGCGGCCCGCGGCCTTGACCTGCGGCACGGTGGTGGAGCTGCGCGACCTGTTCTACGCCACGCCGGCGCGGCTGAAGTTCATGCGCACCGACCGGGCCGAGGCGCAGGCCATCGGCGAGGTGGTGAAGCGGCTGGCGATGGCCGAGCCCGCGGTGGGCTTCACCCTGCGCGACGTGTCGGGCGGCGAGGCGCGGGTGATGTTCCGCTGCGATCCCGAGCAGGGCGACCTGTTCGACGCGCTGCACGGGCGGCTGGCGCGGGTGCTGGGCGCGGAGTTCGCCGAGAACGCGCTGAGGATCGATGCGGAGCGCGAGGGGATGCAGCTTCTGGGCTATGCCGCGCTGCCGACCTATTCGCGCGGCTCGGGGGCGGCGCAGTTCCTGTTCGTGAACGGGCGTCCCGTGCTGGACCGGATGCTGTTCGGTGCCCTGCGGGCGGCCTACATGGATGTGCTGAGCCGCGACCGGCATCCGGCGGCGGTACTGAACCTGATCTGCGATCCGGAGCGGGTCGATGTGAACGTGCATCCGGCGAAATCGGAGGTGCGGTTCCGCGAGGCGGGGCTGGCGCGCGGGCTGATCGTTTCCGCCTTGCGGCAGGCCTTGGCCGAGGCGGGGCATCGGGCGTCCTCGACCGTGGCGGGGGAGACGCTGCAGGCGTTCCGGCCCGAGCCTCAGCCGATGCCGCCGCGGGTCTATCAGATGGACCGGGCCTCGCAGCCGACGCTGGCGCGGGCCTATGCGTTTCAGGCGCCGATGCAGACCGAAGTCCAGCCGGCGATGCAGGGCTTCGCCGAGGCGCCCTCGGCCCGGGTGGAAGCGCCAAGCGTGGGCGAGGAGGCGCGGCCTCTGGGGGCGGCGCGGGCGCAGGTGCATGAGAATTACATCATCGCCCAGACCGAGACCGGGATGGTGATCGTCGATCAGCATGCGGCGCATGAGCGGCTGGTCTATGAGCGGCTGAAGCGGCAGCGCGACGGGGCGGGGATCGCGGCGCAGGCGCTGCTGATCCCGGAGATCGTCGATCTTTCGCCGGGGGATGCGGGGCGGCTTTTGGACATGGCCGAGGAGCTGGCGCGGCTCGGCCTCGGGATCGAGGCTTTCGGCGGCAGCGCCATCGCGGTGCGCGAGGTGCCCGCCATTCTGGGGCAGGTCGATGCGGCGGGGCTGTTGCGCGACATTCTCGACGATCTCGACGATGTGGGCGGCAGCGACCGGGTGCAGGCGCGGATGGACGCGATCCTGAGCCGGATGGCCTGTCACGGCTCGGTGCGCTCGGGGCGGCAGATGCGCGCCGAGGAGATGAACGCGCTGTTGCGCGAGATGGAGGCGACGCCGCTTTCGGGCCAGTGCAACCACGGGCGGCCGACCTATGTGGAGCTGAAACTGGCCGATATCGAGCGGCTGTTCGGCCGCCGATGATCACGATCAACGGACAGGTCTATGCGTGGGACGACCCGCTGGTGCTGGCCATCGGCGGGGCCGTGCTGTTCCTGTCGATGCTGGTGCTGATCCTCCGGGCGGCGGGGCGGTCGGGGCGGCTGGTGCTGGGCGAGCTCGGCTGGCTGGCGCAGCGGGTGCAATCGCTGGCCGAGGGGCAGGAGCGGCTGGCGGGGGGGCTGCATCATGTGTCGGAGACGCAGGCGGTCAGTCAGGGGGCCATCCTGCAGGTGATGGAGCAGCGGCTGGCCGAGGTGCAGCGGGCGATGGGCGACAGCCTGCAGGGCTCGTCGGTGCGCACGGCGCGGAGCTTGGGTGAGTTGCATCAGCGGCTGGCGACCATCGACAAGGCGCAGGAGAATATCGAGCGGCTGTCGGGCAATGTGCTGAGCCTGCAGGACATCCTGTCGAACAAGCAGACCCGCGGCGCCTTCGGCGAGATCCAGTTGCATGACATCGTGCTGAAGGCGCTGCCCTCGGACAGCTACACGATGCAGGCGACGCTTTCCAACGGGCGGCGGGCCGATTGCCTGATCCACCTGCCCGCGCCGCCCGGGCCGATCGCCATCGACGCGAAATTCCCGCTGGAGGCCTATGAGGCACTGCGCCGGGCCGAGACGCCGCAGCAGGTGCTGGAGGCGCAGCGGGCGCTGCGCGTGTCGGTGCGGGTGCATCTGCGGGCGATTGCCGAGAAGTATATCCTAGAGGGCGAGACGGCGGAGGGGGCGCTGATGTTCCTGCCCTCGGAAGCGGTCTATGCCGAGCTGCATGCCAATTTCCCCGAGGTGGTGCGCGAGGGCTTCGCGCTGAAGGTCTGGATCGTCTCGCCCACCACCTGCATGGCGGTGCTGAACACCATGCGGGCGGTCTTGAAGGACGCGCGGATGCGCGAGCAGGCCGGGGCGATACGGCGCGAGCTGTCGGAGCTTTACCGCGACATCGAGCGGCTGGGGGCGCGGGTGGAGAACCTCGACCGGCATTTCGGCCAAGCGGCGAAGGATATCGAGGAGATCAAGATCTCGTCGGAGAAGGCCGGCAAGCGGGCGCGGCGGCTGGATGCCTTCGACTTCGAGGAGCTGGAGCAGGTGCCCGTGGGGCGGGCCGCGGAATGAGGCTGCTGCGCGCGGCGGATTTCGTGACGATGCCCTGGGCCAACGGCCGCGGGGTGACGGTGGAGATGCTGCGGGTCGAGGGGCCGTCGGGGCTGCTGTTCCGGCTGTCGCGGGCCTCCGTGGTGGAGGACGGGCCGTTCTCGATCTTTCCCGGGGTGGAGCGGGTGCTGACGGTGATCTCCGGCCCCGGCTTCGATTTGCTGGGCGAACGGCGGCTGCGCTGCGACCCGCTGGCGCCGGTGGCCTTCCCGGGCGACGAGGCGCTGGCGGCCTCGGGGGTGAGCGAGCCCTGCGACGACCTGAACGTGATGTGGGCCCGCGGGCTGCCGGCGCCGGAGGTGACGGTGCGCGGGGCGGGGGTGATCGAGGGCGGCACGGTCTGCGTGGTGGCGCTGGGGGATCTGGCGGTGAACGGCGTGGGGCTGGCCCGGGGGGAGCTGGCGGTGGTGGGGGGTGCGGCGCGGATCGCCGGGGAGGCGAGGGCGCTGGTGGTGACGGGGGTTCCCGGAGCGTAGGGTGGGGTTATACCCCACCCGTGCGGGACGGCTGGGGGTGGGGTGGAACCCCACCCTACGGGGTGGAGCACGGGTGCGCGCCACGGTGGGTGATGGATCAGGGCGCCGGTGTAGGGTGGGGTTTTACCCCACCACGGGCGCGGCGACGGGTTTGGTGGTCAAAGGTGGGGTGAAACCCCACCCTACGAGCGCGGTGCGCAATGAATGCGTACCCTACGGGGATGGGGACCATAGGATCGCACGCCACAATGCGGAACATGGGGTGTTCGGGTGGGGTGGAACCCCACCCTGCGCCATCTGGAGGCCGGTCAGATCCGGAAGAACGGTTGCGCGAGGCGGGGGATGAGGCTGCGGAAGCGGAGGGGGGCGTCGGTGGCGGCGAGGCAGATGCAGGGCTGGCCGGGCTCGGCGACGGGGGTGTGCTGCAGGTCTTCGGTCGCGATCTCGATGTCGCCGGGGCCGAAATGGTCGGTGGCATCGGTGAAGGCGCCCTGCAGCACGAGCGTCAGCTCCATGCCGCGGTGGCCGTGGTCGGGCACCGCCTGTCCCGCGGGGATGTAGAGCAGCCGGGCCGAGGCGAGGCGGTCGGTCGGCAGGATCGACTGGCGCACCCCCATACCGAGCGACTGCCATTTCACGATGTTCAGCGTGCCGCCGATGTAATCGGCGAGCGGCGCCGGGGTGGCGGCATCGCCTTGGGTGCGGCGGCGGATCGGGGTGCCCCGGTCGAGCCGGGCCATCACCGCATCGAGGCTGTGATCGGCCATCCGCACAGGCGCCACCTCGGACAGCAGCGCCCCGCCCACCGCGTCATGCGCCCCGGCCCGCGCCCGGCAGTCGTCGCAGAGCGACAGATGCGTGGCCACCACGAGGCCGAAGGCCTCGGGCAGCGTGCCGGCGGCATAGGCCGTCAGCAGCGGGTCGGAGATGTGGTGCCGGATCGTCATCGTGTCAGCCTTCAACTCATGTGGTGGCGCAGGCGGTCCAGCGCCAAACGGATGCGCGACTTGATCGTTCCGAGCGGCAGGCCGGTTTCGGCGGCGATCTCGCGATGCGAAAGGTCGCCGAAATAGGCCCTTTCGATCAGGGCGCGCTGTTTCTCCGGCAGAAGGGCGAGCGCTGCCCCCAGCCGGTCGTTCTCTTGCCGCATCTCGAAGACCTCGGCCTGATCGGGCTCGGCCGCCGGTCCCCAGTCGAGATCCTCCGGCTCGGGCCTGCGCGACTTGCGCAGGGCGTCGATCCGGCGGTTCCGCGCGATGGTGAAGACCCAGGTCGCCACCGATGCCCGCGCGGGGTCGAACAGATGCGCCTTCTGCCACAGCGTCGCCATGACATCCTGCGCACATTCCTCAGCCAGCGCGTCGGACGCGCCGGACTTCATCAGAAAGCCCTTCACCCGTGGGGCGAAGTGCCGGAACAGGGCGGCGAAGGCCTCCCTGTCCTGCCTGTCGCGGACCGAGAGCAGCAGGGCCGCCCAATCCGTCTCGTTGCTTTGCCCCGTCACGTCCGGCCTGACCCCGCATCATCCTGCGGGCCGACCATAGGCATGGCCCGGGCAGGACGCATCCGGTTTCTGCACTCTGCCGTCCAGTTGCTTTCCCCTGTTCTACGCAGGCCAAGCGTCCGTGGATCACCGGAGGGCTGCGACAAACTGTCGTGAAACCCATTCTGATCCGATCAAGGCTTCCCGGCGTATCGTGATGCAAACAGAGCGGAGTTTCGGATGCCTTTTGAAACGGTGAAATCTGCGCCTCGGCGCGTGGCGGTGATTGGTGGCGGCATCTCGGGCATGGCAGCGGCGCATCTTCTGGCGAAGGATCACGCGGTGGTGCTGTTCGAAGCCGAGCCGCGGCTGGGCGGCCATGCCCGCACGGTGATGGCGGGCAAGCGGGGCGATCAGCCGGTGGATACCGGCTTCATCGTCTACAACAAGGTGAACTACCCGCATCTGGTGCGGCTGTTCGACGAGCTGCAGGTGCCGGTGACCGAAAGCGACATGAGCTTCGGCGCCTCCGTGCGCGGCGGGGCGCTGGAATACGGGCTGCGCAATCTGGGGTCGATCTTCGCGCAGAAGCGCAATGCGCTGGATCCGCGCTATCTGGGCATGTTGATGGACATCCTGCGCTTCAACGCCCATGCGGCCGATCACGCCACCGATCCGGTGATGACGATCCGCGACCTGCTGGCCAAGCTCGGCTCGGGCGCTTGGTTCCGCGACTATTACATCCTGCCGATCTCGGGGGCGATCTGGTCGACGCCTTCGGTGGGCATCCTCGATTTTCCGGCGCAGGCGCTGATCCGCTTCTTCCAGAACCATGCGCTCCTGTCCCACACCGGGCAGCATCAGTGGTACACGGTGCTGGGCGGGTCGGTGGAATATGTGCGGCGGCTGCAGGCGGCGATGGTCGGCGCGGGCGTCGATCTGCGGCTCGGCGCGGCGGTGGCCGGGGTGCGACGGCTGGAGGGTGGGGCGCAGGTGCGGGCCGAGGGCGGCGAGTGGGAGGCCTTCGACGAGGTGATCTTCGCCACCCATTCCGACGACACGCTGCGGCTTCTGGCGGATGCCTCGGAGGGGGAGCGCCGGGCGCTGGGCGCGGTGCGCTATCAGCCGAACGAGGCGGTGCTGCATGCCGATGCCTCTGTCATGCCGAAGCGCAAGGCGGCCTGGGCCTCGTGGGTCTATGTCGAGCCGACAGACCCGGAGGCGGAGCGGATCGACCTGACCTACTGGATGAACTCGCTGCAGCCGATCCCGCAGGACGATCCCCTGTTCGTCACGCTGAACTCCAACCGGCCGATCCGCGAGGAGCTGATCCACGATGTCGTGACCTTCCGCCATCCGGTCTACGATCTGGCGGCGCAGCTGGGCGTGGCGGCGGTGAAGATGATGAACGGCGCCAACAGCACCTGGTTCTGCGGCGCCTGGATGCGCAACGGCTTCCACGAGGACGGATTTGCCAGCGCGGTGGATGTGGTGCAGGCGATGCGCAGCCGCATGCTGGCCGCGGCGGCATGAGCCGGGTCGATCATATCGCGGGCGAGACCTTCCACGGGCGGCGCGGAGCGGTGGAGAACAGCTTTCGCTATTCCATCGACTATGTGCTGCTCGATGCCGATGCGGCGGAGGGGCCGGGGCTGTTCGCGCGCAACCGGGGCAATCTGGTCTCGGTGCAGGAC
Source organism: Cereibacter sp. Soil_C_27 (assembly GCF_057657095.1). Classification (NCBI taxonomy): domain Bacteria; kingdom Pseudomonadati; phylum Pseudomonadota; class Alphaproteobacteria; order Rhodobacterales; family Paracoccaceae; genus Cereibacter; species Cereibacter sp. Soil_C_27. The sequence continues at coordinate 137,655 of NZ_JBDGJD010000006.1, read as the reverse complement.
CGCGACCACGGCGGGGCGCCGGGGCAGGGACGCGGTGCGGTCTGGGTGCGCGAGGTGCTGGCGGCGCATGGCGCGGCGGGGACGGAGCGGGTGTTGCTGCTGACCCAGCCGCGGGTGCTGGGGCATGTGTTCAACCCGGTGAGCTTCTGGCTCTGCCATGACGAGACCGGGGCGCTGCGCACGGTGATCGCCGAAGTGACCAACACCTTCGGCGACCGGCATTCCTATCTCTGCGCCAAGCAGAACGGCGCCCCGATCGGGCGGGAGGATACGCTGGCGGCGCAGAAGATCATGCATGTCTCGCCGTTCCAGGAGGTGGAGGGCGGCTATACCTTCCGCTTCGACATCCGCGACGACCGGGTGGGGATCTGGATCGACTATTCCAACGGGGCCGACGGGGTCTATGCCACGCTGACCGGGGCGCGGAAGCCCTTGACCAATGCGGCGATCCTGCGGGCCTGCCTGCGCCGGCCCTTCGGGTCGCGCCGGGTGCTGGCGCTGATCCACTGGCAGGCGTTGAAGCTGGCGGTGAAGGGCGCGCGCTACCGGCCGCGGCCCACGCCTCCGGTCGATGACGTGAGCCGGTGAGCGAGGGGCTGGCGCGCTGGGCGCTCTTCGCCGGGCTGATCGCCGCGGCGGGGCTGCCGATCTACATCCATGCGCCGAAGGCCTATGTCGATCAATATGGCGTCGGGCTCGGTGCGCTGGGCGGGGTGCTGGCGCTGCTGCGGCTGGTCGATGTGGTGCAGGACCCGGCTTTGGGCTGGCTGGCCGAGGCGGGGCGGCGCTGGCGGGGGGCCATGGTCGCCGTGGCGGCGGGGCTGATGGCGCTGGCGATGCTGGGGCTGTTTGCCGTGGCGCCGCCCATCGCGCCGCTGTGGTGGTTCGCGGGCACGCTTCTGGTGCTGTTCTCGGCCTTTTCCTTTCTCAGCATCGCCTTCTATGCCGAAGGGGTGGAGAAGGCGCGGCGGCTGGGGCCGGGCGGGCATCTGCGGCTGGCGGGCTGGCGCGAGGGCGGGGCGCTGCTGGGCATCTCGCTCGCTGCTGTCGCGCCGGTGGCGCTGGCGGGGCTGGAGCGGCCGTTTGCGGCCTTCGCGCTGGGCTTTGCCGCGCTGGCGCTGCTGGCGGTCTGGGCGATGCGGCGGGAGTGGAGCGGGGCGGCGGTGGTGGCCGAGGCCCCCGACCTGCGCCGCGCGCTTGCCGATCCGGTGGTGCGGCGGTTGCTCCTGCTGTCCCTGATCAATGCGGCGCCGGTCGCGGTGACCTCGACACTGTTTTTGTTCTTCGTCGAGAGCCGGTTGCAGGCGCCGGGGTCGGAGGGGCCGCTGCTGCTCCTGTTCTTCCTGTCGGCGGCCCTGTCGACTCCGGTCTGGAGCAGGCTCGCGATCCGTTTCGGCGCGCGGCGGGTGCTTCTGGCGGGGATGGTGCTAGCGATCGTCGCCTTCGTCTTCGCCGCGCGGCTGGGGGCGGGCGATACGCTGGCCTTCGCCGCGATCTGCGCGGCCTCGGGGGCGGCGCTGGGGGCGGACATGACGCTGCTGCCGGCAATCTTCGCCGGGCATCTGGCGCGGCAGGGCTCGGGCGAGGCGACGGCCTTCGGGCTCTGGTCCTTTGCTTCGAAACTGTCGCTGGCGCTGGCGGCGGCGGTGCTGTTGCCCGCGCTGCAGGCCGGCGGCTTCACGCCGGGGCGCGACAACCCGACCGAGGCGCTGCGGCTGCTGAGCCTGCTTTATGCCGTGCTGCCCTGCGGGCTGAAGCTTGCAGCCATCGTCCTGTTGATCCGTATCCCCTTGCCGGAGGCCTGAGCCATGCTTCTGCCGTTCCTTCTGGGCCTTATGCTCGCCCTTGCCCTCCTGCTGCTGCGCCGGCGCTTTCTCGGCTTCGATGCGCAGCGGCTGGCCGATTACCCGCAGGGCTTGACGCTTGACCCTGCGGTGCATCTGGCGGGGCCGCTGCTCTGCGAGGGGGTGATCTACGGGCCGACGGGGCGCGTTGCCTCGCGCTTCGTGGCCGAGATGCAGGGCGAGTGGCGGGACGGGCAGGGGGTTCTGACCGAACGCTTCCGCTATGACAGCGGGATGGTGCAGGAGCGGCGCTGGGATTTCCGGCTCGGCGGCGACGGATCGCTGCGGGCCACGGCAGCGGATGTGCCGGGCGAGGCGGTGGGGGCCATGGCCGGATCGGCGATGCGGCTGCGCTACCGCATCCGGCTTCACGATGACGCAGGGGGGCATGTGCTGAGCGTGAACGACTGGATGTATGTGCTGGATAATGGAACGATCATCAACCGGAGCCAATTTCGGAAGTTCGGCGTGACGGTCGCCGAGTTGGTGGCAACAATGCGGCGGATCGGGACATGAGAGATTTCGTAGGGAAACGGTACTGGATGGTCGGCGCGACCGAGGGGCTTGGTCTGGCGCTGGCGAAGAAGCTGAACGCCGCCGGGGCCGAGGTGATTCTGTCGGGGCGCGACGAGACGCGGCTGGCCGAGGCGGTGGCCTCGCTGCCGATCCATGCGCGGGGGGTGCGCTGCGACGTGGCGGACCGCGACTCGGTGAAGGCGGCCGCCCGGGAGGTGGGGGAGATCGACGGGCTGGTGTTCCTCGCCGGGGTCTATTGGCCGATGAAGGCGCAGGAGTGGAACGCCGAACAGGTCGAGGCGATGCTCGACGTGAATCTGATCGGCGCGGCGCGGGTGCTGGGCGAGGTGCTGCCCGCGATGGTGGCGCGCGACCGGGGGCATGTGGTGCTGACCGGCAGCCTGTCGGGCTTTCGCGGTCTGCCGGGGGCGATCGGCTATGCGCCGAGCAAGGCGGGCGTCATGTCGCTGGCGGAATCGATGTATGCCGACCTGCGGGGCAGCGGGGTCGAGGTGCAGCTGGCCAATCCGGGCTTCATCCGCACGCGGCTGACGGCGAAGAACGATTTCAAGATGCCCTTCATCATGGAGCCGGAAGAGGCCGCGCGCGACATGTTCGAGCACATGTGCGGCGACACCTTCCAGCGCAGCTTCCCGACGCTCTTCGCGCTGTTCTTCCGGCTGGCGCGTTTCTTGCCGGACGGGATCTATTACCGGATCTTCGGCTAGACCGCCGCGATGTGGCGGTCGAACTCGGCCTTCGCCCGGCCCCAGACGCCCTGATCCAGCGCGTCGAGCGCGAGGAGCGAGGGGAGGAGCTGGGCCGCGTAATCCTCGCTGCTTTCCACCGGCAGCAGCGAGGGCAGGTTGTCGATGGCAGTCACGTCGAGCGGCGGCGCATCGTGCACCCGGAGCGCCGGTTCCTGCCAGTCGGTCACGCGGTCGTAGACCTTGATCGGCGAGAAGTCGGAGGTCGGATCGCAGGCGATGTCGCCGATTACCCGCAGGGCGCGCGGGTCGGTCTTGGCCGAAGCCGGCACGAAGACCGGGCAGCCGGGGCGGGCGAGGATGCAGTTGAGGAAGACCTCGTGGGCCAGCACCTCGGGGAAGGGGCCGCCGCTGGCGGTCTCGGCCATGTCCCAGCGGGTGACTTCGACGCCGACCGCCTCGCAGAGATCGGAGGCGCCGGTGCCGACGCGGCCGAGCGCGCCGATGACGAGGGCGCGGGGCAGGGGGGCGGAAAGCGCGGCACGCAGTTCGGCCAGCAGCGCCTCCTTGCCGGGGTAGGTGGAGACCGGGCCGCAGATCGTGCCGCGGCTCTGCGCCGCCCAGCATTTCAACGCCACCGCTGCCCCGGCATAGCCCGCCCAATAGCCGAAGGCCGCGACGCGGCGACCGGTCCCGTCGACCAGCGATTCGAGATCGTAGAGCGTGCCGCCGCCGGCCTTGAAGCGTTGCAGCAGGATGCGGCCTGCGGGCTGGCCCTTGTAGGCATGGCCGAAGAGGATGTGGCGGTGCGGCAGCGGCGTGCCGTCCTCGGGCAATTCCTTGATGCCGAAGATGATGGCCTCGGCTGGGGCCTCTGGCCAGGAGTTTTCGGGTGCGATCTCGCAGCCTGCCGCCCCGTAGCCGTCGATCGGTATGGCGCGGACCGAGCTCTGCTCCACCGTGACCCGCACCCCGGCGCGCAGCAGTTCCGCCGCGCCCTCCGGCGTCAGGGCCACACGTTCCTCGTTCGGCCGCTGTTCGGCCCGCACCCAGAGATGAGTCATTCCACGTCCTTGATGGTGTGATAGCCGCGCCGTTGCGCGCGTCTTTGCCAGCGTTCGGCGGCGAGGCAGGCCTCGCGCAGGTTGGAGAACCACGTCACCAGCCGCCGCCCCGCCGTGGCACCGCGATTGCCGTTCAAGCCCCATTCGCGCAGCACGGTGTATTCGCCGAAGAGATTGTAGCCCAGTTCGACCCGGTAGAAGCGGCCCGTGCCCTCGGTGCGCAGGCAGAGATAGGTCAGCATGTCGGCCCTCCGGTTCGATTCAACCCAGAGATACCAGATTTATGGCGTTGTGACAGGGGGACTGCAGCCTGTTGCGCTTGGCGGGGGCGGAAAGTCGTGGAATGATCCGCCGAAATTCCGCCGAGGTCTTCATGTCGATCCTGTCCCTTGCCGCGCAGATCCTGTTCGTCGGCCACAGCCTCGTCGGGCCCGACCTGCCGCAGATGGTGCAGGCGGGGCTCGGCCATCTGGGGCATGAGGTGACAGTGCAGGCGCAGATCATCAACGGCGCGCCGCTGCGGGTGAACTGGGACCAATCCGCGGCGGCGGAAGGGGTGGACGCGCGGGCGGTGCTGGCACGGGGCGCAACGGATGTGCTGGTGCTGACCGAGGCGGTGCCGCTGGCGGCGCAGGTGCAGTGGAACGACACGGCGGGCCATGTCGCAGCCTTCGCGGGGCTGGCGTGGGAGGCCAATCCGGAGACGCGGGTTTATCTTTACGAGACTTGGCACAGCCTGAAGAGCGGGCCGCAGACGGTGATCGAGGGCGATCCCGGCGCGGGGGTGCCGTGGCGCGAGCGGCTGGCGGCGGATCTGCCGTCGTGGCAGGCGCTGGCCGACGAGGCCAGCCGGGGGCGGCCCGGGGGCAGCCCGGCAGTCGGGGTGATCCCGGCGGGGCAGGCGATGGGGCGGCTCGCCGACGAGATCGCGGCGGGCCGGGTGCCGGGGATGACCTCGATCGAGGAGGCGTTCTCGGATGACATCCATCCCAATGCCAAGGGGCTGTATCTCGTGGCGATGGTGCATCTGGCGGTGATCACCGGGGAGTCGCCGCAGGGCCTGCCCGCGCGGCTGACCCGGCAGTGGCAGAGCCGCGAGGCGGTGATGTCGGACACGCTGGCGGCGGTGCTGCAGCGGATCGCCTGGGAGACGGTGCAGGCACAGGGCAGGCGGCAGGCGGCGGTCGTGCCCGAGGCGCCCGCGCTGGGCGGGATCGCCAACCCCAACCTCGGCTTCGGGCTGTCGGGGGTGCATGACTGGTCGGTGCAGCAGCCCTTTCTCGACGTGATGAAGACGGCTCGGGTCTGGACCGGGCATCTGCCGGGGCAATGGGGCGGGATGGACTATCCGGCGCTGGTCGCGGGCGGCTGGCTCGATGCCGAGGGCTGGCCGAAGGCGGTGCCGCCGGAGGTCACGGGGCTGGCGACGCTGATCCTCACCGACCTGCCGCCCGAGGCCGGGGCGGTCGCTGGCACTTACCTTTTGCGCCATGTGGGCAAGGGGGTGCTCCAGGTAGGCGGGCGGGCGCAGAACCTGCGGGCGGCACCGGGGGAGGTGCGCTTCGACTTCACGCCGGGCGAAGGCGGGGTGGTGCTGACCATCGTCGAGACCGATGCCCAGGACCCGATCCGCGACATCTCGGTGGTGCGGGCCGACCGTGCGGCGCTGCTGGGCGGCGGCGCGCTGTTCAACCCTGACTGGCTGGCGCGGCTGCGGGGGGCGCGGCTGCTGCGCTTCATGGACTGGATGGCGGTGAACGATTCGACACTGGCGCGGGTGGAGGACCGGCCGAAGCCTTCGGATTTCACATGGGCCCGGAACGGGGTACCGGTGGAGGTGATGATCGCGCTGGCCAACGAGTTGCAGGCCGAACCCTGGTTCACCCTGCCGCATCTGGCCGAGGACGCGCTGGTGCGGCTCTATGCCGAGGCGGCGCGGGACGGGCTGGCGCCGGGGCTGCGGGCGCATGTGGAGTTTTCCAACGAAGTCTGGAACTGGCAGTTCGCGCAGGCGCGCTGGGCCGAGGCGGAGGGGCTCAAGCGCTGGGGCGAGGAGCAGACCTGGGTGCAGTTCTATGCACTGCGGGCGGCGGAGGTGGCAGATATCTGGGCCGAGGTCTTCCGCGACGATCCCGCACGGCTGGTGCGGGTGATCGCGACACAGACCGGTTGGCTCGGGCTGGAGGAGATGATCCTGGATGCAGCGCTGGTGCAGGCAGAGGGGCGGCCCGCCCCGGCGGAAAGTTTCGATGCCTATGCGGTGACCGGCTATTTCTCGGCGCTGCTCGGCGGCGAGGCGAAGGCGGAGGCCGTGCGCGGCTGGCTGGCCGAAAGCGAGGCGGCGGCGGTCGAAGCAGCGCGGGTGCAGGGGTTGGAGGGAACGGCGGCGGCTGCGCATGTGGCGGCGCATCGGCATGACCTTGCGGTGGCGCGGGCGGCGGCGGAGCTGCGCGACGGCAGCGTGACCGGAGAGGACGAAGATACGCTGGCCGCGCTGATCGGGCAGACATGGCCGCATCAGGCGGCGGCGGCGCGGGCGCATGGGCTGGATCTGGTGATGTACGAGGGCGGGACGCATGTGGTGGGCTACGGGCCCGCGATGGAGGATGCGGCGCTGGGGGCCTTCTTCCAGCATCTGAACTACACGCCCGAGATGGGGCAGCTCTACACCGAGCTGATGCGCGGCTGGCGCGGGGTGTCGGAGGCGCCGTTCAACGCCTTCGTCGATGTCTACCGTCCGGGGAAATGGGGCAGCTGGGGTGCGCTGCGGCACCTGACCGACGACAACCCGCGCTGGCAGGCGCTGGCGGGGGGCTGCGACGGGTGCTGAGCGTCATCCTGCCCGCCAGCAACGAGGAGGCGTGGATCGGCGGCTGTCTCGAGGCGCTGTTCGCCTCTGAGCCGATCGAGGCCGAGGTGATCGTGGTCGCCAATGGTTGCCGCGACCGGACGGCGGAGGTGGCGCGCGGGTTTGCCGGGCGCGCGGCGGCGGCGGGGTGGCGGCTGACGGTGCTGGAGCGGGCCGAGGGCAGCAAGCCCGCTGCGCTGAACACGGGCGATGCCGCGGCGCGGGGCGGGATGCGCTGCTATCTCGATGCCGATGTGCGGGTGAGCCCGGGGCTGATGGCGGAGCTGGTGCGGGTGCTCGGTCGCGAGACGGCCTGCTATGCCAGCGGCACGCCGGTGATCGCCCCGGCACGCAGCGGGATGACCCGGGCCTATGGCCGCTTCTGGGCGCGATTGCCGTTCTTGCAGACGGCGGCGCCCGGGTTCGGGCTCTTTGCGGTGAATGCGGCGGGGCGCGCGCGCTGGGATGCCTTTCCGGGAATCATCTCGGACGACACTTTCGTGCGCTGCCAGTTCCAGCCCGGGGAGCGGGTCGGCTGTGCCGCGCGCTACAGCTGGCCAATGGTCGAGGGCTTCGGGCCGCTCGTCAGGGTGCGGCGGCGGCAGGATGCCGGGGTGGCCGAGATCGCCCGGCTCTACCCGGGTCTTCTGGATCGGGAGGCCAAGCCGCCGCTGGGGTTGGCGCGGCTGGCCGGGTTGGGATTGCGCGATCCCGTCGGTCTGGCCGCCTATGCGGCGGTCTCGCTGGCGGTGCGGCTGAGGCGCGGGTCCGGCTGGACGCGCGGACGCTAGCTCAGCCTTCGGAGGAGCGCCGACCGCCGGGCAGGCCCGGGGTCGCAAGGTCGGCGGAGAACAGGCGCCGCATCTCTTCCTTCGTCAGGGTGCGGGCGGTCGAGGTCTGCGGTGCGGCAGGGCGGGCGGGACGCAGGAAGAACGGCCAGGCGAGGCGGAAGGAAGTCTTCTTCGGAAGGTCCGGGTCGGAGTAGTTGCGCAAAGGTTCGTCTCCCCAAAAAACGAGCATGGACACGAAGGCGGCTTCCGGACCGGAGATGGGTGGCAGCCCCTCCGTCTTTTGGTCTCGATTCGCCGTCTTCGATTACCGCCTTCTGTATTAGGCGGAAATGTGCCGATTATGCGGAAGATGCGCGGGAGCTCGCCCAGAACGAGAATTTTCGTGGAACCGTGCAATCGCGCAACAGTTCTGCGTCAACCAAGAATTCAACGGCTTGCCTTACGTTGGGTCAGTTCAACCCGGAGGTGAAGAATCTTGATTAATTTCCACTTCTGAGACATTTTCATACAGCTGCCGAGCGGTGTCAGGCTCGGAGACGCAACCCAGACGTGCAATCTTATCCCGAGGAATGAGGCGAAATATGAGCAAGATGGAGGTTTTTCTGGCTGAATCCCTGCTCCAACGCGCCCGTCAGGGCCGTTTGAGGGCCTTGCGGCACCTGCACCGGGACGGGCTCGCGCTTCGGAACATTTTCGAAATCGCGCCCGAATCGAAGGAATCGCCGGAGCGGCCGAAACGGGGCGAAATGTTCCAGGGACTGTCGGACCTGCGCTGAACCGCGTCGGATGCGGCCTTTCGGCCCTGCTTCGGGGTCTCCGCGACCTTTATTTTTGGCGTGAACACGCTAAGGTTGTCAGAATGATAAACTGACACGCACTGGCGGAGTGAAGGCCCATGGCTCCCTGTATTCTCGCACTGGATGACGAATTCGCGGTCCTCGCCACCGTTCGCGAAACGCTGGGAGAGCAGGGCTACGACGTCGTCACGGCACGCAGTCTGGCGCAGTTCCGCAAGCTCGATGCCGAGCGGGAGGTGGACATCTATCTGATCGACGTCTCGCTGCCCGACGGCAACGGCTTCTCGCTGGTGCGGGACCTGAGGCGCGTCACCGACCGGGGCATCATCATGCTGACCGGGCGCGGCGGCGAGGCGGAGGACGTGACCGGGCTGGAGAGCGGAGCCGACGATTCACTGGCGAAACCGCTGCGGGCACGGGAGCTGGCGGCGCGGGTGAATGCGCTCTTCCGCCGGATCGGCCAGCGCGCCCTGCAGGCGCCGCGCGTGTCGCAGAAGCGGGGCGACCATGAATTCGACGGCTACCGGATGGACTTGCCGGCGCGGCAGCTCTGGGGGCCGGATGGCGACGAGATTGAGCTGACCACCTCGGAATTCGAGTTGCTGGCGGCGCTGATCTCGCGGCGTGGTCAGGTGCTGAGCCGCGACCAGATCATGAATGCGATCAAGGGGCGGCACTGGGAGAGCTATGACCGGGTGGTGGATGGCATCGTCAGCCGGTTGCGCCGCAAGATCCCGGCGAAGAACCGCAACTCGCATTTCATCCGCACCGTGCATGGCGTGGGCTACGCGTTCACCGCCTGAGCGCTGGCGCTGAGATCGGCCCAGCCGCAGCGGGCGGCGTGGAGCCTCGGGTCGGTCTCGAAGTCGACGGCCATCGCGGCGCGCAGGCCTTCCGAACGGCGGTTGTGCCAGCGGTCGCGCCAGAGCGGCAGACCGCTGTGGCTGATCTTGGTGACCGGCGTGCGCAATGGCAGGACCGCCCGCCATTTGCGCTGCATGAAACGGTAGGCTTCGGTGAACTCCTGCCCCAGCGTGCCGTGGGGGCGGTCGTTGTGCACGCAGGGCAGGGCGGCGACCCAGGCGCCGAGCCCTTTCGCCCGGGCCTGCTGCACGATGTCGGTGCCATACATGTGCCAGCCCGGCGCAGCCTCGTCGAATCGAAGGCCCGAGGCGCGGCGCAGCACGATCAGCATCTCGTCGAAGGACTGCACCCGGGTCGGACGCTGCGGCACCCGCCCGACGATCATCCCCAGCGATGAAGACCAGACCGGCCCGAGCGGCGCGCCATCCTCGGCCATGCCAAAGGCGCCGATCAGCGCCCAGTCGGGGTCGAGGGCCTCGACCTCGGCGATGCGGGCCAGCAGCAGCCTGTCCCAGCCGGGGGGCAGGTAGACATCCTGATGCGCGAAGACGACAAGCGGCGCATGGGTGGCGTCGAGCGCGCGGTTGTAGGCGATGGCGGCGGAGGGCGCGTGCCATTCCACATGCAGCGGCGTGTGGGCCAGGAGCGGCGAGCGCCGCAGGTTGGCGTCGAGGATCGGTGGCGCATTGCTGGCGGCGGCGAGGGCGATCATGCGAGACCGAAGAGCGTGGCGAGCCGCGCGGCCTCGCGGTTGACGTCGTGCCGCTCCAACACCCGGGCGCGGGCGGCGGCGCCCATGGCGACCAGCGTGGCATGCGGCGTGGCGGCCAGCGCCCGGATTGCCTCGGCCAGCGCCGGGGCGTCGCCTGCGGGCACCAGCTGGCCGGTCTCCTCCGGCAGCACCAGCTCCGGCACACCGGCGATCATCGTGCCGATCACCGGACGCCCGGCGGCCATCGCCTCCATCACAACCATCGGCAGGCCCTCGGCGAAGGAGGGCAGGATCAGCGCCTGCGCCTTGGCCAGCTCGGCGCGCACCCGCGCCTCGTCGGCCCAGCCGGTGAGGGTGATGCGGTCGGACAGCCCCTGCGCCGCGATCGCGGTCTCGAGCTGCGGGCGCAGCGGCCCGTCGCCGACCAGCGTCAGGTGCAGATCGGGCAGCGCGGGGGCGGCGAGGGCGATGGCCTCGACCAGCAGGGCGAAGCCCTTCTGCTCGGCCAGCCGCCCGATGGCGACGAGGCGCGGCCCGGTCTCGGGCAGGGGGAGGGCGGTGGGAAAACGCTCGGGCTCGATGCCGCAATGCACGACATGGATGCGCGGCCAGTCCGCCGGATCGGCCCAGCGGTAGAGCTGGCTGCGGCCATAGGAGCTGACCGCCACGGTGAAGGCCGCGCGCTGCATCTTGGTCTTCAGGCTGAGGGCGACGGGCGAGTCGAACTCCTCCGGCCCGTGGACGGTGAAGCTGAAGCGCGGCCCGCCGAGGATCTCGGCCAGCATCGCCACGGTGGTGGAGTTGGTGCCGAAATGCGCGTGCAGATGGCTGATGCCGAGGCTGCGGCAACGGCGGGCGATATGCGCAGCCTCGGTCAGGTAGATCAGATGCTTGATCCGCCCGCCCTGCGTGCCGCAGCTGAGTGCCAGCCGCAGCGCCGCCAGCGCGCGTTTCGGGCGCCCCGCCAGCCAGCCGAGGGCCGAGAGGATCACCCGAGGCGCGCCCAGGGGCAGCACATGCTCGGTCCGTGCATCCTCGGCCAGATCGCCCGGATCGGTGAGGCTGTCGCGGTCGCTGCGCATGGCGAAGCGGTGCACCGGATGTCCGGCCCGCTCCAACGCCAGTATCTCGCGCCGGATGAAACTGTGCGACGCGCGGGGGTAGGTGTTCACCAGATAGGCAAGCGACATCGGCACCCTTGGCAACTTCATCCGCGACAAGGCATAGGCTGCGGCAGGGCGGTTGCCTAGCCCTTAGCGTGATTGACCCCCGCAGGGGGCGCTTCTACCGTCGCGCGCAAAGGGGACCGGGGAATGACAGTGTTACAGCGGCTTGCGGGCAACGGGCTGTTTGCGCGCGCGATGCGCGGCTCGGCCATCACCGCGGCCAGCTACGGTTTCGCGCAGGCGATGCGGCTCGGCTCCAACCTGATCCTGACGCGGCTGCTGTTCCCCGAGGCGTTCGGGATGATGGCGCTGGTCTCGGTCTTTCTGGTCGGGCTCGCGATGTTCTCCGACGTGGGCATCGGCCCGGCGATCTCGCAGAGCCCGCGCGGCGACGAGCGGGCGTTCCTCGACACCGCCTGGACGATCCAGGTGATCCGGGGGGCGGGGCTATGGCTTGCGGCCTGTGCGCTGGCGCTGCCGGTGGCCCGGCTCTACGACGCGCCGGAGCTGGCGCGGCTGCTGCCCGCGGCGGGGCTGACGCTGCTGATCGCCGGTTTCAACCCGACGCGGATCGACACCGCCAACCGGCATCTGCTGCTGGGGCGGGTGACGGCGCTGGATCTGGCGAGCCAGGTGATCGGCATCGTCGCGATGGTGCTCCTGGGGCTTGCGACGCGGTCGGTCTGGGCGCTGGTGCTGGGGGCGATCATCGGCTCCTCGGTGAAGCTCTGGCTGATGCAGCGGCATCTGCCGGGCCCGGCGAACCGCTTTCGCTGGGAGCCCCGCGCGGCGCAGGAGCTGATCCATTTCGGCAAATGGATCTTCCTTTCCACCGCCTGCGGCTTTCTCCTGTGGCAGGGCGACAAGGCGATCCTCGGAGCCTATCTGCCGCTGAAGGGGCTGGGGATCTACAACATCGGCTATTTCCTCGCCTCCTTCCCGCTGCTGCTGGGCGGGGCGGTGGTGGGGCGCATCCTGATCCCGCTCTACCGCGACCGCCCGCCCGCCGCCTCGGCCGAGAATTTCGCCCGGCTCCGGCGGATGCGCTTCGGGCTGACGGCCGTCATCCTCGGGCTGCTGGCGTTGATGGCTTTCGGTGGCGAGGCGTTGGTCGGGCTGCTCTATGATGCGCGCTATGCGGCTGCGGGGAGCATCGTGGTGGCGGTGGCCTGCCTGCAGATGCCGTTGGCGATCGGCATGACCTACGATCAGGCGGCGCTGGCGGCGGGCGATTCGCGCAGTTTCTTCCTGGTGATGGCGGCGCGGGCGGCGATGCAGACGGTGGCGCTGCTGGTGGGGGCGGAATGGGCCGGCCTGCAGGGGGCGCTGCTATTTCAAGGGGTTGCGCTTCTGGCGGCGCATCCGCTGGTGATCTGGCTCGCGCGGCGGCACGGCGCCTGGGACGCGCTGCACGATCTTTTCTTCTTCGCGCTCGGGGGGTTGGCAGTGATTCTTGCGCTGAGCGGCAGGTTTACGACGATTGCATCAATTTCAGGCTAAAATATGCCCGTATTGCAGGCTTTGTCGCGAACGGAGAACCAATCTCGGCGGAAATCTTCTTAATTCTAGCGAAACGCCATGATCCTGCCGCAGCGCTTGCCTCATTTTGAACGTTTTGCAGGGCATTCCATGTAACGTGAATGAAGTTGCACATCGTCGGTCGCAGACCGTGTCGATGCTGCCCGAGGAGGAGACGGCCCGCGTGACATTTGGAATCATGTTCTCCGGTATCCTGTCAGGTCTCAGCCTGTCGATCTGGGTATTGTTTCACGGTTATTCGATTCCGGTCGCCCTCGCGGTCTATCCCTTCGCTGGCACGCTCGGCGCGCTGCTGTTCCTCGCCTTCGCCCTGACCCGCAGCCAGTGGCGGGCGCCGCGCGCGCAGAAGCAGGCGGCGACGCAGGCGCAGTAGGGCTCAACCCAAGGTTTATTCGGCACGAGCGGGCGGGGAAACAGTTCCCCGCCCGCTGCCGTTCCGGGGCAGGGCCGCCCCTACGGGGTGACGGCGCGGCGAAGAGGCGGCCGAGGGGCCCCGCCAGCGCGAATCACCTTAAATCCCCTAAATTGCATTAAATTTTCACCACACAGCCAGCGGTTGACGCGCGGGGAAGGCCGAGGCCGCGCGGGCTGCCGGGGCCGGAAAATTCGTATCCGAGGGCACGGATTTGCCGCCGGGCCGCTGCCTTCGCAGTCGCCAAGCAGGATGGCGGCGGCGTAAAATCGAAAGAGGGAGCTGTTGCTTCCCTCTTGTGAGTATGCCGCGCTCTTGCCTGGCAATTTTCTGGTTCCGCCGGGCGGCAGGCAGGATTTTCCTGCAAGCGATCCGGCGGGGTGGTGCCGCCTGTCCCGTTCATCCGTGTTACTGTTCCGGAGCCTTCAACAATGACGATCCCTCTGCCAAGGCTGGATGCGCTGTCGCGACCGTCTGACGTGTGCGAGCCCGCGCAGATCGTCCAGCCGCTGCGCCGGGTGCTCGTGCCGCGCCGGCGGGGGCTCTACCGCAATGGGGCAAAGCGCTTCCTCGACCTGCTGCTGATCGTGCTGGCGCTGCCGATGGTTCTGCCTCTGGTGCTGGCGCTTGCGATCATGGTGGCCAGCGATGGCGGCAGGCCGTTCTACACCCAGCTGCGCGTCGGCCGGGGCGGGCGGCCCTACCGGATGTGGAAGCTGCGCAGCATGGTAAAGGATGCCGATGCGCAGATGGCCGATTACCTCGCTTCCAACCCCTTGGCGCGCGAGGAATGGGAGCAGACCCAGAAGTTGCAGAATGATCCGCGCATCACGCCGATCGGGCAGTTCCTTCGCAAATCCTCGCTGGACGAGCTGCCGCAGCTCTGGAACGTGCTGATCGGCGACATGAGCCTCGTCGGCCCGCGCCCGATGATGCTGAACCAGCAGAGCCTCTATCCCGGCATGGCCTATTACGCGCTGCGTCCGGGCATCACCGGCTTCTGGCAGACCGCCGGGCGCAACCGCACCAGCTTTGTGGCGCGGGCGGGCTATGACGCGGATTACGAAGAGGCCCTGTCGTTCCGGACCGATGCCGAGGTGCTGCTGCGGACGGTGAACGTGGTGCTGAGCGCGAACGGCTGCTGACGGCCGACCCAGCGCCGATGAAGGCTCGCCTAGGCGGGCCTTTTGCATTCCGGGGGATCAGCCGGCCAACGCGCCTGCGGCAAGGGCCGCCACCGCAAGCACCACTCCGGCACCGAGGAAGCTTGGGCGAGGCAGAAGCGGGCGGCGCGGGCGGCGCAGTTCGGGAATGGTGACCACCGGGCGCAGGTCGAGCGCGCGCTCCATCTGTGCCTGCGTCCGCAGCACCGGGTGCATCAGGTCCAGCAGGAAGGCCAGCCCGAAGGCGAGGCCGAGGCTGGCGACGACGCCGAGCACGGTGATCTTGGTGGCGCGGCTGCTGGAGGGCGCGTCGGGGATGATTGCCCGCTCCAGGAGGCTGAAGCGTTCGGACTGGTCGCGCTCTTCGAGCCGCTGGGTGGTGCGGGCCTCGGCGAGGCGGGTGGTCACCACCTCATACTGGCTCTGCAACTGCTGCAGCTCGCGGTCGAAGGCGGAAAGCTCGCGCTCGATGGCGGGGGTGCGGGCGATGGCGGCCTCGACCTCGGCGCGGCGGGTCTGCAGCGCGGCCTTCTGCGCCTCGATCACCGTTTGCCGCGCCCGGGCGCTTTCCAGCTGGCGCTCCTCGAGGCTGCGGCGGGCACGGTTGTTCTCCAGCACCGCAGTCTCTCCGGCAAGGCCGACGAGCTGCTGGTCGAGCGTGCGGATTTCGGCGTCGAGTTCGGTGATCTCGTCACGCCGCGACTCGTTGGCGGCGGGCAGGCTGTCGCTGTTGCGGTTCTTGAAGTCGGCGATACGGTCCTCCAGCGTGGCGATCTGCCGGCTGACCTGACTTTCCTCCTCGAGGAAGAACCGCGTCGTCTCGCGCGAGCGGGCGGCACGCCCGGCGCTGCCGAGATCGAGCACGCCCTGCGCCAGATCGTTGGCGATCCGCGCCGCCTGTTCGGGTTGCAGCGCACTTGCGTTGATGATCAGCGCCGAGACGCTGGCCCCGCTGCCCATCACCTGCTGTGACGCGGAAGCCACGCTTTCGGTGCGGATCGACGCGCGCAGCGCCGCCACCTTCTGGTCGATGCTGAGGCCCGGCTGGTCGGCGTAGAGCCCGTGCCGCTCGATCATGGCGATCAGGTTCTCGCGCGTGGTCAGGCGCTGCTGGATCAGCTGCAGCGATTGCGCCGCGCGGCTCGGGCCGATGACGCCGGTCTCGTCGGCGATCACCGGGGTTTCCACCTGGATGACGGCGG
Source organism: Cereibacter sp. Soil_C_27 (assembly GCF_057657095.1). Lineage (NCBI taxonomy): Bacteria > Pseudomonadati > Pseudomonadota > Alphaproteobacteria > Rhodobacterales > Paracoccaceae > Cereibacter > Cereibacter sp. Soil_C_27. The sequence goes on along the minus strand of NZ_JBDGJD010000006.1, from coordinate 122,030 downwards.
CGGTCTCGAACAGGCTGGGCTGGGCCCTGCCATAGGCCAGCGCGGCGAGGATGCCGAGCGCGGCGACCGAGGTGATCAGCACCCTGCGCCGGGACAGAAGTCCCAGCAGGTCGTCGAAGGATTGGATCGGACCCATGGCCGTTATTCCTGTCTCTAATCAAGGCGCGCCGGGCAAATGATCCCGGCGGCCGTCACGTCTTGCCGTAGCGGTAGCGGTAGCGGTTCCGGTTGCGGTCCTGCGCCCGGTTCAGCACCACGCCCAGAAGCGGCACGCGGCCCTCGAACAGCCGCTCGCAGGCGCGGATGTCCTCGGCGGTGGTGCGGGTGCCGTCGGAGACGAGCAGCACCGCATCGACCTGCGGCAGCAGCGCCAGCACGTCATCCCCCACCAGCACCGGCGGCAGGTCGAACAGCGCCACCTCGGGGTCGAGTTGCTCCAGCATGGAAGACAGCGCCGCGGCACAGCTGTCTTCCTGCAGAAGCTCGGAGGCGGCGCGCACCGGGGCGCCGTTCAGCGCCAGCGCCAGATTGCGACCGGCGCGCAGCACATGCGCCTCGAGCGGCTGGCGGTCGGTCAGCAGATCCTCCAGCGCGCCGACCTCGGTCAGGCCCAGAAGCGGGGCGAGCCCGGGGGTGCGCAGCTCCAGATCGACGAGCAGCGTGCGGCTGCCCATCCGCCGCGCGAGGCTGAAGGCGAGGTTCGCCGCCACGAAAGACTTGCCGCAGCCATGCGTCGGCGAGGTGACGGCGATCCGGTTCCAGCCGCGCTCCTGCAGCGCCTGCAGGATGCGGGTGCGCAGGATGTCGAAGGCGACCGAGGCCGGATCGTCGCTGCTGCGCGGGAAGAGCCCGTTGCGCGCCAGATGCGCTGCCGAAAGCGTCACGGCGGTGAGCGAATCCCACACCCGGTCGGTGTTCAGCGTCAGGTTGAAGATTGGTCCCGAAAACGGGCCAGTGTCGGCCAGGGGTGCCAGCGCCGCGCCCTCGGCCCCCGCCTGCCGGAACAGCGGCACGCCCGGCGCGCGCGCGGCGCCCTTGGCGCGGCCCGGCTCGGGGCGCAGCGTGCGGCGGGCCAGCGGATCAAGGCTGTGGGGCTCCGGCTTGTGGCGATCCGGCATCCGGGTCAGGCTCCTTGTGCGGCGGTGTCGGCGATCCGCCCTGCTTCTGTCTTGGTCGCCGGGTCGGCGGGAAGCCCGCGCCCGACTGTTCGTCTGCCGGAAACAGAGGGTATCCGCCCCGGTTGCATCTCTCTCGGGGCCCCCGCCCGCATCAGGTCTGGATAGCAGATAAGGCCCTTTCAAGAAAGGGTTTTTGCCCCAAAGCCCCGGCCCTGTGACGGTCTGACGGGACAGCGTGACAAGCCGCCTCCGAGGCGTCAGGATCGCGCTGTCACAGTTCCCGGAGTCGCCGTGTCCGATCCTTCACCGCCCTTCCCGATCGATGCCGTGGTCATCGGCCGCAACGAGGGCGCGCGGCTCGGCATCTGCCTCGCGTCGCTGCGGGGCCGGGTGCGGCGGGTGGTCTATGTCGACAGCGGGTCGAGCGACGGCAGCCCCTATCTGGCGGCGCGGGCGGGGGTGGATGTGGTGGTGCTGGACGCGGACCAGCCCTTCACCGCCGCCCGGGCGCGCAATGCGGGGCTGGCGGCGCTGGCGCAGGACCCGCCCGATCTGGTGCAATTCGTCGATGGCGACTGCGAAATGGCCGAGGCCTGGATCGCCAAGGCGCGCGACTTCCTTGCCGCGACCCCGCAGGCGGTGGTGGTCTGCGGGCGTCGCCGCGAGCGGGAGCCGGGGGCCTCGGTCTACAACCGGCTCTGCGACCGCGAGTGGGATACGCCGGTCGGGCGCGCCACGGCCTGCGGCGGCGATGCGATGATGCGCTTTGCCGCGGTGGAGGCGGCGGGCGGCTATCGCGCCGCACTGATCGCGGGCGAGGAGCCGGAGCTCTGCCTGCGGCTGGCGCGGGCGGGGGGCGAAATCTGGCGGATCGACGCCGAGATGACGCTGCATGACGCCGCGATCCTGCATTTCGGCCAGTGGTGGCGGCGCAGCCGACGGGCGGGGCATGCCTTTGCCGAAGGTGCGGCGCTGCATGGCGCGGGGCCGGAGCGGCACTGGCGGCGCGAAACCCGGCGCGCGCTCGTCTGGGGCCCGGGGGTGCCGCTTGGCGCGCTGCTGGCGGCCCTTTGGCATCCGGCAGGGCTGCTGCTGCTGCTCCTCTGGCCCGCGCAGGTGCTGCGGCTGGGGCTGCGCGATGGCGACTGGCAGGCGGCGGTGTTCTCGGTGCTCGGCAAGCTGGCCGAGGCCCAAGGGGTCATGGGCTATTGGCTCGGGCGGCTCAGGCAGCGGGCGCCGCGGCTCATCGAATACAAGTCAGACCCGCTGCCGTAGCGCCGCCGCCACCTCGGCCGGCAGGATCGCGAGGCAGGCGGCATAGCGCGGCACCAGACGGCGCGGCGAGGACAGCATTCGCCAGACCCATTCCAGCGCCAGCCGCCGCACCCAAAGCGGCGCCCGCTGCTGCGCCCCCGCCAGAAAGTCGAGTCCGGCACCGACCGAGGCGAAGCCGACCCCCGGCGCGATCCGGCGCCCGCGCGCCGCGAACTGCTCCTGCTTCGGCGCGCCGAGCGCCACCAGACAGAGGCCGATGCCTTGGGCCTGCAGGGCGCCGAGGATGCGCCCGGCCGCCTCGCCTTCAGGGTCGAAGCCCATCGGCGGCGCCACCTGCGCGGCGATATCGACCCCCGGCACCTCGCGCCTGAGCCGTTCCGCCGCCCGTTCCAGCGCCTCGGAACGGCTGCCGACCAGCGCCACCGGCACGCAGGCCTCTGCCGCTGCCTGCACCAGCGGGATCACCAGATCCGAGCCCGGCACCAGCGCCACCGGCTTCCCCGCCAGCCGCGACAGCCAGACCACCGGGTTGCCATCGGCCACCACCATGTCCTGCGCGGCATAGGCGGCGCGGAAGTCGGGCGAGCGGCGCAGCTTCACCAGATGGTCGAGGTTCAGCGTCGCCAGCGCGAAGCCCTGCCGAGCCGCCAGCCGTGCGCCCACCGCCGACAGCAGGGCAGCGCGGTCGGGCAGGGTGATGCGCAGCGTGAGGTCGGGATAGCGGAACAGCACGGCAGATCTCCGGTTCGTGGTCTTCCCTAGCACGGGCCGCCGAGCCTTGGCGACGTGCCGCTCCCGCAGGCAGGGCGCGTGGCGGGGAAACACCAGCAACATTCTGTTTCCACATCCGAAGCAACCGCCCGTGCAGATGCGTTGCCCGGCTGCGGCGATTGCACTAGGCCGAAAGACATGACACCGCTTCCGCGCAAGCACCGCCCCTCCATCGACCTTGCCCGGATCGCTGCGGCCTTCGGCATCGTCTGGGCGCATCTGCATGCTCCGGGGCAATACATCGGCTACACCGCGCTGGCGCTGTTTCTGGTGATGACCGGCTTTCTGTCGATGCAGTCGCTGCAACGCTCCGACGGCTCCTTTTCCTGGACGGCGCGGGCACAGCGGATCGTGCTGCCCTGGCTGGTGTGGTCGGCCTTCTTCCTCGTCCTGCGCGTCGCGATGTGGGACGGGCCCGGCCTGCCGCCGCTGCTGACCGATCCGTGGTCGCTGCTGATCGGCTCCAGCATCCATCTGTGGTTCCTGCCCTTCGTGATGCTGGCAGCGCCGACCATTCCGCTCATGGCGGCGTGGCTGAAGAGCCCGCGCGCGCTGACGGTGGCGAGCGTGCTGCTCGTCCTCCTGTCGTTGCCGCTCTATGCGCTGCACGGCTTCGTGCCGATGCCCGAGCCCCTGCCGCAATGGTGCTACGCCTTCCCGCCCTTCCTCTATGGTGCGCTGGCGGCAGTCGGCCATGCGCAGGGCCGCATCCGCGACCCGCTCCTGGCGGCGCTGGCGATCAGCCTCGGCGGCTTTGCCATGACGCAGAGCTTCTGGTCGGTGCAGCTTCTGCTGTCGGCGGGGCTGTTCGAGGCGCTCTGGCGCCTGGACCTGCCGGGGCAGGGGCTGCGCTGGGCGGGCTCGCTCGCCTTCGGCATCTACCTCGTCCACCCGTTCTTCATGCTGGTCGGCTACAAGTTCCTCGCCGGAGCCGGACCAGTCGGCCTCGCGCTCTTCACCTTTGCCGCCTCGCTGGCCGCCGCAGCCCTGCTGCGACGGCTCGCCCCCGGCCGCATCGCCTGACCGAGGAGTCCGATGCCCAACCCCTTCGCCTTCCTGCTGCTGCTCGTCTGGCCCTTCGTGGCGCTGGTGCTGTTCCGGCGGCTGCCGCCCGCGCAGGCGCTGATCTGGACGGTGCTCGGCGGCTATCTGGCGCTGCCGCCGCTGGTGGCGATCAACCTGCCGGTGGTGCCCGATCTCGACAAGTCGAGCATCCCCAACCTTTCAGCCTTCGTGCTGGCGCTGTTCCTCTTGAAGGACCGGGTGTCGATGCTGCCCGAGGGCGCGCTGGGCAAGCTCCTGATCTTGTGCTTCGTGCTCGGGCCCTTCGCCACGGTGCTGACCAATGACGACCCGATCCGGCTGGCCATCGGGGCGCTGCCGGCGATGCGGATCTACGATTCCGTCGCCGCCGTGGTCAATCAGGCCATTGCCCTGCTGCCCTTCTTCCTCGCCCGCCGGTATCTCGCAAGCGCCGAGGCGCTGCGGGCGCTGGCAGTCGCGCTGCTGGTCGCCGGGCTGATCTATTCGATCCCCATGCTGATCGAGGTGCGGCTGAGCCCCCAGATGAACGTCTGGATCTACGGCTTCTTCCAGCACAGCTTCGAGCAGACCATGCGGATGGGCGGCTTCCGCCCCATCGTCTTCCTGCCGCACGGGCTCTGGGTCGCCTTCTTCGCGCTGATGACCGTGCTCGCCACCGCCATGCTCGCCCGCACCGCCGCCCCGGCCGAACGGCCGAAGCTGGTGGCGGCGCTGCTTTATCTCTGCCTGCTCCTGGTGCTGTGCAAGAGCTTGGGGCCGATGGTCTATGCGCTGGGGCTGCTGCCGCTGGTGCTGGTCGCAGGGCGGCGGATGCTCCTGGCGCTCGCCGCGCTGATGGCGCTGGTGGCGGTCTGCTATCCGCTGATGCGCGGCCTGCATCTGGTGCCGCTCGAGGCGCTGCTGGACATCGCACGCGGCATCGACGCCGACCGCGCCGGATCGCTCGGCTTCCGCTTCGCCAACGAGGAGACGCTGCTGGCCCATGCCGGCGACAAGCCGCTGTTCGGCTGGGGCGGCTACGGGCGCAACCATGTCTACGATGCCGAGACGGGGCGGATGCTGACCATTGCCGACGGCGCCTGGATCATCTCGCTCGGGATCTACGGCTGGATCGGCTACATCGCCCAGTTCGGCCTGCTGGCGCTGCCGCTGTTGAAACTGGGGGCCGAGGCGCTGCGCCGCCCGGCCGAGGCCTTCTCGCCCTTCGCGGCGGTGATCGCGGTGATCCTCGGGGTGAATCTGATCGACATGCTGCCCAATGCCACGCTCATCCCCTTCACCTGGCTTATGGCCGGCGCGCTGCTCGGCCATGTCGAAAGCCTCGCCCGCGTGCCCGGTCCGGCGGTCCAGGCCGCAGCCCCCCTGCCGCCCCGGCGCCGGACGGTGCTGTGACCCGGCTCCGCATCGACATCGGCATCTTTGCCCATGACGAGGCGGCGGGCATTGCCGCCATGCTGCGCGGGATCGCCGCGCAGGACATCTTCGCGCGGCATGACGTGCGGGCGCTGCTTCTGGCCAACGGCTGCCGCGACGCCACCGTGCCGCTGGCCCGTGCGGTGGGCGGGCCGGTGGGGGTGGTCGATCTGCCCGAGGGCGGGAAGTCGCGGACGTGGAACGTCTTCGTCCATGAACTCAGCCGCCCCGAGGCCGATCTTCTGATCTTCTGCGACGCCGATATCCGCCTGCCCGCCGCCGACAGCCTGACCCGGCTGGCCGAGGCTCTGGCGGCGCATCCGGCGGCGCTGGCCTTCAACAGCCGCCCGGTGAAGGACATCGCGGAGGCACCCGATGGCGCGCAGGACCGGCTGATCGCCGCGGCGGGCGGCACGCTGGACGACTGGCGCAGCGCGATCTGCGGCCAGCTCTACGCGCTGCGCAGCCCCACCGCCCGCCGCCTGCACCTGCCGATCGGCCTGCCGGTCGAGGACGGCTTCCTGCGCGCCATGCTGCTGACCGACGCGCTGACCGCGCCTGAGGATCTGTCGCGCATCGACGGCGATCCGGCGGTCTTCCACCTCTACGCCTCCGAGCGCACCATTGCCGGGCTGCTCCGTCACCAGACCCGCATCGTCATCGGCTCCGCCATCAACGCAGCCGCCTTCGACCGGCTGAGGGCGCTGCCGCCTGCCGCGCGGCAGCCCGAACTCGCCCGCGCCGCCAAGGACGAGACCTGGCTCGCTGCCACGATCCGTGCCCGCCTGCCGCGCTGGTGGGGATTCGTTCCGCCGCATTTCCTGACCAAACGCACCGCCCGCATCCTGCGCCGCCCGCGCGACCTGCGCCGCCCGGGGCGTTGGGTCGTGCTGCTGGCCGGTGCGGGCTTCGACGCGATTGTCTATGTATCGGCACAGATCCGGATGGCGCGCGGCGCGGGCGCCGGTTTCTGGTAACGCCGGCATCGGCGAAAACCGGGTTTGCCACCCCCGGCGGCGCGCGGATTGTCGCCGGAAAGCGCGATTGTTGCCGCCCCGTGCAAGACGGACTCCATCCTATCACGCGACTGTTATCCTGTTGGTTTCTGAGCTAGTTTGCTAAGGCTTGTAGGGTGAACTCGTATTTCAGATCAGTGATAGGATGACGGTGCAATTTGACGGCCAGCCGGTCAGTGAGACCGACATCGCCATCGTGGGCATGGCAGCACATCTTCCCGGGGCGGGGGATCTTGCAACCTATTGGAGCAACCTGCGCGACGGCGTGGCCTCGATCCGCCGCCTGTCCGAGGCCGAGCTTCTTGCCGCGGGCGAGACGCCGGACCGGCTGCGCCAGCGCAATTACGTCCCCGCCGCCGCCATGCTCGACGGTTTCGCCGATTTCGATGCCGAGTTCTTCGGCTTCTCCCCCAAGGAGGCCGCGATCCTCGACCCCCAGCACCGCCAGTTCATGGAGGTCTGCTGGGAGGCTTTGGAAAACGCCGGCCACCCACCCGAGGCCTTCCCCGGCGCCATCGGCGTCTATGCGGGCTGCGGCATGGGCAGCTATTTCTACTTCAACCTCTGCTCGAACCCCGATCTGGTAGCCAACACCGGCATGTTCCTGCTGCGCCACACCGGCAACGACAAGGATTTCCTTGCGACCCGCGTCAGCCACATCTTCGATCTGAAGGGGCCGTCCATCAACGTGCAGACCGCCTGTTCCACCTCGCTGGTCGCGGTGCATCAGGCGGTGCAGGCGCTGCTGAACGGCGAATGCGACATGGCGCTGGCGGGCGGGGTCACCATCGAACTGCCGCATGGCCGTGGCTATATCTTCCAGGACGGCGAGATCCTGTCACCCGATGGCGCCTGCCACGCCTTCGACCGCCGCGCGCAGGGCACTGTCTTCGGCTCGGGGGCCGGGGCCGTGGTGCTGCGGCGCCTGTCGGACGCGCTGCGCGACGGCGACCACATCTGGGCGGTGGTGAAGGGCACGGCGGTCAACAACGACGGCGCGGCCAAGGCCGGATATCTGGCACCCTCGGTCGATGGGCAGGCCAAGGCCATCGCCGAGGCGCAGGCGGTGGCGGACGTGCCGGCAGAGACGGTGGACTACGTCGAGTGCCACGGCACCGGCACCTGGCTCGGCGATCCGATCGAGGTCGCGGCGCTGACGCAGGCCTTCCGCCAGACCACCGAGGCGCAGGGCTTCTGCCGCATCGGCTCGGTCAAGACCAACATCGGCCATCTGGATACCGCCGCCGGGGTGGCGAGCCTGATCAAGACCAGCCTCGCGCTGCATCACCGCCAGATGCCACCCTCGCTGGGCTATGAGGCGCCGAACCCGGCCATCGACTTCGCCACCAGCCCCTTCCGGGTGAACGACCGGCTGACCGACTGGCCCGCCCGCGCCACGCCCCGCCGCGCCGGGGTGAACTCGCTGGGCGTCGGCGGCACCAATGCCCATGCCGTGCTCGAGGAAGCCCCGCCGCGCCCCGCCAGCGAACCGAGCGACTGGCCCTTCCAGCTGCTCGTCCTCTCGGCCCGGTCGAAACCAGCGCTCGATGCCGCCAGCGCCCGGCTCGCCGCGCATCTGCGAGCGCATCCGGAGCAGCCGCTGGCCGATGTGGCCTTCACCCTGAAGGAAGGCCGCCGCGCCTTCGACAAGCGCCGGGTGATCGTCGCGGAAAGCCATGCCGAGGCCGCAGCGTTGCTTGAAGGCGCCGACCCGCGCCGGATCTTCAGCCATGATGCGCTCGACGCGCCCGAGGTGGTCTTCATGTTCCCCGGCGGCGGCGCGCAATACGCGGGCATGGCCCGCGACCTCTACGAAACCGAACCGGTGTTCCGCGATTGGATCGACCGGGGTCTTGCCGTGCTGCAGCCCCGGCTCGACTATGACGTGAAGGCGCTCTGGCTGCCCGCGCCGGGCACGGAGGCCGCGGCGGCGGAGCGGTTGAAAAAACCATCCGTGCAACTGCCGCTGATCCTCATCGTCGAGATCGCGCTGGCCCGGCTCTATGAGTCATGGGGCGTCACCCCCTCGGCGCTGATCGGTCATTCGATGGGCGAGAACACCGCGGCCTGCCTCGCAGGGGTGATGAGCTTCGAGGAGTGCATCGGCCTCGTCCTGCTGCGCGGCCAGCTCTTCGACGGCGTTGCGCCCGGCGGCATGCTCTCGGTGCCTTTGGCCGAAGCCGAGCTGCGCCCGCATCTGACCGGCGAGCTCGACCTTGCCTCGGTCAACGCGCCCGGGCTCTGCGTCGTCTCCGGCCCCGACGCCGCGCTGGCGGCGCTGGCGGAGCGGCTGGCGGGGCAGGGGATCGAGACCCAGCGCATTGCCATCGACATCGCCGCCCATTCGCGGATGCTGGAGCCGATCCTCGCCCGCTTCGAGACCCACCTGCGCGGGATGCGGCTGAACCCGCCGACGCTGCCGATCCTGTCGAACCGCAGCGGCCAGCCGCTGACTGCTGCCGAGGCGACCGACCCGGCCTATTGGGTCGCGCATCTGCGCCAGACGGTGCGCTTCGCCGACGCCATGGCGGCGCTCACCGCCGTGCCGAACCGCGTCTACATGGAAATGGGGCCGGGCCGCGCGCTGTCCTCTCTGGCGCAGGCCAACGGCGTTCCCGCCGCACGGGTCGTCCCGGCGCTGCGCCACCCCGAGCAGGCGATGGCCGACGATGCCTGGCATATCGCCAGCCTCGGCCGGCTCTGGGCCTGCGGCGTGGCGGTGGATTGGGAGCCGATCTGGGGCGGCGCCCGCCGCCAGCGCGTGCCGCTGCCGGGCTACGCCTTCCAGCGTAAGACCTACTTCATCGAACCGGGCCGCGCCGCCGAGCCCACCCCCGGCCTGCCGATGCGCAGCGACGACATCGCCACTTGGGGCTGGCAGCCGCACTGGCGTCCCGAGGCCGCCGCCTGCGATCTGGATCTGGAGGCAGGCGAGACCGCCGCGCCCGAGACATGGCTGGTGTTTCTCGACGAAACCGGGTTGGGCGCCGCCTGCGTGGAGCGGCTGCGGGCGATGGGCCACCGGGTCACCACCGTCAGGGTCAGCGACATCTTCGCCCGGGTCGAGGGCGGCTATACCCTCTCGCCCGAACGCGGCCGCGAGGGCTACGATCTGCTGATCCGCGACCTGTTGCTGCGCGGCGAGGCGCCGAGCCGCATCGCGCATTTCTGGCTGGTGACACAGGCCGAGGTCTTCCGCCCCGGCTCCAGCTTCTTCCACCGCAACATCGAGCAGGGCTTCTACGCGCTGCTCTTCCTTGCCCAGGCCATCGCCGACGAGAACCTGCCGCGCCCGATCCACCTGACCGCCGTCACTACAGGCGCGGCGCAGCTGCGTGGCGAGGGGCTGGCCTATCCCGAGAAGGCCACGCTTTCCGGCCCCGCCCGGGTGATGCCGCAGGAGCTACCGGGCGTCACCTGCACCACGCTCGACGTGGTGCTGCCCGATCTGCCGCGGCGCGGATGGCCCGTGCTCGACCCGCTGGTGCTGCAGGTGATGGAGGAGCTGCTCGCCATCCCCGGCAACCGCAGCGCCGCCCTGCGTGGCCCGCGCCGCTATGCCCGCGGCCTGCGCGCCGTGGCCCTGCCGCCGGGCGAGGAGATCGCCGAGGGCGCGACCGTGCTCATCACCGGCGGCTTCGGCGGCATCGGCCTGACGCTGGCCGAAGACCTGATGCGCCGCCGCAAGGCCCGCATCCTGCTGATCGCCCGCCAGCCCCTGCCGGATCGCGCCACGTGGCCCCGGCATCTCGCCAATCCGGCCAGCCCCCTTGCCCGGCGCATCGCTGCCCTGCAACGCCTGGAGACGCTGGGGCAGGTGGTGGTGGCCAGCGCCGATGTCTGCAACATCGACGAGATGCGCGCGGCGCTCGCGCTGGCCGAACGCAGCCTCGGCCCGGTGCGCGTGGCGATCCATGCCGCGGGTGTGGTGGGCGACGGCCCCCTGCTGACCAAGACGGCAGCTGCGGTGGAGGAGGTCTTCGCGCCGAAGCTCCTCGGCACGCAGGTGCTGCAGCAGCTCTTCCCCGATGGCGCGCTCGATCTGCTGGTGCTGTTCTCCTCCACCTCGACGGTGACTGCCCCGGCAGGGCAGGTGGATTACGTCGCCGCCAACGACTACCTCAACGCCGTGGCGCAAGCGCGCAGCACAGGGCGTACCCGGGTTCTGGCGCTGAACTGGGGCATCTGGGCCGAGGTCGGCATGGCCGCAGATGCCATCGCCGAGCGGCTGGGCGACCGTCCCGCGCCGCCGGTGACCGCCGCGCGCCTGCCGATGCTGGACGAGGCCACCTTCGATCGCGACGGCCACCGCCGCTTCACCGCGCGCTATGACACCAAGCGCTGGGTGCTCGACGGCCACCGCACCCGGGCGGGGCAGGCGCTGCTGCCCGGCACCGGGATGATCGAACTTGCCGCCGAGGCGCTGCGGCACGAGGGCATCGAGACCTTCGAGATCCGCGACCTGACCTTCTTCCGCCCGCTCGATGTAGCCGACGGCCAGCGGCGCGACATCCGCGCCACGCTGGCCCGTAGCGGCGAGAGCTTCGGCTTCACCTTGCGCAGCGCGGCCGCTGCACAGGGCCGCACGGGCTGGCAGATGAACGCGCAGGCCCGGCTGATCCCGGCGCCCGCCGCCGCCCTGCACATCGACCCCGCCGCCATCGAGGCGCGCTGCCCCGAGGTCGCGGCCAACGACACCGGCCTGCGCTCGCCGCAGGAGGCGCATCTGAGCTTCGGCCCCCGCTGGCGCGTGCTGCGCCGGACCGCGCTGGGCGCGGGCGAAGGCATCGCCCGTCTTGCCCTGCCACCCGCCCATGCGAACGACCCGGCGCAGGGCTGGCTGCTGCATCCGGCGCTGCTCGATCTCGCGACAGGCTGGGCCATGGGGCTGATCGCGGGCTACCAGCCCACGCATCTCTGGGTGCCGGTCTCCTATGCCCGTATCCGCGTCCGCGCCCCGCTGCCCGCCGAGATCGTCAGCTGGGTGCGCAATGCCGCGCCGAACCGGGCCGAGGCACCGAGCGCCCGCTTCGACATCACCCTCGCCACCCCCGATGGCCGGGTCTGCATGGAGGTGGAGGGCTTCACCATCCACCGGCTCGATGGCCCGCTGTCGCTGCAGCCCGACCCGCGCGGGCTGGAATTCGACGACGACGGCCAGCCGCACCCGCTCTCCCCTGCCGAGGAGCGGCTGCGCCAGACGCTTGCCCAGGGCATCCGCCCCGAGGAGGGCGCCGAGGCCTTCCACCGCGCGGTCAGCCTCGGCCTGCCGCAAGTGATCGTCTCCTCGCTCGACCTCCCCGCCCTGGTGGTGCAGGCGCAGACCGTGGAACCCCGCGCCGAGGGCCAGAGCTTCGCCCGCCCGGATCTCGATCAGGTCTATGTCGCGCCGCGCTCCGACATCGAGCGGACGTTGACCGGCTTCTGGCAGGAGCTGCTCGGCGTCGCGCAGGTCGGCGTCGAGGATGACTTCTTCGCGCTCGGAGGCCATTCGCTGATCGCGGTGCGGCTGTTCTCGATGCTGCGCAAGGCGTGGCGGATTGATTTCCCGATCTCGGTGCTGTTCGAGGCCCCGACCATCGCGCGTCTCGCCGCGCTGATTGCCGAGCGCATCGGCCCCCCGGGCGCCGAAGCCGAGCCGCAGCGCCGCTTCACCCATCTGGTGCCGATGCACGCGGGTGCGGGCGGTCCGGGGCGACCCTTCTTCCTCGTCGCGGGCATGTTCGGCAATGTGCTGAACCTGCGGCATCTGGCCCAGCTCCTTGGGCCGGACCGTCCCTTCTACGGCCTGCAGGCCCGCGGCCTGCACGGCGACCAGCCGCCCCACGCCAGCCTCCCCGAGGCGGCGGCGGATTACATCGCCGAGCTGCGCCAGCTGCAGCCGCAGGGCCCCTATCTGATCGGCGGCTTCTCCGGTGGCGGGCTTACCGCGTGGGAGATGGCCCGTCAGCTCGAGGCTTCGGGCGAAGAGGTCGCGGCCCTCGTCCTCCTCGACACGCCTCTGCCGGTGCGGCCCGCGCTGCAACGCAAGGACAAGGCGCTGATCAAGCTTGCCGGCCTGCGCACCGAGGGCCTGACCTTCCTCGTCGACTGGGCCAAGGCGCGCTGGGCCTGGCACATGCGGACCTATGTCGCCCCGCCGCCCGGGGAGAGCGCCTTCCACAGCGCCGACATCGGCGAGGCCTTCCGCGCCGCGCTGCCTGACTTCACGCTTGCCCCGCGCGCCGGGGCCACCACGCTCTTCCGTCCGCCGCTCGACCGCCGATGGAAGGTCACTGGCGGCAACAGCGTTAGCGCCGCCAAGGAATATGTCTTCGCCGACAACGCCCTGACCCCCTTCGCCCCGGCGCTGGAGGTGATCGAGGTGCCGGGCGATCACGATTCCATGGTGCTGGAGCCCAACGTCCGCGTTCTGGCCCAGCGGCTGCGCGCCGTGCTCGATCGCGCGGAAGACCGCCCGCACTACCGCGCCGAGGCCGCCGAATGACCAAGCCCTTGCTGCTGACGGTGATCCTCAACTGGCGCACCGCCGAGATGACACTGAAGGCCGCGGAATTCGCGCTGCGTGAAATGCAGGGCATCGACGGCGCGCTGACCATCGTCGACAACGCCTCGGGCGATGGCTCCTTCGAGCGGATGACGGCAGAGGTCGCCACGCGCGGCTGGGACCGGGTGCGCGTGCTGCAATCGTCGCACAACGGCGGCTTCGGCGCGGGCAACAACGTCGGCATCCGCGCGGGCCTGCCCGGCGGGCGGCAGCCCGATTACCTCTACATCCTGAACTCCGATGCCTTCCCCGGGCCCGGGGCGATCCGCGCACTGGTCGATCACCTCGAGTCGCATCCCGCCACCGGCTTCGCCGGCAGCTTCATCCGCGGCGAGGATGGCGTGCCGCACCGCACCGCCTTCCGCTTCCCGTCCGTCGCCGGCGAGTTCGAGGCCGCGCTGCGCTTCGGCCCGGTCAGCCGCCTCCTGCGCCGCTCCATCGTCGCCATGCCGATCCCCGAGGCCACGGCGCGGGTGGACTGGCTCGCCGGAGCCAGCCTGATGATGCGCCGCAGCGTGCTCGACCGGATCGGCCTCTTCGACGAGACCTTCTTCCTCTATTTCGAGGAGACCGACCTCTGCCGCCGTGCGGCCCTTGCCGGATGGCCCTGCGATTACGTCCGCACCAGCCGCGTGACCCATATCGGCTCGGTGTCCACCGGCATGAAGACATGGGCGCGGATGCCCGGTTACTGGTTCGACAGCCGGCGCCACTACTTCACCAAGAACCACGGCCCGGCCTATGCCACGGCGGCCACGGCGGCGCATCTGCTCGCGGGGCTGCTGTGGCGCGCCCGGCTGATGCTGCAGACAAAGACGCCGGGCGACCCGCCGCATTTTCTGGGTGACCTGCTGCGGCACACGCTGGCGCGACGGCCCCGGGCGCTCCCGGGGGAATGAAGGGACATGGCTGCAATGAACTCCTCTTCCGCGATTCTTGTCGGCAATGAATCCCTGCTGATCCACTGCGCCGAGATCCTGCTGCAGCGCGGTCATGCCATCGCCGCTGTCATCACCCGCAACGCCGAGATCGCCGCCTGGGCACAGAGCCGCGGCCTGCGCTATGAGCCGCAGGAGCCCGGGCTGGCCGAACGCCTCGACCTCACGGTGGACTGGCTCTTCTCCATCGCCAATCTCTCCGTCCTTCCCGACGCGCTGCTGGCCAAGGCACGGGTCGCGGTCAACTTCCACGACGGCCCGCTGCCGCGCCATGCCGGACTCAACGCCCCGGTCTGGGCGCTGTTGGAGGGCGAGCGTCAGCACGGCATCACCTGGCACCTCCTGGAGGGCGGCATCGACGAGGGCGATATCCTCGAGCAACGGCTGTTCGACATCGCCCCCGGCGAGACCGCGCTGACGCTGAACACCCGCTGTTTCGCCGCCGCCATCGACAGCTTCCCGGCGCTGCTCACCGGGCTGGAAAGCGGCACTCCCTCCCGCCGCCCGCAGGACTTGTCGCAGCGCAGCTATCACGCCCGCGCCGACCGCCCGGCCGCGGCGGGGCGGATCGATTTCACCCAACCCGCCGCCCGGATCCTGTTGCTGGTCCGCGCGCTGGATCATGGCAGCTACCTGAACCCGCTGACCTGCGCCAAGATCGCGGTGGGCGACCGCATCCTGCTCGTGGGCTCCGCCGAGCGCGCCGAAGGGCAGGGCGCCCCCGGCACGGTCCTCGAAGCAACGGCCATGGGCCTCGTCGTCGCCTGCGCCGATGGCGCGGTGCGGCTTTCGGCGCTGCGCGAGAGCACGACGCCGCTCTGCCCCGGCAGCATCGACGCCCGCCATCTGCCCTCGCCCGACGCCGCCGAGGCAAAGGCCCTCACCGCCGCCCTTGCCGCCGTCGCCCCGGGCGAGACCTTGCTGCGCCGCGTGCTGGCGGCGCTGGACCCTGCGGAGGTGGCGCAGACCGCCACGATCACCGACGCCCCCTCCCACTGCACCCTGCCGCTGTCCCTGCCGCAAACCGGCGACCGGGCGCTCGCGGCGCTGGCGCTGGCCGCGGCCCGGCTCTCGGGCAAGCCCGCCTGCGACCTGGCCTATGCGGGGGCGGCCCCGGTGGCCCCCGGCATCCTCAGCGCATGGGTTCCGCTGCGCGCCGACACCGCCGGCAGCGCCGAGGCCGCCATCGCCGGGCTGATCGCCGCGCTCGCCAAGGCCCGCCAGACCCCCGCCTTCGCCCTCGATCTCCTGGCCCGCGACCCGGCGCTTTCGGGCGTCATCCCGCCGCCCGTCGCGATCAGCCCCGACCGCGCGCTGCCCGGTGCCACGATCACCCTCACCCCTTCGGCGCTGCATTACGACGGGACCCGCCTCACGCCCGAGGCCGCCGCCGACTACGCCGCGAGCCTCGCCACCTTCGCCGCCGCCTGCGAGGGCGAGGCCGAGGTCGCCACCCTGCCGCTCCTCTGCGACCGCCAGCGCCAGCAGATCGAGATGTGGAATGCCACTGAAACCCCGGTGCCTGCGCTCTGCACCCACCACGCCTTCGAGGCGCAGGTGGCCCGCACGCCCGACGCGGTGGCCTTGGTCTTCGAGACTGAAAGCCTCAGCTACAGTGCGCTCAACGCCCGCGCCAACCGTGTCGCCCATCGGCTGCGGGCGCGTGGTGTGGGGCCGGGTGTGCTCGTCGGCCTCTGCCTGCCGCGCTCGCTCGATCTGGTGGTGGCGGCGCTGGCGATCCAGAAGGCGGGCGGTGCCTATGTGCCGATGGACCCGACCTATCCTGCCGACCGCATCGCGCTCTATCTCGAGGACTCCGCCGCCCCCGTGGTGGTGACGAGCGCCGCTCTCGCGAAGGACCTGCCGACCGCCGCGCAGCGGCTGCTGATCGACGCCAACCCGGATCTGGCCGAGGCGCCCGAAAGCAACCCCGAGAGCGGCGTCACCCCTGATGATCTGGCCTATATGATCTACACCTCCGGCTCCACCGGGCGGCCCAAGGGGGTGATGGTCGAGCATCGCAACGTCGCCAATTTCTTCACCGGCATGGATGCCGAGATCCGCCACGACCCGCCCGGCGTCTGGCTTGCCGTCACCTCGCTCAGCTTCGACATCTCGGTGCTGGAGCTGTTCTGGACGCTGGCGCGCGGCTTCAAGGTGGTGCTGACCAGCGACGAGAGCCGCGCCGTGGTGGCGGGCGGGCGCATCTCCAGCGGCGGCAGGATGGACCTGTCGCTGTTCTACTGGGGCAACGACGATGGCGCGGGGCCCAAGAAATACGAGCTGCTCCTCGAAGGCGCGCGCTTTGCCGACAGCCACGGCTTCTCGGCCGTCTGGACTCCGGAGCGGCATTTCCACGCCTTTGGCGGCCCCTATCCCAATCCGGCGGTGACCGGGGCGGCGGTGGCGGCGGTTACGAAAAACATTTCCGTCCGCGCCGGCTCCTGCGTCCTGCCGCTGCACCACCCGGCGCGGGTGGCCGAGGATTGGGCGGTGATCGACAACCTGACCAACGGTCGCGCCGGCATGGGCATCGCCTCGGGCTGGCACCCGGACGATTTCGTGTTGCGCCCCGAGAACTCCCCGCCCGACAACCGCGCCGCGATGTTCCGCGGCATCGACCAGCTTCGCCGTCTCTGGCGCGGCGAGACGGTCGATTTCCCGACCGCTGACGGCAAGGGTTTCGGCGTCCTCACCCAGCCCCGCCCGGTGTCGAAGGCGCTGCCGCTCTGGATCACCACGGCGGGCAATCCGGCGACATGGCGCGAGGCGGGCGAGATCGGCGCCAATGTGCTGACCCATCTTCTCGGCCAGACCGTTGCCGAGGTGGCCGAGAAGATTGCGATCTACCACGCGGCGCTGCGCAAGGCGGGCCACGACCCCGCCAATTTCACCGTCACGCTGATGCTGCACACCTACATCGCCGCCGACCGCGAGACGGCGCGGGCCACGGCGCGCGGGCCGATGAAGGCCTATCTCGCCTCGGCGGCGGGGCTCGTCCGGCAATATGCCTGGGCCTTCCCCGCCTTCAAGCGCCCACCGGGCGTGGCGGAGCCGATGGACATCGACCTGCAGAGCCTCAGCCCCGAGGAGAACGAGGCGATCCTCGACTTCGCCTTTCAGCGCTATTTCGAGGACTCTGGCCTCTTCGGCACGGTCGAGGACTGCCTCGGTCGCATCGAGGAGGTCCGCCGCATCGGCGTCACCGAGATCGCCTGCCTGATCGATTATGGCATCGCTCCTGATCTTGTGCTGGCCGGGCTGCACCCCTTGGCCGAGGTGCTCCGCCGCGCCAATGTCGAAAGCGGCCCCGCCGCCGCCGATCACTCGCTCGCCGCCCAGATTCTGCGCCATGGCGTGACGCATCTGCAATGCACCCCCTCCATGGCCCGGATGCTCGCCACCAATGACGAGTCGCGCCGCGCCCTGTCGCGGCTGACGCACCTGCTGGTCGGCGGCGAGGCGCTGCCCGGCACGCTGGCCGCCGATCTGCGCCAGGCGACGCAGGCCGAGATCCGCAACATGTATGGCCCGACCGAAACCACGATCTGGTCCTCGACCGAACGGGTCGACGCTACGGAGCCCACCGTCAACATCGGTCGCCCCATCGCCAACACCCGCCTGCATGTGCTGGACGCGGCGATGCAGCCACTGCCCGTTGGCCTGGCGGGCGAGCTCTGGATCGGTGGGGCAGGCGTGGCGCGTGGGTACTGGCAGCGCCCCGACCTCACGGCCGAACGCTTCCGCGAGACCGCCGAGGGGCGGCTCTACCGCACCGGCGATCTGGTGCGCTGGCGGGCCGATGGGCGGCTCGATTTCCTCGGCCGGGCCGACCATCAGGTGAAGCTGCGCGGCTACCGGATCGAGCTGGGCGAGATCGAGGCGGTGATCGAGGCGCAGCCCGGCGTGGCCCAGGCCGTGGTGCTGGCGCGCGAGGATCAGCCGGGCGACCTGCGGCTGGTGGCCTATGTGCAGGGCGAGACGCAGGGCCTGCGCGACCGGCTGGCGGCACTTCTGCCCGCCCATATGCTGCCCGCCCATGTCGTGCCGATGACAGGCTTCCCGCTGACCCCGAACCGCAAGATCGACCGCAAGGCGCTGCCCGCGCCGCAGGCGGCTGAAGCGCCCTCGGCCACTGTGGCGCCGCAGGAGGGGATCGAGGCACAGATCGCCGCGATCTGGTCGCGCGTGCTGGGGGTGGCCTCGGTCGGGGCGAAGGACAATTTCTTCGCGCTCGGCGGCCATTCGCTGCTGGCGGTGCAGGTGCATCGCGAGCTGCGCGAGGCTCTGGCCGCGCCAAGCCTCTCGATCACCGACATCTTCCGCTTCCCGACGCTCGATGCGCTGGCCCACCATCTGGCGCCCGCACCCCCCACCTCCGCCAAGCCGCCGTCGGAGCGGGCCGACGCACGGCTTGACGCCATGGCCCGGCGACGGGCGCTGCGGGCGGGGCGCGTCGATGCCTGACCCTCTGGCAGCGCTCTGCCGGGCCGCCCGTGCCCTGCTGCCCGAGACCGTGGCCGTCGCCGTCACCGATCCGCAGGCCGACCAACCGCCGCTCCTGCCGGGCGAGGCCGTGCGCGGCATCCCCTCCCGCCAGCGCGAATTCGCCGCCGGTCGCGCGGCGGCGCGGCGCTGCATGGCTAACCTCGGCCTTCCGCCCCAGCCGGTGCCCGCGGGCGACGACCGCGCGCCACTCTGGCCCCCCGGCCTCTCCGGCTCGATCACCCATAGTGCGACCGCCTGCCTCGCCGCGCTCACCCGCGCGTCGATGCTGCTCGGGCTCGACATCGAGCCGGACGTGCCGCTTGAAAAATCCCTTCATTCGCTGATCCTGCGCCCCGAGGAGCGCGACAGCCCCGACCCGCTGCTGCTGTTCAGCGCCAAGGAGGCCGCCTACAAGGCGCAATACCCACTCACCCGTCAGCTCTTCGGCTTCGAGGTGCTGCAGATCGCCATTTCCGCTCCCGACCGCTTCACCGCGATCTTCCGCGAGAGCATCGGCCCCTTCGCCGAGGGCAGCCGTCTCGAAGGCCGCTATGCCCGGGCCGGCGGCCATCTGCTGACGGTGGTGACCGGCTAGGCCTCGGCGGGCCGGCGGATCTGCGGCGCGGCTTCCAGCACCAGCGGCTTGAACCCCGCCGTCCCCGCCTCGACCAGCTGGAAGAACTGCCGCCGCATCCGCGGCTCCCAGAAGTCGCTGATATGGTCGGCGATGCCGCGCACGCCCTCGTCATGCGGCTTCGATTCAAAGAAGGTGGCGATCTGGTTCGCCATGTAGATCAGCTTGTCAGGCGACATCTTCGGCCTCGTCAACGGTGATGCGATGGGAATGGGTGAAGACCTCGCAGCGGTCCGGCCGAGCGAGGCCGATCAGGGTGATCCCCGCCGCCTCGGCCATCCGCACCGCATGGGCCGTGGGCGCCGAGACCGCGATCAGCACCGGCGCGCCGATCCGGGCGCATTTCTGCACCATGTCGATCGACACCCGGCTGGTCAGCAGCACCGCGCCGCGCGAGGCATCGACCCCGCCGCGCAGCAGCGCCCCCGCCAGCTTGTCCAGCGCATTGTGCCGCCCGACATCCTCGCGCGCGGCGACGATGCCGGCCTCCGGCGTCCAGAACCCCGCGGCATGCACCGCGCGGGTCACGTCATGCAGCGGCTGATGCGCCGTCAGCGCCGAGATCGCCGCGCCGACGTCGTCCAGCGAGACGCGCAGCGCCGAGGCCGGGACCGCAGGCGCCTCGCGCAGCGCCTCCTCCAGACTGTCGATGCCGCAGAGCCCGCAGCCCACCGGCCCCGCCATCGTTCGCCGCCGCGCCATCAGCCGCGCCCCGGCCTCGGGCTTCAGCCAGATCTGCAGGTCGATGCCGCGCTCCGTCTCCACCGCCTCGACGCTCTCGATCTCCGCCGCCGTGGCGAGGCCCTCGGTCAGTGAGAAACCATAGGCGAAATCCTCCAGCGCCTCGGGGCTGGCCATCATCACCGCCTGCGTCGACCCGTTGTAGCTCAGCGCCACCGCCACCTCCTCCGGCAGCATCCGCTGGCCCGGATCGGCCCGCCCCGCGGTCAGGGCGAGGCGGGGAAGGCTCTGGCGCGTCTCCATCACTCGGCGGCGGGCAGGATGCGGCGGGCGAGGGTGGCCTGCGCCGAGTAATCCTCCTGCCAGTCCGACGGCCCGTTCGAGGGCGAGACCTGCACCGCCGTCACCTTGTATTCCGGGCAGTTGGTCGCCCAGTCCGAGAAATCGGTGGTGATGACATTGGCCTGCGTCGAGGGGTGGTGGAAGGTGGTATAGACCACCCCCGGCGACACCCGGTCGGTCAGTTTCGCCCGCAGCGAGGTATCGCCCGACCGCGAGGCCAGCCGCACCCAGTCGCGGTCCTTCACCCCGCGCACCTCGGCGTCATGCGGGTGGATCTCCAGCACATCCTCCTCGTGCCAGACCGTGTTCGCCGTCCGTCGCGTCTGCGCGCCGACGTTGTACTGGCTGAGGATGCGCCCGGTGGTCAGCAGCAGCGGGAAGCGCGGCCCGGTCTTCTCGTCCGTCGCCACATATTCGGTGCGGATGAACTTGCCCTTGCCGCGCATGAAGCCGTCGACATGCATCAGGGGCGTGCCCAGCGGATGCGCCTCGTTGCAGGGCCATTGCACCGAGCCTTCGGTCTCCAGCTTCTCGTAGCTGACGCCAGCGAAGGAGGGGGTGGTGGCCGCGATCTCGTCCATGATCTGGCTCGGATGGGTGTAGGTCCAGCCCGCGCCCATGGCATTGGCCAGCATCTGCGTCACCTCCCAGTCGCCGAAACCGTTTTTCGGCGCCATCACCTTGCGGACGCGGTTGATGCGGCGCTCGGCGTTTGTGAAGGTGCCGTCCTTCTCGAGGAAGGACGAGCCCGGCAGGAAGACATGGGCGTAATTGGCGGTCTCGTTCAGGAAGAGGTCATGCACGATGACGCAGTCCATCGCCGCCAGCCCCGCCGCGACATGCTTGGTGTCGGGGTCGGATTGCAGGATGTCCTCGCCCTGGCAGTAGAGCCCCTTGAAGGTGCCCTCCACCGCCGCATCCAGCATGTTCGGGATGCGCAGCCCCGGCTCGTGATCCAGGGTCACGCCCCAGAGCTTCTCGAACACCTCGCGGGCGGAATCGTTTTTCACATGGCGATAGCCCGGCAGCTCATGCGGGAAGGAGCCCATGTCGCAGGAGCCCTGCACGTTGTTCTGCCCGCGCAGCGGGTTCACCCCGACGCCCGGCCGGCCGATGTTGCCGGTCAGCATGGCGAGGTTGGCGATGCCGATGACGGTCGTCGAGCCCTGGCTGTGCTCGGTCACGCCCAGCCCGTAATAGATCGCCCCGTTGCCGCCCTTGGCGAACAGCCGCGCCGCCGCGCGCAGCTCCGCCGCCGGCACGCCGGTCAAGAGCTCGGTCGCTTCCGGCGCATGGCGCGGGTCGGCGACGAATTCGGCGTAATCCTGGAACTCGTCCCAATCGCAGCGCTGGCGGATGAAACTCTCATCCGCCAGCCCCTCGGTGACGATCACATGCGCGATCGAGGTCACCACCGCGACGTTGGTCCCCGGCTTCAGCGCCAGATGATGCGCCGCTTCGATATGCGGGCTCTTCACCAGATCGATCCGCCGCGGGTCGATGACGATGAGCTTCGCCCCCTGCCGCAGCCGCTTCTTCAGCCGGCTGGCGAAGACCGGGTGGCCGTCGGTCGGGTTGGCCCCGATCACCACCACCACATCGGTCTCTTCGACCGAGTCGAAGTCCTGCGTTCCCGCCGAAGTGCCGAAGGTCTGGCCCAAACCGTAGCCGGTGGGCGAGTGGCAGACCCGGGCGCAGGTGTCGGTGTTGTTGTTCATGAAGACCGCGCGGGTCAGCTTCTGCACGAGGTAGGTTTCCTCGTTGGTGCAGCGCGACGAGGTGATGACCCCGACCGACTGCCGCCCGTGCTTCGCCTGGATGTCCTTCATCCGCCGCGCGGCAAAGCCCAGCGCTTCTTCCCAGGTCACTTCCTGCCACGGATCGTTGATATTCTCGCGGATCATCGGGTTCAGGATGCGGTCCTTGTGGCTGGCATAGCCATAGGCGAAACGGCCTTTCACGCAGCTGTGGCCGCGGTTGGCCTTGCCATGCTTGTAGGGCACCATCCGCACCAGCTCGTCGCCGCGCATCTCGGCCTTGAAGCTGCAGCCCACGCCGCAATAGGCACAGGTGGTGATCACCGACCGCTCCGGCGTGCCGATGTCGATCACCGATTTCTCCTGCAGCGTCGCCGTCGGGCAGGCCTGCACGCAGGCGCCGCAAGAGACGCAATCGGAGGTGAGGAAGCTGTCGGAGGCCGCCCCCGCCGAAACCCGGCTGTCGAAGCCGCGGCCCTCGATGGTCAGCGCGAAGGTGCCCTGCACCTCTTCGCAGGCCCGCACGCAGCGCGAGCAGACGATGCATTTCGCCGGGTCATAGGTGAAATACGGGTTGGAATCGTCCTTCGGCATCCACTGCCGGTTCAGCTCGCCCGCGGTGTTCTTCGGGGTGAAATGGTTTTCCACCGCCTCGTAGCGCACATCGCGCAGGCCCACCGCCCCGGCCATGTCCTGCAACTCGCAGTCGCCATTGGCCGAGCAGGTCAGGCAATCCAGCGGGTGGTCGGAGATGTAGAGCTCCATCACCCCGCGCCGCAGCTGCTTCAGCTGGCCGGTCTGGGTATGGACCTTCATCCCCGGCGCCACCGGCGTGGTGCAGGAGGCGGGCGTGCCGTTGCGCCCCTCGATCTCCACCAGACAGAGCCGGCACGATCCGAAGGCCGCCATGTTGTCGCTGGCGCAGAGCTTCGGCACCGTGATGCCCGCCTCCGCCGCCGCCCGCATGACAGAGGTGCCCTCGGGCACCGTCACGTCGAAGCCGTCGACGTTCAGCGTGACCATGACCTTCGACTTCGACTCGGGGGTGCCGAAATCGCGGTCGGGGATGATGAAATCTTTCATTCGGCAGCCTCCTTGAGGGGAGCGAAATCGTCGGGAAAATGGGTCAGCGCCGACATCACCGGATAGGGGGTGAAGCCGCCCAGCGCGCAGAGCGAGCCGGCCTTCATCGTGGCGCAGAGATCGGTGAGCAGCGGGATGGCCGCGGCGTCGCCGCGCGCGATCCGGTCCACCGTCTCCATCCCGCGCACCGCGCCGATCCGGCAGGGGGTGCATTTGCCGCAGGATTCGATGGCGCAGAACTCCATGGCGAAGCGCGCCTGTTTCAGCATGTCCGCCGTATCGTCGAAGACTACCAGCCCGGCATGGCCCACCAGCCCGTCCGCCCCGGCGAATTCCTCGTAGCAGAACTGGGTATTGAACAGCGCGCGGGGGAAATAGGCCCCCAGCGGCCCGCCGACCTGCACCGCCTTCACCGGCCGCCCGGTCGCGGTGCCGCCCGCCAGATTGTCGACGATCTCGCCCAGCGTCATGCCGAAGGCCACTTCGAACAACCCGCCATGCTTCACGTTGCCGGCGATCTGCAGCGGGATCGTGCCGCGCGAGCGGCCCAGACCGAAGTCCTTGTAATAGGCCGCGCCCTTCTCGAAGATCACCGGCACCGAGGCCAGCGAGATCACGTTGTTCACCACCGTCGGCTTGCCGAGGAAGCCCTCCAGCGCCGGCAGCGGCGGCTTCGCCCGCACC
The DNA here is from genome assembly GCF_057657095.1 of Cereibacter sp. Soil_C_27. Taxonomy (NCBI): domain Bacteria; kingdom Pseudomonadati; phylum Pseudomonadota; class Alphaproteobacteria; order Rhodobacterales; family Paracoccaceae; genus Cereibacter; species Cereibacter sp. Soil_C_27. Next base: position 98,239 of record NZ_JBDGJD010000006.1, on the reverse strand, counting down.
ACCCCGCGCTTGCCTTCCAGCGAATTCAAGAGCGAGGTCTCCTCGCCGCAGACATAGGCCCCCGCGCCGGTCCGGATCTCCATGTCGAAGGCGCGCCCCGAGCCCATCACCGATGGCCCCAGAAGCCCGTGATCCCGCGCGATCAGCACCGCCTGCTGCATCACCCGGATGGCGTCGGGATATTCCGAGCGCATGTAGACATAGCCGCGCGTCGCCCCCACGGCGAGCCCGGCGATGGTCATGCCCTCGATCAGCGTGAAGGGGTCGCCCTCCATGATCATCCGGTCGGCGAAGGTGCCAGAGTCGCCCTCGTCGGCGTTGCAGACGATGTATTTCTGGTTGGCCGCGGCCCCCGCCACCGTCTTCCACTTGATGCCGGTGGGAAAGCCCGCCCCGCCGCGCCCGCGCAGGCCCGAGTCGAGCACCTCCTGCACGATGGCCTCCGGCGTCATGGCGATCGCCTTGTGCAGGCCGACGAAGCCGCCATGCGCCTCGTAATCCTCAAGGCACAGCGGGTCGATCACCCCGCAGCGCGCGAAGGTCAGCCGGGTCTGCATCTTCATCCAGGGCAGGTCTTCGGTCAGCCCCAGCGCCAACTTGTGCTCGCCCCAGCCCGCCTCGAACAGCGAGGCGACATCCGCCGCCTGCACCATGCCGAAGGCCACGCGCCCGATCCCGGTCTGCACCTCCACCAGAGGCTCCAGCCATACCATCCCGCGCGAGCCGTTGCGGATCACCTCGATCGCCACGCCGCGCTTGTCGGCCTCGGCGCGGATCGCCTCGGCCACCTCGTCGGCGCCCAGTGCCTTGGCCGACGCATCGCCCGGAACATAGATCCTCATGCCCGCACCTCCGTCAGCAGCGCCTCGAGCCGCGTCTCGTCCACCCGGCCCACCACGCGGCCATCGACCAGCGCCGCCGGGGCGCAGGCGCAGAGCCCGAGGCAGAACACCGGCTCCAGCGTCACCGCGCCGTCGGGCGTCGTCTGGTGCCAGTCGATCCCCAGCCGGTGCTTCACCCGTTCCGCCAAGGCGTCGCCGCCCATCGACTGGCAGGCCTCGGCCCGGCACAGCTTCAGCACATGCCGGCCCTGCGGCTGTTCGCGGAAATCGTGGTAGAAGCTCATCACCCCGTGAACCTCGGCCCGGCTGAGGTTCAGGTTCGCCGCGATCAGCGGCAGCGCGTCCTGCGGCACATAGCCGAAGCTTTCCTGCACGGCATGGAGGATCGGCAGCAGCGGCCCCTCCAGCCCCTCATGCGCGGCAAGAATATCCTGCAGACGTGCGGTCACCTCGCCTGTTTCCACGCGCATGCGGCTCTCCTCCCCGGTTGGCTGCGACCTTTTTACGCGCGACGATAGAGAATTCAATATGGATATGCCGTCAAACGATAGGCTTTCCCTATCGCTCCACCTCCGCCGAGCGCCGCGCCGCCTCCAGCAGCGCCGCGAGGATCGGCGTATGCGGCTCGCGATGCGCCGCGATCAGCCCCACCAGATGCCGGACCTCCGGCGCCACGATGGGGATCGCCCGCAGCCCATCCGCCACGAACATGTCGGCCAGCTTCTTCGGTAGCACCGAGGCCCAGCGCCCGGTCATCACATGCGAGATCAGCGAGATGGTGGAGTTCGACTCCACCGACGGGCTGGCCCGCACCCCCGACTCCGCCAGATGCTGGTTGACGATCCGGCGGTTCTGCATGTCCTCGGTCAGAAGGCACAGCGGCAGCGTCGCCACCTCGGCCCATGTCAGGCTGTCGCGCTCCGACAGCGGCGTGCCGGGGCGGCAGACCAGCCGGTAATACTCGGCATAGAGCGGCACCTGCGACACCCGGCCCAGCGGCTCGTTGTCGAGATAGGTGATCCCCGCATCGAACTCGAGGCTCTCGATCCCGGCCAATATCTCCGCCGAGGTGCGCGACAGCACCCGCACCCGAACGTTGGGATGCCGCTCGGTGAAGGGCGCCGTCAGATCCGCGACGATGGGCAGCGCGGTCGGGATGACCCCCAGCCGCAGATTGCCCGACAGGCCCGAGCGAACCGCCCGCATCTCGTCCTTCAGCGCGCGCGCATCGCCGACGATGCGCCGCGCCCAGTCCAGCACCCGCAGCCCCTCCGGCGTCAGCTCCTGAAAGCGCGAGCCGCGGAACACCAGCTGCACCCCCAGCTGATCCTCCAGCTGCCGGATCGCCGAGGACAGCGTGGGTTGCGTCACGCCGCAGGCCTCGGCGGCATGGCCGAAGTGCCGCTCGCGCGCCAGGGCGATGAACATTTCCAGCTTGTCGATCATCCCCCCGGTTTCGCAGCAATTCACCGGAGCGGCAAGAAGTGCGAAGACCCCCGGCGAGCGCCTTGTTCCAAGGCGGGGCAGGCTCTACATCGGAGCCATGAAACAGTATATCCCGTTCATCAAGAAGCCGCCGGTGGTCTCGGTCCTCCGCCTGCAGGGCACCATCGCCGCCAGCGCGCGGGGCGGGTTGTCCGATCCGGCGCTGGCCCCGCTGATCGAGCGGGCGTTTTCGCGCGGCAAACCTGCCGCGGTGGCCATCGTCATCAACTCCCCCGGCGGCTCGCCGGTGCAGTCCAGCCTGATCGCCGCCCGCATCCGCCGTCTCTCGGTGGAAAAGGGCGTGCCCGTCCACGCCTTCGTCGAGGATGTGGCGGCCTCGGGCGGCTACTGGCTCGCCTGCGCGGGCGACCAGATCTGGGTCGATGACAGCTCGATCCTCGGCTCCATCGGGGTGATCTTCTCCAGCTTCGGCTTCCCCGAGCTGATGGCCCGGCAGGGGATCGAACGGCGCGTCGTCACCTCCGGCCGCTCGAAATCGCTGGCCGATCCCTTCCTGCCGGAAAAGCCCGAGGATGTGGAACGGCTGAAGGCGCTGCAGGAGCCGATCCATCAGGCCTTCATCGCCCATGTGAAGGCCCGGCGCGGCGCGCGGCTGAAGGAAGAGGCCGATCTCTTCAACGCCGACATCTGGGTGGGGCAGGGGGCCGTCAACGTCGGTCTGGCCGATGGCGTGGCGCATCTGGTGCCCAAGCTGAAAGAGCTCTACGGCGACAAGGTGCGTCTGGTGTCCTACGGTCAGAAACGCTCGCTCCTGCAACGCTTCGGCGCCAGCTTCATGGGCTCGGCGCTGGCCGAGGTGGAGGATCGCGCCGCCTGGGCGCGGTTCGGGCTCTGACATGCTGCTGAAGATCGCCCTCATCTTCCTTGCCGTCATGCTCGGTCTCTCCATGCTGTTCAAGATCCGCCCCAGCCTCGGCGCGCCGCGCAAGAAGGCAAAGCTGACCAAGCCCGTGATCTGCGGCCATTGCGGCCAGTTCATCCTCGGCAAGGGCGGCTGTGACTGTCAGAGCAGGAAAGGCTGAGCCATGACGCCGCGTGCCCTCGTCACCGGAGCCGGCGCCCGTCTGGGCCGGGCCATGGCTCTCTCCCTTGCGCAGCGCGGCCATGATGTCGCCGTGCATTACGCAGGCTCGCACGACGGCGCCGAGGCCACCGTGGCCGAGATCCGCGCCATGGGCCGCAAGGCCGAAGCGCTGCAGGCCAACCTGCTGATCGAGGACGAGACCGAAGCCCTCGTCCCCCGCGCCGTCGCGGCGCTGGGCGGGCCGCTGACCCTTCTGGTCAACAACGCCTCGATCTTCGAATACGACAACCTCGAGACCGCCACCCGCGAAAGCTGGGATCGCCACATCGGCTCCAACCTCCGCGCGCCCTTCGTCCTCACCCAGCACTTCGCGGCGCAGGTCCCCGAGCCGGCGCAGGACGCGGCGGGCGAGCCGTTGGCCCGCGGCCTCATCGTCAACATGATCGACCAGCGCGTGCTCAAGCTCACGCCGGAGTTCATGAGCTACACCATCGCCAAGATGGGCCTCTGGGCGCTGACCCGCACCGCGGCGCAGGCGCTGGCGCCGCGCATCCGGGTGAACGCCATCGGCCCCGGCCCGACCCTGATCGGCGCCCGGCAGAGCGAGGCGCATTTCGCCGCCCAGCGCGCCGCGACCGTGCTGGAGCGCGGCGCGAACCCCGCCGACATCACCGCGGCGCTCGGCTTCTTCCTCGACGCGCCGGCCGTCACCGGGCAGCTTCTCTGCATCGACGGGGGGCAGCATCTGGCCTGGCGGACGCGCGATGTGCTGGGTGTGGAATAGGCCGGCGGCGCGACTTGTCCACCTGAGCGAAACGGGTCATGCGAACGTTACAATTTCCCTAAGATTATCAGTCGTTTGCTGGAGGTTCAAAATTCTTCTCAGCAAAATCAACGCGTTAAATTATCGATGAAGTTTTAGGCAAAGTCTCGAAACACGTCGAAAACAAGGAAAAATCTGCGCTCCCAGAATGTTGTGCGCAGAGTTATCCACAGAAACGGTGGACAGGTTTCCTCTTGTGGCTCCGCCGCTATCATTGCAGCGAGCCGGGGAATCGACATACCTCAAAAGGATGATTGAAGACGTGCAGGGCGAAGCACCAGATCCGATCCCGACCGCAGCCCCCGGACCCACCGGCCATGCGGTCATCCAGGGCTATCTGAAGTCGCTGGACGCCTCTCCCGGCGTCTACCGGATGCTCGATGCGCAAAGCCAGGTGCTCTACGTCGGCAAGGCCCGCAACCTGCGCGCCCGCGTCTCCAACTACGCCCGCCCCTCCGGCCATTCCGCGCGCATCGCCCGGATGATCCGCGAGACCTCCTCGATGATGTTCCTCACCACGCGCACCGAGACCGAGGCGCTGCTCCTGGAACAGAACCTCATCAAGCAGCTGAAGCCGCGCTACAACGTGCTCCTGCGCGACGACAAGTCCTTCCCGAACATCCTCATCGCCAAGGACCATCCCTACCCGATGATCCGCAAGCACCGCGGCAAGCGGTCCGAGCCCGGCAGCTACTTCGGCCCCTTCGCCAGCGCCGGCTCGGTGAACCGCACCCTCGCCCAGCTGCAGCGCGTCTTCCTCTTGCGCACCTGCTCGGATTCGATGTTCGAAAGCCGCACCCGGCCCTGCCTGCTCTACCAGATCAAGCGCTGCGCCGCGCCCTGCGTCGGCAAGGTCTCCTCCGAGGATTACAACCTGCTGATCGGCGATGCCGAGCGCTTCCTGCAGGGCAAGACCACCACGGTGCAGTCGAACCTCGCCAAGCAGATGACCGAAGCCGCCGAGGCGATGGAGTTCGAACGCGCCGCCGCCCTGCGCGACCGGATCAAGGCGCTGACCCAGGTGCAGTCCTCGCAGGGCATCAACCCCAAGGGCGTGGCCGAGGCCGATGTGATCGCTCTGCACATCGAGGGCGGGCTCGCCTGCGTGCAGGTCTTCTTCATCCGCGCCAACCAGAGCTGGGGAAACCGCGACTTCTACCCCAAGACCGGGGCAGGGGCCGAGGCGCCCGAGATCATGGAGGCGTTCCTCTCGCAATTCTACGACGACAAGGAGCCGCCCCGGCTGATCCTGCTGTCCCACGCCGTCGACAACCCCGACCTCGTGACGCAGCTTCTGTCCGAACGCGCGGGGCGCAAGGTGACGATGGGCGTCCCGCAGCGCGGCGAGAAGGCCGAACTGCTGGAGAACGCCGCCCGCAACGCCCGCGAAAGCCTCGCCCGCCGCATGGCCGAGGGCGCGACGCAGAACCGCCTGCTCGCCGGTCTGGCCGAGGCCTTCAACCTCGACGCCCCGCCGCAGCGGATCGAGGTCTACGACAACTCGCATATCCAGGGCACCAATGCCGTCGGCGGCATGATCGTCGCCGGGGCCGAGGGCTTCCTGAAAAGCCAGTATCGCAAGTTCAACATCCGCTCGGCGGCAGGGGCCAACAGCGACGACTTCGGCATGATGAAGGAGGTGCTGACCCGCCGCTTCGAACGCCTGCTGAAGGAAGACCCCGAGCGGACCTCCGACGCCTGGCCCGACCTCCTGTTGATCGACGGCGGCGCCGGGCAGGTCTCGGCGGTCCATGGCATCATGCAGGAACTGGGGGTGGATGACATCGCCATGGTCGGCGTCGCCAAGGGCGTCGACCGCGACGCCGGCAAGGAGGAGTTCCACCGCCCCGGCGAGCCCGCCTTCGCGCTGCGGATGAACGACCCGGTGCTCTACTTCGTCCAGCGCCTGCGCGACGAGGCCCACCGCTGGGCCATCGGCGCCCACCGCGCCAAGCGCGCCAAACAGGTCAGCGCCACCCCGCTCGACGAGATCCCCGGCGTCGGCGCCACCCGCAAACGCGCGCTGCTGGCGCATTTCGGCTCCGCCAAGGCCGTGGCGAGGGCAGGGCTCTCGGATCTGGCGGCGGTGGAGGGGATCTCGGCGACGATGGCGCAGAGCATCCATGATTATTTTCATGGGTCGTGAGGGGGTAGGCCGCATCTGTTCAGCGACCCAGCGGCTATTGCCCTGTGGCCTTGACACTTAGAGGACATAGAATAGAACAGATCAAATTGGTAATGTTGGGGCGGTCCATGGTCATTCTTGCTCTAGTAATTGCTGTGGGAGTGTTCGTGGGCTTTATGTCTCTTGTGGGGTCGCCCTCAGAGACCGAGACTGTGATCGGACTGATAGTCGCCGCAGTTTCATTTCTATTTGTTCTTATCACTGGATGGAAACTTCGGTCTAAAGTCCATGAAGATGACCAGACCCAAAGAATTGCAGCGCTGGAAAAGCAGATAGCAGCTTTGAAGGCCAAGACTTAGGTAAGGATCAGGCATGCAAAGCGGCCCAAACTTGCAGGTTTCTAGGCTGTTGCGGAAGGGGCCTGCAAACGAGCCGCGGCGTTTCTACATCTCGATGTCCTGTAAGCGGGCAGCTTCCAAAAAGAACCATTGCTAAGGCTCTGGCTGACAGAGGGGCGGGGCATCCACTGCGGTTTTAAGCGTCTTTAGCGTAGCACGCCTTCCGCGCTGCTCGCCTTTTCGTGGAGTTCCCCGCATGTCCTCCTCCCCCGACGCGCGCAGCCTGCGCAGGCGGTCCTTCCTCGCCGACACTCTGGCGCTGATCCTGTTCTTCACCACCACCGGCATCCTCAACGAGCGCTTCATTGCGGGCATGACTTGGGAGCAGGTGGTCCATGCCCGGCTTCTCGGGGCCGTGCTGATGGTGCCGGTCGGCCGACCCTATGGGCTGTGGCGCGACTGGCTGATGCAGCGGGCGGGGCCTTCCCGGCTGTCGCAGATCCTGTGGGACAGTCTGGCGCTGGTGAGCTTCCAGGTGCCGATCTATGCCGCCATCATCGCGATCAGCGGCGCTTCCGGCGGCGGTCTGCTGCGAGGAGTCCTCGGTGCCGCGCTGATGATGCTCTGTCTGGGCCGCCCCTATGGGGCCTTTCTCAACTTCGTGCGGGCGCGCTTCGGCCTGCCTCCGGGCGGCGACAAGCCGATGTCGCTGAACGTCTGAAGGACGTCACGCCCCGTTTCCGACGCGCGCTGTCGTGAAGCTCTGTCCCGGACCGCGACAAAATGTCTTAAGACTGTCTTAATGCCGTTAAGAATATCCTGTTCTATCAAACCCTTGTCCTCCTTTTCACGCGTGAAAATCCCCGCTGCCCGCCGCCGCCGCCGATCACCGCTTCTTCACCGCCGAGGCGCTGTCTCCCCTTTCCCCCGCCACCGACTTCGGGCTAGGTATCGCTCATGAGATGGTCGCTGCCGAATATCCTCACTGTCCTGCGTCTGCTGGCCGCGCCCGGCGTGGCGGTGATGTTCCTGTATTTCCACCGCCCCTGGGCCGACTGGTTCGCCCTCACCCTGTTCATCAGCGCCGCGATCACCGACTTCTTCGACGGCTACCTCGCCCGGCTCTGGAAGCAGGAATCGAAGTTCGGCGCCATGCTCGACCCGATCGCCGACAAGGCGATGGTGGTGATCGCCCTCGTGATCATCACCGGCTATTCCGGCATGAACCCCTGGCTGATCCTGCCCGTCACCCTCATCCTGTTCCGCGAGGTCTTCGTCGCCGGGCTGCGCGAATTCCTCGGGGCCAAGGCGGGGCTGCTGAAGGTCACGAAGCTCGCCAAGTGGAAGACCACCGCCCAGATGGTCGCCATCGCCGTCCTCTTCCTCGGCACCGGGCTCGAGCATCTCGAAGGCATCGCCCGCCGCGGCATGACCTGGGCCGAATATGCCCAGGCGGTCAGCGCCGGCGACGCCGACCCGATCCGCAGCTGCGGCATGCGGGGCTGTTCCTCCTACGCGACCTGGGTCGGGCTGACGCTGATCTGGATCGCGGCGGTGCTGACCTTCGTCACCGGGCTCGATTACTTCCTGAAGGCGCTGCCCTTCCTGAAGGACGACAAGAAATGATCGACGTGCTTTACTTCGCCTGGGTCCGCGAGCGGATCGGCCTGCCGCGCGAGCGGATCGAGACCGGGGCCGCCACGGTCAACGATCTGGTGGCCGAGTTGATCGCCCGCGAAGACCGCTACGCCGCCGCCTTCGCCGACACCTCCAGCCTGCGGGTCGCGCTGGATCAGGAGCTGGCCGAGTTCGACGCCCCCCTCGCCGGGGTGCGCGAGGTGGCCTTCTTCCCGCCGATGACCGGGGGCTGAGATGCGCGTCGCGGTGCAGGCCGAGCCCTTCGACTTCGGCGCCGAGGCCGCGGCCTTCGCGCGCGATCTGCCGGGGGCGGGGGCGGTCGTCACCTTCACCGGGCTGGTGCGCGACCTGTCGGGCGATCTGGCGGCGATGCAGATCGAGCATTATCCCGGCATGACCGAACGCGCCATCGCGGCGATCGCCGCGGAAGCCATGACCCGCTGGAGCCTCGTCGATTGCCTCGTGATCCACCGCCACGGCGACCTCGCCCCCGGCGAGACGATCATGATGGTGGCCACCGCCTCGGCCCATCGCGGCGACGCCTTCGCCGCGGCGGAGTTCCTGATGGATTACCTCAAGTCCCGCGCGCCCTTCTGGAAGAAGGAGGTCACCACCTCCGGCGCCGAATGGGTGGCGGCGAAGGACGCGGACGAGGACGCGCTGAAACGCTGGTAGGGCTTGCCAAGCCGCCCGGCCCGCCGCATTCTTTTCCCGAGCCGCGACGATGGCGTCGTCGCAGGGATCTTCCCGCCGCTTGCAGGGCAACCTGCCGTCGTCCTGCACGCCGGGATCTTTCGGGGTCCCGCCGCGGACTCCTCGCATGAGGTCTGACATGACGCTTGACCGTCCCGAACACTACCGCTTCCACAACGGCCACAAGGCCGCGCTGCCCTTCGCCGCCGAGGAATACGAGGCGCGGCTGGAAGGGCTGCGCGACCTCATGGAGATGCACGAGCTCGACGCGGTGGTGCTGACCTCGATGCACAACGTGGCCTATTACTCGGGCTTTCTCTACTGCTCCTTCGGGCGGCCCTATGCCTGCGTGGTGACGGCGAGTGACTGCACCACGATCAGCGCCGGGATCGACGCGGGCCAACCGTGGCGGCGCAGCTTCGGCGACAACATCACCTACACCGACTGGCAACGCGACAATTTCTGGCGCGTGGTCGCCTCGGTCGTGGGCACCGGCAAGGCGGTGGGGGTGGAGGCGGATCACCTGACCATGGTGCAGGCCGAGAAGCTGAACACCTTCCTCAAGCCGAAGCGCGGCATGGATATCGCCCCGGGCACGATGCAGCTCAGGATGATGAAATCGCCCGCCGAGATCGCGCTGATCCGGCAGGGGGCGCAGGTGGCGGATGTGGGCGGCTATGCGATTCGCGAGGCGATCCGGGTCGGCGCGCGCGAGATCGACGTGGCGATGGCCGGGCGCGACGCGATGGAGGCCGAGATCGCCCGGCGCTTTCCGGAGGCGGAATATCGCGACACCTGGGTCTGGTTCCAGTCGGGGATCAACACCGACGGGGCCCACAACCCGGTCACGGCGCGGAAGCTGGCCCGGGGCGATATCCTGTCGCTGAACTGCTTCCCGATGATCTCGGGTTATTACACCGCGCTGGAGCGGACGCTCTTCGTCGGCCAGTGCGATCCGGCCAGCCTGAAGATCTGGGAGGCCAATGTGGCGGCGCATGAATACGGCATGACGCTGCTGAAGCCGGGCAAAAGCTGCGCCGAGATCACCGGCGAGCTGAACGCCTTCCTCGCCGAGCGCGACCTGCTGCAATACCGCACCTTCGGCTATGGCCATTCCTTCGGGGTGCTGTCGCATTTCTATGGCCGCGAGGCGGGGCTGGAGTTGCGCGAGGATATCGACACGGTGCTGGAGCCGGGGATGGTGATCTCGATGGAGCCGATGCTGACGATTCCCGAAGGCCAGCCGGGGGCGGGGGGCTACCGCGAGCACGATATTCTCGTCGTGACCGAGGAGGGCAACGAGAACATCACCGGCTATCCCTACGGCCCATCCTTCAATATCGTCGGCTGAAACGGCTTTTCTGCCACAAAGGTGACCCCCGGATGCCACGTCCGGGGGTTTTTCTTCTTCCTCGGGCGGGGGCAGGGGTTGACGCCACGGGCATGGCGTGACGCTTCTGAGGGAGTATTTTCCAAAACAATCGAGTCAGCCGTGCGCCACAGCATTCTTCGTCTCGCTACTCTCGCGTCCCTGCTGTTTCTTGCAGCCTGCGCCGCCCCCGTTCCCGACCTTCCCAAGGATCACCCGCTTTACCCGGGGATTCAGGATGGCGAATTCTTCATCGAACCCGTGCCGACCCGCTATCTGACGCCCGACGCCGTGCGGGCGGAAGTTGCCTACAACGGCAGCGAAGACCCGGGCACCATCGTCGTCGATACCCATTCGCGGCGGCTCTACTACGTCATGGAGAACGGTCAGGCCATGCGCTATGCCATCGCCGTGGGCCGTCAGGGGCTGGCCTTCCGCGGTCAGGCGACCGTCGGGCGCAAGGCCGAATGGCCGTCGTGGACGCCGACGCAGAACATGATCCGCACCCAGCCGGAGATGTATGCCGATTATGCTGACGGTCTGCCGGGGGGCCTGTCGAACCCGCTCGGGGCGCGCGCGCTCTATCTCTACCGCGGTGGCCGGGACACCTATTTCCGCATTCATGGAACGGTCGACCGGGCCTCTATCGGCCATGCCACCTCGGCGGGCTGTATCCGTCTGTTCAATCAGGACGCCATCGACCTCTACGATCGTGTGGCGCTCGGGACCCGAGTGAAGGTGCGCACCGCCGAGGAGTCGCTGGCGCTGGAAGGCCCGTTCCATGACGATGCCTATGGCCGCGCCGTTCCGGGCCCGGCCCCCGAGACGGCAGCGCTGATGCCCGCGACGGGCACCGTGCTGAACTGAAGCTCGAAACTTCCCGACGCGCCGCAACCCGGCGCGTCGGGTCCGATCCGACTGCGGGAGGCCCGAGGCTTACCCGCGCGCGGGGCCTCAGCTGCGGATGACATAGTCCTTCAGCGTGGTTTCCTTCACCGTCCAGACGCCCTCGAACCCCGGGCGGATGACGTAGCTGTCGCCGGCGCGCAGCGTGACCGACTGGCCTTCGGTGTCGGTCAGCACGGAAACGCCTTCCAGAATATGCACATATTCCCACTCGGCGTAGCTGACCTTCCAGCTGCCCGGCGTCGATTGCCAGAGGCCGCAATAGAGCCCGTCGATGTCCTCGAGGTTCCATGTGGTGTGGACGGGATCGCCCTCCACCACGCGCTCGGCATCGGGGCGTTCGACCTCTGGGGTGATGTCGTCTCGGGTGAGGCGGGCAATCAGGCTCATGCGTCTGTCCTTCGAGTTGCAGCTTGCCGCAGGGGAGCGGGGAGCAGGGCTCCGGTCAAGCGGAAAGCGCGATGCTGCGCTGCAGCGGACATTCCGCTGGTGCGGCATGGGCCTGGCCGATATACCCGGACTGTCCGTTCCTCTTGAGGGAGAGCAAGAGAGATGAGTGCTTCCGCCCCGGTCCGCCAGCTGATGGCCGCCGATATCCAGGCCCGCAAGGGCGGCACGCCTCTGGTCTGCCTGACCGCCTATACCACGCCGATGGCCCGGCTGGTCGATGCGCATTGCGATCTGGCGCTGGTCGGCGACAGTCTGGGGATGGTGCTGCACGGCCTGCCCTCGACCATCGGTGTGACGATGGAGATGATGATCCTGCACGGCAAGGCGGTGGTGCGCGGCACGTCGAAGGCCATCGTGGTGATCGACATGCCCTTCGGCAGCTACGAGGAGAACCTGGCGCAGGCCTTCCGCAACGCGGCGCGGCTGATGGCCGAGACCGGCGCGGGGGCGGTGAAGCTGGAGGGCGGGGTGCAGATGGCCGAGACCATCCGCTTTCTCGTCGGGCGGGGCATTCCGGTGATGGCGCATGTCGGGCTGACGCCGCAGGCGGTGAACACGCTGGGCGGCTACAAGGTGCAGGGCCGCGATGCCGATGCCGAGCGGGTGATGGCCGATGCCAAGGCCGTGGCAGACGCGGGGGCGTTTTCGGTCGTGCTGGAGAAGGTGCCGGACGGGCTGTCGCGCCGGATCACCGAGGCGGTCGCGATCCCCACGGTGGGGATCGGCGCCTCGGCGGGCTGCGACGGGCAGGTGCTGGTGCTCGACGACATGCTGGGGCTGTTCACCGATTTCCGCCCGAAATTCGTCAAGCGCTTCGGCGAGCTGGGCCAGGCGGCCGACGAGGCGATCGCCGCCTATGCCGCCGAGGTCCGGGCGCGCAGCTTTCCGGCGGCCGAGCATGTGTTCCCCGATGTGTTGAAGGCCAAGAAGTGACCGTCGTCATCCTGCGGCGGGTTGCCGATCTGCGGACCATGGTGCGCGGCTGGAAGGCGGCGGGCCAGACGGTCGGCGTGGTGCCGACGATGGGCGCGCTGCACGAGGGGCATCTGAGCATCGCCCGCGCTGCCAAGGCGGGCTGCGACCGGGTGATCGTAACGATCTTCGTCAATCCCAAGCAGTTCAACAACCCAGCCGATCTGGAGAAATACCCCCGCACCGAAGACCGCGACGCGGCGCTGCTGGCGACGGTGGGGGTGGATGTGATCTTCGCGCCCTCGCCGGACGAGGTCTATCCGCCCGGCTTCGCCACGGGGGTCTCGGTCTCGGGTGTGAGCGCGCCGCTGGAAGGCGCGCATCGGCCCGGGCATTTCGACGGGGTGGCGACGGTGGTGGCCAAGCTCTTCGGCATGACCATGGCCGACCGCGCCTATTTCGGCGAGAAGGACTGGCAGCAGTTGCAGGTGGTGCAGCGGCTGGTGGCCGACCTGAACCTTCCGGTGGAGATCGTCGGCTGCGAGACGGTGCGCGAGGCCGATGGGCTGGCCATGTCGTCGCGCAATGCGCGGCTGTCGGAGGGCGGGCGCGCGATCGCCCCGGCGCTCCATCGCGAGATGCAGCGTGCGGCGGAGGCGATGCGCGCAGGCGTGCCGGTGGCGGCAGCGCTGGAGGAAGCGGCGGCGGCGGTGCAGGCGGCGGGGTTCGAGGCGGTCGATTACCTCGATCTGCGCAGCGCCGATCTGCTGGAGCCGATGACGGCGCTGAACGGGCCGGCGCGGCTTCTGGCGGCGGCGACGCTGGACGGGGTGCGGCTGATCGACAATATCGCGGTCTGAGGCGGGATCTCGGGGTGCTGCAAACAGCGACGCCCCGAACCGGAGTTCGGGGCGCGCGTCCTCCCGATCTGCTGCTTCGGGCCTCCCTTCCCTCCGCAGCTCGGTATTCGAATTCTCAGCCTGCAATCATTTCCGACTGCCGCACCACCACTTCTGCCTGTTTGATGGACGCTATGTCAACGAGTCTTCCGTTGTATACCGTGGCGCCTTCGCCCCGCGCCTTGGCGGCCTCCATCGCGGCGAGGATCTCGCGCGCTTCGGCCACGGCGGCCTCCGACGGCGTGAAGACCTCGTTGGCCAGCGCGACCTGCTTGGGGTGGATCGCCCATTTGCCGACCATGCCGAGCGTCGCCGAGCGGCGGGCCTGCGCCCGGAAGCCCTCGTCATCGCTGAAATCGCCGAAGGGCCCGTCCACCGGCAGCACGCCATGGGTGCGGCAGGCGGCGACGATGGCGACCTGCGCCCAGTGCCACGGGTCGGACCAGTGCTTCACGCCCTCGCGGATCATGTAGTAGTTTTCCTGCGTCCCGCCGATGCCGGTGGTCTGCATGCCCATGCTGGCGGCGAAATCGGCAGCGCCGAGGCTCATCGCCTGCAGCCGCGGCGAGGAGGCTGCAATCTCCTCGACATGGGCGATGCCCGCCGCCGATTCGATGATGACCTCGAAGCTGATCGGCTTGCGGCCCTTGGCACGCTCGATCGCCGTCACCAGCGCGTCGACGGCATAGACATCCGCCGCGCAGCCGACCTTGGGGATCATGATCTGGTCGAGCCGATCCCCCGCCTGCTCCAGCAGGTCGACGACATCGCGATACCAGAAGGGGGTGTCGAGCCCGTTGATGCGTACCGAGAGATGCTTGGCATTCCAGTCGAGCGTGTTGATCGCCTCGATGATGTTCGCCCGCGCCTGCGGCTTGTCGGCAGGCGCGACCGAATCCTCGAGATCGAGGTTGATCACATCCGCCGCCGATGCCGCCATCTTCGGAAACAGCGCCGGGCGCGAGCCGGGGCCGAAGAGTTGGCAGCGGTTGAGCCGGGCGGGAGGAGGGGGCTGGATGCGGAAGCTCATGGCGGCGCCTTGGCAAGTAAGTTACGTTTTAAGTTGTTGATTGGTTATATTATTGCTTCGAGACCTGCAAGGCTCATTTGCAGGTGCAGCATGAGATCTGCATCGTTGGGACGTGCCTTGCCGGAGGTTGCGCAAGAGACGGGCTGAGCGGCGGAATCTTCGGCAGATCGACGGCGCGCGCGAAGAATGTTGCTCATATCGCCCGCGCGGCGCCGCAGAATGCGATGCATTCCCGGCATGATTTCCGCATCATGCCTCGACATTTCAAAGGATGCGCCACGATGATCGAGACCCCCTACCTCCTGTTCCTGGGCGATGCGCCCGATCCGCTGGCCGCCAAGGTCGCGCAGGGCATCAAGGACTGGCGCCCGGAATATGCGGTGGGGCAGTTCCGCATGGAGGGCTGCAAAGCCGACATGGGGCTGCCCGACATGAGCCTCGCCGAGGCCAAGGCCGCGGGCTGCAAGACGCTGGTCATCGGGGTGGCGAACCGGGGCGGGGTGATCTCGCCCGCCTGGAAGAAGGTGCTGGTGGCGGCGCTGGAGGAAGGCTTCGATCTGGCCTCGGGGCTGCACAACCTGTTGCGCGACGAGGAGGATCTGGCGGCGGTGGCGCGGGCCTGCGGGCGGCAGCTGCATGATGTGCGGGTGCCGACGGTGGATTATCCGATCGCCAACGGCAAGAAGCGGGCGGGCAAGCGGATGCTGGCGGTTGGCACCGATTGCTCGATCGGCAAGATGTATACCGCGCTCTGCGTCGACAAGGAGATGCGGGCGCGCGGGCTGAAGTCGAGTTTCCGCGCCACGGGTCAGACCGGCATCCTGATCACCGGCGACGGCGTGCCGCTGGATGCGGTGATCGCGGATTTCATGGCGGGCTCCATCGAATACCTGACGCCGGACAACGACGCCGACCATTGGGATCTGATCGAGGGGCAGGGATCCCTGTTCCACGTCTCCTATTCCGGGGTGACGCTGGCCCTGATCCATGGCGGCCAGCCGGATGCGCTGATCATCTGCCACGAGCCGACCCGTGACCACATGCGCGGCCTGCCGGAGTACAAGCTGCCGAGCATCGAGGCGGTGCGCGACATGGCGCTGACGCTGGCGCGGGTGGCGAACCCGTCCTGCGTGGCGGTGGGCTGCTCGATCAACACCCAGCACATGAGCGATGCCGACGCCCTGGCCTATTGCGCCGAGGTCGAGGCCCGCACCGGCCTGCCGACCGTCGATCCGTTCCGTCATGGCGCGGGGCGGCTGGTCGACGCGCTGATCGCGGTCTGAGCCGGGTCGGGCGGCGGGGTTGACCCCGCGCCGCCCGTCCCGCACAAATTCCGGACCCAGCGGAGGCCTGCCATGATTACCGTTACCCGCGACACTTTCCGCCTTGCGGAAGTGTTCACCATCTCGCGCGGTTCGCGCACCGAGGCGAAGGTGCTCACCGTCCGCGTCACCCGCGGCGGGCTGACCGGCATCGGCGAATGCGTGCCCTATGCCCGCTACGGCGAGTCGCTCGACTCGGTGGCCGAGCAGATCGCCGGCCTGCCGGAGAACCTGACGCGGCACGACCTGCAATCGCTGCTGCCCGCCGGGGCGGCGCGCAATGCGGTGGATTGCGCGCTCTGGGATCTGGAGGCCAAGGACAGCGGCAAGCGGGTCTGGCAGCTGGCCGGGCTGCCCGCGCCGCAGCCGCAGATCACCGCCTTCACCCTGTCGCTCGACACGCCCGAGAACATGCGGGCGGCGGCGGCGAAACACGCGCATCGGCCGCTGCTGAAGATCAAGCTCGGCACGCCCGACGATATGCCGCGGCTGGAGGCGGTGCGGGCAGGCGCGCCAGCGACCACGATCATCGTCGATGCCAACGAGGGCTGGACGGCGGAGGTCTATACCGAGCTTGCGCCGCATCTGATCCGGCTGGGCGTGGCGCTGGTGGAGCAGCCCTTGCCTGCCGGGGCCGACGACATGCTGGCCGAGATCGCCCGCCCGCTGCCGGTCTGCGCCGACGAATCCTGCCACGACTGCCACTCGCTGCCCGGGCTGAAGGGCAAGTATGACGTGGTGAACCTGAAGCTCGACAAGACCGGTGGCTTCACCGAGGGGCTGGCGCTGCGCAAGGCGGCGCTTGAGGAGGGCTATGGGCTGATGGTGGGCTGCATGGTCGGCTCCAGCCTCGCCATGGCCCCGGCGACGCTGCTGGCGCAGGGGGCGTCTTACGTCGATCTTGACGGTCCGCTGCTTCTGGCAGAAGACCGCGAGACGCCGCTGGTCTTCGACGAGGCTGGCATCCACCCACCAACCGCCGCACTCTGGGGATAAGCATGAGCCGCACCGTCTATGTGAACGGGGAGTATCTTCCCGAAGCCGAAGCCACCGTCTCGATCTTCGACCGGGGCTTTCTCATGGCCGATGGCGTCTATGAGGTAACCTCCGTCCTCGGCGGCAAGCTCCTGGACTTCGACGGCCATTTCGCCCGGCTGGAGCGCAGCCTGCGCGAGCTGGACATGGCCTGCCCGGTCACCAAGGACGAGCTGCTGGCGATCCACCGCGAGTTGGTGGCGCAGAACGGGATCGACGAGGGCATGGTCTATCTGCAGGTCACCCGCGGCAATCCCGGCGACCGCGATTTCACCTTCCCGGATCCGGCGACCACGCCTTCGACGCTGGTGCTGTTCACCCAGTCGAAGCCGGGTCTGGCCGACAACCCGACCGCGAAGACCGGCATCAAGGTGATCTCGATCGAGGACATCCGCTGGGGCCGGCGCGACATCAAGACGGTGCAGCTGCTCTACCCGTCGATGGGCAAGATGATGGCCAAGAAGGCGGGCTGCGACGACGCCTGGATGGTCGAGGACGGCTTCGTCACCGAGGGCACCTCGAACAACGCCTATATCGTGAAGAAGGGCCGGATCATCACCCGCAACCTCGGCACCGACATCCTGCACGGCATCACCCGGGCGGCGGTGCTGCGGATGGCTCAGGAAGCGCAGATGGAGATCGAGGAGCGGCCCTTCACCGTGGCCGAGGCGCAGGCTGCCGACGAGGCCTTCTTCACCTCGGCCTCGGCCTTCGTGCTGCCGGTGGTGGAAATCGACGGCGCGGCCGTCGGCACGGGCGCGCCGGGCCCCGTCGCGGCGCGGCTGAGGGAAATCTATCTGGACGAAAGCCGCAAGACCGCGGTCTGAGCTGAAGGGGAAGGGCGCTCAGCCCTTCCCGCCCACGTTGCGGGCAAAGGCCACGTCGAAGGCGGCCTTCTGCTGCTCCGAGGCCTCGCGCTGGTTCTCGGCCACCCAGTCGGCATAGGGCATGCCGTAGTAGATCTCGCGCGCCTCGTCCTTGCCCATGTCGATGCCGCGGGCATTGGCTTCCTCCTGATACCAGCGGCTCAGGCAGTTGCGGCAGAAGCCCGCCAGGTTCATCAGGTCGATGTTCTGCACATCGCTGCGCTCGCGCAGGTGGTCGCGCAGGCGGCGGAAGGCGGCAGCCTCGAGCTCGAGGCGGGTCTGGTCGTCCATATGTCCTCCTCAGGCGGGCAGGGCCGCCAAGACTTCGGTCAGGATCGGCGCGAGCCGGTCGGCCCAGGCCTGCTGCTCCGCCTCCGTGCGGATCAGGTCGTGGCGCAGCTCGATCAGCGTGTTCTGCCGGCCGGTCTGCAAGGCGTGCCGGTCGATGGCGTCGCCCGGCAGATGACCGAGATAGGGTTGATTGTCGCCGACGCAAAGGTCCGGCTCGGCCTGCAGCCGCGCGATAAGCGGCAGGCTGAAGCGGGTGTCGAGATGCGAATGCAGCACGCCGATGTGCCAGGGCCGCGGGCTGCGCCCGTTCAGTCGCGGCGTGAAGGAGTGGATGGCGACGATCACCGTATCCGGCCGACGCGCCGCCAGACGCGCGAGCGCGGCGTGGTAGGGGCGGTGCAGGGTGTTCAGCCGACGCTCCACCTCCTGCGCATCGACATGGCGGTTGGCGGGGATGATCGTGCCGTCATAGAGCTTCATCACCAGCGTCGGATCGAGCTCGCCGCGGTTCGGGTCGATCACCAGCCGCGAGAAATCCGACAGGATTGCCGGGGCGTCCAGACGCTCGGCCAGCGCCCTCGTCACGCCTGCCGCACCGAGGTCATAGGCGATGTGCCGGCCCATCTCCTCGGGCGGCAGCCCCAGATCGCCGCCGTTCACATCGTCTGGCACCCGGTTGGTGGCGTGGTCGCAGGTGACGAGCCAGCGCGAGGCGCGGTCCTCGCCGAGGATCTCGTAGGCGGGCATCTTCGACCTTCCGCAAGAGGTTACAATCGCCGGTTTATGATCAAAGCGTGGAAAGCGCCAGTTGCCCCGCCCCCCCTTTTGGGCCATAAAACCCGCGGCCCACCACGATATCATATGTACTACAAGGGAACGAGGCAGCATGAGACGCCTTCGCAACGTAAAGATCGTGGCCACGCTGGGCCCGGCCTCCAACGACTACGCCACCATCCGCGCGCTGTTCGAGGCGGGCGCCGACGTGTTCCGTCTGAACATGAGCCACGGCACCCATGAGGAGCAGCGGGCCCGTCACGCGATCATCCGTCAGGTCGAGGCCGATACCGGCCTGCCGATCTGCATCCTCGCCGACCTTCAGGGGCCGAAGCTGCGCGTCGGTGTCTTCGCCAATGGATCGGAAGATCTGGTTGCCGGGGCCGACTTCCGGCTGGATCTCGATCCGGCGCCGGGCACGCTGATGCGGGTGAACCTGCCGCATCCCGAGATCTTCGCGGCGCTGGAGCCGGGCGCCTCGCTTCTGGTGAACGATGGCAAGATCCGCCTCGAAGTGACCGACTGCGGCGCCGATTTCGCCAACTGCAAGGTGACGGTCGGCGGCACCATCTCCAACCGCAAGGGCGTGAACGTGCCCGACGTGGTGCTGCCGCTGGCGGCGCTGTCGGACAAGGACCGCAAGGATCTGGAATTCGCCTGCGAGATGGGCGTGGACTGGCTGGCGCTGTCCTTCGTGCAGCGGCCCGAGGACGTGCTGGAAGCGCGCGAGCTGGCCAAGGGCCGTGCGGCGATCCTGTCGAAGATCGAGAAACCGGCGGCCGTGAAGGCCTATGACTCGATCCTCGCGGTGTCGGACGGGATCATGGTGGCGCGGGGCGATCTGGGGGTCGAGCTCCCGGTTCAGGCGGTGCCGCCGATCCAGAAGCGTCTGGTGCGCGGTGCGCGGGCAGCGGCCAAGCCGGTGATCGTTGCGACGCAGATGCTGGAATCGATGATCGAATCGCCGATGCCGACCCGCGCCGAGGTGTCGGACGTGGCGACGGCGATCTACGAGGGCGCCGATGCGATCATGCTCTCGGCGGAATCGGCGGCGGGCTCCTACCCGATCGAGGCGGTCACCACGATGAACAACGTGGCGATCTCGGTCGAGGGCGACCCGGTCTACCGCGACATCATCGAGGCGAGCCGCAGCGCGGTGCGTCAGACCGTGGCCGATGCCATCGTCTCCGCCGCGCGCGAGATCGCCGAGACCACCAACATCAAGGCGGTTTGCTGCTTCACCCAGACCGGCACCACGGTGTCGCTGGTGGCGCGCGAGCGTCCGCGGGTGCCGATCATGGCGCTGACCCCGCTGATGGAAACGGCGCGGCGTCTGTCGCTGACCTGGGGCACGCATTGCGTGATCACCGAGCCGCAGGAACGCTTCAAGGGCGCGGTGATCGCCGCTGCCCGCGCGGCGCTCTCCTACGGCTTTGCCCACGAGCACGAGCATATCCTCGTGGTCGCCGGGGTGCCGTTCAACGTGCAGGGGACGACCAACATCCTGCGCGTGGCACCCTGTGACGAACGGTTGATCTACCGCGGCGATCCCGAATAACCTCGCGCGATCCGGGGCGTTCCCGGACTGCGTGGGGAGGGTTCGGGATGGATGCCGATCTGATGCTCGTCGTGGGGGTGGTGCTGCTTGTGCTTGCGCTTCCCCCGCTGTTCTCGGCCTTTTCCGAAGGCAGGCCGCCCCGTGCCGCCGCCATCCTCGTGATGATCGGCGGCACGCTTCTGGTGCTGGCCCTGACCGGCCGGCCCGGCGGCTACCAGATCGCCGAGATCCCCAAGGTGTTTCTCACGGTGATCGGGCGCTATCTGAACTGATTTGCCCTTGCACGACCTGGCGCGCCCGCCTATACGGCGCGCTCTATACCCGCAGGACCGGCCGAGGTGGCATGCCGAGTCGTGCGTAAACCACTCGAAAGAGGAGATGGAAATGCCCAAGATGAAGACCAAGTCTGCGGCCAAGAAGCGTTTCAGCTTCACCGCAACCGGCAAGGTGAAGGCCGGTCCCGCCGGCAAGCGCCACGGCATGATCAAGCGCTCGACGAAATTCATCCGCGACGTGACCGGGACCATGATCCTGAACGCGTCGGATGCGAAGATCGTCAAGAAATACATGCCCTACGACCGGTAAGGAGAGCACCAGATGTCCCGCGTCAAATCCGGTGTGGTCACCCACGCCCGTCACCGCAAGGTGATCAAGGCTGCCAAAGGCTACTATGCCGCGCGCAGCACCAACTTCCGCACCGCCACTCAGGCCGTCGACAAGGCCAACCAGTACGCGACCCGCGACCGCAAGACCCGCAAGCGCAACTTCCGCGCGCTGTGGATCCAGCGGATCAACGCCGCCGTCCGTCTGTTCGACGTCGAGTTCACCTATTCGCGCTTCATCAACGGTCTGGCGAAAGCCGGGATCGAAGTGGACCGCAAGGTTCTGGCCGATCTCGCCGTGCACGAGCCCGAGGCGTTCAACGCCATCGCCGCTCAGGCGAAAGCCGCGCTGGCTTGAGCCCTCGCGCGGCTCTGGCCGCGCCGAGCCGATCTGCAGAAACCCCCGCGCCGCAAGGCGCGGGGGTTTTTCGTTTCGCGCCCAACGCCGGGGGGAGCCGCGCTGGGGGGCATCGAGCCCCCGCGCGCGGCGCTGCCGCAGACCCGAGGCCCGAGCCTTGCGCCTGGGGCGGGTCTGCGCCTCCGGCAGAGTGAGGCGGCAGGCTAAGCCTGTGCGACAGATGCAGGAATAAGAGTTTGGAGTTGCGCCCTGCTTCTGTCACGCTGGCGGGATCGGACAGGGGGAAAGCATGACAGCGATCATCGACTTTCTGAATACCGTCTTCTGGGGCTATGTGCTGATCTACGGGCTGCTGGCGGTCGGGCTCTATTTCTCGATCCGGCTGCGCTTCCAGCAGATCCTGCGCTTCGGCGAGATGTTCCGCGTGGTGACGCAGGCCCCCTCCACCGACAAGGAGGGGATCACCCCGTTCCAGTCGCTCTGCACCAGTCTGGCGAGCCGGGTCGGCACCGGCAATATCGCCGGGGTGGCGGTGGCGCTGAACCTCGGCGGGCCGGGGGCGATCTTCTGGATGTGGATGGTGGCGTTGGTCGGCATGGCGACGGCCTATGCGGAATCGACGCTGGCCCAGCTCTACAAGGTGCACGACCGCAGCGCCGAAGCGGCGGTCTATCGCGGGGGGCCGGCCTTCTACATCGCCCGCGGGCTGGGGCTGCCCTGGCTGGGCGGCGTGTTCTCGGTGTGCCTGATCCTGTCCTTCGGCCTCGTGTTCAACGCGGTGCAGGCCAACTCCATCGCGGATGCCATGGTCGGCGCCTTCGGCCTGCCGAAGCTGGTCACCGGCCTCGTGCTGGCGGGGCTGACGGCGATCGTCATCTTCGGCGGCATCCGCAAGATCGCCACCGTAGCGGAATATGTCGTGCCCTTCATGGCAGGCGGCTATCTTCTGGTCGCGCTCTATGTCGTCGTCACCCACATCACGCTGGTCCCGGGCATGTTCGGCACGATCATCGCCAATGCCTTCGGTCTGACCGAGGCGGCGGGGGGCATCGCGGGCGGGGTGGCCGCGGCGATGCTGAACGGGGTGAAGCGGGGGCTGTTCTCGAACGAGGCGGGGATGGGCTCGGCCCCCAACATCGCCGCCGCCGCGACGCCGAACCCGCATCACCCCTCCAGCCAGGGGCTGGTGCAGGCCCTGGGCGTCTTCATCGACACGCTGGTGATCTGTTCCTGCACGGCGATGATGATCCTTCTGTCGGATGTCTACATCCCCGGCGGCGAGGTCACCGGCACCCAGCTGACGCAGGCGGCGCTCGGCAGCCATATCGGCGCGGTCGGGCCCTATTTCATTGCGGTGGCGATCTTCTTCTTCGCCTTCACCTCGATCATCGGCAATTACGCCTATTCCGAGATGGCGATGTCCTTCCTCGGGGTCGGTGGCCGGACCGGGCTGATGGGGCTGCGGATCGTGGTGCTGGTCATGGTGGTCTGGGGCGCGCTGCAGGCGGTGGCCACGGTGTTCAACCTTGCCGATGCCTCTATGGGGCTGATGGCGACGATCAACCTGATTGCCATCGTCGCGCTCTCGGGCACGGTGGTGGCGCTGACGCGGCACTACTTCGCGCAGCGGGCGCTGGGGCAGGAGCCGACCTTCCATATCGCCGATCATCCGGAACTGGCGCGCGGCGTCGATCGCGACATCTGGAAGTGACCCGGTTTGCATCGTCCGGTCCTTGTGCTAGCTAGACGCCGCACGAGGACCGGAGAGAGACGATGGACGGGTTGGACGCGCTGAAGGGCAAGTATCTGGAAGGCATCGCCTCTGCCGCCGACGAGGCTGCGCTGGAGGATCTGCGTCTGGCGGCGCTGGGCAAGAAGGGCGAGATCAGCCTGAAGATGCGCGAGCTGGGCGGCATGGACCCGGTGCTGCGGCAATCGACGGGTGCGGCGCTGAACGTTCTGAAGGACGAGATCGACGCGGCGCTGCGTGCCAAGAAGGCGGCGCTCGGCGATGCGGCGCTGGACGAGCGGCTGCGCTCGGAATGGCTGGACGTGACGCTGCCGGGGCGGCCGCGGCGTCAGGGCACGATCCATCCGGTGAGCCAGGTGATGGCCGAGCTGACGGCGATCTTCGCCGACATGGGCTTTGCCGTGGCCGAGGGGCCGCAGGTCGAGAGCGACTGGTACAATTTCGATGCGCTGAACATCCCGCCGGAGCATCCGGCGCGGCAGGAGCATGACACCTTCTTCATGAACCGCGCCGAGGGCGACAACCGCCCGCCGCATGTGCTGCGCACCCATACCTCGCCGGTGCAGATCCGCGCCATGACCGAGCAGGGCGCGCCGATCCGTGTCATCGCACCGGGCCGCGTCTACCGGATGGACATGGACCAGACCCACACGCCGATGTTCCATCAGGTCGAAGGGCTGGCGATCGACCGCGACATCTCGATGGCGAACCTGAAATGGGTGCTGGAAGAGTTCTGCCGTGCCTTCTTCGAGGTGCCCTCGGTCGAGCTGCGCTTCCGCGCCTCGCATTTCCCCTTCACCGAGCCTTCGGCCGAAGTCGATATCCGCTGCTCTTGGGAGGACGGACAGCTGAAGATCGGCGAGGGCGACGGCTGGCTGGAGATCCTCGGCTCGGGGATGGTGCACCCGAAGGTGCTGGCGGCGGCGGGGGTGGACCCGACCGAGTGGCAGGGCTTCGCCTTCGGCATGGGCATCGACCGGATCGCCATGCTGAAATACGGCATTCCCGATCTGCGGGCCTTCTTCGAGTCCGATCTGCGCTGGCTGCGTCACTATGGCTTTGCCGCACTGGACATGCCGGACTTGGCGGGGGGCCTGAGCCGCTGATACCCTGACCGAAACTTGGTAAAGGTTTCGGTCATGGTTCCTGTCCAACAGCTCATCACCTTCCAGAACATCCTCGGCGCGACGGCGGTCGTCTGGTACTTCACCGCCGTCTACTATTTGGAGCTGCGCCGCCAGTTCCGCTTTCCCGAATATCCATTCGCCGCGCGCTTCCCTCTCTGGCGGCGACGCATGAAGCTTTACGCCCGGCTGCAGGCGGCGGCGCCCGACAACGTGTCGGATCGTGGGCCGGAGGCGCAGGAGGTGCTGCTCGGCTCGCTGCGCAAGGTGGAGACCCGCACGGCAACGCTGGCGGCGCTCTGGGGCATCGTGCTCGTCGGGCTGGTCGTGCTGTCGCTGGTGCAACGCAACTGGCAGGCCGGGCAGCTTCTGATGGCGGCGCTGGCGGTGTGGAGCGTGCCCTATGCGGCGCGGCTGGTGATCGGCATCTCGCAGATCGACCAGCTCGAGACCCACAAGATGATGACCCGCAGCAGCGACGACACGGCGGCGGCGGGGCTTCTGCAGGATCAGCTGATCCAGGATCTGTTCGACAAGGAGCTGGCCTTCCGCTTCTCGGCCTTCGGCTTCCGGGCGCTGGTGGTGCTGCTGCTGGCGGGCGCGGTGATCTGGTTCGCTTCGCTGGGCTCGCTTCCCGCGCTGCGCTGGTAGGCAGGTCTTTGCAACGAGGGCTGCGCCCGGGCCTGAAGGCTGCGGGCGCTTTCCCATGCGCAGGAGAGGCCGTTAGGGCAGGAGCGCCACGAGCAGCGCGAGGCCACGGCTGGCGCTGTCGGTCATCAGTAGGAGGCCGGTTGCGCCCATGATGAGGCAGAGCCGCAGCGGGCGGGGCGGTTTTCGATCGCGCGGGATCTCGAGATATTTTTCCATCCCGGCTGAATAGAATCAAATACTTAATAAATCGTAACCAAACCTTGCGGCGCGATGTCCCCGCCGCGCGCTCCAAGCCCGGACTTCCCCTTGCCGCGGCTTTGCGCTAAGGCCAAGCCGCAATCTAATCCGAGGGGCACGCGCATGAAATTCACCCTGTCCTGGCTCAAGGATCACCTCGATACCGAGGCCAAGCTGGAAGATCTGCTCTACGCGCTGACCGATCTCGGGCTCGAGGTCGAGGGCGTCGAGAACCCGGAGAAGATTCTGGGGGCCTTCCGTACCTGCCGCGTCATCGAGGCGCAGCCCCATCCGAACGCGGACCGCCTGCGGCTCTGCCGGGTGGAAACCTGGCCGAACGGTCCGGAGGCGGCCTCGGAAGAGGTGCAGGTGGTCTGCGGCGCGCCGAATGCGCGCACGGGGCTCGTCGGCGTCTTCGCCCCTGTCGGCACTCATGTGCCGGGCACCGGGGTGGATCTGAAGCCGGGGGTGATCCGCGGGGTCGAGTCGAACGGCATGCTCTGCTCGGAGCGCGAGCTGATGCTGTCGGACGACCATGACGGCATCATCGATCTGCCCGAGGATACGCCGCTCGGCGTGCGGCTGATCGACCTGCGCGGGCTGAACGACCCGATGATCGACGTTAAGGTCACCCCGAACCGCCCCGACGCGCTGGGAATCCGCGGCATCGCCCGGGATCTGGCGGCGCGCGGGCTCGGCGTGCTGAAACCGCTGGAGATCACGCCGGTCGCGGGAGGCTTCGCCTCGTCGGTCTCGGTGACGATCGATGCGGCGCTGAAGCAGAAGGGCTGCCCGCTCTTCGCCGGGCGGGTGATCCGCGGCGTGAAGAACGGCCCGTCGCCCGACTGGCTGCAGACCCGGCTGCGGGCCATCGGGCTCAGGCCGATCTCGACCCTGGTCGATGTCACCAACTACTTCACCTTCGCGGTGAACCGCCCGCTGCATGTCTTCGACCTGGCCAAGCTGGAAGGCGGGCTGCGCATCCATGCGGCCGAGGGCGGCGAGACGCTGCAGGCGCTGGACGGCAAGACCTACACGTTGCGCACCGGGCAGATGCTGATCTCCGACGACCGGGCGCCGCAGTCGCTGGCCGGGATCATGGGCGGCGAGGCCTCGGGCTGCACCGAGGAGACGACCGATGTCTTCCTCGAATCGGCCTTCTGGGATCCGATCACCATCGCCGCCACCGGGCGGGCGCTGAAGATCAATTCCGATGCGCGCTATCGTTTCGAGCGGGGCGTCGATCCGGCCTTCACCCTGCCGGGGTTGGAGCTGGCGACGCAGATGGTGCTGGACCTCTGCGGCGGCGAGGCCTCCGAGGTGGTGGTGGATGGCGCTGTGCCGGATACGGCGCGGGCCTACCGGCTCGATCCTGCGCGGGTGGTCAGCCTCGTCGGGATGGACATCCCGGAGGACGAGCAGCGCCGCACGCTGGAGGCTCTGGGCTTCACGCTGGACGGCGACATGGCCTCGGTGCCGAGCTGGCGGCCCGATGTGCTGGGCGAGGCGGATCTGATCGAGGAGATCGCCCGCGTCGCCTCGCTGTCGTTGCTGCAGGGCAAGCCGCTGCCGCGTCGCGAGGCGGGGGTGCCGAAGCCGATCCTGACGCCGCTGCAGGTGCGCGAGCAGACGGCGCGGCGCATGTTGGCCTCGCTCGGCTACAATGAATGCGTGACCTACAGCTTCATCGATTCCGAGGCGGCGACGCTGTTCGGCGGCGGGTCGGATGCGGTGCGGATGGAGAACCCGATCTCGTCCGAGATGACCCATCTGCGTCCCGACCTGCTGCCGGGGCTGCTGCGCGCCGCCGCCCGCAATCAGGCGCGCGGCTTCGCCGACATGGCGCTTTGCGAGATCGGCCCGGCCTTCCACGGCGGCGAGCCGGGCGAGCAGCATCTGCAGGCCACCGGCCTGCTGGTCGGCGCCTCGGCGCCGCGCGACGCCTTCGGCTCGCGCCGCCCGGTCGATCTCTACGACGCCAAGGCGGATGTGGAGGCGGTGCTGGCGGCGATCGGCGCGCCGGCGCGGATGCAGATCACCCGCAAGGTCGCCGCGTGGTGGCATCCGGGCCGGTCGGGGGTGATCGGGCTGGGGCCGAATGTGCTCGCCAGCTTCGGCGAGGTGCATCCGCGCATCCTGCAGGCGATGGATGTGAAGGGGCCTGCGGTCGCCTTCACTGTGATGGTGGCCAATGTGCCGCTGCCCAAGGTGAAGACGCCGACCCGCCCGGCGCTGAAGCTGGCCGATCTTCAGGCGGTGGAGCGGGACTTCGCCTTCGTCGTCGACAAGGGCGTGGAGGCGCTGACGCTGGTGAACGCCGCTCAGGGCGCCGACAAGGCGCTGATCGAGAGCGTGCGGGTCTTCGACCAGTTCGGCGGCGAGAAGGCCGAGGCGCAGATGGGCGCGGGCAAGAAGTCGCTGGCGATCACCGTGCGGCTGCAGCCGACCGACAAGACCCTGACCGAGAAGGACATCGAGGCGGTCTCGGCCAAGATCGTCGACAAGGTGGCGAAGGCGACGGGCGGCACGTTGCGCGGCTGAACCGGGCCTACAGCGATGACAGAAGCGGCCTCCGGGCCGCTTCTTTCGTTTGGGTCCTAGCGCCCGAGACTGCGCATCCAGGCGCGGAAGCGGCCCATGTTGGTGCGGGCACCCTTGCGGGCCGCCACGGCCCGGGCTTCCACCCCGTCCCAGGCCTCGCCCATGTCGTCGAGCGCCGGGTCGATGGTCCGCTCGCGGAACTGCATCCACATCTTCACGCCCATGAAGACGATCCCGGCCATCAGCAGGAAGAAGAAGATATTGAACCAGGGGAGGACGGTCGCCTCGGGGCCGTCGACCTGCTTCATCCGCACGACGTTGGGAAAGATGGTGAAGAGCTGGCTGCGCCAGCCGTAATGCGTCACCAGCACCCATTTCGGCGCCGCCTCGGTCGAGGTGAGATCTGCGGCCTGGGCCTGGATATCGAAGCTGTTGACCTTGAGATACGGAGGCCAGCCCCAGCCGGTGTCCTCGTTGCGATAGACCATCGGCTTGCCATTGGGATAGATCGCCGCGACGAACTTCACGTCGCGGTTGCCGTCGATCGTCGTTGCATTGCCGGTATCGGGGGCCGAGAAGAACCATGTGTTCTCGCCCAGATCCATCCGCTGGGTATTGGTGCCGACGATCCGCACGATGTCGTGCTGGGGCAGGGTGTAGTGCAGGAACGCCCCCAGAAAGAGCAGCAGCGCCGCCAGAGCCGACCATTTCACATAGCGCATGACATCCTCACCCAAAATTCAGACCGTAGAACACGGCCACAAAGACGATGGCCGGTATGACATAGACCAGCCAGATCAGCTTCCTGCGCAGGCTCTTCTCGTAGTCGCGCATCCCCGCCTCGATATAGGCATCGCGCGCGCCATCTCCATCCCCGGCATCGAAGCGCTTTTCCAGCTCTTCGCGCTGGACCGACCGCGAATAGACCGACAGCAGCAGATAGACCACGGTCATGCCGATGAAGCCGAACAGCGCGAGCTTGAGGAACCCGATGATCATCCTACTCTCCTCATCCTTGCCTCTGCTGCCCTGCTAACGCATTTCGCCGCAGGGGAACATCTGCCACAGGGTCGCGCATTGCGCGTTGCCTGACGGGCGGCGACGCGGCACTCTGGCGCGATGCAGGATGCCCGCCTCATTGCCGAAATCGACCGCCGTCGCGACGCGCTGATCGCGCTGACGCAAGATCTGATCCGCATCCCGACGCTGAACCCGCCCGGGCTGAACTACCGCGAGATCTGCGATTTCCTCGCCGCGCGGCTGCAGGGCTTCTCGGTGGAGCTGGTCCGGGCCGAGGGCGCGCCCGGCGATTCCGGGGCGCATCCGCGCTGGAACCTGATCGCCCGGCGCGAGGGGGTGGCCCCCGGCGACTGCGTGCATTTCAATTCGCATCATGACGTGGTCGAAGTCGGCCACGGCTGGACGCGCGACCCGTTCGGCGGCGCGCTGGAGGGCGACCGGATCTATGGCCGGGGCGCCTGCGACATGAAGGGCGGGCTCGCCGCCAGCATCATCGGCGCCGAGGCCTTCATCGCGGTCTGTCCCGGCTTTTCCGGCAGCATCGAGATCTCGGCCACCGCCGACGAGGAATCGGGCGGCTTCGGCGGCGTGGCCTATCTGGCGGGGCAGGGCCGCTTCGCCCATGTCCAGCACGTCATCATCCCGGAGCCGTTGCACAAGGACCGCATCTGCCTCGGCCATCGCGGCGTCTGGTGGGCCGAGGTGGAGACGAAGGGCCGCATCGCCCATGGTTCCATGCCCTTCCTCGGTGACAGCGCCATCCGCCACATGGGCGCGGTGCTGGCCGAGATCGAGACGGTGCTCTACCCGCTGCTCGCCTCGCGCCATACCGCGATGCCGGTGACGCCCGAGGGGGCGCGGCAATCGACGCTGAACATCAACTCGATCCACGGCGGCGAGCCGGAGCCGGAGCCCGGCTATACCGGCCTTCCCGCGCCCTGCGTGGCCGACCGCTGCCGCATCATCCTCGACCGCCGCTTCCTGATCGAGGAGGATCTGGCGGCGGTGAAGGGCGAGCTGACGGCGCTTCTGGAGCGGGTGAGGGCTGAGCGCCCGAGTTTCAGCTACGAGATCCGCGATCTCTTCGAGGTGCAGCCGGTGATGACCGACCGCGACGCGCCCATCGTCCGCTCGGTCGCCCATGCCATCGAGCGCGTGCTGGCGCGGCAGGCCGAATATGTCGTCTCGCCCGGCACCTACGACCAGAAGCACATCGACCGGATCGGCAAGCTGAAGAATTGCATCGCCTATGGCCCGGGGCTGCTGCATCTGGCGCATCAGCCCGACGAATGGGTGGGCGTGCAGGACATGCTCGACAGCGCAAAGGTGATGGCGCTGACGCTGGGCGAGCTGCTGCCCGACGCGTCGGGCGACGGATCATCTGGCCGCATCCTCTGACCGGGGCGGCGTTGTTGCAATCGGTCGGCGCAGAGGTCATATACCGGGGCGACCCCACGGGAGTGCCCGATGAACTATCTCGAATTCGAAAAACCGCTGTCCGAAATCGAAGGCAAGGCCGAGGAGCTGCGCGCCATGGCGCGGGGCAACAAGGAAATGGACGTCGAGAAGGAAGCGGCGGCGCTGGACAAGAAGGCCGACGCCCTGCTGCGCGAGCTCTATCGCGATCTCACGCCCTGGCGGAAATGCCTGGTGGCCCGCCATCCCGACCGTCCGCATTGTCGCGACTACATCGAGGCGCTGTTCACCGAATACACGCCCTTGGCCGGTGACCGGAACTTCGCCGATGACCATGCGGTGATGGGCGGGCTGGCCCGGTTCAACGATCATCCGGTGATGGTGATCGGCCAGGAGAAGGGCCACGACACCAAGACCCGGATCGAGCGCAACTTCGGCATGGCGCGGCCCGAGGGCTATCGCAAGGCGATCCGGCTGATGGACATGGCGCATCGCTTCCGCATCCCGGTGGTGACCCTGGTCGACACCCCCGGCGCCTTTCCCGGCAAGGGTGCCGAGGAACGCGGTCAGGCCGAGGCCATCGCCCGCTCGACGCAGAAATGCCTCGAGATCGGCGTGCCGCTGATCTCGGTGGTGATCGGCGAGGGCGGGTCCGGTGGGGCGGTGGCCTTCGCCACGGCCAACCGCATCGCGATGCTCGAACACTCGGTCTATTCGGTGATCTCGCC
This sequence comes from Cereibacter sp. Soil_C_27, assembly GCF_057657095.1. Classification (NCBI taxonomy): domain Bacteria; kingdom Pseudomonadati; phylum Pseudomonadota; class Alphaproteobacteria; order Rhodobacterales; family Paracoccaceae; genus Cereibacter; species Cereibacter sp. Soil_C_27. Next base: position 67,411 of record NZ_JBDGJD010000006.1, on the reverse strand, counting down.
AGAGGGCTGCGCCTCGATCCTGTGGAAGGATGCCGAGAAGATGCGCGAGGCCGCCGAGGCGCTGCGCCTGACGGCGCAGGACCTGCAGAAGCTCGGCGTGATCGACCGGATCATCAAGGAGCCGCTGGGCGGCGCGCAGCGCGGTCGGCGCGAGACGGTCGAGGCGGTCGGCAAGGCCATCGAGACCATGCTGAAGGAGCTGTCGGGCAAGAAGCCCGAGTGGCTGGTCAAGGACCGCCGCAACAAGTTCCTCGAGATGGGCTCCAAGGGGCTCGCCGCCTGAGACCCTTCGGGCGGTTTCTCTAAAATCCGCCTGACTCTCCCGGGCGGCGGCAAGGGTTTCTTCAGCCTCTGCCGCCACCCTCGCCGGAAAGCGGCAGGGGGTCGGGGTGGAGGCGATACATCAATTCGGCGGGTCCGCCACCACTTCGCCCGGTGCGGCCGATCTCGGCGGGCTGCGCTATGGCTCGATGGTCGATACGCCCGAGGGGCTGCGACCGGCGCAGGATCTGCACAGCGGCGATCTGGTGCTGACCGCAGATCACGGAGCGCAGCCGCTGCTTTGGGCCGGGCACCGGCTGCAGCGTCTCGACGACCTGCGCGACCCCGGCCAATGCCCCGTGCTGATCGAGGCCGATGCCTTCGGTCCCGGCTGGCCGCTGCATCCCGTCACCGTCGCGCCGCAGCAACTCATCGCCGTCACCGGCTGGCGGGTGGAGCTGCATTTCGGCACGCCCGAGGTTCTGGTGCCCGCGGCGGCCCTGATCGACGGGCTGCGCCTGCACCAAGCGGAGGCTGCGGGGCCGGTCGGCTACATCTTCCTGCTGCTGCCCGGCCACCGGCTGCTCAGCTGCGACGGGCTGCGCTGCGCCAGTGTCTTCCCCTCGCCCACCGCCCTCGCCGGGCTGGAGGCGGACACGCGGAGGCGGCTCTTGCGGCTGTTTCCCACCCTCGCCAGCCTGCGCGCCGCCTTTCCCCAGACCGCGCGGCCCGTGCTGTCCGGCGAGGAGGCGCGTCTGCTCTCGCCCGGTCACTGATCGGTGAGGCGCGGGAACACTCGCGGAGGGGGACCGTTTGCCCCGTTGAAACAACGGAGGAAACCAGACGCATGCCCCTTACGACACGCCTGTCCCCGCTCGCCCTCAGCCTGCTGATCCCCTCGCTCGCCGCCGCTCAGGTGGAGCAAGGGCCGGCCAATGCCGATTTCCAGCCCGCCTTCGAAGGCCAGACCCGCGCCGAGGCGCTGAGCGGCGTTGCCGTCCAAGCCGATACCTTCGCCGAGGGGCTGGAGCATCCCTGGGGCATCGCCGCCCTGCCCGATGGCCAGTTCCTCGTGACCGAACGCCCGGGGCGGCTGCGCAGCATTGCCGCCGATGGCAGCCTGTCGGAGCCGATCGAAGGCGTGCCGGAGGTCGATGCGCGCGGGCAGGGTGGCCTTCTCGACGTGGCGGTGGGGCCCGAGTTCGCCAATGACCGCATGATCTACTGGAGCTATGCCAAGCGCGTCGAGGATGGCACCGTCACCGCGGCCGCCCGCGGGGTGCTGTCGGACGATCTCGCCTCGCTGAGCGGGGTCGAGGAGATCTTCGTGCAGGATCCGGTCTCGCAGGCGACCAAGCACTACGGCTCGCGCATCGCCTTCGACGGCGAGGGTCACGTGATCATCACCACGGGCGAGCATTCCGACGCGCCGGAGCGCGAGAAGGCGCAGGATCTCGACGCCACATGGGGCAAGGTGATCCGGCTGAACCTCGACGGCTCGATCCCGGAGGACAACCCCTATGCGCAGGGCGGCGGCGCGCCGTCGGTCTGGAGCTACGGCCACCGCAACATCCAGAGCGCGGCCTACGGCCCTGATGGCACGCTCTGGATCATCGAGCATGGCCCGCTTGGCGGGGACGAGCTGAACGCGATCAAGCCGGGCGCCAACTACGGCTGGCCGGTGGTGAGCTACGGCCTGAACTACGACCAGACGCCGGTCGGCTCGGGCGAGGCGCGGGCCGAGGGGATGGAGGAGCCCACCTACTACTGGGACCCGGTGATCGCGCCCGGCGGGATGATCTTCTACGAGGGCGAGACCTTCAGCGATTGGCAGGGCGATATTCTCGTCGGCTCCCTGCGCCCGGGCGCGCTGGTGCGGCTGACACTCGAGGATGGGCGCGTCACCGGGGAAGAGCGGATGCTGACCGATGTCGGTCGCGTCCGCGATGTCGAGGAGACCGCCGAGGGCGAGCTCCTGATCCTGATCGACGACGAGAACGGATCGGTGATGAAGGTCATCCCCGGCGAGCAGGACAGCTGACCTTCAGTCGAAGGTGCCTGTCACGCGACCGAACAGCATGAAGGCGCGGCTGGTGCGGGTGTTGGCCAGGTCGGCCAGCTCGCTGTCGGTCGCGTTCTTCTCGAAGGTGGCAAAGGTGCGGTCGAAGGTGCGCAGGAAATGGTGGGCCGCGTCGCGGAACACCGGGTCCTCGCGCATCCGACCTGCCGTCAGCGCGAGGCTGGAACGGTCGCGGATGCCACCGAGCCCGGCGATGCTGCGCCCGCGCTCACCCGCTGCGAACTTGCGCCAGACCTCGGGCCGCGCCCGGTCCGGGGTCAGGTCGTCCATGTAGATGCCTTCCTGGCTGAGCAGGGTCAGCACGTCCTGCGCGGCGCGGATCAGCTTGGCCACGGTTCGGTCCTCCAGCGCCAGCCGCAGGGCGCGGAAGCCCGCGGTGTCGTCGGGACTGTCGGGAAAATTCAGCGCGAGGATGAAGTCGGGCACGGAAAGCGGCGGGCGCAGCTCTTCCGCCGGGGTGCCGAGCGCCAGCGCCGGCTGCTCTTCGGCAGGGGCGGGACGCGGCATCGCCAGCGCCGCCTTGCGGTCGGCCGAGGGCACGGTCTGGCCGTGATCACGGCGCGAGGCGAAGGTGCCGGAAGCCTCCAGCCGCGGCGGCGCCTCGGGGGGGCGTTCCGCCGGGCGCATCACCGCCGCCGCCTGCGTCTGTTGGCTCGCGACATAGGCGTTGCGCATCGCATCCACCGCCGCCTGCAGCCGCGTCGCCTCCTCGCGCAGCGAGCGGACGGCGCGCAGCGTGACCACCGCCGCCCAGATCAGCGCGAGGGGCACCGTGACCACCAGAAGCGTCATGACGGTCGACAGCGGGCCCCCCATGCCTTCCGGCGCGGTCAGCACATAGGCGACCACCGCCACAACCCAGACAAGGCTCAGCGCGGCGGCCAGCATCTCGGCGATCGAGAACCGGCCGATCCCGGTATCCCGCCCGTAGATGCCCAGATCGATGGGCTTGTCCTGCAGTTCGGTCATCCCGTCAGTCCCGCGCGGTCAGATGTAGCGCACCGTGACCACTTCATAGCTGCGTTGGCCGCCCGGCGTCTTCACGTCGACGGAATCGCCCTCGTCCTTGCCGATCAGCGCCCGCGCCAGCGGCGAGCGGATGTTCAGCAGGCCACGCTCAAGATCGGCCTCGGCCTCGCCGACGATCTGGTAGGTCCGCTCTTCCGAAGTGTCCTCGTCGACCAGCGTCACCGTGGCGCCGAACTTGATGGAGCCGGAAAGCTTGGCCGGATCGATGACCTCGGCCAGCGACAGCAGCGCCTCGAGTTCCTTGATGCGACCCTCGATGAAGCTCTGCTTCTCGCGGGCGGCGTGATACTCGGCATTCTCCGACAGGTCGCCGTGCTCGCGCGCTTCGGCGATGGAGCGGATCACGGCCGGGCGTTCGACCGACTTCAAATTCTTCAGTTCTTCATCGAGCGCGGTATGGCCCACGCGGGTCATCGGAAATTTTTCCATCTGTCTTCACCCGTAAAAAAACACAGAGCCACGACCCGGATGAGCCGTGACCTGTGTTGGTTCCCTCGCCCTCAACTGATCCGATGGGCGATGCAATTGCAAGCGGAATGCCCCGCTTTGGGCATGAGGCCGCCGGACCACAGGGGCTCCGAGGGACCGGGGGCATGATGTCGCGTCACGATTGACCTTAGGCCATGCATCGGGCAAACCCCATTGACTCTTCAACAGCCGGATGCCCGTCCAAGCCCACAGAGGAACTGCGATGTCGGAACAGATCTCCCGCGAACAGATGGAATACGACGTCGTGATCGTCGGGGCCGGACCATCGGGGCTTTCTGCGGCAATTCGTCTCAAGCAGCTCGATCCCGATCTGTCGGTCGTGCTGCTGGAAAAAGGCTCCGAGGTCGGCGCGCATATCCTGTCGGGGGCGATTCTCGATCCGGTCGGCCTCACCGCGCTGATCCCGGACTGGAAGGAGAAGGGCGCCCCGCTCAACACGCCGGTGAAGGAGGACCACTTCTTCCTGCTCGGGCCGATGGGCAAGCTGAAGCTGCCGAACTGGCCGGTGCCCAAGCTGATGAACAACCACGGCAACTACATCGTCTCGATGGGCAATGTCTGCCGCTGGCTGGCGCAGCAGGCCGAGGAGCTGGGGGCGGAGATCTTCCCCGGCATGTCCTGCTCGGCGCTGGTCTATGGCGACAATGGCGAGGTGCGCGGCGTGGTTGCGGGCGAGTTCGGCCTGAACGCCGACGGCACGCCGGGCCCGAACTACGAGCCGGGGATGGAGCTGCTGGGCAAGTATGTCCTTCTGGCCGAAGGCGTGCGCGGCTCGCTGTCGAAACAGGTCATGGCGAAATACGATCTGCGCAACGGCTATCCGGCGCAGAAATACGGTCTCGGCATGAAGGAGATCTGGGAGATCGATCCCAAGAAGCACCATCCGGGCCGGGTGTCGCACACGATGGGCTGGCCTCTCGGCAGCAACGCGGGCGGTGGGTCGTTCATCTACCACGCCGAGAACAATCAGGTGTTCATCGGTCTGGTGGTCCACCTGAACTACAACAACCCGCACATGTATCCCTACCAGGAATTCCAGCGCTTCAAGCATCACCCGATGGTGGCCGAGCTGCTGCAAGGCGGCAAACGCGTGGCCTATGGCGCGCGGGCGATCAGCGAGGGCGGCTTCCAGTCGCTGCCGAAGATGGTCTTCCCGGGCGGGGCGCTCTTGGGTTGCTCGGCGGGCATGGTCAACGTGCCGCGCATCAAGGGCAACCACAACGCCATGCTTTCGGGCAAGGCTGCCGCCGAGGCCGCCCATGCCGCGATCAAGGCGGGCCGTCAGGGCGACGAGCTGAGCGCCTACGAGACCGAGGTGCGCACCGGCGCCATCGGTCAGGATCTGTGGAAGGTCCGCAACGTGAAGCCGCTCTGGTCGCATTTCGGGCTCGCCGCCTCGATGTTCGCCGGGGGCCTCGACATGTGGACCAACAGCCTGTTCGGCTTCTCGCTCTTCGGGACGATGACGCATCACAAGTCCGACGCCGCCGAGACCGGCAAGGCGAAGGACCACAAGCCGATCGACTATCCCAAGCCCGATGGCGTGCTGTCCTTCGACCGGCTGACCAACGTGGCCTTCTCCTTCACCAACCACGAGGAGAGCCAGCCCGCCCACCTGAAGCTGGTTGATCCGACGGTGCCGATCGCGGTGAACCTGCCGGAATTCGCCGAGCCCGCGCAGCGTTATTGCCCCGCCGGGGTCTACGAGGTGGTGGCCACCGATGCGGCCAATCCGAAGTTCGTCATCAACTTCCAGAACTGTGTCCACTGCAAGACCTGCGACATCAAGGATCCCAGCCAGAACATCGTCTGGACCACGCCGCAGGGCGGAGACGGGCCGAACTATCCCAACATGTGATCGCGCGGCGGTGACAATCGCGCGATCAGCCCGGCGATCCGGCCCCCTCGGAGCAGGGTCGCATTGCCATGGGCCACAGCGGCGACTAGCCTTGAGCGAAACCTGCCGGAGACACGTCGAATGCCAATGATCCTTGCGCGCCCGCTCTGTGCCTTCGCCCTTGCCGCGCTGATGGGGCAGAGCGCCCTTGCGCAGGAGCCGGGCGTCTCGGGCGCCTATCTCGCCGCCCGTGTGGCTGCGGCCGAAAGCGATTACCGCGCCGCCTCCGACTGGTACACCCGCGCGCTGGCCGGAGACGAGGCCAATGCCTCGCTGCTCGAAGGCGGGCTGATCTCGGCCATGGCTCTGGGCAACTTCGACGCGGCGGTGCCTCTGGCCGAGCGTCTGCTGGCAGTCGGGGTCAAGAGCCAGCCTGCCGCCCTGGCGGTGCTGGCTGACAAGGCGCAGCGCGGCGCGTTCGACGCGATCCTTGCCGATGCCGCCGCCGGGGCCAGCGTGAACGAGCTGGTGGACGGGCTGGTGCTGTCCTGGGCTCAGCTGGGCGCGGGCAAGATGTCGGAGGCGCTGGAAGGCTTCGACAAGCTGGCCGCGACGCAGGGGGTGGAGGCCTTCGGTCTCTACCACAAGGCGCTGGCGCTCGCTTCGGTTGGTGACTTCGAGGGGGCCGATGCCATCCTCTCCGGCGAGGCGGGCGGCACGCTGCGGATGATGCGGCGCGGCACTGTGGCCCATGTGCAGATCCTGAGCCAGCTCGAACGCCGCGACGAGGCCATCGCGCTGCTCGACACCACCTTCGGCGTCGGGCAGGACGCGGGCATCGACGCGCTGCGCGCCCGTCTGGTCGCGGGCGAGACGCTGGCCTATGACGTGACGCGCAATGCCACCGACGGCATGGCCGAGGTGTTCTTCACGCTCGCCACCGCGCTCAGCGGCGAGGCGGATGGCGCCTACACCCTGCTCTACACCCGCGCCGCCAGTCATCTGCGCCCCGGCCACACCGAGGCGCTGCTGATGTCGGCGAGCCTGCTGGGCCTGCAGACGCAATACCAGCTCGCCTCCGAGACCTATGCCCGCATCCCGACCACCGATCCGATGTTCTTCGTGGCCGAGATCGGCCGCGCCGACGCCCTCTATGCCGATGGCAAGACCGAGGCCTCGCTCGAGGTGCTGCAGGGCCTGACCCGCAGCCACCCGGAGCTGATGCAGGTGCATCTGGCGCTCGGCGACGCGCTGCGCCGGGCCGAGAAGTTCGATCAGGCGGTGACGGCCTATGACGCTGCCATTGCCCGCATCCCCGAGATCGAGGGTCAGCACTGGCCGCTGTTCTACAGCCGGGGCATGAGCCACGAGCGTCTGGGCCACTGGCCGGAGGCCGAGGCCGACATGCGCCGGGCGCTGGAACTGGACCCCGATCAGCCGCAGGTGCTGAACTATCTGGGCTATTCCTTCGTCGACAAGGGCGAGAACCTCGAAGAGGCGCTGCAGATGATCGAGCGCGCCGTGGCCGCCCGGCCCGACAGCGGCTATATCATCGACAGCCTCGCCTGGGCCTATTTCCGGCTGGGCCGCTATGCCGATGCGGTGGAGCCGATGGAGAAGGCCTCGCTGCTGGAGCCGGTCGATCCCGTGGTGACCGACCATCTGGGCGATGTCTATTGGGCCGTGGGCCGCACGCTGGAGGCGCGCTTCCAGTGGCGCCGCGCCCTGTCCTTCGATCCGGAGGAGAAGGACGCGACCCGCATCCGCCGCAAGCTGGAAGAGGGGCTCGATGCCGTCCTCGTCTCCGAAGGGGCCGAACCGATCAGCGTCGCCGCGACCGAAGGCGATGATGCCAACTGAGGCCTTCGCCGCCGCCAAGATCAACCTGACGCTGCATGTCACCGGGCAGCGGGCCGATGGCTATCACCTGCTCGACAGTCTGGTGGTCTTTGCCGAGACCGGCGACACGATCCGCGCCGAGCCCGCCGAGGCGCTGAGCCTGACCATCACCGGCCCGCAGGCCGCGGCCCTCCCGGTGGGCGACGACAATCTGGTACTGCGCGCGGCAAGGCTGGTGGGGCAGGGCAGGGGCGCTGCGATCACGCTGGAAAAGCGCCTGCCGATCGCTTCGGGCATCGGTGGCGGCTCGGCGGATGCGGCGGCGACGATCCATGCGCTCTGTGGCCTCTGGGGCCTGCCGCTGCCCGGCAAGTCCGATGTGCTGAAGCTGGGCGCCGATGTGCCGGTCTGTCTCGACGGGCGGGCACTCAGGATGACCGGCGTGGGCGAGGTGCTGCTGCCGCTGGCGCATCCGCTACCCGCCGCTTGGCTGGTGCTGGCCAACCCGGGCGTCTCGCAGCCAACCCCCGCCGTCTTCAAGGCGCTGGAGCGGCGCGACCACGCGCCGATGCCGCGCGACCTGCCGCGCCTTGCCGGCGTGGCCGATCTTGCCGCCTTCCTGCAGATGATGCGCAACGATCTGGAACCCCCGGCAATGCGGCTCGCCCCCGAGATCGGCCAGACCCGCACGGCGCTGAGCGCGCTGCCGGGCTGCCTGATGGCGCGGATGTCGGGGTCGGGGGCCACCTGCTTCGGGCTCTTCCCCGATCCGCTCACCGCCACGGCGGCGGCGACGCAGCTTCGGGCGCAGCATCCCGGCTGGTGGGTCGAAGCGGCGCGGATGATCGGCTGAGCTTGGTAGCCCCCGGCGATTCGGCGCACGCTGCCGTAAGCTCGTCCGGAGAACTGCCTTGCGCCTTGTCCTTGCCCTTCTCTGCCTCGCCACCCCCGCCCTCGCGCAGGTCGAGGCGACGCCCGCCACCGACCCCGCCCGCTTCGTCAGGCTCGCGCAGATCGGTCGCAGCGGACCGGAGGTGATGGCCTATGCAAGGGCCGTGCTCGCTGCCGAGATCGCCCCCGCCGAAGCTGCGATGGGCCGTCCGGTCGAGGTCACTGCGCTGATGGTCGGCTTCAACGACGGTCGGCAGATGCTCTACGTGGCGCTTTGCGGTGGCACCTACTTCGGCAACTCCGGCTGCGCGAGCCATTTCCTGCTGGCCGCGCCGGGTGCCACGCAGGTCACGCCGGTGCTCGACATGATTGGGGCGACGACCGTCTGGCTGGATACGCAGCTCGGCGTCGATGGCTGGCCGGATCTGGTCTTTGCGGGCAACCACATGAATTACCCGCCCTATATCCGCTGGCGCTGGACCGGGACGACCTTCGTGAAGATCTGGCCCTAGCTGATGCGCGCCACGACGTAATCGGCCAGATCGTTCAGCATGCCGCGCAGGGGATGGTCCGGCAGCACGGCCAGCGACTGCCGCGCAACCTCGGCCCAGCCGAGCGCATCGGCCCGTGCGGCCTCCATGGCGCCATGCCGCGCCATGATCGCCAGAGCCTGCTCCAGATCGCCATCGCCCTGCTTGCCCTTCTCGATCACCCGGACCCAGAAAGCACGCTCGTCGGCATCTGCCTTGGCAACGGCCTTGATCACCGGCAGCGTGAGCTTGCGCTCGCGGAAATCGTCGCCGGTGTTCTTGCCGATGGCATCCGCCGTCCCGCCGTAGTCCAGCAGGTCATCGACGATCTGGAAGGCGATCCCCAGCGCGTCGCCATAGGCATGCAGCGCCTTCACCTCGGCCTCGGAGGCACCCGCGATCACGCCGCCCACCTCGGTCGCCGCCGAGAACAGCGCCGCCGTCTTGCCGCGCACCACCTGCAGATAGATGTCCTCGGTCGTGCCGAGATCCTGCGCCGCCGTCAGCTGCAGCACCTCGCCCTCGGAAATCGTGGCCGAGGCATTGGCGAGGATGTCCATGACCCGCAGGGAGCCCGTCTCGCACATCAGCTGGAAGCTGCGGGCGAAGAGGTAGTCGCCCACCAGCACCGAAGACTTGTTGTCCCACAACAGGTTGGCCGTCGGCCGTCCGCGCCGCCGCTCGCTCTCGTCCACCACATCGTCATGCAGCAGCGTGGCGGTATGGATGAACTCCACCGTCGCCGCGAGATGGATGTGGTAGGGCCCCTCGTAGCCGCAGAGCCGTGCGCCGGCCAGCGTCAGCAGGGGGCGCAGGCGTTTGCCACCGGCCTCGACCAGATGCGCCGTTACTTCCGGGATGCGCGGCGCGTGTTTCGACGCCATCCGCTCGCGGATCAGCAGGTTCACCTGCGCCATGTCGTCGGCAAGCCATGCGGCAAGCCGGTCATGCGGCTTTTGCGAAACTTCGTCCAATCCCATCCCGACCCTGCAACCTGCTCGACAAACCTGAGGATTGCCGATTATTTCCCTGTCATGAAAGAGCTTCTGCGCACCACCGACCCGACCGTCATCGCCTTTGCCACAGCGCTCTTACAGGGCGAGGATATAGACGCCTTTCCGATGGACGTCCACATGAGCATCCTCGAAGGCTCGATCGGCATATTGCCGCGTCGGCTGATGGTGCGCGATCAGGATCTGTATCGCGCCCGGATCGTGCTGGCCGACAATGGCATTCCGACGGGTCTCTGACGATGTTCACCGCTGACGAGTTGACCGACGACGGCTTTCTCGGCGGGCGACTGCATGTGCTGCAACCCCGGCGCGGCTATCGGGCGGCCACCGATCCGGTGCTGCTGGCGGCGGCCGTACCGGCGCTGGCGGGGCAGAGCGTGCTGGAACTGGGCTGCGGCGTCGGCGTGGCGAGCCTCTGTCTGGGGTTCCGGGTGCCGGGCCTGAGGCTTGCGGGGCTGGAACTGCAGGCGGCCTATGCCGCGCTCGCCCGCGAGAATGCGGCGCGAAACGGGATGGCTTTCGAGGTCAGCGAGGGCGATCTGCAGGCCATGCCGCCCGCGCTGCGCGGGTCCTTCGACCATGTGATCGCCAACCCGCCCTACTACCCGCCCGGCAGCGGCACCGGCGCCGCCGATCCGGGGCGCGAGACCGCGATGCGCGAGGCGACCCCGCTGTCGCTCTGGGTCGAGGCCGGAATTCGCCGGTTGGCGCCTCGCGGCATTTTGACGCTGATCCTAGGCGCCGACCGGCTTCCGGCGACCCTTAGGGCGCTCGACGACCGCATGGGCTCGACCCGTCTGCTGCCGCTGGCGGCGCGGCAGGGAAGGGCGGCCGGGCGTTTTATCATCCAGTCAAAAAAGGGCGGGAGGGGCCCTTTCACGCTGCTCGCCCCCCTCGTCCTGCACGAGGGCGATGCGCATGACGGTGATCGCGACAGCGTTTCAACCCCCGTTGCCCGCATATTGCGCGAGGCGGGCGCGCTCTCGCTGGGGTTGCATTGAATTGTCGGCGATCCATCGCTGTGCGTCCCGACTTTGCGTGACACGACTCGTCTTCTGTGATGGACTGATGACACTCGGACCATTCACAGGAGGTTGAGAATGACTGTCGCTTCGCACCTGCAGGAACTGCGCCGCAAGCACGAGACCCTCTCGGAAACCGTCGAACGGGCACAGCGGAGCCCCGCGACCGACGCCTTGAAGATCTCCGAGATGAAAAAGCAGAAGCTGAAGCTGAAGGAAGAGATTACCCGCCTGAGCCAGGGCTGAGTTTCAGGCGCTGGCGCGTGCCGCCAGCGCCGCCCCCCCGGCAATCAGCACCGCCGCGATCAGGATCGTGACTGTCGGTGCCGCAATCCCCGCCACCACCAGAGCCACCGTCGACAGCAGCGGCGCCGCGTAGGATGCCACACCCAGAAGCTGTATGTCGCCGCGCTTCACCCCGATGTCCCAGGTGAAGAAGGCCAGCCCCACCGGCCCCAGCCCCAGCGCCACGACCGACGCCCAACCCACCGCGCCCACCGGCCAGACCGTCGGCTCCAGCGCCAGATGCGCCAGCGCCGACAGCACCGCCGTGGCGAGGCAGAAGACGGTCACGCTCTCGGTCGGCACGTCGCCCAGACGGCGCGACAGCACCGAATAGCCCGCCCAGGTCAGGGCGCAAAGAAAGGCCAGCGTCAGCCCCGGCGCCGCGGCCCCATCCAGCGCCACCCCGCCGCGCAGCACGATCAGCGCCGCCCCGGCAAAGGCCACCAGCGCCCCCAGCACATGCCGCGCCCGCAGCCGCTCGCCGGGCAGCAGGCCCGAGAACAGCACGATGAACAGCGGCCAGAGATAGGCGATGAGCCCGGTCTCGGCGGTGGGCGCCAGCCGGAAGGCGGTGAAATACAGGAAATGGTAGCCGAAGAGCCCCGCCGTGCCGAAGGCATAGACCTTCCAGCTGACGCCCTTCAGCCGCGCCAGCCCGCCGCCCGCCAGCACCCAGACCAGCCCCAGCGTGCCGCCGATGCCGAAGCAGAGCGCATTCAAGAGCAGCGGCGGCACCGGGGCCGAGCCGATGGTGAACAGCGCAAGCAGCGACCAGAGCAGGATGGCGGAAAAACCGATGACGGTGGCGCGGTTGCGGGACATGGGGCAGGCTCCTGACGGCTCTGCCCGGACTGTCCGCAGTTTCTCCGCGACGGCAAGGGATTTCTGGGACGGGGCGGCCGCGCGGGCCGCCCCTGCCGCCGTCAGTCAGACGAAGAACTGGCCGCCGTTGGCGGTGATCGTCGAGCCGGTGATGAACCCGGCATCGTCGGAGGCGAGGAAGACGACGCAGCGCGCGATTTCTTCCGGTTCGCCCAGACGGCCTACCGGGATCTGCGGCAGGATGCGGTCCTTCAGCACTTTTTCATCGATCGCTCGCACCATCTCGGTGCCGATATAGCCGGGGCAGATCGCATTCACCGTGATCCCGGCGCGTGCCCCCTCCTGCGCCAGCGCCTTGGTGAAGCCCAGATCGCCCGCCTTGGCGGCCGAATAGTTCACTTGGCCCGCCTGACCCTTCTGGCCGTTGATCGAGGAGATGTTGACGATACGCCCGAACTTGCGGTCGCGCATGCCGCTCCACAGCGGATGGGTCATGTTGAACAGGCCAGACAGATTGGTGTCCATCACCTCCTGCCACTGCTCGCGCGTCATCTTGTGGAACATGGCGTCGCGGGTGATGCCCGCATTGTTCACCAGCACGGCGATCGGGCCAAGCTCGGCCTCGACCTGCGCGATCCCGGCGCTGCAGGCGTCGTAATCGGCGACCGACCATTTGTAGGTCTTGATTCCGGTCTCCGCGGTGAACTTGGCTGCGGCCCCGTCATTGCCGGCGTAGTTCGCGGCCACCGTATAGCCTGCGTCTTTCAGCGCGATGGAAATTGCGGCGCCGATGCCGCGCGACCCTCCGGTGACCAGTGCAACTTTCGACATGATTCCTCCTCTGCCTGCAGTATTTGAAATAGTGTTATCCAAATGAAAACGGAGGCGCAATAATATTGCGCCTCCATTTCTGCAGCTGCGAAAGGATCAGGGGCGTTCGAGACACATGGCCACACCCATGCCGCCGCCGATGCAAAGCGTGGCGAGGCCCTTCTTCGCGTCGCGGCGGCCCATCTCGAACAACAGGGTGTTGAGGATGCGCGCGCCCGAGGCGCCGATCGGGTGGCCGATGGCGATGGCGCCGCCGTTCACGTTCACCACCTCGGGGTTCCAGCCCATGTCCTTGTTCACAGCGCAGGCCTGCGCGGCGAAAGCCTCGTTCGCCTCGACCAGATCGAGATCGGCGGCGTTCCAGCCCGCCTTCTGCAGCGCCTTGCGGCTGGCGTGGATCGGGCCGACGCCCATGATCGCCGGGTCGAGCCCCGCCGTGGCATAGGAGGCGATGCGGGCGAGCGGCGTCAGCCCGCGCTTCTCGGCCTCGGCCGCGCTCATCAACAGCACCGCCGCGGCGCCGTCGTTGATGCCCGAGGCATTGCCCGCCGTTACCGAGCCATCCTTGGTGAAGGCCGGGCGCAGCTTGGTCATCGCGTCGAGCGTGGCGCCGTGGCGGATGTATTCGTCCTGATCCACGGTCACGTCGCCCTTGCGGGTCTTGATCGTGAACGGGATGATCTCGTCGGCAAAGCGCCCGGCCTTCTGCGCCGCTTCGGCCTTGTTCTGGCTGGCCACCGCAAATTCGTCCTGCACCGCGCGGCTGATCTGCCACTGGTTCGCCACGTTCTCGGCGGTCTGGCCCATGTGGTAGCCGTTGAAGGCATCCCAGAGCCCGTCGCGGATCATCGAGTCGATGAAGGACAGATCGCCCATCTTCTGCCCCGCGCGCAGATGCGCGACATGGGGTGACAGGCTCATGTTCTCCTGCCCGCCGGCGATGATGATGCCGGCATCGCCGAGCTGGATATGCTGCGCCGCCAGCGCCACCGAGCGCAGGCCCGAGCCGCAGACCTGGTTGATGCTCCAGGCCGCGCTCTCCTGCGGCAGGCCGGCGCGGATATGCGCCTGACGCGCCGGGTTCTGGCCCTGGCCGGCGGTCAGCACCTGACCCAGAATGGTTTCCTCGACCTCGGCCTTGTCGATACCGGCACGGGCGACGACAGCCTCGATCACGGCGGCGCCGAGCTCATGCGCGGGGGTCGCGGCAAAGGCGCCGTTGAAGCTTCCGACGGCCGTGCGTGCCGCCGAGACGATTACGACATTGGTCATGTGAGGGTCCTCTCCCTTGGCAGACTGGCAGAGCGCTCCTCCGCCGCATTGCAGCATCAACCTAAGAGGCGGATGCTGTCAGCGCAAGGATATTGCCGTCGCAGGGCGGGGGGCGCAAGCTTCATGCCGTCTTGCGGCGGGCCTCCTCATCCCAGGCGGGGCGGACCATCGGGGCGCCGAAAAGGTAGCCCTGCATGCAGTCCACCCCGGCGCGGCGCAGCCAGTCGGCCTCCTCCGGCGTTTCGACCGATTCCGCCACGGTGAACATGTCGAAATGCTTGCCGATTGACAGCAATGCCTGGGTCATCACCTGATTGTCGGGGTCGCGGTGGATTCCGCGGATGAATTGGCCGTCGATCTTGAGGATGTCGAAGAAAAAGTCCTTCAGGTAGCGGAAGGCGGTGTAGCCGGCGCCGAAATCGTCCAGCGCGAAGGCGATGCCCTTGCGCTGCAGTTCGGCCATGAAAGCGATGACCAGCTCGGGCACCAGCATGGCCGAGCTTTCGGTGATCTCGAGGATCAGCCGCTCGCCCAGCGTCGGGCAGGCGGTCAGCCCGCGGGCCAGCGTGTTCATCCAGCGGGTATAGCCGACCGAGCGTGCCGACATGTTGATCGCCAGCCGCAGTCGCGGATTGCGCGCCAGCGCCGCCAGCCCCAGCTGCAGCGCCGCGCAGTCGATCAGCCGGCCCAGTTCGTGCGTTTCGACCGCTGCCATGAAATCCTTGGCCGGGATGATCCGCCCGGTGTCGTCGAGCACGCGGATCAGTCCCTCGTAGAAGGCAATGCGCGTGGGGTCGCTGCCCAGGACCACCGGCTGATAGGCCAGGAGCACCCGCTTTCGCGTCAGCGCCGCCTCGACCATGCTCAGGGTCTGGCGATCGACCTCCGACATGGCGAAATCAAGCGGGGTGGAGCCGCCCACCAGCGATGTCGTCGGAATGCGATCCTGTCCTGTCATCGTCGGCTCCCCGCAGCAAATCCGGTGACAGACTGCGGCGGCAACGGTAAACAGAGGCTTAAGATTCGCATTTTGTTCTAATTCTCAGCATTCGGAGAGCCGATGACCGAAGTCCGCTGCGCCTGGTGCGGCACAGACCCGCTTTATGTCGCCTACCACGATCACGAATGGGGGGTGCCCGAGCGGGACAGCCGCGGCTTGTGGGAGAAACTGGTGCTCGACGGCTTTCAGGCGGGACTGGCCTGGATCACCATCCTGCGCAAGCGCGAGGCCTTCCGCGCCGCCTTCGCCGGTTTCGATCCCGCAGTGGTCGCCACCTGGGGCGAGCCGGAGGTGCAGCGCCTCCTGGCCGATCCGGGCATCGTCCGGCACCGCGGCAAGATCGAGGCCACCATCGGCAATGCCCAAGCCTACCTGCGGATCGAGGAGCGGGGGAGTTTTTCGGAATTCCTCTGGCAGCATGTCGGCGGCCATCCGGTGCAGAACCGCTTCACAGGCGGCGACATTCCGACCGAGACGCCGGAGGCCCGCGCGATGTCGAAGGCGCTGAAGGCCGAGGGCTTCAAGTTCTGCGGCCCGACCATCGTCTATGCCTTCATACAGGCGACGGGCATGGTGAACGATCACGTCGTCACCTGCCACGTCCACGACCGGGTCGCGGCGCTGGGCTGACTCAGCCGCCCGCCATCAGCGCGGCCAGCGCCGCCTTGGCCTCGGGCGCGTCCCATTCGGCATCGCCGATCAGCCGCGCCACCTCCTGCCCCTCGGGGTTCAGCACCAGCGTCACCGGCAGGCCCATCACCCCTGCCTTCCGGGCCAGCGCCGACTTCGGGTCGCGCAGGCCGGGCAGGGTGGTGACCTCGGCCTCGGCGAAGAACTTGCGGATGCCGGGCACCGCGTTGCGCCCGGTTGCCACCGTCACCACGGCGAAATCCTCGCCGCCCATCTCGGCATTCAGCCGGTCGAGCCCCGGCATCTCGTGCCGGCAGGGCGCGCACCAGGTCGCCCAGAAGTTCAGCACCACCCATTTGCCGCGATACTCCGACAGCGAGCGCGGCTGGTCCTCCAGATCGACGAGGCCCTCCTCGGGCAGGTCGCGTGCTTCGGAATGGATGGCGAGCTTCTTCATGTCGCCCGTCAGGGCCGGGGCCTGGGCTGCCGCGCCATTTGCACCGAAGATCAAGGCCGTGTAGACCACGGCAACCAGCAGACGCAGCATATTCCCTCCCGAAGGCTTCCCATGACCGCTTCGCCCAAATCTCCCGATGCCGCCACTCAAGCCAATGCGATGTGGGGCGGGCGTTTCGCTGCCGGACCGGACGCGATCATGCAGGCGATCAACGCCTCCATCGGGTTCGACCAGCGGCTCTACGCCCAGGATATCCGGGGGTCGCGCGCCCATGCCGCGATGCTCGCCGCACAGGGTATCCTGACCAATAAGGATGCCGAGGCCATCGGGGAAGGCCTTCTCACGGTGTTGTCAGAGATTGAAACAGACGCCTTCCCCTTCCGGGTGGAGCTGGAAGACATCCACATGAACGTGGAGGCCCGGCTGAAGGAGATCATCGGCGAGCCCGCCGGACGGCTGCACACGGCAAGGTCGCGCAACGATCAGGTGGCCGTCGACTTCCGGCTTTGGGTCCGCGACCAGTGCGATGCCGCCATCACCGGGATCGAGGCGCTCATCGCCGCCTTCCTCGCCCAGGCCGAGGCCGGGGCCGATTGGGTCATGCCGGGCTTCACCCATCTGCAGACCGCGCAGCCGGTGACCTGGGGCCATCACATGCTGGCCTATGTCGAGATGCTGGGTCGCGACCGCTCGCGCTTCGTCGACGCCCGGGCCCGGATGAACGAATGCCCGCTCGGCGCCGCCGCCCTCGCCGGCACCGGCTTTCCCATCGACCGCGAGATGACCGCCCGGGCGCTTGGCTTCGACCGCCCGACCGCCAACAGCCTCGATTCCGTCTCCGACCGCGATTTCGCGCTGGAGTTCCTCTCGGCCTCGTCGATCTGCGCGCTGCACCTGAGCCGCTTCGCCGAGGAGCTGGTGATCTGGTCCTCGGCCCAGTTCCGCTTCGTCCGGCTGTCGGACAAGTGGACGACCGGCTCCTCGATCATGCCGCAGAAGAAGAACCCCGACGCCGCCGAACTGCTGCGCTCCAAGATCGGCCGCATCCTCGGCGCGACGGTGGCGCTGTTCACGGTGATGAAGGGCCTGCCGCTGACCTATTCCAAGGACATGCAGGAGGACAAGGAGCAGGTCTTCGACGCCGCCGACACGCTGATGCTCGGCCTCGCCGCGATGACCGGCATGGTGCAGGACATGACCGCCAACCGCGACAGCCTCGCCGCCGCGGCCGCCTCGGGCTTCTCCACCGCGACCGATCTCGCCGACTGGCTGGTGCGCGAGCTGGACCTGCCGTTCCGCGAGGCGCATCACATCACCGGCGCGCTGGTGGCCGAGGCCGAGGCGCAGGGCTGCGACCTGCCCGACCTGACGCTGGAGCAGATGCAGGCCGTCCATGCCGGCATCCGCGCCGATGTGTTCGAGGTGCTGGGCGTCGAGAATTCGATCCGCAGCCGCACCTCCTACGGCGGCACCGCCCCCGACAACGTGCGCGCGCAGGTCGCCCGCTGGAAGACCGCCCTCTCGACCCTGGAGAAGTCATGACCCGTCCCCTGCTGATCCTCGCCCTCCTTGCCCTCGCCGCCTGCGGAGCCGATGGCCCGCCGAAGAAACCCGGCACCGACGAGCCGGGCATCAGCATCGGCGGTCAGGTCAAGCTCGGCGTCTCCGGCACGCTCTGATGCGCGCCCCGGCCCTCGCGCTCGCGGCGCTGCTGGTGCTGGCGGGCTGCGCCGACCCCAATGCGCCACGTCTGGGCATGGGGGTCGGGTTCGGTCCCAACGGGGTGCGGGTGACGCCACGCGTCACCACCCGCGTCGGAGCGACCAGCCTGGGCGTCAGCCCCTATGGCACCTCGGTCGGCACGACCGTGGGCAATGTCGGTATCGGAGCCTCGCTATGATGTCACCGTTGCGCCTGATCTTCCTCGCCCTCGCCGTCTGGGGCGCGATCCACCCGATGTACTGGTTCCTGCGCCATATGGCCGAAACCGGCGGCGGCCTCTCGGGCCTGATCGACGCATGGTATGTGAACGCCTCGACCACCGGCCTCACCTGGGATCTGACGATCGCCGCGGTCACCCTGACCGTCTGGATCATCGCCGAAACCGCCGTGCGCAGGAACTGGCTGGCGCTGGTCGCCATCCCGGCGACCTTCTGCATCGGCGTCTCCTGCGGCCTGCCGCTCTATCTCTTCCTCCGCTCCCGACCCGTTACCTGAAGGCCAAGATGGACCATTTCCTTTACCGCAACGGCGCGCTGCATGCCGAAGACGTGGCCCTCGCCGATATCGCGGCGACGGTCGGCACGCCGTTCTACTGCTACTCCACCGCCACGCTGACCCGGCACTACCACCTCTTCACCGAGGCGCTGAGCCCGCTGCCGCACATGGTCTGCTTCGCCATCAAGTCGCTCTCGAACATCGCGGTGTTGAAGACGCTGGGTGACCTCGGCGCCGGCATGGATGTGGTTTCGGGCGGCGAATACCTGCGGGCGAAGGCGGCGGGCGTCCCGGGCAGCCGGATCGTCTTCTCCGGCGTCGGCAAGACCCGCGAGGAGATGCGGCTGGCACTGGAGGGCGGCATCCGCCAGTTCAACGTCGAGAGCGAGCCCGAGATGCGGGCGCTGTCCGAGGTGGCCTCGTCGATGGGCGTGACCGCCCCGATCACCGTCCGGGTGAACCCCGATGTCGATGCGCGCACGCATGAGAAGATCGCGACCGGCAAGAAGGAGAACAAGTTCGGCATCCCGATCGCCCGCGCCTCCGAAGTCTATGCCGAAGCCGCCCGCCTGCCGGGGCTCGAGGTCATCGGCATCGACGTGCATATCGGGAGCCAGCTGACCGAGCTCGAACCCTTCGAGCAGGCCTATCTCAAGGTGGCCGACCTCACCCATCGCCTGCGCGCCGAGGGACATGACATCCGCCGTCTCGATCTGGGCGGCGGTCTGGGCATCCCCTACGAACGCTCCAACTCCGCCCCGCCGCTGCCGGTGGAATATGGCGCGCTGATCAAGCGCACCGTCGGCGATCTCGGTTGCGAGATCGAGATCGAGCCGGGGCGGCTGATCTCGGGCAATGCCGGTATCCTCATCAGCCGGGTGATCTATGTGAAAGAGGGCGAGGGCCGAGACTTCCTAATCCTCGACGCGGCGATGAACGACCTCGTGCGGCCCTCGATGTATGGCGCGCATCACGACATCGTCCCCGTGGTCGAGCCCGAGCCCGCCACCGAGGCGCAGCCCTATGACGTGGTTGGCCCGGTCTGCGAGACCGGCGACACCTTCGCCAAGGCCCGCCCGCTGCCCCGCTTGGCCGAGGGCGATCTGGTGGCCTTCCGCTCGGCCGGGGCCTATGGCGCGGTGATGGCCTCGGAATACAACACGCGCCCGTTGATCCCCGAGGTTCTGGTGAAGGGCGATCACTTTGCGGTCATCCGGGCAAGACCGACGTTTGACGAAATCCTGAACCGCGATACCATCCCCGAGTGGCTGTGATCGGCGCAGCCGCTCCCGAGCGAGGCGCATGACCGAAAATCCCCGCGAGACGGCAACCCAAGCGGCGCTGCACCGGCTGATCTGGCCGATGCGGCTCACGCTGGCCGGTCTCTGGGCCGAGCGGATCGCTCGCGCCTTCTGGCCACTCTGGACGCTGGTCATCGCCACGCTGGCCGTGCTCTCCTTCGGCGCGCAGGACACCTTGCCGCTCGAGGCGGTCTGGGCAGGGGCGGTGCTCGTCGTGCTCGGGCTGGTGGCTTCGCTGGTCTATGCCTTCCGCAACTTCCGCCGACCCACGAGAACCGAGGCGATGGCCCGGCTCGACGCCTCGCTGCCGGGGCGGCCGATTTCGGCGCTGACCGACACGCAGGCCATCGGCGCCACCGATCCGGCCTCGCTCGCGGTCTGGCAGGCGCATCTGCGGCGCATGGCGGCACGGGCGGCGGCGGCGAAACCCATCGCTCCCGATCTGAAGCTCGCCCGCCGCGACCCCTTTGCCCTGCGCTATGTCGCGCTGACTGCGCTGGTCATCGCGCTGATGTTCGGCTCGATCTGGCGCGTCGCTTCGGTCGCGGGCATGGGGCCGGGCGGGGCAGATGCCATGGCCATGGGGCCGACATGGGAAGGCTGGGCCCAGCCCCCGGCCCATACCGGCAAGCCCTCGCTTTATCTCAACGACATCAAGGAAGGCGCGCTGACCCTGCCGGTCGGCAGCCGCATCCAGCTGCGGCTCTACGGCGAGGTCGGCGACCTGACCGTGGCCGAGACCGTCTCGGGCAGCACCCAGCCGGAGCCCGCCTCGGCCCCGGCGCAGGATTTCGTCGTCACCCGCAGCGGCAAGATCAGCATCGAGGGTCAGAACGGCCGGACATGGGAGATCACCGCGCTGGCCGACGCCCCGCCGAAGGTCAGCGCCACCGGCGACATGGCACGCGAGGCCGATGGCCAGATGAAGCTGCCGTTCAGCGGGCAGGACGATTACGGCGTGACCGGAGGTCAGGCGGTGATCGCGCTCGACCTGCCTTCGGTGGATCGTCGCTTCGGCCTCGCCGCCGATCCGGAGCCGCGCGAGCCGGTGACGCTGGATCTGCCGCTGCCGATCTCGGGCAACCGCGCCGATTTCAACGAGGTGCTGATCGACGACCTGTCGAAGCACCCTTTCGCCAACCTGCCCGTCACCATCACCCTCTCGGCCAGCGACGCCGCCGGCCAGACCGGCACCACCGGGCCGCTGAACGTCGTGCTGCCCGGCAAGCGCTTCTTCGACCCGCTCGCCGCCGCGTTGATCGAGATGCGGCGCGACCTGCTCTGGGCGCGCGGCAATGCCCCCGAAACGGTGATGCTGCTCAAGGCCGTCACCTACAAGCCCGAGGGCCTGTTCCGCAACGAGCGCGCCTACCTGCGCACCCGCGTCATCCTGCGCCGTCTGGAGGCCGAGGCCACGACCCTCGCCCCCGAGGCGCGCGACGAGATGGCCGAACAGCTCTGGGAAATCGCGCTGATGGTCGAGGAGGGCGATCTGGCCTCCGCGCTCGAGGCGCTGCGCCGCGCGCAGGACCGGCTCGACGAGGCGATCCGCAACGGCGCCTCCGAGGACGAGATCCAGCAGCTCATGGACGAGATGCGGCAGGCGCTGGACAATTACATGAAGGAGCTGGCCGAAGAGGCGCAGCGCAATCCCGACCAGCAGCAGGCCGAGAACCAGCAGACGATGGAGATGTCCTCCGACCAGTTGCAGGAGATGCTCGACAAGCTCCAGCAGCTGATGGAGGAGGGCAAGATGGCGGAGGCCGCCGAGCTGATGGAGATGATGCGCCAGCTGATGGAGAACATGCAGGTGGCGCAGGGCCAGGGGCAGGGGCAGGGGCAGGGCGAAGGCAGTCAGGCCATGCGCGATCTGGCCGAGACGCTGCGCGACCAGCAGGGGCTGTCCGACGACGCCTTCAACGACCTGCAGAACCGCCAGCCCGGTCAGGGCCAGCCGGGGCAACCGGGCCAACCCGGTCAGCCGGGCGAGGGTCAGCAAGGTCAGGGCCAGCAGGGTCAGCAGCCGGGGCAGGGCGGCCAGAGCCTCGCCGAGCGCCAGCAGGAACTGCGCGACCGTCTGAACGGGCTGAACGGCCTGCCCGGCGAAGGGTCGGAGCGGGGCGAGGCCGGGCGGCAGTCGCTTGACGAGGCGGGCCGGGCGATGGAAGAGGCCGAACGCGCGCTGCGCGACGGCGACCTGCCCGGCGCGCTCGACCGACAGGCCGAGGCAATGGAAGCGATGCGCGAGGGCATGCGCGATCTGGGCGAGGCCATGGCCGAGGAGCGCCAGAACCAGCAGGACGGCACCTCGCAGGGCGAGGCCTTCGGTCGCGCCGATCCCAACAGCCAGCGCGATCCGCTGGGCCGCGAGCCGGGCGACTCCGGCCGCATCGGCTCCGACCGCAACCTGCTGCAGGGCGAGGACGTCTATCGCCGGGCGCAGGATCTCTTGGACGAGATCCGCCGCCGCTCGGGCGAACAGGCCCGCCCCGAGACCGAACGCGACTATCTGAGGCGGCTGTTGGAGCTGTTCTAGGCCGCGCGTCCCGGCCCTGCGGGGGATCGCATCGCCCACCCGACCGGGGACGCCCGGGTGTCGACAGCGACGATCTTCGGGGGTTGTGGGAGTTGTTCTGGACTGTAGGGATCAGCCCTGCACGCTGATCGCTTCCGCCCAGCCACGCCCCGAACCGGGTGGAAGCTTCCACCGCCGTCTCAGGCCGTCAGCCTCAGCCCTGCAGTCCCTGCAGCGCGCTGATTGCTGAGCGCATCAGCCCGTCGAGCCAGACCCGCCCCTGATCCACCTTGGCGACATAGGCCTGCATCGCGGACGCGCTGGCCGGGATCTGATCGGCAATCTTGGGCGCCATCACATAAGCTGCCGCCAGCCCCGCCGCCACCGCCAGCATCAGGAAGAACCCGGTGCGGAAGCCGCCGCGCTGCTCTTCCGCCGGCGCGGGCAGGTCTTCGGTCTCGGTCCGCCGCTCGTTGCTGGCGCGGAGCGTGGAGTTGATCTCTTCGATATCGGGCAGCAGGTCGCGGCTGCGGCCCGCCTTTGCCGGTTCGCTCTCCGCCGCGGCTTCGGTCTCCTCGGCCTCCGGCTCGGGCGTGGCGGTCACCGACCGCAGCGCCGGGCGCGGACGCGGCTCGGGCTCTGACAGGCCGAGATCGGGCTGGGTCTCGATCGGGCGCGCAGTCTCGGCCTTGCGCTGGGTCGCCTCGAGCGCGGCTTCCTCGCGCAGGACGGCCAGCAGGCTCTCGTCCAGACTGCGGCGCGGCGGCGGCGGCGGGGTGGCAGGCTCGCCCTCCTCCTCCTCGTCGGGTTCCGCGGCGGGCGTCGCTGCGGGCTCCGGCATCTCCACCATGACCGGGGCAGGGGAGGGCTCCGGCGCGGCAGGTTCCGCCACCTCGGGCTCCACGGCGGAAGGCTCCGCCACGACCTCGCGCGGGCGGGACGCGGCGTGATGGCCCAGCACCTCGGGCGAGCCGAAATCGGTTTCTTCTCCGGCGTTCATGTTCGGCATCTGGAACCAGCCATGCCCGCAATTCGAGCATTGCACGTCGCGACCGCTGGGGGGGATAGCATCGTCGCCGACCTCGTATTGAGCGTCGCAATTCGGGCAAATAAGCCGCATACCTTTTGTCCCCGCCCTCATCACTGAAGTCTTTGCGTCATCTTGTAGCAATGATACCGCTGTTCTCCAAGCCTTTGCGGCTCGCGGGCGCGGAGAAGCGGTTGGAAACGCTGGTTCTGCCGGATAGTCTCCGCCGCGCGTGACATGAAACGCACACCACCCGCCCGGAACGGAGACACCGTGTGATCGCCTTCGAGAATGTTGCCTACAGTTACGGCGGGGCCGAGCTTCTCACCGAGGTGACGCTGCGCCTCACGCCGGGATCGTTCCACTTCCTCACCGGCCCTTCGGGGGCAGGCAAATCCACCTTCCTCAAGCTCTGCTACGCCGAGCTTCTGCCCACGGCGGGCCATGCGATGATCTTCGACCGCGAGGTGCGCAGCCTCGACCGCGACGAGGTGGCGCGGATGCGCAGACGGGTAGGGGTCGTTCATCAGGATTGCCAGTTTCTCGACCATCTGCCGCTTGCCGCCAATGTTACCCTGCCCTTGGCGGTTTCGGGCCGTGACACGGGCGCGCAGGATCTAACCGATCTGCTGACCTGGGTCGGGCTCGGCCATCTGGCCGATGCCCTGCCGCCCTCGCTCTCGGGGGGCGAGCGGCAACGCGCGGCGGTGGCCCGCGCCGTCATCACCTCGCCCGATGTGGTGCTGGCCGACGAGCCCACCGGCAACCTCGACTGGGAGATGTCGCTGCGGCTTCTGACGCTGCTGGTCGAGCTGAACCGGATGGGCAAGACCATCCTGATCGCCACCCATGACCTGAACCTGATCCGCACTGCCAAGCAGCAGGTTGCGGCGCGGGTTCTGAGGATCAAGAACCGGCGCATCCAGCTTGCGGGGGCCGACTTGTGACCTTCCGCGACATCCTCGCCGATCTCACCACCCCCGACCGCCACGCCGCCCGCGTCGTGCCGCCCTCGGGTCACACCGCCTGGCTCACCAGCTTCACCGCCGGAGCGATGACCTTCCTCGCCGTCTTCGCGCTGGCCCTCTCGCTCGCCTCCGGTCGCCTTGCCGACCGCTGGTCCGAGGCGCTGGCCCGCACCGCGACCATCCGCATCTCGGCTCCGCCCGATCAGCAGGCGGCGCAGACGCAGGCAGTGCTCGACCTGCTGGCGACGACGCCCGGCATCGCCTCGGCCCGCGCCCTGACCGACGAGGAGCAGCGCGCCTTGCTGGAGCCGTGGTTCGGCCCCGACCTGCCGCTCGACACCCTGCCGGTGCCGCGGCTGGTGGAACTGACCGAGACCGGCGACGGCTATGACGCCGAGGGCCTTCGCCAGCGCCTCGCCGCCGAGGCGCCCGGCGCGCTGCTCGACGACCACACCCGCTGGCGTCAGCCCCTGGCCACCGCTGCGAGCCGCCTGCGCCTGCTGGGGGCCGTGTCGATGCTGCTGATCCTCGCCACCATGGGGGCGATGATCACCCTTGCCGCCAATGCAGCCCTTGCCGCCAATGCGCAGGTGATCCGCGTGCTGCGCCTCGTGGGCGCACGCGACACCTACATCGCCCGCGCCTTCGTCCGCCGCTTCACCCTGCGCGCGCTGACCGGGGCGGCGGTGGGGACGGTGGCCGGAACGCTCGGCATCGCCTTCCTGCCCTCCGCCGATGCGGCGGGCGGCTTTCTCACCGGGCTCGGCTTTCAGGGAGCGGGCTGGTTCCTGCCGCTGCTGCTGCCGCCTCTCGCCGCGCTGGTCGCCTTCTTCGCCACGCGCCTTGCCGCCTTCACCAAACTCAAAGAGCTGACCTGATGCGCCACGCCCTGCAATGGATCCTGTCGGTGCTGTTCATCGCGCAGATGTATGTCACCATCATCACCATCGCGCTGCTGTTCACGCCCGCCGCGTTCTTCACCCGCCGCGCCTCCTTCGCCTGGATGCGGATATACTCCAACTGGATCCGCTTCTCGGCCCGCTGGATGCTGGGCCTGCACACCGAGGTGCGCGGCCCGGTCCCGACCGGCGCGGCGCTGATCGCCTCCAAGCACCAGTCATTCCTCGACAGCCTGCTGCTCTTCGCCATCCTCGACACTCCCCGCTTCATCATGAAGAAGGAGCTGGCCTGGATCCCGCTGATGGGCTGGCACGCCATGCGCATCGGCTGCGTCCCGGTGGACCGGGGCCGTCGCGGTGCCGCGATCAAGAAGATGCTGTCCGATGTCGACCGCGGAGAGCAGCGCCCGGGCCAACTGGTGATCTACCCGCAGGGCACCCGCGTCGCCCCCGAGGCGAAGCTGCCCTACAAGGTCGGCACCGCGCTGATCTACTCGCAGCTCGACCAGCCCTGCATCCCGGTTGCCACCAATGTCGGCTTCTTCTGGCCGCGCCACGGCTTCTACCGCCGCCCCGGCAACGCGATCATCGAGTTCCTCGAGCCGATCCCGCCCGGCGTGCCGCTGAAGGTCTTCATGGCCCGGCTGGAGCTGGAGATCGAAACCGCCTCGGACCGGCTTCTGGCCGAGGCCAAGGCCGCCGCCACCACCCTCTGACCAGCCGAGACCGCCATGGACTTCATCGACACCCTCGACGATCTGCACGCGCTCTACGGCACCCCCTCGGAGCCTGCGATGCTGAAGGTCACGCCGCGGCTGACCGATGCCTATGCCGCCTTCCTCGCCCGCAGCCGCTTCTGCATCCTGACCACGGTCGGCCCCGAGGGCACCGACGGCAGCCCGCGCGGCGACGAGGGGCCGGTGGCGACCATCCTCGACGCCGGCACGCTGGCCTTGCCGGACTGGCGCGGCAATGACCGGATCGACAGCCTGCGCAACATCGTCCGCGACGGGCGGGTCAGCCTGATCTTCCTGATCGCCGGTGCCAAGAACGCGCTGCGGGTGAACGGCACCGCCCGGCTCACCGCCTACGAGGGGCTGCGCCGCCGCTTCGAGCGCGACGGCAAGCTGCCGCGCACGGTGATCGTCGTCGATGTGGCCGAGGTCTATTCGCAATGCGCCCGCGCCATCGTCCGCGCCGAGCTCTGGACCTCGGGCGACCAGTCGCAGGGCCTGCCCACCGCGGGCGACATGCTGCGCGACGCGACGGATGGCAGCTTCGACGGCGCGGCCTATGATCGCAACTGGAAGACCCGCGGTCCCGCGACGCTCTGGTAGCTCAGACCGGGCGGACCATGGTGATGGCGCTGGAAAAGCCGAAGACCAGCCGCAACAGGCCGATGCCATGGCTCTGCACCGCGACGAAGCCGAGCCGGCGATACAGCGCCTGCGCCCGCCAGTTGCTGTCGATCACGTCGAGCCGCACCGCGCGATAGCCGCGCCGCACCGCCTCGCCGCAGATCTCGCGCAGCAGCGCCGAGCCGATGCCGCGCCCGCGCATCTCGCGCGCGACGCAGATGCCGTCGAGCAGGAAGCGGTCGTTGTCGGTGTCGCCGTGCAGCAGCCGCAGCAGCAGGGCGCGCCATGTGCCGCCGTAAAGGCCATAGACCGCCTGCATGTCGGCGATGCCCCCCGCGGCAAAGGCGCCCCCCGGTGTCTTGAACCCGGCGAGACCGACCAGCGCACCCGCCTCGTTCACCGCGGCGATCGCATGGTCGTCGCGGATCACCCGCGCCAGAAACTGCAGCGCCAGCGGCTCCGGCCCCATCACCCGCTCCAGCTTGCCGCCGAAGGCCTGCCAGTAGAGCCGCGCGGCCGCCTCGCGCTGCTCGGGCTCCAGCCCCATCTGCAGCGAGACCTTCACGACAGCGCCTGCCGCAGCAGATCGGCCTGACCCGCGCCGAGGATCCAGCCCTCCTCGGACCGTCCCGGCCAGTCGGGCACGGCGTCGAGCAGCTGCCCCAGCTCCCCCGCCCGCCCCAGCCGGTAGAGCGCCCGCGCCAGAAGCCGCACCTGCGCCCGGTCCTTGATCTCGTCGCCCGAGGCCGCGACCTGCGGGGCGAGCAGCGAGGGGTAGATCTCGGCCAGCACCAGAGGCCCGGTCGCCGGCTCGAACGGCCAGACACTCGCGCCGAAGCGCTGCCGCAGCCGCGCCAGCACCGGCAGGCCCATGAGCGCCTGCGAGCCGACCGAGCCGGTGGTGTAGAGCTTCCACACCGATTGCGCCCGCGGCACCGTCCGCTCCACCCGCCGCCGCTCGGCCAGCCCCAGCACGTCATGGTCGCAGAGCCTGCGCTCGGGCAGATGCGCCAGCGGCTGACCGGCGGGCCGTCCCCAGAACGGCCCCTGCACCGGGAAGCCCGCGTTGATATCGCTGGCGACCTCGAACCGGTTGTTGCCATTGTCGGGCGCATCCTCGATCCGCGCCGCCAGCCAGTCCCACAGCGCCAGCGCGCTCGCCTCGCCGGTCAGGCGCCGGGCGAAGCCCTCGGGATAGCCCAGAGGGAAGTCGAAGCCCGCCAGCACCCGCCGCCCCGCCGCCGCCTCCAGCGCGAAGAGGTCGTTCAGATGCGCCTCCGCATCGGCACGGGTGCGGTGATAGCTGACCGTCTCGCCGGTGACCCCGGCCACCCCGATCCAGATCGCATCCGCCGACGGCCTGCGCGGCGAGGGTGTCGCCGCCCCCGACCAGTCCACCACCACCACCGTATCGAAGCCGCTGCCCGCCAGCCCGGTCTCGGTCAGGATGAAATCGGCCACCGCGCCCGTGTCGTTCAGGTCCAGTACCGGCACCGGCAGTTCCAGCGGCAGGTCGGTCGCCACCGCCCGCACCAGCGGATCGCCGGGCTGGATCAGCGATTGCCCGGTCTCCTCGCGGAACACCTCGATCTTGGGGTGGGCGTCGCGCTTGTAGCCCTCGACCAGCACCAGATCGACCGGGGCCATCCGCGCCAGAACCGCCGTCAGCTCCGGCTCCGGCCCGCGATGCTCGCGCATCAGCGCAAAGCGATGCGCCGAGGCCAGCATTACCTCCGAGGCCCCCGCCGCGCGGTGGCGGTAGCTGTCCTTGCCGGGCTGGTCCAGATCGACGTCGTGATGCACATGCTTCACCGTCGAGACGGTGAAGCCGCGCCCGGTGATCTCGGCCACCAGCCGCTCCATCAACCCCGTCTTGCCCGAATTCTTCCAGCCGATGATGCCGTAGACCTTCATGCCCTCAGTGCCGCCTCCGCTGCCGCAACGTCTTCCGGCGTGTTCAGGTTCATGAAGCCGGTCGGGTCGGAAAAGCCAGCCCGTGCGGCCCCATGCCGCGCGGCAAAGCCCATGACCTTCGCTTCGCCCGAGGCGAGCCAGCCGCGCAGATCGTCGCGCAGGCTGACCGGCCAGAGCGCACAGGTCGGATGCAGCCGCCCGTCACACTCCGCCACCGCCATCCCGCCATCACCCGCCAACCACAGCTGAGGCACGAGGTCGCCGGGCAGGAAGGGCGTGTCCACCGAGGCGCTGACCACGGCATCCGCGCCTTGTGCCGCAGCCCAGTCGAGCGCCGCCAGCACGCCCGACAACGGCCCCTGCGGCGTGGCATCGGCCAGCACCGGCAGGCCGAAGCCCGCAAAACGTGCGGCATCGCCATTGGCACTCAGCGCCAGCGCCTCCACCTGCGGCTCCAGCCGGTCGCGGACATGCGCGAGCAGCGGCCGCCCACCGATGCTCAGCAGCGCCTTGTCGGTGCCACCCATCCGCCTGCCTTCCCCGCCCGCAAGGATCACGCCGAAAATCCGCACCCTGCGCCTCCTGCCCACCGGCCCTGTCTCGCCCGACGATTGCATCGTCAGGTGAGATTGCCTAAGCCCTGCAGGCCGGGCCGTAAAGCCCGGGCGCCACGCAAAGCCCGAGGTCCCCGCCCATGACGCAACGCCGCTCCGCCTTCCTGCGCGGCTGCCTCGCCTCCGCTCCCTTCGCGCTGGTGATCGTGCCCTTCGGCATGCTCTTCGGTGTGGTCGGCACCGAAGCGGGGCTGAACCTCGCCGAGGTGATGGGCTTCTCGATCATGGTCATCGCCGGGGCGGCGCAATTCGCCGCGCTGCAGATGATGGCCGATGACGCGCCGACGCTGATCGTTTTGGCCACGGCTCTGGCGGTGAACCTGCGCATGGCGATGTATTCCGCCGCGCTGACGCCGCATCTGGGCCAGGCGCCGACGGGCATGCGGGCGCTGATGGCCTATTGCCTCGTCGACCAGACCTTCGCCGCAAGCTCCATGCAGTTCGAGCGCGAGCCCGCCATGCCGCTGCCGCAGAAGATCGCCTTCTTCTTCGGCACCGTCACGCCGATCTGCCCGCTCTGGTATGTCGCGACCTATCTCGGCGCGGTGGTCGGCACTGCCATTCCGCCGGAATTCGCGCTCGATTTCGCCCTGCCGATCACCTTTCTCGCGATGATCGCGCCGCTGCTTCGCACGCCCGCCCATATCGCCGCCGCCTTCGTCTCCATCGCGGTGACGCTGGCGCTGGCCTTTCTGCCCTACAACACCGGCCTGCTGATCGCCGCCGTCGCCGCCATGGTTACCGGCGCGCAGGTCGAGATCTGGACCGAACGGAGACTCGCGCGATGATCGAAGACACGGCCCAGATCTGGACGGTGATGATCGCCCTCGGGCTCGGCACCTTCCTGTTGCGATTCTCGTTCCTCGGGATGATCGGCAGCCGCCAGATGCCGGGCTGGGCGCTGCGCCTCCTGCGCTACACGCCGGTCGCGGTGATGCCGGGGCTGGTGGCGCCGCTGGTGCTCTGGCCCGCGGCGACGGGAGGCGAAACCGATCCCGCCCGCCTGACCGCCGCGCTCGTCACGCTGGCGGCAGGCGTTCTCACCCGCAATGTGCTGGCGGCGATCTGTTTCGGGGCGGCGGCGCTCTATCTCACGCCGCTGCTCCTCTGATCAGTAGTTCAGCCGCGGATCGCCGGCCTGCACCAGCAGCACGCCGTGGTTGTTGTCGGCATCGGTGTCGGTGATCGTGCGCTGGGTGACGCCAGGCAGCTTGGCGAAGGCGCGCATCAGCTTGTTGGGGAAATAGGTCGTCGGCAGCGACTCGAAGCCCGGCACGTCACTCAGGATGCTCGAGATGCTGCGCGCGCAATTGGCCTTCGGCACCGCGCCATAGCCCATCGCCCGCTGCATCACCAGCTCGGCCACCTGCGGCGAGACGATGACCGTCTGCTCATGCACGTCGAAGGTCTCGCGGGCGTGGTAGTCGATGTAGAAGTTCACCATCTTCGGCGTCAGCCCGAAATGCACGTCGTTGCGTTCGGGCAGACCGGGGTGCATCCAGGTGCCCGCCGGGTCGAACATCACCCGTTGCGAGCCGTTGATCAGCAGCCCCGAATGCGCGCCGCTGCCGTTGGTGGTGCTGGTGACGGTGAACAGCGTGATCGAGGGCGGGCCGTCATGCACATAAGTCGCCCGCGCCACATCGGCATCGGGCGCCCATTTCGGCTCGGCGGCGCCGCAGGCGGTCAGGACGATCAGCGCCAGACACAGGAAGAGATTACGCATGAGGCATCCTTTGCGTGGCGCGTCGGTCAGGTGGCTGTAAGGAGGGTCAGACGTTCACGAGGGCCATGAAGACGAGGATCGCGATGCAGATCCCGGCGCCCCAGGTCACCATGCGGATGAAGCCCGCGAAGGTCTTCTCGTGCTGCGAGATGTCCATCGTTCCGACAACGTGGTCATGCGTGTCGTGCGAGTGATCGGCCATCGGTTCGGTTCCCTTATTCTTTGCTGTGCTTGCCATTAGCTGATTCATCCTGCCCTGTCACGCGCTGGCGACGCCCCGCGGCCCTCGTTTTCTGGTGCCGTTGCAGCTCTGCCCTCAGGCGAGCTGCCAGTGCCACGACCCGTCCGCAGCCTCAACGCGCCGGACCTCGCCGCGGTGCCACAGATAGTTCAGATGCGCCACCGCCTCGACCAGCCCCATGCCATAGGCGTCGCCGGTCAGTTCGCGCCGGAACAGCGGCACGAAGCATTGCACCGCCGTCCGCGGCTCGCGCAGATGCGCCCGGAGCCGCTCCAGAGCGCCTAGATGGTTGTCGATCATCTGCTCCAGCCGCACCGGCAGCCCGGTGAAGGGCAGCTTGTGCCCGGGCAGGATCAGCTGCCCGCCCTCGGCAAAGGGCTTGAACCCCTCGCAGGAGGTCAGCCAGTCCCGCAGCGGATCCGCCTCCGGCTCCGAGGCATAGACCCCGATATTGGCCGAGATCGAGGGCAGCAGCTGATCGCCCCCCAGCACCAGCCCGTCATCCAGGCTCCAGAGCGTCGCATGCTCCGGCGCATGGCCATGGCCGATCCGCACCACCCATCTGCGACCGCCCGTCTTGACCACGTCGCCCTCGGTGATCCGAGTAAAGCCGAGGGGCAGGGGGGCCACCACATCGGCAAAGTTGAAGGGTCGCGCCAGCGCCCGCTCGGCCAGCATCGGCCCCGGCATCCCCGCCGCGCGCCAGAAGGCCAGCGTCTCCGGCCCCGGCACCGCATGCTGATCCAGCACCAGCATCCGGGCGTAGAGCCACGAGGTCCGCGTCGTCACCAGCTCGGCGCCCTGCGCCTGAAACCAGCCGGCGAGGCCGATGTGGTCGGGATGGTAATGCGTGACGATCACCCGCTTCACCGGCCTGCCGCCCAGAGGCCCTGCCAGCAGCCGCTGCCAGATCGCCCGCCCGCGCCGGCTGTCGAAGCCGGTATCGACCAGCGTCCAGCCGTCGCCATCGTCGAGCGCGAAGACATTCACATGATCGAGCTGCATCGGCAGCGGCAACCGCAGCCACAGCACACCTTCGGCCACCTCGGTCGCTGCCCCCTCGTCGGGCGCGAGTTCGAACGGGCTGCGGATCGGCGCGGTCACGCCGCCAGATCCTCGGCGCTCAGCGCGAACAGCCCCTCGGCCCCCTCGCGCACCTGCGCCAGAAGCGCCGCATGCTCCGGCAGCAGCCGCCGGATCGCCACCCGCGCCAAGGCCAGCCGCGACGGGTCAGCCAGTGCCGCCGTCAGATGGTAGTGCGCCCCGAGCACCCGGGCAAAGGCGCGCAGGTAGGGCACCGCCCCGGCATTGCGGTCGGTTGCCCCCTGCGCCACCAGCGCCTCGGTCGCCTCCCACAGGGCTTCCGCCGCATTCCAGACATCGCCCGCCAGATCCGGCAACCGGTGCCGCGCCACCTCGGCGGCGTCCTGCACTTCCTGCAGCAGCCGGAAGGCCGCCTCGCCGCCATCCATCATCTTGCGCCCCACCAGATCCATCGCCTGAATCCCGTTGGTGCCCTCGTAGATCGCCGTCACCCGCACGTCGCGCAGATATTGCGCCGCCCCGGTCGCCTCGATGAAGCCGGTGCCACCATGCACCTGCACCCCCAGATCGGCGACCTCCACCCCCATCGCTGTGCCATAGGCCTTGGCGATCGGCGTCAGCAGCGCCGCCCGTGCCTGCCACTCGGCCGAGCCCGTGGCCCGCGCCATGTCGATGGCTACCGCGCAGGCCAGCGCAATGGCCCGGGCCGAGAAGGTCTCGGCCTTCATCACCGCCAGCATCCGCCGCACGTCGGCATGGTCGATGATCGTCCCGGCCCCGCCCTGCCGCCGCTCCAGCGCATAGCCGAGCGCCGCCTGCGTCGCCGCCTCGGCCACGCCGATGCCCTGCACCCCGACCCCGAGCCGGGCGTTGTTCATCATGGTGAACATCGCCGCCATCCCGCGGTGCGGTGCGCCCACCAGCCAGCCCACCGCGCCGTCATACTCCATGACGGCGGTGGGCGAGCCGTGCAGCCCCATCTTGTGCTCCAGACTGACCACGCTCAGGCTGTTGCGCTTGCCCGGATTGCCCTCGGCATCCGGCAGGAACTTCGGCACCAGGAACAGGCTGATCCCCTTGGTCCCCGCCGCGCCATCGGGCAGCCGCGCCAGCACCAGATGGCAGACATTGCCGGTGAAATCGTTGTCGGCCCAGCTGATGTAGATCTTCTGCCCGGTCACCGCATAGCTGCCGTCGCCCAGCGGCTCGGCCCGCGTCCGCAGGGCGCCCACATCCGACCCCGCCTGCGGCTCGGTCAGGTTCATCGTGCCGCACCACTCGCCGCTCACCAGCTTCGGCAGATAGAGCGCCTTCAGGTCGTCCGAGGCGTGATGCTCCAGCGCCTCGATCTGTCCTTGGGTCATCAGCGGATTGAGCTGCAGCGACAGGCAGGCCGAGGCCATCATCTCGTTCACCGCCGTCGTCACCGTCATCGGCAGCCCCATGCCGCCATGGTCGGGGCTGGCGGCGATCGACACCCAGCCGCCCTCGACGATGGCGCGGTAGCCCTCGGCAAAGCCCGGCGAGGTGCGCACCACCCCGTTCTCCAGCCGCGCCGGATGGATGTCGCCCGACCGCTGCAAGGGCGCCAGCACCTCCTCGCAGAGCTTGCCCGCCTCGCCCAGCACCGCCTCCACCGTCTCCGGCGTCGCCTCGGCAAAACGCTCGGTCGCGGCGACCTGTGCGAAGCCCACCACCTCGGCCAGAAGGAAACGGAAATCGGCGAGCGGGGCGCGATAGGGCATCGGTCTTCTCCTGCAGGCGCGGCTTGGCATTCGCGCCAAGCCCACGTATGTCGGCGGAAAGCCTATCCTAAGCGCCCTTCTCCTCAAGCTCAACGCTGCGTCACGCCCATGCCCGAAACCCGGACCCTCACAGCCACGCCGGATGGCATCGCCGAGGCGGCCCGCCTGCTGCAGGAGGGCGGTCTTGTCGCCTTTCCGACCGAGACCGTCTACGGCCTCGGCGGCGACGCCCGTTCCGACCGGGCGGTGGCGCGGATCTTCGACGCCAAGAACCGGCCGCAGTTCAACCCGCTGATCGTGCATCTCCCCGACCTTGCCGCCGCCCGCGCCTATGCCGAGATCGGCCCCGAGGCCGAGCGTCTGGCCGAGGCCTTCTGGCCCGGCCCGCTGACGCTGGTGTTGCCACTGCGCGGCGCCGGCATCTCGCCGCTGGTCACGGCAGGGCTCGACACCGTGGCGATCCGCATACCGGCGCATCCCTTGGCCCGCGATCTCCTGCGCGCCTTCGGCGGCCCGCTCGCCGCGCCCTCGGCCAATCCCTCTGGCCGGATCAGCCCGACCCGCGCCGCCCATGTGCTCGACGGGCTCTCGGGCCGGATCGAGGCGGTGCTCGACGGCGGCCCCTGCGCGGTGGGGGTGGAATCCACCATCCTCGCGCTCGAACCGCCCACGCTGCTGCGCCCCGGCGGCCTGCCGCTGGAGGCGATCGAGGCCTGCCTCGGCCAACCCGTCGCCAGCGGCGGCAGTGCCGAGAAGCCGAGCGCCCCGGGCCAGCTCGCCTCGCATTACGCCCCGGCCGCCAGCCTGCGTCTCGACGCGCTGCGCAAGCACCCGGGCGAGGTGCTGATCGGCTTCGGCCCGGTCGCGGCGCCGCTCTCTCTCTCGCCTTCGGGCGATCTGATCGAGGCGGCAGCGAACCTGTTCCACATGCTGCGCGAGGCCGACCGCCGCGCCGGGCCGGGCGGGCGCATCGCCATGGCGCCGATCCCGCAGCACGGTCTCGGCCGCGCCATCAACGACCGCCTGACCCGCGCCGCCGCCCCCCGGCCCTGACAGGGGCCCTCGCAAACCGGGAGCCGCCGCCGGGGGCATCGAGCCCCCGCCAGCGGCATTGCCATGGAAGGCGGAAGCCGGTCGCGGTTCGCCATGGTTTCGTCTTGGCTGAAATACTGCCGCCGGAGGCGCCCGCAGCCGACCGCGGACACTCCGCGGGGGGTATTTCCGCAGGGAAGAACCGCATCCGCTCCGCACCACGTCGGGCCTCCGGTCCATGGCAATGCCGCCCGAAGGGGCTCGATGCCCCTGAGGGCGGCTCCCCCTCAGCGCGGCGGTTGCTCCAGCCCGCGCTGCACGGCCGGGCGGGCGAGGAAGCGCTCGAGATACGCGGGCACGTTCTTCAGCGCGTCGAAGCCCACCATGTCATTGGCCTTGTAGAAGACGCCGAGCCCGCGCAGCCAGGGGCAAAGGGCGATGTCGGCGATGGAATACTCCCCCGCGATCCAGTCGCGCCCCTCAAGCGCGCCGTCCAGCACCTTCAGCAGCCGTTCCACCTCGGCGCGGTAGCGCTCCTTCGGGCGCGGGTCCTCGATCTCCTTGCCGGCATAGGCATGGAAATAGCCGAGCTGGCCGAACATCGGCCCGACGCCGCCCATCTGGAACATCAGCCACTGCAGCACCTCGTAGCGGTTCGCCTCCGGCAGCAGCTTGCCGCTCTTCTCCGCCAGATAGATCAGGATCGCCCCGCTCTCGAACAGGCCGAGTGGCGCGCCATTCGGTCCCTCGGGGTCGAGGATCGCCGGGATCTTGTTGTTGGGGTTCAGCGACAGGAACTCCGGGGTCATCTGGTCCTGGGTCTCGAAGCTGACCAGATGCGCGTCGTAGGGCAGCCCCATCTCCTCCAGCGCGATCGAGATCTTCACCCCGTTCGGCGTCGGCAGCGAATAGAGCTGGATCGCCTTGGGGTCGCGCGGCGGCCAACGGCGGGTGATCGGGAAATCGGCGAGGGAGGTCATCGGGCAACTCCTGTGAATTCCCTGCCAAGCTAGGGTCAATTTGCGGTAAGAAAACATGAATCCCTGTGACATACTGAGAGAGGCGCTGTGCGCCGCTGCGCAGGGCCCCGGTGCAACCCGACGGGCCATCAACGAGGATCATCGCGGAATGCTGAACGAATTCAAATCCTTCATCGCCAAGGGCAATGTCATGGACATGGCCGTGGGCATCATCATCGGCGCGGCCTTCACCGCCATCGTCTCGAGCCTGGTGGCCGATCTTATCAACCCGATCATCGGCATCATCACCGGCGGGATCGACTTCTCCAACCTCTTCGTCAACCTCGGCGACGGCGAGTTTGCCAGCCTCGCCGCTGCGCGCGACGCCGGGGCCCCGGTCTTCGCCTATGGCGCCTTCATCACCGCGGTGATCAACTTCCTGATCATCGCCTGGGTGGTGTTCCTCCTCGTGAAGGTGGTGAACCGGGTGAAGGACTCGGCAGTCCGCAAGACCGCCGCCGAGGCCGCAGCCGAACCCGCCGGCCCGACGCAGGAGCAGCTGCTGTCCGAGATCCGCGACCTCTTGCGCAGCCGCGCCGCCTGAGCCGAAGGCCCGTCCCCCAAAGGGACGGGCCGCCCGCTTATTGCTTCAGCGCCAGCCGGGGCGAGAGCACGTCGATCCCCAGCGCGATGCCCACTGCCGCATAGGTCAGATGCCCGGCATGGGTGTTGAGCCCGGCCAGGAGATGCGGGTCCTCCTCGCAGGCGCGGCGCCAGCCCTTGTCGGCCAGCGCCAGCAGGAAGGGCATGGTCGCATTGCCGAGCGCGATGGTCGAGGTCCGCGCCACCGCGCCGGGCATGTTGGCCACGCAGTAATGCAGGATGCCGTCCACCTCGTAGATCGGGTCCTGATGGGTGGTGGCATGCGAGGTCTCGAAGCACCCACCCTGATCGATCGCCACATCGACGATGGCCGCACCGGGCTTCATCGTCGCCAGCTGCGCCCGGCTCACCAGCTTCGGCGCCGCCGCCCCGGGGATCAGCACCGCGCCGATCACCAGATCGGCCTCGGCCACCAGCTCTGCCGTGTTGCCCGCCGAGGCATAGACCGACTTGAACGCGCGCCCGAAGACATCGTCGAGATAGCGCAGCCGCGGCAGCGAGCGGTCGAGCACGGTGACATCCGCCCCCATCCCCGCCGCGATCCGGCCCGCATGGGTTCCCACCACCCCGCCGCCGATCACCACCACCTTCGCCGGGCCGACCCCCGGCACACCGCCCAAAAGAACGCCGCGCCCGCCATTGGCCTTCTGCAGCGTCCAGGCCCCGACCTGCGGCGCCAGCCGCCCGGCGACCTCCGACATCGGCGCCAAGAGCGGCAGCCCGCCGCGGTCGTCTGTCACCGTCTCGTAGGCGATGGCGGTGACGCCCGAGGCCAGCAGGTCGCGGGTCTGCTCCGGGTCGGGCGCGAGGTGCAGATAGGTGAACATGAGCTGCCCCTCGCGCAGCCGCTTGCGCTCCACCGCCTGCGGCTCCTTCACCTTCACGATCATCCCGGCCTCGGCAAAGACCTCCTCCGCCGAACCCGCGATCCGCGCGCCTGCCGCCTCGTAATCCGCGTCTGCAAAGCCGGAGCCCACGCCGGCGCCGGTCTCCACCAGCACCTCGTGGCCATGGGCCACCGCCTCCCGCGCGGCATGGGGCGTCAGCCCCACGCGAAACTCCTGCGGCTTGATCTCCTTCGGACACCCGATCTTCATGGCTACGCCCTCCCTGCGTTCATTTGCCCCAGTCTCGCGCGGGCGGCGTGGCAATGCTTTGATTTCTGACGTGACGCGACGCGGGGTCTGCAGTAGCTTCTGCGGCGCACCGTCCCTCCCATGAAAGAACCTTGCGCGAAAATGGACCTCGACGCGACAGACCGCCGGATCCTCACCGTTCTGCAACGGCAGGGCCGCATCACCAACGCCGAGCTGTCAGAACAGGTGCATCTGTCGCCCTCGGCCTGTCACCGAAGGGTGCAGCGGCTGGAGGAGGAGGGGATCATCGCGGGCTATGTGGCGCTCTTGAACCCGCGCAGCCTCGGCCGTCCGACCACGGTCTTTGTCGAGATCACCCTGCAGGGGCAGGCCGACGAGCTTCTGGAAGCCTTCGAGCGCGAGGTGGCCCGGGTGCCGGACATCCTCGAATGTCACCTGATGGCGGGGACGGCGGATTATCTCCTGAAGATCGTCGCGCAGGACACCGAGGATTTCGCCCGCATCCACCGCCAGTATCTGACCCGCCTGCCGGGCGTGGCGCAGATGCACTCCAGCTTCGCGCTGCGCACCGTGTTCAAGACCACGGCGATCCCGGTCTGACGCCGGTCAGACCCGGCGCTGGAACCGCAGGAAGGTGAACAGACCGCCGGGCGAGAGCGGGCGGCGCTGCACCACCTCCAGCCGCGGATCGCCGCTGACCCGGTCGATCGAGAAATCCGAATGCCAGCCCAGTGTGTTCTCGAACCGGGCGAAGGCCTTCTCCACCGCCGCCAGCGGGCCCTTCTCGGTGGCGAAATGGTTCACGATCACCACCTCGCCGCCCACCTTGCAGACCCGCGCCATTTCCGAGACGACCTTCTCCGGCTCGGGCACCACCGAGACGAGGAACATCGCCACCACCGTATCGAAGCTCTCGTCGGGGAAATCCAACGCCCGGGCGTCCATCTGGCGCAAGGCCTTCACCGCGGTCAGCCCCAGCGCGCCGACCTTCTCCTGCGCCTTGGCCAGCATGTCATGCGAGAAGTCGATCCCGGTCACATCCAGTTGCGGATCGTAGAGCGGCAGCGACAGGCCGGTGCCGACCCCGACCTCTAGCACCCGCCCGCCCCGTGCGTTGACATGGGCGGCGGTCTGCCGGCGCGGGCTCTCGCTCACCTTGCCGAAGCTGAAGTCGTAGATCGGAGCCCAGCGTTTGTAGCTGCGGCTGACGGCGTCCAGTTCCATCCGGTCTTCCTTCTAGCAGGTCAGGGACGCTTTCCCCTGAGATACGACACGATGGCCCAGAGCGTGACCACCGCATATCCGGTTCCCGCCACCACCATCAGCAGCCAGAACCGCGTGACCAGCAGACCGATGGCGATCGCCATGCCGATCAGCACGAAAACCGTCTTGTCGCGCGGGATACGCATGGCCTTGGCCGAGATGGTGGGGATGCGGCTGGTCATCAAGAGGCCGACCAGCGCTAGATAGATGCCATAGGCCAGCGGCGCCGCCGAGAAATCGGCGATGTCCTGAAACGACATGAACAGCGGCAGCAGCGCCAGCATCGCCCCGCCCGGCGCCGGCACGCCGACGAAATGCGGCTTGGTGCCCGGCGGGGGAGGGGTGTCGCGATTGGTGTTGAACCGCGCCAGCCGCAGACAGGCGCAGATCGTGTAGACCAGCACGAAGACCCAGTTGGTCGTGTAGGTGCCCGCCAGCGCGTATTGGTAGACCATCAGCGACGGCACCACGCCGAAGTTCAGGAAATCCGCGAGCGAGTCGAGCTCGGCCCCGAAGGTGCTCTGCGCGTTCAGCCGCCGCGCGATCAGCCCGTCCAGCCCGTCGATGGCGGCGGCGAAGATGATCAGCATCGCGGCATAATCCAGCCGCCCCACCATGACGAAGCGGATCGCCGTCAGCCCCGCGCAGAGCCCGGTGATCGTCACCAGGTTCGGCAGCAGGAGCAGGATCGGCATGCTTCTCTCGCGATCGCGCGGCATGGCTCAGCGCACCATGCCGAGCCGGCGCGGCTCGGTCGAGGCCAGATCGGCCAGCACGGTCTCGCCCGCGATCGTCCCCTGTCCGAGGCAGACCAGCGGGTTCACCCCCTCCGGCAGATAGACATCGACGCGCGAGCCGAAGCGGATCATCCCGAAACGCTGCCCGGTCTGCATCGCCGCGCCCTCGGTGGTCTCGCAGAGGATACGCCGCGCCACCAGCCCGGCAATCTGCACCACCGCCACGTCGCGCCCGTCCTCCATGCGGATCACCAGCGCATTGCGCTCGTTGTCCACGCTCGCCTTGTCCAGCGAGGCGTTGAGAAACTTGCCCGGCCGATAGGCGATGCGGGTGATCGTCCCCGGCACCGGCGCGCGGTTCACATGGCAGTTGAACACGTTCATGAACACCGAGACCCGCATCCGCGGCTCCGGCCCCAGCCCCAGCTCCTCCGGCGGCACAGCCTGCTCGATCAGCGAGACGACGCCATCCGCCGGGCTGATCATCAGCCCCTCGCGCAGCGGCGTCACCCGGTCGGGATCGCGGAAGAAGTAGTAGCACCAGACCGTCAGCCCGACGCCGATCCAGCCGAGCGGCTCCCAGATCAGGAAGAGCACGAGCGTGACCGCGGCGAAGATCGCCACGAACTTGTAGCCCTCGCGGTGCATCGGCTTCACGAAGGTGGAGAGCATGTCTACGGCCATCGAAATCCTCTTAGCCTGCGGGTCGCAGGGCGTGGGTCGGTTATGCAGATAACACCCCACATGACAATCGGTTTCAACCCGGGGGGCGGATTGTGGCCGGGGCGGGGTGACGCAGCGGATGCGGGAAGGGGCCCACGGCTACGATCCGTGCAACGGGCGGTCGCTGCGCGGACGAAGCGGAGGGTCTGCGAGGGCGCGCCCGCCCATGGGGTTGTCGCTGAACAAGCTGCCGGGGGCCCGCGCCAGCCGAGGTCTCCCGTCCTCGGGGACTCACCCCCAATGAAAAACCCCCGACACTCGCGCGCGGGGGCCCTTCGCATGACGGTCGGGCCGGGGCCTTTCCATCACAGTGTCGCGTGACGTCTCAGAGACCGCCTTCGCGTTGCGCCTTCTTGCGCGCGAGCTTGCGCGCACGGCGGACGGCTTCGGCTTGCTCACGGGCGCGCTTGACGGAGGGTTTCTCGAAATGCTGCTTGAGCTTCATTTCGCGGAACACGCCTTCGCGCTGGAGCTTTTTCTTCAGGGCCCGAAGGGCCTGTTCGACGTTGTTATCGCGGACGCTGACCTGCATGTGGTTGTCACCACCTTCCTAAGTTAGAGTTGCACGAATGTGCAGGCTGGGCGCCTATATCAGAGCAAGGGGTGGCTTGTCCACCTCGCGAACCGCAAAGGAGACGGCAATGGAAGCGGAAGACGGACTGGAAACGGCGAAAAACGCCATTCTCGACGCAGCGCTGCTGCATGTGCCCTTCGACGGCTGGTCCGAGGCCACCCTGCGCGCCGCCGTGCGCGATTCGGGCGTGGCCCCCGGTCTGGCCAAGGCGCTGTTCCCGCGCGGCGGCGTCGATCTGGCGCTGGCCTATCACGCCCGCGGCGACGCGGCCATGCAGGAGAAGGCGGCGAATGCCAATCTCGGCATGATGCGCTACTCCGAACGGGTCGCGGCGCTGATCCGCTTCCGGCTCGAGGCGGTGGAGGACAAGGAACTGGTGCGGCGCGGCTCGACGCTGTTCTCGCTGCCCCAGCATGCCGCCGACGGCGCCGCCGCGATCTGGGGCACTGCCGACAGGATCTGGACCGCCCTCGGCGACAGTTCGCGCGACGTGAACTGGTACACCAAGCGCGCCACTCTCTCGGCGGTCTACGGCTCCACCGTGCTCTACTGGCTGGGCGACGACAGCCCCGGCCATTTCGCGACATGGGAGTTCCTCGACCGCCGCATCGAGAACGTGATGCGCTTCGAGAAGCTGAAGGCCGATGCCGTCAAGAATCCGCTGGTCAAGGCGCTGGTCGCCGGCCCGATGAAGCTGATCGACCGGATCAAGGCCCCGAACCTGCCCGCCGACCTGCCCGGCCAGAGCCGTCGCTGATCCCCCTCTCCCTACCGAAAGTCCCCGAATGACCCTGCCCGAAGACATGCGCGCCATGGCCATCCCCGAGCCCGGCGGACCGGAGGCGTTGCGCCCCGCCACCCTGCCGCTGCCGGTGCCGCTGCATGGCCAGATCCTGATCAAGCTGGCCTATGCCGGGGTGAACCGCCCCGATGCGCTGCAGCGGGCCGGGGCCTATGCCCCGCCGCCCGGCGCCTCGCCGCTGCCCGGTCTCGAAGGCTCCGGCCATGTCGCTGCCATCGGCCCCGGCGTCAGCCGCTGGTCGGTGGGCGACGCGGTCTGTGCGCTGCTGCCCGGCGGCGGCTATGCGGAATACGTCGTCACCAACGCCGCCCACGCCCTGCCGATCCCCGAGGGCCTCGGCCTGCGCGAGGCCGCCTGCCTGCCCGAGACCTGCTTCACCGTCTGGTCCAACATGGCGATGCGCGGCGGGCTGAAGGCGGGCGAGCGCTTCCTCGTCCACGGCGGCTCCTCCGGCATCGGCACCACGGCGATCCAGATCGCCAAGGCACTCGGCGCCCGCGTCTTCACCACCGCGGGCTCGGCCGGGAAATGCGAGGCCTGCCTCGGCCTCGGCGCCGACCGCGCCATCAACTACCGCGAGGAGGATTTCGTCGAGATCCTCAAGGCCGAGGGCGGGGCCGACCTGATCCTCGACATGGTCGGCGGCAGCTACCTGCCGCGCAACGTGAAGGCGTTGGCGATGGAAGGCCGCCTCGTGCAGATCGCCTTCCTCACCGGACCGAAGGTGGAGCTGAACTTCGCCGAGGTGATGATGCGCCGCCTCACCATCACCGGCTCCACCCTGCGCCCGCAGAGCGATCTCGCCAAGGCCCGCTACGCCGCCGAGCTCGAGACCCACGTCTGGCCGATGATCGCCCGCGGCGCGCTGCGCCCGCTGATCGACAGCGAATATCCGCTGGAAGACGCGGCAAAAGCGCACGCCCGGATGGAGAGCTCGGACCATATCGGCAAGATCGTCCTCAAGCTCTGATCCGGCATTTTCTGTCCTCAAATATCCCCGCCGGAGGCTCCGACGCCGGCGGGGAGCACAGCATCGGCCCTACCGCACCCCGTCCATCACCGCATCCGTCAGCCGGCAGTCGCGCACCGCGTCCGCGCCGCAGTCGCGGAAGTCGAGGTCGGGCGTCAGGCAGATCCGCGCTTCCTGGATCCGCCCCGCCTCGCAGGTCACGGTGATCGCGTCGCGCCGCAGCCCCGGGTTGGCCTCGCGGAAGGCGTCCTCCACCACGCTGGCGGGCAGCGCCAGATCCTGCCGCAGCCGGTCGAACACCTCCGGCACCGCCACCCGCTCCGCCGCCTCCCGCATCAGCGCGAAATAATCGGCGGCGGGCAGGCCCGAGCAGCGCCCGTGCTTCTTCCACTGATGCCACGCCAGCCCCGGCGCCATCACGTCGGCCATGGCCTCGGTCTGCCGCCGCGGCGGGTCGCGCTCCATCGTCGCACAGTAGGAGGGCCAGCCCCGCTCGTATTGCGGCCAGAGCCCGTGCAGCACGAAGCCCTGACCCCAGGTGCATTCCTCCGCCCCCCGCGCAGCCCCCTCCAGCGCGCACCAGGTCGGCTGCCAGCTCAGCGACAGCACGTAGTAATCGAAGTCCCCGGCCTGCTCGCCCTCGGCAAGTGCCGCCCCGCAGAGCCCCAGCCACGCAATCACCCAACGCATTTTCGCTTTTCCTTGACCGGATTCGAGATTATACAGCCCGCTGACTTCCCTGAAAACGAGAAGACGCGGCGACCGCCGCAGCCGTTTTCCCGGCACGGGAGAGATTTGCAAAGGATCGTCCGATGAACAAGCCACTGATGTCCAAGGCAACCGCCGTCTGGCTGGTCGACAACACGACGCTCACCTTCAAACAGGTCGCCGAATTCTGCGGCATGCACGAGCTGGAAGTGCAGGGCATCGCCGACGGCGACGTGGCCACGGGCGTGAAGGGCTTCGACCCGGTCGCCAACAACCAGCTCGATCCGATCGAGATCGAGAAGGGCCAGAAGGACCCGCTCTACCGGCTCAAGCTGAAGTTCAACGCCGCCGCCGTGGGCGAGGAAAAGCGCCGCGGTCCGCGCTACACCCCGCTCTCCAAGCGGCAGGACCGTCCGGCCGCGATCCTCTGGCTGGTGAAGTTCCACCCCGAGCTGAGCGATGGCGCCATCGGCAAGCTGGTGGGCACCACCAAGCCGACGATCCAGTCGATCCGCGAGCGCACCCACTGGAACATCGGCTCCATCACCCCGATCGACCCGGTGGCGCTCGGCCTCTGCAAGCAGTCCGAACTCGACTCCGCGGTGCAGGCCGCCGCCCGCAAGAAGGCCGCCGAAGGCTCGGTGATGACCGATGACGAGCGGCGCAAGCTGGTCTCGACCGAACAGTCGCTCGGCATGTCCGAAGAGCCCCGCATCCCCTCCAGCCTCGCCGGTCTGGAACAGTTCCGCCGCACCGAGGAAGAGGCCAAGCCCGCCGACTTCTCCGACGCGGACAGCTTCTTCAACCTGCCGCATGGCGATGACGAGGAAGACGAGGACGAGGACGACAAGCGCTGAGCGCCGCTGTCATCGTCACTCCGACGACAGAGCCCCGGACCCCCGGGGCTTTTTCTTTGCCCCTTCCCGCCAGTAGCGTGTGCATCCCTTGCACACCCACTGCCCCACCGGCGGCACCGCATCATTCACTTTGGCGTCACCCCCGCGTACCCCATTCCGCCGGCGCCCGGGCTTCTCCCGCTCCACCACCGCCGTGCTTCGATCGTAGGGTGGGGTTTCACCCCACCCCCCCCACGCCACCCGGGGGCCTCCATACACCGCTCCCAATCTGCACAGCCCGTGCATCATCCGTGCATCGCCTGTGCATTCCCGATAAAACCGCAAGACATCTACATCTGGCCCGCCGCTCAGAACCGCTTCCGCGCTCTGAGCGCCGCGCCGATCGTCCCGTCGTCGAGGTAATCCAGCTCGCCCCCGATCGGCACGCCCTGCGCAAGCGAGGTCAGCGACACGCCCGAGGCGGTCAGCACATCGGCGATGTAATGCGCGGTGGTCTGGCCGTCCACCGTGGCGTTGAGCGCGAGGATAACCTCGGATATGCCCTCATCCGCCACGCGATCCACAAGTTGTGGTATGCGCAGCTCCTCCGGCCCCACCGCGTCCA
The DNA here is from genome assembly GCF_057657095.1 of Cereibacter sp. Soil_C_27. NCBI lineage: Bacteria > Pseudomonadati > Pseudomonadota > Alphaproteobacteria > Rhodobacterales > Paracoccaceae > Cereibacter > Cereibacter sp. Soil_C_27. The sequence goes on along the minus strand of NZ_JBDGJD010000006.1, from coordinate 22,565 downwards.
GCGCGGAAAGCGTGCCGCCGAGCACATGGTAGCGGCCCTTGAAGGCGCCGCCGCGCTCCAGCGCCCAGAGGTCGGCCACATCCTCCACCACGCAGAGCTCGCCCGTCGCCCGCCGCTCGTCACGGCAGATCTCGCAGAGCTCGGAGTTGGTGATATTCCCGCATCTGGTGCAGTCACGCGCCGAGACCGCAACCTGTGCCATGACGGTGGCCAGAGGGGCCATCACGGCCCCCCGTTTCTTCAGCATCAAAAGCACCGCGCGCCGCGCCGAGCGGGGCCCGAGCCCCGGCAGACGCGCCATCAGATCGATGAGTTGCTCGATGTCGCCCGGCGCTTCGGCCATGTCAGAACGGCAGGTTCATGCCCGGCGGCAGGCCCATCCCGTCGGTCAGCTTGGCCATCTCGGCCTGGCCCCGCGCCGAGGCCTTCTGCTGCGCATCCTTGATCGCCGCAAGGATCAGATCCTCCACGACTTCCTTTTCGGAGGCGACGAAGATCGACGGGTCGATCTCCAGCCCGGTCAGCTCGCCCTTGGCCGTCGCCGTGGCCTTCACCAGCCCCGCGCCGGATTCGCCGGTCACGGTGATCTTCTCCAGATCCTCCTGCAGCTGCGCCATCTTCTCCTGCAGCCCCTGCGCGGCCTTCATCATCTTGGCCATGTCGCCAAGCCCGCCCAAACCTTTCAGCATACCGTCATCCTTTCAGCCATCCTCGAAGGGATCCCATTCATCCTCGACTTCCGCCAGCGCCTCCACCGCCGCCAGTTCCTGCGGCTTGCGGATCTCGGAGATCCGCGCACCCGGAAAGGCGGCCAGCACCGACATGACCAGCGGGTTTTCCAGCGCCTTCGCCTCTTCCGCAAGCCGCCCCTTGTCGCGCTCCTCGGCAAGCGTCGGCGCGCCGCCGGTGTTCACCACCGACACGCCCCAGCGCATCCCGGTCCAGCCCTGCAGCCGCTGCGACAGCCGTGCGGCAAGGTCGGGGGCGGCATCGGCGGTCGGCTCGAACTCGATCCGGCCCGGCGCGAAGCGGACGAGGCGCAGGCAGGTCTCGATCTCGTAGAGCAGCTTCATGTCGCGCTTGCCGCGGATCAGCTCGGCCACCTGATCGAAGCTCTGGCAGGTGATCGGCGCACCCTGCGCCACGGCCACGGCAGGGGCGGCCCCGCCTGAAGCATGGGTTGTGCGCGTCGGGCCCTGCATCCGCGTGGCGGGCGCGGGCGCGCCGCCGCCGGAGGGGCCGCCCGGCGCGATCACGGCGGGGGCGGGGGTCGACTGCAGCTTGCGGATCAGCGTCTCCGGGTCGGGCAGGTCGGCGACATGGGTCAGGCGGATCACCGCCATCTCGGCGGCCATCATGGCGTTTGGGGCCAGCGCCACCTCTTCCAGCGCCTTGAGCAGCATCTGCCACATCCGCGTCAGCACCCGCATCGGCAGCCGCCCGGCCATGTCGAGCCCGCGCGAGCGTTCGTCGGGCGGGGTGGTCGGGTCTTCGGCGGCCTCGGGCGTGATCTTGATGACAGAGATCCAATGGGTGATCTCGGCCAGATCGCGCAGCACCGCCATCGGGTCGGCACCGTCGGCATATTGGCCCGAAAGCTCGGTCAGCGCCTCGGCCGCCTCGCCTTTCATGATCATGTCGAAGAGGTCGAGCACCCGGCCGCGATCGGCCAGCCCCAGCATGGCGCGCACCTGCGCCGCCGAGGTCTCGCCCGCGCCATGGGCGATGGCCTGATCCATCAGGCTCATCGCGTCGCGCACCGAGCCTTCCGCCGCGCGGGTGATCAGCGCCAGCGCGTCGGGCGCGAGGCTCGCCTTCTCCATCCCGGCTACTTTGGAGAGATGCGCCATCATCACCTCGGGCTCGATCCGCTTCAGATCGAAGCGCTGGCAGCGCGACAGCACTGTGACCGGCACCTTGCGGATCTCGGTGGTGGCGAAGATGAACTTCACATGGGCGGGCGGTTCCTCAAGCGTCTTCAGCAGCGCGTTGAAGGCGCTGGTGGAGAGCATGTGGACCTCGTCGATGATGTAGATCTTGTAGCGCGCCGATGCCGCCCGGTAATGTACCGAGTCGATGATCTCGCGGATGTCGCCCACGCCGGTGCGGCTGGCGGCGTCCATCTCCATCACGTCGACATGGCGGCCTTCGGAGATCGCGCGGCAGGCGTCGCAGGCGCCGCAGGGCTCGGTCGTGGGGCCGCCCGTGCCATCGGGGCCCGTGCAGTTCAGCCCCTTGGCGATGATCCGGGCGGTGGTGGTCTTGCCCACCCCGCGCACCCCGGTCATCACGAAGGCATGTGCGATGCGGTCGGAGGCGAAGGCATTCTTCAGCGTCCGCACCATCGCGTCCTGACCTATCAGGTCGGCGAAGGTCTGCGGGCGGTATTTGCGGGCGAGAACCTGATAGCCTTGCTCGGGTGCGTCGGACATTGGGCCTCTGGCAATTCGGGATTCGAGCGGGAAGATTAGGCCGGGGGGGCGGCGGCGTCCACCCGAAGGCGGCGCGCGGGGGAGGCGGGGGCAAGAGTTTTCGCAAAACTCTTGCCAAAATCCTTGGCAAGGATTTTGGGCGGCGACCGGCGACGGGGGTGAAGAGGTGAGAGGCTGACAACGACCCAAGCGGGGCTCGTTACGGCTGCTTCCTTCCGGACCTGACCGGGTTGGCGAGGCGCTCGCCCGCGCCAACCTCTCACCGCCGATATAGGCCGGTCCGCCGGGCAATGCAAGGCTGGCTTACTCGGGCAGGAGCCCCACCGCGATCGCCCCTGACAGCAGGTCCGTCGCCACCAGATGCGCGAAGCGCCCCTCGGTCGCCGTCACGTCCGGCACCTGGATCACATGCATCCCGGCGGCATGGGCGGCCTCGGCCCCCACGTCGCTGTCCTCGAAGACGACGCAGCGCGCGGGATCGACCTGCAGCAGCCGGGCGGCCAGCAGATAGGGGTCGGGGAAGGGCTTGTGGGCGCTCACATCGTCATAGGTCACCACATGCTCGAAGCGCGGGGCGAGGCCGGAGAGGCCGAGCTTCACCCGTGCCGCCTCGCGGGCGCTCGAGGTGGCGATGGCGCGCGGCAGGGCGAGGCGCGACAGCAGCTCCTCCACCCCCGGCTTCAGCGGCAGGCCCTGTTCCATCCGCGCCCGCATGCCGTCGGTCCAGCGGCGGTCGAGCTCGGCCAGATCGAGATCGGGGAAGGCGGCGGCGATGATCTTCGCCCCGGTGCGGGTGTCCTTGCCGACCAGCCCGTGCATGAAGTCGGGCCCGATCGGCTGGCCGAGGCTTTCGAAGGCGGCGATCCCCGAGGCCATGGCGAGGCTCTCGGTGTCGATCAGCGTGCCGTCGAGGTCGAAGATCACTGCATCGAACATGTAAGTTTCCTTCCGTCTGCCGCTGACCTAGCCCATCGGCGCCGTCTTCGGAAGGGCGAAGCGGGGGAGGCGCCGCGTTTGCCTCTGCCGGGGCGGCGTGGCATGAGGGGAAAAGGGCGGCGAGAGGCGGGCGGAATGCGGATTGCGGAGACGGTGACCTTCGGCGGCTCGGGGCTGGAGCGGGCGGCAGAGCTGCGGGGCGATGCCGGGAAGATGGCCATGTTGCTGGCCGAGGGGCAGGTGCTGCCCGTCTGGCGCGGCAAGCCGCTGTTCCGCGACCGGGCGGCGCTGGGCTGGATCGGGGCCGAGAGCCCGGTGTTGGCCGGCGGAGCGGCGCCGGTGTTTCTCGGGCTCGACGAGGGGGTGGCGCGCTTTGCCGTGGACATCTCAGACTGGTCGCCAGAGGCGGGGGCCGAGGCGGTGCAGGCGGGTTTCTTCGATCCGTCCTTCCAGAGCCACCCGGGGCTCGGCGACGATTTCGCCTTCGGGGAGCTGCGCGGGGTGATGCTGCAGCTCACGCCGCGCGAGGCGGAGCTGGCGGCGACGGCCAAGGCGCTGGTGCAGTGGCACCGCAGCCACGCCTTCTGCTCGACCTGCGGCGCGCCCTCGGTGCCGGCGATGGCGGGCTGGCAGCGCGGCTGCACGGTCTGCACCGCGCATCACTTCCCGCGCACCGATCCGGTGGTGATCATGCTGGTCACCCACGGCAACCGCGCGCTGATCGGCCGCTCGCCGGGCTGGCCGGAGGGGATGTATTCCTGCCTCGCGGGCTTCGTCGAGCCGGGCGAGAGCATCGAGGCCGCCGTGCGGCGCGAGGTCTTCGAGGAGGCGGGGGTGCGCGTGGGCGAGGTGCGCTATCTCGCAAACCAGCCCTGGCCCTTCCCGGCGTCGCTGATGATCGGCTGCCACGGCATCGCGCGGAGCGACGCGATCACCCTCGATCCGGTGGAGCTGGAACATGCGCTCTGGATCACGCGGGAAGAAATGGTCACGGTGATGGCGGGGGCGCATCCGACGGTGAGGCCCGCACGCAAGGGGGCTATCGCACATTTCCTGATGTCCAACTGGCTTGCGGACCGGCTGGACTGAGACGAGCGGAGGAGACGGCATGAGGCTGAGCACGCGGGAAGATGTCGAGGCGCCGATCGGGTTCGTCTTCGAGGCGCTCTGCGATTTCGACACCTGGGAACGCACCGCCCTTCGGCGGGGCGCCGATGTGCAGCGGCTCGACGACAACGGCGTGCCCGCGCCGGGGATGGGCTGGCAGGTGCAGTTCACCTTCCGCGGCAAGGAGCGCAGCGGCCATCTGCGGCTGACCGAGATGGAGGTGCCGCAGCGGCTCAGCTTCGCCGGGACGGGCAGCTCCTTCGAGGGGGTGCTGGAGATCGACCTGCTGGAACTCGGCCCGCGCCGCACCCGGGTCACGGTGATCTCCGAGGCGCGGCCGCGCACGCTTTCGGCGCGGATCCTGCTGCAGTCGGTGAAGCTCGGCAAGGCCAAGCTCGCCAAGGGCTACGAGCAGCGCATCGCCCGCTTCGCCGCCGAGGTCGAGGACCGCTTCAAGCGCGGCCGCAAGGCCTGAGGCGTCAGCCGCGCCCGGTATGGGCCGGGTAGACGCCGAGGATCTCGTGCTGGCTGGTGAAATAGCGCAGCTCGTCCAGCGCCCGGGCGACGTTGTCATCCTCCGGGTGGCCCTCGATGTCGGCGTAGAATTCGGTCGCGATGAACGATCCGCCGACCATGTAGCTTTCCAGCTTGGTCATGTTGATGCCGTTGGTGGCAAAGCCGCCCATCGCCTTGTAGAGCGCCGCCGGGATGTTGCGGACGCGGAAGGTGAAGGTCGTCACCATCTTGCCCGGCCCGCGCCGGGTCCAGTCGGCCTCGCGCGCCATGACGAGGAAGCGAGTGGTGTTGTTCGACTGATCCTCGATCTGCCGCGCCACCACGTCGAGCCCGTAGATCTCGCCCGCCAGCTCCGAGGCCAGCGCCGCCATCTTCGGATCGCCGAACTCGGCCACCAGCTTGGCAGACCCCGCGGTATCGGCGCCGGTGACGGCACGCAGGTTGTGCGTCTTGAGGAAACTGCGGCACTGGCCCAGCAGCACCGTGTGGCTCATCGCGGATTCGATCTGCTCGAGCGGCGTGCCGGGCAGGGCGAGGAGGTTGATGTGGACGCGGACGAAGGCCTCGTCGATGATCCGCAGCCCGGAGCCGGGCAGCAGCGAGTGGATATCGGCCACGCGGCCATAGGTGGAATTCTCGACCGGCAGCATCGCCAGGTCCGCCTCGCCGCCGCGCACCAGCTCGATCGCATCCTCGAAGGTCCGGCAGGGAACGGCCTCCATCGACGGGCGCGCCTGCCGGCATGCCTCGTGAGAATAGGCCCCCAGCTCGCCCTGGAAGGCAATCCGTCCGGTTGTCGTGCCCTGCTCCACCTCAAAACCCCGTAACTTGCGCGTAGGTTTTCGCTACTACACCTTGAAAGGGAGGGGGGGAAGCAGGTAGATACCCCCGGATTGGAAGCCAGAGGTGGACGCGACATGTTCGACACGATGACTAGCACCAAGGTGGTTGGCGCGGGCTGCGGCGCGCTGCTGGTGTTTCTCCTGGGCGGGTGGGCCGGGGAGACCCTGTATTCTGTTGGTGGCGGGCATGGTGGCGAAGAACAGCAGGCCTATGTGATCGACACTGGCGCGGCCCCCGAGGCCGAGGCCGAAGCGGCGGTGCCCTTCGCCGACCTGCTGGCGGCGGCCGACCCGGCTGCGGGGCAGAAGGTCTTCGCCAAGTGCTCGGCCTGTCACAAGCTCGATGGCGGCGATGCCACCGGTCCGCACCTGAACGGCGTGGTCGATCGTCCGGTCGCCTCGGTTGCCGGTTTCGCCTATTCCGACGGGATGATGAGCCATGCCGACAAGGCCTGGAACGGCGAGGAGCTGAACGCCTTCCTGCAGAACCCCAAGGGCTACGTCCCCGGCACCAAGATGACCTTCGCCGGTCTGCCCAAGGATACCGACCGCGCCAATCTGGTCGCCTATCTCGCGACGGTCCAGTAAGCCACCGCCGCATTCCACTGCAGGGCCGCTCTTCGGGGCGGCCTCTTGCTTTCTACCGCCGACGCTTCACGCAATCGCAACTTGAGCCATCGACAATCCGCGTTTTAGCATGATTGTAGGTTTGGAAGCGCCAGAGGGGAGAACGGCATGAAGAGACAGCAGCGCACGTCGCACGTCGGGGTCAGAACCGCTGACCGTCCTGATGCGCGGCCCTGGCTGGTGGCGGGTCTCGGAATGCTGGTGCTGGCGGGCTGGGCGGTCGCGGCTCAGGCACAGGAGACGGAGCAGACCGTCATCAAGGCGCATGGCATCTCGACCTTCGGCGATCTGAAATATCCTGCCGATTTCCAGCATCTCGACTATGTGAACCCCGAGGCGCCCAAGGGCGGCGAGATCGCCGAATGGGCCTTCGGCGGCTTCGATTCGATGAACCCCTATTCGGTGAAGGGCCGGGCTGCGGCCTTGTCGAGCATCAGCCTCGAAAGCCTGCTCACCGGAACCGCAGACGAGATCGGCGCGGCCTATTGCCTGCTCTGCGAGACGCTGGAGTATCCCGAGGACCGCTCGTGGGTGATCTTCAACCTGCGGCCCGAGGCAAGGTTCTCCGACGGCTCGCCGGTGACGGCCGCCGATGTGGTCTTCTCCTACGAGACATTCCTGGCCAAGGGCCTGACCGATTTCCGCACCGTCTTTGCCACGCAGGTCGAAAGCGCCGAGGCGCTGGGCGAGCATCGGGTGAAGTTTACCTTCAAGCAGGGCATCCCCACCCGCGACCTGCCGCAGGATGTTGGCGGCCTGCCGGTGCTGTCGAAGGCGCATTACGAGGCGAACGGGCTCGATCTGGAGCAGAGCAGCCTGACGCCCTTCCTCGGCTCGGGCGCCTATCTGCTCGACAGCATGAAGACCGGCCAGACCGTCGTCTATCGCCGCAACCCCGACTATTGGGGCAACGACCTGCCGATCAACCGCGGCACCAACAACTTCGACCGCATCCGCATCGAATATTACGCCGATTACAACGCGGCCTTCGAAGGCTTCAAGGGCGGCAGCTACACCTTCCGCAACGAGGCTTCCGCGATCCTCTGGGCCACGGGCTACGATTTTCCGGCGGTGCAGAACGGCGGCGTGATCAAGGCCGAGCTGCCCTCGGGCGCCAAGGCCTCCGGGCAGGCCTTCATGTTCAACCTGCGCCGCGAGAAGTTCCAGGACCCCCGCGTGCGCGAGGCTGTGGGGCTGATGTTCAACTTTGAATGGTCGAACCAGACGCTGTTCTACGGAATCTACGAGCGGGTGAACTCGCTCTGGGACAACAGCTATCTCGAGGCCGAGGGGCCTGCCTCGCCGGAAGAGGTGGCGATCCTGCAGCCATTGGTGAACGAGGGGCTCTTGCCCGCCGCGATCCTCACCGAGCCTCCGGTGATGGCCCCCACCTCGGGCGAGCGGCAGCTGGATCGCGGCAACCTGCGCCGCGCCAGCAAGCTTCTGGACGAGGCGGGCTGGCCGGTTGGCTCCGATGGGTTACGGCGCAACGCCGGGGGCGAGGTGCTGCGCGTCGAGTTCCTGAACGACAGCCAGACCTTCGACCGGGTGATCAACCCCTTCATCGAGAACCTGCGTGCGCTCGGGATCGACGCGCTGATGACCAAAGTTGACAACGCGCAACTCGAAAGCCGCACCCGCCCGCCGAGCTACGATTTCGACATCGCCACCGGCAACGCCACGACCAACTACATCTCCGGGTCGGAGCTGAAGCAGTTCTACGGATCGGGCACGGCGGATGTGTCCAGCTTCAACATGATGGGGCTGAAGAGCCCGGTGGTGGACAGGCTGATCGAGGTGGTGCTGGCGGCGAAGACCAGCGACGAGCTGACGGTGGCCACCAAGGCGCTGGACCGGGTGCTGCGCGCCGAACGCTTCTGGGTGCCGCAATGGTTCAAGAGCACGCACACCGTCGCCTATTACGACATGTACGAGCATCCCGAGACGCTGCCGCCCTATGCTCTGGGCGAACTGGCCTTCTGGTGGTACAACGCCGACAAAGCCGCCGCGCTGAAGACGGCGGGTGTGTTGCGGTAAGAAAGAGCAGTTCCCCCACATGGGTGCCTATATCCTCCGGCGTTTGCTGCTGATCATCCCGACGCTGTTCGGTATCATGGTCATCAACTTCGTCCTGACCCAGTTCGTGCCGGGCGGCCCGATCGAGCAGGTGCTTGCCCGGCTCGAGGGTGGCGGCGATGCCTTCCAGACCATCGCGGGCGGGGGCGACGCGGGCGGGGCGCCGCAGGATTTCGGCACGGATGAACGCTACGTCGGCTCGCGCGGCCTGCCGCCCGAGTTCATCGCCGATCTCGAGCGGCAGTTCGGCTTCGACAAGCCGCCGCTGGAACGCTTCCTGACGATGATGTGGAACTACCTGCATTTCGACTTCGGCGAGAGCTACTTCCGCTCGATCTCGGTGGTGGATCTGGTGCTGGAGAAGATGCCGGTCTCGATCTCGCTCGGGCTCTGGTCGACGCTGATCGCCTACCTGATCTCGATCCCGCTCGGCATCCGCAAGGCGGTGCGCGACGGCTCCAGCTTCGACACCTGGACCTCCGGCGCGATCATCATCGCCTATGCGATCCCGGGCTTCCTCTTCGCCATCCTGCTTCTGGTGCTTTTCGCGGGCGGTTCCTACTGGCAGTGGTTCCCGCTGCGCGGCCTGACTTCGGACAACTGGGACCAGCTGAGCCTCTGGGGCAAGGTGGTGGATTACTTCTGGCACATCACCCTGCCGGTGCTGGCCTCCACCATCTCGGCCTTCGCCACGCTGACGCTGCTGACCAAGAACAGCTTCCTCGAGGAGATCCGCAAGCAATATGTGATGACGGCGCGGGCCAAGGGGCTGAGCGAGGGCCGGGTGCTCTACGGCCATGTGTTCCGCAACGCCATGCTGATCGTCATCGCCAGCTTCCCCTCGGTCTTCGTCTCGGTCTTCTTCGGCGGCAGCCTGATCATCGAGACGATCTTCTCGCTCGACGGGCTGGGGCGGCTCGGGTTCGAGGCGGCGGTGGCGCGGGATTATCCGGTGATCTTCGGCACGCTCTTCGTCTTCGGGCTGATGGGGCTGCTGATGGGGATCCTGTCGGACCTGATGTATATCTGGATCGACCCCCGCATCGATTTCGAGACGAGGGGCTAGATGGCGCTGTCGCCGCTGAACCAGCGCCGCTGGCGCAACTTCCGCTCCAACGGCCGGGCCTTCTGGTCGCTGGTGGTCTTCTCGCTGCTGTTCGGCCTGTCGCTCTTTGCCGAGCTCCTGGCCAACGACAAGCCGCTGATCGTGAACTACAAGGGCGAGTACTACCTGCCGATCCGCAGCTTCTACCCCGAGACGGCCTTCGGCGGGGACTTCCAGACCGAAGCGGCCTATCGCGACCCCGAGGTGCAGTGCCTGATCGTCGCCGCGGGCAGCGAGGCCTGCTGGGACGACCCCGAAGGGGTGATGGCCGAGGCCAAGGGCGGCACGGTGGACGGCCAGCCGGTGCAGACCGGCTGGATGCTCTGGCCGCCGATCCCCTACAGCTACAACACGATCAACGACATCGGCGGCGCCGCGCCCTCGGCCCCCGATGCGCAGCATTGGCTCGGCACCGATGACACGGCGCGCGACGTGCTGGCGCGGGTGATCTACGGCTTCCGGCTGTCGGTCGCCTTCGCGCTGATCGTCACCGCGCTGACCTCGGTCATCGGCATCGCGGCGGGGGCGGTGCAGGGCTATTTCGGCGGGCTGACCGATCTGATCTTCCAGCGCATCATCGAGCTCTGGGGCTCCACGCCGTCGCTCTATGTCATCATCATCGTCGCGGCGATCTGGCAGATGAACTTCTGGCTGCTGGTCGGGCTGATGGTGTTCTTCGGCTGGACCGGGCTCGTCGGTGTGGTGCGGGCCGAGTTCCTGCGCGCCCGCAACTTCGAATATGTCCGCGCCGCACGGGCGCTCGGCGTCTCTGACCGGGTGATCATGTTCCGCCATGTGCTGCCGAACGCGATGGTCGCCACGCTGACCATGCTGCCCTTCATCATCACCGGCACCATCGGCAGCCTCGCGGCGCTCGACTTCCTCGGCTTCGGCCTGCCGGCCAGCGCACCGTCGCTGGGCGAGCTGACGCTGCAGGCCAAGCAGAACCTGCAGGCGCCGTGGCTCGGTTTCACCGCCTTCTTCGCCTTCGCCATCATGCTGAGCCTGATGGTCTTCATCTTCGAGGGCATCCGCGATGCCTTCGACCCGCGAAAGACGTTCAGATGACCGCCGTTCTCGACGTGCAGAACCTCACGGTCCGCTTCCGGCAGGACGGGCGGGTGATCGAGGCGGTGAAGGGCGTGAGCTTCACCGTCGACAAGGGCGAGACCGTGGCGCTGGTGGGCGAGAGCGGGTCGGGCAAATCCGTCACCGCGCTGTCCACCGTGGCGCTTCTGCCCGACAGCGCCGAACGCGGCGGCTCGGTGCGCTACAACGGGCAGGAGATGGTGGGGGCGGCGGAGCCGCTGCTGCGGAAGGTGCGTGGCAACGACATCAGCTTCATCTTTCAGGAGCCGATGACCTCGCTGAACCCGCTGCACACGATCGAGCGGCAGCTGAGCGAAAGCCTCGCGCTGCATCAGGGGCTGACCGGCGCCAAGGCGCGGGCGCGGGTGCTGGACCTCTTGGAAAAGGTCGGCATCCGCGAGGCGGAAAGCCGGCTCGGCGCCTATCCGCACCAGCTTTCGGGCGGGCAGCGGCAGCGGGTGATGATCGCGATGGCGCTCGCCAACGGGCCAGACCTGCTGATCGCCGACGAGCCGACCACCGCTCTCGACGTGACGATCCAGGCGCAGATCCTCGATCTTCTGGCCGAGCTGAAGGCGAAGGAAGGGCTGAGCCTTCTGTTCATCACCCATGACCTCGGCGTGGTGCGGCGCATCGCCGACCGGGTCTGCGTGATGCAGGGCGGCGAGATCGTCGAGCAGGGCCCGGCGGCGCAGATCTTCGCCGATCCGCAGCACCCCTATACCCGCAAGCTGCTCGCCGCCGAGCCGCAGGGCCGCCCCGACCCGGTGCCCGCCGATGCGCCCGAGATCGTCAGCACCCGCAACCTGCGGGTCTGGTTCCCGATCCATCGCGGCCTGCTGAAGCGCACCGTCGGCCATGTGAAGGCGGTGAACGACGCCACGCTGGCGATCCGCGCCGGCGAGACGGTGGGGGTAGTGGGCGAGAGCGGGTCGGGCAAGACGACGCTGGCGCTGGCGATCATGCGGCTGATCGCGTCGGAGGGGCCGGTGGTCTTCATGGGGCAGGACATCAGCGGCTATCGCAGCCGCCAGATGCGCGACCTGCGCCGCGACATGCAGATCGTCTTCCAGGACCCGTTCGGCAGTCTCAGCCCGCGCATGACGGTGGAACAGATCATCGCCGAGGGGCTGGGCGTGCACGGGCTGGAGCCGGGGCGCAACCGGCGCGAGATGGTGGCCGAGATCATGACCGAGGTCGGGCTCGACCCGGCGGCGATGGGGCGCTATCCGCACGAATTCTCCGGCGGGCAGCGGCAGCGCGTGGCCATCGCCCGCGCCATGATCCTGCGGCCGAAGCTGGTGGTGCTGGACGAGCCGACCAGCGCGCTCGACATGACGGTGCAGGTGCAGATCGTCGATCTTCTGCGCGACCTGCAGCGCAAATGGGGGCTGGCCTATCTCTTCATCAGCCACGACCTGCGGGTGGTGCGGGCCCTGTCGCACCGGGTGATGGTGATGAAGGAGGGCGATGTGGTCGAGGAGGGCGACAGCGCCACCGTTTTCGCCGCCCCGCAGAACGCATACACCCGCACCCTGCTGGCAGCGGCCTTCGGGCAGGCGGTTCCCGAGGCGGTGTAGAGCGGCGCGATGAAGATCCTGTTCGTCCACCAGAACTTCCCCGGCCAGTTCCTGCATCTCGCGCCGGAGCTGCAGCGTCGGGGGCACGACTGTCTCGCCCTGACCGATGTGGCCAACCAGCGGCCCTCCAGCACCCGGACGCTGCGCTATCGCCACGAGGTGCCCTTGCCCGACCCGGCGGCAACGCGGCTCGGGCGCAACTTCACCCAGATGAGCGACCGCGGCGTCAGCACCGCCCGCGCCGCGATGCAACTGCGCGCCAAGGGCTATGTGCCCGACGTGATCTTCGGCCATTCCGGCTGGGGCGAGACGCTGTTCCTCAAGGAAGTCTGGCCCGAGGCGAAGCTTCTGGTCTATGCCGAATTCTACTATTCCGGGCGTGGGCAGGATGTGGGCTTCGATCCGGAGTTCGACAAGCGCGGCTTCGATGCGGTGATGGTGGCACAGGGCCGCACGGCGCATCTGGGGCAGGCGCTGCTGCATGCCGATGCCGGGGTCTCTCCCACCGGCTGGCAGGCCAGCACCTACCCGCCGCCGCTGCGCCGGATGATCGAGGTGATCCACGACGGCGTCGATACCGCGGTGATGGCACCGGATGCCACGGCCAGCGTCACGCTGCCGGGCGGGCGGGTGCTGCGCGCAGGCGACGAGGTGTTGACCTTCGTCAACCGCAATCTGGAACCCTACCGCGGCTATCACAGCTTCATGCGCGCCCTGCCGGAGGTGCTGCGGGCGCGGCCCGAGGCGCAGGTGGTGATCGTCGGCGGCGACGGTGTCAGCTATGGGCAGGCGCCGCGCGAGGGCAGCTGGAAGGAGCGGTTTCTGGCGGAGGTGCGGGGCGGGCTCGATCTCGACCGGGTGCATTTCCTTGGCAAGGTGCCCTATCCGACCTTCCGCGCGCTGATGCAGGTCAGCCGGGCGCATGCCTATCTGACCTATCCCTTCGTGCTGTCATGGTCGATGCTCGAGGCGATGGCGGCGGGGGCGCTGGTGGTGGGCTCCGCCACCGCGCCGGTGGCCGAGGTGATCGAGGACGGGGTGAACGGGCGGCTGGTCGATTTCTTCGACATCGCCGGCTGGTGCGCCACCCTGACCGAGGCTCTGGCCGAGCCGGAGCGCTTCGCCCCGCTGCGCGCCGCCGCGCGCCGGACGATCCTCGAGCGCTATGATCTGCGCGGCGTCTGCCTGCCGCGCATGGTCGAGTTCGTGGAGCGGCACGGCTGATCAGAACGCAGGGCTGTGCTGCAGTCGGCTCTGGTCATAGGCGTCGAAGCTGCGGGCGATCATCCGCGTCAGGAGCCGCGCCCGGGGCGGGATCGCCAACCCGCGCGCATCCTGCTCCAGAAGCCCGGGGAAGGCCGCCAGCGCCCTGTCGAACAGCGCCTGCACCCGCTCCGGCGTGGTGTCGAGCAGCATGAGCTCATCCCGGTTCACCCGGAAATCGCACATGAGCGCCTCGATGATCCGGGCGCGCAGCCGGTCCTCGCCGAGAAAGACATGCCCGCGCGCGGTGGAGAAATGCCCCGCCCTGATCGCCTTCATGTGGTCCGCCGTGCCCGGCGCGTTCTGGGCATAGCCCTGCGGAAAGCGCGAGATGGCCGAGGCGCCGAGACCGACCAGCACCGGCGCCGTGTCGTCGGTATAGCCCTGGAAGTTGCGCCGGAGCCGCCCGACGGCCTGCGCCACCGCCAGCCCGTCGCCCGGGCGGGCGAAATGGTCGATGCCGATCTGGCGATAGCCGTCCCAGGTGAAGAGGTCGCGCGCCACCTCGAACAGATGCAGCCGCTCTTCGGCGCGGGGCACGGTATCGGTGGCGATCATCAGCTGCCGCCGCGACATCCACGGCACATGGGCATAGCCATAGAGCGCGACGCGGTCGGGCGAAAGCGACAGCAGTTTCTGCACCGAATCGGCGATCCGCCCCGTGGTCTGCGAGGGCAGGCCATAGAGGATATCGGCGCTCAGGCTGCGGATGCCGCGCCGGCGCAGCCCCTCGATCACGTCGCGCGTCAGCTCGTAGCTCTGCTCGCGGCCGATGGAGCGCTGGATCTCGGGGTCGAAATCCTGGATGCCGATCGAGGCCCGGGTCAGCCCCGCCGCGGCCAGCGCATCGAGCCGGGCATCGTCGATCTCGTTCGGGTCGATCTCTACCGAGAACTCGGCGCCCTTGCCCATCGGCACCGCGTCGAGGATCGCCGCCGCCAGCTCGCGCATCAGATCGGCGGGGATGAGAGTCGGCGTGCCACCGCCCCAATGCAGCCGCGAAAGTGTGACCCCCGGCGCGAGACGGGCCTTCAGGAGCGCGATCTCGGACTTGAGCGTTGCGACATAAGCGCGCACCGGAGCGTCGGAACTCGTGCCTTGCGTGCGGCAGGCACAGAAAAAGCAGAGCCGTCGGCAGAAGGGAACGTGGAGGTAGAGCGAGAGCGACGAACCGCCGGGAATGGCAGAAATCCAGTCGCATAAGGCGCGGCCATCGACCGCCCGTCCGAAGTGCGGAGCTGTCGGGTAGCTCGTATACCGCGGTACACGGGCGTCGAAGAGCCCAAGACGTGCGAGATCGGGTTGAGACTGCATCGACTTTCGTTATTGCCGAAACTCGGCTATGGCTTTGATACAGATCAAACGAGGTTAAGGCATGGCGCTGCACGAAGTTCCCACGCTGCATGGAGGATGTGGCGATTGTCCCATCCGCCACAGGGCGGTCTGTGCGCGCTGCGATACCGACGAGCTCGCGCTTCTCGAGAACATCAAGTATTACCGTTCCTATCAGGCCGGTCAGACGGTGATCTGGTCCGGCGACAAGATGGATTTCGTGGCCTCTGTCGTCACCGGCATTGCCACGCTGACCCAGACCATGGAGGACGGGCGCCGCCAGATGGTCGGGCTTCTGCTGCCGTCGGATTTCGTCGGGCGGCCCGGACGGCAGACCGTGGCCTATGACGTGACGGCGACCACCGACCTTCTGATGTGCTGTTTCCGCCGCAAGCCCTTCGAGGAGATGATGATCGCCACGCCGCATGTCGGGCAGCGTCTGCTCGAGATGACGCTGGACGAGCTCGACGCGGCGCGGGAATGGATGCTGCTGCTGGGGCGCAAGACCGCGCGCGAGAAGATCGCGAGCCTCTTGGCAATCATCGCCCGCCGCGACGCCTCGCTGAAGCTGCGCGATGCCAAGGGCCCTCTGGTCTTCGATCTGCCGCTGACGCGCGAGGAAATGGCGGATTATCTGGGGCTTACGCTGGAGACCGTGAGCCGGCAAGTCTCGGCGCTCAAGCGCGATGGGGTGATCGCGCTCGAAGGCAAGCGTCATGTCATCGTCCATGACCTCGGCAGGTTGCTCGAGGAAGCCGGCGACGACAGCGACGGCGGCTTCCTCGTCTGACGCCTAGTGCGCCATCAGGACCGGGACTTCGGCAAGTTCGAGCAGGTCACGAGTGGCGCCGCCAAGAATGGCCTCGCGGAAGCGCGAATGGCCGTAGGCGCCCATCACCAGAAGATCGGCGTTCAGGTCGCGCACATGCCGCGCCAGCACGTCTGACACGCGCGGCAGCGTCTTGGCCACGACCGAAACCTCGGCCCGCACCCCATGGCGCACCAGCATCTGGCAGAGCATGCCGCCCGGGTCGGAGCGCTCGGCCCCATGCGCCGACGGATCGACCACCACGACATTGACCATCTCGGCCCGCACGAGGAAGGGCAGGGCGCGGCGGATCGCGGTCAGCGCCTCGCGGCTCTGGTCCCAGGCGATGACGATGCGGGTGCCGATGCTGGCGCTGAGCGCCGGATCGTCGGGCAGCACCAGAACCGGCGCCTGCCCGTCGAAGAGCGCGGCTTCAACCACCGCCTCGGCCTCGGGGCCGCGGCCCTTGCCGTAGGGCCGGCCCAGCACGACGAGATCGGCGAAGCGCGCCCGCATGCCGACCAGCCCGCCCAGCCCCCCGAGCTGCGCCACCGCCGCCTCGACCGAGGCGCGCAGCCCGACCGGCTGGGCGACGATCGCGGTATTGGCCGCCGTCTCGATGCCCTGCGCCTCGGTCTCGGCACGCTCCAGCGCCATCTGCAGCACCACCGCGGTGCCGCCCATGTTGTAATAGGCTACCTGCGTCGTATCGATGCCCAGAGCCAGAACATCCAGATGCCCATCCGCGGCCATCGCCAGACGGGCGGCGACGGAAAGGGCGGGATCGATCCTGTCGGCTGCGGTCGCAACGGTCAGAATGGATTTGTAGGCCATTGCAGATCCTCCTTGGAAATTTCTGGTGCCCGCACTTATAGGGCCGCCAATCCCCTTGTTTCCTTGACTCGGATCAAGCTGCAGAACGGAAAGTCTTGATGTGGATCAAGGCAGTCAGAGCGGTATGCCATCACATACAGCGCTGTCGATAACGTCGGCCGACACCCGAGTCGGACCGGACAGACGAAGGGACGCACAATGTGGGATTACATAAAGCTGGTCGTGCTTGGCCTGATCGCGCTGGGTGCCGCGATCGTGGCCAACCGCGCGCACGACCTCGCATTCATGGTGAACGCAGTCGAGGTCATGCTGGCCGCCGGCATCGTTTTCCTCTGGACGCTTCGCTCGATGGGCGATGACAGGACGCCGGTCCTCCAGACCGAATACATGGACGGGGTGATCCGCTACGGGGTCGTGGCCACCGCCTTCTGGGGGGTCGTCGGGTTTCTCGTCGGTACCTTCATCGCGTTCCAGCTCGCCTTTCCGGAGCTGAACTTCGACTGGTCGCAGGGCTATCTGAACTTCGGACGGCTGCGGCCGCTGCACACCTCGGCGGTGATCTTCGCCTTCGGTGGCAACGCCCTGATCTGCACGAGCTTCTACGTGGTGCAGCGCACGAGCGCTGCGCGGCTGTTCGGCGGCAACCTCGCCTGGTTCGTGTTCTGGGGCTACAACCTCTTCATCGTGCTCGCCGCCACCAGCTATCTCTTGGGCGGGTCGCAGTCGAAGGAATATGCCGAGCCGGAATGGCACATCGACCTCTGGCTGACGGTGGTCTGGGTCGCCTATCTGCTGGTGTTCCTCGGCACGATCATCAAGCGCAAGGAACCCCACATCTACGTGGCGAACTGGTTCTACCTTTCCTTCATCGTCACCGTGGCGATGCTGCACATCTTCAACAACCTCTCGATCCCGGTCTCCTTCCTCGGCTCCAAATCCGTGCAGGTCTTCTCGGGCGTTCAGGATGCGATGGTGCAGTGGTGGTATGGCCACAACGCCGTGGGCTTCTTCCTGACGGCGGGCTTCCTCGGGATGATGTACTACTTCGTGCCGAAGCAGGCCGAACGCCCGGTCTTCAGCTACAAGCTGTCGATCGTCCACTTCTGGGCGCTGATCTTCCTCTACATCTGGGCCGGTCCGCACCACCTGCACTACACCGCGCTGCCGGACTGGGCCGCGACGCTGGGCATGGTGTTCTCGATCATGCTGTGGATGCCGTCCTGGGGCGGGATGATCAACGGTCTGATGACGCTCTCGGGCGCCTGGGACAAGCTGCGCACCGATCCGGTGATCCGGATGATGGTGGTCTCCATCGGTTTCTACGGCATGTCGACCTTCGAAGGGCCGATGATGTCGATCAAGGCGGTGAACTCGCTGTCGCACTATACCGACTGGACCATCGGACACGTCCATTCCGGCGCGCTCGGCTGGAACGGCATGATCACCTTCGGCGCGCTCTACTTCCTGACGCCGAAGCTCTGGAACCGCGAGCGGCTCTACAGCCTGACGCTGGTCTCCTGGCACTTCTGGCTCGCGACCATCGGCATCGTGCTCTACGCCTCGTCGATGTGGGTCACCGGCATCATGGAAGGTCTGATGTGGCGCGAGGTGGATGCCAATGGCTTCCTCGTCAACGCCTTCGCCGACACCGTCGCCGCCAAGTTCCCGATGTATGTCGTCCGGGGCCTCGGTGGGGTCATGTATCTCTCCGGCGCGCTCATCATGTGCTACAACCTGTGGAAAACCGCGACCTCGTCTCCCGCCCGGGTGACGACGCCGTCGGCTGTTCCCGCTGAATGACCGGAGGGAACAATGGCCTTTCTCGACAAGCATAAAGTCATCGAAACCCATGCCACGCTGCTGCTGATCCTCAGCTTCCTCGTGGTCACCATCGGCGGTCTGGTGCAGATCGTGCCGCTGTTCTACCTCGAGAACACCATCGAGGAAGTGCAGGGCGTGCGTCCCTACACCCCGCTGGAGCTCGCCGGGCGCGACATCTACATCCGCGAGGGCTGCTATGTCTGCCACAGCCAGATGGTGCGCCCGATGCGCGACGAGGTGGAGCGCTACGGCCATTACAGCCTCGCCGCGGAATCGATGTATGACCATCCCTTCCAGTGGGGGTCCAAGCGCACCGGGCCCGATCTCGCCCGGGTGGGCGAGCGCTACTCCGACGACTGGCACGTCGATCACCTGACCGACCCGCAGTCCGTGGTGCCGGAGTCGGTGATGCCGAAATACGGCTTCCTGCTCGACCGCCAGATCGACGGGCGCCGTATCGAGGCCGAGATGGCCGTGCACCGCACGCTGGGCACGCCCTATACCGACGAGATGCTGCAGAACGCCGTGGCGGACTTCAGGGCGCAGGCCGATCCGAACGCCGACTACGACGGCATGGTGGAGCGCTACAAAACCGCCATGCTGCCGGAAGACCCGGCGCAGGCCAACGGGCGCGACCCGCTGATCGCGGTGCGCAACTTCGACGGCCAGCCGCAGCTGACCGAGATGGACGCGCTGATCGCTTATCTTCAGGTGTTGGGCACGATGGTCGACTTCTCGACCTTCACCCCCGACGCCAGCCGGTGAGGGGGAAGGGACATGGATACCTACAGCCTGCTCCGTGAGTTTGCCGACAGCTGGATGCTTCTGCTGCTGACGGCCTTCTTCGTGGGCGTGGTGCTCTGGGCCTGGCGCCCGGGCAGCCGCCGCCTGCATCAGGAGGCCGCCACGTCGATCTTCCGCAACGATACGAAACCCGCCGGCGACGGCACGATCCCGTCGTCAAGGGAGACGAGGACATGAGTGTGAAACCGACCAACCGGAAACCCGGCGATCCGACCACCACGGGCCATTCGTGGGACGGGATCGAGGAGTTCAACAACCCGATGCCGCGCTGGTGGCTCTGGACCTTCTACGCCTGCATCGTCTTCGCGCTCGGCTACACCGTGGCCTATCCCGCCTGGCCGATGATCAGCCGGGCGACGCCGGGCATCCTCGGCGCCTCGACGCGGGCCGATGTCGCCTCGGAGATCCAGCGCTTCTCCGATGCCAACGGCCCGATCCGCGCCCGGCTGGAGGAGGCCGATCTGACGGCCATCGCCGCCGATCCCGAGCTGAACCAGTTCGCGACCAGCGCCGGGGCCGCGGTGTTCCGCACCAACTGCTCGCAGTGCCACGGGTCGGGTGCGGCGGGGGTGCAGGGGCAGGGCTATCCGAACCTGCTCGACGACGACTGGCTCTGGGGCGGTGATATCGAGGCGATCCACACCACCGTCACCCACGGCATCCGCAACACCACCGACGCCGAGTCGCGCTACAGCGAGATGCCGCGTTTCGGTGCCGACCAGATCCTCGAGCCCGCGCAGATCGGGCAGGTCGTCCAGCACGTTCTGGCGATCTCGGGGCAGGAGCATGATGCGGCGCTGGCCGCCGAGGGCGCAGCGGTCTTTGCCGAGAACTGCGTCGCCTGCCATGGCGAAGAGGGCAAGGGCGACCGCAGCCTCGGCGCGCCGAACCTGACCGACGCGATCTGGCTCTACGGTGGCGATCAGGCGACCCTGACCGACAGCGTCACCAACGCCCGCTTCGGGGTGATGCCGAACTGGACGCCGCGCCTCTCCGAGGCCGACATCCGCTCGGTCGCCGTCTATGTCCACGGGCTCGGCGGCGGCGAGTGACACGAGGTTCCCGGGGGGCACGCCTCCCGGGATCGCGGCCGGTCCCCTCGCTTTCGTGCGTCCGGGTGCGGGGGGCCGGTGCTTGTGAGCGGACTTGCGGAGCGGAGACCTCCGGGCGACGCCTGTCTCAAATGATGTATCACGAATGCGTATTTTGACTCAGGTCAATGCCCGCGGCTCGCTTCCGTCCGAGAACTCTCCCAACCCATCCAGCCGGAGTCCGCTTGTGACCAGCCCCGATACCCAGCCGACCAGCCTCTACGCCAAGCGCGAGCCGGTCTTTCCCCGCCGCGTGAAGGGTTCCTTCCGCACGATGAAGTGGTGGATCATGGCGGTGACGCTGGGTATCTACTACCTGACCCCGGCGATCCGCTGGGACCGCGGCCCGAACCTGCCCGATCAGGCGGTGCTGGTCGATATCGCCAACCGGCGCTTCTTCTTCTTCATGATCGAGATCTGGCCGCATGAATTCTACTTCGTGGCCGGCCTGCTGATCATGGCGGGCCTCGGGCTCTTCCTCTTCACCTCGGCGGCGGGGCGGGTCTGGTGCGGCTATGCCTGCCCGCAGACGGTCTGGACCGACCTCTTCATCCTCGTCGAACGCTGGATCGAGGGCGACCGCAATGCCCGGGTGCGGCTGCATCATCAGGGCTGGAGCGCCGAGAAGCTGCGCAAGCGGCTGGTCAAATGGTCGGTCTGGCTGCTGATCGCGCTCGCAACCGGCGGGGCCTGGGTGTTCTATTTCACCGATGCGCCGACGCTGATGCGCAATCTGCTGACCTTCAGCGCCCATCCGGCCGCCTATATCACCATCGCCATCCTCACCCTAACCACCTTCGCCTTCGGCGGCTTCGCCCGTGAGCAGATCTGCATCTATGCCTGCCCCTGGCCGCGCATCCAGGCCGCGATGGTGGACGAGGACACGATCACCGTCGCCTATCGCGACTGGCGTGGCGAACCGCGCGGCAAGCTGCACAAAGGTGCCGCCGACCCGGCCAAGGGCGACTGCATCGACTGCATGGCTTGCGTCAACGTCTGCCCGATGGGCATCGACATCCGCAATGGGCAGCAGATGGAATGCATCACCTGCGCGCTCTGCATCGACGCCTGCGACGACGTGATGGACCGGATCGGCAAGCCGCGCGGGCTGATCTCCTATCTCGCCTATACCGACGAGGTGGCCGAGCGGGCCGGGGGCAAGCCGAAATCGGCCTGGAAGCACGTCTTCCGCCTGCGCACGCTGCTCTACACCGGGCTCTGGGCCGGGGTGGGCACCGCGCTGGTGGTGGCGTTGTTCCTGCGCACCGACATCGACGTGAACGTGACCCCGGTGCGCAACCCGACCTATGTCACGCTGTCGGACGGGGCGATCCGCAACACCTATGACGTGCGGCTCCTGAACAAGCACGGCGACGACCGACCGTTCCGGATCTCGGTCACCAGCGAGGCCGATCTGGCGCTGACGCTGGAGGGCACGACCGAACAGGTGGTGACGGTGCCGGCCAACCAGACCATGACCCAGCGCGTCTATCTCACGGCGGCCCCGGGCAGCCCGGCGGCGCTGGCCGCGCGCAGCGACCTGCGGCTCTGGGTCGAGGATCTGGGCAATACCGAGCGTGTGCATCACGACACGATCTTCAACGGAAAAGGCGAGTGACATGGCGGAAATCACCGGGCGTAAAGTGTTCTTCATCACCACCGGCGCCTTCGGTGTCATCATCGCCGTCAATCTGGTGATGGCCTGGCAGGCGATCAGCACCTTTCCGGGGCTGGAGGTGGAGAACTCCTATGTCGCAAGCCAGACCTTCGATGCCGACAAGGCCGCGCAGCTCGCGCTCGGCTGGACGCTGGCCGCGGATTACGACGAGAGCGGCAAGGTTCTGCACCTCACCTTCACCGGCGCCGACGGGCGGCCTGCCGATGTGGCGACGCTGGGCGTGCTGGTCGGGCGCACCACGGAAAAGCAGGAGGACCGCAACCCGCAGTTCAATCAGGCGGCGGGCCGCTTCACCGCGCCGCTGGACCTGCGGCCGGGCAAGTGGATGATGCATGTCGAGGCCACCGCGCGGGATGGCACGCCCTTCCGCCAGCGGATCGACCTCTATGTGGAGGGCTGAGCCATGAGCATCGCCGAGCGCATCGACACGGGCGGGGGGCAGACCGCTTCGGCCTGCCCGGCCTGCGCCGTGGTCCCCTCGGCCGAGCGGCTGGCCCAGCTTGCGGCGCCAACCTCGGCGCGGCTGATGCTGTCGCTGCCCACGGCCCATTGCGCGGCCTGCATGTCCACTGTCGAGGGCGGGCTGGAGAAGCTGCCCGGCGTGCGCTCGGCGAGGGTGAACCT
>NZ_JBDGJD010000005.1:0-431121 GCF_057657095.1 Cereibacter sp. Soil_C_27 | reverse complement strand
GCAAAGCTCCGCGCCAGCCCCCGTTGCCCAAACCGCCCGAATGGGCAAAACTCAAACTCAGAGTCTCGCTCACGCTGGATAAAAGTTGGGGGCAACGTCAACCGCGACGTCCTTTCAGGCGAGTTTTCACTGACAGCGACGCGGGTGTCACAGCATCGCGGCGAAAACCTTGCAAGGGGAGAAACGTCCATAGACGTAGGACGTCGCGCTGCTGATGTCGTGCTCGGGGCACCGCCCGGGCACGGCCAAACCGCCTTAGCCTGACGCGGCATGCCCGTGATCCGGGCTTCGGTGAAACGGCTCTTTCATCGAATTCTCTTGGTGCATCTTGCTGAGAAATCCCATGTTCACATCCCCTTAACTACGAGGAGGATTACCCGTCGTCGGCCAGCCGCTGAACCAGTTCCTCGAACAGTCCTTGATAGCGCTTGCTCACCATGCCTTTCGGAACGCTTGCGATGACGGGCGCGCGGCGGATGCCCATGCGTTCGACATCCGTCGCGAACGGTATATGGACCGTCATGAAGCGTTTCGGATAGCTGCTTGTCATCTCGCGCATCGTGTCGGTGTGCATGCTCTTTGCACCTTGCACCATCGAATAGAACCCGTGCAGCTTCCTGATCGGCAGGTCGTAGGTCTTGAAGAAGTCGATCAGCTGCTCGAACGTCCTTTCCGACAAGGTCGTCGGGATGACTGGCACCAGAATGGCGTCCGCGGCGCGGAAGATGTTTTCGGAGAGGGCCGAGATGTTGGGCGGGCAGTCGAGAATGATCACCTCGTAGTCGCTCTTGACCGCCTTGAGGGCCTTCTTCAGGCGGCTCTTCGTGTCCCGCATATGCGACAGGAAGATATCGAAATCCCGGAAACTCATGTTTGCCGGAAGGATATCCAGATTGTCGTAATCGCTGCCCCGGATGGCCTTGGTGAACTTCGAGACATCCTCGAAGAAGCTTG
Organism: Cereibacter sp. Soil_C_27; assembly: GCF_057657095.1. Lineage (NCBI taxonomy): Bacteria > Pseudomonadati > Pseudomonadota > Alphaproteobacteria > Rhodobacterales > Paracoccaceae > Cereibacter > Cereibacter sp. Soil_C_27. The sequence continues at coordinate 430,167 of NZ_JBDGJD010000005.1, read as the reverse complement.
CCTCGGTCAGCTTCTCGGACGGCTTCACCCTGAAGTAGAAGCCCGACGCCCCCTGCGGGTCCAGATCGCACAACAGCGTGCGGGTCCCGGCGGCGGCAAAAGCATAGGCCAGATTCACCGAAGCTGCCGTCTTTCCGACACCGCCCTTGTTGGAATAACAGGCTATGACCTTCATTTCTTGTCCTTCCGCTGGTGAAAGAGGTCTCGAAAGGCCGCCTGAGTCGGCAGGCTTCTGAACTGCGCGAAGCGCTCGGCCAGTTTTGCGCGCTCTTGGGCCTGCTGCCGATGCAGCACGGCCGTCAAGGCGCCGACGCTCTGGGCGATCTCGACGGTGACATCATCGGCCCGATCGCGACCTTCGGAAAGAAACGCCTGAAGGCTGACCTGCTGAACCGCATAGTCATTGAAAAGCCCAAGGACGTCTTGCAGCTGTTTCAGCGGTCCGAGCAAGGCCTTGAACTCGGCCTTGGGATAGAGCGGACGGAAGAGCTCCATCAGATAGCGCAGTTTCTTGCAATGGATGCGAAGCGCATGCACCTCGGCGTCATCCGTCTCGGGCCCCATCTCGCCTGCGAGCTTGCAGATCTTGCGGTAGCGGCGCCAGATCAGGTCGCTGGCATAGGGATAGGCTTCCAGCTCTGCCGATGGCCCTGATTGCAGCTTTTTCCGCTTGTGAAACAGTCTGGCAAGCGCCGCGATTTCATCATTGTAGCGCTTGCTTTTCAGATGCCGCTTCAGGGCAGCCAGTTCGCGTGCCCTCTCTTCGGCGAACATCCCGTACAACCTGTCCAGCCCGCCGTGCAGGGATTTGGGCAGGTGGCCGTAAAAATCCTGCCGCTGGAGCATATAGACATCCAGATCGCGCAGGCGTCCGGTCGGAGCCATCAGGGCGGAAAACCGGGCCTTAAGATCGGGGGTCTGGTGCCTGCCATAGACGCCCTTGAACAGGCTCAGCACCGACCGGATCTTGCGCAGGGCCACCCGGTAATCGTGGAGGAACTCCGTATCGTGATCGGCAATGATCCCAGCTTCATTGGCACGCGCCACCGGGATATAGGCCGAGACGATCGCCGTCGCGGCATCGAACACGCTGTCGTCCGAAGCGATGACGACGGTGGGTTTTGCCTCATAGGCATCCTGTTCGGGAGCGACCGCAGCAAGATCCCTCCCCTGATGGAGGGCGGTCCCACCACAGGCCTCGATATGCTTGCGCAGCGCCGCGAGCGACGCATCAAAGCCGCGCAGCCCGTGCAGCGTGAGAATGGCCGTCCCCTTCCCCTCCGCCCCTGTCAGCGTCAGGACCGACGCGCGGCAGTGGGTCTTCTGCTCTTCATCCAAGAGCGCGAGACCGCCGCGGCGCGACGTGCCCGATCCGATCGGCAGCAGGCTACGCAGCGACGACAGGTCGGACAGCGCCGTCTTGACGGGCCCTTCCTGCAGATCGGGGATGAAATTCCCCTTGCGCCTCGCGGGTTGCGACAGGACCCGACCGTCAGCCAGCAGAAGGTCGAGCAACCCCGCACTCTCCAGGAGCACCCGGCCGGAGAGCCGCAACGACTGATCGAAGGTATCGAGGAGCGTGTAGGGTGCGGTGGCTTCGTCCAGCGTCAGCACTGGCGTCAGCTCGCCGATGGGGCCTTTGGCCAGGGCATCGACAGCCTTGGCCGACATGCGGTAACGCTCGATTACCGGTTGAGACATAGTGACTTCTTTCGATCGTGCTTGCGTTGCTGTCTCCGTCGTCAGACGGCGATATGGGTCTTCAAGGGGAATGGGGGCGCTTTGGTCGAGCCTGAGCCGCAACCAGACTGCCACGGATCGCGATCAGCCACATGGTCCTGCGCTCGCTTTCACGAGCGCAGTTCGGATGGGGTGCCGCACCGCGTATCGGTCAAGGGTCCGAGGCACTCCCTATTTCGGGCTACGCTTCTTGCTCTTCTTGGGTTGCTCCGCGTCACCCGAGCGCTGGTCTTCCGCCACGGCGTCCGACGGCTCTGCGACAACGTCTGCCGTCGTCGCCTCGCCTTCGGCAACGTCCTTGGCGTCACGCGGCACGGTCTCCTCTGCGGAATGTGCCGCGACGAACCCGCGCATGAAGCGGCGAAGCTCGCGGGCGGCGCTGGTGTCCAGCCTGTCACAGAGCGTGACGAACGCGTCGCGCTCGGCCTTGTCCACCCGCAGAACGAGTTGGCTGCCCTTCTTGTGTTCTTTTCCGGAGGTCTTGTGCTTGCTCATGATACCACCAATAATTGTATATACATTGTATATTCGATAGAGGTCCGCGGCAAGGCCGTTTGGTCAAGACCTTGTGCGGCAGGATCAGATCCGCGTTGGCCGCCGCGGCACCGACCTGCGATCGGATGACGGGAAGCGGCCGCGCGGAAATCCGCTCACAAACGTGGATGACGAAACAATCCCCCGCTTTCGGGGGGATTGGCCCGAAGCGGTCACAAAAAGTGCGGCCAACCTGACTGAGCATTAGGGAAATGTGTCAGTCAGGGAGATTCGAAATGCATGTTCGCATCGCAACATTCAATGCATCTCTGAACCGGGGGGCCGAGGGGCAACTCGCAGCCGATCTGAGCACCGGCGCGAATGCGCAGGCGCAGTCTGTCGCCGAGATCATCCAGCGGACGGATGCGGATGTGATCCTCGTCAACGAGTTCGACTTCGACGCCGCCGGCGAGGCCGCCGGGCTGTTTGCCGCGAATTATCTCGGCGTCAGCCAGAACGGCCAGCCCGCGATCACCTACCCCTACAGCTATGTCGCCTCCTCGAACACCGGGCAGCTCAGCGGCTTCGACCTGAACAACGACGGCGTGACCGCAACCGAAGGTGACCTGGGGTCTTCCGCCTATGCCGACGACAGCCAGGGGTTCGGCCAGTTTCCGGGGCAATACGGGTTTGTCATCTACTCCAAATACCCGATCGACACCGAGAATGTCCGCACCTTCCAGCAGTTCCTGTGGAAGGACATGCCCGGCAACCTTCTGACCGAGGATCCGACGGCCGACGCCCTGACCGATTTCTACAGCCCCGAGGAGATCGAGGTCCTGCGTCTGTCCTCGAAAAACCATGTCGATGTGCCGATTGTCGTCGGTGGCGAGGTGGTCCATGTGCTGGCAGCGCACCCGACGCCGCCGACCTTCGACAGTGTCGAGGACCGCAACGGCAAACGCAACCATGACGAAATCCGGTTCTGGTCGGACTATGTCGACGGGGCCGATTACATCTACGACGATGCCGGCACCTCCGGCGGGCTGGGTGCCGGCGAGCGGTTCGTCATCCTCGGCGACTACAACGCCGATCCCTTCGACGGCGACAGCTACGACGGCGCGATCAACCAGCTTCTCGACAACCCGCTGATCCTCGGCTCGGGCACCGATGCCTCCATCACACCTGGCTCCGAAGGCGGGCCTGCCGCGGCAGATGGACAGGCGGGGGCCAACGACAGCCAGACGGGCAACCCCGCCTTCGACACGGCGGATTTCGGCTTTGCCGGTGCGGGCAACCCGGATGCGGCCCCCGGCAACCTGCGCGCGGATTATGCGCTGCCCTCTGTCGCGGGCCTGACCTACCAGGGCGGCTCCGTCTTCTGGCAGCCGCCGGGAGAGGAGCCGTACCCGCTGGCCGAATTCCCCACGTCCGATCATCGGCTGGTCTCGGTGGACCTGCGGATCACCGATGACGACCGCACGACCGTCGAGAACGTCGCATTCCTCGGCGCCGTCGAGATCCCCAGCTTTTTCGTGTTCGATGGCACGACCCTCGGCGGTCTTTCGGGGATCGCCTATGACCCGACCACGCGCAGCTATCTGGCGATTTCGGACGATCGCGGCGCGGGCGAGGACGGGACGCCACGGTTCTACGACATCGCGGTGGATCTCTCCGATGGCACGCTGGACGACGGTGATGTGGCGGTGGAAGGTGTGACCGCGCTCACCCTGCCGGGAGGTGCCACCTTCGATGCGCTGGCGCCCGATCCCGAGGGCATCGCTCTCCTGGGTGACCGGCTCTACATCTCCTCGGAACGGGATCTGTTCGGCAACCCGGCAATCTACACGGCAGGCAAGGATGGCTTGATCGACGGCACGCTGCCTGTCGACACGAAGTTCCTGCCCAATGCCAGCGGAAGCCAGGGCGTGCGCAGCAATCTGGGCTTTGAAAGCCTCACCATCTCGCCGGACCAGACGACCCTGTGGACCGCCACCGAAAGCGCCCTCGTGCAGGACGGCAGCCCGGCCACCCTCGCGACGGGTTCAGCGGCGCGGATCATCCGCTACGATCTCGCGACCGGACTGGCTGTCGCGGAATATGTCTACGAGGTCGATGCCATCGCCGCGACACCCGACCCTGCCGATGCCTTCGCCGACAGTGGCTTGGTCGAACTGCTGGCGCTCGACGATCAGGGCACGCTGCTGGCGCTGGAACGGTCGTTCTCGACCGGCGCGGAGGGTCGGGGCTACACCGGCAAGCTCTATCTCGTCGACACGCGCGGTGCGACCAACGTCATCGGCGAAGATTCGATCCCCATCGGCCTCGATGACGGTGCGCTCGAGATCAATGTCGACGCGCCGGTGAAGAAGACGCTGCTGGCGGATCTTTCGGACTACGGCATCGTGCTCGACAACATCGAAGGCATGACACTGGGCCCGGTCTTGGCCGACGGACGACAATCGCTCATCATCGTGTCGGACGACAACTTTTCGGGCTTCGGTCCGCAGGCAAACCAGGTCATCGCGCTGGGGCTCGACCTCGGTGAGGTGCCGACCATCGCACCGGCGCTCGAGACGCCGGACGAAGCGCGTTACGACGGTCCGTCGGACACTACCGAAGGCGGCGATTCCGATGACCCGGCGATCTGGCTGAATCCGAAGGACGCGGGCGACAGCACCGTCATCACGGCGATGAAGACCGGCGGCCTGCGCGTCTTCGACCTTGCCGGCAACGAGCTGCAACGGATCGAGGCCGAGGGCATCCGCTACAACAATGTCGATGTCCTCTACGACGTCCGCGATGGCAGGAAACTCCCCGATATCGCCATCGCCTCGGACCGCGCCAATGACACCCTGGCCATCTTTCGCATCAAGGCGGACGGCACGCTCGACGATATCACCTCGCGCAAGATCCCCGGCTCGATCTTCGGCGTGGACGACGGCGAGGCGACGGCCTACGGGCTTGCGGCCTATACCTCGCCGGTGGATGGCAGGCACTATGTCTTCGTCACGCAGGCCGACGGCAACAGGATTGCTCAGCTCCAGCTGATCGCCCACGGCAACAAGGTCAGCTATGAGACCGTCCGGATGCTCGAGCTGCCCATCGGCAGTGGGGACGCCGGTGATTTTCAGGCCGAAGGCATCACCATCGACCGCGAAACCGGCATCGGCTATGTCGCGGTCGAGAACGCCCTTGGTCTTCTGAGCTTCGAAGCCGACCCGGATGGCTCCGACGATTTCACCCTGCTCGCCCCGATCGACGATTTCGAACACGATATTGAGGGGGTCAGCATCCACTACGGGGATGACGGGGCGGGCCTGATCGTCGTCTCCAGCCAGGGCGACTCGACCTTCCGGGTCTACGACCGGGCGGATCACGGCTATCTCGGCTCCTTCGCGGTCCGGGCGGCGGGCGGCATCGACGGTGTCGAGGAATCCGACGGCGCGGATATCTACTCCGGCGCGCTCCCCGGATTCGAGAATGGCCTGTTCGTGACGCAGGACGGCTCGAACGAATACCAGGTGGTCTTTCCCGACCGCGAGGATGGCGAGGTCCAGAACTGGAACACCAACTTCAAGTTCACCGATCTCGGCCAGGTGCTGGCGCTGTTCGGCCAGGCGGCGAACCCCGATTTCGATCCGCGCGACCTGACCCCGCAGACGCTCCCGAACGGCGTCGCCTCCGGTGATGTGAGCGAGGACAGCATCGTGCTCTGGACGCGCTCGCTCGCCCTGGGTGACGTCACCTTCACGGTCTACCGGAAGGACGGCGACCTGCTGACAAGGGTCGGCTCGCAAACCGCCGCGGTGACCGATACCGACGTGCCGGTGAAGGTCAGCTTCGAGGGTCTCGATCCCGGCACGGACTATGTCTACGAGGTCGAGGACGCGGCAGGTGCCGTCAAGGGCGGGGTCTTCAGCACAGCCCATGACGAGGGCTACCACGGTGTGACCTTCGGGGTCACCGGCGACTGGCGCGGCGATCTGGCCCCCTATCCGGCCATTGCCAATGCCGATGATGCGGCTCTCGACTTCATGATCCTCGGCGGCGACACGATCTACGCCGACTACGACTCCCCTGCCCTGCCGGCAACGATGGACCTCGACGGCTTCCGCACGAAGTATCAGGAAGTCTACGGCACCCGCTCCGGCGAGAACTTCTTCGGGGACCTGAAGGCATCGACGCCACTTCTCGTGACCATCGACGATCACGAGGTGGCCAACGACTTTGCTGGCGGTGGCCTGGCGGCGGACGACCCCCGGCTGGGCGAAACCGAAGGGCTGGTCAACGACACCGAAGCCTATGAGGAGGGCCTGCAGGCCTTCCAAGAATACCATCCCGTCGAGGACCGTTTCAACGGCGACACCGGCGATGCCGTCACTGCCGGGGAGCGCGACCTTTACCGCTCGCAGCGCTTCGGTCAGGACGCGGCCGTCATGATCCTCGACCAGCGCAGCTTCCGCGACCAGCAGATCGCCGGCGTGCCCGATCCCACGAACACTGCCGACGTGGTCCGCTTCCAGACCGAGAGTTTCGCTGCCGACCGAACGCTTCTGGGCGCGGACCAGCTCGCGCGCCTGAAAGCCGATCTCCTGGCTGCCGAGGCAGGCGGCACCACATGGAAGTTCGTCTACGCGCCCGAACCGATCCAGGATCTGGGGCTGAACAGCGCCGACAGCTGGGAAGGCTACAAGGCCGAGCGGACCGAGCTGCTGAAATTCATCGAGGACAACGACATCGACAACGTGGTCTTCGTCGCCGCCGACATCCACGCGACCTTCGTCAACAACCTCACCTATGCCGAAAGTCCGCTTGGCCCGCAGATCGCGACTTCGGCCTTCGAGATCACCACCGGCTCGGTCGCCTTCGACCCGCCCTTCGGTCCCTCCGTCATCGAGACCATCTCGGGCACGCCCCTGCTCTCGCCCGAGGCGGAGGCCCTCTACAACGCGCTGCCGATCGCGCCCGACGGCGACGGGCTGCTCGACGACAAGGATGACTTCATCCGCAATGCCTTCAATACGCTGGCGATCGATCCGCTGGGCCTCGACCGGCTCGGGCTTGACGAGAACCTGGCGCAGGCAGAGGGCAGGATCGACGCCACGCTGCTGCAGGGGGGCTGGGTGTCGGCCCACACCTATGGCTGGACCCAATTCGATATCGACGCCGCGACGCAGGCGCTGACCGTGACCACCTACGGCATCCCCGGCTACAGCGCCGACACGGCCGGTGCAGTCGCCGACAAACTGATGATCGTCAGCCAGTTCGTCGTCAACGCGCAGCCGCTGGAGGAGGCCCCAACGGCCGCGATGATCGCGCCGGAAGAGGGTTATGGCGTCGACGTGGCGTTGACGATCGGCGAGACGATAGATGGCACGACCGGCACCTACAATCCGACCTCGGCGGAGACCTACACGCCCGTCGGTGTCCTGGACGGTCTGGGCGCGATGCGGGTGGATCTCGATGGGGACGGACAGTCCGATGCCGTCCGCGTCTTTGCGAACCACGAGTTGCAGCAATCTGCCGGCAGCGCGTATGAAGTCTCGGATGGCGCAGGCGGCAGCTTCGAACTTCGCGGCGCACGGGTCTCCTACTTCGACTTTGACATCGCCACCCGCGAGATCATCGACGGCGGACTGGCCTACAACAAGATCGTCGACGCCAACGGCGATGTCGCCACGGACAACACGTTCCTGCCCATCGCCTATGCTCCCGCCTTCGGCGGCCCGGAGACCGCCACCCAGTGGCAGGGCTTCTCGCGCTTCTGCTCCTCCGTTCTTGTCGAGGCCGAACAGTTCGGCAAGGGTCGCGGATTGACCGACACCATCTACTTCGCCGGTGAAGAGGACGGGACCGGCTTCAACTCGGTCGGGGGCGCGGAATGGGCGCTGGATGTGAAAACCGGCACCATGTATCAGGTTCCGGCCTTGGGTCGGGGCAGCTGGGAAAACGTGACCCAGATCGACACGGGCGACCGCAAGCACGTCGCCTTCATCCTCGCCGACGACAGCGCGCCCTTCGACTTCGACGGCGATGGCACGGACGAGGCGGCCCCGCTGCTGCTCTATGTCGGGGAAAAGGACAAGGGCTCGGGGGACTTCCTTGCGCGCAACGGTCTGACGGATGGAAAGCTCTATGTCTGGGTGGCGGAACCGGCGGAGCTCAGCCTCGAGGCAAAGGCAGACCGGGTCGACGCCCATATAGATAACGCGCTTGCCGCAGGCGGGTTGCGCTGGATTGAGGAGGCCCGTCTCAAGCTCCTTGACCGGCTTCTGGAGCAGAGCGCCGATGAGGAAAGCGTCGTCGAATTCATCGCCGACCGGCTGGACGTGGACCTGACGGGCGACCCGATCGACAGCCCGGCCGAGTTCAACGGAAGCGGCCGGTCGGCAAACGGTCGGTGGCTCGCGATCGACAACACCCCGCGGCCCGATCTTGCCTCCGAGGATGGCACGACAGGATTCGACGAATACGGCTATCCGACGCAAGGAAACCTCTGGCTGCAGGCTGCTGCCCTCGGTGCCTTCGGCTTCTCGCGGCCCGAGGACGTTGCGACCAATCCGAAGAACGGCGCCGAGTTCGTCCTCGCCTCGACCGGCGTCGACACCTACGACATCGATCCCGCTACCGGCAATGGCGTGGATACCTTCGGCACGCTCTACACCATGGAGATCGACTTCAAGAACGGCCAGCCGAAGGCAGCGGGGCTGGCCATCCTCTACGATGGCGACGGCGATCCCGACCGCGCCCTGCGCTCGCCCGACAATCTCGACTGGGCGGATGACGGTCTGATCTATGTGCAGGAAGACAAGGCCGAAACCGACACCGCCTCGGGTGACGAGTTCCTGTTCGGTCCCACCGCGGTGAATCCGAACGAGGCCGGCATCGTCATGGTGGACCCGGAAACCGGCGAGATCGTGCGGATCGCGAACATCGACCGTTCCGCGGTACTGGACGGATCGCTCTCCGACCCGACGCTGGCTGTCGATACCGGCGCCGGGGAGGTGGGCGACTGGGAATCCTCGGGCATCCTCGACGTCTCCTCCCTGTTCGGCGAAGCAGGTGGAGAGCTGTTCCTGGTGACGGTTCAGGCTCATGGGATCGTCGATCAGGCCGACGTCAACCCCGACAGCCGGATCACCGACGACGACCTCGTCGAGGGCGGCCAGCTCGTCTTGCTGAGCGTCGATGACATGGTGTTTGTGTGAACGTCCTGTAGGGTCCACCAAGACGCGATGAACAGGTCGCCGCCATGACCGGCCGCTGGGCGTAGCCTTCTGCCGGCTTCGGAGACACCGGTCTAAGTTTGCGTGGCTCGGGCCGCGAAGTCCCCTGCTCCAAGCGGGTAGGCCCAAGCCACGGCAACTCACGCACAAGGAGGCACCCCTTGAAACTGGCAGTCTTCAACGTCGAGAACCTGTTCGACCGCGCCAAGGCGATGAACCTTGCAACCTGGGACGAGGGCCGGACGATCCTGGATCAGTTCGCCCGGCTGAGCGCTTTGCTGGGACAGGTGAGCTACACCGAGGCGGAACGGAAAGAGATGGCGCGCCTGATGATGGACCTCGGGCTCGAGAAATCCGACACCGGGCCCTTCGTTCTCCTCAGGCGCAACCGTAGGGGTCTCCTGCGCCGCCCGCGGGAGGGCGGGATCGAGATCGTGGCGAGTGGCCGCATCGACTGGGTCGGCTCGCTGGAACTGCGCGACGAGCCGATCAACGAACAGGCCATGCGCAACACGGCCCAGGTCATGCGCGACCTCGATGCGGACGTGCTGGGCGTGGTCGAGGCCGAAAGCCGGCCGGTGCTCCACGCCTTCAGCCGCGAGATCCTGCCGGCCGTCGGCGCGGTCCCGTTCCGGCATGTGATGGTGATCGACGGCAACGACGAGCGGGGCATCGACGTCGGCCTGATGTGCCGCGACGGGTTTCCCATCGGCAGGCTTCGAAGTCACGTCGACGATCTGGCAGAGAATGGCCAGCCAATCTTCTCGCGGGACTGCCCGGAGTTCGAGGTGACCACGCCCTCGGGTGGCCGGATCATCGTGCTGGTCAACCATTTCAAGAGCAAGGGCTTCGGCGGCAAGGCAGCGTCGGACGCCCGCCGCAAGCTGCAGGCGACGCGCGTGGCCGAAATCTACGCCCGCCTGACCGGCGAATGCGAAACCCACGTCGCGGTGATCGGCGACCTGAATGACACGCCGGACAGCGCTCCCTTGGCACCCCTCCTGAAGGCCACCGATCTCGTCGATGCCCAGCGGCATCCGGCCTTCGACGACGGCGGCTTTCCCGGCACCTATGGCGCCTCGACGGCCGCGAACAAGATCGACTACCTGCTGCTGTCACCGATGCTGCTGGAGAAGGTGACTGCGTGCGGCATCTTCCGGCGTGGAGTCTGGCCCGGCGTGCGGCCGAGGAAGTGGGAGGTCTACCCGGAGCTCACCCGCCCGGAACAGGCCGCGTCAGATCACGCAGCGCTGTGGGTCGAGATCGATATCTGAATCGCAGAGAGCCTCCCGCTCCTCCGTCCAGCAACTGACTGTCGTTGAAAATTGTGCCTGCCGTCACTGCACCGTCGCCGGAGGACCCGACAGATCCGGTGTGTCTTGCGAATGGAGTCAACGCATGCGTGATCGTCTTCTTCTCTCCACTCTCCTCCTGCTGCCGCTGGCCGGTGCGGTTCAGGCTGAAGAGCAGCTCCCGGCGCGGCTCGCCGGTCACGCGGTCCTCCCCGCGCTGACCCTCGTCGCCCCGCCGGCCGATGCGCCGCGGGATGCCTGGACCAGCGGCAAGTTCACCGGCATGGCGCGCAACGACCGGCCGATGACCGTGATGGGCGATACCGGCGCCTCGCATGGCAAGCGCGAGACCGGCATCAGCCTGCCCTTCCTCGGCCAGCCGCTGCAGGGGTTCTCCGGCTTTGCCATGCAGCAGGCCGAGGATGGCTCGATCTATGCGCTGACCGACAACGGTTTCGGCACCAAGGCCAACAGCCCGGATGCGCTGCTGTTCTTCCACCGCCTGACGCCGGATTTCGATGCGGGCACCGTCGAACTGCACGAGACCGTCTTCCTGCATGACCCCGACCGAAAAGTGCCGTTCCGCATCGCCTATGAGGGCACCGACAGCCGCTATCTGACCGGCGCCGATTTCGATCCGGAAAGCATTCAGCTCGTGGGTGACGCCTTGTGGATCGGCGAGGAGTTCGGGCCCTGGCTAATCCGCGCCACGCTCGACGGTCGCGTGACCGGCGTCTACGCCACCCGGCGCGACGGCGCGGAGCTGCGCTCGCCCGACAATGCCGCGCTGAAGATCCCGGCAGTTGCAGGCACCGACTACACCGTTGCCCGCTCCGGTGGCTTCGAGGGCATGGCGCTCCAGCCGGGCACCGATCTGCTCTGGGCCATGCTGGAGAAGCCGCTCATGGGCGCGGATGGCGAGCCTGAGGGCAAGTTCCTGACCGTGCTGGCCTTCGACCCGGCGAAGGAGGACTGGACCGGCGACAGCTTCAAGTTCGCTTTGGCCGAGGGGGCGACGGCGATCGGCGACTTCAACTTCATCGACGAGACCCGGGCGCTGGTCATCGAGCGCGACAATGGCGAGGGCGATCCCAGCCTGAAATGCGCCGGGGAGCCTGCACCGGACTGCTTCCCGGAGCCGGCGATGCTGAAGCGCGTGGTGCTGATCGACACCGCGACACGCGACGCGGACGGCTTCGTGCGCCGCATCGGGCATATCGACCTGATGGACATCCAGGACCCCGAAGGCTTGAACCGCCTTGCGACCACTGCCAGCCGCGATCTGGCCGGGAAGATGACCTTCCCCTTCTTCACCATCGAGGATGTGATGAAGGTGGACGAGACGCATATCCTTGTCGCGAACGACAACAACCTGCCCTACTCCTCGGGGCGCGATCTCGACGCCGCCGCGCAGAACGAGTTCATTCTCCTGAGCGTGCCGGAACTCCTGTCGGCCAAGTGAGCCCCCGGCGCGGGCGGCAGCGCCCGCGTCCCCTCTCGTCCTGATGCGGACCGGCAGGCGGCTGATGACCCCTCGCATGGCCTGTTCCCGCGTGACGCCTCGGGCAGCCTGCGGCTGCTCGGCCCTCACTCCGTGTCGGCATCCTCATTGTCGGGAGCGGCAGGGAGGCTGTCCTGCCGCCACCAAGGGCGCAGGCCCGACACCTCGCTCCAGACGCTGCTTGCCCGGGCGAGGATGGTATCCTCCTTCTCACCCCCGGTGAGCGGCCGCCCCAGACTGGCGGCATTGGCCATGTCGTTCAAAGTTCCAAGGTCTTCCTGCAAGGCCCGGATACGATCCTCTGCCTCCTCCCTGCCCTCCTTGGGCCAAAGAGGCGCAAGATCATCGGTCAGATAGCGAAACGTCTTCATGTCCTTCCGGAACTGGTGCCGTTCCTTCGCCGACATCGCCGCGAGGTCGGTTCCGTGACCGTTGAGATCCGCCCAGATCCCATCCATCGCCTCCCCGGCCAGCATCTCGATCGCGCGCCCGCGGAGCAGCATGCCGTCGCGGCTCCTGCGCAACATCGCCTTGTCGCGAACGGCCTGTTCCAGTCTCGATGCAAAGCCCGCGGCGTCCTTCCGCCTCAGATGCTGCCAGGTTTTCTCGCGGAGCCAAGCCGTCCGGGTGATGAGCTTCTTGCTGCGTTCCTCGTCCGGCAAGGCAGCCAGATACACGTCCGCGTCCCTCACCTCTCCCAGAGCGCGGAACAGGGCCTTCGCCTCGGACCGCCAAGCCCTGAACTGCGACTTCCTCAGCAGCGCGCGGAAGGCGTCCAGAGACGTGGTCAGCCGCCGCAGTGCCACCCGGGACTTGTGGACCGCGTCTTCCGAGTTGGTCTCCTGATAGCGGACAAGCTGCTTGCGAAGCTTGGCGCAATGCTTGAGCATGACGTGATCAAAGGCGAGCTCGCTTGCCTGTCCGGGCCGGAGCCGCGCCGAAGTCTTGGGAGTCTTCTTCATGATCCTCTCTTGCGACTGAAGTGCCGAGGCCGGGTGGGCTTCTCGCTGCTGATGCTGCCGAACCCCTGCAGGGCAACCGATGTTCCGCCGTTCGGCGCCTGCGATTGTAGACGGGATGGCCCATAGTGGCAGCACCGCCTATCGAAGGACGGTGCTGCGCGGGCTCCGGCGAGCCGTGGAAATGCAGGTGACCGTCACGCGCCAGTGACAAACCTGTGGTTGACGGAGAGCAAAGAGGAGCCGCGCATGCAGAATTCCGGACCGTCCGATTGGCTGGAAGCCGAACTCGCCGACATGATCGACGAGGATTATGAACTCGAGCTCGAGGATGCCGCGCTGTCGCGCGAGATCGCCCGCATCTACCGCGCCCGGCATCCCGACACGATCGACCGCCGCGTCTATTTCGACAGCCTGATCCGGCTGCAATCCGAGCTGATCAAACTGCAGGACTGGGTGTCCTATCACCGCAAGAAGGTGGTCGTGCTGTTCGAAGGGCGCGACTCGGCGGGCAAGGGCGGCGTGATCAAGCGGATCAGCCAGAGGCTCAACCCGCGCGTCGTGCGTGTGGTCGCCCTGCCCGCGCCGTCCGACCGCGAGAAGACCCAGTGGTATTTCCAGCGCTACGTCCCGCATCTGCCGGCTGGCGGCGAGATCGTGCTGTTCGACCGCTCCTGGTACAACCGCGCCGGGGTCGAGCGGGTAATGGGCTTTGCCGACGAGGATCAGGTCGAGGAATTTTTCCACGACGTCCCCGAATTCGAGCGGATGCTGGTCCGCTCCGGCATCATGGTGGTGAAATACTGGTTCTCGATCACCGACGAGGAACAGCAGATGCGCTTCCTCATGCGGATCCATGACCCGATGAAACAGTGGAAGCTCAGCCCGATGGACCTGCAATCCCGCGTGCGCTGGGAGCAGTACACCAAGGCGAAGGAGGAGATGATGGCCCGCACCAACATCCCCGAGGCGCCGTGGTACATCGTCGAGGGCAACGACAAGAAGCGGGCGCGGCTGAACTGCATCGACCATCTGCTGTCGCTGATCCCCTACGAGCCCGTTCCGCATGAAGAAGTCACCCTGCCGGACCGCGTCTTCAACCCCGACTACGAACGCGCCGTCCTGCCGCCGGAGTTGTACGTTCCGCCGAAGTACTGACCTGCGGGGGGTCTGGCCGCGCAAGTTTGCGGTTCGGCCCCCCGTCCCGCCCGCTCCGGAACCGAATGACGTAGCCGCGCGATGCGATGGCTCGACCAACAGATGGTAGGGCCGATCCTCAAGGCGTGGTATGCTTCATCCGACGGGTCCTCGAAAGCAGGGCCGGCACCCGGTGGTGATGGACGAGGATGCATCGCATGAACCACGAACCCCACATCATGACTGCCTTTGACCGGGACCTTGCGGCGATCAAGCAGACCGTGCTGAAGATGGGCGCAATGGTCCGGGCCAGAGTCGGCGACGCAGCACAGGCGCTCGGCTCCCGCGACGACCGGCTTGCGGACACTCTCCTGCGCCGCGACGCCATGATCGACGCCCTCGAGGCAGAGGTTGACGAGGCCTGCGCCAGGCTCATCGCCCTGCGCATCCCTACAGCCGGTGATCTCCGCAGCATTCTTGCGGTCATCAAGATTGCCTCCGCGCTGGAACGCATCGGCGACCTCGCGAAGAACACGGGCAGGAGATCCACGCTCCTGTCTCGAATGGCTTCGGTGGACGATTCCGCCGCCTCGATCCAGCGGATAGCCCGCTGTGTGGACCAGCGGTTGGCAGATGCGCTGGATGCCTACGCGCGCCACGATGTCCAGCTTGCCCTGGACGTCTGGCACCGCGACTCCGAGGTGGATCACATGTGCAACGCGCTGTTCCGCGAATTCCTGACCTACATGATGGAAGATCCCGCCAACGTCACTGTGCTCGTCCATCTGCAATTCATCACCAAGAACCTCGAGCGGATCGGCGATCATGCCACCAGCATTGCCGAGCAGGCGGTCTACATCGCAACCGGAGCAGCACCGGCGACGCTCCGGCCCAAGGAAGATTTCGCGTTATGTGATTGAACGTCAAGGAGCGGGCGGCGCGCCAGCCGCGCTCGCCGGGGATCTGACTGGCCCGCGCTCAACGCGTCCTGACGCGTCGCGCGCCCAAGGCGGAGTTCCGTTGCTCGTTTCTTCCGATCTCCTTCCGCGATACAAGGTGGATGTCCAGCACCTCCACGGACAGCAGTTCTCAGGGTCGACCGACATGCAGCCAGCCATCGAAAGGTAATGGATCCATTGCCGTGACCCAGCCTGACGTTCCCGATCTGGCCATCAATTCACTTCCGGGAAGACGGCAGCTCAAGGCGATCTTCCTGGTTGTCGTCCTGCTGATCATTGCGCTGGCAGCCATAGCACCCCATGCGCGGCAGTCGACGACGGGTACGGAGAGCTTCCTGCCCGCCTATGCCGCGGCGGTCTGCGTGATCGAGATCACGACGGGAGCCTTGCTGCTTGCGACGTTCCGTGTGCAGCGGTCGGTCGCGCTGCTCCTGCTGAGCCTTGGCTACCTGTTTTCCGGGCTGCTTGTTCCGGCTTGGGTTCTGTCCTTCCCGGGGATCTTCGGCGATCTGCAGGTGAGCACCAGCCTGCAGGCCACCGCCTGGATTGCGGCGATCCGCAGGATCGGCTTTGCCGCGGCGGCTTTGGGGTTTGCGCTGTGCCGCATGGACGTCAAGCTGCATACGCCCGGCCGCTGGATGCTGTGGGGTTTGGGCGCGACAGCGGCATGCGTCGCCGTCAGCCTGTGGATCGCCTTCGGGCAGGCTGAAGCCCTGCCCCAACTGATGACCGACACCCGTCGCGCGGCGCCGGCTTGGAATTATGTCCCCCCTATCGCGATCGCGCTCTATGTGATGGCCATCCTCGCGCTGCTTCGACGTCGCAGCGGCAGCCTGGACATCTGGATTGCTGTCGGCATCTTCTCGTTGCTCTTCGAAATCGTGCTGTTGTCCTACATGGCCAACGGTGTCCGGCTGAGCGTCGGCTGGTGGTCGGGCCGGGTCTTCGGGTTGGCCGCGGGGGCGATCATCCTGATCGTCCTGCTGACGGAGACCGCGGGAAACTACGTGCGTCTGGCCGGCTCGGTCGCGGCCGAACTCAGCGCGAAGCGCAACCGCCTGACCGCGATGGAGGCGCTTTCGGCCACCATCGCTCATGAGGTGAACCAGCCGCTCGCCAGCATGGTGACCAACGCGGACGCCGGTTTGCGCTGGCTGGCCCACGGCACGCCCGACATCCGGCAAGCCAATGCCGCGTTCATCCGGATCGTCGAGGACGGCCACCGCGCCAGCAAGGTGATCGCGGGCATCCGGGAAATGTTCGCGACCGGCATGCAGGAGCGCAGCCCGGTCGATCTGCAAGGCGTGCTGGACGAGGCGGTTGCCCGCCTTCAGGCAGAGCGCGCCAGCCCTTCGGTGGTGATCATCCGGGACTACCCGCCGCATGGCACGTTCGTGACCTGCAACCCCGTCCAACTGCTGCAGGTGTGTCTGAACCTGATCGAGAACGCGATCGACGGGCCGCAGCCGGGTCAGGCGCAAACGCGGCGGGTCACGATCCGCAT
Source organism: Cereibacter sp. Soil_C_27 (assembly GCF_057657095.1). NCBI lineage: Bacteria > Pseudomonadati > Pseudomonadota > Alphaproteobacteria > Rhodobacterales > Paracoccaceae > Cereibacter > Cereibacter sp. Soil_C_27. The sequence continues at coordinate 413,372 of NZ_JBDGJD010000005.1, read as the reverse complement.
CTGCTGCCCGGACCGGCACGAAGTCGAGACGAGCATCATCGACGACGGTCCGGGCGTGCCCGTCGAGATCGGACAGCGCATCTTCCAGCCCTTCGTTTCGACCAAGCCCAATGGCATGGGCATGGGGTTGATGTTCTGTCGGACGGTGATCGAGGCGCATGGCGGCAAGATCTGGTTCACCCCCAACAGGCCCAGAGGCGCGGTCTTCCAGTTTTCCCTGCCGCTTGCCCCCGACAGACCGCCACAGGAGGCCACCGTCGATGATCGATGATGCCGTCGTCTATGTCGTCGACGACGACCCCGGAATGCGCGCGTCGCTCCACAGCCTCCTGGCCTCTGTCGGTTACGACACCCGCACCTTCGCCTCGCCGTCGGCTTTCCAGCAGCGCCCGCACGATGACGCTCCGGCCTGTCTGATCCTCGATGTGCGGCTTCAGGGTCAGAGCGGGCTGGAATTTCAGCGCGAACTGGTGCGCATAGGCTCGGATCTTCCGATCATCTTCATCACCGGGCACGGCGATGTGCCGATGTCGGTCGCGGCGATGAAGGCGGGGGCGATCGAATTCCTGATGAAGCCGTTTCGCGACCAGGATCTGCTCGATGCCGTGTGCGACGGGATCGAACGCGCCCGGCAGCGGCGCGACGAGGCCGCGAGCCTCTCAGATATCCGCACCCGCCACGCGGCGCTCAGTCCGCGGGAACGGCAGGTCATGCTGCTGGTCGCGTCGGGCCTGATGAACAAGCAGGTCGCAAACCACCTGTCGCTGAGCGAGGTCACCGTCAAGGTCCACCGGGCGCAGATCATGCAGAAGCTTGGCGCGCGGACCCTGGCCGATCTCGTGCGCATCGCGGACAGCATCCAGCGGCACGGCTTGTCGGACTAGCCGCCCCCATCCAAAGTCTCCGCCGACTATGCCGAGGTATAGTCTGCCTACCATGGCGCATAATTGCCGGCGGCCGCCGCTGGTCGGTATCGTCTCGGCATGGAGGACAGGCTGGCGCAACCGTCCGGCCCCCAGCGCTCCGAGAGATCGATGGTCCGACCGCCCCCTGGGGCGGCTGACACCGCATGGCGAAAGGACACCAGATGATCACGGCCACCCCCACCCCGGGCAAGAAGCTGCTCTCACCGTCCAACCACACTCTGATCATGATCGACTTCCAGTCGCAGATGGCCTTCGCCACCCAGTCGATCGACGCCGTGTCGCTGCGCAACAACGCGGGGCTGGTGGCCGAGGCGGCGGCAGGGTTCGGCGTGCCGACCATCCTCACCACCGTGGCGGAGCGTTCGTTCTCGGGCCCGATGTTTTCCGAAGTGACGGCACCCTTCCCGGGTCAGGCGATGCTCGACCGCACCTCGATGAACTCCTGGGAAGACGCCCAGGTCATCGACGCGGTGAACCGCCACGGCAAGAGCCGGATCGTTCTCGCGGGCCTGTGGACCGGCGTCTGCATCGTCGGCCCGGCGCTGTCGGCCATCGAAGAGGGTTTCGAGGTCTGCGTCATCGCCGATGCCTGCGGCGATGTCTCGACCGAGGCGCACGACCGCGCGATGGACCGGATGGTGCAGGCCGGCGCCGCGCCGATGACCTCGCTGCAATACCTGCTGGAACTGCAACGCGACTGGGCGCGCGCGGAAACCTACGATCTGACGACCGGGATCGCCAAGGTACATAGCGGCGGCTACGGGCTGGGCATCATCTATGCCAAGTCGATGTTCGGCGCCTCGGAAGGCCATTGAGCGGAGCAGCGTCATGTCCAGCGATCCCCTCCCGGACGGCCCAGTTCTCCTGCCGACGCGCCGCGACGTCTTCACGACGGGTGTGGCGATGCTGGCCACCCTCGGCGCCTGGCCGCATCTGGCAGGCGCTACCACATCCCCCCTCATCGAAGGACGACAGACCATGGGTTACGTCACGACCAACGACGGTGTCGAAATCTTCTACAAGGACTGGGGTCCGAAGGACGCCCAGCCGATCATGTTCCACCACGGCTGGCCGCTGTCGAGCGACGACTGGGACACGCAGATGCTGTTCTTCCTCGCCAACGGGTTCCGCGTTGTGGCGCATGACCGGCGCGGCCATGGCCGTTCGGCGCAGGTCAGCGACGGGCACGACATGGATCACTATGCCGCCGACGCCTTTGCCGTGGTGGAACATCTCGACCTGAAGAACGCCGTCCACATCGGCCATTCCACCGGTGGCGGCGAGGTGGCGCGCTATGTCGCCCGCCATGGCGAACCTGCGGGCCGGGTGGCCAAGGCCGTTCTGGTCAGCGCGGTGCCCCCGATCATGCTGGCGACCGCCGCCTATCCGGGCGGCCTTCCGATCGAGGTCTTCGATGGCTTCCGCAAGGGCGTCGCGGACAACCGCGCGCAGATGTTCCTCGACGTGGCGGCGGGGCCGTTCTACGGCTTCAACCGCGAGGGCGCCACGGTTTCGCCCGGAGTCATCCAGAACTGGTGGCGTCAGGGCATGACCGGCAGCGCGAAGGCGCATTACGACGGCATCAAGGCCTTCTCCGAGACCGACCAGACCGCAGATCTGAAGGCAATCTCGGTGCCGACACTGGTGATGCACGGCGATGACGACCAGATCGTTCCGATCGCCAATGCGGCGCTGCTGTCGGTCAAGCTGCTGCAGAACGGCACGCTGAAGGTCTATCCGGGCTACCCGCACGGAATGCTGTCCACGAACGCCGATGTGATCAATCCCGATCTCCTGGCCTTCATCAAGGCCTGACCTGTCTCGGCCCGCACGCGGGCCGGGACCGCCCGATCTCAAGGGGTCGGACCATGAACAACACGCGTCGGAACGACGTGACGGTCATCGCTGCCTGGGTCGATCCTTTCGCAACCGAAGGCCGCCGCGAACGCGATTTCCGAAGCGGTCGCTTGTGTCAGCGCCGCCTGAGCCATGGAGAACAAGGAGGGTCGGGAATGAAGATCTACATCGGCTCGCTCGCTGCAGGGCTGCTTGTCGGGGCCATCTACAGCCTGATCAATGTCCGGTCCCCGGCCCCGCCGGTCGTGGCTCTTGTCGGCCTGTTCGGCATCCTGCTGGGGGAACAGATCATCCCCGTCGCGCGGCACATGCTCGCCGGGTGCGGCCTGCGCGCCGCGGTTGCCGAGGCCGACTGTCGCGAGCACCTGCTGGGGCAACTTCCGTCCAACACGACCGCAAACGATCGCGCTTCGCCCGGCGGACCCTAGGGCCACGGGCTCACCCGCCGTCGCCTTCCGGCCGGGCCGACCGCGGCCAGCGGGCGAGGCAGCGCTGCAACAAGAGGCCAGACCATGGACCAGACCGCCGATCTTCTCCTGCTGAACGGCAAGATCACCACGCTGGACCGAAGCAAGCCGCAAGCCGAGGCGGTGGCGATCCGTGACGGCCGCTTCCTTCAGGTCGGCACCACGCGCGAGATCATGGCGCTGGCCGGGCAGCAGGTGCCGCAGATCGATCTGGGCGGGCGGCGCGTGATCCCCGGCCTGATCGACAGCCACATGCACATCATCCGCGGCGGGCTGAACTACAACATGGAATTGCGCTGGGACGGGGTCTGGTCGCTGGCCGATGCGATGGCGATGCTGCGCCGTCAGGTCGCCGTCACGCCACCCCCGCAATGGGTGCGGGTGGTCGGCGGTTTCACCGAGCATCAGTTTGCCGAAAAACGGCTGCCGACGCTGGACGAGATCAATGCCGTCGCGCCCGACACGCCGGTGTTCATCCTGCACCTCTATGACCGGGCGCTGCTGAACGCGGCGGCGCTGCGGGTGGTCGGCTATACCAGAGAGACGCCGAACCCGCCCGGCGGCGAAATCCAGCGCGACAGCGCCGGAAACCCGACCGGTCTCCTGCTGGCGCAGCCCAATGCGACCATCCTCTACGCGACGCTGGCCAAGGGTCCGAAGTTGCCTCCCGAGTATCAGAAGAACTCGACCCGCCACTTCATGCGCGAGGTGAACCGCCTCGGCGTCACCGGGGTGATCGACGCGGGAGGCGGGTTTCAGAACTACCCCGATGATTACGCCATCATCGAAGAGCTGCACCGTGAAGACCTGCTGACCCTCCGCATCGCCTACAACCTGTTCACCCAGAAGCCGAAAGCCGAGCTCGCGGATTTCGCGGGCTGGGCCGGACAGGTCAGACCCGGTCAGGGCGACGACCTCTACCGGGCCAATGGCGCTGGCGAAATGCTGGTGTATTCCGCCGCCGATTTCGAGGATTTCCGCGTCGACCGGCCCGAGATGCCTGCCGAGATGGAGGCCGATCTGGAGCCGGTCGTGCGCCTGCTCGCCGAGAACCGCTGGCCATGGCGGATGCACGCGACCTATGACGAGACGATCACGCGCGCGCTCGACGTGTTCGAGAAGGTCGCCCGCGACGTGCCCTTCGATGGGCTGCACTGGATCTTCGACCATTGCGAAACGATCAGCGAGCGCAACATCGACCGGGTCGCACGCCTGGGCGGCGGCATCGCGGTGCAGCACCGCATGGCATTTCAGGGTGAGTATTTCGTCGAACGCTACGGTGCCCGCGCCGCCGAACACACGCCGCCCATTGCCCGGATGATCGCGGCCGGGCTGCCGGTGGGCGCCGGCACCGATGCGACCCGGGTGGCGTCCTACAACCCTTGGGTATCGCTGGCCTGGCTGGTCACCGGGCGCACCGTGGGCGGGCTGTCGCTTTACCCCCCCGCCAACCGTCTCGACCGCGAAGCCGCCCTGCGGCTCTGGACGCACGAGAACGCCTGGTTCTCGACCGAGGTCGGCAAGAAGGGACGCATTGCCGTCGGGCAACTCGCCGATCTGGCGGTGCTGTCGGACGACTACTTCGCCGTGCCGGAGGATGCGATCCGCGACATCACCTCGGTCCTCACCCTTCTGGGTGGCAAGCCGGTGCATGGTTCCGGCGACTTCGCGGGCCTTGCCCCCGATCTGCCCCCCGCGATGCCCGACTGGTCTCCGGTGCGAACCTTCGGCGGGTTTCGGGCCCCGGACCCGGCGCAGGACAGCCGGCAAAGGCTTTCGCTGACCTGCGGCTGCGCCAAGTCCTGCGGCATCCACGGACACGGCCATGCCCGGGCTTGGGGGGCGGGAGTCCCGGTCTCGGACGCCCGGTCCTTCTGGGGGGCGCTCGGCTGCGCCTGCTGGGCCGTGTGATGCGGGCGCGGCTCACCCTCCCGACCGCAGCCGGGAACGCGGCGCGCGATATCCTGCTCTCCCGAGTTGTCGTCTGGCTGGCCCTGCTGGCCCTCTGCAGCGCCTACCTGCAGGGCGGGCTGACCAAGCTCCTCGACTGGCCCGCCGCGCTGGCCGAGATGCGCCACTTCGGGCTGGCGCCCGCCCCCGTCTTTGCCGGCGCAACGATCGCGCTGGAAATCGGGGCTGCCCTCTTGGTCCTCACCGGCTGGCATCGCTGGGCGGGAGCGCTGGCGCTTGCCGCCTTCACCCTGATGGCGACGCTGCTGGCCAACCGGTTCTGGGACATGGCGGGAACAGAGCGGTTTGCCGCAACCAACGCGTTCTTCGAACATCTCGGGCTGGCCGGTGCCTTCGTTCTGGTGGGGTGGTTCGACCTTTCGCAGCAGCCGGAGCAGCAGCCATGACGCAAGCCACAGCTCCTCTGCCGCAAGCCGGGGTCTTTTCGCCCATGCGCCACACGGTTTTTGCCGTCCTCTGGGCGGCAACCGTGCTCGGCAACACGGGAACCTTCCTGCGCGACGTGGCCAGCGCGTGGCTGGTGACCGATCTCTCCACCTCCCCCGCCGCCGTGGCCGCCATCCAGGCCGCCGGAACCTTGCCGATCTTCCTCTTCGCCATCCCGGCGGGGGTGCTGGCTGACGTGCTGGATCGGCGCAAACTGTTGATCGCGATCCAGCTCCTGCTGTTCTGCGTCAGTGCCACCCTGTGCGCATTGGCCTATGCGGGCGCCGTCACCATTCCCCTGCTTCTGGGTCTGACCTTCATCGGGGGCATCGGGGCAGCCCTGATGGGGCCGACCTGGCAATCCATCGTGCCCGATCTCGTGCCGCGGCCAGACCTGAAAAACGCCATCGCCCTGAACTCGCTGGGCATCAACATCTCGCGGTCCATCGGCCCGGCTGCAGGGGGCGTGCTGATCGCCGGCTTCGGCGCGGCCGTCACCTATGGGGTCGATGTGGCGAGCTATGTTCTGGTGATCGCAGCCCTGCTGTGGTGGCCCAGAGCCAAGGCCCCCACCGACACCCTCGCCGAAGGCTTCGGCGGGGCGCTCCGCTCAGGCTTCCGCTACGCCCGCCACAGCCACGAGCTGCATGTCGTCCTGTGGCGCGCGTTCTTCTTCTTTGCCTTCTCCAGCGCCCTCTGGGCCCTCCTGCCGCTGATCGCCCGCAGCCGGCTGGGCGGAGATGCGGCCTTCTACGGGGTGATGCTGGGGGCGGTCGGAGCGGGTGCGATCCTGGGGGCGGTCGTCCTGCCGGGCATCCGCCGGCGTCTGGGGCCGGACGGCGTGATGCTTGCCGCAGCGCTGGTGATTGCCGTTGCGATCGGGTCCTTCGCGCTGGAGCTGTCCCGCGGGGCCGCGATCCTCATTCTGCTGGTGGTCGGGCTCGCGTGGATCGCCGCGCTGACCACGCTGAACGCGACCGCGCAGGGGGTGCTGCCGAACTGGGTCCGGGGCCGCGGGCTCGCGATCTACCTGACGGTGTTCAATGGGGCCATGGCGGTCGGCAGTCTGGCATGGGGCCTTCTGGCACAGGCGACCGGCATCCCCACGGCGCTCTTGGCCTCGGCGGCTTGTCTGGGCCTCGTCAGCCTGATCCTGTGGCGCCTGCCGCTGCCCTCCGGCGAGGCGGATCTGAGCCCCTCGAACCACTGGCCCGAGCCGGCTGTCGCCGCCCCCGTCGGGACGGATCGCGGTCCGGTGCTGGTCATGCTCGAATACCGGGTGGACCCGGCGCAACGCGCGCCGCTCGTGGCGGCGCTGCACCGCCACGCACCGACCCGACGGCGGGATGGCGCCTTCAACTGGGGCGTGGTCGAGGATGCCGCCGATCCGGATCTGATCCTGGAATGGTTCATGATCGACTCCTGGGCCGAACACCTGCGCCAGCACCGCCGCGCAACACATTCCGATGCGGACCTGCACGCCTCCCTGATGGCGATCCACAGCAGCGGAACACGTCCGACCGTCCGGCATCTGATCTCGATCCGACCGGATGGGCGGTAAGCTCACGGGCGGGTGCTTCCGGCACCGGCCGTGAGCCCGCCCCCCCTCACCTCACCGCCATCACGATCTTGCCGCCGATATGCCCCCGCGCCGCGCGTTCGTGAGCCTGGCGCGCCTCTGCCAGCGTGAATCGGCTGTCGATCACCACGCGGATCGTGCCCTCCGCGAGCAGTCGCGCCAGCTCCTCCAGCTGCGTGCCGTTCGAGCGGACCTGCGTCGCGGAGACCGTCACGCCGCGCTCCCTCGCTTCTTCAGCGCCGGCGACGCCCAGCGGAAAGATCGGGAACAGCGCGCCGCCGCGGCGGAGCGTGCGCAGGAACCGGCTGGAGCCGGCGCCGCCCACCGCATCGATCACCAGATCGGCGTCGCGGATCATCTCTTCCGGCGCGGTGGCGGTGTAGTCGATGACCTCCTCCGCGCCGAGATCCCGCAGCAGCGCGGCGTGGCGGCCCGAGGCAACGGCAATCACCCGCGCGCCCTGCATCCGCGCGATCTGCACCGCGAAATGCCCGACCCCGCCGGCAGCGCCGTTGACGACCACCGTCTTGCCCGCCAGCGGCACCGGCACATGCTGCTCCGGCTGGAGCGGGTTCTGCTGCGCATGACCGAGATCGACCATGAACTGCCAGGCGGTCAGCAGCGACATCGGCGCGGCGGCGGCCTGAAGATGGTCGATCCCCGCCGGCTTCTGGGCGACATCGGAGGCCGGGGCAGTGACATATTCGGCATAGCCGCGGCTCTCACCGGCCAGCCCCTCAGGGAAGCGGACCATGGCGAAGACCTCGTCGCCGACGGTGAAGCCCTCGACGCCTTCGGCCACCGCCTCGACGGTGCCCGAGACATCGGTGCCCGGGATCACCGGGAAGCTCACCTGCGGCTGCCACTCCGGCGGCAGCATCCGGTAGCCCTCGCGCAGATACCAGTCGGGCGGGTTGAGGCCCACCGCCTGCACGCGGATGCGCAGCTCGCCGGGGCGGAGCGCCGGGATCGGCGCATCCTCGTAGCGCAGCACTTCGGGGCCGCCGAAGCGGTGCAGGCGGATCGCCTTCATCTGGTCGGTCATCGTATTTCTCCATCGTCTTGCTGCCATGGAGGTAACGCCACTTACCGGAGTTGATAATCCCGCCCTAAGTCGCTTTACTCATGCCATGATGGAACAGATCGGATTGGAACGGCTCACCGGCCTCATCGCCTTCGCCCGGGCGGGGTCGCTCGGCAGCTACACCGCCGCGGCCCGGTCGCTGTCGATCTCGCCCTCGGCGGTGAGCAAGAGCGTGCAGCGGCTCGAGCGGCAGCTGGGACTGTCGCTCTTCACCCGGACCACGCGCTCGCTGGTGCTGACGCCCGAGGGTCGGGCGCTGCACGAGCGCGCGCTGGCCCTGCTGCGCGCCGCCGAGGAGATCGAGCAGATGGCGATGGCGGCGCGGGCGGAGCCTTCGGGGCCCCTGCGCATCGCCGCCTCGCTGCCGCTGGGCATCCACCTGATCGCCCCTGCCCTCCCGGCGTTCCGCAGGCGCCACCCGAAGGTCACGGTCGATCTGCGGCTGAGCGACAGTCTCGTCGATCTGGTCGCCGAGGGCATCGACGTGGCGGTGCGCATCGGCGATCTGGCGGACTCGCGGCTGCTGTCGCGCAGGCTGACGCCGCACCGGCTCTGCTGCTTCGCCTCACCCGCCTATCTGGCCGAACGCGGCACGCCGCTGCATCCCGACGAGCTGGCGGGCCATGACACCGTCACCCTGCGCTATCAGAGCACCGGCCATACCCTGCGCTGGCCGTTCCGCATCGGTGGGCGCGTGGTGGAGATCATGCCCGCCTCGGGGCTGGTCGTCGATGTGAGCGAGGCCTTGGTCGCCACGCTCGCCGCGGGTGGCGGCATCGGCATTGCCGCGACCTTCCTCGCGCAGCCGCACGTCGCGCGCGGCGCCCTCGTCCCGGTCTTGGCCGATTTCGCCGTCGAGCGGCACAATGTCACCGCCCTCTGGCCGGAAAGCCGCCGCGCCAACCCGGCAGTGCGGGCCTTCCTCGATTTCCTGCAGGAGGTCTTCGAGACGCCCGAGCCGCAACCCCGCTGACACCCCCATCGCCGCCACCGCCGGGCAGCCCCTCTTCATCGAGGTCCAAAGAAAAAGGCGCGCCACCCAGTCGGATGGCGCGCCCTCAAGGCAAGGCGTCCGTGCCTCAGCGCGGTTCGGCCATCAACCCCTTCACCAGCGCGAAACAGGCCCCGACCAGCACGATCGCGAAGGGAAAGCCGGTCGAGACCGCCATCGCCTGCAGCGCCGCCAGTCCTCCGCCCAGAAGCAGCGCGATGGCCACCAGACCTTCGAGCGAGGCCCAGAACACCCGCTGCGGCGTCGGCGCGTTCATCTTGCCGCCGGCGCTGATCGTGTCGATCACCAGCGAGCCCGAGTCCGAGGAGGTGACGAAGAACACCACCACCAGGACGATGCCGATGAGCGAGGTGATCTGGGTCAGCGGCAGATGGTCGAGCATCTCGAACAGCTGGATCTCCAGCGCCGCATCCTGCACCGAGGTCAGCTGCTCGACCACCACCTGGCTGATCGCCGTGCCGCCGAGCGCCGTCATCCAGATCGTCGAGACGATTGATGGGATGAGCAGCACCGCAATCAGGAACTCGCGCACGGTGCGGCCCCGGCTCACGCGGGCGATGAACATGCCGACGAAGGGTGACCAGCTGATCCACCACGCCCAGTAGAAGGCGGTCCAGCCCTGACGGAAGTTGTCGTCATCGCGTCCGAAGGGGTTGGAGAGCGCGGGCAGGTATTCGACATAGGCGCGCAGGTTCTTCAGCACGCCCGTGAGGATCTGCAGCGTCGGGCCGACGGCGATGATGAAGACCAGAAGCAGCAGCGCAAGACCCATGTTGATCTCGGACAGAAGCTTCACGCCCTTTTCCATCCCCGCCACGACCGAGCTGATGGCAATGCCGGTGATGATGATGATCAGGAAGATCATCGTGCCGGTGGTCGCCGGGATGCCGAAGAGGAAGTCGAGCCCCGCGCTCGCCTGCTGCGCACCGACCCCGAGCGAGGTCGAGAGACCGAAGATGGTGGCGAAGACCGCGAGGATGTCGATGACATGGCCCGGCCAGCCCCAGACCCTCTCGCCGAAGATCGGATAGAAGATCGAGCGCAGCGTCATCGGCAGGCCCTTGTTATAGGCGAAGAGAGCCAGCGACAGCGCCACCACCGCATAGATCGCCCAGGGGTGCAACGCCCAGTGGAAGATCGTCGCCGCCATGGCCAGCCTGCGCGCGCCCTCGGCATCGCCCACGGCGCCGTTCAGCGGCGCCCAGTCGGTCCGCACCCCGTCCTCGCCGATCACCGGCCCGCCGAAGGCGGCGGTGTAGTTGCCCAGAGGCTCGGACACGCCGTAGAACATCAGGCCGATGCCCATGCCCGCGGCGAAGAGCATCGAGAACCACGACAGATAGCTGAAGTCCGGCGTCGCATCCGGCCCGCCAAGCCGGATCCGCCCGAGCGGCAGCACGATCAGCGCCGCGCAGAGCAGAACGAAGATGTTGCCGACAAGCAGGAAGAACCAGTCGAGATTGCCGGTCAGGAAGTTGCGCAGAGCCGCGAAGAACGGGTCGAGCGTCGACTGGAACATCAGCGTCAGAAGGGTGAAGGCCACGATGCTGATCGCCGACACACTGAACACCACGTTGTGGATGTCCATCTCGAAGACGAAGCGGCGCCGGTAGTTGAGGTTGTCCTGACCGATCTCGTAGTCGGTCTCGATGATCTGCGTCGCGCCTTCGGGCGCGGGGATGGCCTCGGGTGTCGCGGGGTCCAGCCGCTCCTCTGATGTATCGGTCAAATTGCTGTCCTCGTTTCTGGGGTCCGAAGGAAGCTTCGCCGCCGTCTCTGTCACCGTCGATGGCGCGCGAGCAATCGGGCGGGAGCCTGAACTTCAGGTCGTCCCGTTTTCCTACACCACTATCGCTAAAATGTGAACACGAGAGACATCTTAAGCAATTCTAGGTTGTTCCCGTGCCGCACTGCGCCCCCTGGCTGCAGGTTTCCGCCCTGCCCCTCAGGGGCCGGAAACGCGACGGACCGCCCCTGCCGGAGCGGCCCGCCCGTCGGCCGTGGCAGCGGCCTCAGGCCACCCGGCGCCCCGCAACCCAGGTGCCGCGCAACAGCCCGGTCGCGCCGAAGCGGGCGATCCGGATCAGGTCGGCGCGCTTGCCCGGCGCGATCTCGCCGCGGTCAGCCAGCCCCGCCGCCCGCGCCGGCGCCTGGGTCACCGTCGCGATGCCGCGCGCCATGTCGTCCCAGAGATCGCCCAGAAGCAGCGCCGCCGACAGGAGCGACGAGGGCACATAATCCGACGACACGATGTCGAGCAGCCCGGCCTCGGCCAGCACCCCGGCGGCGACATTGCCCGAATGCGACCCGCCGCGGATCAGGTTCGGCGCCCCCATCATCACTGCGATGCCCTCCGCGCGGCAGGCCTCGGCGGCCTCGATCGTGGTCGGGAACTCGGCAAAGCGCGCACCATGCCGCGCCGATTGCACCACATGCTCTGCCGAGGTGTCGTCATGGCTGGCCAGCACCGCGCCGAAGCGGCGGGCTTCTGTCACGGCGGCGGCCTCATGTGCCACGCCCCGCGCCGCCGACATCGCCTGCAGATTCTCCACATGCTCGTCGAACTCGCGGTCGGTATAGCCATGCTTGCCGCAGACGTAATGCTTCAGCTGCACCGGATCGCGGAACTGGCGCTGGCCCGGCGTGTGGTCCATCAGGCTGACGATGCCGATCCCGTCCTCCGGGCCGAACTTGGCCAGCTCCTCGATCAACGTCTCCGAGCAGATCTCGGCGCGCAGGTGGATCAGGTGACTGATCCGCAGCACCCCGGCCGCCCTCAACGCAAGGATCTCGTTGGCCAGCACCCGGGCATATTCGCCGTAATTCGCCCGCTTCTTCGACAGCACCGACCCAACCCGCAGTGCATCGAAGACCGTGGTGATGCCGACACTCGACAGTTCCGCGTCATGGGCGATGATCGCGGCGGTATGCGGCCAGTCCACCTTGGGGCGCGGCTCGATGTGGCGCTCCAGATTGTCGGTGTGCAGCTCGATCAGGCCGGGGGCGAGGAAGTCGCCCCCCATGTCCTCGGCCCCGGCAGGCACGGCGCTGCCTTGAGCGATGGCGGCGATGCAGCCGTCGCGCAGGGTGACGCTGCCGGTGACGACTTCATCGGCGAGCACCAGCCGCGCATTGGCAAGGACGAGTTCGGGCATGACAGGATTCCGTGTGTTTCGGGTGGAAAGAGGATCGGGGCCTTCGGTCATCGGGTCAAACTTTCTGCGGTCAGCGCGGCTACCAGCCGTCCGGCGCCCTCGGCGACCGAGCCGTCATTGGCGACATCGATCACCCGCAGACCGGCGGGCAGCGGATCGGGGCTGCGGCTCAGCCGGGCAGCGATCTGGTCGCGCGTCTCGCGCCCGCGCCGCACCAGCCGCTCGGTCAGCACCTCGGGCGGCACGACGATGCGGATCACCGTTAACTCGGGAAAGCGCGCCGCCGCCCGCTCCAGCGCCGCGCGCGAACCGTTGAACAACACGTCCCGACCCTCGGCGCGGCGGGCGAGCGTGTCGGCGGGGATGCCGTAGCGCAGCCCGTGCGCCTCCCAGTCCAGCGCGAAGGCGCCGCTCGCCCGGCGCCGCTCGAACTCGGCCTCGCTGACCCCCTCGAAGCGCTCGCCCCCCGCCGTCTCGGGCCGGGTGATGACCCGGCGCACCAGAACCAGATCGGGCAGCGCCGGGCGCGCCGCCTCGATCAGCGTGTCCTTGCCCGCGCCCGAGGGCCCGACCACCGCGAAGAGCCGCCCGCTCATGCCGTGCCCGCGGGCGAGAAGCCGGTCACGTCCACCTCACGGTCGCAGACCTGCTGCCGCGCCGCCTCGTCGTGGAAGATCCCGAGGATCGCCGCGCCGCGCGCCTTGGCCTCCTCGATCAGCGCCAACACGACCGCGCGGTTCCGCCCGTCGAGGCTGGCCGTCGGCTCGTCCAGCAGCAGCGCCGGGTAGTCATGCGCAAAGCCCCGTGCGATGTTCACCCGCTGCTGCTCACCGCCCGAGAAGGTGGTGGGCGACAGCGACCAGAGCCGCTCCGGCACATTGAGCCGCGACAGCAGCGCCCCTGCCCGCTCCCTTGCCTCCGCGGCGGGCATGCCCACCACCAGAAGCGGCTCGGCCACCACCTCGATCGTCGGCACCCGCGGCACGACCCGCAGGAACTGGCTGACATAGCCGAGCGTCCGGCGCCGCAGCGCGATGATCTCGCGCGGGGCGGCCCGGGCCACGTCGAGCCCGCCGACCATGATGCTGCCCGAAGCCACCAGATAGTTGCCCCAGATCATCCGCATCAGCGTCGACTTGCCCGCTCCCGAGGCGCCCACCAGCGCCACGCATTCGCCGGGGGTGACACTCAGCCCCGCCCCTTCCATCACCGGGATCATCGCGCCGCCCTGATTGTGCAGGGTGAAGGTCTTTGCCACGTTCTGAACGTCGATCATCTTCACACCTGCAGGACAGAGGAAACGAGAAGCTGGGTATAGCCGTGCTGCGGATCGTCGAGCACCTGATCGGTCAGGCCCTGCTCCACCACCCGGCCGGATTTCATCACCATCAGCCGGTCGGCCAGCAGCCGCACCACCGCGAGGTCATGGGTGACGATGATGGCCGAAAGCCCCATGTCGCGCACCAGCCCGCGCAGAAGATCCAGCAGCCGCGCCTGCACGCTCACGTCGAGCCCGCCGGTCGGTTCGTCCATGAACACCAGCCGAGGCCCGGTGACGAGGTTGCGCGCGATCTGCAACCGCTGCTGCATCCCACCCGAGAAGGCCACAGGCCGGTCGTCGATCCGGTCTGCGGCGATCTCTACCCGGCCCAGCCAGTCGGTCGCCGTCTCGCGGATCTGCCCGTAATGCCGCGCGCCGACCGCCATCAGCCGCTCGCCGACATTGCCGCCGGCCGAAACCCCCATCCGCAGCCCGTCGCGCGGGTTCTGGTGCACGAAGGCCCAGTCGGTGCGCCCCAGCATCCGCCGCTCGGGCTCGCTCATCGCCAGCACGTCGCGCGGCCCCGCTGCCGTGTCGAAGACCACCTGCCCCTCGTCCGGCACCAGATGCCCCGCGAGGCAGGAGAGCAGCGTCGATTTCCCCGACCCGCTCTCGCCCACGATCCCCAGCACCTCGCCCGGCCAGAGGTCGAAGCCCACATCGGCGCAGCCGATCCGCCCGCCATAGCGTTTCGTCAGCCCCGCGACCTGCAGCAGCGGCCGCAGAGGCGGCCGTTCCGCCGTCATGCTGTCCATCCCGACCTCCATCACGCGGCCCCCTTCTCTGCTTCGCCCAGCCGCCCGACATGCCCGGCCTCGCGCCGTCCCCGGCAGAAATCGGTGTCCGAGCAGACGAACATCCGCCCCCCGGCATCATCCACGATCACCTCGTCCAGATAGCTCTCGGCAGCACCGCAGAGATCGCAGGCGTGATCCGCCTTGCCGGGCTGGAACGGGTGGTCGTCGAAATCGAGGCTCACCACCTCGGTATAGGGCGGCAGCGCATAGATCCGCTGTTCCCGCCCCGCGCCGAACAGCTGCAGCGCCGCCGAACCCGAGAGCTTGGGGTTGTCGAACTTCGGGATCGGCGAGGGGTCCATCACATAGCGCCCTTCCACCTTCACCGGATAGGCATAGGAGGTCGCGATCTCGCCATGCCGGGCAATGTCCTCATAGAGCTTCACATGCATCAGCCCGTAATCCTCGAGCGCATGCATCTTGCGCGTCTCGGTCTCGCGGGGCTCGAGAAAGCGCAGCGGCTCAGGGATCGGCACCTGATAGACGAGGATCTGCCCCTCGGCCAGCTTCGCCTCCGGGATGCGGTGCCGGGTCTGGATGATCGTCGCCCGCGTCGTGTCCTCGGTCACCGCGACACCCGCGGTGCGCTGGAAGAACTTGCGGATCGACACGGCATTCGTCGTGTCATCCGCCCCCTGATCGATGACCTTCAGCCGGTCCTCGGGCACGAGACAGGCCGCCGTCACCTGCACACCGCCGGTGCCCCAGCCATAGGGCATCGGCATCTCGCGGCTGGCGAAGGGCACCTGATAGCCCGGCACCGCCACGCCCTTCAGGATCGCCCGCCGGATCATCCGCTTGGTCTGCTCGTCGAGATAGGCGAAGTTGTAGGCATCCCCGGTCATTGCGCAGCCTCCGCAAGGGGTTCACTCTGCTCGGCCCCGGCGGCCCTCAGCCGCCGCACCAGCTCCAGCTCGGACTGGAAATCGACGTAATGCGGCAGCTTGATATGCTCGAGAAAGCCGGTCGCCTGAATGTTGTCGCAGTGATAGAGCACGAATTCCTCGTCCTGCGCCGGGGCGCCGATGTTCTCCTCGCCCAGCTCCTTCCAGCGCAGCGCCCGGTCCACCAGAGACATCGAGATCGCCTTGCGTTCCGATTGGCCGAAGACCAGCCCGTAGCCCCGGGTGAACTGCGGCGGCTCGGTCTTGGAGCCCTTGAACTGGTTGACCGTCTCGCATTCGGTCAGCTCCACCTCGCCGATCTCCACCGCGAAGCCCAGTTCGGGGATGTCCATCTCCACCGCGACGCTGCCGATGCGCAGCTCGCCGACGAAGGCATGGGTCCGGCCGTAGCCGCGCTGGGTGGAATAGGCCATCGACAGAACGAAGCCCTCGTCGCCCCGCGTCAGTGCCTGCAGCCGCAGCGCGCGCGAGGCGGGCAACTCCAGGGGTTCGCGCGTCAGATCCTCGGGCACCGCGTCGGATGCGGGTTCCTCCTCGATCAGCCCCTCTCGGTTCAGAAAGCCCGTGACATGCGGCACCGGCGCCGGACGCGCCTCGGTCTCAGCCGCCACCGGGGCCTCGCCCTCGGCCATCAGCTTGAAGTCCAGCAGACGGTGCGTGTAGTCGAAGGTCGGCCCCAGAAGCTGCCCGCCCGGCAGATCCTTGAAGGTCGCGCTGATCCGCCGGCTGCAGGCCATCTGCGCCGTCTCGACCGGGCGCGAGGCGCCGAAGCGCGGCAGCGTCGTGCGATAGGCGCGGATCAGGAACACCGCCTCGATCAGATCGCCGCGCGACTGCTTGATCGCCAGCGCCGCCAGATCGCGGTCATAGAGCGAGCCTTCCGCCATCACCCGATCCACGGCCAGCGCCATCTGCGCGCGGATCTGCGGCACCGTCAGTTCGGCCAGCGCGGCATCGCCCCGCCGCTCTTCGGCCAGCCAGAGATGGGCATTGTCGATCGCCCTCTCGCCGCCTTTCACCGCCACATACATCAGCAGATCTCCGTGCTGCGCGGCACACCGGCCAGCCGGTCGCCGCAGGTCAGGAAAAAGTCGAGCCCAAGGGGAAACAGGGCGCGGTTGGCGGCGAAGACCGCCGCATCCGGCAGGCCAAGCGTCGCGCTCTCGCGGATGCCCGGGCCCCGCAGGGTGCTGCCCTCGGCCGACAGCTCCGGCATCTCCACGATCAGCGTCGCCGAGCGGTCGGGATACTCCGACGTGCCGATGGAAAACCTTTTCACCGGCAGATCCTCCCAGCGCCCGAGCGCGAAGGCCGCCTCCTCCGGACCCACCAGCGGCGCACCGCAATAGAAGGCCACCCAGTCGCGCACCGCCTGCGTGTCGCAGGTTCCTGCCAGATGCAGCGGCGTCGTGCCGTCCACCAGCGTCAGAAGCAGAACTCCTGCCGCCACCGAGACCGGCGCAGGCGGCGCGGCGCCCTCCAGCGTGACGATGGTCCCGGGGCGCGACAGCGCATCCAACGCCGCCCGGAAGGACTGGGCCGATGTGACCGGGTAATCCGCGAAGCCGCCGCTCAGAGCGTCCATCAATCCTCTCCCCTCACCAGCGTGAAGAATTCCACCTTGGTCGCCGCCGCCTTGCGGGCCCGCAGCGCCTGCCGCTCCGTCTCCAGACGGCGCAGCTCTTCCAGCACCGGCTGCACCTCGGCAGCCTCGTTGCCCTGCATCCGCGCGTCGATCACCGCCGCGCGCAGCGCATGGTCCTTGTCGCGCCCCTGCACATAGCCATGCCCGACCTTGCCCGAGGCCAGCCGCACCGTGCAGCGCGTCACCGTCATCTCGCCCAGATTGAAGGGCGCGCCGGTAGCCCCCGTCCGTCCGCGCAGCATGACCGCGCCGACCTCGGGCTGGCGCACCACGTCATGCGGCGGCAGCTCGGGCAGAAGCCCCTTCAGCCGCGCCGCGGGAGCCCGTGCCAGAAGGCCCATCCAGCCTTGCCGGGCGCTGTTGTCAGCCGAGAGTTCTGCCATATGGACACCTTGCCAAGTTGTCTGCTGCTCTATACAACTAGACAAATCATAGCGTCCGCGAGGCGGGCGCCGCAAGCTGACTTTCGTGAAATTTCGGTGACACCATGACCCGCAGCCCGATCTGGCAATCCATCGCCGACACGATCGCCGCCGAGATCGCCGGCGGCCACTACCGCCCCGGCGACAAACTGCCGACCGAGGCGCAGCTCGCCGCCCGTTTCGGCGTGAACCGCCACACCGTGCGGCACGCGCTGGCGGCGCTGGCCGATCTGGGGCGGGTGCATGCGCGGCGCGGGTCGGGGGTGTTTGTGGCCGAGGCGGCGTCGGATTACCCCCTCACCCGCCGCGTCCGGTTCCACCAGAACATCGCCGCCAGCGGCCGCACCCCGACCCGCGAGGCGCTGGTCACCGAAACCCGCCGCGCCGATGCCGCCGAGGCCGCGGCGCTGGGGCTGGAGCCGGGGGCGGCTGTGCATGTCTTCGAGGGGCTGTCGTTGGCCGACGGCACGCCGCTTGCAGCCTTCCGCTCGGTCTTTCCCGCCGACCGCTTCCCGGGGCTCCCGGCTGCGCTGGCCGAGACCGGGTCCATCACCGCGGCTCTGGGCCGGATGGGGGTGTCGGACTACACCCGCGCCTCGACCCGGATCACCGCCAAGGCCGCCCCCGCCACGCTGGCGCTGCGGCTGCGGATCAAGGAGGGGGCGCCGATCCTGCGGTCGGTGGCGATCAATGTCGATGCCGGGGGGGTGCCGGTGGAATATGGCAAGACCTGGTTCGCGGGCGACCGGGTGACGCTGACGGTGACGCCGGAGGAGGGCTGAGCTAGCCGCCGCGGCGGTCGAGGAAGGCTTCGGCGCCGAGGCTGCGGAAGTCGGGCAGGGCCTCGCGCAGCCGGTCGTGCGGCCAGTCCCACCAGGCGAGGGCGAGGAGGCGCTGGCAGATCTCTTCCGGGAAGCGCGGGCGGAGGGGGGTGGCGGGGACGCCGGTGACGATGGTGAAGGCGGGCACGTCGCGGGTGACCACCGCCCCCGCCGCGACCACGGCTCCCGCGCCGACCGTCACCTCGGGGCGGATGATCGCGCCGTGGCCGATCCAGCAGTCGGGGCCGAGGACGGTGCGGCGGGAGGTGCGGTGGGCAAAGAAGGCGGCGTCGTCGGGGGTGTCTTCGAAGTAGTAGGACGAGCGGTAGGTGAAGTGATGGAGGGCGGCGCTGTCGAGCGGGTGGTCGGTGGGGCCGATCCGGGTCAGGGCGGCGATGTTGGAGAAGCGGCCGACGGTGGTGTTGGCGATATCGGCCAGACGGTCGCAATAGGCGTAGTCCTGAAACTCGGAATTCTGCACCCGCGCGCCCTGCCCGATCTCGACATAGGCGCCGAAACGGCTGTTCACGATCTCGCAGCCGGGGTGGAGGAAGGGCTGGTCGGGGGAGAGGGAGGGCATGGCGGTCCTTGGATTTTCACGCGTGAAACAGCGGGCAAGCCGCTGATTTCACGTCACTTCACGGTTGGCGTTAGGAAAGTCTCAACCTTTGCGCGGTGCGCCGGGGGCGTCGGTAGACGCCTCCGGCAGGAGTGGTTTCGCCAGAAGGAAACCGGGTGCTGCAAAGGCCTCAGCGGCTCTGGTCGCCCTTGATCAGCTTGCGGCGCAGCCAGCCCGAGAGCGTGTCCATCGCCATGACCATGAGCACGATCAGCACCATGTAATAGGCGACTTCCTCCCAGTCCTTCTGGGTGATGATCGCCTGCGTCAGCAGAAGACCGATCCCGCCGCCGACGATGGCGCCGATCACGGTAGCGCTGCGCGTGTTGCTTTCGAGGTAGTAGAGCAACTGGCTGAGCAGGACCGGCGTCACCTGCGGGATCACCCCGAAACGGGCGCGCTGCAGGGAATTGGCGCCCGTGGAGCGGATGCCCTCGACCTGCTTCTCATCGATGTTCTCCAAGGCTTCCGAGAACATCTTGCCGAAGGAGCCGGTGTCGGTAATCAGGATCGCCAGCGCGCCGGTCATCGGGCCGGGGCCGAAGGCACGACTGAGGATGATGGTCCAGATCAGCGCGTCGACGCCGCGCACGAAGTCGAAGACCCGGCGGAAGGCGAAGCGGATGCTGCGCAGCGGCGTGAAGTTGGAGGCAGCGAGGAACGCGAGGGGCAGCGCCACGATGCCCGCGCCCATCGTGCCGAGGAAGGCCATCAGCACGGTCTCGAACAGCGCCCAGGCGACATCGCCGTGGTGCCACATCTTGTTGGTCCAGAACTCGGACAGCATGTAGCCGAGATTGCTGCGTTCGGGGTCCACCCGCTCGCCCCAGAGCGCCATGCCGGCCAGCTCCAGCGGGCCCTTGCCGTAGAAGGGGCTGTCGAGGGTGAAGAAGAACAGCTCCCAGCCTGCCTCGTAGCGGAAGACCTCGACCTTGGAGCGGGTATAGGCGAAGCGGCCCTGATCGGTGGTGACCGAGATGCGCGTTGCGCTCTGGTTGATCCAGTCGGGCACCGGGCCGGGCGGCAGATCGACGGCGAGGGCGTTGCCCTCGGGGCGCACGGCGACGGTGCCGTAGCCCGGGATCTCGTAGGCGGCGGCATCGGGCGTGTAGGTCACGAGGTGGCCCGCGCCGAGGTCGATCAGCGTGGCATCGCCCTGCTGGCTGACCCAGTCGGGCGAGAGGCCGGGCGGATATTCACCCTTGCTTTCGCCCTCGACGGCGACGGTGACGTCGCCAGAGCGGTTGTCACGGGTGACATGGGTCTTGTGCGACCAGAAATCGGACAGGAGGATGCCGACATTGTCGATCCGGGCGCGCGAGGCGAGGCCCGGCAGGTCGAAGGCCACGAAGATATAGGCCAGATAGACCACCAGCAGCAGCGGCACGAGGAAAGCCATGCGACGCTTGCGGGCGAAGAGCGCGCTCACGTCGTGGCGCAGGGTCATGTCGATGGCGGTCATCTTGCGCCCTTCACCAGACGGTTGCGGAAACGGTCGGAGAGCTGGTCGACCAGGACGATGGTGGCGAAGAGCAGGAGGAAGATCGCCACGACCTGATCGTAACGCCCCTGCCCCCATTGCATCGCGAGCTTCAGGTCATAGCCGATGCCGCCCGAGCCGACGAAGCCGAGGATGGCCGAGGCGCGGATGTTGATCTCGAAGCGCATCAGCGCGTAGCTCGTCCAGTTCGGCGCGACCTGCGGCAGGATGCCGAGCCACATGCGCTGGAACCAGCTGGCGCCCACCGAGGACAGGCCCTCGACCGGCTTGAGATCGGCATTCTCGGCCACTTCGGAGAAGAGCTTGCCCAGCGCTCCGGAGGTGTGGAAGGCGATGGCGATCATCGCCGGAACCGGGCCGCCGCCGAGGATGTAGATCAGCACGAGGGCGATGACGATTTCGGGGATGGCGCGCATCCCGTCCATCATCCGGCGGAACAGCGGGGTGAGGCGCGGCCAGCGGGCGAGATCGCGGGTGGAGAGAAGCGCGAGCGCGCTGGCGAGGAGCGCGCCGATCAGGGTGGAGACGGCGGCGATGTTCACCGTCTCGATCAGCGAGGGCAGGAATTGCAGCGCGAGCCCCGGGAGCGCGGCGCGGTTGCGCCAGGCCTCGGAGATCACCTCGGCGGGGAAGTCGTCGAGCTGGCGCAGGCCGTCGAGAAAACCGCCGGCGTTGCGGCTTTCGGCGACGCCGAAGCCGGAGGCCATGAGGGCGACGAAGAGCACCAGAAGGATGCCGCCATACATCCGCTTGCGGCGGACCATCTGCAGATAGGCGGTGTCTCGGCGCGAGGGATCGAGGCGGGGGCCCGGGTCCGGTCCGTAGGCGATGTCGACCATGCGGCCTCCAAAAGAACGCCGGGCTCCCGAAGGAGCCCGGCGCGGGGGGTGGGTTGGATTACTGACCGGAGAGCTTGCGGGCTTCGACGATGGTGTTGAAGGCCTCGTGGGTCACCGGCACGAAGTCCTTGGCCTCGCCCGCGGCGACGCCGTAGGCGCACTCCTTGTCGGTCTCGTGCAGGTCGGCGGTGAGCTGGGTCACCTTGTCCTTGACGTCGGCGGGGAGCGCCTTGCGCACCACCATCGGGCCTTCCGGGATCAGCGAGGAGCGCCAGATCTCGACGATGTCGTTCATGTCGACGAGGCCCGCGTCGGCGGCCTTGCGGAAGGCGCCGGAGTTGTAGCCGTCTTCCCAGTTGCCCAGACCGTCGGACCAGGCCACGCCGGCGCCGGTGTCGCCGTTGGCGACGGCGACGATGCTCTGCTCATGACCGCCCGAGAATTTCACTTCGCTGAAAAACTCTTCCAGCGGCATGCCGACCTTTTCCATCATCTCGACCGCCGGGATCAGGTAGCCCGAGGTGGAGTTCGGCTCGGCGAAGGCGAAGGTCTTGCCCTTGGCTTCCTCGAGCGTGGTGATGCCGCTGTCGGTGCGGGCGAAGCCGATGGAGTAGTAGCCGGTCGAGCCGTCGCCGTTCTGCTTGGTCAGACGCACTTCGACGGCTTCCGGGTCGGTCAGGTAGATCTTGGCATAGGCCGAGGCGCCGAGCCAGGCCATGTCGAGCGTGCCGCCGAGCAGGCCCTGGATCACGCCGTCGTAGTCGGCGGGGGTGAAGACCTTGACCGGCACGCCGAGCTCGGCCTCGATGGCGGCGCGGTAGCACTCGTTCGAGGTCATGCGGTCCTGGGCGTTCTCGCCGCCGAGGATGCCGATGTTGAAGGCGGTGAGCTCCTGGGCCTGGGCGAGGCTCGAGAGGGCGGTCGTGGCGGCAAGCGCGGCGATCAGCAGTTTCATGGGGTCGCTCCGGTTGTAAGGGATCAGGTCAGCATCGACTCGGCATAGGCCGCGTCGAGTGTTTCGAGGGAGGTGGAGGTGGCGGCCTCGGAGAAGGACGCATCCGCGCCGTAGATGTCGCGCGCGGCTCCGGTGGTGAGTTGCGCGGGCGTGCCGTCGAAGACGATGCGCCCGTCGCGCATGCCGATCACCCGGTCGCAGTAGCGGCGGGCGGTGTCGAGCGTGTGGAGGTTGCAGATCACCAGCCGCCCGTCCTCGTCATGGATGCGGCGCAGCGCGTCCATCACGATCTGGGCGTTCATCGGGTCGAGGCTGGCGATGGGTTCGTCGGCGAGGATGATCCGGGGGTCCTGCATGAGGGCGCGGGCGATGGCCACGCGCTGCTGCTGGCCGCCCGAGAGCGCCTCGGCCCGCTTGGGGGCCTGTTCGGCGATGCCGAGCCGATCGAGGATGTCGATGGCGCGGGTGATGTCGGCCTCGGGCCAGAGGTTGAACATCGTGGCGATGGTGGAGCGGCGGTTCAGGATGCCGTGCAGCACATTCGAGGCCACGTCCATCCGCGGGACGAGGTTGAACTGCTGGAAGATCATGGCGCACTGGCTCTGCCAGGCGCGCTTGGCCCCGCCGGTGAGGCCGAGGACGTTGCGGCCTTCAAACAGCAGCTCGCCGCTGGTGGCATCGGTCATGCGGTTGATCAGCCGCAGCAGCGTCGATTTCCCGGCGCCGGAGCGGCCGATGATCCCGATGAAGCCGGGCTTGTCCAGCGTGAAGCTGACCTTGTCCACCGCGGTTCTTGTGCCGAAGCGGCAAGTGACATTTTTCGCGCCGAGCAGCATGGCGTCTCCCTTCAATTCGGGGCCCGTCCTAAGCCCGGGATGTGACAGGTTGCGCTCATGGTGATGAAGGTTTCTTGACAGCGCGCGGCGCTGAGCGGAGCTCGGCGCGTCATGCCGCAGGGAGCGCGCGGCGGATTGGGCGGAGTTTCATAAAACCGTGTGCAACCCCGGGCATAGGCTCGGGAACGGTCACGCGATGACCGGCTGCCTGGGAGCCCGACATGCACCACGCCCTCCTTCCCCCGCGCCGCCCCGTGCCGGAAGAGAGCCTGCGGAGGCCGGGATGCTGAACCTGCTCGCCCTACTCGCGCTGGCGCTGCTCGCGCTTCATCTGGCAACCGCGATTCTGGCCGGGCGCCATGCCCGCCGCCCTGCCCCGGCGCGCATGACACCGCATGTCTGCCTCATGCGTCCGGTCTGCGGGCTGGACCGGCACGATCTGGCGACGCTGGAGACGAGCTTCCGGCTGGATTACCCGGATTTCGAGATCCTGTTCTGCGCCGCGCATGAGGCCGATGCCGCGGTGGCGCCGCTGCGCGCCATGATCGCGCGCCATCCGGGCGTGCGGGCGCGGCTGCTGATCGGCGAACGGCGGATCAGCGCCAACCCCAAGCTCAACAATCTGGCGAAGGGCTGGGATGCCAGCGACGCCGAGTGGATCGCCATCGCCGACGCCAATCTGGCGCTGCCGCCCGATTATCTGCGGCAGTTGCTGGCCAGCTGGCGCGAGGATACCGGGCTCGTCTCCTCGCCGCCCTCGGGGTCGGAGGTGGAGGGGCTGTGGGGTGCGTTGGAGGCGGCCTTCCTCAACACGTGTCAGGCGCGCTGGCAGCTGGCGGCGGATCAGGTGGGCTGGGGCTTTGCCCAGGGCAAGACGCTGTTCCTGCGCCGCGAGCTGTTGCAGCGGCAGGGCGGGCTGGCGGCGCTGGGGCGCGATCTGGCCGAGGATGTCGCCGCCACGAAGATCGTGCGCGAGGCCGGGCTGAAGGTGCGGCTGGTGCCGCAGCCCTTCGGCCAGCCAGTCGGGCGGCGCAGCCTGACGGCGGTCTGGCAGCGGCAATTGCGCTGGTCGCGCATCCGGCGGCAGGGCTTTCCGCGGCTGTTCCGGCTGGAGCCGCTGATCGGCCCGGTGCTGCCCGCGCTGGTGCTGGCGGCCGTCTCGCCCCTGCTGGCGGCGGGACATCTGGCGCTGTGGTATGGCGCGGAATGGGCGCTGGCCCGGGTGATGGGCTGGCCGCGCGGCCTGCGCGACATGACGGCCTGGGTGTTGCGCGACCTGCTCTTGCCGGTGCTCTGGCTTGCCACCTTCGCGCGCTCGGGCTTCGAATGGCGCGGCACGGCGATGGGCGCGGATGCCTCGGCGGATCTGTCGGCCCTGGGCGCATGATCGACGCCGAACTTGCCCTCTCGCTGCTGACGGCACATGGCGTGGCGCTGATCGCGCCGCTGGCGCTGATCGAGGGGCCGATCATCACCGTGGTCGCGGCCTGGCTGGCGCAGCAATCGCTGCTCGACGTGAAGGCGGTGTTCCTGACCGTGATGGCGGCGGATCTGGTGGGGGATGCGCTGCTCTATCTGCTGGGACGGCTGGGCGGGCGGCGGGTGATGCGGCTGCTCCGCGTGGGCGAACACCGGGTGGAGGCGCTGGCCGATCGGCTGCGGCGCAATGCGGCGGGGGTGATCGTCGCGGGCAAGCTGACCCATGCCGCGGGGGCGGCCGTGCTCTTCGCCGCCGGCGCCGCGCGGGTGCCGTTCTGGTGGTTCATGCTGTGCAACTTCGCCGCCGCCGTGCCGAAGACGCTGGTCTTCATCATGCTGGGCTGGTGGTTCGGCGAGGCCTATGCCGAGATGGGCGGCTGGATCATCCTGCTGTCGCTGGGGCTCCTGGCGCTGGCGATCCTGACGATCTACCTCCTGCGGCGGGGCCGGGCATGACGCGGCCCACGGTCGCCTGCCTGATCCCGGCGCATGACGAGGCGGCGCGGATCGCGGGGGTGCTGGAGGCGGTGCTGGATCATCCCTTGCTGACGCAGGTGCTGGTGGTGGATGACGGCTCCACCGATGGCACGGCGGCGCGGGCGGCGAGCCTCGGCGCGCCGGTGCTGCGGCTGGAGCGCAATGGCGGCAAGACCGCTGCCATCGCCGCCGGGGCGGAGCGGCTGGAGAGCGATCTGGTGCTGATGCTCGACAGCGACCTGCTGGGGCTGACGGCGGAGGCGGTGACGCGGCTGCTGGAGCCGGTGCTGGCGGGGCGGGCGGAGGTGTCGATCAGCCTGCGGGGCAATGCGCCGCTGGCGTGGCGGGCGCTGGGAATCGACTACATCTCGGGCGAGCGGGTGCTGCCGCGGCGGATGCTGGCGGATGCGGCGGCGCTGCGGCGGCTGCCGCGCTTCGGGCTGGAGGTCCATCTCAACCGGCTGTGGCTGGCGGAGCGCTGCCGGGTGGCGGTGGTGCGCTGGCCCGAGGTGGCGAGCCCGGCGAAGATGCGCAAGCACGGGGTCTGGCGCGGATTGGCGGGCGATGCGGGCATGTTGCGCGACATCTTCCGCGCCGTGCCGCCGGGCGAGCTGCTGCGGCAGATCCTGCGGATGCGGCGGGCGGGGCGGCTGTCATGAAAGCTTCACTGGACGGGGAGTCATTATTCCGGCATTCGGGAAATATGGAACAGAACCGTGCCGCCCATGCCTTCGCCACGCTCGGCCATCCCGGCCGGCTGGCGGTATTTCGTCTGCTGATGCGCTTCGCCCCGCGGGGCGTGCGGCCGACCGAGATCGCCGAGGCGCTCGGGCTGAAGCAGAACACGCTGTCGCATCATCTGGCCGATCTCAGCGCCTCGGGCCTCTGTCAGGTCACGCGGCAGGGGCGGTCGCTCTACTATTCCGCCGATCTCGACGTGACCGAGGCGCTGATCGGCTATCTCGCCCTCGACGTGGGCCGTGCCCGGCCCGATCTTCTCGCCCCCCTGCTCGCTTCGCAAAAGGATACTGCCATGCGCGATACCGACTTCGACGTGCTCTTCATCTGCTCGGGCAATTCCGCCCGCTCGATCTTTGCCGAGGCGCTGCTGCGCGATCTGGGCAAGGGCAAGTTCCAGGCCTTCTCGGCGGGCACCCGGCCCGGGAGCGGGGTGAACCCCTTCGTGCTCGATATCCTCGCGCGGAACGGGCATGACACCGAGGGGCTGCATTCGAAGTCGATCACCGAGTTCCAGCAGCCGGACTCGCCGGTGATGGATTTCGTCTTCACCGTCTGCGACACCGCGGCGGCCGAGGAATGCCCGCCCTGGCCGGGGCAGCCGATCACCGGACATTGGGGCCTGCCCGACCCGGTGAAGGCCACCGGCACCGATGCCGAGAAGGCGCTGGTTTTCGCACAGACCTATGCGGCGCTGCGGCGGCGGATCATGGCCTTCGTCGAGCTGCCCTTCGACAGCCTCGGGCGGCTGTCGCTGCAGGCCCGGGTCGACGAGCTGGGCGCCGATGCCGTGCCGGGAGATGGCCGCTGATGCCGAGGATTGCCTTGAACGGCCTTGGCCGGATCGGAAAACTGGTGCTGCGCGACCTGATCGACACGGGCGCGGGCGGCGAGATCGTGCTGCTGAACGATCCTGTCGGCGATGCCGAACAGCATGCGCTGCTGATGGAGTTCGACAGCGTGCATGGCCGCTGGCGCACCCCGGTCGCGGCGGGAACGGATGCGCTGGTGCTGAATGGCCGGACTGTCCGGCTGAGCCACGCCAAGGTGATCGAGGCGCTGCCTCTGGCCGAGATGGGCGTCGATCTGGTGATCGACTGCACCGGCGTCTTCAAGACGGCGGCCAAGGTCGCGCCCTATTACGCGGCGGGCGTGAAGAAGGTGGTGGTCAGCGCCCCGGTGAAGGAGGCGAGCGCGCTGAACCTCGTCTACGGGGTGAACCATCATCTCTATGACGGGTCGCAGGCGCTGGTGACGGCAGCCTCCTGCACCACGAACTGTCTGGCGCCGGTGGTCAAGGTGATCCACGAATCGCTGGGCATCCGGCACGGGTCGATCACCACGATCCATGACGTGACCAACACCCAGACCATCGTCGACCGTCCTGCCAAGGACATGCGGCGCGCCCGGTCGGCGCTGATGAACCTGATCCCGACCACCACGGGCAGCGCCACGGCGATCACGCTGATCTACCCCGAGCTGAAGGGCCGGCTGAATGGCCATGCGGTGCGGGTGCCGCTGCTCAATGCCTCGCTGACCGATTGCGTCTTCGAGGTGGAGCGGGCGACCACGGCGGAGGAGGTGAACGCGCTGTTCAAGGCCGCCGCCGAGGGGCCGCTGAAAGGCATTCTCGGCTTCGAGACCCGGCCGCTCGTCTCCTGCGACTTCACCAACGATCCGCGCTCGGCCATCGTCGACGGACCCTCGACCATGGTGATCAACGGCACGCAGGTGAAGATCTATGCGTGGTATGACAATGAATGGGGCTATTCCTGCCGTCTGGCAGATATTGCCCGCATGGTGGCGGGGTCGTTGTGAAACAGACGCTCGCCCCCAGCAGCCCGCTGCCCGACCCGTTGCGCGCCTATGCTGCCGTCACCGCGGCCTACTGGGCCTTCATGCTGTCGGACGGCGCGCTGCGGATGCTGGTGCTGCTGCATTTCAACGCGCTCGGCTTCACCCCGGTGCAACTCGCCTGGCTCTTCCTGCTCTACGAGGTGGCGGGCATCGTGACCAACCTTGCCGCAGGCTGGCTGGCCGCGCGTTTCGGGCTGGCGGCGACGCTCTATGGCGGGCTGGCGCTGCAGATCGGCGCGCTGGTGGCGCTGGCGCAGCTCAACCCCGGCTGGAGCGTGGCGGCCTCGGTCGCCTTCGTGATGGCGGTGCAGGGGGTTTCGGGCGTGGCCAAGGATCTGGCCAAGATGTCGTCGAAATCGGCGGTGAAGCTGCTGGCCCCGAAAGAGGAAGGCGGGCTGTTCCGCTGGGTCGCGGTGCTGACCGGCTCGAAGAACGCGGTGAAGGGGCTCGGCTTCTTTCTGGGCGCGGCGCTGCTGGCGCGCGCCGGGTTCCAGGCGGCGGTCTGGGGCATGGCGGGGGTGCTGGCGGCGATCCTGATCGCGGTGGTGCTGTTCCTGCCTGCCGGGCTGCCGGGGCGGATGAAATCGGAGGAAGGCTGGGGCGGCTGGCGCTCTGCCGATGCGCGGGTCAACCGGCTGAGCCTTGCGCGGCTGTTCCTGTTCGGTGCGCGGGATGTGTGGTTCGTGGTCGGCGTGCCGGTCTACTTCCAGTCGGTGCTGTCGGATGGCACGGCGGAGGGGCGGCGCGAGGCCTTCTTCCTGATCGGCAGCTTCCTCGCGCTCTGGATCATCGCCTATGGCGCGGTGCAGGCCTTTGCGCCGCGCATCCTCGGCGGCAAGGGCCAGCCGGAGACCGCGACGGTGCGCAAGGCGATCCTGTGGTCGGGGCTGCTGGTGCCGATCCCCTTCCTTCTGGCCGGGGCGGCGTGGCTCGGGGGCGAG
Source organism: Cereibacter sp. Soil_C_27 (assembly GCF_057657095.1). NCBI lineage: Bacteria > Pseudomonadati > Pseudomonadota > Alphaproteobacteria > Rhodobacterales > Paracoccaceae > Cereibacter > Cereibacter sp. Soil_C_27. The sequence goes on along the minus strand of NZ_JBDGJD010000005.1, from coordinate 384,742 downwards.
CCTTCGGGCTGGCTGACGACGACGCTGGTCGGCGGGCTGCTGGTCTTCGGCTTCGTCTTCGCAATCAACTCCTCGGTGCATTCCTACCTGATCCTCGCCTTCGGCGCCGCCGAGCGGATCACCCGCGACGTGGGCTTCTACTACATGGCCAATGCAGCGGGGCGGCTGGTCGGCACGCTGCTGTCGGGCATCAGCTATCAGATCGGCGGACTGCCGCTGTGCCTTGGCACGGCGGGGGTGATGGCGCTGGCAAGCTGGCTCGCGGCGCGGCGGCTGGCCAAGCTCTGAGCGGCCTTGCCCTGCGGCACTGAGCGGCTGTGCCGCAGGGCGCGGGCTTGCCGCGGCGCCGCGGGTCGGACAGGCTTGGCCCCGCGGGGGTGAGCGGGATGTGGACAGCGATGCGCGTGGTGCTGGCAGGGGCGGCGGTGGGCCTCGTCGGCGGGCTGATCGGGCTCGGCGGTGCCGAGTTCCGCCTGCCGCTGCTGATCGGGCTCTTCGGCTTTGCCGCGCTGGAAGCGGTGATCCTGAACAAGGCGACGAGCCTGATCGTGGTGGCTTGTGCCCTGCCCTTCCGCGCGGGCAGCGTGCCGCTGGAGGAAGTCCTTGCCCAGTGGCCGATCCTGCTGAACCTGCTGGCGGGCAGTCTGGCCGGGGCGTGGTTCGGCGCGGGGATGGCGGTCAGGATGCGCTCGCGCAGTCTCTACCGGGTGCTGGCGGGGCTTCTGGTGCTGATGGCGCTGGTGCTGGGGCTGAGCCATGGCGCGACGCTTGCGGCGCCTGCGCTGCTGATCGGCTGGGCGCAGGTGCTGGCAGGGCTGGTGGCGGGGGTCGGCATCGGCATCGTCGCGGCGCTGATGGGGGTCGCCGGGGGCGAGTTGCTCATCCCGACGCTGGTGCTCCTCTTCGGGGTGGAGCTGAAGCTGGCGGGCAGCCTGTCGCTGGCGATCAGCCTGCCGACGATGCTGGTGGGCTTTGCCCGCTACAGTCTCGACGACAGTTTCTCGGTGCTGGGGCGCAACCGGGGTTTCATCGCGCTGATGGCGCTGGGCTCGGTCCTTGGCGTGGCGCTGGGGGCCCGGCTTCTGGGGCGGGTGCCGGAGGCGGTGCTGCTGCCGGTGCTGGTGGCGATCCTGCTCATCTCGGCCGTCAAGGTCTGGCGGCACCGCTGAGGCTTAGTCGGCCAGCCGCAGCGTGACGCGGCGGTTCTGCCGGCCCTTCTTCTCGATCTTGCCGATCTCGACGCGGCCGATCTCGCCGGTGCGCGCAACATGGGTGCCGCCGCAGGGCTGCAGGTCGATCTGGCCCGCGCCCTCGCCGATCCGCACCAGACGCACGCGGCCCTGCCCGGTGGGCGGCATGACCGACATGGTCTTGACGATGCCGGGATTGGCCAGAAGCTCCTCGTCGGTGATCCAGCTGTCGCTCACCGGCAGGTCGCGGTCGATCAGCGCGTTCAGCGCCTCCTCCAGCCCGGTGATGTCTTCCGGCGGCTCGGGCATGTCGAAATCGAGCCTTCCCCGCTCGGCGCCGATCTGGCCGCCGGTCACCGGCAGCGGGATGACGACCGACAGCAGATGCAGCGCGGTGTGCACCCGCATGTGGCGGTGGCGGCGGTCCCAGTCGAGGTGTTGCTGCACCTTGGCGCCCACCGGCGGCATCTCCAGCGGTTCGGCGGGAACGAGCGCCACGTCGGCGCCGGATTTCACCGTGGTGGCGATGGGCAGACGCTTGCCCTCCCAATGCAGCCAGCCGCTGTCGCCGGGCTGGCCGCCGCCGGTGGCGTAGAAGATCGAGGCGTCGATCAGGATGCCGCCCTCGGCGGTGTGGCCGGTCACGGTGGCTTCGGCCTCGCGCAGATAGGCGTCGTCGCGGAACAGGAGACGGGTCATCCGGTGGTGTCCTTCGTATCTGGCGTGGGCGGGGCTTTGGCGGGATCGGGCGGCGGCAGGCCCTGCACGAGGAAGCCTTCGCGCAGGGCTGCCATGACCTCGGCCTGCTCCTCCTCGGCCAGCCGCGCGGCATCGGCCTCGCCCGCGATCCGGGCGAGATAGTCGCGGTGGGCGTTGGAGAAGCCGATGCCCTCGCGCGCGAAGCGCTCGACGATCTGGTGGTTGATCTCGGATTTCACCTGCAGCGAGAAGTTCACGTCGCGCAGGATCACCCGGATCTCGAAGTTCATCGTCTCGCCGCCGAAACCGGCGAAGGCGACCACGGGCGGCGGGTTGAGCAGCGCCAGAGGCTGCGCCTCGGCGATGTCGCGCAGGATCTTCTCCACCTTGCGGCTGTCGGCGGTGAAGGGCACCGTGACCGGCACGATCAGGCGACCGAGCAGGTTGAAGCGGGTCCAGTTCGTCACCCGACCGGCGACGAAATCGGTATTGGGCACGATGACGTCGGTGCGGTCGAAGGTCTGGATCCGGGTGGAGCGGACCGAGATCGACTTGACGATGCCCTGTGTGGTGCCGACCTCGATCCAGTCGCCTTCGGACACCGGGCGTTCGATCAGCAGGATGATGCCCGAGACGAAGTTGGACACGATGTTCTGCAGGCCGAAACCGATACCGACCGACAGCGCACCGGCGACGATGGCGAGGCCCGAGAGGTCGATGCCTGCCGACTTGATCGCGATGAGCGCCGAGAGGAAGATGCCGAGATAGCCGACCCCCGCCACGATGGAGCGCTGCCCGCCGAGATCGACCTTGGTCTTGGGCAGAATCGAGACCTTCAGCGCCCCCTGCAGCATCCGCGTGACGCCGTAGCCGAGGGCGAAGAGCACGAGGAAGAACAGGAAGTTCGACGGCGAGATCCGGGTGGCGCCAAGCTGGAAGCCCTCGCTGAAGCGGGTCCACATCTCGGTCAGGTCGGAGATCCGTGCGCCCCAGACCAGAGCGAAGAGCGGGGTCATCGCCAGCACCAGAAGGAAGCCCACCAGCACCGGCAAGAGCGCGTCGCGGCTGTCCTCGCGCCGGGTGGCGAGGGTGTAGACATCGCCAATCAGCGTCTGCAGCACGAAGAGCAGTCCGAAGAGCCCCATCGACACCGCCGCCGGATAGACCAGCGCCGTCGAGGCCGAGACATAGCCGATCGCGGCCAGCAGCGGGCCCACCACGCCGATGGCGATGGCCCCGCGCCCCAGAAGCCCGATCAGGCGGTTGCGGTAGCTCGTGGGCTCGTCCGCCTCGGTGTCGTTGCTCTTGTGCAGGAGGCAGAGCTGGCCCAGCCGCACCAGCAGCAGCCCCGCCACCACGAGCACCGGGAAGACCAGCACCGAGGTGACGGAATTGCTCGTCTCCGCCGGTTCCAAGACGGTCAGCCGCAGCCCGTCGAGCGCGATCATCCAGCCGAAGGTGACGACGTAGAACCGCCCCTCCTTGCGCCGCTCGGGCGAGAGCTTCAGCGGCGCGCTCTGGCCGTCGATCTTGGGGAAGACCCGGAGCGACATCCAGTTGGCGGCGAAGATAAAGAAGCCGAGCGCGGGCAGCGCCTCGACGATGGCGGTGCCGCGGGTGCCGGTCATGCCCGAGAGCCCGATGGCCTGCGACAGTGCCACGATGCCGCCGACCGGCAGCAGGATCTGGCCGATGGAGACCAGAAGCGCCCAGACCTTGCCACCGCGCGCCGAGGTATGTTCCTGCAGCCGCGTGGTCAGCATCTCCATCAGGCCGCGCCCGCGCCAGAGCAGCGCGATGCCGACGACGAGCAGCACCATGATGAGCGGAAGGTTGTTGCCGAACTGGCGCCGCGCGTCGGGATTGATCGCCCGCGCCTCGCTCTCGGCATAGAGCTCCACCGCCAGCCCCGACAGCGCGCCCGCCGTCTCGGTCCAGTTGGCGGGGTTCAGCGGGGTCGGCCAGAGCTGCAGCAGCTCCTTGGTCTGGCGTTCGCGCAGCACGCGGTCGATCTCGCGGATCAGACCGTCGGCGCGGCGATGCGCCTCCTGCGCGGCGATCACCGGGGCCTGCAGCTCGGCCAGTTGGGCGGTGAGCGTGCTGCGCCGGGTGGCGATCTCGCTATCCTCGGTCGCGCCATCCGCGGGCGCCGGGCCCAGCGCCTCGATCTGCTGCTTGAGCGTGGCAATGCGGGTGGCGTTGATGTCCTGCGCCGACAGGAGCGTGGCGCGCCATTCGACCAGATAGCCGCGCATCTTCTCCAGCGCCGGGGTGACGATCGCCGGGTCGGCGATCATCTTCTCGGCGCGGGCGGCGGTGCGCTCGTAGGATTTGTAGTCGGGCGGCTCCTGCGTGTCGGTGCTTTCCGCCGGGCCCGAGGCGAGCTGGGCCTGCGCCATCGGGGCGGCGCCGAGCGCCAGCCAGAACGACAGCAGGAGAAGGGCGACGAAGCGCCCGATCCGCACCGCGCACATGGGGCGGCTCATGCGTCTTCGAAGACCGCCGGGATCGCCTGCGGCGCGTCGTCGAGCCAGTGCGGCACAGGCAGACCCTTCTCCTTGAGGAAGGCCGGGTTGAACAGCTTGGACTGGTAGCGGTTGCCGTAGTCGCAGAGGATGGTCACGATGGTGTGGCCCGGACCCATCTCCTGCGCCATGCGGATCGCGCCGGCGATGTTGACGCCCGAGGAGCCGCCGAGGCAGAGCCCCTCTTCGGCCAGCATCTCGAAGACCAGGGGCAGCGCCTCGGAATCGGGGATGCGGCAGCTGAAGTCGGGGGTGAAGCCCTCGAGGTTGGCGGTGATGCGGCCCTGGCCGATGCCCTCGGTGATCGAGTTGCCGGGCGCCTCGAGCTTGCCTTCGGTGTAGAAGGCGTGCAGCGCCGAGCCTTCGGGATCGGCGAGACCGATCTTCACGCCCTTGGGCTGCAGCGCCATGCCCATGCCGGCCAGCGTGCCGCCGGTGCCCACGGCGCAGATGAAGCCATCGACCTTGCCGCCGGTCTGTTCCCAGACCTCGGGGCCGGTGGTCTCGATATGCGACTGGCGGTTGGCCACGTTGTCGAACTGGTTGGCCCAGATCGCGCCGTTCGGCTCGGTCCGCGCCAGTGCCTCGGCCAGCCGGCCCGAGTAGCGGACGTAGTTGTTGGGGTTCTTGTAGGGCGCGGCGGGCACCTGCACCAGATGCGCCCCGGCGAGGCGCAGCATGTCCTTCTTTTCCTGGCTCTGCGTCTCGGGGATCACGATCACGGTGCGGAAGCCCATCGAGGCGCCGACCAGCGCCAGACCGATGCCCGTGTTGCCGGCCGTGCCCTCGACGATGGTGCCGCCCGGTTTCAGCAGGCCCTTGGCCACAGCGTCGCGGATGATGTGCAGCGCCGCGCGGTCCTTGACCGACTGGCCGGGGTTGAGAAACTCGCATTTGCCGAGGATCTCGCAGCCGGTCATCTCCGACGCCTTCCGCAACCGGATGAGGGGCGTGTTGCCGATGGTTTCGGCTAGATCCTTGAATACCCGCATGGGCGCGTCCTCCGAGCTTTGGCCTTCTGTGTAGGGGGGCCGGAGCGGGAACTCAAGAACCCGCACCATGCCAAGGCCGAAGCCCGCCAATGCTCAGGCCGCACCGGGCCGCAGCCGCGCCCGCTCGCGCTCGAGCCAGAGCACGCTGAGCATGAGCGGGGCGTTGCAGATCTCGCCGCTGTCCATCAGCGCGCGCAGCCGCTCGAAGGGCAGGAGATGGCCGCGGATGTCCTCGGCCTCGCCCTCTACGCCGAAGACCCCCGCCGCATCGTCGGGCAGGTCGCAGAGCGCCACGAAGGAATAGAGGTATTCGGCCTTGGCCCCCGGCGAGGGATAGTAGTTGCCGACCGGCAGCAGCGCGCCCAGAGCCACGCCCGCCTCCTCCACCGCCTCGCGGCGCGCGGCCTGTTCCGGCGTCTCGCCCGGGTCGATCCGGCCAGCGATGGCCTCCAGGAGCCAGGGCTGCCGGTCGCCGCGGGCGAAGGGGCCGGGGCGGAACTGCTCGACCAGCAGCACCCGGTCGCGCGCAGGGTCGTAGGGCAGCACCGTCACCGCGTCGCCCGAGAGGAACACCGCCCGCGTCACCGTCTCGCTGAGCCCGCCGTCGAACTGGCGGAAGGCGAGGTCGTATTCCTCGACCGCGAAGAAATGCGCATAGGGCTGGCGATGCGCGGTGATCGCGAGATCGTCGGAGGATGTCGTGCGGCGCAGCGTGGCGGGCGGGGCTTCGCTCTGGGCCCGGGCGCGGCTGCCGCCCCGCACCAGCATCAGCCTGTAGCGCGGCGCCACTTCCTCGGCGGGGGCCTGACCGTAAAGCCGCATCACGTCGCCCGCGGTGGCAAGCACGGTCGGCCCCCATGTCGCCTGCCAGACCTCGGCCTGCCACGGCTCGCCCGCACCGCCGCCCCAGGTGAGGCCGGGGACGACCGTCAGCGGCGAGAGCCCGCAGACGCTCTGGTAGAAGTCGAGCCGCGCCAGCGCCGCGGCATCGAGCGTGAGGCTGAGCCCCTCCACCGTCTCGCCCGGGGCGGCGACCAGCGTCACCACCGCGCCGCGCTCCCGCAGCCCGTGATCCGCCAGCCGCGCCGGAACGCCCGGCAGCGCCCGCCCCAGCACGACCTGCCGCAGCCGGTCCTCGACCAGCGGCCCGTAGAGAAACACCTGTGTCATGCGATCAGCGCCACCTCTGGCTGGCCCATTCCGCCAGCCAGCCGCCGAAGATCCCGCCCAGCAGCAAGGCCGCCAGAACCTCGGGCATCAGCACCAGCTGGCCATAGCTCAGCATCCAGGAAAAGACCGACTGCAGCGCCTCGATCGGGCCGTCATAGACCATCCGCGTCGACTCGCGCAGCATCCGGTAGACGGAGAACACCAGAAGCGCCCAGAAGGTGATGGTGACCGAGGTCCGCACCCCCGTCCCCATCGAGGCCATCGTGCCCCGCCCCGCCAGCGCGCCCGAGACGCGCCAGCCGCAGATCACCCCGAGCGCCGCACAGACCGGCCCGAGCAGCCCGGTCGGCGTGCCCTCGGGCAGATACTGGCGGTAGATGCCGGCGGCGAGATAGGCGACAGCGGCAAAGGCCACGGCGGCGAACAGTTTGGCGGCTGTCGGCATCTTCGTCCTGTCCGGGCGGCCTAGTCGGCGCGGGTTACCGTGATCTGCGTCACGTCGCAGTTACCGCCCTGGAATGCCCCCGCGCAAGAGGTGAGGTAGAAATTCCACATGCGGCGAAAGCGGTCGTCGAAGCCCATGCGGGCGATGTCGGACCAGCGGTGGTTGAAGGTCTCGTGCCAGCGGCGCAGCGTCAGGCTGTAGCTGTCGCCGAACTCGATCGAATGGGCGACGCGCAGGCCCGCGCGCTGCACCTCCTGCCGCAGGGCGCCGGGCGAGGGCAGCATGCCGCCCGGGAAGATGTATTTCTGGATGAAATCCACGCCGCGCTTGTAGACCTCCCAGCGCGCATCCGGCACGGTGATGATCTGCAGCGTCGCCTTGCCGCCGGGCTTCAGCCGCTCGCGCAGGGTGGAGAAATAGACCGGCCAGTATTTCTCGCCCACCGCCTCGAACATCTCGATGCTGGCGATGCCGTCGTAGGTGCCGCGCTCGTCGCGGTAATCCTGCAGCTTGATCTCGACCAGATCCGACAGCCCGGCCTCGGCGATGCGGGCCACGGCATAGTCGTATTGCGCCTGGCTGATGGTGAGCCCGGTCACCCGCAGCCCGCGTTCGCGCGCCGCATATTCGGCAAAGCCGCCCCAGCCGCAGCCGATCTCAAGCACATGATCGCCGGGCTGCGCGCCCATCTGATCGACCATGCTGGCATATTTCAGCCGCTGCGCACCCTCGAGGCTCTCCTGCCCGGTGCGGAACAGCGCCGAGGAATAGGTCATGCTCTCGTCGAGCCAGAGGGAGTAGAAGGCGTTGCCCAGATCGTAGTGGCTGGCGATATTCTTCTTGGCCTGCCGCCGCGAATTGCCGCGCAGCCAGTGGCGCAGCCCCTCGAAGGCGCGCACCAGACGCATGCCCGGGAAGGCGTCGTAGACGGTGTTGTTGCCGACATGCACGAGATCCATGAAGGCCTGCAGGTCCGAGGTGGACCACCAGCCCTCGAGATAGGCTTCGGAAAAGCCCAGATCGCCCTCGCGGATCAGCCGGGCGAAGAGGTCGGGGTTGTGGATCTCCAGATCCGCCACTGGGCCGGGATGCTTGCCCTCCACCCGGAAACGACGCCCGTCGTCCAGCACGAAGTCGATGCGGCCATGCTCCAGCCGCTGCATCACGTCGAAGACGGCGTGGAAGTAGCGGGGCAGGTTGCTCTGGCCCTTGGTGCTTGTCAGGATGGTCATGGGATCCCCGGTGTTTCGGTCATTCTGGCGCAAAGCGCCGGTGTTTCTCAAGCGTTTCTCGCGGCATAGGCCGCCAGCGCACGGTCACGGCCCTCGGCCAGACCGATCATCGGCGCAGGATAGGCGGCCTTGGGCGAGAGCCCCCAGCGCCGCGGCGCGGCCTCGAAGAAGTCGAGCGCCTCGCGCCCCGGATGCCGCGCCAGCTCCGCGATGAAGCGGTGGCGATAGGCGGCGTCAGGGTCGAACTTCTCGGCCTGCGTCGCCGGGTTGAAGATGCGGAAATAGGGCGAGGCATCGGGCCCCGAGCCCGCCACCCATTGCCAGCCCAGCGCGTTCGAGGCCGGGTCCCAGTCGATCAGGCACTCCTCGAACCAGGCCTGCCCGACGCGCCAGTCGGTCAGCAGGTGCTTGGTCAGATAGCTCGCCGCGATCAGCCGGGCGCGGTTGTGCATCGTGCCGGTCACGAACATCTCGCGCATCGCCGCATCGACGAAGGGCTCGCCGGTCATGCCGCGCCGCCAACGCTCGGCATCGTCGCTGTCGCCGCGCCAAGCGAAGCTCTGCCAGTCGTTCCGCCAGTTCTCGCTGGCGATCTGCGGCGTGTGGTGCAGCAGGTGATAGGAGAACTCGCGCCAGACCACTTCCTTGAGGAATTTCTCCGCCCCCGGCACGCCCTCGTGCAGCGCCCGCATCCCGGCGTGCCAGATCGCCCGCGGCGTGATCTCGCCATAGGTCAGATGCTCGGAGAGGCGCGAGGTCGCCTCGACCCCCGGCAGATCGCGGGCCTCGGCATAGCGCTCCAGCCGCGCGTCGAGAAAGCCCCGCAGACGCGCCTGCGCCGCCGCCTCGCCGACGCTGGCATAGCGCGCGACCACGGCTGCGCCGCGTTGCATCGATGCGCCCATCCGCCAGTCTTCCAGCCGATCGCTTTCCGGCCATTGGGCGGGCGCGGGCAGCCGCTTCGGCACGGGCAGCGCATCGGCCACCGGACGCTGCCGCACCGCGTTCCAGTAGGGCGTGTAGACCTTGTAGAACCCGCCCTGCCCGGTCTGCACCTCCCAGGGCTCGTGCAGCAGATGCCCGGCATGGCTCTCCGCCGAGAGCCCCCCGGCCCGCAGCGCGGCCTTCACCTGCCGGTCGCGTGCCACCGAGGCCGGATCGTAGAGCCGCGACCAGCGCACGCCCTCGGCCCCGGTCTCGCGCGCCAATGCCTGCAGGACCTCCAGCGCCGGGCCGCGCCGCAGCACCAGCCGGCTGCCCAGCGCCTCAAGCGCGCGGGCAAAAGCTGCAATCCCCTCGCCCAGCCGCCATTTCGCCGCCGCCCCGATCGCCTCGGTCTCGGGGTCGAGGATGAAGACGGGCAGCAGCGGCCTGCCGCTGTCGAGAGCGGCAGCGAGCATCGGATGGTCGGCCAGCCGCAGATCGCGTCGGAACCAGAGAAGCAGCGGTTGGTCGGGCATGGATCGGGGAACTCTCGAAATTTCACAAGACTTACGCAGCATTGCCCGTCGCGGATCACTCGGCCGTCTTCTTGGCGCAAATACTCGCAGGGGAGCCGTATCGCGGCGAGGGGGGTGGCAGGCCCCCTGCCCGGCTCAGGCCGACAGCACCTCGTCCAGAGCCAGCATCAGCTTGGCCACCTCGGCCTGCGAGGTGTAATGCACGAAGCTCAGCCGCAGCACCCCCCGGCCCAGATCGACGCCCATCGCCTCGAGCGGACGCCCGGCATAGAAATCGCCGCCTCCCGCCATGATGCCCTTGGCCGCCAGCGCCGCCGCCACCGGCTCGGCCGGGCCATCGAGCGCCACGGCCACCGTCGGCGCGCGGCTCTCGGCCTGCCGCGGGCCGATCAGCCGCAGGTCGTTGCGCGCGGCGAGCTGGTCGAGCAGCGGCTGCAACAGCCGCACCTCCTGCGCCCGCATCAGCCCGTGCACCGCGCGGTTGCGCGCCGTCGCATCCGGCTCGGGCGCGAAGTGATGCGCGTGGACGTCGTCGATGTAATCGGCCATCCCGGCGCAGGCCGCGATCTGCGCATGGTCCGGCCCGGCGGGGGTGAAACGCTTGGAGAGCGTGCCCGCGTTGAACCAGTGACCCTGCGCGGGCAGGAGCTCGCCGAAGCCGCGGCGGATCACCATGATCCCCTGATGCGGCCCGTAGGTCTTGTAGGCCGAGAAGAGATAGACATCGGCCCCGAGCGCCGCCATGTCGGGGAAACCATGCGGCGCGTAGCTCACCCCGTCAACGCAGGTGAAGGCCCCCGCCGCCCGCGCCATGCCGCAGATCCGGGCCACCGGGTTGATCTCGCCCACCACGTTGGAGCAATGCGGGAAGCAGACCAGCTTCACCCGCCCGTCCTCCAGCACCCGACCCAGCGCCGCCGGGTCGAGATGCCCCGTCTCGGGGTCGATGCGCCATTCGCGCACCTCGATCCCCTCCTCCGCCAGCCGCCGCCAGACGCCGGAATTGGCCTCGTGATCCTGATTGGTCACCACCACCGCACCGCCGGTCCCGGCAAGCCACTTGCGCACCGCCTGCGCCAGCACGAAGGTATTGGCGCTGGTCGAGGGCCCGAAAGAGACCTCTTCCGCCTCCACCCCCATCAGCGCCGCCAGCCGCGCCCGCGCCTGATCCATCTCCTCGCCGCCGAGCCGCGAGGCCTCGTAGGGCGCATAGGGCTGCACCTTGCGCTGGCGGTAGAAGCGGAACAGCCGGTCGATCACCGGCCGGCAGGTGTAGGACCCCCCGGCATTCTCGAAGAAGGCCTGCCCGTCGAGGGCGGCCTCCTGGAAGGCGGGGAACTGGGCGCGGACGAAATCGGTGTCGAGGACGGTCATGGACTCTCCGGGAAGGGGCCGCGCGGGGGCAGGCTGCGGCGGCAGGCGTCGCGGGGGCGACCGGCAAACGCTAGCCAGCCGCCCGGAGGATGACAAGCGCCGCGCTCAGGGGCGGGTGTCTCAGGCCCTGACGTCCACGACGACGCGGCCCTGCACCTCGCCCTTCAGGATCGCGGCGCCGAGTGCCGGCAGCTCGGCCAGCGTGGCGGGCCGGATCATCGTCTCCAGCCGGTCGAGCGGCAGGTCGCGGGCGATCCGCTCCCAGGCGCGGACCCGGCCCGGCATCGGCTTCATCACTGAGTCGATGCCGAGAAGGTTCACCCCGCGCAGGATGAAGGGCACCACCGAGGCCGGCAGCGCCGTGCCGCCCGCGAGCCCGACGGCAGCGACCGAGGCGCCGTATTTCATCTGCCCCAAGACCCGCGCCAGCATAGCCCCGCCCACGGCATCGACGCAGCCCGCCCAGGTCTCGCTTTCCAGCGGGCGCTTCACCGTCTCGGCCAGATCGGCGCGCGGCACGATGCGCGCGGCGCCGAGATCGCGCAGATAGGCCTCCGTCTCGGGCCGCCCGGTGACCGCCGCCACCTCGTAGCCGAGCGAGGCCAGCAGCGCCGTGGCAACCGAGCCGACACCGCCCGCAGCCCCCGTCACCAGCACCTCGCCTTGGTCAGGAGAGAGGCCGTGATCCTCCAGCGCCAGCACCGCCAGCATCGCGGTAAAGCCCGCCGTGCCCACCGCCATCGCGGCGCGGGTGCTCAGCGCCTCGGGCAGCTTCACCAGCCAGTCGGCCTTCACCCGCGCCTTGGTGGCATAGCCGCCCCAGCGCGTCTCGCCCACCCGCCAGCCGGTCAGCACCACCCGGTCGCCCGGCGCGAAACGGGCGTCGTCCGAGCTTTCCACCACGCCGGCGAAATCGATGCCCGGCACATGCGGCCAGCTTTTGACCAGCCCGCCGCCCGCGCCTAGGCAGAGCCCGTCCTTGTAGTTCAGCGTCGAATATTCGACCGCCACCGTCACCCCGCCCTCGGGCAGCCGGTCGTCCGGCAGATCCTGCAGGCTGGCTTGCGCCACACCCTCCGCATCCTTCTCGACCAGCAGTGCCCTGAACATCGCATCCTCCTTCGTCTTCCGCCCAAGATTTGGGCACTTCCTCCGCGCGGCCTTCAAGCCGTCGTGATCCCGGCTCTTGCGCATCGCCGGGCCATGGCGCGAGGCCGACTGTGCAATAAGTGCTTGAGACAGCACCAGTGCTATTCTAGCGTCCTCTTACCCCCCGGCCAGCGCGGCGATGCGAGGCCGGTGTCTGCAATCATACGAGGAGCCCCAATGATCCGCCGCACGTCCCTTCTGGCCAGCGCCGCGTTTGCCGTTACCCTGCCCGCCTTCGCCGCGGATTCCGATCTGATCGTCTTCGACTGGGCCGGGTTCGAGGACAAGAACCTGCTCGCGGATTACATCGCGAAGCACAACGACACGCCGACCTATGCCTTCTACGGCGACGATGACGAGGCCTTCCAGAAGGTCTCCTCCGGCTTCAAGGCCGATGTGGCGCATCCCTGCTCGCAGATGGTGTCGAAATACCGCGATGCGGGGCTGATCGAGCCCTGGGACGTGAGCAAGATCCCGGAATACGCCAATATCGCGCCGCGCTTCACCGACTCCGAGATCTTCAAGGATGATACCGGCGTCTGGTACATCCCGACCGATTACGCCTACACCGCCATCGCCTACAACACCGAGGCCGTCCCGGCCGAGGAGGTCTCCACCCTGCAGGTCTTCCTCGACCCGAAATACCAGGGCCGGATCTCGCTGCCCGACAACACCGACGACATCTGGTCGCTGGCCCTGCTGGCCACCGGCGTCACCGACTGGACCAACGTGACGGACGAGCAGTTCACCGCCGCCGCCGACTGGCTGCGTCAGGCGCATGCCAATGTCCGCGCCTATTGGGCCGACCCGTCGGAGCTGGCGCAGCTGATGGCGACGGGCGAGGTGCAGGTGGCCTGGTCCTGGAACGACTCGATCGCGCTGATGCGGGACGAGGGCTTCCCGGTCGGCTTCCAGCGTCAGGCCAAGGAAGGCGCGGCGACCTGGTTCTGCGGCTACGTCAACTTCAAGGACGCGCCCGGCAGCGAGGACAAGGCCTACGACTTCATCAACTCCTGGCTTGCGCATCCCTCGGCCAAGGGCCTGCTCGAGGGCTTCGGCTATGCCCATGCCAATGACGCCGCCATGGCCGAGATCTCCGAAGAGGAACTGGTCGCGGCCGACGTGAACCCGATCGACACCACCCTGCTGGCCCAGACCCCGATCGCGCCGGAAATGCGCGACCGGATGCTGCAGGAATTCGAGATGATCAAGTCGGGCTTCTGATCGACGCAATCCACCGATGCGCCGCCCCTCACCGGGGCGGCGTTTTGCGCCTGCACCCTTGCCACCCTCCCCCGCAATCCCATATCTGGGGCGGAGAGGACGACCTCCCCCCGCCACGGGGCACCGCTCGGGACGGCCCGGACCTGCAAAGGAAGGGCCAAACCATGCGCACCACCCGCGACCGCATCCGCCACGCCACAGGCTTCGAGCTGATCGGCCTCGCCCTCGTGACCCCTCTGGGCATGATCGCCTTCGGCAAGCCGCTGCACGAGATCGGCGCCATCGCCGTGATCGGCGCGACGCTGGCGATGCTCTGGACCTATATCTACAACATCGGCTTCGACCATCTGATGCAGCGCCTCACGGGCGGCACGCAGAAGACCCTGCCGCAGCGCATCGCCCATGCGGTGCTGTTCGAGCTGGGGCTTTTGCTGGTGCTGCTGCCGGTGATCGCCTGGTGGCTCGGCATCACGCTCTGGGAGGCGCTGGTGATGGATGCGGCCTTCGCCTTGTTCTACATGGTCTATGCGCTGGTCTACAACTGGGCCTACGACCGGCTGTTCCCGCTGCCCGAATGGCAGAACGCCCGCGGCTGAGGCCAGACGGACTCCCCTTGCGCCCGCCCCGCCCCCGACCTACATTCAGCCTGTCACGGGCAACCGTGACTATGGCGATAAACGCACCCGTAATAAACGGATCGGACCCGGGGGCGGTACCCGGCGGCTCCACCAGACTTTCCCCGCGTTGGGGGCGGAGGGGGCCGAAACAGGATCGACGAACGTCTAAAGGGGCCAGCTTTTGCTCGGTGAGGTACCACCGTTATCGGTCCGCAAGTACAGTTGCCAACGACAACCGTGCTCCGATGGCTCTGGCTGCGTAAGCAGTTCGAGTTATCGAAACTTAAGCCCTTGCGCTTAGCCGCGTAAGGCGGGGTTCGCAGGTACCTGGCAACAGAAACCTGCACTAAATCCCCCTTCTCCCGGATGGTCGCGCAGCCCGTTTCGGGCAGCCCTCGCGCCTTCGCAGCGCCCGCCCCTTCCTCTCCCGCGACTGACCGCACTTGCCTTGCGCAGGCTTCAGCCGCAGGCTGGCGCGATGCTGCGCTGTCTCGCCCTCGCCCTCTGCCTGGCCCACCCCGCCCGCGCCTGCGAGACGGCGCTGCTTCTGGCCATCGACATCTCCGGCTCGATCGACGCGGGGGAATATGCGCTGCAGGTAGAGGGTCTTGCCGATGCGCTGGACGACCCCGAGGTGGCCGAGGTGCTGCAGCGGGGTCAGGTGGCGCTGGCCGTGGTGCAATGGTCGGGCGTGGGGCGGCAGGCGCTGGTGCTGCCCTGGCGGCGGATGCTGTCGGGCGCCGAGATCGCGCGCTTCGCCGAGGCCGCCCGCGGCCTGCCCCGCGCCTTCACCGCCTCGGATACGGCAGTGGGCGAGGCGATCGGCTTCTCCCTCGACCAGTTCGACGCCGTCGCGGATTGCAAGCGCCGCGTCATCGACATCTCCGGCGACGGGCCGGAGAATGCGGGCTACACCGTCGGCCGCGCCCGCAGCGCCGCGCAGGCCGCCGGGGTCGAGATCAACGCCATCGCCATCGAGGACATGGGGCCCTCCGCCCCGATCACCGCCTTCTACAGCCGCCTCGTCGTCACGCGCGGCGGTTTCGTGATGACCGCCCGCGGCCTGCAGGACTATCCGCGGGCCATCCGCGCCAAGATCCTGCGCGAGTTGGAAAAGCCGGCAAGCTGAGCTTGCGCTGTCACAATCCGCCGCTAGTCTCCGCCCCCAGCCAGCCGGAGCCCCCATGCAAGCCAGCCTCACCGACCTGACCCGCGTCTTTGCCCGGATCGGCATCCTCTCCTTCGGCGGCCCCGCCGCGCAGATCGCCCTCATGCACCGCGAGCTGGTCGACGAACGCAAGTGGCTCACCGAGGAAGAATTCCTGCGCGGGCTCTCCTTCTGCATGATGCTGCCCGGCCCCGAGGCGATGCAGCTGGCCACCTGGGCGGGCTGGAAGCAGCGCGGCACGGCGGGCGGGCTGATCGCGGGGCTCTTGTTCGTGCTGCCGGGGGCTGCCGTGGTGCTGGCGCTGGCGATGATCTACGCCAGCTTCGGCAGCGTGCCCTTGGTGCGGGCGCTGTTCGAAGGGGTGCAGGCGGCGGTGATCGTCATCGTCTTCGAGGCGCTGCTGCGCGTCGCCCGCCGCGCCCTGACCCGCCGCAGCCATGCGCTGATCGCCTTCGCGGCCTTCCTCGGCCTCTTCGCCCTCAACCTCCCCTTCCCGGTCATCATCCTCGCCGCCGGGCTCTGGGGCGCGCTGACCGCAACCGGCGCCACGACCGAGGCCAGCCCCCCGCCGCCCAACATGATCCGCACCACCTTCCGCAGCGCCGCGCTCTGGGGCGCGATCTGGCTCGCCCCCCTCGCCCTCCTGGCGCTGCTGGAGGGCGGGCTTCTCACGCAGATCGGCGTCTTCTTCTCGCAGCTCGCTGTCGTGACCTTCGGCGGCGCCTATGCGGTGCTGGCCTGGATGACGCAGGCCGTGGTGCAGGAGAAGGGCTGGCTCAGCCTGCCGCAGATGATCGACGGGCTGGGGCTGGCCGAAACCACGCCGGGGCCGCTGATCCTCGTCACCGAATTCGTCGGCTACCTCGCCGCCCATCGCGAAGGCGGCCTCCTCTGGGGCGTCGCCGGCGCGCTCGTCGCGCTCTGGGCCACCTTCGCCCCCTGCTTCCTCTGGATCTTCGCCGGTGCGCCCTGGATCGACCGCCTCGCCCATGCCCCGCGGCTCTCGGCGGCACTCTCGGGCATCACCGCAGCGGTGGTCGGTGTGATCGCCAATCTCGGCCTCTGGTTCGCCGCCCATGTGCTCTTCGACCGCGTCGGGCTCTGGCAGGCCGGGCCGCTGCGCCTGCTGCGCCCCGACTGGACCAGCCTCGACCTGACGGCGCTCGTCCTCGGGCTCGCCGCGGCACTTCTGCTGCTGCGTCTGCATCAACCCCTGCCGCTGGTCCTTGCCCTTTGTGCAGGCGCTTCGGCGGCTCTTGCGTGGCTCTGACCGCGAACTCCCGTCATGGGCGAAAAAGCCGGGGGGCGCCCCCTTCCCTTCGGAAGCAAATCCCCTATGCTGGCCGGAAATTGGAAAGGATTGGGCATGGCGCGTTCCATCGACTACGGCAACCTCATGCATCGCGCGATGCGCGGGCTGATCCAGTCCGTGCTGACGGATGTCTCGGAACACGGGCTTCCGGGGGCGCATCATTTCTTCATCACCTTCGACACCAACCATCCCGATGTCGCCATCGCCGACTGGCTGCGCCAGCGCTACCCGACCGAGATGACCGTGGTGATCCAGCACTGGTTCGAGAACCTCGTCGTCACCGACGAGGGTTTCACCGTCACGCTGAACTTCGGCAACCAGCCCGAGCCGCTGGTGATCCCCTTCGACTCGGTGCGCACCTTCGTCGATCCGTCGGTAGAGTTCGGCCTGCGCTTCGAGACGCATGAGGATGACGAGGAAGCCGAGGATGACGAGGGCGATCTGGAGGAGGACGACGGCGACGACGAGCCGCCGCGCCACGACGCCCAAGTGGTCAGCCTGGACAAGTTCCGCAAATAGGCCAGGCCGGTATGCGACGGTATGCCGATTGATTTTCCCTGCCGTCCCCCCTAAGACGGCGGCGAGACATCAAGGAGCTTGCCGATGACCGCAACCCGCACCGAGACCGACAGCTTTGGCCCGCTGGAGGTTCCCGCCGACAAGTATTGGGGCGCGCAAACCCAGCGCTCCATCCAGAACTTCCCCATCGGCTGGGAAAAGCAGCCCGTGGCCATCGTCCGGGCGCTCGGCGTCATCAAGAAGGCCTGCGCGCTGGTGAACATCGACCAGGGCGACATCTCGGCCGAGCTGGGCGAAGCCATCGCCAGGGCCGCCACCGAGGTCATCGACGGCCGCTTCGACGACAACTTCCCGCTGGTGGTCTGGCAGACGGGGTCCGGCACCCAGTCGAACATGAACGCCAACGAGGTGATCTCGAACCGCGCGATCGAGATGCTGGGCGGCACCATGGGCTCGAAGACGCCGGTGCACCCGAACGACCATGTGAACATGGGCCAAAGCTCGAACGACACATTCCCCACCGCGATGCATGTCGCCATCGGCATGATGGCCCGCGACGTGCTGCTGCCGGGGCTGGAAAAGCTGCATGCGGCGCTGCTGGCGAAGTCGGACGAGTTCAAGGACATCATCAAGATCGGCCGCACCCACACGCAGGATGCGACGCCGCTGACGCTGGGCCAGGAATTCTCCGGCTATGCCAAGCAGGTAGAGAAGGGCATCGCCCGGGTAAAGATGTGCCTGCCCGACGTCTACGAACTGGCGCAGGGCGGCACCGCCGTCGGCACCGGGCTCAACACCCGCGTCGGCTGGGACAGCCGCGTTGCCGCCAAGATCGCCGAGATCACCTCGCTGCCCTTCGTCACCGCCCCGAACAAGTTCGAGGCGCTGGCCGCGCATGACGCCATGGTGATGTTCTCGGGCGCCCTGAAGACCGTCGCCGCCTCGCTCTTCAAGATCGCCAACGACCTGCGCCTCCTCGGCTCCGGCCCGCGCTCCGGTCTGGGCGAGCTGATCCTGCCCGAGAACGAGCCGGGCTCGTCGATCATGCCGGGTAAGGTGAACCCGACCCAGGCCGAGGCGCTGACCATGGTCTGCGCACAGGTCATGGGCAACGATGCCGGCGTGGGCTTCGCCGGCTCGCAGGGCCATTTCGAGCTGAACGTCTACAACCCGATGATGTCCTACAACGTGCTGCAGTCGATGCAGCTTCTGGGCGACGCGGCGGGCAGCTTCACCGACAACATGGTGGTCGGCACACAGGCCAATACTGCGCGGATCGACAAGCTGATGAAGGAATCGCTGATGCTGGTGACGGCGCTGGCGCCGACCATCGGCTATGACGCGGCGACCAAGGTGGCCAAGACCGCGCACAAGAACGGCACGACGCTGCGCGAGGAGGCCATCGCGCTCGGCTATGTCGATGCCGAGACCTTCGACCGCGTGGTGCGGCCCGAAGACATGATCGGCCCGAAGGGCTGATGGCCAAGGTCGTCAACCTCACCCAGGCCCGCAAGGCGCGCGACCGCGCGACGAAGCGGGCCGAGGCTGACGCCAATGCCGCGAAGTTCGGCCGCAGCAAGGCGCAGCGCGCGCTGGAAGAGGCCGAGGCCGAAAAGGCCCGCGCCGCGCTCGACGCGCACAAGCGCGACCCCGAATGAGCGGGCGCCCGGTCAAGCGCTCGCTCACCCTGCGCGGCCACCGCACCAGCGTCTCCTTGGAAGAGGCCTTCTGGCGCGCCTTTCGCGAGATCGCGACGGAACGCGGCCTCCCGGTGAACGCGCTGGCGGTGGAGATCGACGAGGGCCGCGAGGCCGATGTCGGCCTCGCCTCGGCGATCCGGGTCTTCGTGCTGGAACGCTATCGCGGTTAACCGGGGCTTTACCGGAACGGAGGATGCTCGCGGCACCCGATCCGAGGTGCCCGATGACCGAAACGCTCGCCCTCCTGCCCGCCGATGTCTGGCTCCTGCAACTCTTCAGCGCCCGTGCCGCCCGCGAAGGCGGCATCGTGCGGCGACAGGTGCGCGACGTCGAACGCATCGTCGGGCGCGCCGCCTTCGAGACCGAGCTGCGCCGCCGCGGCTATCATGCGGTGGAAAACGCCGGTCAGTTCGTGATCTTCTGCAACAACCAGACTGTGCACGTGGTCTGCTAGGCGCGGCAAATTCCTTCAGAAGGAATTTGCGAAGACTTTTCTGAAAAGTCTTCGCCCTCCCGCCGTTCCGCGCGCAGCCAGATTCCGTCCCGCGCCCGCACCGTCAGATGCGCCACCGGCACCGGCTCCCGCCCCTCGACCGGCGCGAAGCGGAATTGCCGCACCAGGAGCGCCAGCAGGAGCGGCCCCTCCACCATGGCAAACCCGGCTCCGCTGCAGACCCGCGCCCCGCTGGAGAAAGGGATATAGGCCTCGCGCGCGCAGGCCCTGGTCTCGGCCCGTGCCCAGCGGTCGGGGTCGAACTCGTCCGGCCGCTCCCAGATCCGCTCGTGCCGGTGCAGATGCCAGGGCGAGACCACGATCTGCGCCCCCGGCGCCACGCTCCTCCCGCGCATCACCTCGGCGCGCGCGTTCTCGCGCACCAGCATCGGCACCGGCGGATAGAGCCGCAGCACCTCGCGGAACACGTCGCGGGTGAATTTCAGCCCCGTCATCGCGCCGAACTCCACCGCCTCGCCCAAAGCCTCGCCCTCCGCGCGCACCCGCTCCTGCGCCTCGGGATGCAGCGCCAGCAGATAGAGCGCCCAAGCCAGGGCCGAGGCGCTGGTCTCGTGCCCCGCCAGAAAGAAGATCGCCACCTGATCGACCATCTCTTCCGTCCCGAAGCACGCGCCGGTCAGCGGATCGGCCGTCGTCATGATCTTGGTTGCCAGATCCTGCGGTGCCGTTCCCGCCGCAATCGCCGCCGCCCGGTCCTCGGTCAGCCCCGCGATCAGCGCCCGGATCGTCGCCGCCGTGCGACGGGCGCGGCGCCCGCGAAACCGAGGCATCCAGCGCGGCAGCGGCAGGAAGGCCGCGAGGTTCAGCAGCGGCTGGCTGCGCTGGTAGTCGCGGAAGGCCGCGAACACCGCCGCCGCCACCGCATCCTCGATCGGGATCGAGAACAGCGTGCGGAAGATCACATCCGCCGCCGCATGGCTCATCAGCGCCTCGACCTCCGTCACCCCGGGCTGCAGCCGCACCACCGCCGCCTCGCCCGCCGCCCGCATCGCCGGAAAGGCCTCGCGCAGCCGTCCGCCCTCGAAGGCCGGGTCGATGATCCGGCGCTGCCGCTGCCAGTCCGCGCCGTTGGTCACGAAGACCGACCGACCCAGCAGCGGCGCCAGCCCCTCGCGCAGCCGTTCGGATTTCGGGAAATCCGCGGGCCGCTCCTCCAGCACCCGCCGCACCAGCGCGGGATCGTTGCAGACATAGCTGCGGAAGAAGGGCGTGCGGTATTCGGCCATCCAGGCCCGGTAGAGCCGCGCTGGCTGGGCCGAGAGGATGTCCTTGCGGAACAGCAGGATATGCCGCCAGAACGGCACATCTTCGGGGCGACTGGCGGGTTTGGGCGGGCTCATGCCCCCCGGCTTACGTAGCCCGAGACCGCATGGTCAATGCGGCTCGTTGACGGCCCCCGCCCGGCAAAGCGCCGCGCCAGTGTCAGCGGCCCGGCGGTGATGGCGAAATAGTCGTAATCCCCCGGGCGGTCGAAGGCGCAGAGATACTGGATGTGCAGCCGGAAGAAGCGCCAGCGCAGCGCCCGCAGCCGCTCGGGCGAGAGCGTCCGGCGAAAGGCGCAGGAGATCACCAGCGGCCAGCGCTTGTCCGCGGGCGCCACCCCGCTCACTGCCACCGGATCGCAGAGCGCGAAGGCGCAGGCATCGCCCGGCGCCGAGACATCGAGCCATGTCAGATCGTCACGCGCCGCCAGATCGTGCAGATCCGCCCGCAGCCGCTTCGCCTCGGGCAGGAAGGACACCATCGGCACCACCTGCCCCAATGTCAGCAGCCCCAGCGCAGGCCGTCGGCCCGGCAGCGGCCCGCGCAGAAGATCGGCCAGCACCGAGACCGCCAGATGCGCCCCCGAGGAATGGCCGACCACCAGCACCTCGTCGACATCGCTCGCCAGCGCCTCGGCGATCCGGCTGCGGAAGGCCCTGAGCCGCTGCTCCAGCGCGGCCGGATAAGCCCCGCGCCCGGTGGCGGAGAAGGCGAAATCATGCATCAGGTAATAGGCGAGCAGCGCCGTGTCGCGCCTGCGGAACAGCTCCAGCAGCCCGATCCCCGCCAGCGCACCCGCGCCCCAGCCGACCGGCGCGGGCAGCAGCCGCGCCACCAGACCCGACAGATGCAGCCCCAGCGCCACGGCGAGCCCGAGTTGCCCCAGCAGCATCGCCACCGGATAGAGCGCCGCCAGCACCGGCCCGCGCCGCAGCCGCATCAGCCGGAACAGCGCGCCGCTCGCGACATAGATCCAGACGGTGCGCAGAAGCTGCAGATAGGTGCCGAGGATCCCCCGCCCCATCGTGCCGCGCACGATGTCAGACCAGACCAGCACCTCCAGCTCGGTCTCGGCAAAGCCGCCCTGCATCCCCGCCGAGACATGCCAGCCATAGCGGCCCCGCCCCGGCATCGGCCTGAGGCTCAGCGCATAGCCCGAGATTTCGGCCTGTGCCGCGCCATGCTTGCGGTAGAGCTCGCGGTAGCGGCGCGGGTGGAACGGGTCGAAGCCGGGAATGTAGAACACCTGCCGCCGGAAGGCCGCCGTGCCGCCTGTTCCCCCGCCCGAGCCGATGTCCAGCACCCCGCCCCTCCTGTTTTCCCGACCCTACCCCAGCGCCGCGAGGGCCGGGAAGGTCTCCAGCAGCCAGTAGGAGAAGCTCGAGAACCCACCCGTCAGCATCAGAAGCCCGATGGTCCAGAGCAGCAGCCCCATGATCCGCTCGATCCTCTCCATGTGCCGCTTCATCCAGCCCATCACCCCGGTCAGCCGCGGGAAGAAGGCGGCGACCAGCAGGAAGGGAATGCCGAGCCCTAGCGCATAGACCGCGAGCAGCGTGGTGCCGCGGGCGATGCTGGCCTCCGACGCCGCCAGCGACAGGATCGCGCCCAGTTGCGGGCCGATGCAGGGCGTCCAGCCGAAGGCGAAGGCGAGGCCGAGGATATAGGCGCCGAAGGCCGAGCCGCCGCGGTCGCCCGCATCGATCCGCACCTCGCGGTCGAGGAAGGGGATGCGGTAGACGCCGACGAAATGCGCGCCGAACACCATGACGATGATCCCGGCCAGCGTGCTGAACAGATCCGCATTCGACAGGAAGAAGGCGCCGAAGGCCGAGGCGGTGAAACCGAGGAACAGGAAGACCGTCGACAGACCCAAGACGAAGAACATCGCCGCCAGCAGCGGGCTGCGCCGCTCGGCGGTGCTGCCCGAAAGCTCGCCCATGCTGATCCCGCCCATATAGGCGAGATAGGGCGGCACGATCGGCAGCACGCAGGGGCTGAGGAACGACAGCACCCCCGCCACCAGCGCGATCAGCATCGCGGGCAAGAGACCGGCGTCGATAAGATCCAATCCGAACATGCGCTTTCCCCTTCCGGACCGTCCTAGCCAAATCCTCGCGCCGCGTCACGGGTTTCCGATGTCACATTGACGTGCCGGGGACGTCTCGAGGGACGGGCCGGGCTGCGGCCCCGCGACCGCTGGACAAGCCGCGACGGCTTCGCTACGCCGCGCCGCATGGCACAGGCATTCGACGAGGATCTGGATTGCGAGGGGCTGCTCTGCCCGCTCCCGGTGCTGCGCGCGAGAAAGCGGCTGGCGGCGATGGACCCGGGTGCCGTGCTGCGGATCAGCGCCACCGATCCGATGGCCGCGATCGACCTGCCGCATTTCTGCGCCGAAGGCGGCCACAGCCTGCTTGCCACCGAGCGCGACGGCCCCGTCAGCCGCTACCTGATCCGCCGCGGCTGATCCTTCCCACCGCTTCCAGATGAAAAAACCCGGCCAGAGGCCGGGTTTTTCCGATCGTTATGCGCTGCGCCTCAGCGGCCCAGCGACCACCAGCCCCTGCGCTTGGGCTTCGGCGTCTCTTCCTCGGCATCGGCAGCCTCAGCCGGAGCCTCGGCTTCGGGAGCCGGAGCCGGAGCCGGAGCCGGAGCTTCAGCCGGTGCCTCGGGCGCCGCCTCGGCCACCGGAGCTTCGGCCACCGGAGCCGGAGCCTCGGTCCCCGCCGGAGCCTGCGCCTCGGCCGGAGCTTCCACCGCCACCGGGTCCGAAACCGGCAGGTCGGCCATCTGCGGCTCGACCGGGGCCGCCTTGGGCTTGCGGGTGCGCGGCTTCGGCTTCGGCTTGGCCTTCACCGGCTCATCCGCTTCGGCAGCCACCGGCTCGGCAACCACCGAATCCGCGGCAGGCGCCTCGACCGGAGCCGCCGCCTTCGGCGTGCGCGTCCGGCTGCGGGTGCGCTTCTTCGGCGCCTCGGGCTCGGCCTCGGCCACCGGCTCGGGCTGCGCCGCGGGCTCGACCGCTTCCGTCACCGGCAGCGCGGCAGCGGCTTCCGCCACCACTTCGGCCTCAACCGTTCCGTCCGCAGCGGCATCGGTCTCGCCGTCGTCCTCGCCCTCGTCATCGCCATCCTGATCGGAGGCATCCTGCTCCGCGCTCTCGCCATTCGGCCCGGCGCCATTGCGACGACGACGACGACGGCGGCGCTTCTTCTTCGGCGATCCCTCGCCCGAGGCTTCGGCAGCCGGAGCGGCAGGCGCCGCTTCCGCGACCTCTTCCGCCTCCTCGACCTCGTCGATCTCCTCCTCGACGTAGTCGTCCTCGTCCTCGTCCACCGGCGCGCCCATCAGATCGGCATTGCCCGAGATCACCGAGACCGCCTTCGGCACGACGCGCGTCGCGGTCTTGAACTTCTCGATCACATAATCCGGGCTGACCAGCGACGGATCGGCCTCGATCCGCACCGCCATGCCATAGCGGGCCTCGATCAGCGCGATATGCTCGCGCTTCTGGTTCATCAGGAAGTTCACCACCGCCACCGGGGCGCGCAGCAGCACCTCGAGCGAGCGTTTCCGCGTGCCCTCTTCCTCCAGCTGCCGCAGCACCTGCAGCGCCAGCGAATCGTCGGACCGGATCAGCCCGGTGCCATGGCAATGCGCGCAGGGCTGGGTCGTCGATTCAAGCATCCCCGGACGCAGCCGCTGGCGGCTCATCTCCATCAGGCCGAAGCCCGAGATGCGGCCCACCTGGATGCGGGCGCGGTCGGTCTTCAGCTTGTCCTTCAGGCGCTTCTCGACGGCGGCGTTGTTCTTGCGCTCTTCCATGTCGATGAAGTCGATGACGATCAGCCCGGCGAGGTCGCGCAGACGCAGCTGGCGCGCCACCTCTTCGGCGGCCTCCAGGTTGGTCTTCAGCGCGGTCTCCTCGATGGAGCCTTCCTTGGTCGCCCGGCCGGAGTTCACGTCGATCGCCACCAGCGCCTCGGTGACGCCGATCACGATGTAACCGCCCGATTTCAGCTGCACCGTCGGGTTGAACATGCCGCCGAGATAGCTTTCCACCTGATAGCGCGCGAAGAGCGGCATCGGCTCATCATAGCGCATCACCTGCCGCGCATGCGCCGGCATGATCATCCGCATGAAGTCCTTGGCGGTGCGATAGCCCGCCTCGCCCTCGACCAGAACCTCCTCGATCTCGCGGTTGTAGAGATCGCGGATCGACCGCTTGATCAGGTCGCCTTCTTCGTAGATCGGCGCCGGGGCGATGGACTTGAGCGTGAGCTCGCGCACCTGCTCCCAGAGCCGCATCAGGTATTCGTAGTCACGCCGGATCTCCGGCTTCGTGCGCTTGGCGCCCGCCGTGCGGATGATCAGCCCCGCGCCTTCCGGCACTTCGATCTCCGAGGCGATCTCCTTCAGCTTCTTGCGGTCGGCAGCCTGGGTGATCTTGCGGGAAATCCCGCCGCCCCGCGCCGTGTTCGGCATCAGCACGCAATAGCGGCCGGCAAGGCTCAGATAGGTGGTCAGGGCGGCACCCTTGTTGCCGCGCTCTTCCTTCACCACCTGCACCAGCATGATCTGCCGGACCTTGACGACTTCCTGGATCTTGTAGCGCCGGGCGCGCGGCTTGCGCGGGGCGCGGATCTCTTCGGCCACATCCTCTTCGGCGACGGATTCGATCTCGTCATCGGTGTCCGAGGCATGGTCCATCGCGCGGTAGGGCTTCTCGGCCTCTTCCGCTTCGGGCTGCGGCATCTCTTCGCTGCGCTTGGACAGGAACAGCGCGTCGGCGCCGGTCTCTTCGCCCAGATCGACGACATCCATGCCGCCGACTTCGCCGGTCGCGCCAGCCTCGCCGGTCTGCACGGCGTCGCCGCTCTGCACGGCGTCGCCGCTCTGCACGGCCTCGGCGCGCGGCGCCGGGCGCGGCTTGCGGCGCGGACGGCTGTCCTCCTCATCCTCGGCCCGGTTGTAGGCGCGCTCTTCCTCGAGCAGCGCCTTCCGGTCGGCGACGGGGATCTGGTAGTAGTCCGGGTGGATCTCGGCGAAGGCGAGGAAGCCGTGCCGGTTGCCGCCGTAATCGACGAAGGCCGCCTGCAGCGAGGGCTCGACCCGCGTTACCTTGGCGAGATAGATGTTTCCGGCAATCTGCCGTTTGTTGACGGTCTCGAAGTCGAATTCCTCGACCTTGTTTCCGTCGACCACCACGACCCGAGTCTCCTCAGCGTGGGTGGCATCGATAAGCATTTTCTTGACCATTGGAATCCATGGCGCCCGGACAATCGCACCGGGCCGGAGCAAGCTCCGGCTGGTCGGTCCAAGTGAACGTGGCGGCTTGTTCGGGCGGGGCTGCGCTGCGGGCAAAGCGGCGCGGTGCCCATCGGGCCCCTCGCGCGTCTTCCCGTCAATCTGGCGCGGCTCATCGCGGTTCTATCCCGGACGCCGTGTGGCATCCATTTGAAAAGCCCGTTGCGTCAAGGACTTGGCGGGCAAACTGGAGGCCTTTCGGCCTGACGATCTGCACGGGTCAACGCTTTCGGGCTGGTCGCCCGGTCTGCGCGCACGGCAGCGAAACTGATGCGCGGGAAGATGTCCGAAGGACGAAATATCCGCGTAGTGCGACATTAGCGGCACGGGTGGGCAAAAGACAATGGTCTATTTTCCGGCGACGGGAACCCGGGTCAAGGGGTCAGGCTTACCTGCGGTTGTCCCCGAAGACCCGGGGATGCACGCTCCGATGTCCGGAAATGGCAAAAGGGGCAGCCAATCCGGCCGCCCCCTTCCCCATCACACGCGCGCTGACGCTCAGACGTAATCGCCCCGGCTCAGCCCGTATTTCGCCATCTTTTCGTTCAGCGTCCGGCGCGGCAGGCACAGCTCTTCCATGACGCCGACGATGCTGCCCTTGTGGCGGCGCATCGTGTTGTCGATCAGCATCCGCTCGAAGGCTTCCACATAGTCCTTCAACGGCTTGCCCTCGGTGGTCAGCGCCGGACCCGAGGCCTCGTTGTCGGCCATCAGCAGCGACGCGATCGAGCCCGAGCCGCGCCGGTTCTGCAGCACGGCGCGTTCGGCGATATTCACCAGCTGCCGCACATTGCCCGGCCAGGGCGCCTGCAACAGCTGCGCCGCCTCCTGTGCCGTCACCTGCGGCGCCTCGCAGCCGTATTCCTCGGCGAACTGCTCGGACATCCGGGTGAAGAGCGTCAGGATATCCTCGCCCCGCGTCCTGAGCGGCGGCAGCACGATCGTCATCGCCCCGAGACGGTAATAGAGATCCGAGCGCAGCACGTTCTCCAGCGTCGTATCCGGCGCGTGCTCGTTGCAGATCGCGATGATCCGCGTCTCGGGCGGCGTGCCCTGCTCGTTGATCAGCGTCAAGAGCCGCGATTGCAGCGGATGGCTCAGCGCCTCGATGTCCTCGAGGCAGAGCGTCCCGCCCCGCGCCTCCTCGACCAGAGGCAGCGTGCCCTCCTCCGACGGGCCGAACAGCTTGGCCGAAAGCTGGTCCTCGCCCCAGGCCGCACACGAAATCGTGACGAACTTCCGCCCCGCCCGTGCCCCCACCGCATGCAGCGCATGGGCCACCAGCGTCTTGCCGGTCCCGGTCTCGCCGTCGATCAGCACATGGCTGTCGGCCTGCCCGAGGTCGAGGATATCCTCGCGCAGCCGCTCCATCACCGGCGACGATCCGATCAGCTTCTTCATCAGCACGGTGCCATCCGACAGCTCGCGCCGCAAAGCGCGATTGTCCAGCGTCAGCCGCCGCGCCTGGGTGGCGCGCTTGGCGAGCTCGGTCATCCGGTCGGGGTTGAACGGCTTCTCCAAGAAGTCATAGGCCCCGACGCGCATCGCCTCGACCGCCATCGGCACATCGCCATGCCCGGTGATCAGGATCACCGGCAGGCCCGAATCCATGCTCATCAGCCGCTTCAGGAAGGACATCCCGTCCATCCCCGGCATCTTGATATCGCTCACCACGACGCCGGGAAATTCCGCGCCGATCCCCTTCAGGGCCTCTTCCGCACTCGCATAGGTCTCGGTGTCGAAACCGGACAAAGCCAGCCACTGGCTGATCGACTGCCGCATGTCGGCTTCGTCATCAACGATCGCCACCTTCATCGCACGGGCCATAGAATCCTCACTCGGCTGCTGCCACTTCCTTGCCCAATATGGGCAGCTGAACCTCGAATACAGCCCCGCCGCCATCCGCATTCCGCGCCGTCAGCCGACCGCCGAGATCAGTCACGATGCCTGACGAAATCGCGAGGCCCAGCCCCACCCCCTCGCCGGGCTTCTTGGTGGTGTAGAAAGGCTCGAACAGGTTGTCGAGATCGCTGATTCCCTGACCATTGTCCCGCACGGTCAGCGTCGCGGTCTCGCCTGCAGACAGAAGGATATCGATCTGCGGGGCGGCTACCGTCTTGGTTGCATCGAGCGCATTGCGCAGCAGGTTGATGATCACCTGCTCCAGCCGCAGCCGGTCGGCCATCACCATGACCGGCTGGCGCGGCAGCGTGCGGGTGATGCGCACCACCCGGACCTTCAGCTGCGGCTCCATCATCGACAGCGCCGCCGAAACGCAGAGCCGCACATCCACCGGCTCGAAAGCCTCGCCGCCCTTGCGCGCATAGCTTTTCAGCTGCCGCGTGATCGCCCCCATCCGCTCGATCAGATCGTCGATCCGCTGGAACGAGCTCATCGCCTCGTCCGGCCGCCGCCGTTGCAGCAGAAGCCGCGCCCCCGCCAGATAGGTCTTCATCGCCGCGAGGGGCTGGTTCAACTCATGGCTCACCGCGGCCGACATCTCGCCCAGGGCTGCGAGCTTCGAGGATTGTGCCAGCGTCAGCTCAGCCACGGCCAGATCCTTCTGTACCTTCTCCCGCTCGGCGATCTCCCGCTGCAAACGCGCGTTGAGAAGGCGAAGTTCCGCCGATTCCCGCTGAAAGGACATGCTTTGCGACCAAGCCCGCCGGGACAAAAGATAAAAAGCCAGAGCAAGCAGGATGGCAAAACCCATGATCTCCAGCGCAAGGATGCCGTTCACCCGCTCGCGCACGGAATCATAGGCGGTGAAGGTGACGATGCGCCAGCCGCGGAACGGCACCCGCGCCTCGGTCTTCATCACCGCCTCGCCCTTGAGATAGGCGTCGGGCGGGGTCTGCGCCCAGTCGGCGGTCACCTGCAGCGCCCGCCGGATCGCCGAGGGCGCATCGCGCACCGCCAGCGCCTCGTCGATGGTCAGCCCGCGCCAGCGCGGCTCGGTGGCAAGGATCACCACGCCCTGGCTGTCGGTCACCAGAACGGCATCCTGCAGCCCGGCCCAGGCGCGCTCGTATTTCATCAGATCGACCGCGACGACGATCACCCCGATCACCCGGTTGTCGGACAGCACCGCGCGGGAATAGGTGAAGTCGAACATCCCCTCCTCGCGCTGCGCCGAGGAGAACACCGTTTCCTTGGTGCGCTGCGCATCGACGAAATAGGGGGCGGGCCGATGTGACGTGCCCAGCAGGTTGCGGTTCGTCGCCCCCACCGTCCGCCCGTCCTTGTCCAGAAGCAGGATCGAGGCCGCGCCGATCTCGGTCTGGAACGAGATCAGCCGCTGCGAGGTGGCCGAGAAATCGCCCGAGCCGAGCGCCCCGATCAGCGCCGGGTCGCGCGCCAGCAGCAGGGGCACCACCGAGGTGCGCTGCAATTCGCTCAGCATGTTGCCCGAATAAAGCGCGAGCCTGACTTCGGAACGGTTGCGCGTGGTCTCGGTGAAACGCTCGCTCATCCAGCGGTTCGTCACCAGCACGACGGCAATGGCCACCAGCACCAGCGCGGTGATGGTCAGCCGCACCCGCCAGGAGATCCCCGGCGCGGCCTCGTTCGTCTCGTCACTGTGGAACGCCCCATCCATGCCGCGCAAGTTACGCGCAGGGCCCTGTCACAACAAGCCGCAGACGCTCAGGCAAGCGCCATTCTGCCCAGCAGCGAGCGGAACAGCCCCATGCCGTCGCTGCCGCCCTGCACCGCCTCCACCACCCGCTCGGGATGCGGCATCAGCCCCAGCACCCGGCGGTTCTCGGACAGGACACCGGCAATGTCGTCCATCGCGCCGTTCGGGTTGGCCCGGTAGCGGAAGGCCACCCGGTCCTCGCCCTTGAGCCGCGCCAGCGTCTCGGCATCCGCCGTGTAATTGCCGTCGTGATGCGCCACCGGAAAGCGGATCACCGCCCCCTTTGTCCAGCCTTCGGTGAAGGCGCTGTCAGCCGTGGCAACCTCGAGCTCCACCGTCTTGCAGATGAACTTCAGCCCGGCATTGCGCATCAGCGCCCCCGGCAGCAGCCCGGTCTCGGTCAGCACCTGAAAGCCGTTGCAGATCCCCAGCACGAAGCCACCGCGCGCCGCATGGGCGGCCACCGCCGATGCGATGGGCGAGCGCGCCGCGATGGCGCCGCAGCGCAGGTAGTCGCCGAAGGAAAAGCCGCCCGGGATGCCGACGACGTCGACGCCCTCCGGCAGGCTGGTGTCCTTGTGCCAGACCCGCACCACCTCGGCACCCGCCGCCTCGAAGGCCACGGCCAGATCGCGGTCGCAATTGGACCCGGGAAAGGTGATGACGGCGGCTTTCATGGCGCTCTCCGCAAGGGACAGGGGGAATGCCGCCTCATACCGCGATCCCGCAGCCAACTCCAGCCCAAGAAACAACGCAAAACGTCCCCCCACGCCGGTTCTCTCACCTTGGCCGAATGTCTTTTGGGGGGGAGCCGCCGCAGACGCGTCCCCGTAGGGTGGGGTTCCACCCCACCCGCCGCGCACTGGGGGGCAAAACCCCACCCTGCGCTCCGGCGCGTCACCCCCGGCGGGGCGTCCATCTCGTAGGGTGGGGTTCCACCCCACCTCTCGCGCACGGTAAGGGCACCCCCCCACGCCGAACCCGTAGGGTGCGCATTCATCGCGCACCCTCGCGCAAACACCTAACAAACCCCTAACGCAACCAAAAACTCACAACAAATCCAAAAACTTACCCCGATTTTCACGTGTGAAAATCAGACGATCTCGACCGAATACTTCTCGATCACCGTATTGGCGAGCAGCTTCTCGCACATCGCCCGCACCTCGGCCTCCGCCGCCGCCCGGTCGCCGGCGGCCAGATCGAGCTCGATCACCTTGCCCTGCCGCACGCCTTCGACACCGGCGAAGCCGAGCGTTCCCAGCGCGTGTTTCACCGCCTCGCCCTGCGGATCGAGAACACCATCCTTCAGCATGACATGGACGCGGGCTTTCATCGGACGACCTCTCAGTTGATCAGCGTGGGCTTGGTTGTATGGGTGACGTTCGAGGGCAGCACCCCCAGACGCCGGGCAAGTTCGGTATAGACGTCGGCCAAGGGCCCCGGCTCGCGCGCCAGCCCTTCCCGGTCCGGCGCCTCCAGCCCGCGGGTGTCCCACAGGCGGCAGCTGTCCGGCGAGATCTCGTCGGCCACGATCAGCCGCATGAAGTCGCCTTCCCAGATCCGCCCGACCTCCAGCCGGAAGTCGGCGAGCCGGATGCCCACCCCCATCATCACGCCCGACAGGAAATCGTTCACCCGGAGCGCCAGAGCCACGATATCGTCCAGATCCTGCTGGCTGGCCCAGCCGAAGGCGATGACATGCTCCTCGGCCACCATCGGATTGCCGAGCTTGTCGTCCTTGAAGTAATATTCGACGATCGGCCGCGGCAGCGCCGTCCCCTCCGGGATCCCCAGCCGGGTCGCGATCTCGCCGGCGGAATAGTTGCGCACCACCACTTCCAGCGGGATGATCTCGGCCATCCGCACCAGCTGCTCGCGCATGTTCAGCCGGCGGATGAAATGCGTGGGCACCCCGATGCCGTTCAGCCCCGCCATGAAGAACTCCGACAGGCGGTTGTTCAGCACGCCCTTGCCCTCGACCATCGCCTGCGGCGGCGTCGCCCCCGCGAGACCGTCGTCCTTGAAGTACTGGATCAGCGTGCCCGGCTCCGGCCCTTCGTAGAGGATCTTGGCCTTGCCTTCGTAGACCTTCTTGCGCCGTGCCATGAACTCTCCGATCGAACGACGAAACGGGCGCGCGCAATGGCACCCCGTTCAAGTTGTGAAGGCCTATAAGCCAAGCCGTGCCCTGTCGCAAGGCGTCGACATGCCCGCCCCCGCCCGCAGACCCGCGGCGATGCGGCGGCGCAGGCCCTTGCGAGCGCCCGGACGGGAGGGCATATGTCGGACCAGAGGTAGAACCAGGGAGGCTCCTGCCATGACGACCTTCGAAGACCGCGAACGCGCATTCGAGACGAAATTCGCCCATGACGCCGACATGCAGTTCCGCGCCGAGGCCCGGCGCAACAAGCTGGTCGGCCTCTGGGCCGCCGGGCTGCTCGGCAAATCCGGCGATGACGCCGAAAGCTATGCGATGAGCGTGGTCCAGGCCGACTTCCAGGAGCCGGGCACCGAGGATGTCGTGCGCAAGATCGCGGCCGATCTGGGCGACAAGGCCGGGGCCGACACGATCCGCGCCAAGCTCGCCGAGATGCTGCCCGTTGCCAAGGCGCAGCTGATGGACGAGGCCTGAGCCTGCCGCAGATCGAACGAGGGCCGCCTTCGGGCGGCCTTTTGCTTTCTGCGGCATTTTAGCCGTTAAGGCCCTGTCCACCTCCTCCCCCTACCCTCGCCCCGGGCAAGAGGGAGAAGGGCATGGCAGAACAGGCAGGCGTGATCGCCGGGGCATCGCGCGATCGGGGCTTGCGCAGTTCGGTCTCGCGCATCCTGGCGCGGGCTGCGGTGTCGCTGCTGCTGGCGGGGCTCCTGCTCCGGCTGCTGCAACTCCGGCTCGACAGTCTCGACCTCGCCGCCGTGCGCGCGGCTTTCGCGGCGGTCGAGACCTGGCAGTGGCTTGCGGCCCTCGCCCTCACCGGGCTCAGCTTCCATGCCGTCGGACGCTACGATCTGGTGCTGCACCGCCATCTCGGCACCGGCGCCGACCCGGGGGCGGCGCGGCGGGCGGGCATGGCAGCCATCGCCGTCAGCCAGACCCTCGGCCTAGGCATCGTCACCGGCGGGCTGGTGCGCTGGCGGATGCTGCGCGACACGACCTTGTGGGAGGCGTCGCGCCTCTCGGCCCTCGTGGCGCTCTCCTTCCTCGGCGGCTGGGCGATGGTGACGGCGCTGGTGCTTCTGGCCCTGCCCGGCGCCCCCTTCCGGGCCGAGGCCATCGCCGTCACGCTCGGCGGCGCGGGCTTTGCTTTGACCAGCCTCGCCGCGCCGCGCCTGTCGTTCCGCGGCAAGCCACTGCGCTGGCCGAACGGGCTGACGCTGGGCGCGCTGCTGTCGCTGGCCGCCCTGGACACGCTGGCGGCGGGGGGCGCGCTCTGGCTGCTCTGCCCGCCGGGGGCGGCACCGCCCCTCGCGGCCTTCCTGCCTGCCTTCCTGCTGGCGCTCGGCGCGGGGCTGGTCTCGGGCACACCCGGCGGGGTCGGCGCCTTCGAGATGACGCTGCTTGTGCTTCTGCCCACCGCGCCCGAGGCGCCTTTGCTGGCGGCGGTGCTCGCCTGGCGCGGGGTCTACTACGCCCTGCCCGCGCTGCTCGGCGCCGCTGCCTTTGCTCGCGGAGCGCGGCCCGCACCCCGGGCTCTGCCGCTGCCTCCGGCAAGCCACGGCCCCGCCGAAGCCGGGCTGGCGCGACAGGGCAGGCTGTCGCGGCTCCAGGTCGGCGAGACGGAATGGCTCGCAGGCGGGACACCGCATCTGCTGGTCGCGCTGCTCGATCCCTTCCGCCCCGACGAGGCCGCTTTGCCCGCCCTCATCGCTCAGGCAGGGGCCGAAGCGCGGCTACCCTGTCTCTACAAATGCAGCGCCCGCACCGCCGTCATGGCGCGCCGCGCGGGCTTTTCCGTGCTGCCCGTGGCGCGAGAGGCCTGGCTGGTGCCCGGCGACTTCCGGCTTGAGCGGCCCGGCCTCGCCGGGTTGCGGCGCAAGCTGCGCAAGGCTGCCGGAGTGCGAATCGAACGCGCCGCCGCGCTGCCGCTCGACGAGATGCAGCACGTCGCCGAGGAATGGGCCCGGGGCCATGGCGGCGAGCGCGGCTTTTCTATGGGGCGCTGGTGCCCGGACTATGTGGCGGGGCAGCGGGTCTATCTGGCGCGGGAGGGCGCGCGGCTGCTGAGTTTTGTCAGCTTCCACGAGGGGCCGGGGCGCAGGGGTGGTGGCGAATGGGCGCTCGACCTGATGCGCCACTCTGCCTCGGCGCCGGATGGCACGATGCAGGCGCTGATCGTCCATGCCATCGCCGAGGCGGCCGCCGTGGGCATCGGGCGGCTCTCGCTTGCCGCGGTGCCGCTGCCGCTGGCGATGCCCGGCCCGGTGGCGCGGCAGGCGCATCGGCTTCTGGGGCTGGAGAAGCGCGGGCTGGAGCAGTTCAAGGCGGGCTTCGCGCCGCAATGGGACCGGCTCTACCTTGCCGCCCCCTCGCGCGCGGCGCTGCTGCTGGCGGGGGTGGAGATCGCCCGCGAGATCCACGCGCCGCGCCCGCCCCCGCGCAAAAACGAAAGAGAACCGACCCCCGTCGCAAGACGATCATGAAGAATATGCGTTTGCGCCAGCCCGCCCCGCATGGCAGAGCTTGGAGAACAGCCGCTGTCAGCGGCCCCCGAGTTCTGACCGATGAGGATATGATGACCGACGCGCTGTCCCGCCTCCTGTCCACCCGCGACTGGCTGATGGCCGATGGCGCGACCGGAACCAACCTGTTCAACATGGGCCTTTCCTCGGGCGAGCCGCCGGAGCTGTGGAACATCGACCAACCCGACAATATCCGCGCGCTCTACCGCAGCGCGGTCGAGGCCGGATCGGACATCTTCCTGACCAACAGCTTCGGCGGCAACGCGAGCCGGTTGAAGCTGCACGGGGCGGAAGGCCGGGTGCATGAGCTGAACAGGGTCGCGGCGGCCTTGGGACGCGAGATTGCTGACGCCTCGGGGCGGACGGTGGTGGTGGCGGGCTCGGTCGGGCCGACGGGCGACATCTTCGAGCCGATGGGCAGCCTGACCCATGCCCGGGCGGTGGAGATGTTCCACGAGCAGGCCGAGGGGCTGAAGGCCGGCGGGGCGGATGTTCTCTGGATCGAGACGATCTCGGCGGCGGAGGAGTTCCGCGCGGCGGCGGAGGCGGCGCGACTGGCCGACATGCCCTGGTGCGGGACGATGAGCTTCGACACCGCGGGGCGGACGATGATGGGGATCACCTCGGCCTCGCTGGTCGATCTGGTGGAGAAACTGCCGAACCCGCCGCTCGCTTTCGGGGCGAATTGCGGCGTCGGGGCCTCGGACCTGCTGCGGACCGTGCTCGGGTTCTCGGCGCAGGGGACGGAGCGGCCGATCATCGCCAAGGGGAATGCGGGCATTCCGAAGTATCACGACGGGCACATCCATTACGACGGCACCCCGGCGCTGATGGCCGATTACGCGGTGCTGGCGCGGGATGCCGGGGCGAAGATCATCGGCGGGTGCTGCGGAACCATGCCGGAGCATCTGAAGGCGATGCGCGAGGCGCTGGAAACCCGGCCCCGAGGAGCGCGGCCCTCGCTGGAGACGGTGTCGCAAGCGATGGGGGGCTTTTCCTCGGCCACGGACGGGACCGGGGACGATGCGGGCGGGCCGGTGCGGAAGCGTCGGCGCGGGTGACGGACGACGGGGAGGGGGCTGTCTGCCCCCTCCCCGGACCCCACCCCCGAGGATATTTTTCGACAGAAAATAAGGGTTTTCACGCGTGAAAATCCGCGCAAGCCGCTGATAAGCAACGGAAATCGCGTTGGCGTCAATCTTTTGCCAATCTTTTCGCATGAGCCTTGGACAGGGGTCAAAACAGCGAAAGCTGGTCTCCGGCGCGGGGCGGCGGGCGGAAGAGGTCGCAGCGCAGCGGCAGTTGCGGCTGGCTGAGGCCGGTGCGGGCCAGCGCCAGTCTGAAGCGCTGGTCGATGAGTGTGGACCACTGGCCCTCGCCGCGCATCCGCTTGCCCCAGGCCGGGTCGTAATCGCGGCCGCCATGCACCTCCCGCACCCGGGCCATCACCTTGGCGGCGCGGTCGGGCGCATGTTCGGAGAGCCAGTCCTGGAACAGCGGCGAGACCTCGAGCGGCAGGCGCAGCATGATCCAGCTGGCGGCAGAGGCCCCCGCCTCGGCGGCCGCGGCGAGGATGGCGTCGAGCTCGGGATCGGTGAGGCCGGGGATCACCGGAGCGACCATGACGCGCACCGGGATGCCGGCCTCGGTCAGGCGACGGATCGCGGCGAGGCGGCGGGCCGGCAGCGGCGCCCGCGGCTCGAGCCTGCGCGACAACCCTGGGTCGAGCGTGGTGATCGACAGGCCGACGCGGACGAGGCCCTGCGCCGCCATCGGGGCAAGGATGTCGAGATCGCGCTCGATCAGCGTGCCCTTGGTGGTGATGGCGGTCGGGTGGTTGAAGGCCGAGAGCACCTCGAGCACCTCGCGCATCACCCGATGCTCAGTCTCGATCGGCTGATAGGGGTCGGTGTTGGTGCCGAGCGCGATGGTCGCGACCTCGTATCCCTTGGCGCGCAGCTCGCGGTCGAGCACCGCGCCGATGCCGGGGCGGGCGATCAGCCGGGTCTCGAAATCAAGACCGGGCGAAAGGTTGAGATAGGCGTGGCTCGGACGGGCGAAGCAGTAGATGCAGCCATGTTCGCAGCCGCGATAGGGGTTCACCGAGCGGTCGAAGGGCAGATCCGGC
Source organism: Cereibacter sp. Soil_C_27 (assembly GCF_057657095.1). Taxonomy (NCBI): domain Bacteria; kingdom Pseudomonadati; phylum Pseudomonadota; class Alphaproteobacteria; order Rhodobacterales; family Paracoccaceae; genus Cereibacter; species Cereibacter sp. Soil_C_27. The sequence continues at coordinate 348,437 of NZ_JBDGJD010000005.1, read as the reverse complement.
GAGCGGTTGTAGCTGAGCGCCGAACGCGGCCGCTCCAGCCGGACCTCGGTGCGCAAGAGGCGCTCCTCCTCCGGCAGGTCCCAGCCGTCGTGATGCGCGACGCGGGCCTGCGGCTCGAACCGGCCCGAGGCATTGCCCGAGGCACCCCGGGCGCGCAGGCGCTGGCCGGGCAGCAGGGTTTCGTCTTTCTTCATCGGCCCAGTATAGAACGGAGCAGGAACATCAGGCAAGGAAATCCGGGGCCGACAGGGCCGCGTCGGCTTTCACCTGCGCCGTGTCGCAATCCGAATAGTGCCCGCCCCGCTTTCGCCCCATGCAAGTCCAGACCCATACCCGCAGGAGCCCGCCATGGCTGACGACAACGACGAGATCATCCTTTCCGAGCTTTCCGACGACGAGCTTGTCCTGCAGATGCATGACGACCTCTACGACGGGATGAAGGAGGAGATCGAGGAAGGCGTCAACCTGCTGATCGCGCGCGGCTGGACGCCCTATGACGTGCTGACCAAGGCGCTGGTCGCGGGCATGACCATCGTCGGCGCCGACTTCCGCGACGGCATCCTCTTCGTGCCGGAAGTGCTGCTGGCAGCCAATGCGATGAAGGCCGGGATGTTCATCCTGAAGCCGCTGCTGGTCGAGACCGGCGCGCCGCGCATGGGCAAGATGGTGATCGGCACGGTGAAGGGCGACATCCACGACATCGGCAAGAACCTCGTCGCAATGATGATGGAAGGCGCCGGTTTCGAGGTGCTGGATCTCGGGATCAACAACTCGGTCGAGAAATACGTCGAGGCGCTGGAGCGCGAACAGCCCGACATCCTCGGCATGTCGGCGCTGCTGACCACGACCATGCCCTACATGAAGGTCGTGATCGACACGCTGAAGGAAAAGGGCATGCGCGACGACTACATCGTGCTGGTCGGCGGCGCGCCGTTGAACGAGGAGTTCGGCAAGGCGATCGGCGCCGACGCCTATTGCCGCGATGCCGCCGTGGCGGTGGAGACGGCCAAGGTCTATGTGGCGCGCAAGCACAACCAGCTGAACGGCTGACAGGGGTTTTTTCGGCACGGAGAGGCCCCGGCTCGCGCCGGGGCTTTTTCATGCCCGGGGTTGGAAAGCCTGCGCCGGGTATGCATCTTTGGGGGAAGGAGATCTGCCATGCCGCCCAAGACCTATGCGATGCTTCTCTGCGCGGTGATCGGCGCCGCCGCGCTGACGGTGGCGGCGGTGAGCGCCGCGGGCCTGCCGATGGCCGCTTTCGGGGTGGTGGCGCTGCTGGCCGCCGTGGTCGTGAGGCTGTGGCGATGAGGCTGGATGACCGGATCCTGACCGAGGAGGGGCTGGCCCCTGCCCGCGCCGGGCGGGTGCTGCTGATCGCCTGCGGCGCGCTGGCGCATGAGATCCTCGCGCTGAAGCGGGCGAATGGCTGGGAGCATCTGGATCTGCAATGCCTGCCGGCCAAGCTGCATCTCTGGCCCGACCGGATCGTCGCGGCGGTGGAGGAGGCGGTGGCCGAGCGGCGGGCGGATTACGACGAGGTCTTCGTGGTCTATGCCGATTGCGGCACGGGCGGCGCCTTGTTGGAAAAGTGCAAGGAATTGGGAGTGGGCATGGTGGAAGGCCCGCATTGCTATTCGTTTTTCGAAGGCAATGCGGCCTTCGCCGAAGGCGCGGAGCGCGAGTTCACCGCCTTCTACCTCACCGATTTCCTCGTGCGGCAGTTCGATGCCTTCGTCTGGCGGCCGATGGGGCTCGACCGGCACCCCGAGCTGCGCGACATGTATTTCGGCAATTACACCAAGCTCGTCTATCAGGCGCAGACCGAGGATGCGGCGCTGGATCTGAAGGCCGCGGACTGTGCGGCACGGCTGGGGCTGGCCTATGAGCGGCGCTTCACCGGCTATGGCGATCTGGCGCCGGTGCTGGCGGGTGTTGCCGGGGGGTTTTCCGGGCCCGCGGAATGACCTAGAGCTTCGGCGTCGATCCCGGAGGGCAGATGATGGCACTGGACAGTCTACGGCAACTTCTGGGCGAACGGCTGAGCCTCTCGGGGCCGGTGCGGGCGGAACATGCGCAGAGCGAGACCCATCTGGGCGCCGGGCTGCCGGATGCGGTGGCTTTTCCCGAGACCACGGCGGAGGTGGCTGCGATCTTGGCGGCCTGCGCTTCGGAGGATGTGCCGGTGATCGGCTGGGGGGCCGGCACCTCGCTCGAGGGGCATGCGCTGGCGCTGCGGGGCGGGGTGACGGTGGATTTCGGCCGGATGGACCGGGTGCTGCGGGTGCAGCCGGAGGACATGCTGGCGGTGGTGCAGCCGGGGATCACGCGGGAGGCGCTGAATCTGGCGCTGCGGGATACGGGGCTGTTCTTTCCGGTCGATCCCGGGGCGAATGCGAGCCTTGGCGGGATGGCGGCGACGCGGGCCTCGGGGACGACGGCGGTGCGCTACGGCACGATGCGGGACAATGTGCTGGGGCTGGAGGTGGTGATGGCCGACGGGCGGGTGATCCGCACCGGGACGGCGGCGCCGAAATCCTCGGCGGGCTATGATCTGACGGCGCTGTTCGTGGGCAGCGAGGGGACGCTGGGGCTGATCACCGAGCTGACGCTGCGGTTGCAGGGGCAGCCGGAGGCGGTGTCGGCGGCGGTCTGCGCCTTTCCCGACATGGGGGCGGCGGTGGATTGCGTGATCGCCACGATCCAGAGCGGGATTGCCATGGCGCGGATCGAGTTTCTCGATGCGGCCTCGGTGGCGGCCTGCAATGCCTTCGCCGGGGTGGAGATGCCGCTTTTGCCGCATCTGATGGTGGAGTTCCACGGCTCGGCCTCGGGTGTGGCCGAGGAGGCGGCGCGGTTCGGCGAGATTGCGGGCGATCTGGGGAGCCTCGGGTTTCAGTGGGCGGCGCAGACCGAGGACCGGGCGCGGCTGTGGAAGATGCGGCACAACGCCTATCGCGCGTGCCTCGCCTCGCGGCCCGGGGCGAAGGGCTGGGTGACGGATGTCTGCGTGCCGATCTCGAAACTGGCGCAGGCGGTGGAGGAGACGCAGGCGGATCTGGCCGGGAGCATCGTGCCGGGGCCGATTCTGGGCCATGTCGGCGACGGCAATTTCCACGCGATCCTGCTGGTCGATCCCGAGAGCGAGGCGGAGCTGGCCGAAGCCAAGCGACTGTCGGGCCGGATGGCCGAGCGGGCGCTGGCGCTTGGCGGGACGGTGACGGGCGAGCATGGCATCGGCTTCGGCAAGCTCGGCTACATGGCGGCGGAGCATGGCGAAGGCTGGCAGGTGATGGGCGAGATCAAGCGGGCGCTCGACCCGCGCGGCATCCTCAACCCCGGCAAGCTGGTTCCGCAAGCGTGATCCCCGAAGATTTTCCCCGGCTCTTCGCCGCCCATTGGGCCGCGCGCGAGGCGGATGGGCTGGCGATGATGCTGGCCGTGGACGGCTCGATGCTGACGATCACCGGGCTCTGGTGCGAGGGGCGGCGGGCGATTGCCACAGGGCTGCGGGCCGAGATGGCGGGGGCCTGCGTGCGTTCGCGGCTGGTGACGGGGCGGATGCAGCTGCGGCCCCTCGGGGCCGAGGCGGCGCTTCTGCACCAGCGCTACGTGCTGTCGGGCATCGTCGACGAGGAGGGCCGCGAGTCGGGGCGGATCGCCACGGTGCTGACGGCGGTGATGGTGGCGCGCGGGCGGAACTGGGAGGCGCTGAACGTGCAGTTCACCGCCGTCGAAGGCTAGCCTGCGAGCAGCACCCGCGCCGCCTTGCGCGCGGCATCCGTGACGGTGTCGCCCGCGAGCATCCGCGCGATCTCTTCCACCCGCGAGGGCTTGTCGAGCGGGGTGACGGTGGAGGTGGTCATCTCGTCCTGCACCCGCTTCTCGACACGCCAGTGATGCGCGCCAAGGGCGGCCACCTGCGGCGAGTGGGTCACCACAAGCACCTGCGCCGTGCCCGCCAGCGCCTTGAGCCTGCGGCCCACGGCATCGGCGGTGGCGCCCCCTACCCCGCGGTCGATCTCGTCGAAGATCAGCGTCAGGCCGGGCGTGTCGCCGGTGAGGCAGACCTTCAGCGCCAGAAGGAAGCGCGAAAGCTCGCCGCCCGAGGCGATGCGGTTCAAGGGGCCTGCCGGGGCGCCGGGGTTGGTGGCCACGGTGAAGGCCACGGCATCGCGGCCCTCGGGGCCCGCATCGCCCGCGGTGATCTCGGTGGCGAAGACGGCGCGTTCCATCTTCAGGGGGGCCAGTTCGGCGGCCATCGCGGTATCGAGCCGCTGCGCGGCCTCGCGCCGGGCGGTGGTCAGGGCGGCGGCTTCGGCATCGTAGCGGGCCTGTGCCTCGGTCACGGCGCGGGCGAGATCGGTCAGGTGACGCTCGCCGCCGTCGAGCGCGCCGAGCCGGGCGCGCAGGTCGTCGGCGAAATTGCCGAGCTCGTCGGGAAGCACGGAATGCTTGCGGGCCAGCGCGCGGATGGCGAAGAGCCGTTCCTCGAGATGTTCGAGTTCGGTCGGATCGAAATCGAGCGCGGCAAGGCAGGTTTCGACGCCCTCCTGCGCCTCGCCGAGTTCGATCAGCGCGCGGCCGAGGGCGGCGAGCGGCGCCTCGAGACGGCCTTCGGCGCGGTCGGAAGCGGCTTCGAGCCAGCGGACCGAGTCGATCAGCAGGGTCTCGGCGCCCTCCTGCGACAGGGCGCGATGGGCGCGGGCGATATCGTCGCGGATGCGCTCGGCCCCCTGCATGGCGCGGCGGCGGGCGTCGAGCAGCGCCTCCTCGCCGGGCTGCGGGTCGAGCTTGTCGAGCTCGGCCACGGCGTGACGCAGGAAGTCCTCCTCGGCTTTGACCACGGCCAGCGCCGCCTCGGCCTCGGTCAGTGCCTTGCGGGCGGCGGCGAGCGCCGTCCAGGCCTGGCGCGAGGTCGAAAGGTCGAGCCCGGCGAAAACGTCGAGCATCTGGCGATGGCCGCGCGGGTTCAGGAGGCCGCGGTCGTCATGCTGGCCGTGCAGTTCCACCAGCGCGTCGGAGAGGAGGCGCAGCACCTCGCCCGAGACACGGCGGTCGTTGACCCAAGCGGTCTTGCGGCCATCGGTGTAGTTCACCCGGCGCAGGATCAGCTCGTCCTCGGCCTCGATCCCGGCGTCTTCCAGCACGGCGCGGGCGGCATGGCCCGGCGGCAGGTCGAAGACGGCGATGACCTCGCCCTGTTCGGCGCCCGAACGGACCAGCTCCGCCCTGCCCCGCCAGCCCAGCACGAAGCCGAGCGAGTCGAGCAGGATCGACTTGCCGGCCCCGGTCTCGCCGGTGAGCACGTTGAGCCCGGGCTGGAAGGCGAGCGAGAGCCGATCGATGATCAGCATGTCGCGGATATCAAGCGAACGCAGCACGGATTGCCCCCGTCGGATGCGCGTCGGCGCTCCGTCCCGTCGTTACAGCCATTCGCCGCGGATCACCTGACGATAAACCTGGCTGAGCCAGCTGTCGCCCTTGGCTTCCATGCTCAGCCCGCGCCCGGTCAGCAGGCGGTAGCTGTCGTCGTAGAAGGGGCTGGACTGGTAGTTGTAGCCGAGAATTGCGCCGGCGGTCTGCGCCTCGTCGGTGAGGCCCAGGGCGAGGTAGGATTCGACCAGCCGGTGCAGCGCCTCGGCGGTGTGCGTGGTGGTCTGGAAATCCTGCACCACGGTGCGGAAGCGGTTGATCGCCGCGGTGTAATTGCCGCGCTTGAGATAGAAGCGCCCGATCTCCATCTCCTTCGCCGCGAGATGGTCGAAGGCGAGGTCGAACTTCAGGATGGCCGAGCGCGCGTATTCGCTGTCGGGATATTGTTCGATCACGGTGCGCATGCCCTGCAGCGCCTGGAAGGTCAGGCCCTGATCGCGGCCGACCTCGTCGATCTGGTCGTAATAGGACAGCGCCAGAAGATACTGCGCATAGGCCGCATCCTCGTCGCCCGGGTAGAAATCGAGGTAACGCTGGGCGGCGCCGCGGGCGTCTTCGTATTTCTGGGCCTTGTGATAGCTGAAGGCCTGCATGATGAGCGCGCGCTTGGCCCATTGCGAATAGGGGTAGAGGCGCTCCACCTCGGAGAAATAGCGGATCGCGGCGTCGGGCTTGGTCTCGGCCTCGAGCGCGAATTCGCCCTTCTGGTAGATCTGTTCGGCGGTGAAGCTGTCCAGAGGCGCCTCGTCCTTGGTGCCGCCGCCACAGCCTGCAAGCGTGGCCACCAGCAGCGCCGTGCCGAGCCATCGCGCGCCTGACTTTCCGCCTGCCATGTTCCGCTTACCTCTGACTTGCCTCTGCCACCCGAGAGCCGTGCCCTGTGGCGCTTTCCCTGTGTCCTAGCACAGAAAAATCCGGGGCGCAAAACGCCTTTATCGGCGCGCGAGACTTCAGGAAAGCGCGGGAATATCGGAGCGGTGGACACCGACGCCAGGCAGCTTGCAGCCCATCATCAGGCCGCAATCCACCATGCGGAAGGCTTCGCGCCGGGCAAAGAGCGCGCGGAGCAGCCGGTTGGTCATCGCATGGCCGGAGCGGATGCCGGTGTAGCGGCCAAGGATGGGGGCGCCGGCGAGCGAAAGGTCGCCGAGCGCGTCGAGCATCTTGTGGCGCACCGGCTCGTCGGCATGGCGCAGGCCGCCGGGCGAGAGAATCCGGTCGCCGTCGAAGACGACGGCATTCTCAAAGGTGCCGCCCAGGGCGAGGCCGTTGGCCTGCATCGCGTCCACGTCGGACTGGCGGCAGAAGGTGCGGCTGTCGCAGAGCTCGCGCACGAAGGCGCCATTGGCCATGCTGAGGTGCTTGGCCTGACGGCCGATGGCAGCTTCCTCGAAGTCGATGGCGAAGTCGATCTCGAGCATGTCCGAGGGCTCGAGCCGCGCCACGGCCTCGCCTTCGCGTACTTCGACGGTCTCGAGGATGCGGATGGCGCGGACAGGCTCGGCCTGCGCACGGAGGCCGCGGGCGAGGAAGGTCTGCACGAAGGGCACGGCGGAACCGTCGAGGATCGGAACTTCGGGGCCGTCGATCTCGATCAGGGCGTTGTGGATGCCGCAGCCGGCGAGGGCCGCCATCACATGCTCGATGGTCGAGACGGTCGCGCCGGAGGTGTTGGCGATAAGCGTGCAGAGCTTGGACGGCACCACAGCATCCCAGCGCGCCGGGATCAGCGCGTCGCCGCGGGTGATGTCGGTGCGGCGGAACCAGATGCCGTAATCGGCGGAGGCGGGTTTGACGACCATGTGGACAGGGGCGCCGGAATGGAGACCGACCCCAGAGAAGGACGCTGCGGATTTCAAGGTGCTTTGCACGTTCAGACCCTTTCCCGGTTCATGGACGCCGGTTGCTGCCGACAGGTGGTCCTGCCTTGCTGGAGAGGTAAGGGGCGTGAAGATTTATCTCAACTCACTCTTTGTGACCGCTTGTAACAGAGGGGCGACACATGGGCAGCATGTCGCAGATCGCCCCTCAAGGCATTGATCGCGCAACAAAAAAGGGCCCGGTCGCCCGGGCCCTTTTCATCGACAATGTGATTGCGCTCAGTTGGCCTGACGGCGCAGGAAAGCCGGAATCTCGATCCGCTCCTGATCCGCGCTCAGCTCCGGCTCGTCGTCATAGGCCGTCACCGGCGGCTGCTGACGGGTGCTCGGCTGCGCCCGCTCGGGTTGCGGCTCGGCATGGCCGGCCATGCGGTTGATCAGCGAGCCGATGCCGAACCGCTTTTCCGCGACCGGGCGCTGCGCCTGCTGCGGGGCTGCGGCGGGACGGGCCTGCTGCGGCGCGAGCGGCTGGCGGTTGGGCGACTTGTTCACCACAGCCTGCAGGCGGGCCAGAGCCTCGGGCGAGGGTTGGCCGGGGCTGCGCGGACGCGGCGCCACGAAGGCGGCGGCGTCGTTGTCATGCGCGGCAGCGGTGCGGGGCTGCGGCGCCGGCTGCGGACGGTAGGCCGGCGGCGGCAGACCGTCGGAGGCCTCCTCGTAGCCCTGCTCCTCGGCGTAGTCCTCGCTGCCGGTGTCTTCCTGCGTGTCGAAGAGGCTCGGCGCGGATTGCTGCACCGGGGCCTGCATCGGCGCGGGGGCTTCGGCAGCGGCCGGGCGCGGCGCTTCGCGGCGCGGCAGCGGACGCTCGGTCACCGGCTCGGGCGCGGTGAAGGTCGCGGGCAGCGGCGCGGCCATCGAGCGGCGGGTCACCGGCGCCTCGACGGCGGGTTTGGCGGCATCGATGCCGGTCGCCACGACGGAGACGCGGATCATGCCTTCCATCGAGGTGTCGAGCGTCGAGCCGACGATGATGTTGGCGTCCGGATCGACCTTCTCGCGGATGATGTTCGCGGCCTCGTCGAGTTCGAACAGCGTGAGGTCGTAGCCGCCGGTGATGTTGATGAGCACGCCCTTGGCGCCGTGCAGCGAGATCTCGTCGAGCAGCGGGTTGGCGATCGCCTTCTCGGCAGCCTGAACCGCGCGGTCCTCGCCCGAGGCTTCGCCGGTGCCCATCATGGCCTTGCCCATCTCGTCCATCACGGCGCGGACGTCGGCGAAGTCGAGGTTGATGAGACCCGGACGCACCATGAGGTCGGTCACGCCCTTGACGCCCTGATAGAGCACGTCATCGGCCATGGCGAAGGCTTCGGTGAAGGTGGTGCGCTCGTTGGCCAGACGGAACAGGTTCTGGTTCGGGATGATGATGAGCGTGTCGACGACCTTCTGGAGGGCGTCGATGCCATCCTCGGCCTGTTTCATGCGCTTGTTGCCCTCGAACTGGAAGGGCTTGGTCACGACGCCGACGGTCAGCACGCCCAGCTCGCGGGCAGCCTGCGCGATGATCGGGGCGGCGCCGGTGCCGGTGCCGCCGCCCATGCCGGCGGTGATGAAGCACATGTGGGCGCCCGCGAGATGGTCGACGATCTCCTCGATGGTCTCTTCGGCGGCGGCGGCGCCGACCGAGGGGCGCGCACCGGCGCCCAGACCTTCGGTGACCTTGAGGCCCATCTGGATCTTGTTGGTGGCATGGCTCTGCTGCAGCGCCTGCGCGTCGGTGTTCGCAACGACGAACTCCACGCCCTCAAGGTTCTGCTCGATCATGTTGTTCACAGCGTTGCCGCCGGCACCACCGACGCCGAAAACCGTGATGCGCGGCTTCAATTCTTCGCGCTGCGTATTCATCATAAGGTTGAGTGCCATTGCCAATCCGCCTGCTTTTTGTTGTCCCGCGGCGCATTCAGGAAGCGCCTTTCCCGCATTACCTCGAAGTTTATCTGGACACGCCGGAAACGTCACGAAAAAACATCAGGTGCCCACAAAATATGGGTGAGCACCGCCCGACTTCGGCGGTATTTCGCTGGCAACGCTGGATATGGGGGTTACCAGTTGTCCTTGAACCATTTGAGCGCGCGCTTGAGTGACCGGGCCGGATAACGCTCGGCGGGGATGTCGAAATCCCACCATTCGTCCTGCGGATGGGCGGCAAAGAGGCAGAGCCCGACAGCCGAGGCGAAGGCCGGTCCGGTGACCGCCTGCGGCAGGCCCTGCACGCGGAGCGGGCGGCCGAGGCGGACGCGCTGGCCGAGGATGCGGGCCGCCAGACCGTCAAGACCGGGGATCTGGCTGCCGCCGCCGGTGAGCACGATCTGCTGGCTCGGCAGGTGTTCGAATCCCGCGGCATCGAGCCGGGCCCGGGCTTCCTCGAGGATCTCCTCGACGCGGGGGCGCATGATGCCGATCAGCTCGGTGCGGCTGACGGTGCGGCGGTCCTTCTCCCAGTCGCCCGAATCCGCGCCGATCTCGATCATGTCGCGGTCGTCCATGCCGGTGGCCTGCACCCCGCCGTGCTTGGTCTTGATGCGCTCGGCCACGGCCAGCGGCACCTGCAGGCCCTTGGAAATGTCGGAGGTGACATGATCGCCGCCCATGCGGACGGAATCGGCGTAGATCATGTGCTTCTTGATGAAGACCGACAGACCCGTGGAGCCGCCACCGAGGTCGATGCAGGCGGCGCCCAGCTCCTGCTCGTCCTCGACGAGGCTGGAGATGCCCGAGACATAGGCCGAGGAGGCGATGCCCGCGAGTTCGAGATCGCAGCGCTTGATGCAATAGAGCAGGTTCTGGATCACGTCGGCCTCGACCGACAGCAGGTGCATGTCGCAGGCCAGACGGTTGCCGATCTGGCCGCGCGGGTCGCCGAGGCCGGTGCGGTGGTCGAGGGCGAAGTTCACCGGCTGGGCGTGCAGCACCTCGCGGCCCGCACCGATGTCGGGCACGTCGCAGGCGGCGAGCACGCGGGCCACGTCCTGTTCGGTGACGACCGAATCCTGCAGCTCCCATTCCCCGGCAAGGCCGTAGCTGCGCGGTTCGGCGCCGGAGAAGCAGGCGATGACGTGATCGACGCGGACGTTGGCCATCTTCTGCGCGGCCTGGACGGCGGTGCGGATGGCGCGCTCGGTCTCGTTCATCACCGAGATCTCGCCGAAGCGGACCCCGCGCGACCGGGTGGTGGCGGCGCCGATCACCCGGAAGGAGGACTGCCCGGCCATCGAGCCGACCCCGTCCTGCTCGCGCAGGCGCTCCGGCCCGTCGAAGCGCAGGATGAGGCAGGCGATCTTGGAGGAGCCCACGTCGAGGATGGCGATCACTCCGCGCTGCATGGCGGCCTGACGCATGTTCCGCATCGCCCGCTGGGACTGGTACAGGTCGGTCATAGGTCGCTCTCACTTGTATCTATGCCCCGCGAGCGCCGCAGCTCGCCCAGAGCGAAGGGGGCAAGCCGCAGGACGGGGCGGTCCTGAATGCGCAGATCGATGGAAATCACGTCACGGTCGAGCAGCTTCTGCGCCTGATCGAGCGCAATCGCCCGTTCAAGCGCCTTCACCGGGGCCTCGGTCGGCAGCAGGATGCGCTGACCGCGGTCGAGCACCAGATCCCAGCGCCGCTCGCCCATGCGGACGAGACCGCGCAGGCGGGGCAGGATGGGTTTCGCGGCGGCGAGAAGCTCCAGCGCCTCGGGGGCGGCCACATCGGCGCCGTCGCCGACCACCAGCGGCAGGTCGGCGCGGGCCTGACGGGTCGGGATCATCGCCACGCGACGCCCGGTGTCGTCCAGCAGCGTCACCCCGAGGGTGTTGCGCCAGACCACGGCCGGAACCCGTTCGGTCACCTTCACCTCGAGCACGCCGCCGGAGCGGACGCGCAGATCGGCCGAGGCCACGGCGTCGAGCGTCTCGATCCGGGCACGGGCGGCGGTGAGGTCGATGTCGAAGGAGGAGACCGGCAGTTTCAGCGCCATGGCGGTGCGGATGCTGTCGGCCAGACCCGGCGAGGCGCCCTCGACCGAGAGCAGCGAGACCATGAACTCGGGGCGCTGCTGCACGGCATCGACCATCGAGGCAAGCCCCCCGGCCAGCGCCTCGCGGCGGGTGTCGCTGGCCAGATAGATGCCGACGAGGAAGGCTATGCCGAAGGCGGGCAGGCCGATGCGCATGAGGGCGCGGAACAGCGGCGTCAGCCAGAGCCGCTGCATGCGGTAGGCGGCACGGCTCGGCGCGGGGTCGCGCCGGGGTGGAATGGCGCTCAGCGATTGCACGATGCATCCTCCACGATCCAGGCGCAGAACTGCGCGAAGGACAGTCCGGCACGGGCCGCCTGCTCGGGGGCGAGCGAGGTCGGCGTCATGCCGGGCTGAGTGTTGGTTTCAAGAAGGATCAGCCCGTCGAGGCCGCGGCTTTCGTCCCAGCGCAGGTCGGTGCGGCTGATGCCGCGGCAACCGAGCGCCTTGTGGGCGCGCTCGGCATAGTCGAGGCAGGCCGCGGTGATCTCGGCGGGCAGGTCGGCGGGGAGGACGTGGTGCGAGCCGCCCGCCTTGTATTTTGCGTCGTAGTCATACCAACCGGTCGTCACGATGTCGGTGACGCAGAGCGCGCGGTCCTGCATGACGGTGACGGTGAGCTCGCGGCCCGGGACGTAGGTTTCGACCATGACGGTCGCGGGCATCTCGGGCGAGAGCTGCGGCGGGGAATTCGCGGCCTCGTTCACCAGATAGACGCCGACCGAGGAGCCCTCGTTGTTGGGTTTGACCACATAGGGCGGCGGCAGGACGTGGCGCTGGCGCACCTCCTCGGCGGAGGCGAGCACGCTCGTCACAACCGGCAGACCGGCGGCGGCGAAGACTTCCTTGCTGCGGGCCTTGTCCATGGCCAGCGCCGAGGCCAGCACGCCGGAATGGGTGTAGGGGATGCGGAGCCATTCGAGCAGGCCCTGAACGCAGCCATCCTCGCCCCAGCGGCCATGCAGCGCGTTGAAGACGGCATCGGGTTTCAGCTGGACAAGCGTCTGCGCGAGGTCGGGGCCGGCATCGACCTCCGCCACCTCATAGCCTGCGTCCCTCAGGGCTTTGGCGCATTCACGCCCGGAGACGAGCGAAACCTCGCGTTCTGCGGAGGGTCCACCCATCAGCACTGCCACCCGGAGGGATGCCTTGCCAGACATTCCCGCCATTTACTGCCTCATCGCGCCGATTGTCGGCTGCGTTATTCTTGTTTTGTTACGGGTGCTTCGCCCACCCGCATGATTTCCCATTCTAGCCTTATTCCGGCGGTCTCGAAAACCCTTTTTCTGACCTGCTCGCCCAATTCTTCCAGATCTGCGGCGGTTGCGCCGCCTGTGTTGATCAGGAAGTTGCTGTGCATCTCGCTCATCTGCGCGCCACCCAGGCGGGCGCCGCGCAATCCTGCGTTGTCGATCACCTTCCAGGCCTTGAGATCCTGCACGTCGTCGGCCCGTCCGGTGGAGGAGAATCCCGCCGGGTTGCGGAAGGTGGAGCCGGCGCTGCGCTCTTTCGTCGGCTGGCTTGCGTCGCGCTTGGCGATCTGGTCGGCCATCCGCGCCTCGAGCGTGGCGGGATCGCCGGGGGCGGCGCGGAAGCTGGCCTCGGTGATGATCCAGCCTTCGGGCAGTCGGCTCTGGCGGTAGGCCAGATGCAGGTCGGCGGCGGAGAGCGTCACCGCCCTGCCCTCGCGCGTCACGGCGCGGATCTCGATCAGGTGGTCGGCGGTGTAGCTGCCGTAGCACCCTGCGTTCATCTTCACCGCGCCGCCGATGGCGCCGGGGATGGTGCGCAGGAAGGTGAGGTCGCGCCCGGCCTCGGCGGCCTTGCGCGCGACATGGGCATCGAGCGCGGCGGCCCCGGCGATGACGCGGTCGCCCTCGACGCGGATGGCGTTGAAGCCGCGGCCGAGGCGGATGACCACGGCGCGCAAGCCGCCGTCGCGGACGATGAGGTTGGAGCCGACGCCGATCGGGAAGACCGGGATGGCGGGGTCGAGGGCTGCGAGGAAAGCGCAGAGATCGGCCTCGTCGGCGGGCTGGAACAGCCAGTCGGCGGGACCGCCGACGCGCAGCCAGGTGAGATCGGCCAGGGGGCGGTTGGCGGTGAGGGTGCCGCGGACGGGGGGGAGGGACAGGTCGGTCATTCAGGACGCTCCGCGGGGCGGCGCAGCCAGCGGATCAGGTAGATCACCGGCCAGCGCAGGATCGACACCCCGGCGGCGAGCACGATCATCCCCCAGTAGGGGCCGTTCTGGTAGGTGACCCAGCCGATCAGCGGGATGCCGCAGGCGATCAGCAGGAAGGCCGCGGGCCAGTGGGTGCGCTGCGGCAGCATCGCCGCCACCGAGGCGACGACGGCCCAGATGCAGGCGGCGATCAGTGAGGGGCTCATCGGTCATCCTCCCGCGCGGCGGCGGCGCGCATGAGACGGCTTGTGGCAAAGAACAGGGGGCGACGGAACATCGACAGGACGGCGAACAGGGCGGCCAGCGTGGGAAGCAGGCCGTGGGAGGCGGCGATCGCCCAGAGCAGCGGCGGTGCTGCAACAAGGAGGGCGAGGCCGGGGATTATCTGTGCCCGCATCGGCAGGAGCGCCGTGCCGGTGGCCGCAAGCACCCAGACGCAGCTGAGGACGAGCGGCGGGCTCATCAGAGGGCCCGCATCACGCGGCGGCCCCCATGAGCCGGGTGGGCAGGCCGTTGGCCCAGGTCGAGATGGTGCCCGCGCCGAGGCAGACCACCATGTCGCCGGGCCGCGCCTGCTCGCGCACCAGCCGTTCGAGGTCTTCCTCGGACAGGATCGCGCGGGCGTGGCGGTGGCCGTGGGCGATCAGACCCGCCACCAGATCGTCGCGGCTTGCGCCCGGGATCGGCTCTTCGCCAGCGGCATAGACCTCGGCGATGGCGACCACATCGGCCTCGTTGAAGCAGGTGCAGAAATCATCGAACAGCGAGTGCAACCGGGTGTAGCGGTGCGGCTGGTGCACGGCGATGACCCGGCCCTTGGTGGCCTGACGCGCGGCCTTCAGCACGGCGGCGATCTCGACCGGGTGGTGGCCGTAGTCGTCGATGATGGTCACGCCGTTCACCTCGCCCACCTTGGTGAAGCGGCGGTTGACGCCGCCGAAGGCCGCCAGAGCCTCGCGGATCTCGGTCTTCTTCATGCCGAGATGGCGGGCGACGGCGATGGCCGAAAGCGCGTTCGAGACGTTGTGATCGCCCGGCATCGGCAGAACCATGCCCTCGATCACCGCGCCCTCGCCCTCGCCCTGCAATGCCACGTCGAAATGGGCCGAGCCGTTCTCGTAGCGCAGGTTGATGGCGCGCACGTCGGCCTGCGCGTTGAAGCCGAAGGTGACGATGCGGCGGTCGGTGACCCGGCCGACCAGCGCCTGCACCTCGGGGTGGTCGGTGCAGCAGACGGCGAGACCGTAGAACGGGATGTTGGTGACGAAGTCGTAGAAGCCCTTCCTGAGCGCGTCGAAGGTGCCCCAGTGCTCCATATGCTCGGGGTCGATGTTGGTGACGATGGCGATGGTCGCGGGCAGGCGGTTGAAGGAGCCGTCCGATTCGTCGGCCTCGACCACCATCCACTCCCCTGCCCCGGCCCGGGCGTTGGAGCCGTAGGCATGGATGACGCCGCCGTTGATGACGGTGGGATCGAAGCCGCCCTTGTCCAGGAGCGTGGCGACCATGGTGGTCGTCGTCGTCTTGCCGTGGGTGCCGGCGATGGCGATGTTGGAGCGCAGCCGCATCAGCTCGGCCAGCATCTCGGCCCGGCGCACCACCGGCAGGCCGCGCAGGCGGGCCTCTTCCAGTTCGGGATTGCCCTTCTTGATGGCGGAGGAGATCACCACCACCGCCGCCTCGCCGAGGTTCGCGGCCTTCTGGCCCTCGAAGAAGGTCGCGCCCAGCTGCACCAGCCGGTCGGTGATCTTCGAGGCCTTGGCGTCGGAGCCCTGCACCCGGTAGCCCAGCGTCATCAGCACCTCGGCGATTCCCGACATGCCGATGCCGCCGATCCCGACGAAATGGATGGGGCCGAGCTCGCCCGGCAGTTTGGTCGCGGCGTTCATGTGGTCTCTTTCCTTGCAAGGTGCTCGACCACCTCGACCAGCCTTTCGGTGGCGTCGGGGCGGCCATGCGCCAGCGCGTTGCGCGCCATCTGCTGCGCCGCCTTGGGCTGGGTCAGCACGGCGGTCATGTGCAACCTCAGCGTCTCGGGGTCAAGCGCGGATTCGGGGATCAGGATCGCGGCCTCGGCCTCCACCAGCCCGCGCGCATTGGCGCTCTGGTGGTCGCCGGTGGCGGCGGCGAAGGGGATCAGGATCGAGGGACGGCCGATGATCGAGATGTCGGCGACCGAGGAGGCGCCGGAGCGCGAGATCACCAGCTGCGCCTCGGAGAGGCGGCGCGGGATGTCGGCGAAGAAGGGCTGCACATCGGCGAGGATGCCCGCCTCGGCATAGGCGCGGGTCACGCGGTCGAGATCCTCGGCCCTTGCCTGATGCGCGACGCGGACGTTGCCGCGCAGCTCTTCGGGCAGGCCGGCGATGGCCTCGGGCACCACGTCGGAAAGGATGCGCGCGCCCTGGCTGCCGCCGATCACCAGCAGGCTCATCGGATAGTCGCCGGGCGGAATATAGGGGGCGCCGGCGCGTTCGAGCACCGAGGCGCGGACGGGATTGCCGGTGTGCCAGCCCTCGACGCCCACGGGCAGATCGGTGGGCCAGGTGCCGCAGGCCACGGCCTGCACCCGGCGGGCGAAGGCGGTGTTCACCTTGCCCAAGACGCCGTTCTGTTCGTGGATCATCCGCGGCAGGCGCAGGAGCGTCGCCGCCGCCAGCGCCGGGATCGAGGGATAGCCGCCGAAGCCGACCACCACCGCGGGCCGGTCGCGCAGGAACTGTCCCACCGCCGCCATCACCCCGCCGCCGATGCGCAGGGGCACCAGACCCTTGGCCAGGAGACCGCCGCGCGCGAAGGTGGCCGAGGCGACCTCCTCCACCTTCACCACATGGGGAAAGCCCCCGGCGTAGCGGGCGCCGCGCGCATCGGTCGAGAGCTTCACCCGCCAGCCGCGCCGCACCATGGCCTCGGCCAGAGCCTGCGCCGGGAACATATGTCCTCCGGTCCCCCCCGCCGCGATCAGAAGCAGCGGCCCCGATCCGACGCGCTGGCCCATCTCAGCGACCCCGCTTGAAGAGGATATCCCCGATCTGCCCCTGCGGCCGCGAGCGGGTGAAGGCGAGCAGCATGCCGAGCGTGATGCCCGCCGCGATCACCGACGAGCCGCCGTAGCTGACGAAGGGCAGCGTCATGCCCTTGGCGGGCAAGAGACGCACCGCCACGCCCATGTTGATCATCGCCTGCACGCCGAAGATGCAGGCGAGCCCGGTGCCGCCGAGCCGGATGAAGGGATCGCGCTCGCGCATCAGCCGGAACAGGCTGCGCACGGTGACCGTGCCGTAGAGGCCGATGATGCACAGGACGAGGATCAACCCGTATTCCTCGGCGGCGACGGCGATGATGAAGTCGGTATGCGCGTCGGGCAGCGACCATTTTACCTGCCCCTCGCCGACGCCGACGCCGAAGAAGCCCCCCTCCTGGATGGCGTTGGCGGCATAGCCGAGCTGGGTGCGCGGATCGAGATCGGGGGTGAGGAAGCCGTCGATCCGGCGGGCGAAGTGTTCGGAGGCGCCATAGGCGAAGGTGCCGCCCAGGACGACGATGCCGCCGATGATGACGATCAGCGTGATCGGCGCCCCGGCGACGAAATACATGACGCCCCAGGCAAAGAGCACCAGCGCCGCCTGACCGAAGTCGGGCTGCAGGGCGAGGAAGAGCACGATGATGGTGGCCACGACCAGCGAGAAGGTCTTGCCCGGCGGGCCGTTCAGCTCCTGGCTTGCGGCCATCAGCCAGGCGGCGAGGATGACGAAGCCGGGCTTGAGGAACTCGGACGGCTGGAAGGAGGCAAAGCCGAGGCTGAACCAGCGCACGGCGCCCTTGCCGAAATCGGTGCCGAAGAAAGGCAGCATCACCAGGGCCGCGAAGGCGGCGACAAAGCCGATGACCCCGAGCCGGCGCACCATGTCGGGCGTCATCATCGAGGTGGCCAGCATGGCGATGATCGCCATCCCGCCGAAGAAGGCCTGACGCTGAACATAGTAGAAGGGCTCGAGCCCGTTGCGCGTCGCCAGCGGCACCGAGGCGGCGAGCCCGAGGAGCAGGCCGACCCCGAAGAGCACGAGGATCGACGTGAGCGACCATTTGTCGATGGTGCGCCACCAACGGGGAAGAACCGGCTCCGTCACCCGAATGGGCATGGAGCCATAGACCATCTCTGTCATGGGAAAACCGCCTGCACTGCCTCGATCCGCCCGGTTGTCCGGGTCTGGGAAGAAGTCTAGCGAAACTCCCCCGGTCTGGCCAGTGGAAAGGCGGGCCGGGACGGCGGCGGCCGGGGGGCGGAAAATCCTTCTGCGAAGGATTTTCGCGGGCGCCCCGGTTGGAGCGTTGCGCTCGGCCGTGGCGGGTTGAGCGGCTTCCCGCCGATGGCGCGCCGGTGTCCCGGGAGACGCCCGATCCTTCGCAGAAGGATCGCGCTCCGGCCCCGGGGGATCAGCCGAGCGCCTGCACCCGCGCGGTGAAATCCTCGCCGCGTTTCTCGAAGTTCGGGTATTGGTCGAAACTCGCCGCCGCGGGGGCGAGGAGGACGACCTCGCCGGGTTCGGCCTCGGCGGCGGCGCGGGTGACGGCGCGCTCCATCGTCTCGCAGATCTCGTGCGGCGTGGCGCCGATCTGCAGGGCGAAGTCGCGGGCGGAATGGCCGATGAGATAGGCTTTCACCACCGAGCCGAGGAAGGGCTGCAGCGCGGCGATGCCGCCGTCCTTGCCGAGGCCCCCGGCGATCCAGCGGATCTTCGGAAAGGCCTGCAGTGCCTTGGCGGCGCTGTCGACATTGGTGGCCTTCGAATCGTTCACGAAACGCACCCCGTCCCGCTCGCCCACGGTCTGGCTGCGGTGCGGCAGGCCGGGGTAGCTGGCTAGCGCCTGTTCGATCAGCTTCGGCGCGAGGCCGAGCGTGCGGACGGCGGCATAGGCGGCGCAGGCGTTCTGGTGATTATGCGCGCCGGGCAGGCCCGCGATGCCGCGCAGGTCGATCGAGGCGACATGACGGCCCTTGCGCCATTCGGCGAGAAAGCCGCGCCGGGCGAAGACCGACCAGCCGAAGCCCTCGAGCTTCTGGCCCGAGGAGATGCGGATCACCCGGTCGTCCTCCGGCCCCTCGGCCACCTGGGTGGCGAGGTAGCGGCCCTCCATCTCGTCGACGCCGATCACCGCGCGGTCGGGGCCGCCCTCGGCGAAGAGCCGGCGCTTGGCCGCGAAATAGCCGCCCATGCCGCCGTGCCGGTCGAGATGGTCGGGCGAGAGATTGGTGAAGACCGCGACATCCGGCGTGAGCGCGCGGGCGAGATCGGTCTGGTAGCTGGAGAGCTCCAGCACCACCACCTCGGCCTCCTGCGCCGGGTCGAGATCGAGCACGCCGCGGCCGATGTTGCCCGCCATCTGCGTCGGGCGCCCGGCCTCCATCAGGATATGGTGGATCAGCGCCGTGGTTGTGCTCTTGCCGTTGGAGCCGGTGACGCAGATCACCCGGGGGGACTGCTCGAAGGCCTCCCAGTCGCGGGTGGCGAAGGAGCGGAAGAAGAGGCCGATGTCATTGTCGACCGGCACGCCCTCGGCGAGGGCGCGGGCGATGACCGGGTTCGGCGCCGGGTAGAGATGCGGGATGCCGGGGCTGACGATCAGCGCGGCGATGCCCTCGAAGGCGCCGGCGCGGCTGAGGTCATGCGGGGCGAAGCCTTCGGCCTCGGCCTTGGCCCGCGCCTCGGGGCTGTCGTCCCAGACCAGCGGTTCGGCGCCACCCGCTGCAAGCGCCCGGGCGGTGGCGAGGCCGGAGCGGCCCAGCCCGAGAACGGCCACCTTGCGGCCCCTGTAGCCCTGCACCGGAATCATGCTGCGCGCCCTTTCGATCTGGTCGGGCGTGACAATGCGGCGGGCGGGCGGCGGGTGCAAGGGAGGGAGGGGTAGGAAGGGAGGGAGGTGAAAGGAAGGGAGGGGGCTGTCTGCCCCCTCGCCGCTGCGCGGCTCACCCCCGAGGATATTTTCCGACAGAAAATGGGGGGAGCCGCGCCCGTCGGATGCCGGGTGTCAGGCGGAGACGACTTCGAGTTCGTTGTCGACGTTGGCGATGCCGGGGAGCGCGCTGACGATGGCTTCGGCGCGTTCGCGGTCGTCTTCGGTCGCGGCGCTGCCGCGCAGGATCAGGGTCTGGCCGCGCAGCTCGATCGAGAGATCCTCGATGTCGAGGGTCGCATCCTCCTCGAGCAGGGTTGTGGCGGTCCGCATCAGGTCGGCGCCCTCCTCCACCCGGGCCGAGGAGGGCTCGGTCTCGGCGTCGTCGTCTTCCGGCACGTCGGGATAGGGGCTGTCGCCGGCCCATTCGGTGTCGCTGTCATATTCGCGCCAGCCGTCGGCGGCGTTCTCGTCGGAGAGGCCGGGGTTGTGGGTGCCGGGGGCGCGGGCGTCGGGCGGCAGTTCGACGTCGAAGCCGGAGAGATCGGTGCGGCCGGTGTCCTCGACATCGTTGCTGGCCGGGCCGTCGGCGCGCTCGTCATCGACCATGGTGGCCGAGCCGGGGCGTGCGGCGTCGCCGGTGGCATAGGGGTCGCGCGGGTCGCCCTGTTCGGCGGTCTCGTGGGTCTTGGCGGTGGGGGTCTTCGGATCGGCCATGATCGTCTCCTTCGCGGCTGTCTGCCCGTTGGAGAGGAAACCCGGCGGCGGTGCGGGCGGTTCCCTTGGCGGGACCGCCCTGCGCGCGCTCAGCGCAGTTTCAGCGTGGCGAGGCCGATCAGGGCGAGGATCAGCGAGATGATCCAGAAGCGGATGACGATCTGCGGCTCGGCCCAGCCCTTCTTCTCGAAATGGTGGTGGATCGGCGCCATCAGGAAGACGCGGCGGCCGGTGCGCTTGAAATAGAGCACCTGGATGATGACCGACATCGCCTCGACCACGAAGAGGCCGCCGACGATGGCCAGCACGATCTCGTGCTTTGTGCAGACGGCGATGGCGCCGAGCGCGCCGCCGAGCGCGAGGCTGCCGGTGTCGCCCATGAAGACGGCGGCGGGGGGGGCGTTGTACCAGAGGAAGCCGAGGCCGCCGCCGACGAGCGCCGCGGTGAAGACCAGAAGCTCGCCGGTGCCGGGGACGAAATGCACGCCGAGGTATTCCGTGTAATTGGCGTTGCCGACGACATAGGCGATCACCCCGAGCGTGCCGCCGGCGATCATCACCGGCATGATCGCCAGCCCGTCCAGACCGTCGGTCAGGTTCACCGCATTGGCGGCGCCGACGATGACGATCATGCCGAAGGGCACGAAGAAGAAGCCGAGGTTCAGGAGGACGTCCTTCAGGAAAGGCAGGGCGAGCTGGTCGGTCAGCTCCGGCGGGTGGAAATAGGTGGTGGCATAGGTCGCCAGCGCCGCGATGGCGAGGCCGAGGAGCATCCGCACCCGGCTGGAGACGCCCTTGGTGTTCTGCTTCGTGACCTTGGCATAGTCGTCGGCAAAGCCGATCAGGCCGAAGGCGAAGGTGACGAGCGTCACGATCCAGACATAGCCGTTGTCTAGCCGCGCCCAGAGCAGGGTCGAGACGAGGAGCGCCGAGAGGATGAGGAGCCCGCCCATCGTGGGCGTGCCCGCCTTGGCGAAATGGGTGGCCGGGCCGTCGTCGCGGATCGGCTGGCCCTTGCCCTGCTTGCGGCGCAGGAAGTCGATCAGCGGGCGGCCGAAGAGGAAGCCGAAGACCAGCGCGGTGAAGAAAGCGCCGCCTGCCCGGAAGGTCAGGTAGCGGAAGAGGTTGAAGACATCGCCCCCGTCGGAGAAATTTGTCAGGAGGTACAACATCTACTGGTCCCCTCGGATCGTTGACGGGCTGGCTTTGCCCAGTTTGCGCAGGGCGTCAACCAGCAGGCTGACCTTTATGCCCTTGGAGCCCTTCACCAGCACGATATCGCCTGCATCGACATAGAGATGGGCGCGGCCCAGCAGTTCGGTGGCGGTCTCGGCCCAGTCGCCGCGCTGGCGCTTGGGCAGCGCCTCCCAGAGGGTGCGCATGCGCGGGCCGACACAGTGGATCACCGCGATGGAGGAGAGCGCCGGATGATCGGCGATGGCGCGGTGCAGCGCGGTCTCGGTCGGGCCGAGCTCCAGCATGTCGCCGAGGATGGCGATGCGGCGGCCGGAGGCGATCCGGCCGACATTGTCGGTCGGCTGCATCGCGGCGAGGAGTTCGAGGCTCGCGTCCATCGAGGCGGGATTGGCGTTGAAGGCGTCGTCGATCAGCTCGAAGGCGTAGTCCTCCACCGCGTCGATCAGGATGCGCTCGCGGGTGCCGCGCCCGGGGGGCGGCGACCACTGGCCGATGTCGCAGGCGGCGATGATCGGGTCGAGCCCGAGCGCATCCGCCGTGGCGAGCACCGCCAGCGCATTAGCGGCGAAATGCCGGCCCGGCGTCAGCACCTTGTAAAGGAGCGGCTCGCCCGCGCGGGTGGCGCGGACGATGGTGGCGTCGGGGGTGAGCTGCACGCCGACCAGCCGGTAGGGCGCGGCGGAGGAGGTGCCGAAGAGCACGGTGCGCACGTTGGACTGTTCGGCGCGCGAGACGAGCACCGGGGTCACGTCGAGATCGGCGGGCAGGATGGCGATGCCGCCCGGCTCCAGCCCGTCCATGATCGCCGCCTTCTCGTGGGCGATGCCGGTGGTGTCCTCGAAAGCTTCGAGATGGGCGGCGGCGACGGTGGTGATGAGCGCGATATGCGGGCGGGCGAGCCGGGCCAGGGGGGCGATTTCGCCCGGGTGGTTCATGCCGATCTCGATCACCGCGAAATCGGTGTCGGCGGGCATCCGGGCCAAAGTGAGCGGCACGCCCCAGTGGTTGTTGTAGCTCGCCTCGGCGGCATGGACGCTGCCCTGCCCCTGCAGCGTGGCGCGCAGCATTTCCTTGGTGGAGGTCTTGCCGACCGATCCGGTGACGCCGATGACCCGGGCGCGGGTCCGGGCGCGCCCGGCGCGGCCCAAGGCCTCGAGCGCCTGCAGCACGTCGGGAACGATCAGGAGCGGCGCATCCTCGGCCAGACCTTCGGGGATGCGCGAGACAAGGGCGGCGGCGGCGCCCTTCGCCAGCGCCTGCGCCACGAAGTCATGGCCGTCGCGCACATCCTTCAGCGCGACGAAGAGATCGCCGGGGGCGACGGTGCGGGTGTCGATCGACACGCCCCGGGCCTGCCAGGCGGTGGTCGAGCGGCCGCCGGTGGCCGCGGCGGCGTCTTCGGAGGTCCAGAGGGCGGGCATCAGAGGGCTTTCGTTTGGCGGGCGGACAGGCCGCGGGGCCAAGCCCCCCGGACCCGGCAGGGGAGAGGGCGCGCGGTCATATCAGGCCGTCCAGAGCCGCCGCGGCGACGCTGGCCTGTTCGACATCGTCGAAGGGGTAGATGTCGCCGCCGATCACCTGCCCGGTCTCGTGGCCCTTGCCGGCGATCAGCAGGGCGTCGCCCGGGGTCAGTGCATCGACGCCGCGCAGGATGGCTTCGGCGCGGTCACCGACCTCATGCGCCTCGGGGCAGGCCTCGAGGATGGCGGCGCGGATGCTGGCGGGGTCTTCCGAGCGGGGGTTGTCGTCGGTGACATAGAGCACGTCGGCGTTTTCCAGCGCAGCGCGGCCCATCAGCGGGCGCTTGCCGCGGTCGCGGTCGCCGCCCGCGCCGAAGACGACGACGATGCGGCCCATGACATGCGGGCGCAGCGCCTTAAGCGCGGTGGCCAGCGCGTCGGGGGTATGGGCGTAATCGACGAAGACCGAGGCGCCGTTCTGGCGCGTGGCGGCGAGCTGCATGCGGCCGCGCACGCCCGTCAGCTGCGGCAGGGTGGCGAAGACCCGGTCGGGATCGTCGCCCGCGCCGATGGCGAGACCCGCCGCCAGCGCGACATTCTCGGCCTGAAAGCCGCCGATCAGGTTCAGCCGGACCATGTGGACCTTGCCATACCACTGGAAGCGCAGGTCCTGCCCCGTGGCGTCGAAGCGTTGCGACAGGAGCCGCAGCTCGGCATCCTCGCCGTGGCCGACGCCGATCACCCGCTGGCCGCGCGCCTGGGCGATGCCGGCCAGCTCCTCGCCACGCGGGTCGTTGAGGTTGATGACGGCGGTGCCATCCTCGGAGAGCACGCGGGAGAAGAGACCGGCCTTGGCGGCGAAATAGGCCTCGAAACTGGCGTGGTAGTCGAGATGGTCCTGGGTGAAATTGGTGAAGCCCGCCGCGGCGAGGTTCACCCCGTCGAGACGGCGCTGCTCGAGCCCGTGGGAGGAGGCCTCCATCGCGGCATGGGTGACACCGGCGGCGGCGGCATCGGACAGGAGGCGGTGCAGGGTGATCGGCTCGGGCGTGGTGTGGCTGGAGGGCGCGGTCCAGGCGCCCTCGACTCCGGTGGTGCCGAGATTGATCGCGGCATGGCCCAAGGCCTGCCAGATCTGCCGGGTGAAGGTGGCGACCGAAGTCTTGCCGTTGGTGCCGGTGACGGCGACCATCGTGCCGGGCTGACGGCCGAACCAGAGCGCCGCGGCATAGGCGAGCGCCTGCCGCGGGTCTTCGGCGACGACGAGTGCTGCGTCGCTTGCGCCAAGCACGTCACGCGCCAGCGCCGCCCCCGCCGCATCGGTGAGAATCGCCGCGGCACCCTGGCGCAGCGCGTATTGGATGAAGGTCGCGCCATGCACCTGCGCGCCCGGAAGTGCCGCGAAGAGGTAGCCATCCTTCACCTGACGGCTGTCGACCGCCAGCCCGGTGATCCGGGTCTGCGCGCGCATGGCGCCGGTCGGTGTCAGGCCGAGCGCCGCGAGAGTTCCTGCCTGATCCGCCATCGTCCTGTCCCGTCAGTTGCGGACCGCTACTAGCTCATCCATCGGGGTGGCTTCAACCTCGGGCCGGAGGCCGAGCAGCGGCGCGACGCGACGGACCACCTCGGCGGCGACCGGCACCGCGGTCCAGCCGGCGGTGCGGCGCGGCTTGGGGCCGGTGGTCTCGACGGGTTCGTCGAGGGTGAGGATGAGCACGTATTTCGGGTCGGAGGCCGGGAAGGTGGAGGCGAAGGTGTTGATCACCTTGTCATCCCAGTAGCCGCCCGTGGGCTTGGGCTTGTCGGCGGTGCCGGTCTTGCCCGCCACCTCGTAGCCCGGCACGTCGCCGTAGCTCGCGGTGCCGCGCGTCACCACCTGCCGCAGCATGGAGACGGCGCTCAGGGCCACCTCCTTGCGCATCACCCGTTCGGCCGGGCGCGGGCCGTCCTGGCGGAGCAGCGTCGGCTTCACGGCGATGCCGCCGTTGGCGATGGCGGAATAGGCGGCGGCGAGGTGCAGGGGGCTGGCGGAAAGACCGTGGCCGTAGGAGGTGGTGATGGTGGTGATGTCGGCCCAGCGCGGCGGGATCAGCGGCTTGGCGCCGGGAGCCTCGATCAGCTCGACCGGGGTCGGATCGAAGAAGCCCAGCGACTTCAGGAAGGCCTGCTGGCGCAGCGCGCCGATCTGCAGCGCGATATGCGCCACGCCGACGTTGGAGGATTTCACGATCACGTCGGTGACCGAGAGGAAGGGGCCGTAGTTGTGACCCTCGAATTCCTTGATGCGGAACTTGCCCCAGCGCATCGGCGCGTTGGCGTCGACCATGGTCTCGGGGCCCATCAGCCCCAGCTCCATCGCCTGCGCGGCGGCGAAGATCTTGAAGGTGGAGCCGAGCTCGTAGACGCCCTGCACCGCGCGGTTGAAGAGCGGGCTGTCGGCGGGATCGTCCTTCTTGCCGACGAGCGGCTGCGGGCGGTCGTTCGGGTCGAAGTCGGGCAGCGAGACGAGGCTGATCACCTCGCCGGTGTGCACGTCCATCAGCACCGCGGCGGCGCCCTTGGCGTTCATCATCTTCATCCCGGCTTCCAGCACCTCGGTGGTGGTGGCCTGAATGGTCATGTCGAGCGACAGCGCCAGCGGCTCGCGGCCCTGTGCCGGGTCGCGCAACCGCGCGTCCATCGCCTTCTCGACGCCGGCAGTGCCGATCACCTCGGCGGAATGCACGCCCTCGGCACCGAAGCTGGTGCCGCCCAACACATGCGCGGCCAGCCGGCCGTTGGGGTAGAGCCGCATCTCGCGCGGGCCGAACAGAAGGCCCGGATCGCCGATGTCATGCACGGCCTGCATCTGCTCGGGGCTCAGCTTGCGCCGCAGCCAGAGGAAGCTGCGCCCGTCGGTGAAGCGCCGCTCCAGCGCCTCGGCGTCGAGCTCGGGGAAGATCGCCGCCAGTTCCTTGGCCACGCGCGGCTTGTCCACCATGTCCTTGGGATGGGCGTAGAGCGAGTGGGTCAGCAGGTTGGTCGCGAGGATGCGGCCGTTGCGGTCGGTGATGTCGGCGCGCTGGTTCAGGATCTCGGCCCCGGTCGCGGCGGCGCGCGGCTCGGTCGGCTGCGAGGAGGCCATGAGCCCCATGCGCCCGCCGATCACCGTGAAGGCGACGAAGAAGGCGAGGCCCAGCACCATCAGCCGGCCTTCCGCCCTGCCCCGCGCCTTGTCGCGCTGCTCTTCATGGCGCAGACGCAGGTTTTCGCGCTCGATCGAATCGGGGTTCTCGCCCTTGGCGCGGGCGGTGAGGATGCGGGCGAGCGGGCGCAGCGGCGTGCGGATCATAGCGGTTCCTCTTGCTGGCCCATCACGTTGACTGGCTGGGTGAAATTGAACAGCGGCTCGGGCGGATAGGCGACCTGATCCGCGGCTCCGAACTGGTCGGACTGCAGCGGCAGCAGGCCCAGACGGTCGAAGTTGATCGCCGCCAGCTCGCGCAGCCGGTCGGGACGGTTGAGATAGGCCCATTCGGCGCGCTGCACCGAGAGGCCCTCGCGCAGGGCGGCGATCTCGCGGTTCAGACCGGAGACATCCTTGAGCGCCTGCTGCGTGGCGTAGTTTTCGCGGTAGGCCCAGAAGGCGAGGCCCATGACCGCAAGGAAGCTGAGCACATAGAACACGGGGCGCATTCAGCGGCGTCCTTTCTTCGGGATAAGCGGCACACCCAGGGCTTCGGGATCGGCGGGACCGGCGGGGGCATCGGTGCGGATGCCGACGCGCAGCTTGGCCGAGCGCGAGCGCGGGTTGAGGCTGAGTTCCTCGTCATCCGGCGCCAGCGCCCGCTTGCTGGGCAAGGTGAAGCGCGGCCGCTCGGTCTGGGCGGCGGGGGCGTAGCGGTTGGCATTGGCCTCGCCGCCGGAATGGAGCTGGAAGAAGCGCTTGACGATGCGGTCCTCGAGGCTGTGGAAGGTGACCACGGCCAGCTTGCCGCCCGGCTTCAGCGCGCGTTCGGCGGCCTCCAGCCCCTCGACCAGTTCGGAGAATTCGGTGTTCACCGCGATGCGGATCGCCTGAAAGCTGCGGGTCGCCGGGTGGATCTGGCCGGGCTTGGGGCGCGGCAGGCATTTGGCCACGATTTCGGCCAGGTGCAGGGTGCGGGTGATCGGCCCCTGCGCCCGGGCGGTGACAATGGCCTTGGCGATGCGGCGCGAGGCGCGCTCCTCGCCGTAGTGATAGAGGATGTCGGCCAGCTGCTCCTCGGCAGCGGTGTTCACCAGATCGGCGGCGCTCTCGCCCTCCTGGCTCATGCGCATGTCGAGCGGGCCGTCCTTGGCGAAGGAAAAGCCGCGCTCGGCCTGATCGAGCTGCATCGAGGAAACGCCGAGATCGAGCACCACGCCGTCGAGCGGCTCGCCTGCCAGCGTGTCGAGATGCGAGAAGGTGCCCGCCACCAGCCGCAGCCGGTCGCCGTAGTCGCCAGCCCATTCGGCCGCCATGCTCAGCGCGAGGGGATCGCGGTCGATGCCGATCACGGTGGCGGCGCCCGCTTCGAGCAGGCCGCGCGCGTAACCGCCGGCGCCGAAGGTGCCGTCGAGCCAGACGCCGTCGACCGGGGCGACAGCCGCCAGCAGCGGGCGCAGGAGCACCGGGATGTGCGGTGCGCGCTCGGCCTCGGGCTCCCGGGCGGCCACGGCTCAGACCTCCAGATCGTCGGGCAGGAGCGACAGCATGTCGGCCCCTTCGGCCAGCACGGCCTCTTCGGCCAGCGCCTGCTTCTCGAGCTCGGCCTCGTAGGTCGCGCCCTTCCAGATCTGGAACTTGTTAAGGGTGCCGGCAAAGACCGCCTCCTGGCCTTCCTTCAGCTCCTCGGGCGAGATGCCGATCTTGTCGCGGCCCTTCTGCGGCAGCACGATACGCCCGTCGTCGTCGATCTCGACCAGAAGCGACAGGGTGATCATGTTGCGCTCGAGATAGCGCCGCTGCGGCGAGCCCATCGGGATGCGGGCGATCTTGGCTTCGACGCGGCTCATCTCGGCAATGGTGTAGCACTCGAGATAGTCGCGATTCGCGCCGCCGTAGACGATGAAGAACTTGGGCCGGGAGCCGCTGGTGAAGGAGGGGTCTCCGGCTTCCAGAACACGGCGAAACGGCGCAGGGATCGACACCCGCGCCTTGGCATCAACCTTCTGGTTGAATTCGCCTCTGAATGCCTCCGACACGGCCTTTCGGCTCCTTACCTGCCCTCGTCCCCGTCCCGGATCTGCCCGGGCTGCGGGAAGCCCCGGTCGTTGCCGGGGGCTTGAAATGAAATCGGCGGATCGAGCGGCTGCCACTGCTCGATCCGCCGGGTCTGTCCCATCGCTGGGGTGTCCAACTGCACGCACACACCTGGGGGGATGTCTGCTCGCACGCGCGCCGGATCTCTGATTAGATGAAGGCGGTTGCCTGTATGAGCCTGCTTTTCTTCGCCTGTTCGGGGTCTTTGTCGCCCCAGTTCGTCGTGCCCGTCTTCATCGTCGCCGTGAGACAGAGATGCCACGGGACAGCATGGGACGGCAAGGGTAATTTTGGGATGGCATGGGAAACGGCGGTGTGATCGGCGGGAATCCGGCGCGGTCGGACGAGGTGTCGGCAGGAGCCGCACCTAGGGATGCGACAGCTGGCGTGCATCGACGCTAGATGTAGCCCCAGATGCAGATTTGCCACGCCTCCCAAGATTTCCCGTCCAGACCCATCCCTCCTCCCGGTTGTGCCCGTCAGGTCAGCAAAATCGCGGAAGGGGCGCCGGAGCACGCGGCTCCGACGCCCCTTCGCGCCGATTCTCGTTTCCGTGATTCGAGCGTGATCCCATGCCGTCCCATGCCGGAGGGCGCGGGATCGTCGGATCAGGCCATGCCGCCCTTCACCAGCCGGGCGGCCAGCGCGGCATAGGCCTCGGCCAGCGGCCCCTCGCCCGCAGCGACCGGGGTGCCGCTGTCGCCCGCGACGCGGACGGCGAGATCGAGCGGCAGCTCCCCGAGGAACGGCAGGTCCAGCCGGGCCGCCTCGGCCGCGACGCCGCCATGGCCGAAGATATGCGCCTCATGGCCGCAGTTGGGGCATATATAAGAGGACATGTTCTCGATCAGCCCCAGCACCGGGGTCTTGAGCTTGACGAACATGTCGAGCGCCTTGCGCGCATCGAGGAGCGCCACGTCCTGCGGGGTGGAGACGACGATGGCCCCTGTCAGATGGGTGCGCTGGCAGAGCGAGAGCTGGATGTCGCCCGTTCCCGGCGGCAGGTCGATGATCAGCACGTCGAGCGTGCCCCACTCCACCTGGGTGATGAGCTGCTGCAAGGCACCCATGATCATCGGCCCGCGCCAGATCACGGCCTCGTCCTCCTTCAGCATGAGGCCGATCGACATCATGGTGACGCCATGGGCCTTGAGGGGGATGATGGTCTTGCCGTCGGGCGAGGCCGGGCGTTTCGACACGCCCATCATCCGCGGCTGCGACGGACCGTAGATGTCGGCGTCGAGCAGCCCGACCCGCCGCCCCTGCCGGGCCAGTGCCACGGCAAGGTTGGACGACACGGTGGACTTGCCGACGCCGCCCTTGCCGGAGCCCACGGCGATGATCCGGTCGATGCCGCTGATCCGCTGCGGCCCGCCCTGCTGCGGCGCGGGATGCTGGCCGATCTTCAGGCTGGGCGCCTTGGCGGCGGGGCCATGGGCCGTGGTCACCACATGCACCCCCGTCACCCCAGGCAAGGCGCGCAGCGCGGTCTCGGCCTGGAGGCGAATGGGTTCGAGCGCGCGCGCCTGATCGGGTGAGTCGGCTTCGATGACAAAGCGAACATCGCCCTGTTCGATTACCAGCGCCCGAATCAAATCGCGGGACAGGAGCGTGCTGCCATCGGGCAGGGAAAGGCGGTCCAGTACCGCTAGGACAGTTTCACGATCGACCGACATTGCATCTCCTTCGCCTGATTTGGCGGCCCTAGGTTGGCTTGCCTGTCGAAAAGGGCAAGCGGGCGTTTTCGTTTTGCCTATTTAACAGACGAAGCGCCTGTTTACGCTGGGGAATCGCGTCAGTTGAGCCATGCGCTTGCCGCATGGCAGCATTGCCGACGTGAGACATTGTGCAGACGCAGCAATTGGCCCATGTTTGCCCTAACAGCACGACGGCCAGCGTCAAGGCGACCCGGACCGGACATGCAGGATAAACGAACTTGAGGCTGATGACATGGCTTATGCAAACACCACCCACGCGGCACACAACGGTCTCGGCGACCGTCTGGGGATGCTCGTCAAAGCGGTGAAGGAGGCCCTGGCCCAGCGTCGCGTCTTCAACCAGACCGTCCGGGAACTGAACGCCCTGACGCAGCGCGAACTGGCCGACCTCGGCATCCACCGCTCGATGGTCACCCGCATCGCGACGGAAGCCGCCTACGGCAAATGAGTTTCTTGCGAGGCTCCACCTCCTCCCGGGGCCTGTAGCAAAGCGGCGATACCAATCCTCCTCCCTGGTATCGCCGCACTTTCTTCCGAAGCCCCGGCTTCGACACGATGTTCGAAAGGCCCCTCCTCCTCCCTGGGCCGATCGTAACCGCAGCGGCCCCCTCCTCCTACCTGGGGTCGCTGCACCAGATAGACGGCATCGGACTTCGGTCCCCTGCCCCCAAGCTCCGGCGCTTCACCTCCTCCCGAGGCGCCGCAGACCAGCGGCGACCTCCTCCTCCTCCCTGAGGTCGCCGCGCTCTCCTTCCGGGTTCGGGCTCTCACGCCTCCAACCCAACAGACCTTCGATGCTTCACCTCCTCCCGAGGCATCGCAGACCAGCGGCGACCTCCTCCTCCTCCCTGAGGTCGCCGCGCTCTCCTTCCGGGTTCGGGCTCAGGCCTCCAGCCCAACAGACCTTCGATGCTTCACCTCCTCCCGAGGCATCGCGGACCAGCGGCGACCTCCTCCTCCTCCCTGAGGTCGCCGCGCTCTCCTTCCGGGTTCGGGCTCACGCCTCCAACCCCCAAGACCTTCGGTGCTTCACCTCCTCCCGAGGCATCGCGGACCAGCGGCGGCCCTATCCTCCTCCCGGGGTCGCCGCACTCCCCTTCCGGGTTCGGGTTCATGCCCCCACCCACAAGACCTTCGATGCTTCACCTCCTCCCGAGGCATCGCGGACCAGCGGCGACCTCCTCCTCCTCCCTGAGGTCGCCGCGCTCTTCCCTCGGCGGCGGTGCGCTCCTCCCAGCGCGCCGCCGTTTTCCGTTGGGCGGGCTTGCACCTGACGGGCCGAGCGGCATAGTCGGCGCAAACGCGGGGGTTCTCATGCGGGCATCGATGGTTTCGGCAGCGCTGGTCGCGGCGCTGGTCGGCTATGGCAGCACGATCGCGCTGCTGCTGGCGGCAGCGGCGGCGGTCGGGGCGACGCCGGCGCAGACGGCGTCCTGGATCCTGGCGATCTGTCTGGCCAAGGCGATCGGCAGCGCCTTTCTCAGCTGGCAGAGCCGGGTGCCCGTGGTGCTGGCCTGGTCGACGCCGGGGGCGGCGCTGGTGGCGGCGACCGAGGGCATCGGCATGGCCGAGGCGGTGGGGGCGTTCCTGCTGGCGGGCGGGCTGATCGCGCTAACCGGGGCGGTGAAGCCCCTGGGCCGGCTGGTGGCGCTGATCCCCGACGGGATCGCCGCGGCGATGCTGGCCGGGGTGCTGCTGCCCTTCTGCCTCCGGCTGCCCGGCGCGGCCGAGGCGCTGCCCGCGCTGCTGCTGCCGGTGATCGCGGTCTTCGCGCTGGTGCGGCTGTGGAACCCGGCGATGGCGGTGCTGGCGGCGCTGGCCACCGGCGGCCTCCTTGCCTTCGCTGGCGGGGCAAGCCTGCCGCCGCTCGCCCTCGGCCTGCCGAGCCTCACGTTGATCGCGCCGGAGTTCCGGGTGAGCGTGCTCCTTGGCCTCGGCGTGCCGCTCTATCTCGTGACCATGGCCTCGCAGAACCTGCCCGGCTTCGCCGTGCTCCGCGCCGCGGGCTATGTGCCGCCGGTGCGTCCGGCGCTGACGGTGACCGGCGGGCTTTCAGCGCTGTCGGCGCTGTTCGGGGCGCATACGATCAGCATGGCGGCGATCACCGCCGCGATCTGTCTCGGCGACGAGGTGCATCCCGACCGCGCGCAGCGCTGGAAGGTGGGGCTGATCTATGCGGCGGTCTGGGTGGCGCTCGGCGCGTTCGGGCCGGTGATCCTCGCGGTGATCGGGGCGCTGCCTGCCGCGCTGATCACCGGGATCGTCGGGCTGGCGCTGCTCTCGCCGCTGATGGGGGCGGCGAGCGGGGCTTTCGCCGTGCCCGAGCAGCGTTTTGCCGCGGTGGTGACGCTGACCGTCACCGCCTCGGGCGTCGCGGTCTTCGGCATCGGCGCGGCCTTCTGGGGGCTGGCGGCAGGGCTTCTGGTCTTCGCGCTGGAGGCCGTGGCGGCGCGGCGACGTCTGCGCCGCGCCTAGATCAGAACGGCACGTCGTCGGCCTGGCTGGCGGCGACGACGAAGCGGGCGACGATCTTCTTCAGTCCCGCCTTGTCGAAATCGACGTCGAGCTTGTCGCCCTCGATCGCCACCACCGCGCCATAGCCGAACTTCTGGTGGAACACCCGGTCGCCCAGCGTGAAGCTCGACACGGCATCGAGGTCGATGGTGACGTTGCGCTGCTCGCGCGGCTGGCTGACGGGCCGCGTGCTGGCGCGGTCCTGCAGGCGCTTCCAGCCCGGCGAGTTGTAGACATTGGCATTGGCCACCCGCGCATCCATGCTGGTGGAGGCCATGCCCGCCGCGCCATAACCGCCGCCATAGAGACCGGGCGGCGTCAGCACGTCGACATGCGCCTCGGGCAGCTCGTCGATGAAGCGCGAGGGCAGCGCCGATTGCCACTGGCCATAGACCCGGCGGTTGGCGGCGAAGGAGATGGTGCAGAGTTCCTCGGCGCGGGTGATGCCGACATAGGCCAGCCGCCGCTCCTCCTCGACGCCCTTCAGCCCGCTTTCGTCCATCGAGCGTTGCGAGGGGAAGAGCCCGTCTTCCCAGCCCGGGAGGAAGACGATGGGAAACTCGAGCCCCTTGGCGGCATGCAGCGTCATGATGCTGACCTTCTGCGCCGCCTCCTCGGTCTCGTTGTCCATGATGAGCGCGACGTGTTCGAGGAAGCCCTGCAGGTTCTCGAACTGCTCCAGCGCCTTCACCAGTTCCTTGAGGTTCTCCAGCCGACCCGGCGCCTCGGGCGTCTTGTCATTCTGCCACATGTCGGTGTAGCCGGATTCCTCGAGGATCTGCTCGGCCAGCGCGATATGGTTGTGCGGCGTGAGGGTCAGCGCGTGCCAGCGGTCCACGCCTTCGATGAAGCCGCGCAGCTGACCCGCGCCCTTGCCGCCGAGCCCGGCCCGCGCCAGAAGTCCGCGCGCGCCTTCGAGAAGCGTCACGCCATGGGCGCGCGCCTCGCGCTGGATCTCCTGCTGCGCCTTGTCGCCCAAGCCGCGCTTGGGGGTATTCACCACCCGCTCGAAGGCCAGATCGTCGTCGGGCGAGACGGCGAGGCGGAAATAGGCCATGGCGTCGCGGATTTCGAGCCGCTCGTAGAAGCGCGGGCCGCCGATGACGCGGTAAGGCAGGCCGATGGTCAGGAAGCGGTCTTCGAAGGCGCGCATCTGGTGCGAGGCCCGCACGAGAATCGCCATGTCGTCGAGCCCGTGCGGCTCCAGCCCGCGGGTGCCGCGCTGGAGCGATTCCACCTCGTCACCGATCCAGCGCGCCTCTTCCTCGCCGTCCCAATGGCCGATCAGCCGGACCTCCTCGCCCTCGTCGCGGTCGGTCCAGAGCGTCTTGCCCAGGCGCCCCGCATTGCTGGCGATGACCCCCGAGGCGGCGGCGAGGATATGCGGGGTGGAGCGGTAGTTCTGCTCCAGTCGGACCACCTCGGCACCGGGGAAATCCTTTTCGAAGCGCAGGATGTTGCCGACCTCGGCCCCGCGCCAGCCGTAGATCGACTGGTCGTCGTCGCCAACGCAGCAGATGTTGCGGTGCGACTGGGCCAGCAGACGCAGCCAGAGATACTGGGCGACGTTGGTATCCTGATACTCGTCGACGAGGATGTATTTCAGCCAGCGCTGGTATTGCGCCAGCACGTCGGGATGGGTCTGGAAGATCGTCACCACATGCAGCAGGAGATCGCCGAAATCGGTGGCGTTCAGCGCACGAAGCCGGGCCTGATACTGGTCGTAAAGCTCGGTGCCGCGGTTGTTGTAGGCCGAAGCCTCGGAGGCGGGCACCTTCTGCGGCGTCCAGGCGCGGTTCTTCCAGGTGTCGATCAGCCCGGCCAGCATCCGCGCGGGCCAGCGCTTCTCGTCGATGTTGGCGGCGACGATGAGCTGCTTCAGCAGACGCAATTGGTCGTCGGTGTCGAGGATGGTGAAGTTCGACTTCAGCCCCACCAGTTCGGCATGGCGGCGCAGGATCTTGACGCTGATCGAGTGGAAGGTGCCCATCCAGGGCATGCCCTCCACCTGGCCCAGCATCCGCGCCACGCGATCCTTCATCTCGCGCGCGGCCTTGTTGGTGAAGGTCACCGCGAGGATCTCGTTCGGGCGGGCCTTGCCGGTGTTCAGCAGATGCACGATCCGGGCGGTCAGCGCCTTGGTCTTGCCGGTGCCGGCGCCGGCCAGCATCAGCACGGGGCCGTCGAGCGCCAGAACGGCGGCGCGCTGCGCCGGGTTCAGATCGTCGAGATAGGGCTGCGGCCGCGCGGCCATGGCGCGCTGGCTCAGCGGCACCGCAGCCTCGAAGGCATCGTTTTCGTCAAAACCGTTCATCCGTCCATCCTAGCTGGATCGCGCCGGAAGGGAAAGCCGTGTTCCGTTATTGTTCTGGCGGTTTCCCGGCAGGCGTGCAACCGCAAATCGGCGGGGCCGGATTCGCATCGGAATCTTTTGGCACACCGATGCGTGATCTCTTGCGCTGCAACGCAGCACCCCTAAAGTGCGGGGCTGCAACGGCTCCGGGGGGAAGAAAATGACCGAGTTCCGCAAGATCCTGATCGCCAACCGGGGCGAGATCGCCATCCGCGTCATGCGCGCAGCCAACGAGATGGGCAAGAAGACGGTCGCCGTCTATGCCGAAGAGGACAAGCTGAGCCTGCACCGCTTCAAGGCGGACGAAGCCTATCGCATCGGCGAGGGGCTTTCACCGGTGGGGGCCTATCTCTCGATCCCCGAGATCATCCGGGTGGCGAAGATGGCCGGGGCGGATGCGATCCATCCGGGCTATGGCCTCTTGTCGGAGAACCCGGATTTCGTCGAGGCTTGCGTCGCGGCGGGGATCGCCTTCATCGGGCCGAAGGCCGAGACGATGCGGGCGCTTGGCGACAAGGCCTCGGCGCGGCGCGTGGCGATGGAGGCCGGGGTGCCGGTGATCCCGGCGACCGAAGTGCTGGGCGAGGACATGGCCGAGGTGGCGCGGCAGGCGGCGGAAGTCGGCTATCCCCTGATGCTGAAGGCCTCCTGGGGCGGTGGCGGGCGCGGGATGCGGCCGATCAACTCCGAGGCCGAGCTGGCCGACAAGGTGCGCGAGGGGCGGCGCGAGGCGGAAGCGGCCTTCGGCAATGGCGAGGGCTATCTGGAAAAGATGATCCTGCGCGCCCGGCATGTCGAGGTGCAGATCCTCGGCGACAAGCATGGCAACATCTATCACCTCTACGAGCGCGACTGCACCGTGCAGCGCCGCAACCAGAAGGTCGTGGAGCGCGCCCCTGCCCCCTATCTGACCGAGGCGCAGCGCGCCGAGGTCTGCGATCTGGGCCGCCGGATCTGCGCCCATGTCGGCTATGAATGCGCGGGAACGGTCGAGTTCCTGATGGATATGGACAGCGACCAGTTCTACTTCATCGAGGTGAACCCCCGCGTGCAGGTCGAGCATACCGTTACCGAGGAAGTGACGGGCATCGACATCGTGCAGGCGCAGATCCGCATCGCCGAAGGCGCGACGCTCGCCGAGGCGACCGGCGCCGCGCGGCAGGAGGACATCACGCTCTCCGGCCATGCGCTGCAGTGCCGGGTGACCACGGAAGACCCGCAGAACAACTTCATCCCCGATTACGGTCGCCTGACCGCCTACCGCTCGGCCACCGGCATGGGCATCCGGCTCGACGGCGGCACGGCCTATGCCGGCGGGGTCATCACCCGCTATTACGACTCGCTGCTGGTGAAGGTCACCGCCTGGGCGCAGACGCCGGAGAAGGCGATCGCCCGGATGGACCGGGCGCTGCGCGAGTTCCGCATCCGCGGCGTCTCGACCAACATCGCCTTCGTCGAGAACCTGCTGAAGCATCCGACCTTCCTCGACGACACCTACACCACCAAGTTCATCGACACGACGCCGGAGCTGTTCAACTTCCGCGCGCGGCGCGACCGGGCGACCAAGATCCTGACCTATATCGCGGATATCACCGTGAACGGTCACCCCGAAACGGCGGGCCGCCCCCGCCCCGCTGACGACCTGCGCGAGGCGAAGCCGCCGCTGGCCAAGGCCGCCCCCGCCCCCGGCACCCGCAACCTGCTGGACGAGAAGGGCCCGCAGGCGGTGGCCGACTGGATGGCGGCGCAGAAGCGCGTGCTGATCACCGACACCACGATGCGCGACGGCCACCAGTCGCTCCTGGCGACCCGGATGCGCTCGATCGACATGATCCGCGCGACGCCCGCCTATGCAGCCAACCTGCCGGGGCTGTTCTCGGTCGAGTGCTGGGGCGGCGCCACCTTCGACGTGGCCTACCGCTTCCTGCAGGAATGCCCGTGGCAGCGGCTGCGCGACATCCGCGAGCGGCTGCCGAACGTGATGACCCAGATGCTGCTGCGCGCCTCGAACGGGGTGGGCTACACCAATTACCCGGACAATGTGGTGCAGGCCTTCGTCAAGCAGGCGGCCGAGACCGGGGTCGATGTGTTCCGCGTCTTCGATTCGCTGAACTGGGTGGAGAACATGCGCGTCGCCATGGATGCGGTGATCAAGGCGAACAAGGTCTGCGAGGGCACGATCTGCTACACCGGCGACCTTTTGGACCCGGATCGCGCGAAATACGACCTGAACTACTATGTCAGCATGGGCAAGGAGCTGCGGGAAGCCGGGGCGCATGTGCTGGGGCTGAAGGACATGGCGGGGCTGTTGAAGCCCGCCTCGGCCCGCATCCTGATCAAGGCGCTCAAGGAAGAGGTCGGCCTGCCGATCCACTTCCACACCCATGACACCAGCGGCATCGCCGGGGCCACGGTGCTGGCCGCCTGCGACGCCGGGGTGGACGCGGTGGATGCGGCGATGGACGCCTTCTCGGGCGGCACCTCGCAGCCCTGTCTCGGCTCCGTCGTCGAGGCGCTGAAGCACACCGACCGCGACACCGGGCTCGACATCGCCGCGATCCGCGAGTTGTCGAACTACTGGGAGCAGGTGCGCGCGCATTACTGCGCCTTCGAATCCGGCACCGCCTCGCCCGCCTCGGAAGTCTACCTGCACGAGATGCCCGGCGGGCAGTTCACCAACCTCAAGGCGCAGGCGCGCAGTCTCGGGCTGGAGGAACGCTGGGCCGAGGTGGCACAGGCCTATGCCGACGCCAACCGGATGTTCGGCGACATCGTGAAGGTCACGCCCTCGTCGAAGGTGGTGGGCGACATGGCGCTGATGATGGTCGCGCAGGGGCTGACGCGGGCGCAGGTCGAGGATCCGGCGGTGGATGTGAGCTTCCCCGAGTCGGTGGTCGACATGCTGAAGGGCAATCTCGGTCAACCGCATGGCGGCTGGCCGGAGCCGATCCTGAAGAAGGTTCTCAAGGGCGAGGCGCCCTCGACCGACCGGCCCGGCGCGCATCTGCCCCCGGTGGATATCGAGGCGGCGCGGGCCAAGCTTGCGACCGAGCTCGCCCATGACGACGAGGACCCGCAGGAAGCGGCGGTGGATGACGAGGATCTGAACGGCTATCTCATGTATCCCAAGGTCTTCACCGACTACCGCGCGCGCCACAAGCTCTACGGCCCGGTGCGCACCCTGCCGACGCGGACCTTCTTCTACGGCATGCAATCGGGCGAGGAGATCACCGCCGAGATCGATCCGGGCAAGACGCTGGAACTGCGGCTGCAGGCGGTGGGCGAGACCGGCGACGACGGCGACGTGAAGGTGTTCTTCGAGCTGAACGGCCAGCCGCGCGTCATCCGCGTCGCCAACCGCGCGGTGAAGGCCAAGACCGCCGCCAAGCCCAAGGCGCAGGAGGGCAATGCCTGCCATATCGGCGCGCCGATGCCGGGCTCGGTCGCCTCGGTCGGGGTGACGGTGGGCCAGAAGGTGCAGGCGGGGGATCTCCTGCTGACAATCGAGGCGATGAAGATGGAGACCGGCATCCACGCCGACCGCGCCGCCACGGTGAAGGCGCTGCATGTGGCCCCCGGCGCCCAG
This sequence comes from Cereibacter sp. Soil_C_27, assembly GCF_057657095.1. Classification (NCBI taxonomy): domain Bacteria; kingdom Pseudomonadati; phylum Pseudomonadota; class Alphaproteobacteria; order Rhodobacterales; family Paracoccaceae; genus Cereibacter; species Cereibacter sp. Soil_C_27. The sequence continues at coordinate 310,239 of NZ_JBDGJD010000005.1, read as the reverse complement.
ATCGAAGCCAAGGATCTTCTGGTGGAGTTCGAGGCGTGACGCTGGTCGTCACGCCGATCTACGCGGCGCTGCTGGCGGTGATGTTCGTGATCCTGACGCTGCAGGTCTTCGGGCCGCGTCCGGCATTGGCCGATCTGCAGAAGCGCATCCGCGCCCATGGCAGCTTCGCCCATTACGCGCCCTTCGGCCTGCTGCTCTTGGTGGTGGCCGAACTGGCGGGTGCGGCCTCCTGGGGGCTGCATGTCTCGGGTCTCTGCCTGACGGTGGGGCGCGGGGCGCATGCGCTGGCCTTGACCGGGCTTGCCGGCAAGGGCGTGCGCATGGCCGGCATGGCGCTGACCTTCGTCTCGCTGGCGCTTTCGGCGGTGCTTGGCCTCTTGTGACGGATTTTTGCGGGCGGCTGCAAATTCCCTCTTGCAGCCGCCCGCGCGAGTTTATAGATCACCGCTCACCCAAGGACGCGGGCGTAGCTCAGGGGTAGAGCATAACCTTGCCAAGGTTAGGGTCGTGAGTTCGAATCTCATCGCCCGCTCCAAATAAACCGTTTAACGACGGTGGGTTGCAAATGGTCGCCTCGGGCGGCCATTTTGCGTTTCAGCCCCTCCCTTCCCTTCCGACGCCCCCTCCCCGGCCTCCATGCGCCATACTCTCATTTTGCGAATGGTTCTCACTATCATTGACATTGCGAATAATTCTCATACCTTCAACCCGTGTGATTGTTCTGAATGAGGTTCCGATGCTGCTGACACGACGCGCCGCGCTTGCCCTGATGTCTGCCGCAGCCCTGCCCGGCTCCCTGCGGGCGGCGGAGGGGCCGACCGTCGTCGCAACCACCGGGATGATCGCCGACGCCGCGCGGATCGTCGGCGGCGGCACGGTGCGGGCGCTGATGGGCCCGGGGATGGACCCGCACGGCTACCGCCAGACCCGCAGCGACATCGTCGCCATGGCCCGGGCCGATCTGGTGCTCTGGCACGGGCTCTATCTCGAGGCGCAGATGGAGGATTTCCTTCTGGACCTCTCGCGTCAGCGCAAGGTGGTCGCGGTTGCCGAGGCGCTGCCGAAGGCGCTGCTGCGCGGCAATCCGGATTACCCCGACCGCTTCGATCCGCATGTCTGGATGGCGCCCGAGCTCTGGTCGCTGGCGGTGGCCGAGATCGCCCGCGCGCTGAGCGACGTGGCGCCCGAGCGCGCCGGCGATCACGCGACACGGGCCGAAAGCTTCCAGGCCGAGATCGCGGCGCTGCAGGCCTATGCGCAGGAGGTGCTGGCCACCGTGCCGCCCGAGGCGCGGGTGCTGGTCACCGCGCATGACGCCTTCGGCTATTTCGGCGCGGCCTACGGCTTCGAGGTGCAGGGCATCCAGGGGCTCTCCACCGAAAGCGAGGCGGGGCTCGCGCGGATCGGCCAGCTTGTCGACATGCTGGTGGAGCGCCGGGTGCAGGCGGTCTTCGTCGAAAGCTCGGTCTCGGATCGCTCGATGCGGGCGCTGATCGAGGGGGCGGCGGCGAAGGGGCACGAGGTGCGGATCGGCGGGCAGCTCTATTCCGACGCGATGGGCGCGGACGGCAGCTACGAGGGCACCTATCTCGGGATGATCGACCACAACGTGACGCTGATCGCCGGGGCCTTGGGTGGCCGGGTGCCGGAGCGCGGGCGGCTGGGCAAGCTGATGGTGCAGGCATGATCATGTCGGGCCCCCTCCGCCACGATGCGCTGAGCCTGCGCGGGCTTTCCGTGCATTACGGCGTCCTGCCGGTGCTGGAGCAGGTGGAGGCACATTTCGCTCCCGGGCGGATGACCGCGATCATCGGGCCGAACGGGGCGGGGAAATCGACGCTCCTGAAGGCGGCGCTCGGCCTCGTGCCGGTGGCGGCGGGCGAGGTGCGCTTCTTCGGCCAGCCGCTCGCCGCGGCGCGGGCGCGCATCGCCTATGTGCCGCAGCGCGCCTCGGTCGATTGGGACTTCCCGGTGCGCGCGGTCGATGTGGTGCAGATGGGCCTCTACCGCAGCCTCGGCCTGCTGGGCCGACGCACTGCCGCGCATCGGGCGAAGGCGATGCAGTGCCTGGAGCGGGTGGGCATGCAGGATTATGCGCTGCGCCAGATCGGCGCGCTGTCGGGCGGGCAGCAGCAGCGGGTGTTCCTCGCCCGGGCGCTGGCGCAGGGGGCGGAGTTGTTCCTGCTCGACGAGCCTTTCGCCGGGGTCGATGCGGCCACCGAAAGCGCCATCGTCTCGGTCCTGCAGGGCCTGCGCGATGACGGGGCGACGGTGGTCGCGGTGCATCACGACCTCTCCACCGTGCCCGCCTATTTCGACCGGGTGCTGCTGTTGAACCGCACCGCCATCGCCGAGGGCCCCGTGGCCACCGCCTTCACCCGTGAGGCGCTGGGCCGGACCTATGGCGGCACGCTGCCGATGGATCCGGGGCTCGCGGCGCAATGATGCTCGAGGCGCTTCTGCTGCGGGCCGGGCCGAACGCCACGCTGGTGACGCTGGCTGCGTTGACGCTGGGCTTTGCCGCCGGGGTGGTGGGGGCTTTCCTCTTCCTCAGGAAGCGCGCGCTGGTCTCGGATGCCATCGCCCATGCCACGCTGCCGGGCGTCGGCCTCGCCTTTCTGGCGATGGTGGCGCTGGGGGGCGACGGGCGGCTGCTCGCGGGGCTGCTGCTCGGCGCAGGGCTCTCGGCGCTGCTCGGGCTCGGGGCGCTGCAACTGCTGACGCGCCACACCCGCCTGCCGGAGGATGCGGCGATCGGCGCGGTGCTGTCGGTGTTCTATGGCCTCGGCATCGTGATCCTGACGCTGATCCAAGGGCTGAACACCGGGCATCAGGCGGGGCTGGAAAGCTTCCTGCTCGGCTCCACCGCCGGAATGCTGCGGGCCGATGCGCTGCTGATCGCGGGCGGCGGCGCGGTGGCGCTGGCGCTGGTCGGGCTGATGCGGCGGCCGCTGACCATGGTGGCCTTCGATCCGGGCTATGCCACGGTGATGGGGCTCCGGCCCCGGCTCTACGATCTGGCGCTGATGGTGCTGACGCTGGGCGTGGTGCTGATCGGGCTGCGCGTGGTCGGGCTGATCCTGATCGTGGCGCTGCTGATCACGCCTGCGGTGGCGGCGCGGATGTGGACCGACCGGGTGGGGGTGATGGCGCTGGTCGCGGGCGCTATCGGCGGGGCGTCGGGCTATCTCGGCGCCGCGGTCTCGGCGGCGGTGCCGGGGGTGCCGACCGGGCCGGTGATCGTGGTGCTGGCCTTCGCGGGCTTCGTCCTCTCGGCGCTCTTCGCGCCGCGCCGCGGGCTGGTCGTGCGGCTGCTGCAGACGCGGGCCTTGCGCCGCAGGATGAGGGCCGCGTGATGGAAGCCGATTTCGTCATCCTCTCGCTGACGCCGATCCTGATCGGCTGCTTCGCCGCCATGGCCTGCGCCCTGCCCGGCAACTTCCTGATGCTGCGACGGCAGGCGATGCTCGGCGATGCGATCAGCCATGTCGTGCTGCCGGGGATCGTGGTCGCCTTCCTCTTCACCGGCAGCGCCTCGACCTGGGCGATGATGCTGGGCGCCGGGGCGGCGGCGATGGTCTCGGTGCTGATGATCGAGGGCATCCGCCGGCTGGCCGGGGTGGAGCCGGGCGCGGCGATGGGCGTCACCTTCACCACGATGTTCGCGCTGGGTGTGCTGCTGCTGGAAGGCTCCGGTGCGGGGGCGGTGCATCTGGATGTGGAGCACGCGCTCTACGGCAATCTCGAGAGCCTGATCTGGCTCGATGCGACGGGCTGGGAGTCGCTGGTCGATCCGGTGGCGCTGGCGGGCTTGCCGCCGGAGCTGGGGCGGATGGCTGCGGTCTTCGCGCTGATCGCCATCGCCGGTTTCATCTTCTGGCGGCCCCTCGTGCTCGCCACCTTCGACGAGGGCTTCGCCCGGACGCTGGGTCTGCCGGTGCAGGCGATCTCGCTGGGGCTGGTGGCGGCGGCGGCGATGGCCTGCGTTGCGGCCTTCACCGCGGTGGGCTCGATCCTCACCATCGCCATGCTGATCTGCCCGCCCGCCGCGGCGCGGCTGCTGACCGACCGGCTGCCGCTGCAGGTGGCGCTGAGCCTCGGCCTCGCCCTCCTGTCGGCGGTGGGGGGATATGTGCTGGCGGGTTACGGGCCGATGTGGTTCGGCCTGCCCAACTCGCTTTCGGCGGCGGGGATGATCGCCACGCTCTCCGGCCTCTGTCTGGCGCTGGCCGCCGCCTTCGGCCCGCATCGCCGGGCGGCCTGACCCTTCCCTCTGCCTGCCCACCGTCCTATAAGTCGCGCGGATCACGAGGAGCCCGCGATGCGCAAGGCCGACATCACCCGCAAGACCGCCGAGACCGACGTGACGCTGAGCGTCGATCTGGATGGCACCGGCGCTTATGACATTCAGACCGGCGTCGGTTTCTTCGATCACATGATGGACCAGCTCTCGCGCCATTCGCTGATCGACATGACGCTGCGCGCCAAGGGCGATCTGCATGTCGACGACCACCACACGGTCGAGGACAGCGGCATCGCGCTGGGTCAGGCGCTGACCAAGGCGCTTGGCGACAAGCGCGGCATCCGCCGCTACGGCGCCTGCCATCTGGCGATGGACGATGCGCAGGTGCGCTGCGCGCTCGACCTCTCGGGGCGGCCCTACCTCGTGTGGAACGTGACCTTCCCCAGCGCCAAGATCGGCAGCTTCGACACCGAGCTGGTGCGCGAGTTCTTCCAGGCGCTCTCGACCCATGGCGGCATCACCCTGCATGTCGACATGATCCACGGGATCAACAGCCACCACATCGCCGAGGCCGCCTTCAAGGCCGTCGCCCGCGCCCTGCGCGAAGCGGTGGAGCCCGATCCGCGCCGCGCCGACGCCATCCCCTCGACCAAGGGCATGCTCTGATGCTGACGGTTCTCGTCGACTACGACAGCGGCAACCTGCACTCCGCCGAGAAGGCCTTCCAGCGCATGGCGGCGGAGGTCGGCGGCGGCACGGTGCTGGTGTCGGACAGGCCCGAGGATGTCGCCCGCGCCGACCGGATCGTGCTGCCGGGCGATGGCGCCTTTCCGGCCTGCCGCCGGGCGCTCGGCGCCTATGGCGGGCTGTCGGAGGCGATCGAGGAGGCCGTGACCACCCGGGCGCGGCCCTTCCTCGGCATCTGCGTCGGCATGCAGATGATGGCGACACGCGGGCTGGAATATGAAGAAACGGCGGGCTTCGGCTGGATCGGCGGCGAGGTGGAGCGCATCGCCCCCGCCGATCCCCTGCTGAAGGTGCCGCATATGGGCTGGAACGATCTGGTGATCGACCACGCCCATCCGGTGCTGGAGGGGATCGAAACCGGCGATCACGCCTATTTCGTCCACTCCTACCACTTCCGCGTCGCCGATCCCGCCGAGCGTCTGGCCCATGCCGACTATGGCAGCGAGATCACCGCGATCATCGGGCGCGACACGATGGTGGGCACCCAGTTCCACCCGGAGAAAAGTCAGGCGACCGGCCTGAGGCTGATCGCCAACTTCCTCCGCTGGAAGCCCTAGCGCAGAAAGTCGCGCAGGTCCTCGAACAGCCGGTCGGCATGGGTGGCCGTGAGCCCGTGCGGCGCACCCTCGTATTCGACGAGCCTGGCATTGGGGATCAGCCGCGCCGCCTCACGCGCGGTGGCCTCGATCGGCACGGTCTCGTCCTTCGTGCCATGGATCACCAGCGTCGGCACGCCGAAGGCCGCGCAGTCGGGGCGGAAATCGGTCTTGCCGAAGGCATCGACGCAGTCGAGCGTCGCCTTGGGCGAGGCCTGCATCGCCATCATCAGGGACCAGTGCAGCACCCCCTCGCTGACCCCGCTCAGAAGGCCGTTGCCGTAGAAGGTCTTGAAGAAGCTGCCGAGGAACTCCGGCCGGTCCTTGCGCAGGCCGTCCTTGATGCCCTCGAGCACCTTCAGCGGCGCGCCCACCTCGCGGTCGCCCTGCTGCACCATCGGCACCACCGAGGAGATCAGCGCGGCGCGGGTGATGCCCTTGCCGCCGTGCCGCGACATGTAGCGCGCGACCTCGCCGCCGCCCATCGAGAATCCGACCAGCGCCGCGTCGTCGAGCCCGAGCGCGGTGATGATCGCGGCCAGATCGTCGGCCATCGTGTCGTAGTCGTAGCCGGTGAAGGGCTGGTCCGACCGCCCGAAGCCGCGCCGGTCATAGGCGATGACGCGGAAGCCCGCCTCGGCCAGCCGCACCGACTGGCATTCCCAGCTGTCGCCGCTGAGCGGCCAGCCATGAATTAGGACGACGGGTCGCCCCTGTCCCCAGTCGCGGACGTAGAGTTTCGTGCCATCCTCGGCGGTGACATGGGTCATCGGTGATCTCCTGAAGTTGCCAGCTGTCAACCGGGCCGCCCGCCCGGGGGTTCCGTCACGGATGCGTAGACCAGGGGGGGGGGCCGGGCAGGCCGGCTCTTGGCAAGCCCCCCGCTGCATGCGAAACACCGCCCGACCCCAGCGAGGAGAGCGCCATGATCCTGTATCCCGCCATCGACCTGAAGGACGGCCAATGCGTCCGCCTGCTGCGCGGCGAGATGGAGGCGGCGACGGTGTTCGGAGACGATCCGGCGGCACAGGCGGCGAAGTTCCAAGCGGCGGGCTGCGAATGGCTGCATCTGGTCGATCTGAACGGCGCTTTTGCCGGCCAGCCGGTGAATGCCGAAGCGGTCGAGGCGATCCTTTCCCGGGTCACGGTGCCGGTGCAGCTCGGCGGCGGCATCCGTGATCTCTGGACCATCGAGGGCTGGCTGGAAAAGGGCCTCGCCCGGGTGATCCTCGGAACCGTGGCGGTGGAGGAGCCCGACCTGGTGCGGCAGGCGGCGCGGGCCTTTCCCGGGCAGGTCGCGGTGGGGATCGACGCGCGCAAGGGCCGCGTCGCCACCCGCGGCTGGGCCGAGGAGACCGAGGTGATGGTCACCGATCTCGCCCGCTCCTTCGAGGACGCCGGGGTGGCCGCGATCATCTACACCGACATCGACCGCGACGGCGCGATGGGCGGGCCCAACATCGAGGCGACCGAGGCGCTGGCCCGTGCGGTCTCGATCCCGGTGATCGCCTCCGGCGGGGTCTCCTCGATGGCCGACCTCACCGCGCTGCGCGATACCGGCGTGATCGCCGGCGCGATCTCGGGCCGGGCGCTCTACGACGGGGCGATCGATCTGGCCGAGGCGCTCGCCGCCCTGAAAGCCTGAATTTTCTGTCCTCAAATATCCGCAGGGGTGAGCCGCGCAGCGGCGAGGGGGCGGCAGCCCCCTTCCCTCCCCCGACCCCGCGCGCTACCACGGGGCAAAGGAGCCCGGCCATGCTGAAGACCCGCATCATCCCCTGTCTCGACGTGGCCGATGGCCGGGTGGTCAAGGGCGTCAATTTCGTCGACCTGCGCGACGCGGGCGACCCGGTGGAGGCGGCCCGCGCCTATGACGCGGCAGGGGCGGACGAGCTCTGCTTTCTCGACATCCATGCCACGCATGAGAATCGCGGCACGATGTACGATCTCGTCACCCGCACCGCCGAGCACTGCTTCATGCCGCTGACGGTGGGCGGCGGGGTGCGCACGCCCGAGGACGTGCGGGCGCTGCTTCTGGCGGGAGCCGACAAGGTCTCGTTCAACTCGGCCGCCGTCGCCAACCCCGATGTGGTGGCCGAGGCCGCCGACCGCTTCGGCAGCCAGTGCATCGTCGTCGCCATCGACGCCAAGACCGTGAGCCCCGGCAAATGGGAGATCTTCACCCATGGCGGGCGCAAGCCGACCGGCATCGACGCGGTGGACTTCGCCCGGCTGGTGGCGTCGAAGGGCGCGGGCGAGATCCTGCTGACCTCGATGGACCGCGACGGCACCCGCGCCGGTTTCAACCTGCCGCTCACCCGCGCCATCTCCGACGCGGTGTCGATCCCGGTGATCGCCTCGGGCGGCGTCGGCACGCTCGACCATCTGGTCGAAGGCGTCACCGAAGGCGGCGCCTCGGCGGTGCTTGCGGCCTCGATCTTCCATTTCGGCGAATTCACCATCGCCGAGGCCAAAGCACACATGGCCGCGGCCGGCATCGCCGTGAGGCTGCCATGAGCGCGCTGGAGCGGCTGGCGGCCACGGTCGAGGCGCGCCGGGGCGCCGACCCGGAAAGCTCGTGGACGGCGAAGCTTCTGGCCAAGGGGCCGGAGAAATGCGCCGAGAAGTTCGGGGAAGAGGCCGTCGAGGCGATCATCGAGGCGGTGAAGGGCGACCGGGCGAAGCTGACCGCGGAAGCGGCGGACGTGCTCTATCACCTGCTCGTCATGCTCGCCGCGCGCGACGTGACGCTGGCCGAGGTGCTCATGGAGCTGGAGCGGCGCGAGGGCACCTCGGGGATTGCCGAGAAAGCCGCCCGGGGGTGAGGGGCGGGAAAAGTTTTCAGAAAACTTTTCCCAAAATCCTTCTGAAGGATTTTGGGTCTCAGAGACCCAGCCGCGGGATCTCGATCGCCGGGCAGCGATCCTGCACCACCTGAATGTCCTTGGCTTCGGCCATCGCCGCCGCCGCATCGCTGGTGACACCGAGCTGCATCCAAACCACCTTCAGCCCCGGCAGCGCCGCAAGCGCCGCCTCCACCACCTCGGGCACCGCTTCGGAGCGGCGGAAGACGTCGACCATCTCCACCCCCTCCCCCGCCAGTGCCGCGAGATCCGGCGCGACCGTCTCGCCCAGGGCCGTCTCTCCCGCATGGCCCGGGTTCACCGGGATCACCCGGTAGCCGCGGTCCTTGAGATAGGCCGCGACGCGGTGGCTCGGGCGGGACGGGTTGGGCGACCAGCCGACCACGGCGATGGTGCGGGTCTCGGTCAGGATCTGGCTGATCTCGGCATCGGTCATGGGAGCCTCCGGGCAGAAAAAAGCGCCCGAACCATGAAGGTCGGGCGCCAGTGGCGGAACGAGGGACAGTGAAGGTAGAACGGGGGTTCCGGCCCCGCTCTTCCTGTAACATGGGGGCCACAGGGACAAAGAAAAGCCTCGGTCGCGATTCTGTGAAGATCAGCGAGTCGTGGTGGCATAGAGTGCCACAGCCGCCGCGTTCGAGACATTGAGCGAGCCGAATTCGCCCGAGGCCGGAATGCGCACCAGCCGGTCGCAGGTGTCGCGCGTCTTGTCGCGCAGCCCCGGCCCCTCGGCGCCCATCACCAGCCCGATGGGTCGCGAGCCCGCCTCGGCCAGCGCCTCGCCCAGCGTCACCTCTGCCTCGCCGTCGAGGCCCAGCAGCACATAGCCCATGGCCTTGAGGTCTTCCATCGCGTCGGCGAGGTTCACCACCCGCAGATAGGGCTGGCGTTCCAGCGCGCCGGACGCGGTCTTGGCCAAAGCGCCGGTTTCCGGTGCGGAATGGCGCTGCGGCGCGATCACCGCGCGGGCGCCGAAGACCTCGGCCGAGCGCAGCACCGCGCCGACGTTGTGCGGATCGGTGACCCGGTCGAGCAGCACCACCAGCGGCGCGCCGGGGCCGGAGGCGGCGATATCCTGCAGCGAGCCCCAGTTCAGCGGCTTCACCTCCAGCGCGGCACCCTGGTGCACCGAGCCCTCGTCGATCGGCACGTCGAACTTGCGCGGATCGACGATCTCGGGCTCCAGCCCTGCCTCGGCGATGGCCTCGCCCAGCTTGTCGGCGGCGTTCTTGGTCAGCACCAGCCGCAGCTTCTGCCGGGCCGGATTGACCAACGCGTCGCGCACGGCATGCAGGCCGAAGAGCCAGACCGTCTCGTTGGCGGAGCTGCGCTTCTGCCGCTCCTTGTCGATCACCCAGCTCGGTTTGGTCGTGCGCGTCGTCATCAGGGTCTCCCGTTTCGCGCGGCAGAATGAGGCCGCCGCCGGGGCGGCGCAAGCGGAAAGGCCGCGTGACAGTTGCGCGACGATTCCGCCTTGACCCTCCCTTGGCCCTCGGCTAATCAGCCGCCCAGTGGGCGACGTGCTGCAAGGTGCGGCAGCGGACTGTAACTCCGCCGAGGCGACTCGTGCCTGGTTCGATTCCAGGGTCGCCCACCAACTCTACAGAAATCAGACCATCGTCATGCTGAGATGGCCCGCAGGTTATGGGCCCGGCTCACCACGTCGGCGCCACACCCGCATCGGTGGGGACAAGCGCCGCGCGGGTCGGGCCCACCTTCCGCTTTTCCCCGAGGGAACCCGCGCCGTCTTTCCGCGTTTTCAAGGCACTGCGCGATATGCAGGTTTATTTAGAACTCGGAGATTTTTCATGCGTTTCAACATGACTGCCGCTGCGACGGCAACCGCCATTCTTATTGCCAGCGCCGTTTCGGCCCAGACCACGACCGTTACCCAGACCACGGACACGACCGGCAACTCGGCCCTCGCCGGCGGTGGCGCGGGTGCTCTCGCCGGTGCTGCGATCGGGGGCCCGGTCGGCGCGCTGATCGGCGCGGCGGTCGGTGTGACCGGCGGCGCAGCTCTCGATCCGGGTGAGACGGTCACCACCTATGTCACCACCAACCCGGTGGAACCGGTCTATCTCGAAGGCGATCTCGTGGTCGGTGCGGGCGTTCCCGATGTGGTCGTGCTGCAGGAAGTTCCGGAAACCGAATATTCCTACGCCTATGTCAACGGCGTGCCGGTCATCGTGAACCCTGCCGACCGCCGCATCGTTCAGATCGTCCAGTAACTCGTCTGCCGGATGACGAAAAGGGGCTCGATCCGAGCCCCTTTTTGCATGCCCGACCGCCCGCAGACTGTCGTTGCGCGGGAAGGCTCACACCACCTCTAGGCGGGCAGGCAGCGGCCCTCGCTCTGGCGCAGGGCGTTGTGGATCGCGGTCGCGGCGATCTCGCCCTGTGCCATGGCGACGGCGATCTGGTTCAGCCCGGTCACCACGTCGCCCGCCGCATAGATGCCCGGGACCGAGGTCAGCTGATGCGCGTCGGTGACGATGCGCCCGTCGCTGGCCAGATCGACGCCCAGCGCCTTGGCGAGGGTGCTGCGTGGCGCGTTGCCAAGGCCGGAGTAGACGGCGGCGAAATCGCGTTCGGGCTGCCCGGCAAGCTGCACCTGCACCGCCTCGTCGCGGAAGGTCATCGCCTCGAGCGGCGCCTCGACGATGTCGATGCCGGCCTCGCCGAGACGGCGCAGCACGGCCTCGCTCAGATCCAGCGGCTGGCCCAGCGTCAGGAGCACCAGATCGGCGGTGTAATGGCGCAGGAACAGCGCCTCGCCCGCCGCGCAGGCGCCCGCGCCGATGATCGCAACCGCAGACCGGACATTGCCGGATCAACCCCTCGCGGACATGGTGCAGCGGGTCGGCGACCGGCGGCACATGATCGCTGACCCCGGTCGCGAGCAGGAGCGAGGTGGTCTCGAGCACCGCCGCACCGGCCCGCAGGCGCAGGCGACCGTCCGGCAGGCGGTCGGCCCCGGTCAGCTCTTCCGCGACCGGAATCACGCCGAAGCGCCCGGCCTGCTCGCGCATCTGCGCCAGAAGCGAGGGGCCCTCGATGCCCGAGGGATAGCCCGGATGGTTGTGCGAGCGCGGGATCAGCGCGGCGCGGCTGTTGCCGGCATCGATCAGCGCCACCCGCCGCCGGAAGCGGGCGAGGTAGATCGCCGCGGTGAGCCCCGCGGGTCCACCGCCGACGATGACGCAGTCGAGTGGCGCGGAGTCCGGCGTGCCGGGGGCGCCGCTCATCGGGTGGTCCGCGAGGGTGGGGCGGGCAGGCTCATGGGCTTTCCTTCTGGCGCGGGGAACGGCGTCGGGGCGGGCTCCGCGCGAAGGCGAGGCCCCTGCCCTAGATCACGCGTTCCACCATCATCTGCTTGATTTCTGCGATGGCCTTGGCGGGGTTGAGCCCCTTGGGGCAGGTCTTGGCGCAGTTCATGATCGTGTGACAGCGGTAGAGCCGGAACGGGTCTTCGAGGATGTCGAGCCGCTCGCCCGTCGCCTCGTCGCGTGAATCCGACAGCCAGCGATGCGCGTGGATCAGCGCGGCGGGGCCGAGGAAGCGGTCGCTGTTCCACCAGTAGCTCGGGCAGGCGGTGGAGCAGCAGGCGCAGAGGATGCACTCGTAGAGCCCGTCGAGCTTTTCGCGGTCCTCGATGGATTGCCGCCACTCCTCGGCGGGCTCGGTGGTCTTGGTCTGCAGCCAAGGCTGGACGAGGGCGTGCTGGCCGTAGAACTGCGACAGGTCCGGCACGAGGTCTCGGATCACCGGCATGTGCGGCAAGGGGTAGATCTTCACGTCGCCCTCGATCTGGTCGAGGCCGTAGATGCAGGCCAGCGTATTGATCCCGTCGATGTTCATCGAGCAGGAGCCGCAGATCCCCTCGCGGCAGGAGCGGCGGAAGGCGAGCGTCGGGTCGATCTCGTTCTTGATCTTGATGAGCGCGTCGAGGACCATCGGCCCGCAGCGGTCGAGATCGACGTGATAGACATCGACGCGCGGGTTCTCGTCGTCATCCGGGCTCCAGCGATAGATGCGGAAGGTGCGCAGCCGGGTGCCCTCGGGCTTGGGCCAGACCTTGCCCTTGACGATGCGGCTGTTCGGCGGAAGGCGCAGCTGGACCATGGTCAGGCCCTGCCGCGGATGATCTGGATGTCGCGGGTCATGTCGGCTCCTCGCCTTGTGTCGGGATCGCGTCGTGTCGGGGCCTGCACCGCCGCCGGGCGGCGGGCCGATCACGCGGGGCGAACCTGCCAGCGGGCACGATGTTCCGGGCGATCGAAGGTCAGGGCCAGAGGGTCACGACGAGGGCCGCCGATGTGGCGCTGAGCGCGAAGAGGAGAAGCACGAAAAGCCCCTTGTCCTTCGGTCCCATGCACCACACTCCCTCGTACCACCTGCAGCGAGAACCTGCTGGCCCGCGGCTTGTTCCGCGGCGCCGTCGCTTTCACGGGAACCCTTCCGTCTGCCGGAGGTTCGGGCAGCACTCCCTTGACAAACTTGCGCTGCCACGGACGCTCCGTGGCAGCGCATTTTTTCATGCGCCGCCCGTCACGGGCCCCTCCCCCTCCATCAGCGGCTGCTGCCGACGCTCCTGCAGCGCCGTGCGCGCAGCCTCGGCGCGACGCGCGATCACCTGCCGGTCGGCCGCACGGGTGCTTTCCTGCGGCACCTCGTCGAGGATCAGCGCCACCTGCCGCTCCAGCACGTCGAGATGCGCCGCCAACCGCACATGCGGGGCGATGCGCTCGACGGCCTCGAGCAGATGGATGACGATGAAGGGTTTCTGCGCCCCGTTCTGCCGGATCTGGTCGAAGGCCGCGCCGATCACGCTGGCATGGGTCGGGCGGGGGCAGATCACCCGCACGCGGCCCCCGGCGTCGCGGAACACGCCCGGCGGAAGCTCGCGGTTCAGAAGCAGCGAGAGCGAGGCCGAGAGCTGGTCGATGACGGCGATGGCCGTATAGGGATCGTTCAGGGAGGGCGACATCGCCCGCAGCGCCACCTCCACCAGATGCCGGATCGAGAATTCCACATCCTGCACGGGGGTCCGGTGCGCGCCGATGACAACCGCCTCGCGGACCGCGCGGCATAGCGCCTCGGTTACCGGCCGGGACGACAGGATGCCGATGCCCTTTCCGTCCTCCACCACGAAGTCGCCGGCGCGGAAGTCGAGCCCGACGAAGCAGTCGGCGTCCTGCGCCACCTCGATCAGCCGGTCGAAGGCGATGGCGCGGATGTAGCCTGCCTTGCCGGGGCCGAAGCGGAAGGCAGCTTCGGCGAAGGCCTCTGGCAGCAGGCGGTCGGGCTTTTCATCCGGCGGGGCGCGCAGGGGGGTGAAGCTGTGGATCAGCCGGTCCAGCTCTCCGCCCACCGGATGCACCACGGTCTCGGACATGATCGAGCGGGCAAGCGAGTGCTGGAAGAGGCCGAGCAGGCAGACACTGAGGGCGACCAGCGCGAGGGCCAGGGTGACGCTGGGCAGGGGGCGGACCGCCTCGCCGCTGAGGGGGCCGAGCATGGCCGACATCAGGAGGCAGTAGATGATCGTCATCACGAAGCAGCCTAGAACAAACTGCGTCTGCTTGCTGGCCATGAAGATGCGGATCAGCCGCGGGCCGAACTGGCTCGAGGCGAGGCTGAGCACGACCATGGTGATCGAGAAGATCAGGCTGGTCATGGTCATCATCGAGGTGAGCAGCGTCGCCAGCAGATCGCGCGCCGTCCCCGGTGCGCCGCGGTAGAGGAAGGGCAGCGTGCTGTCGTCGGCCACCCGCTGATCGAGCCCGCCTGCCACCCAGGCGAGACCGGCGGCGACGAGGATCATCACCGAGGGCACGAACCAGAAGCTGGTGCTGGCACTCTCCCAATAGGTCGTCAGGCGTTCGCGGGTCATGGCTGGCTCCTGCGGCTCGTCGTCGGAAAATCCGGCCATGGAGGGGAGCCTGCCTCCCAACCGCGGCGCGGGACGGAGGTTCCCGGGCGGGACATCGTCATGCCGGAGGCCCCCTCACGAAGGATTTCCGGACCGTTGTTCCGCGATGCGTGGGAACCATGGCACGGCGGTCCTGCTTCACCCCCGGAGCCGGACGTCTGTGCGGCGCAGCGCCGCCTGCAGAGACTGTCCGTTCTTGTTTGAGCATCCGGCTTGAAGACCGAAGCCGCTGCGGGCATGTCATGCAGTCTGGAAACAGGAGTATCAGATGTTCAGATCCCTTTCGCTCGCGGCCGTGCTGGCCGGGGCCGTCGCCCTCCCCGCCGCCGCCGAGACGATCCGCGTCGGCATGTCCGGCGGCTATTTCCCCTTCACCTTCGTCCGTCAGGACCAGCTGCAGGGCTTCGAGGTCGATCTGATGAACGCCCTTGCCGAAAAGACCGGCGACACGGTGGAATTCTCCACCATGTCCTTCTCGGGCCTGATCGGCGCGCTGGAGGCCGGACGGATCGACACCGTCGCCAACCAGATCACCATCACCCCCGAGCGCGAGGCGAAGTTCGCCTTCAGCCAGCCCTATGTCTATGACGGCGCGCAGGTCGTGGTGAAGAATGGCAACGAGACCGAGATTACCGGCGTCGACAGCCTGAAGGGCCGCAGCGTGGCGGTGAACCTCGGCTCCAACTTCGAACAGCTGCTGCGCGAACTGCCCTTCGCGGACGAGATCGACATCCGCACCTATGAGAGCAACATCGAGCAGGACACGGCGCTCGGCCGGGTCGACGCCTTCGTGATGGACCGCGTCTCCTCGGCGCAGGTCATCAAGGAAAGCCCGCTGCCGCTGGCGCTGGCCGGCGAGCCCTTCAGCGAGATCCGCAACGCCCTGCCCTTCCGCAACGATGCCGAAGGTCAGGCGCTGCGCGACAAGCTCGACGCCGCGCTGACCGAGCTGAAGGCCGACGGCACGCTGAAGGCGATCTCGGAGAAATGGCTCGGTCTCGACGTGACCGCCCCGGCGAGCTGATCCGATGCGGGCGCTCGACCTCGACTACATGCTGGGTCTGGTGCCCGTCATCCTCGGCTACGTGCCGCTGACACTGGGCATGGCGCTGGCCGCCATGCTCTGCGCGCTGATCCTCGCCTGCCTGATGGCGGTGGAGCGGGTGATCCGCGTACCGGTGCTGGACCAGCTGGTACAGCTCTTCATCAGCTTCTTCCGCGGCACGCCGCTCTTGGTGCAGCTGTTCCTGTTCTACTACGGCCTGCCGCAGGTGATGCCCTTCCTTACCGGGATCAACGGTGTCACCGCGGCGATCATCGGGCTGACGCTGCATTTCTCGGCCTATATGGCCGAGAGCATCCGCGCGGCGATCCTCGGGGTGGACCGCAGCCAATGGGAGGCCTCGCAGGCGGTGGGCATGACCCGCGGGCAATCGATGCGGCGCATCGTGTTGCCGCAGGCGGCGCGGGTGGCGGCGCCAACGCTGGTCAACTACTTCATCGACATGATCAAGAGCACCTCGCTCGCCTTCACCCTCGGCGTCACCGAGATGATGGGCGCGACGCAGAAGGAGGCCGCCGGCAGCTTCCTCTATTTCGAGGCCTTCCTCGTGGTCGCGGTGATCTATTGGATCATCGTCGAGACCCTGTCCTTCCTGCAGAAGCGGCTGGAAAGCCGCCTGAACAAGGCCTTCGCCCGATGATCAGCATCCGCGGACTGACCAAGCGCTTCGGCAGCAACACCGTGCTCGACGGCATCGACCTCGACATCGCGGCGGGCGAGCGGGTGGCCATCATCGGCCCCTCCGGCACCGGCAAGTCGACGCTGCTGCGCTGCCTGAACTACCTCGACCGGCCCGACGCGGGCGTGATCCGCATCGGCGATCTGACGGTGGATGCGGCGACGGCGAAGCCCGCGCAGATCCTTGCGCTGCGCCGCTGCACCGCCTTCGTCTTCCAGAACTATGCGCTCTTCGCCAACAAGACCGCGCGGCAGAACATCACCGAGGCGCTGATCACCGTGCAGCGCAAACCCCGCGCCGAGGCCGAGGCGCGGGCCGATGCGATCCTCGCCGAGACCGGGCTCTCCGACAAGGCCGACAGCTATCCCGCGGCGCTCTCGGGCGGCCAGCAGCAGCGCGTCGGCATCGGCCGGGCGATGGCGCTGGACGCGGCGCTGATGCTGTTCGACGAGCCGACCTCGGCGCTCGACCCGGAATGGGTGGGCGAGGTGCTGGACCTGATGCGGAGGGTGGCGGAGCGGCGGCAGACCATGCTGATCGTGACGCATGAGATGCAGTTCGCCCGCGAGATCGCCGACCGGGTGATCTTCATGGAGGGCGGGCGCATCGTGGAACAGGGCCCGCCGGCGCAGCTTTTCGACAACCCGAAGGACGATCGCACCCGCAGCTTCCTGCGCCGGGTGACGGCGGCGGGGTGAGGCTGGCTGGGCCGGGGACAAATTCGCCGCTCCCGGTCGATTTGCTGCTCACAGTCCTGTGAAGCCATGCCATGACTTGCACGTAAATTTCTCGGGACGAGAATCGCGCAGGTAGGGGGGCAGACCGCATGGCATCACTATGGACCAACATTCCCATCGACATGGAGAACCCGGACTTTCTCTATGGGGCTCTCGAGGAAGTCACTTCCTCCCGGATCGTGATTGTCGCGGGCGATGTGACGGCGACCTACCACGGGTCGTTCACCTTTGACAGCCAAGGCTATGTCTACGGGCAGATGCGCGCCTACACCGTCGAGGAAAACGGGATCGAACTGGCCGAAATCACCGGCATCAACCGCGACGCCTATACCACGGTCAACCTGATCGACGGCGGCGATGCAACCGCCCTCTACCGCTACGTCTTCTCGGGCGCAGATCGCCTTCAGGGTTCCGCCGACCGCGACATCCTCGACGGCTACGCCGGCGCCGACCGGATCGAGAGCAATGGCGGCGGCGACCGCATCCTCGGCGGCGACGGCAAGGACCGGGTCTGGGGCGGCAGCGGCGCCGACCGGATCTTTGGCGAGAACCAGAACGACCGGCTCCTTGGCCAAGGCGGCAGGGATGAGTTGGCGGGCGGCGCGGGAGCGGATGTGCTTTCGGGCGGCGCGGGCAATGACAGCCTCGACGGCGGGACGGGTGCCGACCGGCTGATCGGCGGTGCAGGGCGTGATGCGCTTCGGGGCGGCGACATGCACACGCGGGATGTGTTCGTCTTCCAGCAGGCCGGCGACAGCAAGGTCGGCAAGGCGCATGACACGATCCACGATTTCCTGACCGGAGTGGACGACATCCACCTCGCCGCCATCGACGCCAACAGCGCCAAGGGCGGCGATCAGGCCTTCGGCTTCTCCGGCACGACGGCGAAGGCCCATGCGGTCTGGACGGTCGACAAGGGCGGCGACCTGCTGCTGCGCGGTGACGTGAACGGCGACACCAGGGCCGATTTCGAGATCCTCGTCGCCGATACCGACAGCCTGAGCTTCCGCGATTTCATCCTCTGAGCGGCTTTCCCTGCGCCGCGCCTCGACGCGGCGCGGCGCAGGGCTATTCTCTCGGGCCGATGGACCGAGCCCGACAGGATGCGCCCCGATGACCAGACCGGACACCCCTAGCCTCTCTCCCGCCGAGCAGGCCGCGCTTGATGACGCGATCGACCGTGCGCTGAAGGCGGCGGAGCAGAGCGGCAAGTCGGGCATCGCCGCCGCCGTGCTGCTGGACGGCAGGATCGTCGCCACCGGCGAGAACGAGGTCCATCTGCAATGCGATCCGACCCAGCATGCCGAGATGGTGGCCATCACCCGCGCCGCCGCAGCGCTGGGGCGCACCGATCTTGCGGGCTGCGTGCTGATCTCCACCCTGCAGCCCTGCGAGATGTGCCTCGCCGCTTTCCGCTTTGCCGGGATGGACCGGGTGATCTTCGCTGCGACTCAGGGCCGCGTTCCGCCGAAGTACTTCGCCTTCCCGCATCTGCGACTCAGCGATTTCCAGCGGGGCGACTTCACCGCGCTGGGGGGAATCGGCGAGGAGCGGGTGCTGCATCTTTATGCGACCGGCGCGCAATGACGGGCCAACCGATTTGCTGCACCACTCTGCCTTAATTAACCAATGATGGCAGAGGCGACACGCAGCGGCGGCCGGGTGATCGGCAGGCTGTATTGCCGGTCTTCCAGCTCTTCCGGAGGAACCGGGCAGCCGTAAAAGTATCCCTGCCCCTCGTCGCAGTCCAGATCGAGCAGCGCGATTTCCTGATGCGCGGTCTCCACGCCCTCCGCCACGACGATCTTGCCCATCGCCTTGCCCAGCCCGATGATCGCCTTGACGATCTCGGCGTCGAAGGAGGGCGCGGAAATGAAGCTGCGGTCGATCTTGAGTTTATGGATTGGGAGACTGCGCAAATAGCCGAGGTTGGAGAAACCGGTGCCGAAATCGTCGAGCGAGATGGAGAAGCCCATGTCATGCAGCAACAGGATCTGCTGGCGGATGGTATCGCTGGATTCAATCAACACGCCTTCGGTGATCTCCAGCTCGAATTGGGCGGCGTCGAGCCCATGGCAGCGCAGGATGAGACCGAGTTCGGAGGAGATATTCGCGCGTTTCAGGCTCGAGGGCGAGAGATTGATCGAGATGACCGCATCGGCCATATGCGGTGAGGCCCGCCATTCCACCGCCTGACGGCAAGCCATGCGGAACACGATCAGCGTCAGATCGTCCATCAACCCATTGTTTTCGGCAAGGTCGATGAATTGATCCGGAAAGACCAATCCTTCATCCGTCACCATCCGCACCAGCGCCTCGACACCGCGCATCCGGCCGTCGGTATAGGAAATGCGCGGCTGGTAATGCAGGATGAAGGCCTTGTCGCGAATGGCCGACCGCAGCCGGCTTTCCCGCCGCGCCCGATCCTTTGCCTGCTGGTTGAAGGCGCTCTGATGGAAGCGATAGCCGTTGCGCCCCGCCCGTTTCGCCTCGTAAAGCGCCGCATCGGCAGCGCCGATCAGCTCCGACAATTCGACGCCATCTTCGGGGAAGATGCTGATGCCGACGCTGGCGCCGATATTGACGGAACCATTGGTCGAGGGAATCCAGATCGGCTCGGAACAAGCCTGCACGATTTCGTCCGCCAGTTCCGAGGCGGCATTGGCGCTTTCGATGTGCGGAATGAGGATCGCGAATTCGTCGCCCGCCCAGCGGCAGATCGTCGAGTCGGCGGTCAGGGCGGCAGTCAGACGGTTGGAGACCTCGCGCAGCACCTCGTCGCCTGCGTGGTGACCGTGCAAGTCATTGACGGACTTGAAACGGTCGAGATCGCAGAACAGCACGGCCATATGCTCGCCGCGCGATTTGGCGCTGGCGATGGCCACGCCGACCCGGTCGCGGAACAGCACGCGATTGGCGAGCCCGGTCATCGCGTCGAAATATGCGAGATACTCCAGCCGGGTCGCCATGGCCCGCTGCACCGAGACATCATGGAAAACCAGCACCGCGCCGATCACGTCACCATTGGCATCGCGGATCGGTGCGGCGGAATCCTCCACCGCGATCAGCTCGCCCGTGCGGGTTTTCAGCGAGCAGCTCGTTTCGAGCAGAACCACCGCCCCGGTTTCCAAAGCCCGCAGCACCGGACTTTCAACCGGGCGCCCCTGCGCATCGACCACATCGAAGACGGTATTGGCATGGCGCCCTCTGGCCTCGGCCAAGGCCCAGCCGGTCAGACGCTCCGCTGCCGGATTGAGGAAGGTCACGAGACCGACGTTGTCGAAGGTGATCACCGCATCGCCGATGGATTCCAGTGTCACGCGCGACAATTCATGTTCGCGATGCAGTTTCTCCTCGACGCTGTGCCGCTCGGAAATATCCTGGATCTGTGAAACATAATGCGAGATTGCGCCATCCGGCCCCCTGACGGCGGAGACCGACAGGATGCCATGGGCAATGGCACCATCCTTGCGGATGTAACGCTTCTCGATGGTGTAGGACTCGTCGCGCCCCTCGACCACGCCCCGCAGCCTCTCCACACCCTCGGCCAGATCCTCGGGGTGGGTTATATCGTGGAAGGAAAAATGCTTCAGTTCCGTAGCCGAATAACCGAGCATGCGGCAGAGGGCGTCATTCACCTCGATGAATTTTCCGGAGAGGTTGACGATAGCCATGCCGACAGCCGTCGAATTGAAGGCCTTGGCAAACATTTCGTTGGCGATGGCAGCCTCGGCCTTCGACCGGGTTTCTTCGGTCGTGTCCCAGATGAAGATATGGATACCGCTGACCTTGCCAAGCTCATCGAATTGCGGGATGTAATTGGCGACGGAAGATCCGGGTTTTCCGTAAAAGGTGAAATCGCGGTGATAGGAGACCGGCGTGCCCGAAAGCGCCAGTTTCAGCCGCGGCATGGTGGTGGCAAGGATTTCCGGCGCGACGATGTCGGTCAGCTTTTCGCCGACGAAATTGCCGGTCTTGTCGCCGAACCATTCCGCACCGAGGTCATTGTGGAACTCGACGCTGAGATCGGGGGCGACATAGCCATAGACGATCGGCGCTTGCGAAAGCGCGCCGAGGATCGTTTCCAGGTTTCTCTTGAAGGGCATTTTTCTCGATATCTTACGTAACGCCAGAAAACGGCAAACAATCCTGACACTCGCAAGCATATGTTTTCTGCCATCTTATCGGGCAGTTGACGCGAACTCAAGGCTACGCGGGCGTTTTCGGCAACCGCGGGTTGTCGCAGTCGCGGTTGGGTTGTGTAACGGGAGCAAGACGCTGGGTCACCCGGTCGAGGTGCCGGGCGCCGCCGCGGCGACGCCCGTCCGGGCTCAGTCGGCGTGGACCGCGACCGGGGCCGACCCGCCGCCGGGCTTGCGCAGCAAAAGCGCCAGCGGGATGGCGGCGAGGGTGATCAGCATCATCAGGTGGAAATCGTCCACATAGCTGATCATCAGCGCCTGGATGTTCACCATGCCGTCGAGCTGGCTCAGCGCCGCGGGCGAGCCCTGCAGCGCCTCGGGCGAGACCTGCCCCACGATCGGGTTGTAGGGCGAGATGAAGCTGCTCAGCTCGGAATGGTTCACCTGCGTGTTCCGCGTCAGCATCACCGTCACCATCGAGATGCCGATGGAGGAGCCGATGTTGCGCACGAGGCTGAAGAGGCTGGTTGCATCGGCGCGCAGCTGCGTGTCGATGGTGGCAAAAGCCACGGTGGAAAGCGGCACGAAGACGAGGCCGAGCCCGAGCCCCTGGATGACGCCGGACCAGATGATCAGGCTGCTGTCCATCTGCGGCGTGAAGCCGGTCATCAGGTAGAGCGAGACCGCCGTCAGCGACAGGCCGAGCGTCACCAGCAGCCGGGCATCGACGCGGCGCACCAGCTGACCGACGATCAGCATCGAGATCATCGTGCCGACCCCGCGCGGCGCCATGACGAGGCCGGTGGTGATGACGGGGTAGCCGTAGATCCGCGACAGCATCGGCGGCAGCAGCGCGAGGCTGGCCAGAAGGATGATGCCGATGACGAAGATGAACACGAGCCCGGTCGCGAAGTTGCGATCTGCGAACATGCGCGGCTCGAGGAAGGGCTTGTCGGCCCCGAGGATGTGGATGACGAAGACCCAGAAGCCGGTGAGGGTCAGGAACAGGTAGACCCAGATCTCGAAGGCCGAGAACCAGTCCACCTCGGCGCCGCGGTCCAGCATCAGCTGCAGCGAGCCGATGCCGAGCGACAGCATGGCGAAGCCGAAGAAGTCGAAGCGGCGGATGCGGCGCGCGGCGCGCGGCAGCCACGCAGTGCAGCCCAGAAGCGCGATGATCCCCACCGGCAGGTTGATGAAGAACACCCAGCGCCAGTTGTAGCTTTCGGTCAGCCAGCCGCCCAGCGTCGGGCCGATGATCGGACCGACCATGATCCCGGCGCCCCAGAGCGCCATCGCCTGCCCCGCCTTCTCGCGCGGGTTGATGTCGAGGAGGAAGGTCTGCGACAGCGGCACGATGGCCGCGCCGAACACGCCCTGCAGCAGCCGGAAGGCCACCATGGAGGGCAGGCTCCACGCCAGACCGCAGGCCATGGAGGAGATGACGAAGCCGATGATCGAGACGAGGAACAGCTCGCGCTTGCCGATCCGGTCGGCCAGCCAGCCGGTCACCGGCGTCATGATCGCCGCCGCGACGATATAGGAGGTCAGGACCCAGTTGATCGTGTCCTGCGACGCGCCGAGGTCGCCGGTCATCGAGGGCAAGGCCACGTTGGCGATGGTGGTGTCGAGCACCTGCATGATGGTGGCGAGCATGATCGAAAGCGTGATCAGCCCGCGGTGCTTCACCTCGGGTTGGGTTTCGGCGGTCATGGCTTGGGCCTTCTCAGTCGAGGTCGGCGGCGTGCGAGGCAAAGCCGAGGCTGCGGCTGCGCCCGGTATCGACCGACACCTCGGCGCTGAGCCCCGAGGCGAGGCCGTCCATCGGCGGCTCGGTCAGCCGCAGCCGGACGGGCACACGCTGGGTCACCTTCACCCAGTTGCCTGTGGCGTTCTGCGCCGGCAGAAGCGAGAACTCGGCGCCGGTGCCCGCGCCCACGGCCTCGACCACCGCCTCGATCGGCTGGTCGGGATAGAGGTCGAAGACCACCTCGGCGCTCTGGCCGACGCGGATGCCCGCGAGCTGGGTTTCCTTGAAGTTGGCGTCGATCCAGAGATCGCCGGTCTCGACCAGCGCAAACAGCCGCGTTCCGGCGCCGACCATCTGGCCCGGCTTGAAGCTGGCGGCCTGATAGACCACGCCATCGGCGGGGGCGCGCACCTCGGTGAGCCCCAGTTTGTAGGCGGCCTCATCGCGCGCGGCGACGGCGGCCATGACGGTGGGATGGCTGTCGGTCGCGATCTCAGGGTCGTTGCCGAGCGCGGCCAAGGCACTGGCCACCTGCTGTTCGGCCACGCTTCTCAGCTCGCGGGCACGCTGCGCCTCGTGCTGCGCATCGTCCAGCGCGGTGCCCGAGGACACGCCCTTGGTCGACAGCGCCCGCTGCCGCTCCAGCTCGGAGGCCTGATAGGTGGCGTCGTCGGCGGCCAGCAGGGCACTGGCCTGCGCCTGCGCATAGGCGACACGCAGCTGCTCGACCTGCAGGCGCGCCCCCGCCACGGCCGCATCGGCCTGCGCCAGCGCCAGCCGGTAGGGCTCCGGATCGATGCTGAACAGAAGATCGCCCGCCTTGACCACTTGATTGTCGCCGATGTTCACCGAGACCACCCGCCCGCCAAGGTCGGAGGCGACCGAGACGACAGCCTGCCGCAGATTGGCGTTCTCGGTCGTCTCGTAGCGCCCGCCGGTCAGCCAGTAGGCCGTCCCGCCGACGACCATCGCCAGCGGCAAGGCCAGCATCAAGAGCCAGCGCAGGGGGCGGCGGGCGGGCTTCTCCGGCTTGGCGTCGGCAGGGGCGGCGGGCGTCACCGGCGTTGCGGTGAGCGGCTGGGAGGAAGAGGCGTTCATTTCACAGCTTTCGGACAATACGCCGCGGATTCGGCGTCGGAGGAGAGGTTGGAGAGGATCGCGTGCAGCGTATCCGTCAGAATCTTGCAATGCTCCGGCGAGACGCCGGCGAGGGCCTCGGCATAGACCTCGTCCGCCGTCGCCTTGATCTTGGCGTAGACGGCGTTGGTCTGCTCGGTCGGCACGATGATCCGCACCCGGCGGTCGGAGGGATCGGGCTCGCGCCGCACCCAGCCGCCCTGCTCCATCCGGTCGAGGAGCCGCGAGACGCTGATCGGCTCGATCTCCAGCAGATCGGCAAGCCGGGCCTGTGTGGCGCGACCCTCGCGCGACAGATGCGCGAGCAGGCGCCACTGCGCCGAGGACAGGCCAAGATCACAGGTGCGCTGTTCGAAACGCTTGCGGATCGCGCGGGCGGCATCATGCATCAGCAGGCCGAGAGGTTTGGGTGCGTCGGTCATGGGTGAGACATAATATAAGCATGCTTACCTTTCAAGCTGCTCTGCAGCATCGGGGGCAGATTTCGCAAACGTGATCCGGGTTCGCGTTGAACCCTCGGCCCCGAGCCGCAGTTCCTTCTCAATTCGACAAGGAGTTCACCGTGCCGCTTGCCAGACGCGCCTTTCTCGCCGGGGTTCCGGCGCTCGCCCTGCCGCTTGCCCTGCCCTTTCCGCTGAAAGCCCAGACCCGGTTTGCCGCCACACTGCGCGCCGCAGAGAGCCTGTCGCAGCTCCATGCCATCGTCATCGCCCGCGGCGGCGAGATCCAGCTGTCGGAGGCGCTGCGCGGCCCGGCGGTGGAGCGGGCGGTGAATGTGAAATCCGTTTCCAAGACCATCGTCGCGGCCCTGACCGGCGCCGCCATCGACCGGCAGGTGGTGCCGGGGCTGCAGGCCACGCTGGCCGATGTCGCCCCCGGCCTGATCCCGGACGATGCCGACCCGCGTGTGGGCGCGCTGACGCTGGAGAACCTCGTGACCATGCAGGCCGGGCTTGAGCGGACCTCGGGCGGCAATTATGGCGCCTGGGTCTCCAGCGGGAACTGGGTCGATTACGCGCTGACCCGTCCCTTCGTCGCCGAACCGGGCGGGCGGATGCTCTATTCCACCGGCAGCTTCCACATCCTCGGCGCGGCGCTGGCGGAGGCTGCCGACGCCACGCTGCTGGAACTCGCCCGCGACTGGATCGGCAACCCGCTGAACGTCGAGATCCCGCCCTGGACCCGCGACCCTCAGGGCTTCTACCTCGGCGGCAACGAGATGGCGCTGTCGCCCCTCGCCATGCTGCGCTTTGGCGAGATGTACCGGCAGGGCGGCACGATCGACGGCACGCGGGTGCTCAGCGCTGACTGGGTGCGCCGCTCGCTGCAGCCGCTGACCCGCTCGCCCTTCTCGGGGCTGGGCTACGGTTACGGCTGGTTCGTTGGCGAGGCGGGCGGCGAGAGCATCGCGCTGGCGCGCGGCTATGGCGGGCAGATCATCTGCCTCGTGCCGGGGCGCGAGATGACGGTGGTCATCACCTCCGACCCGACGCAGCCCGCCCGCAGCGAGGGCTATTTCGGCGATCTGATGCGGCTGATCGGTGAAACGATCTTGCCCGAAGCCGCCTGAGCCGCGGCATCACGCCGATGTTCACTGTCTGTGCTTGAAACGGCGAAAATCGTAACATATTAAGAACTTATGAAGCGAGACCTTTCCCAGAAGCTGGCGATCCTCTCCGATGCAGCCAAATACGACGCCTCCTGCGCGTCGAGTGGCGGGCAACGCCGGGATTCCCGCGACGGCAAGGGGCTCGGCTCCTCCGGCGGCACCGGGATCTGCCACGCCTATGCCCCGGACGGGCGCTGCATCAGCCTGCTCAAGATCCTGATGACCAATTTCTGCATCTACGACTGCGCCTATTGCATCAACCGCGTCTCCTCGCAGGTCGAGCGCGCGCGCTTCTCGGTCGATGAGGTCGTCAGTCTGACCGTGGAGTTCTATCGCCGCAACTACATCGAGGGGCTGTTCCTCTCCTCCGGCATCATCCGCTCGCCGGATGACACGATGGCCGACATGGTGCGCATCGCAAAGACCCTGCGCGAGCGCGAGAATTTCCGCGGCTACATCCACCTCAAGACCATCCCCGACGCCGCCCCCGAACTGATCGAGCAGGCAGGGCTCTACGCCGACCGCCTGTCGATCAACGTGGAGCTGCCGACCGAGGCCGGGATGACCCAGCTTGCGCCGGAGAAATCGGCGCGCGGCATCCGCAAGGCGATGGCCGATGTGCGGGTGCAGCGCGAGGCCTCGCGCGAGGTGACGCATACCGGCAGGCGCAAGGCGAAATTCGCCCCGGCGGGCCAGTCGACCCAGATGATCGTCGGCGCCGACGGGGCGGACGATGCGGCGATCCTCGGCAATGCCAGCAACCTTTACGGCAATTACGGGTTGAGCCGGGTCTATTACTCCGCCTTCTCGCCGATCCCCGACGCCTCCAAGATGCTGCCGCTGATCCGCCCGCCGCTCCTGCGCGAGCATCGGCTCTATCAGGCCGACTGGCTGCTGCGCTTCTACGGCTTCGAGGTGGGCGAGATCGCCGGCGACGGAATGCTCGATCTGGAGGTCGATCCCAAGACGGCCTGGGCGCTGCAGCACCGCGAATCCTTCCCGGTCGATGTGAACCGGGCCAGCCGCGAGATGCTGTTGCGGGTGCCGGGCTTCGGCACCAAGACCGTCTCCCGCATCCTCGACGCCCGTCGCCACGGCGCGGTGCGCTACGAGCATCTGGTGACGATGGGGGCGGTGATGAAACATGCGAAGGCCTTCATCTCCGCCCCCGGCTGGTCGCCACGCGGGCTGACCGATGACGCGGCGCTGCGGTCGCGTTTCGTCAAGCCGCCCGAGCAGTTGAGCCTGTTCTGATGCGCGCGGTCGTGCTGCCCCGGCTCGGCACGGTCGCCGCCTGGCGGAAGGAGGCGCGCGAACTGGCCCAGCATCGCGTGCCCGCCGAGACGGTGACATGGCGGGTGGGCGACGGCGAGGCCGATCTTTTCGCCGCCCCCCCTGCCCCGCTGGACGGCCCCACCCGCGAGATCCACCTGCCGCGCGAGGCGGTCTCGGGGCTGCAGACCGCGCTCTGCCACTCGGACCCCGAACGCTTCGCGCGCGGCTATGCGGTGCTGCTGGCGCTTTCCGAGGGGCGGCTGCGCTGGGGCGACCGGGCCGACCCGGCGATGCGCAAGATCCTCGAGCAGGAGAAATCGGTGCGGCGCGACATCCACAAGATGCACGCCTTCGTCCGCTTCCGCGAACTGCCGCCGCAGGAGGGCCGCCGCGCCTTCGGCGCCTGGTTCGAGCCGGAGCATCACATCGTCGAGGCGGGCACGCCCTTCTTCGCCAAGCGCTTTGGCGACATGGACTGGGTGATCGCCACGCCCGAGGTCACCGCGCATTTCATCGACGGCGCGCTCAGCTTCACCGAGACCGAAGCCGAGAGCCGCCCGCCCGAGGATGCGACCGAGGCGCTGTGGCGGACCTATTACACCAACATCTTCAACCCGGCCCGGCTGATGGTGAAGGCGATGCAATCCGAGATGCCGAAGAAATACTGGAAGAACCTACCCGAGGCCGATCTGATCCCCGGGCTGATCCGGGGCGCGCAGGGAAGGGCCGCCGAGATGCAGGCCAGGATGCCCACCGAGCCGCCGAAACGGCGCGAGGCGGTGGCGCGGATGCTGCCACAGCCGGAACAGGCGGCGGCGGGCTCGTTGGAGGAGCTGCACCAGCAGGCCGAGGCCTGCACCCGCTGCCCGCTCCATGGCCCCGCGACGCAGGTCGTCTTCGGCGAGGGCCCGCCCGATGCGGCGCTGATGATCGTCGGCGAGCAGCCGGGTGACCGGGAGGATCTGATGGGGCGGCCCTTCGTCGGGCCTGCCGGGCAGCTTTTCGACGAGGAAGCCGAGAAGGCCGGGCTCGACCGCGCGCGGACCTACATCACCAATGCGGTGAAGCACTTCAAGTTCACGCTGCGCGGCAAGCGGCGCATTCACCAGAAACCGAACGGCGGCGAGGTCACCGCCTGCCGCTGGTGGCTGGATCTTGAGCGCGAGCGGGTCAAGCCGAAGCTGATCGTCGCCATGGGGGCCACGGCCTGCTTGTCGGTGACGGGGTCCGGCTCGGATCTCTTGAAGCGGCGCGGGCAGTTCGAGACGGCACCGGACGGGACGCGGGTCTTTGTCACCGTGCATCCGTCCTACATCCTGCGCCTGCCCGATGAGGCGAAGCAGGCCGAGCGCGAGCGGTTCCGCGCCGATCTGAGGACGGCAATCGAGAGCCTCTAGGGCTCAGACCTCGGGCGAGCCGGGGCGCGGAATGACCGAAGGCACCTGCTCGGCGCGGGTCTCGTCCCACGAGGGGTCCTTGCGCTTGATCCGGCGCGAGACGCCCCAGGCCGAGGGCCAGGCGCCGACCAGACCGACAACCACTGCGATGATCACCGGACCCCAGCCGTAATAGCCCATGGTGAAGAACACCACGACCAGCGTCCCGGTGATCATGGCGCCGGTGATCATCGTAAGAATGATGCTGAGCCGGTCCATCAGCGGCGTCCGGCGGTCACCCGCACGGGGGTCGGGCGGCGCGCCGACAGCATGACGGTGACCAGGGACGCGGTGACGGCGACGGCAAGGATGGCAAAGGGCATGTCGTTCTCCTCGACGGTCCGGGGCTGGACTGCCTCGGGCACAGGAGAGGAACGCCCCACTGCCCTCAGAGTTCCGACCGCTCCACCGGCTGTCCCGCCGCGGCTTCCAGCGCCCGCTCCAGCATCACCGGCGTGACCGGCTTCTCGATCACCGTGGCGCGCGGATCGGCGGGCAGCGTGGCGCTGGCATAGCCGGTGGCGAAGACCACCGGAACGCCTTCGTTCAGCAGCTTCTGCCCCAGCTCGAAAGAGGTGCGACCATGGCTCAGGTTCACATCGAGCAGGGCGATGGCCGGCAGCGTCTCGGCCACGAACTTCTCCGCCATCGGCAGGGAATAGGCCATGTCGATGTCGGTGAACCCCATGTCCTTCAGAACCTCGACGGTCTCCATCGCGATGATGGCTTCGTCCTCAAGGTAGAGGATCCGCATGTCGGAGGGGGTCCAGGTCACTGTCATAATCCACTTCGGTTGCTGCATTCCACGGTAGGGAGACAACCAGACGTAGCCCCCCCGGTTCCCAGTCCGGCGTGATCTCGCCGCCGAGCGTCCCGTGCACCATCGACAGCATCAGCTTGGAGCCGAACCCCTGTCTTGATGGCGCCGACACCGGCGGCCCGCCGCTTTCATCCCAGCGCAGGACGAACTGCTCGCCCTCGCCGTCATCCACCCGAGACCAGCGCACCGACACCCGGCCCTCGGGCCGGGAGAAGGCGCCGTATTTGGACGCGTTGGTGGCCAGTTCGTGAATAACCATGCCGAGGCTCAGCGTCGCCCGCGCATTCAGCCGCATCTCGGGGCCGCGCAACGCCACCCGCTCGGGGCCGTAGACGTTGATGAGCTCCAGCCCGAGGATGTCGCGCAGCGAGGTCGTCGCCCAGTTCTCGGCGGTCAGCAGGTTGTGAGTATTGGCCAGCGCGCCGATGCGCTGCGCCAGCGTGTCCAGCACCACCTGCGGGTCGCCCTCCTCGCGCCGCGCGCGGTTCACCAGCGCGATGACGTTGGAGAGCATGTTCTTCACCCGGTGCTGCAGCTCGCGCATGATGCGCCGGAGATCGGCCTGCAACTCCAGCAGCCGCGTGACCTCAGTCACGTTGAAGCCGACGGCCCGCACCGTGCCGTCACGGTGCAGCGGATACCAATCCACCTCCCAGACCCGCTGGGTCTCGGGATCGGTGCCCGAGGCGCCGCGCAACACCGAGCGCAGCACCGGCTCGCCGGTCTCGAAGACCTTGCGGATCGAGCCAAGCACGACGGTGGAGAGGTCGGGCAGCACCTCGGCGATGTTGCGCCCGATGATCTCGGTGGAATCGAAGCCGCTGATCTGGGCGAGCTTGGGGTTGGCGCGCAGGAAGCGGAAGTTGCGATCCACCAGCCCCATCGCGCCCGGGCTGCTCAGATACAGCTCCTCGACCTCCTCGGCATTGGCCTTGGCCTCGGAACTGGCGGTCTCGGCGGCGCGGGCATAGCGGGTCACCGTGGTCACGTCGAAGACCGAGAAGACCACGCCCCCCAGATCGCCCTGTTCCGAGCGGTAGGGCGCGAAGCGCACGATCACCTCTGCGGCGCCGTCGCTCGAGACCATGTTCACCTCTTCCGCCGCCCCGGTATGGGCGACGCGGCGGCTCGCCTCGGCGATGGTCGCCATCTCAAGCCGGGCGCCGATGTCGGTGATCGGGCGGCCTCGGTCCTGATCGACGAAGCGGAACCAGGACATCGCCTCGGGGGTGAAGGTGCGCAGGCGCAGGTCGCGGTCGAGAAAGATCGTGGCGATCTGCGTCGATTCCATGAAGTTGGCGAGGTCCGAGTTCACCTCGGCCAGCTCCGCCAGCTTGGTCTGCAATTCCTCGTTGGTGGTCGAAAGCTCCTCGTTCGCCGACTGAAGCTCCTCGTTCATCGACATCATTTCCTCGTTGGAGCTCTTCAGCTCCTCATTCGAGGTCTCGAGTTCCTCCACCGTGGTCCGCACCATCCGGCGCGCGTCTTCCAGCTCGTCCTCGAGTTGGCTGACATAGCTCTCGTCAAGCACGATCCGCGCCGCCGGCTCGACCGGCACGCCGGGAGTCGAGAAGGTCACGAGCCGCGAGCCGTCCGGTAGCACCTCGGCACCCAGAAGAAGGTTCTCGGGCAAGCCGTCTGCCACAGCGTCGACCTGCGCCTGACGGAACTGGCCCTTGTTCAGCGCGACGCCTGTCAGCAGCCGCTTCAGCGCCGGTTCCAGCGCCGGCAGGATCAGGCCGCGCACGCCGAGCGTGGTGGCCCCGGAGGACAGCTTCACGAACTGCTCGGCCCCCGCGCCGACGCGGGTCACCTGGTCGTGGGCGTCGAGGATCAGATAGGGCGGGATGTGCCGGGTTACCATCGCCTCGGCCACCGCGGCGGGCAGGCCGAAGACGTCATCCTCGCGGTTGTCGGGCATCGGCGCCGTGACGGCGTTGCTCAGGGCGCGGAAGCTGCGCGGCAGGTCCAGCGGCCGGGCCGGGGCGGAGTTGCGCCGGTAGATCCGGTGTTCCGGCGCCACGTCGATCAGGGGCTCGCCATCGGTGCGGGCCGACTCGGACGGCCCCATCATCAGATAGCCACCGGGCCGCAGCGCATATTGGAACACACGATGCGCCAGCTCCTGCAGGCCGTGGTCGAAATAGATCAGCAGGTTGCGGCAGGTGACGAGGTCGAGCTTGGAGAAGGGCGGATCCTTCACCAGACTCTGCGTCGAGAACCGCACCGTGTCGCGCAGGTCGCCGCGGATTTCGAAGCCGTTGCGCGTCGGGGTGAAGTAGCGTTCCAGATATTCCTGCGGCACTTCGGTGGCTATGGAGTTCGGGTAATGCCCGCGCCGCGCCACGGCCAGCGCTTCCTCGTCGATGTCAGTGCCGAAGACGGAAAGCCGCGGGCGCACGTCCATCCGGTGCATCTCGTGGGCGATGATCATCGCCACCGTATAGGCCTCCTGCCCGGTGGAGCAGCCCGGCACCCAGACGCGGATCTCGTCGTTGCGGGTCTTGCCCTCCAGCATAAGGGGAATGGCTTGCTGGCGCAGCGCCTCGAAGGCCTGCGGATCGCGGAAGAAGCTGGTGACGTTGATCAGCAGATCGCGGAACAGCCGGTCGGCCTCGGTGCGGTTCTGCACCAGCTCGCGCAAGTAGTCGCCGGGATGGGTGAGACCCAGCACCGACATGCGCAGCGTGATCCGCCGCAGGAGCGTGCCGTTCTTGTAGCCGGCAAAGTCATGCCCCGTCCGGTAGCGGACATGGCGCATCACCTTCTCGATGAACTCGGCATCGCTCTCGATGGCCGGGGCGATGCCCATGGCGCGGTCGTGGAAATCGCGCAGCACCGTGATCATCTCGGTCGCGGGCAGCACCATGTCCACCGCCCCCGTGGCGATGGCAGCCCGCGGCATGCCGTCGTATTTCGCGTCCTTGGGCTCCTGTGCGAAGACGAGCCCGCCCGCCTCCTTGATCGCCCGGACCCCGTTGCTGCCGTCGCTGCCGGTGCCCGACAGGATCACCCCGGCCGCATTGGCGCCATGCTCGCGCGCCAGCGCCTCGAAGAAGCTGTCGATCGGGCGGCGCAGGCCGCGCGGGCTCTCGAAAGGCACCAGCCGCAGCCGCGCGCCCTCGATGGTCAGCTCATAGGCCGGCGGGATCAGATAGACGTTGCCTGCCTTCACCTCCATCCCGTCGGTGATCGCCTGCACCGGCAGCCGCGTGCGCTTCGACAGAAGCTCGGGCAACAGGCTTTCATGCTCGGGATCGAGGTGCTGGACAAGGATCAGCGCGAAATCGTCGGTGGCACGCAGCGTGCCCAGCAACCCCTGAAACGCCTCCAGCCCGCCAGCCGACGCGCCGACCCCGAGCAGGATCAGGGCACGCTCTTCGGCCTGCAATGCGGATGGGGCGGATTTCGGCATAGGGTCTACTTTCGTCTGGAAGATGGGCCGCTTGGACCCTATGTGCCATAAAACAGCAAGATCAGAGATGAAGGAAAGAATGGATCATCGTCAGTTTGAGAAGATCCGTGGCGTTTTCGATCGGTCCGGCATTGCCCTAACCCTGTCCGACATTGTACAGCCCGATCAGCCGCTGGTTCTCACCAATCCTAAATTTCTCGAAATGACTGGCTACGCCGAGAGCGACGTCGTCGGACGGAACTGCCGGTTTCTGCAGCATGCCGGCGACAACGCCGAACAACGGGCAGAGATCCGCGAGGCGATGGCCAGCGGCAAGGAGGTGCAGGTGGTGCTGCGCAACTTCCGGCAGGACGGCGGCGAATTTTCCAACCTGCTTTTCCTGCATCCGATAGGGTCGGGTCCGGGGCCTTCGCACTATCTCGGCTCGCAATTCGTGCTGCGCCCGTCGATGCAGACCGAGGCGGCCTCGCAGCGGCATGTCCATGCGCTGCTGCAGGACCTGTCCCGGATCGGCGCGCAGACCGAGAGGCTGGCGATGGACCATCGGCGTCATCTCGCGGATGCCGCCGCTGCTCTGGTGCGGGCCTGGGGTGGCGGACGGCGCTGACCGCGCGGCGCACCCTCGGCGGAGAGGCCGGGAGCGGAAGCTGCCGCAGCCTTGGTCGGGTGCGAGGCAAGACCGCCTGCCGCCGAAGCCCTCGTCACATCCGCCTCCATCCGTCGCATATCCTTCGCATTCACTGCGCGCCAACGCCCCGACCTGTGTGGGGTTCCCGACAAAACGCAAAAACGGACCCGCAATTGCTGCGGGTCCGCCTGTTCTCTCAGAGACGTGTTCAGCCTTCGTAGGTCGGCAGACCTTCGAGCTGCTCCTTGGTCATCGGGACGTAGACACGCAGGTCGTCGCCACCGTCTTCCTGCAGGATCTGCATCTGGTCGAGCGTCAGCGACACCGGCTTGGCGCCGATCCCGAGGAAGCCGCCCACATCGACGATCGCATTGGTGATCTGACCCTCAGCCGACAACACCAGCTCGCTCACGTTGCCGATCGAAGCGTCGGTCGAGTCGTAGACCGTGGCGTCCTGCAGGTTTTCCGCCGTCAGGGTCGCGGTGTCATAGGCAACGTAGCCCTCGCGGGTCATCGAGTCGGTGGTCATGGCACCATCGGTCGCCATCGCGCCATCGGTGGCCATCGCACCGTCGGTCGCCATCGCGCCTTCGGTCGGGGTCGCGACAGTGCCGGCCGGCGCGGTCGCGGTGCCTTCCGCCGGCATGGCGGCCGGGTTGGCATATTCCGGAGCGGCTTCCAGATCGGTCTGCGAGGCGTTCATTACGAGGAAGAAGTCGTCCATGTCCTCGGCGGTCGCGTCGTCGGCAACGAAGCGGATCGCGCTCATGTCCACGGCGACCTGACGCTCGCCCATGCCGAGGAAGCCGCCGATGTCGACGAGAACGGCCTCGGCCGCGCCTTCGCGGGTCAGGATCACGTCATTGACTTCGCCGATGTCTTCCCAGCCCTCCTGCACGCCCTGA
This sequence comes from Cereibacter sp. Soil_C_27, assembly GCF_057657095.1. Lineage (NCBI taxonomy): Bacteria > Pseudomonadati > Pseudomonadota > Alphaproteobacteria > Rhodobacterales > Paracoccaceae > Cereibacter > Cereibacter sp. Soil_C_27. The sequence continues at coordinate 276,258 of NZ_JBDGJD010000005.1, read as the reverse complement.
TAGGCGTCGGCATCGACTTCGGCTTCCGACGAATAAAGACGCATGCCGATGAAATCCGAAGCACGGATCTCCATCGGGTCGGCGTCCGAGCGGAACAGCACGGTGTCGGTCGGCGCGGCGGTGGTGGCTTCCGCCGGAGCGGTCGTGGCGGGGGCGGCAGTGTCTTGAGCGGAGGCAACAAAAGCCGAAGCCGCGAGAATGGCAGTCGAAAGCATAAGGGATTTCATAAGGATACTCCTTGAAAGCAAAATTGGCGGGCTGTCTTCCCACTCGGCAACACAACGGCGGGGCGAGGGCCCGGGTTCCCGAGGATCGGTCATTTCCGCGACGACAGGGCCCGGACCCAGCGCAACCGGCTCGAGAAAAATTCTGTGCAACATCCCGGAACCGCAGGGCTTCCGCCATGTTTCCGATGCACCGTGATTAACCACGACAAACTTCGGAATACCCAAGACAAGAGGTCCCCAATGCCCGCTGCCGACACCCCCGACCTCTCGGATACGTTCACCGTCCTGCTGGCGGGAGGTCAGGGCTCCCGTCTGCACGAACTGACCGCCCGGGAATGCAAGCCTGCCCTGCCCTTCGCCGGCAACCGCCGGATCGTCGATTTCACCATGGCCAACGCCCTGCGCTCGGGTCTGACGCAGATGATCGTCGCCACGCAGTATCGCCCCGAGACGCTGGCCCAGCACCTGACCTCGCGCTGGTCGCCGTCCTTCGCCAAGCTCGACATCCGCGAAGGCTGCGCCGTCACCGGCACGCGCGAAGGTTATACCGGCACCGCTGCCGCCGTGACCGCGAACCTGGCCGAGATCGAGGCGAGCGGCGCGCGCCATGTCGTCGTGCTTGCGGGCGACCATGTCTATGAAATGGACTACGCGGCCATGGTCGCCGCGCATCGCGCCAGCGGCGCCGAGGTGACGGTGGCGGTGGATACCGCCGATGCGGCGCAGGCCCAGTCCTTCGGTGTGGTGATGTCGGACGAGGCGGGGATGATCCGCACCTTCGTCGAGAAGCCCAAGCATGTGCCGGCCAATCCGCTCCTGCCGGGGAAGGTGCTGGTCAGCATGGGCATCTATGTCTTCTCGACCGCCTGGCTCGCCCAGACGCTGCGCGAGGACGCGGCGACCTCCTCCTCGCATGATTTCGGCCATGACATCCTGCCTCGCGCCGTGGCGCAGGGCGTGGCCTTCGCCTATCGCGCCCCGGCGCAGGCGGGGGCAGCCGCCCTTTACTGGCGCGACGTGGGCACGCTCGATGCCTATCGCAGCGCCCAGCTCGAGTTCTTCCGCGCCGATCCGCCCTGCGCCCTGCCCGAGCGGCGGATGCCCTCGGAGGCCGAGTTGACAGCTGCCAACGGCGACCTGATCCAGTTCGCCTATCAGATGCAGGCCGGCGGCCTGTCGCTGCGCGCCCCGCGCTGGAACGCGGGCGAGGCCGGGCGCTGGACCGTGCTCGACGAGACCGTGGTCATGCCCGGCGCGCGGCTCGCCCCCGGCGTGCGGCTGACCAAGGCCATCGTCGCTCCCGGCACCACCGTTCCGAGCGGGCTCGTCGTGGGCGAAGACCCCGAAGAGGATGCGCTCTGGTTCCGCCGCACCGAAGGCGGCACGACCCTCATCACCACCGCAATGCTGGCCCGGCGCGGCGCCGACCGCCGCAAGCCGGTGTTCTCCCCCAATCTCAACGCATTCCTAGGACGTTCAGCATGAACAAACACGCGACACCTGACCTTGCTTTCGACATAGCGTCAGGTCACCCGAACCGTCTGGGTGCCGATTTCGACGGTGAGGGCACGAACTTCGCGCTGTTCTCCGACAATGCCACTGCGGTCGAGCTCTGCCTCTTCGACGAATCCGGCAAGGAAGAAACCCACCGGCTGGAAATGCCCGCCATGGAAGGCGGCATCTGGCATGGCTACCTGCCGGGCATCCGCCCCGGTCAGGCCTATGGTTACCGCGTTCACGGCGCCTTCGCGCCCGAGGAAGGCCACCGCTTCAACCCGGCCAAGCTGCTGCTCGACCCCTATGCGCGCGAGTTGCGCGGGCAGCTCGAGTGGAATGACTCGCTCTTCGGCTACCCGATGGGCGAGGAGGACACCGTAAAGGACGAGCGTGACTCCGCCGCCTTCATGCCCAAGGCCGTGGTCGTCGATCCGGCCTTCGACTGGGAGGCCGACAAGGCGCTGCGGCATCGCTGGGAAGACACGGTGATCTACGAGGCGCATGTGCGCGGCATGACCATGCGGCACCAGGATGTGCCCGAGGCGGACCGCGGCACCTTCAAGGGCCTCGCCTCGAAGCCGGTCATCAACCACCTGAAGTCGATCGGCGTCACCGCCATCGAACTGCTGCCGGTGCATGGCTTCGTCAACGACCAGCACCTGACCGACAAGGGCCTGTCGAACTACTGGGGCTACAACACGCTCTGCTTCTTCGCGCCGCACCGCCCCTATCTGAAGTCGGGCGCGATGCGCGAGGTGAAAGAGGCGATCAAGCGCTTCCACGACGCCGGCATCGAGGTGATCCTCGACGTGGTCTACAACCACACCGCCGAGGGCAACGAGAAGGGCCCGACGCTCAGCTTCCGCGGCATCGACAACGCCAGCTACTACCTGCTTTCGCCGGAGGAGCCGCGGCACAGCTTCGACACCACCGGCACCGGCAACACGCTGAACATGGCGCATCCGATGGTGCTGCGCATGGTGCTGGACAGCCTGCGCTACTGGGTCGAGGTGATGCATGTCGACGGCTTCCGCTTCGACCTCGCCTCCACCCTTGGCCGCGAGCCGCATGGGTTCGAGCGCGAGGGCGCCTTCTTCGGCGCGATCCGGCAGGACCCGGTGCTGTCCACGGTCAAGCTGATCGCCGAGCCTTGGGACATCGGCGACGGCGGCTACCAGGTCGGCGGCTTCCCCTGGCCGTTCCGCGAGTGGAACGACAAGGCCCGCGACGACCTGCGCGCCTTCTGGCGCCGCGACCCGGGACTGCTGTCGGAAACCTCGCAGCGCCTGCTCGGCTCGCCGGTGCAGTTCAGCCACTCGCGCCGCCCGGCAACCAGCTCGGTCAACTTCCTTGCCGCGCATGACGGCTTCACCCTGTGGGACACCGTGTCCTACAACGACAAGCACAATGATGCGAATGGCGAGGGCGGCGCCGACGGGCACGACCACAACCTCTCGCACAATCTGGGCGCCGAGGGCGAGACCGAGGACGAAGGCATCCTCAGCGCCCGCCTGCGCCGGGTCAAGGGCATGCTCGCAACGCTCTTCCTCAGCCAGGGCGTGCCGATGATCCTTGCCGGTGACGAGTTCGGCCAGACCCAGGGCGGCAACAACAACGTCTATTGCCAGGACAACGAAATTGCCTGGCTCGACTGGGACCGCGCCAATCCCGAGCTGATGCGCGCCGTGGCCGACCTCGTGGCCTTCCGCAAGGCCGACGGCGGCCTGTCGCGCCCGCGCTTCGCCACCGGTCCCGACACGCCGCACGAGGCGACGCCGATCGCCACATGGCACCACCCCGCAGGCCGCGAGATGGAGCCGGGCGACTGGGAGGATCAGGGGCTGGGGATCTTCGCCATGCGGATGCAGCTGCCCGAGGCACGCGACATCCTCGTGCTGTTCAACACCGGCGACGACGGCGCCTTCGCCCTGCCCGAGGGCAACTGGACGCGCAAGATCGACACCGCGCGCGACAGCATCGCCTGCAACGAGCCCGCCGAGGGCGAGGTTCCGGCAGGCTGGCAGTCGGTGCAGGTCTTCGTCGCGGGCTGATCAGTCCCGCATCGCCGCAAGACGGGCGTGCGCCGAGATCTGGCGCACGTCCAGCAGAATGTCCCGCAGAAAGACGTTCTCCGACAGGTTGATCCGCAACAGCAGCCGCTCGCTCAGGGGCGGCTCGAACAGCGTGTCGCGGATCAACCGCTCCTCTTCCCGCGTCAGCCGCATCACCTCGGGGCCCGCCTCGGACTGGACCGAGACATAGGTCAGCGGAGGGATACGGGCGAGGGTCGACTGCTCGATCACCAGATGCAGCCGCCCCTCGGTCATGCCGCGCTTGGCCGCGATCCGCGTCAACAGCGAGACCGCCCGCACCTGCAGATGGTCGAGCCCCCGCTCGGCCTCGGCCCGGTCGATCAGCCCGGCACGGCGCTCCTTGGGGATGCGGAACAGCAGGCTCTCCATCCCGTAGATCACCAGCACCATGATCAGCGGCGCCTGCGCGATGGCCAGCGCATGTTGCTGCCAGATCAGCACGGCCAGCACGAATGGCAGAAGCGACAGCAGGTAGCGCAGGATCTGCGTCTCGAACACCAGCCGCCAGATCATCCGCAGCGGCAGTCCGCGGCGCGGAAACAGGGTGACGCGTCCGAAGATCCGGCGCGGAACCTGACGCATCTCCAGCGCGCTGCGGTTCCAGACCGTCGCAGGGCTCACGATGAACATGCCCACCTCACCAACAGACCAAGCGCCATCAGACAGGGGACGCGCCTGCCACGCAAGCGCGGTGCCATACCCTGTGGCAGATGGCGCGCGAAGCCCGCACGAAAATCCCCGCTCACGCGAATGTTGGGCGGTCGCCGGGCAATTGCCGCTTTTCTTTGCCGCCCCTGCGGTTAGTTCGGGTACAAATCAATGCGACGGAATGCGCGGGCGGCGTCGTTCCAGTAAAAACCGAAAGCTGCGGAGGCTGAATGACGCTGGCAAAACAGACGCTGCTGACACTTGCGGTGGCGGCCATCGTAGTGGTGCTCTGGGTGCTCTTCGTGCCCTCGGCGCAACCCTGGCTTGCCCGCGCGGGTCTGCTGGAGCCCCTGGCCCGGATCGGCATCGTCTCGCCCGCCACCGAGGCCGATGCAGAGCAGCCGCCGCAGCGCGGTGGCGGTGGTGGCGGCGGCCCCGTGCGGGTGATGGCCGAGGAACCGGCGCCGCGGCTGATGAACGACATCGTGACGGCGATCGGCACGGCACAGGCGGTGCGCTCCGTGGTGCTGACGCCCGAGGTGACCGGCAAGGTGATGCGGCTGCATGTCCAGCCCGGTGACGAGGTGCGCGCGGGCGATCCGATCGTCGAGCTCGACAGCGAGGCCGCGACCATCGCCGTCGATCGCGCCGAACTGGTGCGCAGCAATGCCGAGGCCACGGTCAACCGGCTGGAGCGGCTGAACAGCACCGGCGCCGCCACCGACATCCAGCGGCAGGACGCGCAGCTCGCGTTCCGCACCGCAGAGCTGGAATTGCGGCAGGCCGAGTTCGAGCTGTCGCAGCACCGCATCACCGCCCCCGTCTCCGGCTCGGTCGGCATCCTTGCCGTCGAGGAGGGCGATCAGGTCGGCCCGGGCGACGAGATCACCCAGATCGACGACCGCTCCAGCGTCATCGTGAACTTCCGCGTGCCAGAGCGGGTCGTGGGCAGCCTGCGGCTCGGCTCGCCGGTCCGCGCCACGCCGCTTGCCGCCAACGGCACCGAGGTCGAGGGCACGATCAGCGCCATCGACAACCGCGTGGACGAGACCAGCCGCAGCCTGCGGGTGCAGGCGGCGATCCCCAATGCCGAGGACCGGCTGCGTTCGGGCATGGCCTTCTCGATCACCCTGCAGCTCGAGGGCGAGAGCTATCCGGCGGTCGATCCCCTGGCGGTGCAATGGGGTTCGGACGGCGCCTTCGTCTGGATCTCGCGCGGCGGCAAGGCGAGCCAGCTGCCGGTGCGCATCCTGCAGAGGAACAGCGATGCCGTGCTGGTCCGGGCCGAGTTCGAGCCCGGCGACATGGTGGTGGTCGAGGGGGTGCAGGCGCTCCGGCCCGGCTCCGAGGTCGAGCCCGTCACCCGCAGCGCCGCGCCCGAGGGCGATCCGGCCAACCCAAAGACCTGAGGCCGCCATGTCAGATCACGCTCCCGACGAACGCGCGCTCGCCAATTCCAACACCGCGCTCTTCGTGCGCCGCCCGATCCTCGCCTTCGTGCTGAACGCGCTGATCGTGATGGCAGGCCTCGCCGCCCTCTTCGGCGCCGAGGTGCGCGAACTGCCCGACGTAGACCGCCCCGTCGTCACGATCAACACCGATTTCGACGGCGCCTCGCCCGAGACCATCGATCAGGAGATCACCGACGAGATCGAGGGCGCGGCGGGCCGGGTGGCGGGGGTGAAATCCATCTCCTCCTCCTCGCGCTTCGGCTCCAGCCGGGTAACGGTGGAGTTCAACGACGATGTCGATATCGACGTCGCCGCCACCGACATGCGCGACGCCATCGCCCGCATCACCGGGCGCCTGCCGGAAGACGCCGAAGACCCGCGCATCGTCAAGGCTGACGCCAATGCATCGGCGGTGATGCGGATCTCGGTCACCTCCCCCACCCGCTCGCCGCAGGATCTGACCCAGCTGGTCGAGGATCTGGTGGAGAACCGCCTGCTTTCCGCCCCCGGCGTGGCCGATCTGCAGATCTACGGCGACCGCACCCCGATCTTCCGGGTCGATGTCGACCAGATGCAGCTGGCCAGCCGCGGCCTGACGCTGGCCGACCTGCGCGAGACGCTGCGCAACGTTTCCTTCGATGCCCCGGCCGGTGCGCTCAGCTCGGACCGCAACAGCATCGTGGTGCGCACCACCGCCGCCATCTCCACCCCCGCCGAGTTCGAGGCGCTGGAGGTGACCCCCGACGTCAGGCTCGGCGATGTCGCTGCGGTCTCGATGGGGCCGGACACCGGCGCCTCGGTGCTGCGCGCCAATGGCGAGACCGGCATCGGCATGGGCATCATCCGGCAGGCGCAGAGCAACACGCTCGACATCTCTGCCGAGGTGACGCGGATCGTGGCCGAGGTGCAGGAGGTGCTGCCCGAGGATGTGAGCATCTTCGTCAGCTCCGACGACGCCACCTTCATCAACGGCGCCATCCACGAGGTCGAGATCGCGCTGATCCTGTCGGTGCTGATCGTGACCTTCATCATCTACATCTTCCTGCGCGACATCCGCGCCACGCTGATCCCTGCCATCGCCATGCCGGTGGCGCTGATCGGCACGCTGGCGGCACTCTGGCTGGTGGGCTTCTCGATCAACATCCTGACGCTGCTGGCGCTGGTGCTGGCGACGGGGATGGTGGTGGACGATGCCATCGTGGTGCTGGAAAACATCGTGCGCCGCCGTTCCGAGGGCATGGGCGCCCGGGCCGCGGCGGTGCTCGGCACCCAGCAGGTGTTCTTCGCCGTCATCGCCACCACCACCACGCTCGCCGCCGTCTTCATCCCGCTGTCCTTCCTCCCCGGCCAGACCGGCGGGCTGTTCCGCGAGTTCGGCTTCACCCTCGCCATTGCCGTCCTGCTCTCCTCCGTCACCGCCCTCACCCTCTGCCCGGTGCTCGCCAGCCGCATGCTGCGCGGCGTCGAGGCCGGTCACGAAGAGACCGGGCCGATGCTGCGGCTCGGCACGCTGCTGTCGAATTTCTACGCCCGCACGCTCCGCTGGGCGCTGAACGCACCGATGGTGGTGATTGCCATAGCCCTGGGCTTCGCGCTTACCGCCGGCATGCTCTTCACCACACTACGCCAGGAGGTGACACCCTCCGAGGACCGCTCGCTGGTGCTGCTCAGCATCCAGGCGCCGCAGGGCGTGGCGCTCGACTATACCGACGCCAAGATGCGCGAGATCGAGGATCTGCTGCAGCCGCTGCGCGACAGCGGCGAGGTGGTCAGCGTCTTTGCCAATGCCGGTCAGGGGGGCAACGACAACCGCGGCTTCATGGTAATCGGTCTGGCCGACTGGGCCGAGCGCGACCGCAGCCAGCAGGAGATCGCCGCCGAGATCACCGCCTCGCTGCGCAACGTCATCGGCCTGCGCGCCTTCGCCATTCAGCCGAACTCGCTGGGCATCCGCGGCGCCGGCAACGGGCTCAGCTTCGCCATCGTCGGCGACAGCTATGCCACGCTGGGCGACAGCGCCCGCGCGCTGGTCGAACGGATGGAGCAGAACCCGGCCTTCGGGCAGGTGCGTCTGGGCTATGACACCACGCAGCCGCAGCTCTTCATCGAGGTCGATCGCGCCCGCGCCTCCGACCTCGGCATCGACATCGACGGTCTGGGCGAGGCGCTGCAGGCCGTGCTCGACGGCAGCACCGTCGGCACCGTCTTCCTCGACGACGACAGCTACGACATCAAGATGATCTCCGCCACCGACCCGGTGAACGATCCCGGCGATCTGGAGCGGATCTTCGTGCAGGGCGGCCCCGATGCCGAGGGCGAGCGGCAGATGGTGCCGATCTCGAGCTTCGTGCGGCTGACCGAACGCGCCGTGGCGCCCGAGCTCAGCCGCGAGCGGCAGATGCGCTCGGTGCCGATCAGCGCCAGCCTGACGCCCGAACTCTCGCTCGGCGCCGCGCTCACCGAGGTCGAAGCATTGGCCGCCGAGATCCTGCCCACCGACAGCCGCATCCTGCCGATGGCCGAGGCGGCGACGCTGGGCGAGACCTCCTCCGGCCTGTTCCTGACCTTCGGCTTCGCCATCGTCATCGTGCTTCTGGTGCTGGCGGCGCAGTTCGAGAGCTTCGTCTCGGCCGTGATCGTCATGGCCACCGTGCCCCTGGGCCTCGCCTGCGCAATCTTCGCGCTGGTGCTCACGGGGGGCAGCCTCAACGTCTACAGCCAGATCGGGTTGGTGCTGCTGGTGGGGATCATGGCCAAGAACGGCATCCTCATCGTCGAATTCGCCAACCAGCTGCGCGACGAGGGTGCCTCGGTGCGGCAGGCGATCGAGGATGCCTCGGTGATCCGGCTGCGCCCGGTGATGATGACGATGATCGCCACGGTGCTGGGCGGCCTGCCGCTTGTCTTCGCCTTCGGAGCTGGCGCCGAGGCGCGCGAGGTGCTGGGCTGGATCATCGTCGGGGGGCTGGGCCTTGCCACGGTGGCGACGCTCTACCTCACGCCGGTGGCCTATCTGCTGCTCGCGGGGCTTTCGAAACCCAAGGCCGAGGAACAGGCCCGGCTCATCCGCGAGATCCAGGCCGCCACCGCCCCGCCTCCCGCCGAATAGCTTGATTTCCCCCACGGCCCCGACTACTCCTCGCCCCGCCGGAAGTGTGGCCGAGTGGTTTAAGGCTCTGGTCTTGAAAACCAGCGTGGGGGAGACTCCACCGTGGGTTCGAATCCCACCGCTTCCGCCAACACGCGTAAACCGATATTTCCTCGCAAAAACAACTAATTGCAAGAACCTCGAGTCAGCCTATTGGAACGTTATTGGAACGTTATTGGACACAATACCGGGCGCAGCAGGTGGTCCCGCCTGGAGTTTACAACGTTAGCCAGCGGCACAGATGAGTCTTCGCATCCGCCCAACATCCCGTAGGTTGGGCGGTATCTTGGTCCCGTGGAATCATCAACGTCGGCAGGTCAGAAGCATGGGTGTAGATCAGTGGGTTTCTCTTGGTGACTCTGGGAGCGCACTCCTGGGTGTGATTATAGGTGCTCTGTTTACGACTCATCAGGCGCGCATCGCGATGGTGTCTGAACGCAGTCGATACGCACGGGAGAAGTTGTGGGACAAGCGTGATGTGTCGTACGGGCGGCTGTTAAGCCTCCTACTAGAGTGCAGACGCCTCGCTAGTCGCGCCGCATTCCTGATCGGTACGGACGAGAAGCAAGACGTCATGGATCGCGCCTACGCCGCGCTGATGTCCTTACGTTCGGAAGCGTCCGTTTTCTATATACATGCTTCGGAGGGCTTCAATACTCGCTTCGAACGAATGATCACGGACATATTGGCGCTAGAAGCGGAGATCAATGATACTGAATATTACAAGCGGCAAAGAGCTATCCTTGACGTGGGGCTTGCGGACCTGAAGAAGATAGCGCGCAATGACCTTGCGTCTTATGAAGACCGGACGCGGTTGGGCTTTTTTCATCGGTTAAGCAACACGTCAAGGCGTTAACAACAGGTGCTCGCCGTCTGACACATAGTTCCCGCGCGCCAACGCCATCATTGACGAAGGTCAGCTATGCGGGCGAAGCGGACGTTCTCAAAAAAGAGGGATGAAATGGGTCTTCTTAAGCGACGGTTGCGTCCAGTTTACCAAATCTGGGCCTTGTACCGGATACGGCACCTTTTCGAATTGGCGAGAAAACAGAAACCGTGATATTAGCGTAAACTAACGGACGGAACGGAGTTCTATGATGGCAATTGACCGGTCCATTTGGCAGAGACACGTCGACGAAAATTTCAGCAACTCCTATCCATGCCCGCGTTGCACCAAGGGGCGGGTTCAGCGTGGAAATAACCAAGTTGTTCTAGTTGAACCACATCATTCAAAACGAGAACATGGGAGAGATGATTGGGACCCTGACTGGATCAGAATGTCATTCACGACCATGTTGATCTGCGACCAAGAAAGTTGTGGTGAAGTTGTTGCGGTCAGCGGTCGCGCAGGTGCTGAACACTATTGTCAGTACGGATACGATGGAGAACCGGAGGACAGTGGATACGCGACATGGTTGCAGCCAACCAGCATGTTCCCTGCTCCTCCGCTTTTTCCAATAGCCAAAAATTTACCTCAGAAGGTCAAGGACGAACTGAAGTTGGCATTCCAACTTTTTTGGACAGATCGTTCGGCATCAACATCAAGACTACGCACAAGTCTTGAGCGTGTCCTTGACGATCAAGGTGTTGCGACGAGCGAACCAGACAAAAGCGGAAAACTGCGGCGCCTCACACTCTTCGAACGGATAGATCGTTTTGAAAATGCGTCACAAGATGTAGACACAGCCGAGTCGATGACTGCAATGCGCATTGTTGGAAATCTCGGAACACACGGCGACGACGTTGTTGAAGGTGATTACCTCGATTTGTTGGATGTCTACGAAGACGCGCTTGCAGAGATATACGACCAGAAAACGGCCAAGCTCAAAGCCAAGAAAGCGGCACTTATTGCGCTGAAGAAGTAAGGTTAAACTCCGTTAGCTTGGATGGGTCGCGACAAGCACGGTATAATGTCAGTCATCGCAGGATTTGGTCAAACGTTGGGCGGCCGCCCCGAAGTTCGGAGCCGTTCGCCGCGCCCGCAATATTGGAGGTGGGTCTGCAGTCCGCTAAGGGCTCATAGCCGTCATGGGTATCTCGTGTCAGGTGGCGAATACTAGCGTCAATCTGCACAGCCCGCAGGCTGTTGCTCCTCATCATGAAGGACGCCGTAGTCCCAACGCTACCGGTCTTTCCCGTTACCTTAAACAACGCCTTCAAACCGTTTACATAGTCATCGCTCCGATCAAGATTGATCTCATAGTTCGGAAAAGCTTGAACAATTCCTCAGTTGACATTCCCGTGCACGCCGGCTGCCAATCCGCATGGACCGGCACTTGGCACTGGCACTGGCACTGCGAGGCAGCTAGGTATCACGCACCAAAAGCCCAGTTTCATTTAGGCCTAACTTAATCGGCGAACCAGACTCTGTAGGCGTGATACGATAAAAGACGCGGGCTTATAGGGAGCGCCACCCAAGGACGGTGGGCACGGTCATCGCGATGATCTTCAAATCGAGTAAGAGCGTTCTCGTCTCTGCGTAAAGATGATCAAGTGCTTCACGATCCCGCAAATGTTCGCTGCGAGATAATTGCCAAAGGCCGGTCAGACCCGGCCTTATATTAGCAGCGCCGTACCAGTGGGATGTATCGCTGTTCTCTCCGATAGCTCTCGGAGCAGGACCGACGATAGACATATCTCCGACGATTACATTATATAGTTGTGGAAGCTCATCAATAGAAAGCGACCTCATGAGTGCGCCGAAACTGCTTACCCTCGGGTCATTCCTCAAACTAAAATCTGCGCCGGAAGCGTCTGGATGATCTGCGAGATAACGCTCCAAAACTTCACCGGCATCTGATCTTAATGTTCGCAGTTTGTACAAATAGAAGACCCGATTATTCTTGCCTAAACGGGCGTGCTTCTGGAGGACCGGACCACCATCACTAATCCAAATTAAGAACGCTGCGACCAAAAGTAATGGCAACAAAAGCATGCCACTTGAAATTGCTATATATAAATCCAGTGCACGCTTTAAGGCGTCTGGATAATGACTGGGCGGCTCGACGAGAGGCTGGGCGTACTGGGATACCTCAGGTTTACGGCTTTTGTTTGCCTCGTAAGCTTTGACTCCCTCTGAGGTGATTTCAATTTCGACTTCGTTGCTCGACAGCAGATGTATTTGATCCAGAAGCCGGTTCCGAAGGTACTCCCCGCCAACGATGGTGATGACCGTGATAAGGGCGGGCGGCAAGATTGCGACGAGGGAAGGCTCCCAACTGTTTAGCCAGATCAACAATATCGCCAGGAAGGCACCGGATAAACCGGCGATCAAAAATATCACGAGGCGCACCGCAAAGCCGAAAACAAAGCCGTCCCCAAAGTCCGGACGCTTATACCTTCTGCGATATTTAATTGGCTCCTTGCCGGTCGCCTTAAAGGTGAGATTGATCACAGCATCACTCATGATGGGGTCTCCTATATTGCGATCTCAACCTTCTGATGAGGATGGCAATCTGGAAGATTGTCACGAAGACAAACGCAGTTAACATGCTAATGGCGCCGAACCAGTTGAAGACCCACGATATCACCAGCGAAGGTTGCTCATCATGCAGAGGCAGTACACTTCCGACGTACTCGCTAGCGTACGCTATGACCCGGAAGAAGGCGTAGAGAACCAGCGTTGCCAGCCCCATGGAAATCTCCGACTCGATGAAGTGCCATACGGGGCCATCTCGCAAAGCTTGGCCTGCAGGCTGCGCGCGCTCCCGTAGACCGGATTCACCTGCTCCCGCTTGGACTTCACTACCATCAGAAATCATCGAACCCTCACCAAGCTGACGTCTGATGTACGGTAGGTTTGTGGCATGATGTTGTCTACAAGTACGTAGTTGCTACGGGTCACGGTAATGAAGGCTGGCAAGCCTCGTGCGGTGCGGATGCGGGCCTCGTCGTAGCCGGGGCAAGAGGCAAGTCAGTCACGGGACGGCGGATGTGGTGGTCTTATGGTGCACTGCCCTACGCCGTCCCGGAGGCCTCTAACGATGACATATTTCGTATAGGTACCAAGAACTTGAGTAACTCCGCACAAGCCGTAGGGCGAGATCTATAGCTGTCGCCAGCACTCCCTACCGCAGGTCCAGTGGCCACACTCGTCACCGTTCGGCTTCGCTGGTGGATCGGCATTGGCTTCCCTATCGTTCGTGAACTGCTCCCGAGGTCTCCGTGGCAAATTTTCACCTGATGCGACAGTCAACGATCCGCCAAGCGTCAGCATCTATGGCGAACGTCACACATAAGGGACCCCAAGGGGTCGACAACGTAGCCTGACCCCCGGAGCCTGCTCAACTCAGGAGGTCAGCACTCGCGCCTCACCTTGTCCACGAGAATTGCGTTGCTCTTAAAGAACCTTCGCCCTCAGCAGTTCGCGGCCGACTGCCGCATACACATGCGATCACCGTTGCGCCATGACGCGGTGTCGACGGCGCTGTTTCCCTTCCGGAATCGCGTCCGTGTCCTTCAGAAACTTGCAACTGTAAACGACTGGGCGTAGGCCATACCCTGTCAAGGAGAAGGCTCTATCGAAGAGCGATCATCGACATCCATAGAAGGCGATAGAGTGTAATTATGCCAATAGCGGAAGACGAGCAAATCAAGACGATGCTTGCTGATGGCGGCATAACCGCAATTACTATCGATACAAGCATATTCGACCAGAAGCGCCTCCAACTGAATTCGGCCACAATGCAGTCGCTGTCGGCGCTAAAGGGAAAGCAATTTAACTTTGTGCTGTCCGCGACAGTCGCACAGGAAGTCCTGTCCCATCTTGAAAGGTCTGCGAATGAAGTTATGGCAGCAGCGAAAAGGGGAATAGGAAGGGCCATTTTTGCTTTTGAGACAGTCACGCCGAAACGCGATGAATTACTTGAGCTGATTTCCGGCGGTAAAACGGCAATTCAGGCATCACATGATCGCTGGGAGAAATACATTCACGACACAGGATGCGAGGTTCTAGCTGATACGGATCTAGTGGATACTCGTACTCTTTTTAATGCCTATTTCTCGGGAGAGCCACCGTTTGGGTCGGGGCGAAAAAAAGATGAGTTTCCGGATGCACTTGCTCTAAATGCACTCGAACGCACTGCTGCAGAAAGAGACACAAGCTTCTTAGTCGTTTCGAGCGATGGAGACTGGAAGGCCTATTGCGAAAGATCGCAGAGGTTATTCATCGTTCCTGAAATAGAACGTGCGCTCAATCTTATTACCAACGCCCCGTTGGGACTTAGGAAGGCCATAGTGGCGTGGCTCTCTGCGGACGGTGACGGGCAAAGAGAAGTCCGCGAACAAGTAGGGCGTAGCGTAGAGCGCATAGAGTTTGCGGCAAATGCTCATCCGACTCATGGCGAGGTCGAGCTATCCACTTGGGCGGGTGAACTACAAGACATCAAATGGCCAAATCCGATTGACATCGACATAATTGAGAACATTGATTCTGATACACCTAAACAACTTCGTCTCGTTATTAGCCTTAACCTCGTTCTTGTCGTCCGCGTGACGGTCGAAATGAGTTTTGCAGTCTGGGATAGCTTTGACAAAGAGTCTGTTGGTATGGGGGGGCGCTCAGTTGAAGTGGATGAAGAACTTTACGAACGGGCCACAATTACTCTGATTGTATCCGACCTCGGGAGTGATGATGAGAATATTGAATTATTGGAGTGCGAGCTTGAGTCCCGATTTCGCGAGATCGATTTAGGGGAAGTTGATGTCTTTGAGCCAGAGGATTACTGGGACGGAGGAGATGAGAATTGAAGCTTCTGGTGGTTAAAGATAGCGTAGATTGGTCGGTCGGCTCATACCGGTTTAGGCAACGTGGGGCAACGTTACTTTTTGCCGTTCTGATCACCTGCATAGGGACGCCTTCCAGCGCATATACGAGTGTTGAGGCTGCGCGGCGCACGTATCGTGCTATACCATTCTCTGAATTCTATGCAGACGTCGCGCAGCGAAAAGAAATGGCTCAAGGCGTTTTTGAGTATTGGGAAGACTTCAGCGGGCGATTGCCTAGGTTGTCACCCGCCGAATTGTCCTGGTTGACTGGCGAGCTGGATGCAGCAGATATGGCGCGGATGGGACGCGCATACGAGACGCGAGAGTTCCACTTCTGGAAACTTGCGAACCTCTCCGATCAATGTGTGCTCGCTGCGAAAACTCTGCTATTGGCTTTCAACGCGCCCGATCAAAACGACACGGAAATGTTCCATTGGACCAAGGTTGCAAGCTGCTATCATCAAAGCGATGGGGCAATTTTCGGACATTTAAAGGCTGCTGGTATGGACGATCTCGCAGACGACAAAGATGGATACATCCTTGACCATTTAATTCTGTCGAACATCCTGAACGTCACTATCCCATCCGCGATGGTCGATATAATGGGATGGAAAATGGAAGCCGACTAGCTTGTATAGAGCCCGTCAATCTCGTAAGCTGCCTGCAATCGTAACAGTCGTTTCGTCTAGGTGGCATTGCTATCCGATTGCCGACATGAGTGCCATCTAATGGCTAGATATCCGAACAAGAAAGAGTGGCAATGTGCGTAGTCTCGTCCGGCGGGAGTCTGAGGTTGTAATCGGATACCCTCTACGACTTGCGCCGATGTCACCGGACGCCGAGGTGGTTTTGAGGAAGCGCACCTTGACCAACTTGTACAACGCGCGACCACCGTGGCTGGCCAAGGCGCACGAGACATTGGACGAGGCTGTGGCTGAGGCATCCGGGTGGGGCGATGATTGGCGGGCTAATTTGATGACTGACGACGAAATTCCGTCCCGGTTGTTCGCCCTCAATCAGGCGCGGTCGATGGTAGGGCCTGCTACGCAGGCGTTGGAGAGCTAAGGCGTTGACGGCTCGACTGGGTCGTAAAAAGGCAAGCAAATATCGTCCGGAAATTTGAAAAAATTCTGGGCGACCGTGATTCACTTTTACGGAAAATGCTCCGGAGCAACATTGTTGAAGTTGCACAGCGACCGAGGCGCAGTGACTACAGGCGGGACCGGGCGGGGAGTGGTACCCCGTCTAAGGTACCATAAGTCGTTGATATTAAACGATAGTTTCCGCTCACGCGGTCTGCCCCAAATCGTCAAGTCGCCATGGCGACGTGAAACCGCATCGCAGTTGAGCGAGGCAGGCCAAGACATCTTGATGTATTGCCGCGCCTACATGCCCCAGCGAGCAAGTGCGGCATCGGCGGCTTGGCGTGTCAGTTGCTTTCTTGCGCGCGCGTTAGCGCGCCTGCTACTGCGACGTGACTGACCTTGAACCCAAACTCCGCTTCGATCAGTGCCGCGATGGCACGGAGGCTCGCACCTTCGCCCTTGAGCACGACCATCCGCGCGATGGCGTCCTGCTCCGCCTGTACGGCTTCCAGATAGGCCCCACGGCCTGCTCCGACCTTGCGGTATCCGAAGGGTGCAGAGCCACCGATGTGCCCGCCCTTGGCCTTCTTTGCCGCCCTGCCTTCACGTACACGGGTCCGGATCAGTTCACGTTCGAACTCAGCCGTCATCGAGAGGATTCCGAACAGGAGTCGGGCGGTGCCGTTCTCTGTGACCGGCTTGTCACCGAACTCTGTAATCACGAGAAGTATATCGCGTGCTTTCCAATCCTGAGATGTCACCAGAGCGTCAGAGGCGGAGCGGAAGAGGCGGTCTATTTTCGAAGCGATTACAGTATCGTTTGGCTGCAGCATGTCGCAAAGTTTGCGCCCCTCAGGCCGGTCTGCAAGCGCTATGCTGCCCGATATGCCTGCGTCCGTGAATGTCACGGGTTCCTCGGCGCTGTACATCATTGCCGCGCCTTTCGCCTTGCGGAGTTGTTCATCCAGCGAGGTGCCGTCGATCTGGTCCGTGGTCGAGACGCGAGTGTAGATGTAGACGGCCATGACGTGCTCCCTGTTAGCTATCTATGTATGATGAGGCTTACAGGATTCGTAAAGGCCTTATACGGGCTTTACGAAAAAGACCGGAAACTAAATGTGTTGACAGCGGACGGGATCACGAGGTGGATACATGACGAATCGTTCTTGTTTCGTTCCATTCGCTCTCAAGCGTACCGAACCGTTCTGGCGCGGCAAGTAGGTCGGACATACGTGATGTGATATCATTACATTATTACCTCACCTTAAAGACCGAAAGCACCACCACCATGTCTGAAGTACACAGCCTCGCGCTAAAGATCGACGCCAGCGCCGCGAAGGCTGGCGCTGCTCAATTCGCAGCAGCCGTCTTGGCTATCAAGAAAGCCGTCGCCGATCTCGACCGAGAAACCGACGGGACGTTTACGAAGCTGAAAGACAAGTCAGCTAACCTCCGGCTGACGCCGGTCATCGACAAATCGGGTCTCAACACCCTTGCCGAGTACGAGCGGGCAACCGCTAAGGTCACCGCAAGTGCCGCACGACAAGCGAGCGACGCCGCCAAACTGACCCGGCTCCAGCTCAGTGTAGCGCAGGCGCTGCGTACGTCGTCGCGCGAGGCAACCTATCTCGGCACGAGGCTGGATGCCGTGGGCAACACGTCGGGTATCCAGAAACTGAGCGCGGAGCTTACTAGGCTTAAATCCGGACTGGCTGGAGTGGAGACAGGCCTTGATGTCCGGGTCGGTCGATCTGGATTCGCTGACGAGGTTGCGGGTCTGCGTCAGCAGACAGAGATTCAGGAAAAGGCGGCTCGTACCACGCGGAACGCTGCCGTCGAAGCTGACCGGCTCAGAGCGGCGTACATTCCCTTGTATGCGGAGAGCCAGCGTTACGCTGTCGCCCTGGGTGAGATCACAAGGGCGGAGGAGCGTGGCATCCTCACGTCTCAGCAGGCCACTGCGGCTCGGGAGAATGCAGCACGGGGGCTGGTCACCACCAACACCGCTCTTGCCACTGGTGGAGCGAACCTGAGCCGCTACGGGCAGGCTGCGACGAATGCCAGCTTCCAAGTCCAAGACTTCGCCGTCCAGATCGCTGGTGGGGGGTCGGCTACCACGGCCTTCGCCCAGCAGCTCCCACAACTGCTGGGGGCATTTGGTTTCGCCGGTAAGCTTGCGCTGTATGGTTCGCTCGCCGGTACCGCCGTCGCCGTCACTGCCGCCATCCTGCCAGCTCTGATGAAGGCATCCGGCGGGGCAGAGGCGCTCAAGAAATCGGTCGAAGGCCTGACGGGTTCGCTCAGCTCTTACGAGTCCAGCCTCGACCGCGCCAAGACGCGCAGTGCTGATTTGGTGGCGCAGTTTGGAGCGCAGGCGGGCGAGGCTCGGAACCTCTACAACGTGCTTGCAGGCCTTGAGCGTCTCGACGCCATGCGAACGTTGAGCAGCGCCGCATCGACGGTGACCGGCAATCTCTCCGGTCTAACATCACAGCTCGCCGTTATCCGCCAGATGCAGAATACCGCTGGTGGTGAGATGGTGGTGGCTCAGCACCTGACAGAGTTGAAGCGTGACTTTGGTATGACCCAAGCCGAAGCTCACCAGACGAAACTGGCGCTCGACCAGCTTGGAGCTGCGCGTGGGCCAGAGCAGTTCGCGGCAGCGTTGATCGAAGTTAACCGGACCCTGATCGCCGTGCGAGACAAGGCTGGCGCGATTCCATCGGGGCTGTATGACGCGGCAAAGGCATCGGGCGAGGCCGCTGTCGCCGCCTTGCAGCTCGCTGGGCCGTTGGAAGCATCGCAGCAGGCGGCGGCAGCGCTAGCTACTACCAACATGGCAGGGGGCATTGCCGATGCTTCGGCGGAGGCACAGTACCTTGCGGGCTGGCTGGGTATCAGCGCAGGCCTTGCCGCATCTATCGCCAAGCAATCGGCTTGGACGCCTCAGGCGAAGCCAAGGCTTGGCTTTGGTAGCTCGGGAGCGCCGGACGCGGGAGTGGGGACCGGGCGGACGCTAGAGTTTGGTGGCGAGTCATCCTACGGCTTGCCAGAATGGAAAGAACCTCCGAAACCGCGCGGTGGTGGTGGTGGGAGTAAAAAAGAGACTCCAGCGGAAGAGCTGCGTAACAAGCTGACGGAGGCGTTGGCCTCGACGAAAGTGCAAAACGACGCGCTGGGCTACCTGCAATCCGGGCTGTACGGCACAGAAGAGGCGGCTCGCCTGTATGCGGAAGCCATGGCAGTCGGTGGCGGAAAGGTCGGCGAAGCCAACATGACAGTGCTGGCTCAGATCGACGCGCTGGGCTTGCAAGCTGCGGCACTGGAAAAGGCCGCTAACGATCCGCTGAAGGAATTCCTTGCCACGGTTCCGGGGTGGGTCGAAGGCTCGCGCGCGATTGAAATGGCGCTCGTGGAAGGAGTCCAGGGTTCCTTGGAGTCTCTGTTCTCCGGCGATGGTATGGACGCCAAAGGGCTGGCGGACAAATTGCGCTCGCAGATTGCGTCGGTGCTTGCACAGCAAACGATCAAGCTCGGTGCCGATGCGCTGGGCATCAAGGGTTCGGTGTTTGGCGGCGGGTCAAAGGAAGCGGCTGCGATTCAGTCCGCTGGTATGGCGGCGTCAGCATCGATGCAGACCGGTATCGTCACCGGGGGTATGCAGGCGGCACAGATGATGCAGGCGGCTCTCTCTGGCGCGACGCTGGGCAGCTTGCCCGCCGCTGGCGGTGCAGCGGGGGCGGGTGCAGGCGGCGGCTTTCTGGGCTCGCTTGTAGGGCTTGTATCGGGGTTCTTCTCCGAAGGTGGTTACAGCGACGGCAAGCCGATGTCATCGGGGCTGGTATCTCCGGCAGCGTTCCGCAATGCACCGCACTTCGCACAGGGTACGCCGAACACCTCCGGCATCCCTGCGGTACTCCACCCGAACGAGGCAGTCATCCCGCTCAGCAAAGGCCGCAAGATTCCGGTCGAACTGGGCGGGGCTGACCAAGGTGGAGGCAGCTTGGCGGTTTCGGTCAGCATGCAGAACACCATCAACGTTACAGCGGATGCCGGTGACGGCGAGGCGGTGTCTGCTTCGATCATCAAGACTATAGACGCCACGTTTGAAGGTAAGATTCGGGAAACGGTCGCGCGTGAAATGGAGTATGGGGGCCTTCTGCGCCCACGCGGTTACTGATCCACCCAGCGCCCCCGAAATGGCCCCTTCGGGGGCCTTTTTCATGACGTAATAAAATTGCGCGGTGCAATCATACAGTGCAACTTTATTTCGAGTTGCATTGTCGATCCTCGGCAGGCACTTCCGCCCCATTCTGACGACCGGACCCGAATACACGACTTATTTAGTCGCGTATTCGGGTCCGGTACGCGGTTGCCGTGCAACATTTGGCGGGCGGGGCGCAACTTCTCGACCGTGGAATGCAACCGCTTGAAGCGTGGATGCAACTCCGCCGATGGTGCGGCGGAAAGCCGCAGCGCGCTGGGCACCGGCGGTTTGGGGCGACCTTGGGGCGACCTTGGGGCGACCTTGGGGCGACCCTTTGGGGCGACCTAATCGTCAACAAAATAAGGCTTGGGGCGACTGGGGCGACCTAAGTATAAAATAATATAGATACCTTTCTAATAAGCCTGTCTCACCCGATGCTCGCCCCCACGCAGGGGAGGCTCTGGCGCGCTATTGCTCTGGGCCACAACTTTAGGTCGCCCCAGTCGCCCCAGTCGCCCCAAGCCAACAAAACAAGGGGAATTTCTGGGGCGACCTGTGGGGTGGAGGTCGCCCCACGGGTCGCCCCAACCCACCACGCTGACGCACCCAGCCCACCACGGTGCTGACGCACCCAGCCCACCACGGTGCTGACGCACCCCTCTACAAATGGAAAAGGGGCGCTAACGCACCCCTCATCCCACTCGCCGTCTCAGCTACCTTTTAGATACCGACGACATCTCTCTTAATCCGCAGGTTCTTGACGTTCCGCCCGTCCGCGACGCCTACCCGCCCGAACACCGCAGGCATCTTGGAGTGGGGGTAGCCCTTTGCCGGTTTGTCGAGTGCACCAGCCTCCTTCAACACTTTGCAGAGTTCTTCGCGCTTGATAAAGTCGATCCCCAGCGCCGCAGGGTTATCCAGTTGCTGCCAGTCCAGATAGATGTACTCATCGTCATACCAGCCGATGGGGCGTCCCTGCGACTCGCTGTTGTCCGTCCCCTCGCCGATGATGCGCCGGTCCATGTTGCCGTTGAGGAACGATGCGACCTTGTCGAGCAGGTTGTCACTGCTGGTCGCCCCAGCTTCCTCCGATCCTGAGAATGCCACCCAGCATTTCTTGACCGCCGCGCGAACGGCTTCGACGTCGGTCAAGATACCGGCGTCACAGGCCAGTTCTCCGCCGCGCTGGGCGAGGGCAAACACCCGCGCCGCCCGGAGCATCGCCGAGTTGCTGGCGCTGGTCAGAGATACGGCGATGGCGTCGATCTCGCGCTGAAGGCGCGCCGGATCAATGGCGGACTTGAGCAGGTATTCCACGTAGATTGGCCCCGCATGCCCGTAGTTGACTTTCACAGACTCCAACTTTGCGATGACGCTCGCGTCCACCGTCTCTCCGCTTGTCACATCGACATCGCAGAAGCGCGCGCTCGTCCCGGCGCGGTAGCGACCACCAGCGTCCTTGATCTCGTTCCGAAGACCATTCTCGCTCGAAAAGACCACGAAGGTTTTAAAGTCGCAACCAGCACTCAAACCAATGTTGCGACCGGACTTGCGAGCCTTGGAGCGTCCCTGCGCAATCTGGAACAGGAGCGCTTCAAGGGCTTTCTTGTCGCTCATGGCCCCGATCTCATCCATCATGAGAACAGTTTCATTCCCCCGCAACGACAAGTCTTCCATGGCGTTCGGCGTCGTGTTCGATCCGAACAAAAGACCGTGGCCTGCCTGCGGTGATGCCCAGACCGACGCCCCCAGAGTCTGCGACAGCGTCTTGCCCTTGCTGGTGCGTCCCGACAGCGTGATGCCACATGGTGAGACACCCAAGATGCCCATCAGCGGACCAGCGAAGCCCGCACAGAGGCTCAGCAGGAAGTGGGGGTTCGTGTCCGCCTGTTTGGTGGCGGCTAACGCCGCTACCTGCCAGCCCGCCAGTGTACCCCGCGCCTTCACGACTTCGACCTGTGTGCCCTCGTACAGGCGCACAGGTGGCACGTTGCGGCCCCCGGTGAGGTGCAGACCCGTCGGCGTCATAAAGCTCGTGATGTCTCCGTTCTCATCCCGAATGAAACCGGCGGACGGGACCGTGGCGATGAAGCGCTTGGGCGTGATGCTCTGCAGCAATTCGGCAACGCGCCCTGCCTGCTGCCTTCCGCCGCTAGCGAGCTTGAGGCCCCGGTTTGCCAACATGGTCAGGATCGCGTTGGGGTCTCCATAAATCGCGGCGCGGCTGAGCGTCAATTCAACCCGTTTTTCGTTCTCGTTGACGAAGGAGATGATGCGGCCTGCAGTTTCAGTCCCGTCGGCGTTAGCCGAACGGCCGACCACATCGAACACGCCACAGATTGGCTCCCAGTCATCTCCTTCCTTGATGGTGAAAAACCCGTACTTTGTTTTATAGTTCGGACGGAGCCAATCCCTTTCCGGTTCGAATTCGCTGTCGGCTTTTACTCCGGGTGTCGCCACGGTTGATGCCCCGGTTGCAACCACCGGCGCATCATCTTCCGTCATGTAATCGGAGTCTTCGGGTGGCAGCATGAAGTCATCGTTGTAAAGCAATTCCTCAGGGAACCACCCCTGCCGCAATGCCGCCTCCAAGTATGCGAGGCTCTTGCGTCCGGCGCAGGCGTCGTGCCGACACGAGATGACCCAGACGTCATATGCACCATCCTCGCAATTGATGGCCATGCATCCGTTGCCACCCGGCTTCGAGTGCTCATCCTCGAAGGGACATTCGATATCGATCTTGCCTGATCCATGCTGCCGGACACGATCAGGGCAAACTGCTTCGATCAGGTCAGCAATCAAGAACCGCTGCTTGTACTCCGCGTGCCACTCGTTGAGGGACTTCCCAGAAGGCGTAAAGTACTCCGGCGAGACTTCAATCCCGCACCCCGCTCCAGCCATTTCGTACGGGTTTTGAGCCATACGCGTTGACAGGTATTGCGCCTTCTTCATCGGAACAACGTCGCTGAATTTCAGTGGATCACCCTGAACGATTGCACAGTAATAATCCTCGGCATCTTTCGGACGACGACCCGTGTAGAACAAGCGAGAGGGGTCTGAACAAGAACTGTCGAAATGGATACCAAGCATGTTCTGGGCCAGACCCGTAATCGAATCCTCCCAAACAGCCAGAGCCGCTTCATGGGTCTGGGCAAGCGAGACGATATTAACAGGTTCCGCCAGCGGAAAAATAAGGCGGAACTTTTCGAGCGGTGGCGTGTCCAGCTCGATTACCACACCATCTTTTACCTGCTTCTTGCCATTCTTAATGGTGATCCGCGAGATAAAATCGTCATCATAACGGTTCTTATCATGGAGCATCAAATACGTCTTGATCTCGATCAACGTCGGATCAGAAGTGATCTTCAATTTGCGGAGTACGTCATCCCTTTTAAGCTGCAGTCCGCGCTTACCGTGGTTGAATGAAGTATAGATAAGCGTGAAGATATTAAGCTTCTCCAGATTTTCAATAACATCATCAAGACGCGCACCAGAGTCAATGTCCAGCCCCATTGCGAACATGTTTTCCATGGCTTTGGCCTTGCGAGCCTTGCCAATGGACGATCCAAGTACGACGCAGGAGCCTTCCTTCTGCTTGCCTACCGGCAGACGGGAGAAGCCCCAAGCCGGGGTATTCTTGTCGCCCTCGCCACCGACGATCCATGACGTCCACGGCATTTCGATGGGATTCCATCCCTCGTCCTGCGTGTTGCGCCGGTCACGTGCGCCCCACAATTCGCCGATCAGCAGCGACGCAGTCTTGTTCAGCAGCTCCGCCATGGCAGGCGTCTCGTTGCCGTAGAGAACGGCATCGAAAATCTTGGCTGGCTTGTCACCTTCCTTTGGTGTCGTCTCAACTTCTGCGGACTGCGCCGGTGTCGATTCCTCGATTACCTCAAAGTCGAAGTTAGTATTATCAGTCATTTCGGGCGATCCTATCGGTGTGTAAGTTTGCAATTCCGATCGAAGTCTGATACGTTCTTATCAGGGGCACGGTCGGTTCAGGCTAGGCTCTTGGTGTAAGGTCTTTGTGGTGGAGACTGGCGAAGTGATGGGGCGGCGGGAGTAATCTCGCCGCCCATTTCTTTGGCGGGGCCTATTCGGGCTGGAAGTCAAATAGGGTGGAGGGGAAAGACGTTATGGTCATGACGGCGAGCGGTTGTGTCGAGTACAGTTTCCCGCTCTCGACACGCTTTCCGGCTCCCATCAGGCGGAGCGCTGATTCAATGGTACCTTTAGAATACTGCCTATCCGCCGCCTTGTGGATTTGCAGGACATCAGCGGTCCAGTCTGTTCTATCCATACTACTCAGATGAGCTTGAAGCGCATCCGCCAATCCGTAGACAGCGGCGGCGTACGTGGGTTCCTCGACCATGAGCGAGACCGCTTCTATCTTCTGGCGATCAGCCCGCGTCGTCGGCGCGCTTCCATACGGGAGGCTGAGGGCCGTCACCATGGCTGAAATGAGGATCGCTGTTTCAATGCTTGAGAAGATCATTCGGTGGTCTTTCTTTTACGCTTGGCTGCTGGGAGGTATCTTACGGTGACAGGTTCAGGGATGACGTAGGCCAGGACTGTCTTCTTGAACGCCGCGACCCCCTTTTTCAGTCGTTCGGCTTCCTCTGGCGAGAGAGACTGCGAGATATCGTGTACAACCCAGCTGAGCGCGCCGAGTCCGTTGAGGACATCGAAGAGCTTGGTTTGCCTTGTGTCGGCGTTGGTAGCGGTCATGACATGGTTCCTTAATGGGGCGGATGCCCCTTGATTGCCTTCAGTCAATTTGACGGAGGTTTAGTGGATCGGGCCGGTCCGGGCGGTCAGCCCGCCCTTTGACTCGATGATCGCCGCTGCTTCCAAAGCGAGACGTTCGGCTTCTTCTTCCAGTTCAGTCGCGGTGAGCGTATCTCTTTTGGCGAGGAAACGTCTAATCCGCAGAGATCGTGCCCGAGCCAGCTTGGACGCCTCGGGTGTGGTGCGGCCCAATCCGCTGGGAATTAGCTGCATGTCCGAGAACATTAACGGTTGCCCGCTGCCCGCCAAGCCGCGATGCGTTCGCTCCGGGGGAGATTCGAGAAGTCTTGGGCCGATTTCGCGAGGATTTCCGCCGCGCTGGTAACCGCGCGCGCGCTGTTGATCTGGCGGACGACCTGACTTTGAGCCACCTCGGCGTAGATATCATTCATGTCCGTGTCCGGAACCGCATGAAACAACGCCTGCATTGATGGAGTCGGGACTGCAAAAAGGTAATCGATTGCAAAGTCTCTATGCTTGGGCGACGTCATGCCAGCTTCGCTGAGTTTACGGTCGAGCTGAAAGCGGAGATTACTCTTGACGACTTGGATATCAGGCATGGTGGTATTCCTTGTAAGGGTTGTGTTGTGAGAGAGTTGGGATTGACGGAGAAGAGGCGTTAATCAAAGAAAGCTCCTGTTCTGGCGTCAATCGATTCATAACGCGGCGGAGCCACGGAATTACATCGCCGACGCGAAAGTAGAGAAATCTTCCGGTTGGAGTCCGGGAGTCAGCCCGAAAGCAGGGGATATCCGCAGCAGTTAGCGTCCGAAGGTTTTTCATCTGGGCCAGACTCGCCCCAACGCTTGCGGCGATGTCTGCCATTGTCAGAACGAGCCCTAGCTCTTCGCTCGACCGGACGGGGACCGTGGGTTTCGTTTTCATCGATATTTCCTCTTGACTTTTCATAAGATGATATTGGCAGATTCTGACGCGAATGTAAAGGAAATCGACCGAACGGGTCATTTTCACACTTGACGCCAGAAATTGCACTGTTCCTACGTTATATCAGATGCCGTCAGCATCTCCTAGCAGCCGGGAAGAAACGGGTCATTCCGCAATGGACTGCGACCGAGTCGCCACACAATAACATTCTGGACGCAATAGGTAATTTCCGCTTCAAGCTGAAATCTACCTTACAGATTCATAGTAAATGTCAGGCAGTCTATCCTCGCCGAATCGGGACGCCCTCGCGTACAAGCTACGGAGCAACAAGGAGAATGGGATGATTCGGGAAGGTGATATCGAGGAAATCATCAGGCTGGCGCACCAGCTTGCTAACGCAAGCCTCAAGCCAATGAGCGTCGCAACCGTGGAAAATCTTTCATGGGTGAATTCCCGCATCACAGAGCTGCTGGCCTCGCTCATTGTCGATCATGGAGACAACGTCGTGACCCTTCGGCCTACCGAGACGGTGTAGGCACCGTGGCGATGCCTACAGCCTCACAGGAGCGACCTGTGAGGCTGAGCGCTGATCGGTATGAGGATTGGTGCCCCTGCCCACGGAGGGGGCCTGTAGCGACGCCTACGCGCAGATCATCGCTTCAAGGTGGCGTTGCTTAACCGCCAGCCAGTCGGCATCACCGCCGTACCTCGCAGCGTGTGGGTTGTCGTTCACGTGCCCCATGATTGCATTGCGCACGTGCTCCGGCATGCCCGTCCGCCGGGACTCCGCTGCCCACGAGTGCCGCAGGCTGTACAGGACCTTCCTTGGGTCGGCGGTCACCTTGTCCCGGAGGTATTCGGACCATTCCCGCGACATTGGCCTAGAGTAGCGGCCTCTGTTCTCCAATTGGAAGCCACGGTCGGCGTTAGCCGACGCATCGAACAGCCTCGGCTCGAAGGTTGGGAACAGGAGGTGCGAGTTGTGCCGCTGGAGGTGCTCGGCAAGGATTGGCAGTAGCGCGCTGTGGATCGGCACTTCTCTAACGCTGTTCGCGTTCTTCATCCGGCGCGGGCGTGCCTCATCTTCTTCATCATCGTCCGGCGTGTCGGTGATCCGTAACGCCCTGCGCTCTAGGTCCACGTCGCTCCGCCGGAGTTGGCAAGCCTCTTCGCCTCTCGCGCCGGACCAGATCAGGATCTGTAGAGCGGTCGCCATGTCATGACGGCGCGGACTCTTCACCGCCCACCGCGCGGACGCCGCCGCCACCAGCAATCGAACCTCTGGCAGCGTTAGCGCCTTCCAGCTCCGCTGCACCTTGGGCCGCGTATCCTTCGGCGGCGCGATGTCGGTCGCTGGGTTGGTGGTGATGTAGCCAGCTCTCTTCGCGAAGGCCATCAGCGCCTTGATGGTATCCAAGCGCTTGGTGATCGACGTGGGGCTGAGTGGTACCCCTCGGTACGTCTGTGCCTGCGCGTGTGCCATGTACTCGTCCACGTGTCGCGCGGTCACTGACGAGAGTGGGAGATCACCATGGAGCGCTGCGAAGTCTTCGACGTACTGGACGTGCTTCCGCCAGCTCGAATGCTGTTGCGATTTCCGCTCTCGCCAACGTGGTAGCACCGACAGCAATGTCTCGGTCGATCCCGTGGCGGCGGCGGCGTCTTCGATCTTCCGGGCGGCGAGTTGCATCCTCAGGTCGGCAATCTCGCGATCTTGGGCCGTGCCTTCGGCTGACGCCGACTGCGCCGCTTGCCAATTCAACTGGTTGCGGGCTTCCTCTTGCGACATGACAAACAGGCCCTCACCTTCCGCCTGACGGCGGAGGCGAGCATCGTCGGTGACAGCGTATCGGTGGACAGCTTCCACGCGACCATCGCGGAGAAAAGTCAGCGGCTCGGGTTGTGGCCCCGTGAGGGGCAAGCCGTCCGGCTGAAGGTCGATGATGATCATGGCGGCGTCCGATGGGGCCTCGACGTCCCTCCCCTTCACCATGCTCAACGCGCGGTTATGCCTCGCCGCGATGACTTGGGCTTCGGTGTGGCGTTCCGTGTCGCTCAAGCCCGTCAGGGCGATGACCCACTCGGTCTTGCCACCGAATAGCTCGCGGTGGGATTCCGGGATGGCACGGCGGTAGTAGTAGCGTCCGGCGCGGACCTTGATGTAGTCAGCCTTGCGGGGTCGATATGCCATGTGCTGGGTCCTTATTGGACACGTTATTGGAACCGAATTGGACCTAGAATGCCTCCATACGCCACACTTGAAGCGCTGGCAATTCAATGTAATACAATCTTATCATATGCTTACTGGAAATGTGTAAAGGACACACTGTGATACTTTGGTCACACGTGGGTTCGAATCCCACCGCTTCCGCCACCTCACTCCCCCGCCCGCAGCCCCGTCAGCATCGCCTGCACCAGCCGTTCGGCGCCCGAGCCGCGGGGCCAGACGGCGCCGATCTCGCGGGTGGTTTCGGGGCCGGGCAGCGGCAGCACCTGCAGCGCCAGGCCTTCCGGCCAGGGCCGCGCCCAGTCGGGAACGATGGCGATGCCGAGGCCGCTGCTCACCATCACCGCTATCGCGTCGAGCGAGTCGAGCTCCAGCCATTCGCGCGGGCGCAGGCCCTCGCGGCGCAGCCAGCCCTCCACCAGCCGCCCGCCCCAGTTGTTGCGGTCGTAGCGGATGAAGGGCTCGCGGCGCAGCGTCTCGCGCAGGTCGGTCACGGCCATGTCGGCAGGGCAGATCAGCCGCAGCGGCTCGTGGCGCAGGCTGCACCAGTTGTAGGTCTTGGCCAGTTCGAAGGGCGGCCGCACCACGATGGCCGCGTCGATCCGGTCCTCGGTCAGCTGGCGGAACAGCTCGGGCGAGGTGCCGGGCAACAGGAACAGGTCGAGCTGCGGCATCCCCTGCTTCAGCCAGCGCAGGGCGGGCGGCAGCAGCCCGGTGAGCGCGGTGGAGATCGCCCCCAGCCGCAGCTCGCCCACGGTGGCATCGCTCTGCGCCAGGCCGCGCAGTGCCCGCACCTCGCCGACGATGCGGCGGCACTGGGCATAGATCGCCCGCCCCGCCTCGCTCGGCTGCACCCGGCGGCCGACGCGGATAAAAAGCGGCACGCCGATCTCGGCCTCAAGCGCCTGCATCCGTTGCGCCACGGCGGCGGGCGAGATGCCCAGATGCCGCGCCGCCTCGGCCTGCGAGCCGCGATCCACCACTTCGAGGAAGCTGTCGAGAAATCGGGTATCCATAAGCAGACCTGTCTTCTGAACCAAGCATTATGCATATTTCCTTTCCAATGCCAGAATGGCATGGGCAAGGACAGGCCCATCCCTGCCCGCCTGCGCGCGGGCTTCCTTCCTGCTTGAGGACGTCCCATGGCACTCGATCCCGCAATCGTCGCAACGCTTGAAAAAGTCTCCACCGCGACGCTGACCACGGTCCTGCTGAAGAAGGGCCTGCGCAACGTCTGGATGCGCGGCACCAGGCCGATCCGTACCGGCCAGCCGCGCATCGTCGGCGAGGCCTTCACCCTGCGCTTCGTGCCCGCGCGCGAGGATCTGGCGACCCCGGCCAGCTGGGCCTCGCCGATCTCCACCCGCGCCGCCATCGAGGCGATGCCCGAGGGCTGCATCGCAGTGGCCGACGCGATGGGCGTCACCGATGCCGGGATCTTCGGCGACATCCTCTGCGCCCGCATGGCCAAGCGCAACGTGGCGGCGCTGATCACCGACGGCGTGCTGCGCGATGCGGCGGGGGTTCTCGGCACCGGCCTGCCGATCTGGTGCAGCGGCATCGCCGCCCCGCCCTCGGTCGCGGGCCTCACCTTCGTCAGCTGGCAGGAGCCGATCGCCTGTGGCGGCGTCGCGGTCTTCCCCGGCGACATCGTGGTGGTGGACGAGGATGGCGCGGTGCTGATCCCGCGGGCGATGCTCGACGCGGTGCTGGCCGAGGCGCCGGAGCAGGAGCGGATGGAGGCCTGGATCATGACCGAAGTCGATCGCGGGGTGGAGCTGCCCGGGCTCTATCCGATGAACGAGGACACCAAGGCGCGCTATGCCGCGTTCAAAGCCGCCAACCCGGAGGCGTGATGAGCTTTGGAACCAGCACCCGCGGGGTCTACCCCATCGCGCCGACGCCCTTCCTGCCGGAGGGCGGCGTCGATTTCGCCTCGCTCGATCGGCTCGTGGATTTCTACCGCGACAGCGGCGCCGCGGGCGTCACCATCCTCGGCATCATGGGTGAGGCTGCCAAGCTCGAGCCCGAGGAATCCCGCGCCATCGCCCGCCGGGTGATCGGCCGGGCGGGCATCCCGGTGGTCGTCGGCGTCTCGGCCCCCGGCTTTGCCGCGATGCGCGCGCTGGCGCAGGAGGCAATGCAGGCCGGTGCCGCCGGGGTGATGATCGCCCCGGCGCCGCATCTGCGCACCGACGAACAGATCGCCGCCTATTTCGCCCAGGCGGTCGAGGCGGTGGGCGCGGAGGTGCCATGGGTGCTGCAGGATTATCCGCTGACCCTGACGGTGCAGATGTCGGTGCCGGTGATCGCCGGGATCATGCAGGCGCATCCCTCCTGCGTCATGCTGAAGGCCGAGGATTGGCCGGGGCTGGAGAAGATCTCGGCGCTAAGGGCGCTTCAGGCGAAGGGCGAGCTGCGGCCCTTCTCGATCCTGACGGCGAATGGCGGGCTGTTCCTCGATTTCGAGGCCGGGCGCGGCGCCGGTGGCTCGATGACCGGCTATGCCTTCCCCGACATGCTGGTGGCGCTGCACGATCTGCAGGAGGCGGGCGAGCGCGAGGCGGCGCATGACCTCTTCGACGCCCATCTGCCGCTGATCCGTTACGAGCAACAGCCGGGCATCGGGCTCTCTGTGCGCAAGCATGTGCTGATGCGGCGCGGGCTGATCGCGCATGACGCGCTGCGCCGCCCGGGGCCGAAGCTCTCGCCGCAGGCACTGGCGGAGGTGGGCTATCTGCTGGAACGTCTGGCGCGGAAGGATGCGCGCGCCCGGCTCTGACGGCCTTGTCGGGCGCTCGGCGCGCCTGACAACCCGCTCAGGCGCTCCCTCCGGGGGCGCCCGAGCCTAGCGCAGTGCCATCCGCCCGGCCCGCCCGCCGCGCACGCCCTCGGCGCGGGTCTCGTCCGCCGGGAGGCCCAGCGAATCCGACAGCCAGACCTCCAGCGATCCCGGCGGCGCCGCGGTGACGATGTCCATCCGGAGCACCAGCCCGACGCCCAGCCGTTCGGCCACGGCGCGGGCCTCGTCGGCATCCTCGGGATAGAAATAGCGCACCGAATTCTGCCGCACGCCGCGCGCCGGGGCGAATTGCGTATCATAGCCCGCCTGCGACAGGATCGACTGCGCCGCCCAGGCATCGTCGAAAAGCCTGCCCTGCGCATGGACCACAATGGAATAGCCGGTGGGTTCCACCGCTGCGGCGGCTCTGTCCTCGGCCGGAGCGGCAGCCACCTCGGCCTCCGCGGCGGGTTCGGCCTCGGCCAGCGCCTCGGGCGGCTCCTGCGGCAGCACGGGCTCGGGCTCCGGCTCCACCAGAGCCTGCCACGGCAGCGTCGCGCCGGGCTCCACGGCGCGCGGCATCTCCGCCGGGAAGTCGAGCGCAGGGGCAAGGATCTCGGGCGCCGCCGGATCGAGTGCGTAGGCGAGGCGCGGCAACGGCGGCTGCGTATCGAGCGCCAACGGCTCAGGCGCAGCGGGTTCCGGCAGGCGCGGCAGGGCCGCGAGGCGGGACGGCGCGGAGAGGGCCGCAAGCTGCGTCTCCATCGTCGCAGCCACCGGCGGAGCCGGCATCGCAGGCGCCAAGGCCACCACCTGCGGCGGCTCGGCGGGCGGTGCAGGCGGCAGAGGCTGCGCAGCAGGCGCCTGAGCCGCGGCCGAAGGCATCGCCAGCCCCGAGGGCGCCTCGGCCTGCAGCGCCGGGTCGACGGCCGCCATGGCCTCGGTATCGAGGCCAGCGGAAGCCCCCGCCAGATCGTTCACCCGGCTCTGCAGCGGAGCAGCCGCAGGCGGGGCGGGCGGAAGATCGGAAAGCGCCGGAACGTCGACTGCCGCCAGCTCTTCCGTTGCAGTGGGCGATGGCTGATCTTCAGCAGAGCCCTGCATCGGCGCAGGAGCCGCATCGGCAAGAGGCGAGATCTCGGCAGGGGCAACCGCCGCGAGGTCTTCCTCGTCCGGGGTCACGAGCGCCTGACCGTCGGCGCCGCCCTCCATCGGCACAACAGCGGCATCAGCCACAGGCGCAGGCTCGTCGGGCTCAGCCGCCGCGACATCCTCGCCCGTCGGCGCTACAGGCACCAAATCGTCAGCCCCGCCCTGCAGCGGCTCGACAGTGGGATCGACCAGAGGCGCAGCCTCGGCAGGTTCAGCCGCCGCGAAATCTTCCCCCGTCGGCGCGATGGGCACCAGATCGTCAGAGACGCTCGGCAGCGGCTCGACGGCGGCATCGGCCAGAGGCGCAGGCTCCATCGCGGCAAAGTCCTCCGCCCCCGGAGAAAAGGGCGCACCAGCCCCCTGTCCGACATCAGCCGACGGCTCCGCCAGCCCTGCAGTCTCGCCGGAACTCCATCCGACCGGATCGCTCGGCACCTCTGCCAGCTCCGCGGGCGCTTCCGCGTCGGAGCTCGTCACCTCGCCGCGCAGCTCCGGCCCGAGCGTCAGGGCAAGGCCCACGGTCAGATAGGCCGCTCCCGCGGCAACAATCAGCACCGGCAGCCGGCGCCAGACCGGCGGACGCTGCGGAGCGGGTGCCGTGTCCCAAGGGGTCGGCACCACCAGTTCGGCCACCGAGGCCTCGCCGCGGAAGTTGCGCAACAACGACATCTCAGACCCCGCGCGGGGCGCTGCGGCGGTCAGCAGCGAGGTGCGGCGCAAGGCGTGCAGCGTCAGACGGCATGGCAGGCTCCCTCTCTCTCATGCTGACCAATTCCGCAGAGGCGGAATTGTTTCCTATGTAGCGACGAGAGACGCCGGGAGGAGAGGGATGTTCCGCCCAATCCGCGAGGATGGGCGGAACCCTGCTTGATGCCGGGCCGGATGAGCGGAAGCCTGCGGAGAACCGCCGACCCTCCCTAGCCTTTCGACGTAACCAGCGCGACCAGCCGCAGGCAGACCCGCGTCGCAGCCGCCATGTCCTGCACGCTGATCCATTCCAGCGGCCCGTGGATTTCCTGCATGCCGGTGAAGACGTTCGGCGTCGGCACGCCCATCTCGGTCAGCCGAGAGCCATCCGTGCCGCCGCGGATCGGCACCGAGACCGGCCCGATCCCCTCGGCGCGGCAGGCCTCGCGGGCAAGCTCGACCGGGGTCATGTCCTGCTCCAGCCAGTAGCGCATGTTGCGATATTGCGGGCGGATCTCGCAGACGACCGTGGCGCGCGGCTCGGTCGCCTGCACCGCATCGCAGACCTGTCGCAGCAGCGCGCCCTTGGCGGCCAGCCCTTCGCGCTCGAAGTCGCGCAGGATCAGCTTCACCGTTGCCTCCGCCGCCGTGCCGCCCATCTCGTAGACATGCAGGAAGCCCTCGCGGTCGTCGGTCGTCTCGGGCGTCTTGGTCGCCTGCGGCAGCGTCGCCACCAGCTTCGCCGCCAGATGCAGCGCGTTCACCAGCTTGCCCTTGGCGATCCCCGGATGCACCGAAACCCCGGTGATCGTCACCACAGCCCCATCGGCCGAGAAGCTCTCGTATTCGATCTCGCCCACCCGGCCGCCGTCGAGCGTATAGGCGAAATCCGCCCCCAGATCCTCCGGCAGCCGCGGATCGACGCCGCGCCCGATCTCCTCGTCCGGGGTGAAGGCCAGCCGGATCGCGCCATGCGGCAGTTCGGGATGCGCCAGCAGATGCCGCGCCGCGGTCATCAGGATCGCCACCCCCGCCTTGTCATCGGCGCCGAGCAGCGTCGTGCCGCTGGCGGTGACGATATCGTGCCCCAGCTTCTCGCCCAGATAGGGCGAGACCTCGGGCGACAGCACCAGCGCCGGCGCATCGGCAAAGCCGATCTGTCCGCCGTTGTAGCCGCGATGCACCACCGGCTTCACTCCCGTCGCGCGATAGGCGGGCGCGGTGTCGACATGCGCCAGCATCCCCACCACCGGCAGGCCCTCGACCGTGGCCGGGATCGTCGCCAGCACCGTGCCGTAGTCGGTGATCCGCACTTCCGCCGCGCCGATCCCGGTCAGCTCCTCGGCCAGAAGCCGCGCCATGTCGAGCTGGATCGCCGTGCTCGGCTGGCTGGCCGAGGTCTCGTCGCTCTGGCTGTCGAGGACGGTGTAGCGCAGCAGGCGCTCTTCGAGTTCGGCGGTGAAATCGGTCATTGGTGCCTCCGGGGTCTTTCCCCGATCAGCGCCGCTTGCGCCCGGAGTGTCAAGCCGACCAGCCGAGAAAGGCCAGCGCGATCAGCCCATAGCGCGCGGCCTTGCCCAGCGTGACGAGGAGGAGGAACAGCCGCAGATCGGTGCGGAAGATGCCCGCGACCACCGTCAGCGGGTCGCCCACCACCGGCACCCAGGCCAGCAGCAGCGTCGCCACCCCGAAGCGCCGGTACCAGCCCTCGGCCCGCGCCAACGCCGCGGGCGAGACCGGGAACCAGCGCCGGTCGCGCACCGAGGCGATGCCGCGCCCGAGAAACCAGTTCACCGTGGAGCCCGCCACATTCCCCGCAGTCGCCACCAGCACCAGAAGCCAGGGTTCCCCCTGCCCCGCCGCCAGCAGCCCCAAGAGCGCCGCCTCCGACGAGCCGGGCAGCAGCGTGGCCGAGGCCAGCGCGCTAAGGCACAAGAGCCCGTAGGCGGCGAGATCGCCCATTCAGCGCGCCCGCAGCTGCGCCAGCATCCGCTGCGCCCTGAGCAGCGCCGTCAGCGCCGTCCCGCCAACGATCAGCCAAAGCGCCAGTGCCAAGACATCGCCCTGCCCGCGCCACAAGGGCTCCAGCACCGCCAGCACGGCGGCCAGCGTCACCGCCGCCATGCGCTGCGGCTTGGCCATCGGGCCGGAATAATCGGCAGGCAGCCCGCAGGCGCGGCCCAGCTCGCGGACATAGGCCGTCAGCACCGCCAGCGCGCCCGCTGCCCAGCCGAGCGCAGGCAGACCCGCCGCCAGCCCAAGCCCGACGAGGATCAGAAGATCCGCCACCCGGTCGGGAAACTCGTTCCAGAAGGCGCCATCCGCCGTCTGCCGCCCCGCCTCGATCGCTACCAGCCCGTCCATCAGGTTGCAGAGCAGCCGCAGCTGGCACCCCAGCGCCGCCAGGAGCAGCAGCGGCACCCGCGCCGCGCCCTCGGCGTGGGCCACGCCCCAGAAGGCCGCGCCCGCCAGCGCCGCCGCCACCATGCTCGCCATCGAGATCTGGTTCGGCGTCACCGAGGTCGCCGCCAGCTTCCGCGTCAGCCAGCGTGCCCAGCCTGTATCGCGGCTGGCAAGGGGGCGGCGGTCGGTCTTGCCGGTCATTGCGGGGTCTCCATCCGGGGGCGGCTCATGTCCACCAGTAGCGCGTCAGGTGATAGAAGATCGGCGCCGAGAAGATCACCGAATCCAGCCGGTCGATGAAGCCGCCATGCCCGGCGATCAGGTGGCCCCAGTCCTTCACCTTGCGGTCGCGCTTGATGGCCGACATTACCAGCCCGCCGAAGAACCCCATCAGCACGATGACCAGGGACATCCCCGCCGCCTGCAACGCAGTGAAGGGCGTGAGCCATGAGAGCCCCGCCCCGATCAGCATTGCGCTGAGCGCGCCCCCCAGGAACCCCTCCCATGTCTTCGAGGGCGAGAGCCGCGGCGCGATCTTGTGGCGGCCCAAGAGCTTGCCCCAGACATATTGCATCACGTCGCTGCCCTGCACCACGACGACGAGGAAGGCGATCAGCAGCACGTTGCGGCCCGCATAGCCCGGGATCTCCAGCCACAGGAGCGCCGGGACATGCGAGATGCAGAAGACGCAGACCATCAGCGCCCATTGCACCTCGGCCACCCGCACCAGATAGCGCTCGGTATCGCCCAGCACGGCGGCGAGGATCGGCATCAAGAGGAAGCCGTAGACCGGGATGAAGATCGACCAGAGCCCGTACCAGCCGGTCCAGACCAGCCAGTATTGCAGCGGGGTGATGAGGAAGAAGGCCACCACCAGCGCCCAGTGATCGCCGCGCCGCGTGTCGGTCAGCGTCACGAACTCGCGCAGCGCGGCAAAGGAGCAGAGCCCGAAGAGCAGCGTCACCCCGGTCTTGCCCGCCAGAAGCGCCACCGCCATCAGCGCGATCATCACCCACCAGGCCTTGATCCTTGCGTTGAGGTTCTCGATCACCGCATTGCCGCCTTGGGGCGACAGCCGCCGCTCCAGCACGAAGCCGATGGCAGAGGCCAGCACCAGCACCAAGCCGAGCCCCGCCAGCAGCCAGGCCAGATCGCTGTGGGCCGAGGTCATGCGGTCTCTCCATGCTTGGGCGACAGCGCCAGCAGCGCCGCCTGCGCCCGATCGAGGAACGCCTGCTTCGGCTCCTCCGGCTCCAGATGCAGCGGCGCGCCGAAGGTCACGGTGCAGATCAGCGGGATCGGGATGATCCCGCCCTTCGGCATCACCCGGTTCAGGTTGTCGATCCAGACCGGCACCAGATCGACCCCGGGCCGCGCCTTCGCCAGATGGTAGAGCCCGCTCTTGAACGGCAGCAGCGGCGTCTCGGTCATGTTGCGCGTGCCTTCGGGAAAGACGATCAGCGAGGCGCCCGCATCCAGCGCCAGAGCCATCTCGGTCACCGGATCGGCGCTGCGGGTAGCGGGGTTGCGGTCGATCAGCACCGCGTCGAAGACCTCGCGCCCGATGAAGCGGCGCAGGCGTGAGGCCAGCCAGTAGTCCGCCCCGGCGACAGGCCGCGTCACCTGCCGCAGCCGGGGCGGCAGCACTGTCCAGATCAGGACGAAATCGCCGTGGCTGGCGTGATTGGCGAAATAGACCCGCTGCACCGGCTCCGGCGCGATACCCTGGAAGATGCCGCGCACTGCCGTGATCGCATGGGCCAGAAGCACGATCGCGGCGCGCATCGCGCCCGCCGCCGCCCGTCGCATACCGCCCGCAGTTCCCGGCATGGCCCCTCCCCCCTCGTCCGCCGAGATAGACCAGAGCCCGCAGCGCCGCGCAAGCGCCTCAGCCGGGCGGCGCGATCAGCACTGCGCGGAAATCGTTGACATTGGTCAGCGTCGGCCCGGTGATCACCTGATCCCCCAGCGCCGCGAAGAAGCCATGCGCGTCATTCGCCGCCAGCGCCGCCGCCGGGTCGCGCCCCAGCGCCTGCGCGCGGGCGAGCGTCTCGGGCCCGATCACCGCCCCCGCCACCTCCGCCGCGCCATCCACCCCGTCGGTGTCGCAGGCAATCGCATGGATGCCCGCCGCGCCCTCCAGTGCCACGGCAAGCGCCAGACAGAACTCCGCATTCGGCCCGCCCACCCCATCGCCGCGCCGCGTCACCGTCAGCTCGCCGCCCGACAGCAGCAGCACCGGCCGGTCGCCGGGCCGCAGTTCGGCGGCGATCCGCAACGCCTCCGCCGCCTGTACCGCCGCCACCGCGCGCGCCTCGCCCTCCAAGGCATCGCCCAACAGCCGCACCTCGTAGCCCTCCGCCTCGGCCAGCGCGGCGGCGGCGGCCAGCGACTGCGCCGGGGCGGCATAGATCCGGTTCTCCACCCGCGCCAGCCGCGCATCGCCCGGTCGCACCACCCCCGTCGGCCGCGCCAGCGCCGCCCGCACCGAGTCGGGCGCCGCCACCTGCCAGCGCTCCAGCACCGCCCGCGCCTCCTCGGCGGTCGAGGCATCGCCGACCGTCGGCCCCGAGCCGATGAAGGCCGGGTCGTCCCCCGGCACGTCCGAGATCATCAGGCACAGCATCCGCGCCGGATGCGCCGCCGCCGCCAGTTGCCCGCCCTTCACCCGGCTCAGATGCTTGCGCAGCGTGTTCATCCGGTCGATCGGCGCGCCCGAAGCCAGCAGCGCCGCGTTCACCGCCCGCTTCTCCTCCAGCGTCACGCCCTCGGCAGGCGCCACCAACAGCGCCGAAGCCCCGCCCGAGATCAGCGCCAGCACGAAATCGGCCTCGCCGAGGCTTTCCAGCAGCGCCAGCATCCGCGCCGTCGCCGCCTGCCCCGCCGCATCCGGCACCGGATGCGCCGCCTCGACGATCTCGACGCCGCGGCAGGGGCGGCCATGGCCGTAGCGGGTGATCACCAACCCCTCGCAAGGGCCCCAGACCGCCTCCACCGCCTCGGCCATCCGCGCACTGGCCTTGCCCGCGCCGACGACGACCACGCGGCCCGAAGGGCGCTCCGGCAGATGCCCCGCCAGCGAGCGCATCGGGTCGGCCGCCTCGACCGCCCGGTCGAACAGGCGGCGCAGCAGGGCCTCGGCGCCAGTCATGGCCGCACCGGGCCGCAGGTCAGGGGGAACGGCGTCGTCGTCAGGGTCATCCCGGTCTTCCCGTCATCGCCTCTCCGCAAGGGAGATCGACCGATCTGACCCCGTTGCCACGGCAAAGGGAAGTCCCGCCGGC
This sequence comes from Cereibacter sp. Soil_C_27, assembly GCF_057657095.1. Classification (NCBI taxonomy): domain Bacteria; kingdom Pseudomonadati; phylum Pseudomonadota; class Alphaproteobacteria; order Rhodobacterales; family Paracoccaceae; genus Cereibacter; species Cereibacter sp. Soil_C_27. Next base: position 237,925 of record NZ_JBDGJD010000005.1, on the reverse strand, counting down.
ACAAACCTCGGGATTCGCCACGCAAGACACCGAAGACGCTTCCACGCGCGACGGCGTTTGGTCCAGCAATATCAGGGAAATGGTACCGATGCCCCGGCTCGAACGGGGGACCCCTAGATCCACAATCTAGTGCTCTAACCAACTGAGCTACATCGGCACTTGAGGCGCGATTTACCGCCGCTTCCCCGGGATTGCAAGAGCATGATTTGCACTGCCTCGGCTAAAGCACGATCTCCCACTCCTGCTCCACCACCTCGCAGCCGAAGGCGTGGGTCGGATGCGAGGTCACCAGCGTGAAGCCGGAGGAGAGATAGAGCGCCCCGGCGGCATGGGCACTTTCGAGGGTCCAGAGCTCCATCCGCCGGTAACCCTTGTCGCGGGCATAGCCCATGCAGGTCTGCAACAGATCGCGGCCGAGCCCCCGGCCCCGCATGTCGGGCTCGAGGAAGAACAGGCGGATCTTGGCGATCTCGTCGGTCAGCCGCACGCAGAAGATCGAGCCGATCCGCCGCCCGTCCTTCCAGACGATGAAGGCGCGCTCCCGCGCCGGGTCCCGGCTGCGGATGAAGCGGGCCAGCACATCGGCCACCAGCGCCTCGAAGCTGATGTCGAAGCCCTCCTCCGCGGCATAGGTCTCGGCATGGCGGGCGATGAGCCAGCCCGCGTCGCCAATCGCCAGATCCCGCAGCTCGACCCCGGATGCGGTGCGCATGATGGCTCCCCCTGAGTCATCAGACGGCATTCCCCGCCGCCGATCAAGTCAAGATGCCTTGCCACATGGCGCATTCGGCGCTACCCCGCCCCCACAGCCAGCGGAGACGGACCATGGGCATCGACAAGCAGAGCGACAGCGTGACCAACCTTCAGATCGGGCCGACCACGCTCGGGATGGTGCGGATCTATATCGAAGGCGACGGGATCGACATCCCGCTGGATTTCGAACCGGAAGAGGCCGAGGAGATCGCGGAAGAGCTGCGCGCCGCCGCCGAACGCGCCCGCGCCATGGGCGCCGCTCCGGCCAAGGGGCCTAAGGGCCGAAAGTAAACCCGGGATCGCGCAGCCCGTGCAGGCGCGCGGCGGCATGGCGGGCGAAGCCATGCGTCAGCGCCTTGCGCCGCGCGGGCGGCAAGCGCCCCTCCGGCCCCATGCGCAGGATCTCGGCGTCATAGCTGTCGGCGATCATCAGGCCGGTGCCGTCCGGCAGGAGATCGGTCGGGAACTCGGCATCCACCGCCCAGAAGAAGCGGTCGCACCACTCCAGATAGCCTTGCCACTTGCGGTCGGTCAGGTAGTCGGTGCGGCTCGACTTGCACTCCACCACCCAGATCTCGCCCCGCGGCCCCAGCGCCATCACGTCGACCCGTAGCCCGGGTGCCGGCACCAGCTCCACCACGCTGACGAAGTCATGCCCGCGCAGATGCCGGCATACCCCCCGCGCCAGCCGCTGGCCGGGGGTGAGGCCCGCAATGCCGTCGGGCGGAAGAGAGGGAGCGATTTGCATCGCCAGATTATGAACGAAGGGTGAACGGGTGTCCAGCCCGGGGCTCAGGCGCCCCGCGAGCGGAAGAACTCCTGCAGCCCCGGCTCGATCCGCCCCGCCGCCCGGATCAGCCCGCCGCGCAGCACCAGCCGCGCCCGCTCCTTCGCCGGCAGCGCATCGCCCACCGCCAGCTTGGTCAGCGATTTCACCATGCCGCGCGCCCGGTCTGCCTTGGGATAGCGGAAGCGCGGCGAGATCAGGAAGCCCTCGCGATCCTGCGGCGTCGCCCGCTGCCACGCCCGCTGCTGCAGGGCCGCGATCGACCGCTTCACATCCAGCTCGCGCCGCAGATAGCCGACCCCCGCCCCCAGATCGCGCGTCGTCCCCGCGCCGTTCTCGGCCCAGACGGCCAGCGACTCGATCGCCGCATAGATCGGCTCCTCCACCGCATAGGTGCGCATGTATTCCTGCAGCGTGGCGCTGACCGGAAAGCCGATCTCGAAATCCGACTTCGCCTTGCGCGACCAGAACAGCCCGCCATGCGACATGCCGATATCGGCCATCAGCGACAGGCGGAACTGGCCGGGCTCGTAGCGCCCCTCGACGAACTTGTCGTCCATGATCCCGAAGTCGCTGAGCCGCGCCTGCGGCGTGCCGCTGTCCAGCTCCACCAGCTGGTTGCGCAGCACCACCTCGACATTCTCGCGCCGCGCGAGAGCGATGTTGGCCTCCATGAAGGTCGGCAGCAGCCAGTTGTCATCCTCGACCAGACAGAAGTAGTCGGCGTCGCGCGGGTTCTTGCGGGAAAAGCAGCTGTCGATGTTCTTCGACGCGAACAGCCGCGGCTCGTTGCGGCGGTAATGGATGCGCGGGTCGTCCATCGCCGCCACCACATCGGCACAGGAGGAATCCGGGCTGTCGTCCTGCACGTCACAGACCCAGTTCGTCCAGGTCTGCGCCTGCAGCGACCCCAGACAGCGCCGCAGCATCTCGGGGCGCTTGTAGGTCGGGGTGCGCACCTGAACGAGCGCGGTGCTGTCGGAGGGAAGCGGCGGCATGGATACCTGCTGTCTGCGCGGCGCCGCGCGGAGCGGCGGGCGAGGAAAATGGGGGGCCGAAGGAACGAGGGGCAAAGCTAGCGGAGAGGCGGCAAAAGTCCAGCACCTCGCGCCCCGGCACAGCCCCTTGCGCCCCGCGGTCCCGCGCCCTAGATTGAGCGGTGGCGGGTTCTGCCCCTCTCGTGCGAAGCCCTTTTCCAGTGGCCGATAAGCATCTCCGAGGGAGCTGGCTCTGTCAGGGTCCTGGCTCTGGTATCTGGCGACCAACCTGAACACTCAGGCTCTCGGGAAATTCACGTTTCCACGGCTGCCGCGGATCCCGCCACTTTCCTCTCTCCCCCATGATCCCCGGGCGGCATCCTGCCGCCTGAAAGGCGTTGCCCCGCGACGCGGCGCACATGAAAAAAAGGGGCAGGTTTCCCTGCCCCAGGTCTATGAAAAAGATCGTCTCAGGTTTGGGTTCAGAACCCGTAGACCAGCGACACACCGAGCTTGTTGTCGGTGCGGATCTCGCGGGCCTCGTTGTAGTCCGTCAGGTAGCTGACGCGGGTCGAGAACGCGTCGGTCATCTTGAAGTTGATGCCGAAGTCGTTGTTCACGCGCAGCGCGGTGTCGGAGTCGAGGATGTCCGTGTCATTGGTCATGAACACGTTCTCGTTGAACTTCCAGTAGAAGCGCGAGGAGGCCAGGTAGCCGGTCTCGGTCTCGCTCTCGTCGTCACCGAACTTCAGGTAGCTCAGACCGATACCGGCCTGCACGCGCCACGCCAGATCCGGCGTGTTGATGACGCGGTAACCCGGACCCACACCGATGAAGGCGTCGGTCTTGACCTTGTCGGCCACGGCAACGTCGTCATCGGGGTTGACCTCGTCGGCCAGACCGTCGGTCGCGGCGCGACCGAGCACGAAGACGTAGAACTGGTCGTTCAGGTAGTAGTTGCCGTCATACACCATGAAGGTGTCTTCTTCGGTGCTGTCGCCGTCGGTTTCCGAATATTCCATGGCGACGCCGAGGTTGTGCAGGAACTGGCCCTGAGCGTAACGCAGGCGCGCGCCGAGGGTGAAGTCCTGGTCTTCGGTGTTGCCGTCCGACCCGGAGTAGCCGATCGAGGCGCTGCCCGACAGGCCCGGGCGGTATTCCGGGCTGCCATAGCGGAACGAGTCGTTGGCGTTCTCCATGTCTTCCTGAACATCTTCTTCGATGTCCTCGATGCGCTCATCGAGGGCGCGCGTGCCGGTGATGGTGCCGACCTGCGCGAAGGCGGCGGTGCCGCCCAGCAGCAGCGCCACGGCCGAGATACCGGCGAAGCGGAGAGTTTCTTTCATGGTGTGTCCCTTTCGAAGCGAAGTTCGCGGTGCCCTGCACAGATCGGCAAGGCTGCCGGGGTGACAACGAAAAGACCGAAACCATGTTCCGAAAAGGGGGCAGAACCGTCGGCTTTGGACGGTCGATGGCCAAAACTGTCGCAAAACTGCAACAACTTAAGCGGGAAATACGGGCTGAAAATGAAACTAATTGTCTGAATTAATGCGTCTAATCAGCTATCCCCTCCACTTTCGCCCGGATTGGGCTACCGGAACAAGAACAGGCTCACGTGCTTGTGACAAGCGTAATTTGCCGCGCGGGGGGTGTTTTTCCTCGGGTTCGGCCATCCGCATCACCGCGATGGCGAACTGCACCCCGGCGAAGACCACGCCATTGAACATCACCAGCATCGCCCCGCCGAGCCAACCGCCCTCGGTCTCCAGCACCAGATGCTGCAGGCCCGCCACATCCAGCCAGACCAGCAGCGCCACGAAAGCCACCGCCAGCCCGAAGCCGATCAGCACGTTGACGATATAGAGACGGACAAGTTTCGGCATGACGGCACCCCCTTACGCGACACGATACAGCCTGCCGCGCAACCCGCCATCACAATCTCGATAAAACGGGCTGCGTCAACACCCGCCGCACCCCCTGCCAAAAGGGCAGGATCGCGCGCCAGGACATGTCGTGGTGTCGGGAGCCAAACCGCAACCGGCCTGCAAAGTTCCCGGCGCGGGCTCAGAGCAGCCCGAAGGCCTCGGGCTTGGCCTCGCGTGCCATGTGGTCGAGCACGGCATTGACGAATTTCGGCTCCTTCCCCTCGGGGAAGAAGGCCTTGGCGATATCAACGAACTCGTTGATCACCACCTTCGGCGGCGTCTCCTGCTCCAGCATCTCGCCGCCCGCCGCGCGGAACAGCGCGCGCAAGACCGGGTCGATCCGGTCGATCGGCCATTTCGCCACCAGCGCCCGATCGGTCATCTGGTCGATCTTGCCCTGACGGTTCACCGCATGATCGACCAGACGGCGGAAATGCTCCACGTCGCCCTCGAGCATCTCTTCCTCGTCGTAGACGGCGCCGAAGCGGTGATCGGCGAATTCGCGCACCACCGCCTCGACCGTCTGGCCCGAGCTTTCCATCTGGAACAGCGCCTGCACCGCGTAGAGCCGCGAGGCCGATTTCATCTGCCGCTTGTCGGGCTTCGTCATGCGTTCGTCTTTCCTGCCAGCCGCAGCTCTTCCGGGCGGAACCCGATGCCCTTGCGCACCCCCGCCCATTTCCGTGACAGCGCGATCAAATGCAGCGCCGCCGCTGCCGCCCCGCCACCCTTGTTCTGCCCCGCCGGATCGGCCCGCACGACCGCCTGCTCGCGCGTCTCCACCGTCAGGATGCCGTTGCCGAGGCAGGAGCCCTGCAGCCCCAGAAGCATCAGCCCCCGGCTGGAATCGTTGCAGACCGTATCGTAATGCGTGGTCTCGCCGCGCATGACGCAGCCCAGCGCCACGAAACCGTCGAAGTTCGACTGCCGCTCGGCCAGCGAGATCGCCGTCGGGATCTCCAGCGCGCCGGGCACCTCGATCAGATCCCAGGTTCCGCCGCAGCTCTCGATCATCGCCTTGGCACCCGCCACCAGATCGTCGGCGATGTCCTTGTAGTAGGGCGCCACGACGATCAGCAGCTTCACCGGCTTGTCGAAGGTGGGCAGCGGCAGGGTGTAATGTGTTTCAGATGCGGCCATGGCTCAGCCCTCCGTGATGGTATGGGTGCCGGTGATGGACAGGCCGTAGGCCTCCAGCCCGACGACCTTGGGTGCCTTGGAATTGGTGACCAGCACGATCTTCGACAAGCCGAGCGCCGAGAGGATCTGCGCGCCGACCCCGTATTGCCGCAGCGTCTGCGGCGAGGCCTCGTCATCCATCGCCAGTTTCATCGTCGTGTCGCGCAGCAGCACCACAACGCCGCGCCCCTCGGAGGCGATCAGCCGCATCGCGCCCTGCAGATCGCCCGCATGCGCCGGGCCGATGCCCAGAACATCCTCCAGCGGATTGAGCGAATGCATCCGGACCAGCACCGGCTCGCCCGAGGTGATGTCGCCCTTCGACAGCACCACATGCTCGGCGCCCTGCGTCTCGTCGGCGAAGACCCGCATCAGCCAGTCGCCGCCGAAGGCCGAGGTCACCCGCTTCACCGCCTTCTCGGCCACCAGATTGTCGTGGCGGCGGCGATAGGCGATCAGGTCCGAGATGGTGCCGATCTTCAGCCCGTGCTTCTGGGCAAAGCTGATCAGGTCCGGCAGCCGCGCCATGGTGCCGTCGTCGTTCATGATCTCGCAGATCACCCCGGCCGGGTTCAGCCCCGCCAGCCGCGACACGTCGACCGCCGCCTCGGTATGGCCTGCACGCACCAGCACCCCGCCATCCCGCGCCCTGAGCGGAAAGATATGCCCCGGCGTGGCGATATCGGCAGCACCCTTCGTGGGGTCGATCGCGACCGCCACCGTCAGCGCCCGGTCAGCCGCCGAGATTCCGGTGGTGACCCCCTCGCGCGCCTCGATCGAGATGGTGAAGGCCGTCTCGTGACGGCTGGAATTCTTCGGCTGCATCAGCGTGAGCCCGAGCGCATCGATCCGCGCCGTGGGCATCGCCAGACAGATCAGCCCGCGACCATGGGTCGCCATGAAATTGATCGCCTGAGGCGTGCACATCTGCGCCGGGATCACCAGATCGCCCTCGTTCTCGCGATCCTCGTGGTCGACAAGGATATACATCCGCCCGTTGCGGGCATCGTCGATGATCTCCTCGATCGAGGAGATCGCGTTGGAATAGTCGTCGGACATGTCGGTCATCGCCTGGCTCCCCGGAATGCGCTCCGCAATAGCGCGCCACGCGCCCGAAGGCCAGAGGCTCGCCTTGGCGCGACCGCGAAATGACTGTGCGCGAAAGTGACCTCTCCCCGCCCGGCGCAGGCAATTTCCATCTTCTCGCCGCGCTGATGCCGCATTCGCCCGGCTTCCTCGGCAAGACCGAAAAGGCGGAGCAGCACGGATGATGTCGATCACGGCCATTGGCCGCCCCCAAAGCATCCCTATGGCTGCCCTGCGCGAAAACCGATGGATGGTCGGGCTCGTGCTCTTGCACATGGCTTCGATGTTCCTGTTCGCCGCGGCCTTCGATCTGCCTTTTCCCAAGGAAGTGCTAAAGACGGTCGCGAATGTGCTCACCCTGCTGCTGCCTGTGGCGGCCTTTGTCCTGCTCCTGTGGCGCGTCATCCACATGGTGCTCGCAGTGCGGCCCGCGAGACCGCTGCTCTGGGTGCTGAAGGATATCCGCACGATCGTCGCCGGCGGCGAGACACCCTACTCCGGCGTCGTGGCCTTTGCGGCTTTCACACTGTTCTGCAGCAGCTTCGCCTATTTCAAGGCCGTGCTACCGCTGCTCAACCCCTTCTCTTGGGACCAACTCTTCGCCGATCTGGACGCAGCCCTGCTCGGCGGCCACGATGCCTACACTCTTCTGCTGCCCCTGTTCGGGCATCCATACATCGTAACGGTGATCAACGGCTTCTACCACGCCTGGGCCTTGCTCCTCTACTTCATCCTTTTCCTCGCCTGCTTCTCCCGGTCGCAGATGCATGCGCGGAACACCTTCCTCCTCGCCTTCATCCTGACCTGGATGGTGGGCGGCAACCTGCTCGCCACCGTCTTTTCCTCGGGAGGGCCGGTCTACTACGAGTTGCTCGGCTACGGCGACCGCTTCGCCCCGCTGATGCAGAAGCTCGCCGCCTCGCATGAGATTAGCCCGGTCATGGCATTGGACGTTCAGGCCATGCTCTGGCGCGGCTATATCGGCGAGGGCCCCTTCATGGGCATTTCCGCGCTGCCAAGCATGCACGTCGCCAGCACCATGGTCCTAACTCTCTATGCTTTCACCTATGCGCGGTGGGCCGGCGTCGTCATGACCGTCTTCGCCCTTATCATCGTGATAGGTTCGGTTCTTCTGGGCTGGCATTATCTCGTCGACGGCATCGCGGGCGCCGCAATCGCGGTGCTATGCTGGCTCTTGGCCCGGCGCCTTACCGCCCCGCATGGTTCGACACTGTAACGGCGATCAACGACCGAAATAGGCGGCAGCCGGAACATAGCCCGCCAGCCGCCCCGCGGCGCACCATTCGGCCTCCAGCGTCGCATCGCCCACCAGCAGCACGCCATCGGCGGGCAGCCGGCCCAGCGCCGCGCGCAGCCGCGCCCGCGCCTCGGCGAAGCTCGCCAGCGCTAGTGGCGCCGGATGCGCCGCATCCACCTGCCCTTGCCCCGCCTGCAGCAGCGTCTCGGGCGCGAGCCGGCCCTGCGCCAGTCCGATCCGGGTCGCGCGCAGATCGGCCAGCTTCACCACCCGGTCTTCCGGCATCGCCTGCCCCGGGAACACCCGCAGCGCGTTCGACGAGAACAGGAAGGCCACCACGTCATGTCCCGAGGCCGCGCGAACGGAGGCATAGGTGCGATACTCCAGTCCCAGCTCCTTCGCCCGCCGCACGCGGGTGCGCAGCACCTCGATCGGCAGGTGCGGCAACAGATCGCGCCGCGCCTGGCCCCAGCAGTGCCGCCGCCAGCTCGCCCCGGGCTCCATCGTCGGCCCGCCGTTGTGGCCCGGCCCTGGCAAGGCGGGGCCCGGCATCACGCCCAGTCCCGCAGCCGCGCGACATAGCGCGCCATCGTGTCGATCTCCAGATTGACCCGCTGGCCCACCGCCACATCGCCCCAGGTCGTCGCGACCTGGGTATGCGGGATGAAGTTGATGCCGAAGTCGCAGCCCTCGACCTCGTTCACCGTCAGCGAGGTGCCGTTCAGCGCCACCGAGCCCTTCGGCGCGATGAACTTCGCCAAGGCCTCCGGCGCGCGGAAGGTCACCCGCAGGCTGTCGCCCTCGGGCTGCACCGCCACCACCTCGGCCACGCCGTCGACATGGCCCGAGACGATATGCCCCCCGAGCTCGTCGCCCACCTTCAGCGCCCGCTCGAGGTTCAGCCGCTTGCCCGGCTGCCAGCCGTTGTGGCCGATGTTGGTGACCGAGACCGTCTCGCCCGAGATGTTCACCTCGAACCAGTCCTCGCCCAGCGCCACCACCGTCAGGCAGACGCCGTCGCAGGCGATGGAGGCGCCGATGTCGATCCCCGCCACGTCATAGCCGGTGGTGATCTGCGCGCGCAGATCGCCCGCCTGTTCCACCTCGCGCACAAGACCGATGTCGGTGATGATCCCCGTGAACATGACATGCCCTTCCTGTCAGTGACCCGAAGGACGTAGCCCCCCGAGGCCCATCGCGCAAGCGCCCAGCGGCGCGCGCGCGCCGCAGCGCCCCCCGCTGCCAATTGTCGCTCCCCCCGCAGGCCCGGCGATTTCGCTTTACCCATGGCGCGGGGATGCTACGCCCGCTGTCGGTGAGGGACGAGGGGCCGATGCGTCTGACGGGAAAGGGGCGGAGCTTTCTGCTGCTGCAAGGGCCGCATGGCCCGTTCTTTGCCCAGCTCGGCCGCAGGCTGCAGGCCTCGGGCGCGCGGGTGCTGCGCGTCGGTTTCAACGGCGGCGACCGCGCCCTCTGGCCCGACCGGCAGAGCTACCTGCCCTTTACCGACGCCCCCGAACACTGGCCCGCCGCCCTGCAACACCTCATCGCCCGCCACGCGGTCACCGATCTCGTGCTCTACGGCGACACGCGCCCGCTCCATGCCGAGGCGCTGCGGGTTGCGCGGGCGGCGGGGCTCACCCTCCACGTCTTCGAGGAGGGGTATCTGCGCCCGCATTGGGTCAGCTACGAACGCGGCGGCGCCAACGGCCATTCGCGGCTGATGCAGCTCTCGGTGCCGCAGATGCGCGCCGCCCTCGAACAGTCCGACATGGACCTGCCCGATGCCCCGGCGCGCTGGGGCGACCTGAAGCAGCACATGATCTGGGGCGCGTTCTACCACGCCTGCGTGCTGGCCGGGCAGCGCCGCTACCCCGACTACCGCCCGCACCGCAGGCTGCCGGTGGCGGCGGAGCTGCGCCTGCACCTCGCCCGGCTCGCCCTCCTGCCCGTTCACGCTGCCCAGCGCCATCTGGCCACGCGGCGGATCGTGCGCGGCGGCTTCCCCTTCCATCTGGTGCTCCTGCAGCTCGAACATGACAGCAGCTTTCTCAGCCACAGCCCCTTCTCCAGCCTGACCGACTTCCTCGCCCTCGTGATGCAGGGCTTTGCCGAGGGCGCGCCGCCGCATCACCACCTCGTTCTCAAGGCACATCCGCTGGAGGATGGCCGCGCCCCGCTCGGCCCCGAGATCCGCCGCCTGTCGCAGCAGCACGGCCTGACGGACCGGGTGCATTTCGTGCGTGGCGGCAAGCTCGCGGCCCTCCTGCCGCAGGCCTGCAGCGCCGTCACCGTGAATTCCACCGCGGGTCAGCAGGCGCTCTGGCGCGGGTTGCCGCTGAAATGCCTCGGCGCGGCAGTTTATGCCAAGCCCGAGCTCGTCTCGCCCCAGCCGCTTGCTGCCTTCTTCGCCCGCCCCCGCCGCCCCGACAGCCGCGCCTACCGGGCCTACCGGCATTTCCTGCTCGAAACCTCGCAGATCCCCGGCGGCTTCTACGCGGCGGCCGGGCGTCGTGCCCTGCTGCGGCAGGTGGTCGACATGATGCTCGCTGCCGAAGACCCCTATGACGCGCTGATCTCGGGCAACGCGGCGCCTCGGCAACAGTTGCGCCTCGTCACCTGAGCCCAACATGCCATGCTGGCTAAACCGTCCCGATTTATGTAGGTTTGTGTAAAAAAACATGAGGCACTCTCCATCGAAGGAGCCCGAGCAGTGAAATCATCGGTGACCAAGGGGGCCAGAGCACTGGCCCTTCTCGTGCTTGTTGCGGCGGTGGCGGGTTGCGGCCTGCCGCGTTCGGGCCCCAACAAACGCGAGATCTTCGCGGGCTCCGTGCTGGAGAAAGGCGACGCCTTCGTCGTCAGCGTCACCCGCGAGGTCAGCCGGACCACCGCCGTGACCCCCGCCTTCGGCTTCAGCTCAAGCTTCCGCAACGCCGGGCTCATCGGCTCCGACACCATTGCCGCGGGCGACACGCTGGGCCTCACCGTCTTCGAGAACGTCCGCGACGACCCGCTCCTTGGCAACACCGGCCAGCGCGTCTCGGCGCTGGATCAGGTGCAGGTCGACGGTCAGGGCTACATCTTCGTCCCCTATGCCGGGCGCATCAAGGCCGCGGGCCAGACGCCCGACGGGCTGCGGCAGGCCATCACCCGCAAGCTCGACACCCAGACGCCCGATCCGCAGGTGACGGTGCAGCGTCTGGCGGGCGACGGCTCCACCGTCACCGTCTCGGGCGCGGTCAGCGGTCAGGGCGTCTTCCCGATCGAACGGCCGACGCGCACCCTCTCCACCATGCTCGCCCGCGCCGGCGGCGTCTCGATCCCCACCACCACCGCCATCGTCCGCGTCACCCGCGCCGGGCAGACCGGCAAGGTCTGGCTCGAGGATCTCTACCAGAACCCCGGCCTCGACATCGCGCTGCGCCCCGGCGACATCATCGTGGTCGAGGAGGACACCCGCGCCTTCGTCGCCCTCGGCGCCACCGGCGCGCAGAGCCGCATCCCCTTCGAGACGCAGAACCTCTCGGCGCTCGAGGCCATCGCGCAGGTCGGCGGGCTGAACACCTCTCTGGCCGATCCGACCGGCGTCTTCGTCTTCCGCAACGAGAGCGCCGAGGTCGCCAATGCCGTGCTCGGCCGCCGCGACCTGCAGGGCGATCAGCGCATGATCTACGTGCTCGATCTCACCCAGCCCACCGGCATGTTCGAGGCACGCGACTTCATGATCCGCGACGGCGACACCGTCTATGTCACCGAGGCGCCCTTCGTGCAGTGGCAGAAGACGCTCGGCGCCATCACCGGCACGGCAGGGGCTGCGGATTCGCTCAGCACCGTCGGCCCCGGCGGCTGATCTTGGCCGGATCGCCCGATCCTCAGGCCGCCGGGGCGATCCCCCGGCGGCTTTTCTTCTACAACGCGGGCTTCCTGCGCCAGCCCCGCCTGCGGCGCATCCTCGCTCTCGCCGGGCACGAGCTGCGTCTGGGCCTGCCCGGCCCCCGGGACGGCGTGCTGGTCTGGGGCCGCAGCCCCTTCGCCGCGCGCGGCGAGGCTGTGGCCGCCCGCCGCGGCGTGCCGCTCTTCCGCGTCGAGGATGCCTTCCTCCGCTCGATCCGCCCGGGCCGTCTCGGCGAGCCGCCGATGGGCCTGCTTCTCGATCGAGGCGCGCATTTCGACAGCAGCGCGCCCTCGGATCTGGAGCGCCTGCTGGCAAGCGACCCCTTGGACAACTCGAACCTCCTCCTTCGCGCCCGCGATGGAATGGCCCGTCTTCAGGCGCTGCACCTGTCGAAATACAACAATTTCGTGCCCGAGACCCCCGTCCCGCCGCCGGGCTACGTACTCGTGGTGGATCAGACCCAGGGCGACGCCTCGATCCGGCACTCCGGCGCCAGCCCCGGCACCTTCCGCGAGATGCTGGTCTTCGCGCAGGAGGAAAACCCCGGCGCGCGCATCGTCATCAAGGCCCATCCCGAAACCGCGGCCGGTCTGCGCCCCGGCCATTACGGCCCCGCCGACGTCCGCCCGCATATCACGCTCCTCGCCGATCCCGTGTCGCCCTGGGCGCTGCTCGAGGGTGCCGTCGCCGTCTACACCGTCTCCTCCCAGCTCGGCTTCGAGGCGATCCTCGCCGGTCACCGCCCACGGGTCTTCGGCCAGCCGTTCTACGCCGGCTGGGGCCTCAGCACCGACGAAACTCCGGTGCCGCGCCGCCGCCGCAGCCTCACCCGCGCCCAGCTTTTCGCCGCCGCGATGATCCTCGCCCCGCTCTGGTACGACCCCTGCCGCGACAGGCTCTGCAGCTTCGAAGAGGCGGTGGACCAGCTCGAGGCCGAGACCCGCGCCCAGCGCGAGGACCGCGACGGCCATGTGGCGCTCGGCATGCGGCTATGGAAACGGCGCCGGATACAGGCGGTCTTCGGCGGCGAAACCCCGGTGCGTTTCGAGAGCGACCCCGCCCGCGCCACCGCCCGCGCCCTCGCCGAAAACCGCGGCCTCTTGGTCTGGGCCGGGGCCGAGCCGCCCGGCCTCGCCGCCCCCCGCCTCTGCCGCGTCGAGGACGGCTTCCTGCGCTCGCGCGGCCTCGGCGCGGCACTCGTCCCGCCGCTCAGCCTCGTCGCCGACGATCTCGGCATCTACTACGACCCCAGCCGCGAGAGCCGGCTGGAGCGCCTGATTTCCAGCCCCCTCCCGCCCGGCGGGTCAAGCCGGGCCGGGCGCCTGCTGGAAAAGCTCCTCGCCGGCGGCCTCAGCAAATACAACCTCGGCGGCGCCCTGCCCGATCTGCCCGCAGGCCACCGCATCCTGATCCCCGGTCAGGTGGAGGACGACGCCTCGATCCGCCTCGGTACCGGAGAGATCCGCAGCAACGCCGCCCTGCTGCGCGCCGTCCGGCAGGCGCATCCCGAGGCCATGCTGGTCTACAAGCCGCATCCCGATGTCGAGGCCGGTCTGCGCCCCGGCGCCTTCGACGCCGCCGAAGCCGACATCATCGCCCGCAACGCCGACCCGATCGCCCTGATCGAGGCCTGCGACGAGGTCTGGACGATGACCTCCCTCCTCGGCTTCGAGGCGCTGATCCGTGGCAGGCCCGTCACCTGCCTCGGCGCCCCGTTCTACGCCGGCTGGGGCCTCACGCGCGACCTGGGCCCGGTGCCCGCCCGCCGCCTGCGCCGCCCCGACGGCAGCGCCCTGCCGCGCCCGGGGCTCATCGCCCTCGTCCATGCCGTGCTGATCGCCTATCCGCGCTGCTTCGACCCCGTCAGCCGCCGCCCCTGCCCGCCCGAGGTCATCCTCGACCGGCTGGCCCACGGCCCGCTGCCCGCCCCCGGCCCGCTGAACCGCGCCCTGTCGCGCCTGCAGGGCCGCTTTGCCAGCCTCGCGCCGCTCTGGCGTCAGTAGATGTAGCGGATCTGCTCCGTCCAGTAGCGCTCCATCCGCTTCAGCGCCTGATTGATGTCCTCCATCCCCGCGGGCCCCAGCATGCCGCGCCGTTCCAGCCCCTCGGCATGGCGCAGGAACAGCTCGGACAGGATGGTGCGCACCCGCCGCCCCTTGTCGGTCAGCCGCACCCGCACCGACCGGCGGTCGATCTCCGACCGCTGGTGGTGCATGTAGCCCAGATCGACCAGCTTCTTCAGATTGTAGCTGACATTGGAGCCCTGATAGTAGCCGCGGGTCTTCAGCTCCCCCGCCGTCACCTCGTTGTCGCCGATGTTGAACAGGAGCAGCGCCTGCACCGCGTTGATCTCCAGCACGCCCAGCCGCTCGAACTCGTCCTTCACCACGTCGAGCAGCAGCCGATGCAGACGTTCGACCAGCGCCAGGCTTTCCAGATAGCCGAGAATGAAGGCTTTCTGCGAGCCATCCAGAAGGCTTGCGTGAATCATGATCTGCGTCTCTCCCGATCGCGGTTGCGAAAGGCAGAATCGGCACAAAACGCAAACATCCGGTAAACCGGCGCGGGTTACGCGCCGGACCCCCGTCAGTTCCGCGCCAGACGCGTCCGGGCGAAGCTGCCGATCTCGGCGATCAGCCCCGCAAGCTCGGGGGGCGCCGCCCGCTGGCCCAGGACCCAGGGCAGGAGATCCTGATCGTTCTCCTCCAGCAGCACGTCGTAAAGCGCCAGCCGCGGCTCGTCGAGCCCGGCCAGATGCGCATCCGACCACGGGCCGAGGATCAGGTCCATCTCCTTGGTCCCGCGCCGCCAGGAGCGCATCGACAGACGTTTCAGACGCGCTTCCGGCAGTTCGGTCATTCGGTTTCCTCTCGCATCAGGCTGCGCACGCGCTTTTCCAGATGCCCCATTTCCCCTGCCAGCGCCAGCATCTGCGCCCGCATCCGCGCCAGATCGGCCAATGCGTCGCGCGCCTTGCCGGTCAGCGTGCCGGGCTGTCCCGGACCTTCCAGCCCCTCGCCCTCGCCCGTCAGCAGCCAGCGCAGCGACACGTTCAGCATCCCCGCCACCATCTGCAGCCGGTTGGCCCGCGGCTCCGCCAGATCGTCCTCCCAGGCCTGCACCGTCTTCAGCCGGACCCCGAGCCTGCGCGCCAGATCCTCCTGGCTCAGCCCCGCCGCCTCGCGCGCCCCGGCCAGCCGGTCGCCGAAGGTCGCCGTCTTGTCGCTGAACCAGCCTGCGCCCTGATCTTCTGCCATCCTGCCTCTCCTTTTGTGATATCGCTTGATCGCTTCCAGACCGCACCCTAAGACAAAGGGCCGAAAAGTTCAAACCGGCGCCCAGATCAGCTTCCGGAGCATCCCAGAATGGCCTTCCTGTCCGACACGCTCGCCCGCGTCAAACCCTCGCAAACCATCGCCGTGACCAACAAGGCGCGCGAACTGGCCGCGACGGGGCGCGACGTGATCGGCCTCGGCGCGGGCGAGCCGGATTTCGACACGCCGCAGAACATCAAGAATGCCGCCAAGCGCGCCATCGACGAGGGCAAGACCAAATACACCGCCGTCGACGGCATCCCCGAGCTGAAGAAGGCGATCTGCGCGAAGTTCAAGCGCGAGAACGGGCTCGACTACACGCCCGCGCAGGTCTCGGTCGGCACCGGCGGCAAGCAGATCCTCTACAACGCGCTGATGGCGACGCTGAACCCCGGCGACGAGGTGATCATCCCGGCGCCCTACTGGGTCAGCTATCCCGACATGGTGCTGCTGGCGGGCGGCACGCCCGTGCCGGTGGCAGCGGGGATCGAGACCGGTTTCAAGCTGACGCCGGCGCAGCTCGAGGCGGCGATCACGCCGAAGACCAAGTGGTTCATCTTCAACTCGCCCTCCAACCCGACGGGCGCGGGCTACACCCGCGACGAGCTCAAGGCGCTGACCGACGTGCTGATGCGCCACCCGCAGGTCTGGATCATGTCGGACGACATGTACGAGCATCTGGTGTTCGACGATTTCGAATTCACCTCTCCGGCGCAGGTCGAACCCGGCCTCTACGACCGCACGCTCACCTGCAACGGCGTCTCCAAGGCCTATGCCATGACCGGCTGGCGCATCGGCTATTGCGCGGGCCCGGTGGAGCTGATCAAGGCCATGGGCACGATCCAGTCGCAATCGACCTCCAACCCCTGCTCGGTCTCGCAATATGCCGCGCTCGAAGGGCTGACCGGGCCGCAGGACTTCCTCGCCAGCAACCGCGCCCTGTTCCAGCGCCGCCGCGATCTGGTGGTCGGCATGCTGAACGAGGCCAGGGGCATCGTCTGCCCCAAGCCCGAGGGCGCCTTCTACGTCTATCCCGACATCTCGGCCTGCATCGGCAAGACCTCGGCCGGCGGGGCGGCGATCAGCGATGACGAGGCCTTCGCCACGGCGCTGCTGGAGGAAACCGGCGTCGCGGTGGTCTTCGGCGCGGCCTTCGGCCTCTCGCCCAACTTCCGCATCAGCTACGCCACCTCGGACGAGCAGCTGCGCGAGGCCTGCGCCCGCATCCAGAGCTTCTGCGCCGGGCTGAGCTGAGGCCCGGCGGTGGCGGGCGATCTGCCGGAGTATTACTTCCGCATCCGCGAGACGGGAGCGGCGGTGTTCCGCCTCGATACCGAGAACCGCCAGCGCCGCATCGAGATGGAGCAGATCGCCACCGTCACCCTGCGCAACGGCGAGATCCGGCCGCAGGGCGACCGGGTGCTGAGCGAGGCCGATCTGGCCGAGATCCGCGGCTGGATCGCCCGCCGCAGCGCATTGCAGGCGCGGCGCGAGATCGACGAGATCGAGCGCACGGTGGACCGGCTGAATCTCACCGCGCAGTGGGCGCAGAGCCGGGCCAGCGAGGCGGAACTCGAGGAGATCACTGACCGGCTGCTCCTGGCGATGCACGATCTGCGCTCCGTGCTGGTGCGGCGCAAGGCCGACCGGCTGATGAAGGGCTGAGCCGAATACTCGCAGAAAATTCGCCCCCCGACGCACGAATTTTCTGCGAAAATTCGAAAAAGGGGGCTGTCTGCCCCCTCGCCGCTGCGCGGCTCACCCCCGAGGATATTTGTGCAAGGTGAGGGGCTCAGGCCCTGGGCGCGCGGCGCCAGAAGCGGGTCATCAGCAGGGCTGCCGCGACCGTGAGGCCGATGACGAGGCCCAGCCAGAGGCCGGCCCCGCCCAGACCCAGCGGGAAGGCGAGCAGGTAGCTCGCGGGGATGCCGATCACCCAGTAACTGATGGTGGCCAGCCACATCGGCACCCGCGTGTCGCGCAGACCGCGCAGCAGGCCCAGCGCCATCACCTGCACCGCATCGGCGATCTGGAACAGCGCCGCCAGCGCCAGAAGCGTGGTGCCGAAAGCGATGATCGCGGCGGAATCCGGGTTCGCGCGGTCGAGGAACAGCGCGATGATCGGCTCGGGCAGCGTCAGGAACAGGAGCACCATGCAGAAGCCGAAGCCGAGCGACAGGCCGATGGCGACCGTGGCGCCGTCGCGCAGCCCCCGCGCGTCGCCGCGGCCCTCGGCCCGGCCGGTGCGCACCGTGGCGGCATTGGAGAGGCCGAGATGCACCATGAAGGCCAGCGCCGCCACTTCGAGCGCGATGCCATGCGCCGCCAGCTGCACCGTGCCGATCCAGCCCATCATCAGCGCCGAGGCCTGGAAGATGCTGCCCTCGGCCAGCCCGGTGAGGCCGATCGGCCAGCCCAGCGCGAAGACCTGGCGCAGCGCCTGCCAGTCGGGGCGCCAGAAGCGCTGGAAGAGGTGGAAGCGCCGCAGATCCGGCAAGAGCGCCGCATAGGCGCCGAGCACCGCCAGCGTCATGAACTGCACCGCCAGCGAGGCCAGCGCGGCCCCCTGCACGCCCAGCTCCGGCGCGCCGCCGTTGCCGAAGATCAGCAGCCAGTTCAGCACGATGTTCAGCGCCACCGCCGCCAGCGTCGCCCAGAGCACGACCTGGGTGCGTTCCAGCGCCGCCAGATAGCTCTTCAGCACCATCACCAGAAGCGCCGGGATCATCCCGAGCCCGGCGATGCGCAGATAGTCGCGCGCCAGCCCCGCGACCTCCGGGTCCTGCCCGGCGGCGATCAGGATCGGCCCGGCCTGCCAGAACAGCGGATAGCAGAGCACGCCGAAGCCGATGGAAAGCCAGAGCCCCATCCGCGTGTCGCGCCGCACCTGCGCCTCGTCACCGCGCCCCAGCGCCTGCGCCACCATCGGCATCACCGCCTGCGCGAAGCCCGAGCCGAGGATGAAGACCACGAAGAAGAGCGAGGCGCCGAGCACCACCGAGGCCAGTTCGGTGACCCCGTACCAGCCCAGCATCACCGTGTCGGTGACATGCAGCGACATCTGCGCCAGATGGCTGCCGATCAGCGGCAGCCCGAGCGCCAGCGTCGCGCGGGCATGGCCGGTGAGGGTGAGGGCGCGGGTCATGCCCTCCCCTACCGCGCGGCGCATGCCACGGCAAGTGCGGGAAAAATGGGCAGAGTGGAAAGATCAGCCGGCGGGCTTCCGGGCAATGAAATCGACCAGCGCCGAGCGTCCGACATGGCCACTGCCTTCCGCGATCTCGGCGTCGCGGTCCTCGGCCATGAGCACCTCCCAGCCGGCGAAATCGGCGCGCAGATCCTCCAGCCGGTAGAGGTTCTCCTCCGCCGAGGGCCCGCCCGTGCCGTAGCCCACCTGCCGCGGCGCATAGCCGTGCAACAGCGCCATCCCCCCGGGCACCAGCGACTGCCGCATCCCCGCATGGATGGCGCGGCGCAGTGCCGGATCGGCGAACTGGATGAAGATGCCGAGGATCGCGTCATAGGGCTGCGACCAGTCCCATGTCTCGATCGCTTCCTGCCGCCGCTCCACCGCGACGCCCCGGTCTGCGGCCAGCGCCGCGGCCTTGGCCAGCGCCACCGCCGAGGCTTCCATCGCCGTCACCCGATGGCCGAGCCCGGCCAGCCAGACCGAGTTGCGCCCCTCGCCATCGGCGAGGCAGAGCACCCGGCTGCCGGGGGCAAGCTGAGGCTCGGCCCGGCGCAGGAACGCCGCGGGCTCGGTGCCGAAGAGATAGTCCGGCCCGGCGAATCTTTCGTCCCAGCGGGTCATGCCCGGGCCCTGCGCAGCTCGGGCGGCAGCGCCGCATCAAGGATATGGCCTGCGCCGCCGATCACCTGCGAGGCGCGGCCGACGATCAGCGCGTCGGGGGCGGTGACGACCGAGAGATCCTTGCCGGGATAGTCGATCGAGGAGAGGAAATGCTTCATGCAGTTCAGCCGGGCGCGTTTCTTGTCGTTCGACTTCACGATGGTCCAGGGCGCGTCGGCGGTGTCGGTGTAGAAGAACATCGCCTCCTTGGCCTCGGTGTAATCGTCCCATTTGTCGAGGCTGGCCTTGTCGATCGGCGACAGTTTCCAGCGCTTCAGGGGATCGGTCTCGCGGGCGAGGAAGCGGGCGCGCTGTTCCTCGCGGGTGACCGAGAACCAGTATTTGTAGAGCCGGATGCCCGAGCGCACCAGCATCCGCTCCAGCTCGGGCGCCTGTCGCATGAATTCCAGATAGTCCGACGGGGTGCAGAAGCCCATCACCCGCTCCACCCCGGCACGGTTGTACCAGCTGCGGTCGAAGAACACGATCTCGCCGCGGGTCGGCAGGTGTTCGATGTAGCGCTGGAAGAACCACTGCCCGGTCTCCTTCTCGCCGGGCTTGGTGAGCGCGACGACGCGGGCGTAGCGCGGGTTCAGATGCTCCATGAAGCGCTTGATGGTGCCGCCCTTGCCCGCGGCATCGCGGCCCTCCATCAGGATGACGAACTTCTGCCCGGTGTCCTGCGCCCAGATCTGCACCTTCAGGAGTTCCGCCTGCAGCCGCGCCTTCTCGGCCTCGTAGACCCGGGTGCCCATGCGGCGGGCATAGGGGTAGTGGCCGGATTCGAACGCCTGACGGATCGCGTCGGGCGAGACGGCGGGAAAGCGGCGCGGGCCCTGCACCTGCGCATCGTCCTCGTCCGGCTGCGGCACGGGCGGCGCGACCGCGGCTTCGTCCTTCGGCAGTTCGATCGGCAGATCATCCATGCGGTTGTCCTTCCTCGCCCTCGGGCGCCCGGCCCAAGGCCGAACCTGACAATCCCGAGGCAAGACATCCTTGATCCGCGTCAAGGAAAACCCGGCGAAACCCGCTACGCAAGAGGGGCGACGGAACCTTGTGGCACCGCCGCCCCCCGCGCTAAATGTCTTGTTGAAAACGGTGGTTCGAAAAGGTCTTCGGCACCCCACCTTCGTAGGCTTCGGCAGGTTTTCGCGCATACCCAATCTGCGGTAAGCAGGGCTGTTAACAGCCGTTAACGCGGAAGAATATCTTCGAGCCGGTCCAAGGCGTGCAACCACCGGGAGAAGAAGAGCAACTGCCCGGTGTGCGACAAGAACTCGCCCTCAACCTCAGGATAATCGGCGAGCAGCTCCCGAATCGTTGCCTCCGGGGCCAGCGGGTCCTGATCGCCCTGCAACAGCAGCACGGGCACCCGGCAGGAGCGCAGGATGCCGCCCCAGTCGCGCAGCGCGCCGATGCTGTCGCGGGTGAAGGCCTCATGCGCCGCTCCCCGCGCACCGATGCAGATGCCCGAGCCTTCGAGCACCGCATCGCGCACCTCGGGCTCGGCGAAGGCCGCCAGATCGGCGGGCGAGGCGCCATAGGCATCGGTCAGGAAAGCCGTCTTGCCGACCCGCCGCGCCAGGGTGAAGGCCGCCTGCGCGAGAAAGCACAGCATCTTCGGCGCGAAACGCGCGCTGGTCAGGATCAGCCGCTGCCAGCGCTCCATCCGTTCGTGCTGCACCGCCGTCCGCAACGGCAGCCGCGCCGCGCAGCCGAGGATGCCCGACACCCGCCCCGGCAGCAGCAGCGCCAGATTGGCGGCAAAGCGCAGATCCCCCGCCAGCGCCAGCACCGCCACCCTCTCCACCCCCAGATGATCCAGCACCGCCGCGCAATCCAGCGTCACCGCCGTCAGCGGCTCGGAGCCCTTGGGATGCGCGTCGCTGCGCCCGTAGCCCGCGCGGATCGGCACGATCACCCGGATGCCGCGGGCCTTCGCCTCGCGCTCGGCACTGGCGGGCCAGCGGCTCAGCCCCAGCTCGCCATGCAGATAGAGACAGGCCGCCCCCGCCGGATCGCCGAACTCCAGCCAGTCCAGCCGCCGCCCGTCCGGCAGCAGCAGCGAGCCGCGCGGCACCGGCTCCAGCGCCCCGCCCAGAGGCGCGGGCTCCAGAGGCCCCAGCGGCGTCAGCGTCACATCCATCAGCCCCAGCACCACCCGCACCAGCTCGGCCTGCGAGTGGGTCTCGGTCTTTGCGAGGATCGAGCGCATCTGCGTCCGCACCGTATCGACCGACCGCCGCCGCGCCTCGGCAATGTCGCGGATCGGCAGGCCCAGCGTGATGCCGCGCACGATCTCCACCTCGGCAGGCGTCAGGCTGAAGGCCTCCTGCACCGTTGCGGCAAAGCCCTCCGGCCAGACCAGCTCGGTCGAGAGCACCAGCGCCAGCGGGCGCATGTCGCCGCCGTCGACCGGGCTCACCCGCACGATGACCGGGCCGCCGGTGACGGTGGAGCGGATGCGCAGCGTCGCCACCCCCTCCGCCCGGCCCGAAGCCACGCGGCGCACCACCGCGCCCAGCGTCATCACATCGGCAGGCTCCACCGGCAGCGCGGCGAGCGAGGCATCCTCGGCCACGCGAAAGGCCACCGTCGCTGCCCGGTTGCAGGCGACCACCCTGCCGTTGCCATCGCAGATGAAGGCCGCCAGCCGCGGGATCTCGGCCAAGAGCGCGCGATAGCCCACCTCGCCCCGCGCCGTATCGAAACGCTGCAGGAACACCGAGGCCCGCGCCAGATGCAGGTCGATCTCCGGATCGTCCAGCGCCCCCGCCGCGCCGCCGCCCAGCAGCGACCAGCCGGCGATATGCGCCTCCCACAGCTCCAGCAGATCCTTCAGCCGGATCGGGTCCAGCGCCACGTCATAGAGCCGGTCAATGATCAGCGCCCGCTGTCCGCGGTCGGGGCCTTCCTGCAACAGGCTGTCGGCGCGCTCCCCCATGCAACAATGTTACGCGAGATGCCGATTTTGACAAACAAAATTAGCACCTTTGGTTAAACTCTCTTTGCCACCCCCTCCGCTGCACGGCCCCTTTTCCACCACCCGCGTCAGGATTAGGCTCGCCCCGTCCCTTGGAGGTTCCCATGCTCACGATCTACGGCGTCTATCGCTCGCGCGCCTCGCGCCCGCTCTGGCTTCTGGCCGAGCTTGGCCTGCCTTTCCGCCATGTGCCGGTGATTCAGGCCTACCGGCTTGCCGATGCCGGCGCCCCCGACGCACCGCTGAACACCGCCTCGCCCGACTTCCTCGCGGTGAACCCCTTGGGCCAGATCCCCTGCATGGATGCCGAAGGTCTGGTGCTGACCGAGTCGCTCGCCATCACGCTCTACATCGCCCGCAACCACGGCGGCGACTTCGGCCCGACCTCCGCCCCCGAGGGTGCGCTGATGACCCAATGGGCGCTCTTCGCCGCCACTGCCATCGAGGGTCCGGCGCTGGAGATCCTGTTCATCCAGCAGGACGGCGGCGAAGCCACCCGCGAGGGTCAGGCCGGTCTTGCCATCGCCGCGCAGAAGCTGCGCCGCCCGCTGAAGCGGCTGGAGGATCATCTGGCCGACCACGACTACCTCGTGGGCGACCGCTTCACCGTGGCCGACATCAACACCGCCGAGTGCCTGCGCTATGCCCAAGGCCATACCGCGCTGCTCGACGCGTTCCCGAAGGTCAAGGCATGGCTCGAACGGTGCCAGTCGCGCCCCGGCTTCCAGAGCATGATGCAGAAGCGCCTCGAAGAGCCTGCATGAGCCCTGCGCGCCCGCCCTCCCGGCGGGCGCAGCTTGCCTTTTGTGCATTTCAGTGTATATTCCACCGCACAATGCACAGGAGGTCCGCATGGCCCGTCTTCTGACGCCACATATCGCCACGATGACCGAACTGCGTGAACCGCATAAGGTCCTGGAACGCTCGGGCGGCAAGCCGGTGGCGATCCTCAAGAACTCGGCATTGGTCGGCTACCTCGTCCCCGCCGATGCCGTCGCCAGCGAAGAGCCGCGTGCTGCCACCCGCGAAGAGGTGATGGAAAGCCTCGCGCGCCGTCGTGCGGTCAACCAGCCCGTCCTCGACTACCTCAAGGACAAGTGATTTTCCTGTTTTGAGCCCGTTTTGAGATTGTGCAGATGTTCCAAGTGCTGACCCTCGATCTGGTCGAAGCGATTCATGATGCCGTTCTGAACCCCGGGGAACTCACCGGGCGCGCCGGCGGCGCCTCTCTCGAAGGGGCGCTTGCACGCGTGGACAACCGGCTGGCCTACGGTCTCATCGTCGATGTCTTCGACCTCGCCGCCGCCTATGCCGTCGCCATCGCCCGCGGCCATTGCTTCAACGACGCCAACAAGCGCACCGCCCATCAGTCCATGGACGTCTGTCTTGACCTCAACGGTGTCCAGATCGCATGGCAGGCAGAGGATGTCGGCCCCGTCATCATCCGCGTGGCGCAGGGTCACATGGACGAATCCGCCCTCGCCGACTGGCTGCGTGCGAAATCCCGCTGACCCCAGATCTTGCGAACACCTCGCTTGGGATGCTCTACTGCTACCCCAACAAGACTTAAAGAGAATCGAGCACCCAATGGCCAACGATCTCCTCTCCGGCCAGCCGGAAACCTATGACGCCTCCTCCATCGAGGTGCTGGAAGGGCTGGAGCCCGTCCGCAAACGCCCCGGCATGTATATCGGCGGCACGGACGAGCGCGCCCTGCACCACCTCGTCGCCGAGGTGCTCGACAACTCGATGGACGAGGCCGTCGCCGGTCACGCCACACGGATCGAGGTGGAGCTGCACGCCGATTACTCCATCACCATCCGCGACAACGGCCGCGGCATCCCGATCGACCCCCATCCGAAATTCCCGACGAAATCCGCGCTGGAGGTGATCCTCTGCACGCTGCACTCGGGCGGGAAATTCTCCGGCAAGGCCTACCAGACCTCCGGCGGCCTGCACGGCGTCGGCGCCTCGGTGGTCAACGCCCTCTCCGACACCATGCGGGTCGAGGTCGCCCGCAACCGCGAGCTCTACGCCCAGAGCTTCTCCCGCGGCATCCCGCAGGGCCCCGTCAAGATGATCGGCCCCGCTCCGAACCGCCGCGGCACCTCGGTCACCTTCCACCCCGATCCCGAGATCTTCGGCCACCTCCAGTTCAAGCCCGCCCGCCTGCTGAAGATGGTCCGCTCCAAGGCCTATCTCTTCTCCGGCGTCGAGATCCGCTGGAAATCCGCCATTGCCGACGGCGACACCCCGCAGGAGGCCGTGTTCCACTTCCCCGGCGGCCTCGCCGACTACCTCGCCGAGCAGCTCAGCAGCGCCACCACCTATGCCGAGAAGCCCTTCGCCGGGAAGATCGGCTTCCAGGAGAAGTTCAACGTCCCCGGCTCGGTCGAATGGGCGATCAACTGGACGCCCGCGCGCGACGGCTTCATCCAGTCCTATTGCAACACCGTCCCCACCCCCGAGGGCGGCACGCATGAAAGCGGGTTCTGGTCCGCCATCCTCAAGGGCATCCGCGCGTACGGCGAGCTGGTCAAGAACCGCAAGGCCGACCAGATCACCCGCGACGACATGCTCGCGGGCGGCTGCGCGCTGATCTCGGTCTTCATCCGCGAGCCGCAATTCGTCGGCCAGACCAAGGACCGCCTCGCCACCGAAGAGGCCGCGCGCCTGGTGGAAAACGCCGTGCGCGACCACTTCGACAACTGGCTCGCCGCCAACACCAAATCCGCCGGGGCCATCCTCGATTTCCTCGTACTGCGCGCCGAGGAACGCCTGCGCCGCCGTCAGGAAAAGGAAACCGCCCGCAAGACCGCCACCAAGAAGCTGCGCCTGCCCGGCAAGCTGACCGACTGCACCTCGAAGACCCGCGAGGGCACCGAGCTCTTCATCGTCGAGGGCGACTCAGCCGGCGGCTCGGCCAAAGGCGCCCGCGACCGCGAGACCCAGGCCCTCCTGCCGCTGAAGGGCAAGATCCTCAACGTCCTCGGCGCCGCCTCGGCGAAACTGAACGACAATTCGGAAATCCGCGACATCTGCGAGGCGCTCGGCGTCTCGATGGGCACCCGCTTCAAGGTCGACGACCTGCGCTACGACAAGATCATCATCATGACCGATGCCGATGTCGACGGCGCCCATATCGCCTCGCTCCTGATGACCTTCTTCTACACCCAGATGCGCCCGATGATCGACAAGGGCCACCTCTACCTCGCCTGCCCGCCGCTCTACCGCCTGACCCAGGGCGCGCGGCGGATGTATGTGGCCGATGACGTAGAGAAGGAGCTCTGGCTCGCCAAGGGTCTCGGCGGCAAGGGCAAGATCGACGTGCAGCGCTTCAAGGGTCTGGGCGAGATGGACGCCAAGGACCTCAAGGACACCACGATGAACCCCCTCACCCGCAAGCTGATCCGGGTGAGCATCGACGAGGACGAACCGGGCGAGACCGGCGATCTGGTGGAGCGGCTGATGGGCAAGAAACCCGAGCTGCGCTTCCAGTACATCCAGGAGAACGCGCGGTTCGTGGAGGAACTCGACGTCTGATCTCCCCCGGGGCTTAACCGCCCGGTAACCACGTCTCCGACAGGATGGGCGTCACGCTTGACGCCTTAATGTATGCATATTAAATGTGGGACTGGGACGAGAAAAAGCGCCGCAGCAACTTCGCCAAGCACGGCGTGGATTTCGCGGCTATCGAAGATTTCGAATGGTCTTCGGCGCTGATCCGAACCGACGCGCGACGCGACTACAGTGAACTTCGCGAGGCTGCTCTCGGCCTGATCGGAGCGAGAGTGCACTTCGTCGCGTTCACGCGCCGAAGCGGGCGCATTCGGATAATCTGCCTGCGCAAGGCGAATGGCCGGGAGGAAAAGCTATGGATCGCAGAACGAGGAAGCTAGCGCCGGTCTCCGCCGAGGAAGACGCCGCGATCACCGCCGCCGCCGAGTCGGACCCGGACACCTGGATCTGGACCGACGAGGATTTCGCACGCGCCCGCCCGGTCACCGACTTCCCCGAACTGGTGGAGATCCTGCGCCGCCACGGCCGCCCGGTGCTGCCCGAGGAGGAGCGCAAGCAGCGCGTCACCATGTATCTCGACCGCGACGTGCTGGCCCGGCTGAAGGCCGGCGGCAAAGGCTGGCAGACCCGCGCCAATGCCAAGCTGCGCGAGGCGCTGGGGCTCTGACACCCGCCTTGCCGCCCTGCGCCCGCGCCCTACCCTTCTTCCCATGCGCGCCGTGGTTCTCGCCCTCCTCCTCGCCGCCCCCGCCGCCGCTCAGGAGGTGGATCTGGAGCTTGTGCTCCTTGCCGATGCCTCCGGCTCCATCACCCAGTCCGAGATCGAGTTCCAGCGCCAGGGCTACGCCACGGCCATCACCGACCCGGCGGTGCTCAACGCCATCGCCAGCACCCTGACCGGCACCATCGCCGTCACATACGTCGAATGGGCCGCCAATCAGGCCACCGTGGTCGACTGGACGATCATCGACGGCCCCGAGACCGCGCAGGCCTTCGCCGCCGCCCTGATCCCCCCGCCGCGTCAGGCCTACGGCCGCAACGCCATCGGCGCCGCGCTGATCGAGGGCCAGCGCCTGATCGAGCGCAACGAGGTCCGCAGCCTGCGACAGGTCATCGACTTCTCCGGCGACAGCATCGCCAACTACGGCGGCGGCATCGGCATCGAGGAGGCCCGCGACCGCGTCGTCGCCACCGGGATCACCATCAACGGCCTGCCGATCCTCTGCGAGGACTGCCCCGGCCGCTCCGGCCCGAACCTCGAACAGGCCTATGCCGACCGCATCATCGGCGGCCCCGGTGCCTTCGTCGTCACCGCCGACGGCCGCGCCAGCTTCGCCGCCGCCGTCCGCCGCAAACTCATCCTCGAAATCGCGGCGCGCTGAAGGCGCCCTGCCGACGGATGGCACGCATGGTGGGGTGAAACCCCACCCTACGCGTCACCAAAGACACGCGTCTCCACGGCACCTCCCATCGGCGCAGCATCCCCCACGCCTCGTAGGGTGGGGTTCCACCCCACCTTCCCCGGGCATCGCCTGTCGCCGGCACATCCCCGCGCTCCGTAGGGTGGGGTTCCACCCCACCCTTCCCGCCAATCACCCGTCGCCGCGCTCCGCACGGTGCGCAGTCATTGCGCGCCGCTCGCCGCCGCCCGTCCCCCTCACTCCCCCTGCAACCCCCGCAAATACTGTTCCAACTGCACCAGGCGGATCGGCGTCGGCGTCAATATCCCGTCGCCCCCGTCATAGGGCACCACATCCCCTTCAAGGAGCGATCCGAATTCCGGCATCACCCGTCCCTCCGGCTTCGCATAGCCCCAGATCTGCGCCATGGTCGCGGTGCCCGGGAATTCCCCGTTGTTCCGGGCCGACAGCGTCGTCAGATCGGCGGGCGCCTGATCCAGCAATGCCGCCATGTCGCCATCGCCCTTGCCGCCGATGCCGTGGCACCCGGCGCAGAGCGCGTTGAAGTCTGATTTCCCCGTCGGGGTCTCGAGCGGAACGCAGGCCGCGAGCGTCGCGGCGGCGATGGCGAGGATGAGGGGGGTTGGCAGGCGCATGATGTCCTCCTGAGGCTCGGCAGAGCACAACAGAACCGGCGCCGCCGCTCCATGATGCATATCATGGCAAAGCAAATGGGTTTACAAATGATTAAGCGAAATCAGCTTTTATCGTGAAATCAGACATTTGCCGCCCGTTTCACGCGTGAAAATCACACGACCCGCCCCGCCTCCAGCCGCACCACCCGGTCCATCCGCGCCGCCAGCTCCAGATTATGCGTGGCGATCAGCGCCGAAAGCCCGGTCTCGCGCACCAGATCCATCAGCACGCCGAAAACCTGATCCGAGGTGCCGGGATCGAGGTTCCCGGTCGGCTCGTCCGCCAGCAACAGCCGCGGCCCGTTCGCCATGGCCCGGCAGAAGGCCACCCGCTGCTGCTCGCCCCCGGACAGCGCCGCCGGCCGATTCCCCGCCCGTGCCGCGATCCCGACCCGTTCCAAGAGCTCCCTGGCCCGCGCCGCGGCCGCCGCCCGCGACACCCCGTTCGCGAGCTGCGGCAGGACGATGTTCTCCAGCGCCGAGAACTCGGGCAGGAGGTGGTGGAACTGGTAGATGAACCCCACATCCGCCCGCCGCGCCTCGGTCCGGGCCCGGTCCGACAGGCCCGCCATGTCTTCCCCGCCGATCTCCACCACCCCCTCGTCGGCGGTATCGAGCAGGCCCGCGATATGCAGCAGCGTCGACTTCCCCGCCCCCGAGGGCGCGACCAGGGCCACCACCTCGCCCCGCGCGACCGAGATCGTCGCCCCGCGCAGCACCGTCACCTCGCCGGGCTTGCCCTTGTTGTAGGCCTTGCGGAGCCCCTCCAGCCGCAGCATCGTCTCACTCATAGCGCAGCGCCTCCACCGGGTTCATCCGCGCCGCCCGCCGCGCCGGAAACAGCGTGACGATGAAGGACAGGCCCAGCGACAGCGAGACCGCCGACAGAACATCCACCGGCTGCAGCTTGGCCGGCAGGGCATAGATGCCACGGATCGACGGATCCCAGACCCCGCCCCCGGCGACGTAGTTCACGAGGGAAAAGATCGGGTCGATGTAGATCGCGAAGAGACAGCCGAGAAGCACCCCCATCGCCGTGCCGATCAGCCCGGTCGAGGCGCCGCAGATGAAGAACACCCGCAGGATCGAGCCCTCGGTCAGCCCCATGGTCCGCAGGATGCCGATGTCGCGGCCCTTGTTCTTCACCAGCATGATCAGCCCCGAGATGATGTTCATCGCCGCGATCAGCACGAGGATCGACAGGATGATGAACATCACGTTGTCCTCGATATCCAGCGCCCTGAGGAAGCTCCCCGCCGAATCCCGCCATGTCCAGAGCATCGAGCCCTCGCCCGCCGCCTGCATCAGGGGCAGCGCCAGCGCGTCGACCTCTTCGGGCTCGGCCACCATCACCTCGATCTCGTCGGCGACGCCCTCGCGGTTGAAATAGCTCTGCGCCTCGGCGAAGGGCAGGTAGATCCGGGTCCGGTCGATGTCGTAGCGCCCGGCGGTGAAGACATAGACCACCTCATAGGCCGAGACCCGCGGCGAGGTGCCGAAGGCGGTCTTCACCCCGTTGGGCGAGATCAGCCGGATCCGGTCGCCGACCGTCACCCCCAGCTCGCGCGCGATGCCGGAGCCGATGGCGATGCCCTCGCCGTAACGCGCGATATCGCCGAAGGCGTCGGCGCCGATCCCGACCCGGGGGATCGACTTCAGATCCTCGGCCCGCATGCCGAAGACCTCGGCGCCGAGATTGGTCTCGCCCGCCGTCACCATCACCTGCCCTTTCACAAGGGGGGCGGCGCGGGTGACGCCCGGAACCGCGGCGACGCGCTCGGCCACGGCGTCATAATCCTCGAAGCCGCGGATCATCTGACCGGTCTCGGTGACGCGCCCCGCCGAGTAGACGGTGACATGGGCATTGGCGCCGAGGATCGTGTCGACGAATTCGGCGCGGAAGCCGGCGCGGACGGCCAGCGTGGCGATCAGCGCGAAGACGGCGAGGGTGATGCCGATCAGGCTGATCCAGGTCATCACCGACACGCCGCCCTCGGCGCGCCGGGCGCGCAGGTAGCGCCAGGCGATCATCCACTCGAATCCGGCGAAAGGCGCGGTGCGCTTGGCCATGGGTCGCTCCTGTTGAAGACCGGGACCCAAGATCCTTCAGAAGGATCTTGGGAAAAATCTTCTGAAGATTTTTCCGGCTCAGATCCCGGCGTAGATCTGGACCAGCCGCTCGATCGCATCGCCGGCCGACATCTCCTCGCTGACGCCGGTGCGGCGCGAGGTCAGTTCCACCTTGCCATTGGCGATGCCGCGCGGGCCGACGGTGATGCGCCAGGGCAGGCCGATCAGGTCCATCGTGGCGAATTTCGCCCCGGCCCGCTCGTCGCGGTCGTCATAGAGCGGGTCGAGACCCTTGGCCTTGAGATCGCGGTAGAGCCCCTCGCAGGCCAGATCGGTCGAGCTGTCGCCCTGCTTGAGGTTGACGATGCCGACGCCGAACGGCGTGACGCCCTCGGGCCAGATGATGCCCTTGTCGTCATGGCTGGCCTCGATGATTGCGCCGAGCAGGCGCGATACGCCGATGCCGTGCGAGCCCATGTGGACCGGCACGCGGCTGCCGTCGGGGGTGACGACGGTCGCGCCCATCGGCTCGGAATATTTGGTGCCGAAGTAGAAGATCTGCCCGACCTCGATGCCGCGCGCCGACTTGCGGCGCTCTTCCGGGATCGCGTCGAACAGGGCCGCGTCATGGGTCTCGTCGGTGCGGGCGTAGAGCGAGGTGAACTCCTCCATCACGGCCTGGCACTGCACCTTGTCGTCGTAGTCGATCTCGCGCTGGCCCAGACGGATGTCGGTCACGGCGCTGTCGTAGAACACCTCGGATTCGCCGGTCGCGGCCAGCACGAGGAACTCATGCGTGTCATCGCCGCCGATCGGCCCCGAATCCGCGCGCATCGGGATCGCCTGAAGGCCCATGCGCTCGTAGGTGCGCAGGTAGCTCACCAGATGGCGGTTGTAGGCGTGCAGCGCGTCTTCCTTGGTCAGGTCGAAGTTGTAGCCGTCCTTCATCAGGAACTCGCGGCCGCGCATCACGCCGAAGCGGGGGCGCATCTCGTCGCGGAACTTCCACTGGATGTGGTAGAGCGTCAGCGGCAGGTCCTTGTAGCTGCCGACATGGCTGCGGAAGATGTCGGTGATCATCTCCTCATTGGTGGGCCCGTAGAGCATCTCGCGCTCCTGCCGGTCCTTGATGCGCAGCATCTCCTGACCGTAATCGTCGTAGCGCCCGCTCTCGCGCCAGAGGTCGGCCGGCTGCAGCGTCGGCATCAGGAGCGGGATGTGCCCGGCGCGAGCCTGTTCCTCATGCACGATCTGCTCGATCCGGCGCAGCACCTTGAAGCCGAGCGGCAGCCAGGAATAGATGCCCGCCGCCTGCTGCTTGATCATCCCGGCGCGCAGCATGTAGCGGTGCGACACGATCTGCGCCTCGGCGGGGTTCTCTTTCAGGACGGGCAGGAAATAACGGCTGAGACGCATGAGGAAGCCCCTGTGAACTGGCGTGGTTGAGAGGGGTTTAGGCGACGGGCGGGGGGCAGGCAAGCGCCAGCGGTGCAGGCAGGCTGCGGCACCGGCGGGCAAAGGCCGGTCGCGCGGGCCGATTTCCCGGCTCAGGCGGGCTCTGCCCTTGCATGGGCCGGGGGCTTGGGCCATCTGTCTTTGGCAACTTCGGGGTGTCACCATGGTTCTGCCGGTCAACCATCAAGCCAGATACTGGGGCCTCGCCGCCGTGGGCTTCTTCCTCGTGCTCTGGCTTCTGGGCGACACGATCCTGCCCTTCCTCGTCGGCGGCGCCATCGCCTATTTCCTCGACCCGGTTGCGGACCGGCTGGAGCGGGCGGGCATGAGCCGGGTGATGGCGACGGCGGTGATCTCGGTGGCGATGCTGCTGGTGGTGGTGCTGCTGGTGCTGGCGGTGATCCCGACGCTGATCTCGCAGCTGACCGCGCTGATCAATCAGGCGCCCGCGATCTTCCGCCAGCTGCAGACCTTCCTGACCGAGCATTTCCCCGACCTGAACGACGAGACGAGCACGATCCGCCAGACGCTGCTGTCGATCGGCGACACGATCAAGGAGCGGGGCGGCGAGCTCGCCAATACGCTGCTGCTCTCGGCCTACAGCGTGATCAACGCGGTGGTGTTCATGGTCGTGGTGCCGGTGGTGGCGTTCTATCTGCTGCTCGACTGGGACAAGATGGTGGCCAAGGTCGACAGCTGGCTGCCGCGCGACCATGCGCCGACGCTGCGGCGGCTGGCGAGCGAGATCGATCAGGTGCTGGCGGGCTTCGTGCGCGGGCAGATCTCGGTCTGTCTGGTGCTCGGCACCTTCTATTCGGTGGCGCTGATGGCGGCGGGGCTGCAATTCGGGCTGATCGTCGGGGCGATCGCCGGGGCGATCACCTTCATCCCCTATGTCGGCGCGCTGATCGGCGGAGCGTTGGCGCTGGGGCTCGCGCTGTTCCAGTTCTGGGGCGACTGGTTCTCCATCGGACTGATCGCCGGGATCTTCGCGCTGGGGCAGTTCCTCGAGGGCAATGTCATCACCCCGCGTCTGGTGGGGGGCTCGGTCGGGCTGCATCCGTTGTGGCTGCTCTTTGCGCTCTCGGCCTTCGGCACGCTCTTCGGCTTCGTCGGCATGCTGGTGGCAGTGCCGGTTGCGGCGGCCATCGGGGTGCTGATGCGCTTTGGCATCACGCAATACACCGGCAGCCGGCTCTATCGCGGCAAGGAAAGCATCGTGCTTCTCGAGGAAGATCGGTGAAGGGACAGCTTGCGTTCGACCTGCCGGTGCGGCCCGCGCTGCGGCGGGAGGATTTCTTCGTCTCGCCCGCCAATGCGCTGGCGCTGGCGGCGCTGGACGGCTGGCGCGACTGGCCGCGCGGCAAGATGGTGCTGGTCGGCCCTGCCGGTGCGGGCAAGACGCATCTGGTGCATGTCTGGGCGGCGATGACCGGGGCGGAGATCGTGCCGGCGGGCACCCTTGCCGCCGCCGAGATCCCCCTGCTTGCCGCTGCGGGCTCGGTCGCGGTGGAGGATGCCGACGCCCTGCCCGACCGCGCGGCGGAGGAGGCGCTGTTTCACCTGCACAACCTGCTGGCCGCGCAGGGCGGCACGCTGCTGATGACCGCCGACGGCCCGCCGCGCGACTGGCGGCTGGGGCTGCCCGATCTGGCAAGCCGGGTGCAGGCGGCGGCGGTGACGCGGCTGGAGCCACCGGACGACGCGCTTCTGTCGGCGGTGCTGATCAAGCTGTTCTCCGACCGCCAGATCGCGGTGCCGCCCGCGCTGATCCCCTATCTCGTGCAACGGATGGACAGGTCGTTCGAGGCGGCGCGCGGGCTGGTCGCGGCACTCGATGCGCGCTCGCTGGCCGAGGGGCGGCCTGTCACGCGCGCCCTCGCCGCGGCGGTTCTGGACAGGCCCGACGTCGGATGATCTGATGTCACCAAAGCTTCACGCTGCATATCGATAAGCAGGCGAAAGATTGAAGGCAGACGGATGACACAGGCAGACTTCCTCAAGGCACCCTTTCCGGAACCCGTGAAGATGAGCGAGGCCGAGACCACCGGGGCGCGGCGTTTCTTCAACCGGGAGCTCAGCTGGCTGGCCTTCAACTGGCGCGTGCTCGACGAAGCCTCCAACCCCAAGGTGCCCTTGCTGGAGCGGCTGCGCTTCCTGTCGATCTCGGCCACCAACCTCGACGAATTCTACACCGTCCGCGTCGCCGGGCTGAGGGCGCTGGCGCGCAGCGGCAACCCGACCCATTCCGAGGATGGCCGCAGCCCCGCCGATCAGCTGGTGCTGATCAACGCCGATGCGCGGCGGCTGATGCAGACCCAGCAGAGCGTGTGGAACAAGCTCAAGCGCGAGATGGAGGCCGAGGGCATATCGATCCTGACGCGCTCCAAGCTGACGGCGCGCGATCTGAAGCATCTGGAGGATCACTTCCTCAACAAGGTCTTCCCGGTGCTGTCGCCGCTGGCGATCGACCCGGCGCATCCCTTTCCCTTCATCCCCAATACCGGCTTCTGTCTGGGGCTGGAGCTGGAGCGTGGTTCGGACCGGCGCAGCCTGCAGGCGCTGCTGCCGATCCCGCAGCAGATCGCCCGTTTCGTGGCGCTGCCGGCGAAACCGGGCGAGCACCGCTTCCTGCCCCTGGAAGAGCTGCTTCTCCTGCATCTGAACATGCTCTTCCCCGGCTATACCGACCGCGGCCATTGCGCCTTCCGGGTGCTGCGCGACAGCGATCTGGAGGTGGAGGACGAGGCCGAGGATCTGGTGCGCGAGTTCGAGACCGCGCTGAAGCGCCGCCGCCGCGGCGAGGTGATCCGCATGAAGATCTCGGCCGGCGCGCCGCACGACCTGCATGCGCTCATCATGGAAGAGCTGGGCGTCACCCCCGACGAGGTGGTGGAGGTGCGGGGGCTGCTGGGGGTCGCGGATCTGAAGGAGCTGGTGATCTCGTCGCGGCCCGACCTGCTGTGGCCCGCCTTCACCCCCCGCGTGCCGGAGCGGGTGACGGATCACGAGGGCGACATGTTCGCGGCGATCCGGCAGAAGGACATGCTGCTGCATCACCCCTACGAGACCTTCGACATGGTGATCCGCTTCCTGCAGCAGGCGGCGACCGACCCGAACGTGCTGGCGATCAAGCAGACGCTCTACCGCACCTCGCATGACAGCCCGATCGTCTCGGCGCTCTGCGAGGCGGCGGAGGCGGGGAAATCGGTCACGGCGCTGGTGGAGCTGAAGGCACGTTTCGACGAGGCCGCCAATATCCGCCAGTCGCGCCGGCTGGAGCGGGCGGGGGCGCATGTCGTCTACGGCTTCATCCACTACAAGACCCATGCCAAGATCAGCACGGTCGTGCGGCGCGAGGGCGACAACCTCGTGACCTACACCCATTACGGGACCGGCAACTATCACCCGATCACCGCGCGGATCTACACGGATCTCTCGTTCTTCACCTGCGATGCGGCGCTGGGGCGCGATGCGACCAAGGTGTTCAACTACCTGTCGGGCTACGTCCAGCCCGAGGGGCTGGAGAACCTCGCCATCTCGCCGATCACCCTGCGCCCGCGGCTGCACGAGCTGATCGCCGCCGAGGCGGCGCATGCGCAGGCGGGGCGACCGGGGGAGATCTGGCTGAAGGTCAATTCGATCATCGACCCCGATCTGATCGACGCGCTCTATGCCGCGAGTCAGGCGGGCGTGAAGATCAGCCTGATCATCCGCGGCATCTGCGGGCTTCGCCCCGGGGTGAAGGGGCTGTCCGAAAACATCCGGGTGAAATCGGTGGTGGGGCGGTTCCTCGAGCACAGCCGGATCGTCTGTTTCGGCAACGGCCACGGCCTGCCTTCGAAGAAGGCGCGGGTGTTCTTCTCCTCCGCGGACTGGATGGGGCGCAACATGAACCGCCGGGTCGAGACGCTGGTCGAGGCGCATAACCCGACGGTGAAATCGCAGATCGTCCAGCAGATCATGGCCGCCAACCTCGCCGACGAGGCGCAGAGCTGGGTGCTGCAGCCGGACGGGCGCTATCTGCGCCACCTCTCGGGCGAGGAAGGCACGCTGTTCAACTGCCATCGTTTCTTCATGGAAAATCCCTCGCTTTCAGGGCGCGGAACCGCCGGGGCCAAGGACGTGCCGCGTCTGGCCGCGATCCGGGACGAGACCGCCGCATGAGCTTCGGCATTGACCGGAGGCTCGCGACGGTTACTTTGCCCGGCAAGTCCGATGGGAGAATATCTGCATGACCGACGTCGACCCCGCCCTTGCCGACGCCGCCCCTGACGATTTCGGACCCTTCGGCCGGCCGCTGTTCGAAGACCCCTCGGCCCGCGCGCTGTCGCGGGTCGGCGTGGTCGATGTCGGCTCGAATTCGGTGCGGATGGTGGTCTTCGACGGCGCCGCGCGCAGCCCCGCTTATTTCTTCAACGAGAAGATCATGTGCGGTCTGGGCCTCGGTCTGGCCGAGACCAACCGGCTGAACCCGCGCGGGCGCGAGAGGGCGCTGGTGGCGCTGAAACGCTTCGCGCTGCTGGCCAAGGGGATGGAAGTCTCGCCCATGACCGTCGTCGCCACGGCGGCGGTGCGCGAGGCCGAGGATGGGCCGGCGTTTCAGGAAGAGGTGCTGCGCGAGACCGGGTTGAAGCTCTTCGTCGTCGACGGCGACGAGGAGGCGCGGCTCTCGGCGCAGGGGGTGCTTCTGGGCTGGCCGGATGCGCGGGGCATCGTCTGCGACATCGGTGGCAACTCGATGGAGCTCGCGCGGATCGGCGGCGGGAAAGTGGGCGTGCGCGCCACGTCGCCGCTGGGCCCGTTCCGGCTGCAGCAGGTCTCCTCCGACCCTGCGGTGCGGCAGAAGCACATCGTCAGCGTGCTGCGCGGGCTGAAGGACATCATCAAGCCCGAGGGCGACCGGATCTATCTGGTCGGCGGGTCGTGGCGGGTGATCGGACGGCTCGACATGGAGCGGCGCGGCTATCCGCTGACCGTGCTGCACGAATACCGCATGCAGCCGAAATCGCTGATGGAGACGCTGGACTGGATCGCCGCAAGCGACCTCACCGCGCTGCGCGTGCGCACCGGCACCTCGACCGACCGGATGGAGCTGGTGCCCCTGGCCTGCGAGGTGCTGCGCGAGCTGATCCGCATCTTCAAGCCGAAGGAGATCGACGTCTCGGCCTATGGCATTCGCGAGGGGCTGCTCTACGAGCAGATGCCCGACAAGCTGCGCGCCCGCGACCCGCTGATCGAGGCGGCGCGGGTGGCCGAGGCGACCTCGGCCCGCATCCCGGGTTTCGGCAAGAAGCTCTACAGCTTCCTGCTGCCGCTGTTCAAGAACGCCCCGCCCGCGCGGCAGCGGCTGATCAAGGCGGCCTGCCTCCTGCATGACACGACATGGCGCGCCCACCCCGACTACCGCGCCGAGGTCTGCTTCGACAACGCCACCCGCGCCAATCTCGGCGGGCTCGACCATCCGGGGCGGGTGTTCCTCGGGCTGGCGCTGCTGCACCGCTACAAGAACTCGCGCTCTGGCTCGCGGCTGGAGCCGCTGTTCCGGCTTCTGACCGATGACGAGATCCAGGATGCCGAGGTGCTGGGCAAGGCAATGCGCTTCGGCGCGATGTTCTCGGTGGCTGATCCGACGGCGGCAGGCACGCTGCGCTGGATGCCGAAGCTGAAGGTGCTGCAGCTGAAGCTGACCACCGATGGCGAGGCGCTTTATGGCGAGGTGGCGCAGGCGCGGTTCAAGGCGCTCGCGGCGGCGCTGCGCGGCAGGCCCGAAGTGATCACGCCGCGATGATCGCGCTCGACCATCTCGCGGTCTCGGCGGCGACACTCGATGAGGGCGTGGCGCAGGTGGAGGCGGCTCTCGGGGTGCGGCTGGCGGGCGGCGGGCAGCATGCGCATATGGGCACGCACAACCGGCTCTTGGGGCTCGGCGATCTTTATCTCGAGGTGATCGCCATCGACCCCGCGGCCCCTGCCCCGGCCTGGCCGCGCTGGTTCGATCTGGATCGTTTCGCGGGCCCTCCCCGCCTGACCAACTGGGTCGCCCGCTGCGACGACCTCGGCGCCGAGCTGGCGCTGAGCCCCGAAGGAACGGGCACGCCGGTGGCGCTGTCGCGCGGCGATCTGCACTGGTGCATGGCGGTGCCCGGCGACGGGCGGCTGCCCTTCGGCGGTGGCTTCCCGGCGCTGATCCAGTGGGACGGCCCGCACCCGGTCGAGCGCCTGCCCGATCCGGGCCTGCGCCTGACCCGGCTGGAGATTGCCCATCCCGAGGCCGCGGCGCTGGCCGAGGCGCTGGCGGGCCGGATCGACGAGGTGCGGCTGGTCATCGTGCCGGGCGAGCGGCTG
This sequence comes from Cereibacter sp. Soil_C_27, assembly GCF_057657095.1. Lineage (NCBI taxonomy): Bacteria > Pseudomonadati > Pseudomonadota > Alphaproteobacteria > Rhodobacterales > Paracoccaceae > Cereibacter > Cereibacter sp. Soil_C_27. The sequence continues at coordinate 200,428 of NZ_JBDGJD010000005.1, read as the reverse complement.
GCGATGCAGGCGAGCTTCGCCACGCCGCAGGGAACGCGCCTGCTCCGATGATCCGCCCCGCGACCGACACCGATGCCCCTGCGATCCTCGCGATCTGGAACCCCCTGATCCGCGACACGCTGGTGACCTTCAACGCCGCCGAGAAGACCGAGGCCGAGCTTTCGGCGATGATCGCCGAGCGTGAGGCGGCGGGGCATTGCTTTCTGGTGGCCGAGGCGCCGGAGGGGATCGCGGGCTTCGTCACCTATGCCCAGTTCCGCGGCGGCGTGGGGTATCGGCGGACGATGGAGCATACCATCATCCTCGGCCCCGGGACGCGGGGTCGCGGAATCGGCCGCGCGCTGATGGCCGCGGCGGAAGATCACGCCCGGGCGAGCGGGGCGCATTCGATGATCGCGGGCGTCAGCGGCGGCAACCCGGAGGGCCGCGCCTTCCATGCCGCGTTGGGCTACCGCGAGATCGCCCGGCTGCCCGAGGTCGGCTGGAAGTTCGGCCAGCTCTTCGAGCTTGTGCTGATGCAGAAAATCCTCTCCTGACAGCGCGCCCGTCCCGGTCTATGCTGCCGCCCATGTCGATCTGGACCCGCATCACCGAAGCCCTCTCTGCCCTCGCCGCCGGCGAAGGCCTGTCGAGTGTGCTCGACCGCCTGCGCAGCCCGCCCGAGCGCTCGGTCGCCTTTACCATCGCGGTGATCGCCCTGGGGGCCAAGATGGCGAAGGCCGATGGCGAGGTGACGCGGCCCGAGGTCACCGCCTTCCGTCAGGTCTTCGCCATCCCCGAGGGCGAGGAGATGAACGCGGGCCGGGTCTTCAACCTCGCGCGGCAGGACGTGGCCGGGTTCGACGCCTATGCCCGCAAGATCAAGGCGATGTTCCGCGACGACGACCGCATCCTGATCGACCTGATGGAAGGGCTGTTCCACATCTCGATGGCGGATGGCGACTATCACCCCGACGAAGAGGCCTTCCTGACCGAAGTGGCGCGGATCTTCGGGCTCAGCGACCGCTGCTTCCGTGCGCTGCGCGCCCGCTTCGTCAAGGACGCGCCGCGCGACCCCTATGACGTGCTGGGGGTCGACATCGGCGCCACGATGGCCGAGGTGCGGGCAGCGTGGAAACAGGCGGTGCGCGACAGCCACCCCGACCGGATGATCGCCCGCGGCGTGCCGGAAGAGGCGGTGAAGCTGGCCGAGAAGCGGATGATCGACATCAACCGCGCCTGGGAAGAGATCAGCGCGAAACAGGCGGCATGACGCGGCTGCGCATTGCCAGCTACAACGTGGAATGGTTCAACGCGCTCTTCGACGACAGGGGGCGCCTTCTGGCCGATGACGAGCTTTCGGCCCGCTACGACATCTCCCGGCGCCAGCAGATCGAGGCTCTGGGCATCGTCTTCACCGCGCTCGACGCCGATGCGGTGATGGTGATCGAGGCGCCCGACCATGGCAGCCGCCGCAGCACGGTGAAGGCGCTGGAACGCTTTGCCAAGACCTTCGGCCTCCGGGCGGCGAAGGCGATCCACGGCTTCACCAGCGGCACCGAGCAGGAGATCGCCCTGCTCTACGACCCCGCCCGGATCACGGCGCGGCACGACCCGCAGGCCGAGGCCAAGGCGCCGCGCTTCGACGGGGTGTTCCGCTTCGACATCGACGCCGATGCCACGCCCGAACCGATCCGCTTCTCCAAGCCGCCGCTGGAGCTGGCACTGACCGCCGATGGCCAGCCGTTGCGGATGATCGGCGTGCATGCCAAGTCGAAAGCGCCGCACCGGGCGCGGAACACTGCCGAGTTCACCCGCATCTCGATCGACAACCGCCGCAAGCAGCTGGCGGAATGCGTCTGGCTGCGGCGGCGGGTGGTGGCACATCTGGAGCGGGGCGACAGCCTGATCGTTCTGGGCGACTTCAACGACGGGCCGGGGCTGGACGAATACGAGAAGCTCTTCGGCCAGTCTGGCATCGAGATCGTGCTGGGGCCGGAGGCCGATCCGCCGCTGCAGCTGACCGACCCGCATGCAAGGATGGCGCTGAGCCAGCGCGTCGGCGTGGTGCCGAGCACGGCGCGTTTCTGGCTGGCACCGCAGGAGCGCTATTTCGAGGCGCTGCTCGATTTCATCATGGTCTCGCCCGATCTCGCCGCCCGGGCGCCGAACTGGCGGATCTGGCATCCGTTCAACGACCCGGGCTGCTTCAAGGTGCCCGAGCTGCGCGACGCGCTGCTGGTGGCGTCGGATCATTTCCCGGTCACGCTGGATCTGTGATCTTTTTTTCCCGCGGGCGGGCCCTATATCCGGAACATGAAACAGATCCTTGCCCCCCTCGCCCTCTGTCTCTCGCTGACCGCGGTTCAGGCGCAGGAGTCCGTGCCCGAGATCGATCCCGCCCCGGAGTCTCCGGGCGACGTCGATGAAGGCTTCAGCCTGCTCGGCGAGGGCGCGCGGCTCTTGTTCCGCGGCCTGATGGACGAGGCCGAGCCGATGATGGACGACATGGGCCAGGCCCTGCAGGAGCTGCAGCCCGCCGCGCGCGAGTTGCTGACGATGATCGGCGACCTGCGGCATTACGAGGCGCCGGAGCGGCTGCCTAACGGCGACATCCTGATCCGCCGCAAGGCCGACGCGCCGCCGCTTGAGCCGCTGCCCGAGACGGCGGAGCCGGAAGCGCCAAGCGGCGAGATCGAGCTCTAGCCCGATCCTTCTGCGAAGGATCAGGCCCCTCCCCCGCCGGTCAGGAGCGATCCTTCGCAGAAGGATCGCCCGGCTCAGGCCCGCGCCTGGCGGATCAGCGTCAGGATGTCCTTCGCCGCCGCCGGGATGTTCGTCCCCGGCCCGAAGATTGCCTTCACCCCGGCCTTGTAGAGATAGTCGTAATCCTGCTGCGGGATCACCCCGCCGCAGATCACCAGGATGTCCCCCGCCCCGTTGGCCTTCAGCGCCTCGATCAGCTTCGGCGCCAGCGTCTTGTGCCCGGCGGCGAGCGACGAGATGCCGATGACATGCACGTCGTTGTCGATGGCGTCCTGCGCGGCTTCCTCGGGGGTCTGGAACAACGTGCCCACATCGACGTCGAAGCCGATGTCGGCGAAGGCCGTGGCGATCACCTTGGCGCCGCGGTCGTGGCCGTCCTGGCCCATCTTCACCACCAGCATGCGCGGGCGGCGGCCCTCCTCCTCGGCGAAGGCCTCGACATCCTTCTGGATTGCGGCGAAGCCCGCGTCGCCCTCGTAGGCCGCGCCATAGACGCCGGAGAGGGTTTTCACTTCCGCGCGGTGGCGGCCGAAGATCTTTTCCATGGCCATGCTGATCTCTCCGACGGTGGCGCGGGCGCGCGAGGCGGTGACGGCGGCTTCGAGAAGATTGCCGCCCTCGGCGGCGCGGCGGGTAAGCTCGGCCAGCGCCGCGTCGCAGGCGACCTGGTCGCGGCTGGCGCGGATGCGGGCGAGGCCTGCCACCTGCGCCTCGCGCACCTTGTCATTGTCGATGTCGAGGATCTCGATCCGGTCCTCCTTGCCGAGCCGATACTTGTTGACCCCGACGATCACATCCTCGCCCCGGTCGATTGCCGCCTGCCGCCGGGCGGCGCTTTCCTCGATCCGGAGCTTGGGCATGCCCGAGGCCACGGCCTTGGTCATGCCGCCCATCGCCTCGACCTCCTCGATCAGCGCCCAGGCCTTTTCGGCCAGCTCCGCCGTCAGGCTCTCCACATAGTAGCTGCCGGCCAGCGGATCGACGACATGGGTGATGCCGGTCTCTTCCTGCAGGATCAGCTGGGTGTTGCGGGCGATGCGGGCGCTGAACTCGGTCGGCAGGGCGATGGCCTCGTCGAGCGCGTTGGTATGCAGCGACTGCGTGCCGCCGAGCGCCGCCGCCATCGCCTCGTAGGCGGTGCGGATCACGTTGTTGTAGGGATCCTGCTCCTGCAGGCTGACTCCGGAGGTCTGGCAATGGGTGCGCAGCATCAGGCTCTCGGTCTTCTGCGCGCCGAATTCGGTCATGATCCGGTGCCAGAGCAGCCGCGCCGCGCGCAGCTTCGCCGCCTCCATGAAGAAGTTCATGCCGATGGCGAAGAAGAACGACAGCCGGCCGGCGAAAGCATCGACATCCATGCCGCGGGCGATGGCGGTGCGGACATATTCGCGGCCGTCGGCCAGGGTGAAGGCCAGCTCCTGCACCAGGTTCGCGCCCGCCTCCTGCATGTGATAGCCGGAGATCGAGATCGAGTTGAACTTCGGCATCTCGGCCGAGGTGTATTCGATGATGTCCGCGATGATCCGCATCGAGGGTTCGGGCGGATAGACATAGGTGTTGCGGACCATGAACTCCTTGAGGATGTCATTCTGGATGGTGCCCGACAGGAGGCGCCGATCCACGCCCTGCTCTTCGCCCGTGACGATGAAACTGGCGAGGATCGGGATGACCGCGCCGTTCATCGTCATGGAAACGCTGACCTTTTCCAGCGGGATGCCGTCGAACAGCACCTTCATGTCCTCGACCGAGTCGATGGCGACACCCGCCTTGCCGACATCGCCCACCACGCGCGGATGGTCGCTGTCGTAGCCGCGATGCGTCGCCAGGTCGAAGGCGACCGAGACGCCCTGCTGGCCCGCGGCCAAGGCGCGGCGGTAGAAGACGTTCGACTCCTCGGCGGTGGAGAAACCGGCATATTGCCGGATCGTCCAGGGGCGGCCCGCATACATCGTCGCCCGTACCCCCCGGGTGAAGGGCGCGAGACCGGGGACGCTGCCCATATGCGCCAGCCCCGCGGTATCGTCGGCGGTGTAGAGCGGCTTGACCGGGATGCCCTCCAGCGTGTTCCAGGTCAGCGCCTCGGGGCTGCGGCCCTTCAGCTCCTTCTCCGCGAGCTTGCGCCAGCCGTCCAGATCGTCGGTCATATCCTCGTCCTCTCGAACCGCCCGGTCACAACCGGGATACATGCTTTGGTTTCCGGCCAGCCGCCCCTATATGCTGAGGTGACGGAGGACGTATGAAACCCCTTTATATTCTTGCCCTTGCAGCCTTCCTGCCGCTGGCCGCCCCGGCGCAGGAGCCGATCACCACCGGCCCTGTCGATGCGGCGGGGCTCACCTTGTCGGAGTTCGTCTGGAAAAAGCGCCCGCTGGTGGTCTTCGCCGACACGGCCGCCGATCCATCCTTCGACGCGCAGATGCGCAATCTGGCCGAGAATTTCGGCGATCTGGAGCTGCGCGACGTGATCGTCATCACCGACACCGATCCCGCCAACCCCAGCGAGATTCGCAAGGCGCTGCGGCCCCGCGGCTTTTCGCTGGTGATCCTCGACAAGGACGGGCGGGTCGCGCTGCGCAAGCCGCTGCCCTGGTCGGTGCGCGAGATCAGCCGCGCCATCGACAAGTTCCCGATCCGCCGGGAAGAGATGCTGGAGCGCAATCCGGCGGGGCGGTAGCTCATTCGAACTCCATGATCACATCGTCCACCCGCAGGCTGGCGCCCGCGGTGGCCGAGACCTTCTTGACCACGCCCTTGCGCTCGGCCTTGAGGATGTTCTCCATCTTCATCGCCTCGACTGTCGCCAGCGGCTGACCCTCCTGCACCTCGTCGCCCTCGGCCACGTTGATCTTCACCACCAGCCCGGGCATCGGGCAGAGCAGGAAGCGCGAGGTGTCGGGCGGCAGTTTCTCCGGCATCAAGAGCGCCAGTTCGGCCTGACGCGGGGTGCGGACATGCACCTTGAGATCTGCGCCGCGCAGCCGCAGGCGGAAGCCCGAGGGGATCTTGCCGACCTTCATCACCAGAGGCGCGCCATTGACGCTGACCCGCGCCAAGGGCTGCCCCGGCGTCCAGTCGGAGGCGACGCGCAGCGCCTCGCCATCGGCGAAGCAGACGGTGGAGCCCTCGCGGTCGGCGGCGATGGTGACGGGGAAGGACTGGCCCTGCAGCGTCACCACCCAGTCGACGCCCACCTTGCGCTCGTGGTTGTCCATCGTGCCGGTGATCCGGGTGCGGCGGATCTCGGCGACGCGGTTCATCGCGGCCGCGGCGGCGGCGGCGCGGCGCAGCGTGGGCTCGTCCAGCGTGGCGCCCTGGAAGCCCTCGGGATATTCCTCGGCGATGAAGGCGGTGGTGATGTCGCCGCTGACGAAGCGCGGATGATCCATCACGGCGGCGACGAAGGGCAGGTTGTGGCCGATGCCCTCCACCTCGAATGTGTCGAGCGCCAGCCGCATCTCCTCGATGGCCCCTGCCCGCGTCGGGGCCCAGGTGCAGAGCTTGGCGATCATCGGGTCGTAATACATGCTGATCTCGCCGCCCTCGAAGACGCCGGTATCGTTGCGCACCACTGCTGTCGGCGTGGCGCTTTCGACCGGCGGGCGGTAGCGGGTCAGCCGGCCGATGGAGGGCAGGAAGTTGCGGTAGGGGTCTTCGGCATAGAGGCGGCTCTCCATCGCCCAGCCGTTGATCCTGAGGTCGGACTGCGCGAAGGGCAGCGCCTCGCCGGCGGCGACGCGGATCATCTGCTCGACGAGGTCGATGCCGGTGATCAGCTCGGTCACCGGATGTTCGACCTGCAGCCGCGTGTTCATCTCGAGGAAGTAGAAGTTGCGGTTGCCGTCGACGATGAACTCGACCGTCCCGGCGCTGGTGTATCCGACGGCGCGGGCCAGGGCGCAGGCCTGTTCGCCCATCGCTCGGCGGGTCGCCTCGTCGAGGAAGGGCGACGGCGCCTCCTCGATGACCTTCTGGTTGCGGCGCTGGATCGAGCATTCGCGCTCGTGCAGGTAGACGCAGTTGCCGTGCTTGTCGGCCAGCACCTGGATCTCGATATGGCGCGGCTGGGTCACGAATTTCTCGATGAAGATGCGGTCGTCACCGAAGGAGCTCGCCGCCTCGTTCTTGGAGGATTCGAACCCCTCCTTCACCTCGGCCTCGCTCCAGGCGATGCGCATGCCCTTGCCGCCGCCGCCGGCGCTCGCCTTGATCATCACCGGATAGCCGATCTCGCCCGAGATCTTCACCGCCTCGTCGCCATCGGCGATCAGCCCCATGTAGCCCGGCACGGTGGAGACGCCCGCCTCCTGCGCCAGCTTCTTCGAGGTGATCTTGTCGCCCATCGCCTCGATCGCCGGGGACGGCGGCCCGATGAAGACGACGCCCGCCGCCTCCAGCGCCGCCGCGAAATTCATGTTCTCGCTGAGAAAGCCGTAGCCCGGATGCACCGCCTCGGCGCCGGACTGGCGCACCGCCTCCATGATCTTGTCGATCACGATATAGGACTGATTCGCCGGCGAGGGGCCGATGTGGATCGCCTCGTCGGCCATCTTGACGTGCAGCGCGTTGCGGTCGGCATCGGAATAGACGGCGACCGTGGCGATGCCCATCTTGCGGGCGGTCTTGATGACGCGGCAGGCGATTTCGCCCCGGTTCGCGATCAGGATCTTCTTGAACATCATCGTCCCCTCGTCAGCGGCGCCCACATGGCGCGAAAATGAAAAGGACCACCCGGGCGGTCGGCCCGGGTGGTCCATGGAAATTTGCGGAAACCGCGCGGGGCGGCGCAGGTCAGGTCAGCGGCAGGCGGGCAGGCCCTGGATGCCGCAGGACACGCCACCGGCAACCGCGCCGATGAGAGCGCCCTTGGTCTTGCTGCCGCCCGTGGCGTCGGCGATGACCGCACCGGCGACGGCGCCGCCCAGCGTGCGCACCGCGGCGCTTTCCTGATAGTTGCCGGTCGGGGCGCCATAGCCGCCGCCGTAGCCGCCACTATAGCCGCCGCCGTAGCCTTGCTGCTGCGCGCAGCCTGCGACGGTGCTGGCCAGAATAGCCATAAGAATGAGGGGGTTGCGAAGCATGCTGCTCGATCTCCGTTCAGGATTGTTATCGCGCCCGACAATATCGGAAAACGCCCCGCGGAAAAGTGAATTCCGCGTGTCCCAAGGCCATCGGCAAATCGGCGCCAAGCTGTCGGAAAGTCCGGTCCGGCCTCTGCAGGGCCGGACCGGCAGTCAAGGGAAGGGTCGCAGTCTTGACGGAGGGCGGCAACGGGAGGTTGAGCCGCCGCCCTCGCGGGAAGATGGTGCGCAGGCGCCCGCAAGGCAAAGCCAAAGGCAGCGGCCCCGGCGCGATGCGCGGAGTCCTGCCCGGTTGCCGAAGCGTGCCGCGGAAACATGCCTACTCGTCCTCGTCTTCGTCGTCCCAGTCGCCGTCGGGGACCGGCGGCGCATCGGGGGCAAAGATTTCGGGGAAGGCAGCCTCGGCCCGCTTGCGGTCGACCCGCAACAGGGCGTCGTAGCTTTGCGGATCGAAGGGATCTTCGGCAGGCACCACCTCGCGCCCGAAGAGCCACGAGATGCGCCCGGCATCGAGATTGCCGCGCTCGAAGGGGTCTTCGCCGAAATGATGCCAGAGGGCGGCGAGGAAGCCCGCGTCAGCCGCGCGGTCCATCGCCTTGCGGTCGCGGTAACGCTCGCGCTTGATGATCTTGGTCGGGCCCGCCTTGCTGGCGCGCCGGATCACATACTGGAAATCGGTGCCGGTGAGACGGCCGGGGAAGCCGCGATGCTTGATCATCGTGCACCCTCCCCGGAACGGAGGGCGACAACTGGGGCGGGCCGGACCCTGAGGGTCGCAGCAGCCCGCCCCGGAAGAAGATTACTTGTACTTGCCCGTGTACACCGGCTCGGTCGTGACGGCCGGCTGGTCAACGTAGACAACTTCTTCTTTTTTCGCGCAGGCGGCAACGAAAGCCACCATGCACAGTGCGAATACGACAGTGCTCTTCGACATCCTCTACTCCATTTTTCATTGAAGGCGCCCGCCGTCGAACCTTCGTCGGCGTGGACCCTCTGCGAGGTGAAGACCGCTTGGGTTCGGTCTTTATCAATCGTATCTGATCCAACAGGCATTTGACACAGCGATGTGCCCAAGATGCCCACCTGTGACTCAACTACATCAGACGGCTCACCCGACTGGTCAAACTTAGCAAGATATTGTGGTTCCATCAGAATGGCTCCCATATGCAGATGCCATCGCGGATCGTGAAGGCTTCGAAAAACTGTGTGGCCTCGGGGGCCGCTTGCCCGAACGGAACCGGAACGTCGGACATCGAAATCACCACCTGAGCCGGGGCCGGGCCCTGCTCGGCGATGCGGGGCAGGACGTAGCTCTCGCACAGCGCCTGGATGTCCGCCGAGGCGGCCTCGAAGGCGATGCTGCCGCCCGGGCCGATCTCGGGGGCAAGGAAGCGAAAGCGCATGGTCAGCCCCGAGGGGCCGGGCTCGTTCCAGATCACCTCCTGCAAGGTGACCGGCTGGCCGGAAGGCACCGGCACCAGCGCATCGGGCGCGCTGTCGGTCTGGGCCGGTGTGAAGGGAGCATCGGGCTTGGTCACGCGCCAAGCCCCGCTTTGCTAGCGGGGGCTGCGCGACCCTCTGCTCTGGTGGATGGTGACATGTCGGTTCCCTGAATGCTGCGTTACAGGGGAATGTTATCGTGTTTCTTCCACGGGTTCGTCAGTTTCTTGCCGCGCAGGCTGGCAAAAGCGCGAGCGACGCGGCGCCGCGTCGAATGCGGCATGATCACCTCGTCGATGAAGCCCTTTTCCGCCGCGACGAATGGATTGGCAAAGCGGTCCTCGTAATCCTTGGTGCGCTGCGCGATCTTCTCGGGATCGCCCAGTTCCGAGCGGTAAAGGATCTCGGTCGCGCCCTTGGCCCCCATCACCGCGATCTGCGCCGTGGGCCAGGCATAGTTGAAATCGCCGCGCAGGTGCTTGGAGGCCATGACGTCATAGGCGCCGCCATAGGCCTTGCGGGTGATGACCGTCACCTTGGGCACCGTCGCCTCGCCATAGGCGAAGAGCAGCTTCGCGCCGTGCTTGATGACGCCGCCATGTTCCTGCCCCGTGCCCGGCAGGAAGCCCGGGACGTCGACCAGCGTCAGGATCGGGATCTCGAAAGCGTCGCAGAAGCGCACGAAGCGGGCGGCCTTGCGGCTGCTGTCGATGTCGAGGCAGCCCGCCAGCACCATCGGCTGGTTCGCCACCACACCGACAGACTGGCCCTCGATGCGGATGAAGCCGGTGATGATGTTGGCGGCGAAATCCTTCTGGATCTCGAAGAAATCCGCCTCGTCGGCGATCTTGCGGATCAGCTCGGCCATGTCATAGGGCTGGTTCGGATTGTCCGGCACCAGCGTGTCGAGGCTCGGCTCCACCCGGCTCACATCGTCGAAGAACGGTCGCGTCGGCGCGCGGTCGCGGTTCGACAGCGGCAGGAAATCGAAGAGGCGGCGCGTCTCGGCCAGGGCCTCCACGTCGTTTTCGAAGGCGCCGTCGGCCACCGAGGATTTCTTGGTATGGGTCGAAGCCCCGCCGAGCTCCTCTGCCGTCACCACCTCGTTCGTCACGGTCTTGACCACATCGGGGCCGGTCACGAACATGTAGGAGGTGTCCTTCACCATGAAGATGAAGTCGGTCATCGCCGGGGAATAGACCGCCCCGCCCGCGCAGGGGCCCATGATCAGGCTGATCTGCGGCACCACGCCCGAGGCCATGATGTTGCGCTGGAACACCTCGGCATAGCCCGCCAGCGAGGCCACGCCCTCCTGGATCCGCGCGCCGCCGGAATCGTTCATCCCGATCACCGGCGCGCCATTCTGCAGCGCCATGTCCATGATCTTGCAGATCTTCTGGGCGTGGGTCTCCGACAGCGAGCCGCCGAAGACGGTGAAGTCCTGGCTGAAGACATAGACCATGCGGCCGTTGATCGTGCCCCAGCCGGTCACCACCCCGTCTCCCGCAGGCCGGTCCTCCTCCATGCCGAAGTCGGTGCAGCGGTGGCGCACGAACATGTCGAACTCCTCGAAGGAGCCCTCGTCGAGCAGAAGCTCGATCCGTTCGCGCGCGGTGAGCTTGCCCTTGGCGTGCTGCGCATCGACCCGACGCTGGCCGCCGCCCGCGCGGGCCATCTCGCGCCGATCTTCAAGCTGCCGCAGAATGTCCGTCATGACCTTGCCCCTCGAAATTTCAGGCACCATAGTGGCGCCACCCGCGGGCAGAAAGCAATTTTCGGTAAATTTGCAAACTCTCTGCGACCAACAATCTGCAAAATGCAAAACCTGTTAACATCGAGCCGCCATGCCCAGCCTCCCCGTCCCCGTCGTCACCATCCTGCTGTTGGTGGCCTCCAACGTCTTCATGACCTTCGCTTGGTATGGCCATCTGAAGTTCAAGGCGGCACCGCTCTTTGCGGTCATCCTCATCAGCTGGGGCATCGCCTTTTTCGAATATCTGCTGCAGGTGCCCGCCAACCGCATCGGCCACAGCCATTTCTCGGCGGCCGAGCTGAAGACCATCCAGGAGGTCATCACCCTTTTGGTCTTCGCGCTGTTCTCGGTCTTCTTCCTCAAGGAGCCCCTGACCTGGAACCACTTCGTCGGCTTCGCTTTCATCGCCTGCGGTGCCTTCTTCATCTTCCACAAATGGTAACGCACAAGCCCTTGTGCGTCAGGGCGATGGACTTCGCCCGGCCCCCGGCCTAGCTCATCGCAATGTCAGACCTCCCCCTCCCCCGCTTTCTGCACCGCGCCTCGCCGCCGCACATCATGACGCTGGTGCTGCTGACGGGGCTTTCCGCCCTCAGCATGAACATCTTCCTGCCCTCGCTGCCCGGAATGGCGGCGTGGTTCGGGGTGGATTACGGGCTGATGCAGCTGTCCGTCGCGCTCTATCTGGGGCTGAGCGCGGTGCTGCAGGTGGTGATCGGGCCGATCTCCGACCGCTACGGGCGGCGCAGTGTCATCCTCGGCTCGCTGGCGCTGTTCCTCATCGCCACGGCGGGCACGCTTCTGGCACCGAATGCAACGGTCTTTCTCGTCTTCCGCATGGCGCAGGCCGTCATCGCCTCGGGCATGGTGCTGAGCCGGGCGGTGGTGCGCGACATGGTGCCAGATGCGCAGGCCGCCTCGATGATCGGCTATGTCACCATGGGCATGTCGCTGGTGCCGATGATCGGCCCGATCGTCGGCGGGCTGCTGGACGAGGTCTTCGGCTGGCAGGCGAACTTCGCGCTGCTGCTGGCGCTCGGGCTTCTGGTGACGGCGCTGGTCTGGGCCGATCTCGGCGAGACGGCGGCGATGCAGCCGGTGAGCTTTGCCGCGCAGCTGAGGCAATATCCCGAGCTTCTGAGCTCGCAGCGCTTCTGGGGCTACGTGCTCTGCGCCGCCTTCGTCTCGGGTTGCTTCTTCGCCTATCTCGGCGGCGCGCCCTTCGTCGGCACCGAGGTCTTCGGCCTATCCTCCTCCGAGGTCGGGCTCTACTTCGCCTTCCCCGCGGTCGGCTACGCCTTCGGCAGCTTCCTCTCGGGCCGCTTCTCGGTCCGCGTCGGGATGAACCGCATGGTGCTGGGCGGGGTGCTGGTGACGAGCGGCGGCATCCTGCTCCTTCTCCTGCTCACGCTGGCCGGGCTGCATCATCCGGCGGTGTTCTTCGGCATGACCACTTTCGTTGGCATCGGCAACGGCATGTCGCTGCCCAATGCCAATGCCGGGATGCTGTCGATCCGCCCGCATCTGGCGGGGACGGCCTCGGGCCTCGGCGGCGCGATCATGATCGGCGGCGGTGCGGCGCTGGCGGCGGCGGCGGGGGCCCTCCTCGGCCCGGGCAGCAGCGAGATGCCGTTGATCCTGCTGATGCTCGCCTCGGCGCTCGGCGCGGTGCTGGCGATCCTCGCGGTGATCCGCCGCAGCCGCAGGCTTGGGCTCGACTGTTGACAGGCGGCTTTGCAACTGCCTAGCTGGCATTTGCAAAAGAGGGGTCCATGACCGCGCAGAAACTCTATGCCGGGGCCAAGCTGCGCGACCTGCGCAAGCGGCTTGGCCTGACCCAGAAGGTCTTCGCCGAGAAGCTGGGCGCCTCGCTGCCCTATCTGAACCAGATGGAGAACAACCACCGCCCGGTCTCGGCCACCGTGGTGCTTGCGCTGGCGCAGGAGTTCGGGCTGGACGTGACGGTGCTGACCACCGGCGAGGCCGAGCGCATGGTGACCGACATGCGCGAGGCGCTGGCCGATCCGGTCTTCGCCTCGGGTGCGCCGCCGCTGGCCGACCTGCGGCTGGCGGCCTCCAACGCCCCGGCGCTCGCCCGCGCCTTCCTCGACCTGCACCGCGCCTACCGCCAGAGCCACGAGCGGCTCGCCTCGCTCGATGAGGTTCTGGGTCGCGACGAGACGGTGCTGCGCCCCTCGCCCTGGGAAGAGGTGCGTGATTTCTTTCACTATTGCGACAATTACCTCGATGCCATCGACCGTGCCGCCGAACATTACACGGCGCCCGGAGGTATCCGGAAAGACGTCGTTCTCACCGCGTCCGAAACGCTGGCGAAGGCCGGGATCAGCTTGCATCTCTCCGACATTTCCGCGATCCGCCGCTTCGATCCGGGCACGGCGGCGCTGGAGCTGTCGGCACGCTCCACCGGAGCGACCCAGCGCTTCCAGATGCTGCATCAGGTGGCGCTGCTGACCCAGAACGACCTGCTGGAGGCGACGCTCGATCTCGCCCGCTTCCAGACCACCGAGGCGCGCGACATCGCCAAGATCGGGCTGGCCAACTATTTCGCCGGGGCGGCGCTGCTGCCCTACCGCCCGTTCCAGCAGGCGGCGCTGGAGACGCGGCACGATCTGGAGCGTCTGGCCAACATATTCGGCGCCTCGATCGAGCAGGTGGCGCACCGGCTCTCCACGCTGCAGCGGCCCGGGGCCAAGGGCGTGCCCTTCTTCTTCGTGCGGGTCGATCAGGCGGGCACCATCACCAAGCGCCATTCCGCCACGCGCTTCCAGTTCGCGCGCTATGGCGGGGCCTGCCCCTTGTGGAACGTGCATCGCGCCTTCGAGACTCCGGGTCATTTCCTGCGGCAACTGGCGCAGACCCCGGACGGGGTGCGCTATCTGCTGCTGGCGCGCGACGTGTCGAAATCTGGCGGGTCGTTCCATGCGCCGGTCCGGCGCTTCGCCATCGGGCTCGGCTGCGAGGTGCAGCATGCCGGGGCTCTGGTCTATGCCGATGGGCTGGACCTGAAAGGCCAGTTCGAGCCCATCGGCATCTCCTGCCGGATCTGCGACCGGCAGGAGTGTCATCAGCGGTCCGTGCCGCCGCTCGAGCGGCAGCTCAGGGTCGATCCCGACCGGCGCGGCCTGTTGCCCTACGAGATCGTCGGCTGATCCTCAGCCTTCCGGCACCATGAGCCGGGCGCGGATCTCGTCCTTCAAGCGGACGCGCTGCTTTCTCAGGTCAGCCTCGTGCAGCGGGTCCGTCGGTTCGATCAGCGTCTCGGCGCGGTGCACCTGCTTGTTCACCGCGTAATACTCTTCCACGAGCCGGGCGAAATGCGGGTCGCTGATCCTGAGATCGCGGATACGCTCCGCCTCCGCCGGGAAATCCTCGGCAAGCTCGTGTGGCGTGTGGGTCATGCGGTTCTCCCTCTTCGTTGCCGTCGAGAGAAGCCTAGGAGCCGCCCGGCCCCGCCACCTTGACCCGGATCAACTCAGCCCCGGGTCGGGCGAAATCCGGCGGCGCGGGCCTCGGCCTCGGTGCAGAACCAGCGTTCCTCCGGCCCGCTGATCCGGGTCTTGCCATAGTCGCGGCTGCCCGGCATGTGGTAGATCCGCCCATTCTTCGACACGTTGCCCTTGATCTCGCAGCCCGTCACCGGCGCTTCGGGCGCATCCGCGCCCCGGCGATGCGCCTCGGGCGTGACCATCGCCCCCGACCAGATGCCGAGCCCCGCCTTTTCGGCAGCGCCCTCCTCGGCGACGTAGCGCCCGGAATACTTGCGATAGGCCAGCGCCGCCCCGTTGCGGACCAGTGCCGCATTGATGTCCTCGCCATCGGCCCGGCAGACCGCGAGCAGACGGCCGTAGCGGTCCTCCTCCCCGCCGGCACAGACGACGCGCCGCCCCTCGACCCGGGCGGCCAGTTCCGCCGTGGCCCAGCGGCCGCAGTCCCAGCGTGCGCCCTTGGCGCCGCAGGACTGGTCGCGCTCCGGCGCGTCGATACCGAAGAGCCGCACCTTCTGGCCCGCGACATGCAGCGTGTCGCCGTCGATCACCCGCACCTCCCCGGTGACCGAGGCGGCAAGCGATGGCAGCGCCGCGAGGCTCAGCATCAGAACAAGGAGCGAACGAAAGATTAACATCCGCCGAGATCTCCGGCCTTCTCAGCCGGAAATCAAGCCAATTCTTAACGAAAGGTTAATCTCAGCGCTGGCTGAC
Organism: Cereibacter sp. Soil_C_27; assembly: GCF_057657095.1. Classification (NCBI taxonomy): domain Bacteria; kingdom Pseudomonadati; phylum Pseudomonadota; class Alphaproteobacteria; order Rhodobacterales; family Paracoccaceae; genus Cereibacter; species Cereibacter sp. Soil_C_27. The sequence goes on along the minus strand of NZ_JBDGJD010000005.1, from coordinate 185,192 downwards.
CCGCCAGTTCCGGTTCACCACCGGCTGCAGGTTCTGCGGCGCCAGCGGCGTCTTGCCCAGCACGTGATCCGCCGCCTTCTCGCCCACCATGATCGACGGGCCGTTCAGGTTGCCGTTGGTCACGCGCGGGAAGATCGAGCTGTCGGCGACCCGCAGCCCCTCGACGCCGATCACCCGGCACTCCAGATCGACCACCGCGCCGGGATCGTCGCGCCGCCCCATCCGCGCCGTGCCGCAGGGGTGATAGGCGCTTTCCGCATGCTCGCGGATGAAGCTGTCGAGTTCGTCGTCGGTCTCGAAGCCCGGCCCCGGCTGGATCTCGTGCTTCACATGCGGCTTGAACGCCTCCTGCCCGAAGATCTCGCGCGTGAGGCGGATGCAGCGGCGGAAGTCGTCCCAGTCGTCGGGATGCGACATGTAGTTGAAACGGATGACCGGCGCCGCCTCTGGATCGGCGGAGCGCAGCGTGACCGCCCCGCGCGACTTCGACCGCATCGGCCCGACATGGGCCTGGAAACCATGCCCGCCCGCCGCCGCCTTGCCGTCGTAGCGCACGGCGATCGGCAGGAAGTGATACTGGATGTCCGGATAATCCACGCCCGGCTTCGAGCGGATGAAAGCGCAGGCCTCGAACTGGTTCGAGGCGCCGAGCCCCCGCCCGGTGAAAAGCCACTGCGCCCCGACCATCGCCTTGCCGCGCAGGTTCCAGTGCCGGAACAGCGTGATCGGCTGGAGGCTGGCATATTGCATGTAGATCTCGAGATGATCCTGCAGGTTGGCCCCCACCCCGGGACGGTCCGCGATCACCGGGATGCCATGCTCGGCCAGATGCGCGCCGGGGCCGATGCCCGAGAGCATCAAGAGCTTGGGCGTGTTGATCGAAGACGCGGCGAGGATCACCTCGCGCCCGGCCCGGATCACCTCGCGCTGGCCGTTGCGCGACACCTCGACGCCCACGGCGCGGCCGTTCTCGACCACCACCCGCAGCGCCAGCGCGCGGGTGAGCTTCACGCCGAACTTCTTCATCGCCGGGCGCAGATAGGCATTGGCCGCCGACCAGCGCCGGCCCTTCCAGATCGTCGCCTCCATCGGGCCGAAGCCCTCCTGCTGCGCGCCGTTGTAATCATCCGTCACCGGATAGCCCGCCTGCCGCCCCGCCTCGATGAAGGCGTTGAAGAGGGGGTTCGAGCGTGGCCCGCGCGTGACGTGCAGCGGCCCGTCATGGCCGCGCCACTCCACATCGCCCGGCACCTGCCAGTTCTCCATCCGCTTGAAATAGGGCAGCACATCGGCAAAGCCCCAGCCCTGCGCGCCCTGCTCGGCCCAATGGTCGAAGTCATGCGCATGGCCGCGCACATAGACCATGCCGTTGATCGAGGACGAGCCGCCGATCACCTTGCCGCGCGGCGTGGCCAGCACCCGATTGCCCAGATTGGGCTCGGGTTCGGTCTTCAGCCCCCAGTCGTAGACCGGCATGTTCATCGGATAGGACAAGGCGGCGGGCATCTGGATGAACGGCCCGGCGTCGGTGCCGCCATGCTCGATCACCAGCACGGATTTCCCGGCCTCGCCCAGACGGTAAGCCATGGCGCATCCGGCGGACCCGGCGCCCACGATCACATAATCGGTCATCACAATACCTCAGTAGGGCGCATCGACCGGGCCCATTCCCACATAGACCGACTTCACCTGCGTGTAGTGCTCGATGGCGGCCTTGCCGTTCTCGCGGCCCACGCCCGACATCTTCGAGCCGCCGAAGGGGCTCTCGACCGGGGTGAGGTTGTAGGCGTTGATCCAGCAGGTCCCGGCCTGCAGCTGCGCCACGACCCGATGGCCGCGCGCCAGATCGGCGGTGAACACCCCCGCCGCCAGACCGAAGTCTGTGGCATTGGCCCGCGCGATCACCTCTTCCTCGGTGTCGAAATCGAGCACCGCCATCACCGGGCCGAAGACCTCCTCGCAGGCCAGCGTCATCCCGTCGGTCACATCGGCGAAGACGGTGGGCTGCACATAGCAGCCGGGGCTAACCGAGGCCTCGCCGCCGCAGACCAGCCGCGCGCCTTCGGCCTTTGCCTTGCCGATATAGCCCAGCACCTTGTCGAGCTGCGCCTGCGACACCAGCGGACCCATCTGCGTCTCGGGGTCGAGCGGGTCGCCCATGCGGATCGCCTCCGACCGTTCGGCCAGCCGCTTCAGGAAGCGCTCCTTGAGCCCGCGCTGCACGAAGACCCGCGTGCCGTTGGAACAGACCTGCCCCGCCGAGTAGAAGTTGCCGAGCATGGCCGCGCCCACGGCACTTTCCAGATCGGCATCATCGAAGATCACCAGCGGCGACTTGCCGCCCAGCTCCATCGTCACATGCCGCACGCCCTCGGCCGCCGCCGCATAGACCTTGCGCCCGGTCGGCACCGAGCCGGTGAGCGAGACCTTGGCGACCCGCGGATCGGTGACGAGCGCACCACCCACGGCGCCACGGCCCTGCACCACGTTGAAGAGCCCGGCGGGCAGCCCGGCCTCGATCAGGATCTCGGCCAGCTTCAAGGCGCCCAGCGGCGTCACCTCGGAGGGCTTGAACACCATCGCGTTGCCAAGGGCGAGCGCGGGGGCCGCCTTCCAGCAGGCGATCTGGCTGGGGTAGTTCCAAGCGCCGATGCCGACGCAGACGCCCAGCGGCTCGCGCAGGGTATAGACGAAATCCTGCCCCAGCGGGATCGTTTCGCCGGTGACCGAAGGAGCCAGCCCCGCGAAGAACTCCAACGCGTCGGCGCCCGAGGGCCAGTCGGCCACGGTGGTTTCCTGCAAGGGCTTACCGGTATCGAGCGTCTCCAACAGGCTCAGCGCCTCGTTGCGGTCGCGGATCATGTCGGCGGCGCGGCGCAGGATGCGCGAACGCTCCACTGGGCGCATCCGGCCCCATTCGGCTTGCGCCCGCGCAGCCGAGGCGAGCGCCGCCTCGATGACGGCGGGGGTGGCCTCGTGCAGCCGGGCGATCACCTCGCCGGTCGCGGGAAAGATCACCTCGATCTCGGCGCCCGCGGCATCCTCAAGGTAACGGCCATCGACGAAATGGCTGGCTTCGGGTTGCGCTTTCATTGACGGTTGCCTTTCAGTTCTGCATCGAGATAGGCGAGCAGCATCGATACTGCCGCCGCGCCGTCGGGGGGCCCGGCCTTGAGCACTTCGCGCAGGTAGACCCCGTCGATCATCGCGCCCAGCCCGTCGGCCAGCGCATCCGCCTCGCGGCCCACCAGCGGGCGCAGGCAGACGAGCAGGTTCGACCTGAGCCGCCGCTGATAGATCGCCAGCAGCCGCCGCGCCTCGGGCACGGTCTGCGCCAGCACATAGAAGTTGAGCCACGCCCCCACCACTTCCCGGCGGAAGTTGGTCGGCGAGAACGAGGCCCGCAGGATCGCCACCAGCCGCGCCTCAGGCCCCTCGGCCGACAAGAGCGCGCCGCGCACCTCGGCGCCGTAGAGCGACAGGACATGGCGCATCGCGGCGAGGAACATCGCCTCCTTGCCGCCGAAGTAGTGATGCGCCAAAGCCGAAGACATGCCTGCCCGCTTGGCGATCTGGCTCACGGTCACGTCCAGACTGCCGGTGCGACCGATCTCCACAATCGTCGCTTTGACAAGCGCTGCCTTTCTAATAGGCTCCATCCCAAGTTTCGGCATCGGCCCGCCCATATAATCCTTGCCAAGCCGAGCTATCGTGAAGTTTATTGACTCGTCAATCAACAAAAAACGGGGAGACCTACATGACGTCCTTCAGATCGGCGCTGCTCGCTTCGGCAGCCGCCTTCGCCCTTGCAGCCCCTGCCCTGGCGCAATCCGACTGCACCGCGGTCAGCTTTTCCGATGTCGGCTGGACCGATATCACCGTGACCACCTCGGCGACCAAGCAGGTGCTCGAAGCGCTCGGCTACGAGGTCGAGGTCGACATCCTCGGCGTGCCGGTGACCTATGCCTCGATGGACAAGGGCGATATCGACGTCTTCCTCGGCAACTGGATGCCCGCGCAGGAAGGGGCGATCAAACCCTACCTCGACTCCGGCACGATCGAGACGCTGACCACCAACCTGACCGGCACGAAGTACACCCTCGCCGTTCCGGGCTACCTCTATGACAAGGGCGTCAAGTCCTACGCCGACCTCGCCAAGTTCAAGGATGACCTCGACGGCAAGGTCTACGGCATCGAGGCCGGCAACGAGGGCAACGGCTATCTGATCAGCCTGACCGAGCCGGGCGGGCCGCTGGAAGGCTTCGAGATCGTCGAAAGCTCCGAACAGGGCATGCTGGCCCAAGTCGCGCGGATCTACCCGACCGAGAAGGGCGTGGCCTTCCTCGGCTGGGAACCGCATCCGATGAACGCCAATTTCGAGCTGAAATACCTCACCGGCGGCGAGGATTTCTTCGGCTCGGAAGGCGTGGTGAACACCGTTGTGCGCAAGGGCTTCGCCGAGGCCTGCCCGAACGTCGCCAAGATGCTGGGTCAGCAGACCTTCACCCTGCCGATGGAAAACGAGATCATGGGCAAGATCCTCGATGACGGCCAGGAAGCCGACGAGGCCGTGCTGGAATGGCTGAAGGCCAATCCCGCCACCATCGAGCCCTGGCTGGCCGGGGTGACCACCGTCGACGGCAAGGAAGGCCTGCCGGTCGTGAAAGAGGCGCTGGGTCTCTGATCCGCCCCCTGCCCCGCGGTCGCTGATCGCGGGGCCACCGGGACAACCCGGACCCAATTTCCACATCATCAGGGGGCCGCATGATCGACTGGCTGACCGATTACAAGATACCCGTCGGCCGATGGTCGAAGCTGGCGTTCGACTGGCTGAACGCACATGGCGGACCCGTCTTCGAATTCATCCGCAGCACGATGCAAGCGGTGATCGATGCCTGCCTCGTGGTGATGGAGGGCGCGCATCCGCTCATCATCATCGCCGTGCTCACCGCGCTGACCTGGTATCTGCAGCGCAACTGGCGGGTCTGCCTGCTGGTGGTGGTCGGCTTCGCCTTCATCCTCAACCAGGGCTACTGGGAAGAGACGATGCAGAGCATGACGCTGATCCTGATGTCCTGCATCACCTGCATGGCCATCGGCGTGCCGATCGGCATCCTCGCGGCGCACAGCCCCAAGCTGCAACGCGGCATCAGCCCGCTCCTCGACCTGATGCAGACGCTGCCCACCTTCGTCTACCTGATCCCCGCCATCGTCTTCTTCGGTCTCGGGATGGTGCCCGGCCTGATCGCCACGGTGATCTTCGTGCTGCCCGCGCCGATCCGCCTGACCTGGCTTGGCGTCGCCTCCACCCCGCCCGCGCTGATGGAGGCCGCAGAATCCTTCGGCGCCACCCCGAGCCAGCGGCTCTGGAAGGTGGAGCTGCCCTATGCCCTGCCGCAGATCATGGCCGGGCTCACCCAGTCCATCATGCTGTCGCTGTCGATGGTCGTCATCGCGGCGCTGGTCGGCGCCAACGGGCTCGGCGTGCCGGTGGTGCGGGCGCTGAACTCGGTCAACACCTCGCTCGGCTTCGAATCGGGCTTCATCATCGTCGTCGTGGCGATCATTCTGGACCGCATGCTGAGGGTGACGCGCAAATGACGGCTGTCGAATTCGACAAGGTTTCCATCGTCTTCGGCGATCACCCCGAACGCGCCCTGCCCTTGATGGACAAGGGCCAGAGCCGGTCCGAGATCCAGGCCGCCACCGGTCAGGTGCTGGGCGTGCACGACTGCTCGCTGACCGTGGCCGAGGGCGAAATCCTCGTGCTGATGGGTCTCTCCGGCTCCGGCAAGTCCACCCTCCTGCGCGGCGTCAACGGGCTGAACCCGGTGGTGCGCGGCGAGGTGCGGGTGAATGACGGCGACAAGATGGTCTCGGTCACCCATGCCAGCAAGGATGACCTGCGCAGCCTGCGGCTCAGCCGCATCGCCATGGTGTTCCAGGCCTTCGGCCTGCTGCCCTGGCGCACGGTGCGCGACAACGTCGGCCTCGGGCTGGAGATGGCGGGCCTGAAGCCAGCGCAGCGCCGCGCCCGGGTGGACGAGCAGTTGAAGCTCGTGAACCTCAGCCAATGGGCCGATCGCAAGGTGGGCGAGCTCTCGGGCGGGATGCAGCAGCGCGTCGGCCTCGCCCGCGCCTTCGTCACCAATGCGCCGATCCTCCTGATGGACGAGCCCTTCTCGGCGCTCGACCCGCTGATCCGGGCCAGGCTGCAGGACGAGCTCCTGGAGCTGCAATCCTCGCTGAAGCGCACCATCATCTTCGTCAGCCACGATCTCGACGAGGCCTTCAAGATCGGCAACCGGATCGCGCTGATGGAGGGCGGGCGGATCGTGCAATGCGGCACCGCGCGCGAGATCATCGCCAATCCGGTGTCGGATTACGTGGCCGATTTCGTCGCCCACATGAACCCGCTCGGGGTGCTGACGGCGCGCGACGTGATGGTGGCGGGGCCGTCTTCCGGGCTGCACAGCGTCGCCTGCACCACGCCGGTGCGGCAGGTGATGGAGATGCTGCGCGACGGCGCGTCGGAGATCGCCGTGACCGACGAGACCGGCGTCTGCGGCACGATCCGCTCCGAGGCGGTGATGGCGCGGCTCATCGACCCGCGCGGCACCGTCTGAGCCCTCAGGCCGCGTCGGGCTCCGACGCGGTCTTCTTGGCTGCGGGTTTCTTCGCCGCCGGCTTCTTGGCGGCAGGCTTCTTTGCCGCCGCCTCGCCCGCCTTGGCCGCAGGCTTCTTGGCGGCGGTCTTCTTCGCCGCCGTCCCGTCCGCAGCCTTGGCCGCCGGCTTCTTCGCCGCCGGTTTGGCCGCCGCCTTCTTGGCAGGAGCCTTCTTCTTGCCCGACTTGCCGGCCTTCTCGGCCACCAACGCCAGCGCTTCGTCCAGGGTCACCGCCTCGGGTGCCAGCTCCTTGGGCAGCGTCGCGTTCACCTTGCCCCATTTGACATAGGGCCCGTAGCGCCCCGGCATGACCTGCACGAGCCCGCCATCCGGATGCTCGCCCAGCTCCTTGATCGGCGCGGCCGCCGCCGTGGCGCCCCGACCCCGCGTCGCCTTCTGCGCCAGCACCTCGACCGCACGGTTCATGCCGATGGTGAAGACCTCCTCGGCATCCGCGAGGTTGGCATAGGTGCTGTTGTGCTTGACGTAGGGCCCGTAGCGCCCCAGCGCCGCCTCGATCATCGCGCCATCCTCGGGATGCGGGCCGACCTGACGCGGCAGGTTCAGCAGCATCAGCGCCCGTTCCAGATCGATGCTGTCCGGCGCCCAGCCCTTCGGCAGGCTGGAGCGCGGCGGCTTGGGCTCCGCCTCCGAGGCCTCGCCGCGCTGGACATAGGGCCCGAAGCGCCCGGCGCGCAGGCTGATCGGCAGGCCGTTCTCGTCATTGCCGAGCACCTTGCCATCGGGCGAGATCCCCGACTCCTCGCCACCGACCGAGATCGGCCTCGTGTAGCGGCATTCGGGATAGTTGCCGCAGCCGATGAAGGCCCCGCCGGAGCGCGCCGTCTTCAGGTGCAGCCGCCCGGTGCCGCAAACTTGGCAAACCCGCGGGTCCGACCCGTCGGCGCGCGGCGGGTAAAGGTGCGGCGCGAGGAAATCGTCGATCCGGCTCAGGACCTCGCCGATGCGCAGATCCGCTGTCTCGGCCACCGCCGCCGAGAAGTCGCGCCAGAATCGGGCCAGCACGTCCTTGTAATTGCGCTCACCTGCCGACACGTCGTCGAGCTCGCCTTCCAGATCGGCGGTAAAATCGTATTCCACATACTTGCGGAAATAGTTGGTCAGGAAGGCCGTCACCAGCCGCCCCTTGTCCTCGGGGAACAGCCGGTTCTTGTCCTTGCGGACATATTCCCGGTCGACGATCGTCGTCAGGATGCTGGCGTAGGTCGAGGGCCGGCCGATGCCGAGCTCTTCCATCCGCTTCACCAGCGTCGCCTCGGTGTAGCGCGGCGGCGGCTGGGTGAAATGCTGCTCGGGCGTCACCGACTTCTTCTCGGCGGGCTCGCCCTGCATGATCTGCGGCAGACGGCCCTCGTCATCGGCATCGTCGTCTCGGCCTTCCTCGTAGATTTTGAGGAAGCCGTCGAACAGCACCACCTGCCCCGTTGCCCGCAGCACCACCTGCCCGTCCTTGCTGCCGACGTCCACCGTCGTCCGCTCCAGCCGCGCCGCCGCCATCTGGCTGGCGATGGTGCGCTTCCAGATCAGCTCGTAGAGCTTGCGCTGGTCAGCCTCGGTCAGTCGCAGGCTGTCGGGCGCGGCCGACATGTCGGTGGGCCGGATGCACTCGTGGGCTTCCTGCGCGTTCTTGGCCTTGTTCTTGTACATGCGCGGGCTGTCCGGCACGTAGTTCGCACCGAAGCGCCGCTTGATCTCGTCGCGCGCCGCCATCACCGCCTCGGGCGCCATGTCGATGCCGTCGGTCCGCATATAGGTGATGTAGCCCGCCTCGTAGAGCCGCTGCGCCGCGTTCATGCATTGCTTGGCGCCCATGCCGAACTTGCGGCTGGCCTCCTGCTGCAGGGTCGAGGTCATGAAGGGGGCCGAGGGGTTGCGGGCGGCGGGCTTGGCCTCCACCGACTGCACGCTCAGGCTGCGCGAGGTGACGGCATGCACCGCGAGCTCCGCCGCCTCGGCCGTCGGGATGTCGAACTTGTCGAGCTTCTTGCCGCCGAGCACCGTCAGCCGCGCCTCGAACTCCTGCCCGCGCGGGGTGCTGAGCAGCGCGCCCACCGTCCAGAATTCCTTCGCCCGGAACGCCTCGATCTCCATCTCGCGCTCGACGATCAGCCTGAGGCAGACCGACTGCACCCGCCCGGCGGATTTCGCCCCCGGCAGCTTGCGCCAGAGCACCGGCGACAGGGTGAAGCCCACCAGATAGTCCAGTGCCCGCCGCGCCAGATAGGCGTCGACCAGCGCCGCATCCACCTCGCGCGGGGCCTTCATCGCCTGCGTCACCGCTTCCTTGGTGATGGCGTTGAAGGTCACGCGGCTGACGGTCACGCCCTTCTTGATGCTGGAAGCCAGCGCCTCCTGCAGGTGCCACGAGATCGCCTCGCCCTCGCGGTCGGGGTCGGTGGCGAGGATCAGCTCATTGTCGGTCTTCAGCGCATCGGTGATCGCGCGAATATGCTTCTTGCTGTCGGCCGCGACCTCCCATTTCATGGCGAAGTCATGCTCGGTATCGACCGACCCGTCCTTCGGCGGCAGGTCGCGGACATGGCCGTAGGAGGCGAGAACCGTATAGTCGGAGCCCAGATACTTGTTGATTGTCTTGGCCTTGGCCGGGGACTCGACGACGACGACTGCCATGAAAACCTCTTCTGCGACCAAGCCCGGCGATAGCGCGGCAAGATGTGGGGGATTGATCGCGATTGTCAATGGACCCGCGGTCGCGCCAGATCGCCGCCCCGGGGCCCGCAGTCAGTCGAGTCGCGACAGCAGGCCCCCCGCCTGCCGCTGGATCCGCCCCTCCAGCTCCAGCGCCAGAAGCTCCGGCGCGACATGCGCGGCGGGCAGCGCCAGATCGCGGATCAGCTGGTCCTCGGCCATTGGGCTTGGCCCCAGACGCTCGAGGATGCGGCCATGCAGCAGCGCCACCTCGCGCAGCGGCCGCCGCTCCGGCACCGGGCCGGGCAGGGGCGGCGGGGCGGGCGGCAGCGGCGGGGCCACCGGCAGCACCACGTCGGGATGCGCCTTGCCGATCGCCTCGATCACATCGGCGGCATGGCGGATCAGCGTGGCGCCGTCACGCAGCAGCATGTTGCAGCCCGCCGCCCGCGCATCGAAGGGATGGCCGGGCACGGCGAAAACCTCGCGCCCCTGATCCAGCGCATCCTTGGCGGTGATCAGGCTGCCCGAACGCGCCGCCGCCTCCACCACGATGACCGCGCGGGCCAGCCCCGAGATGATCCGGTTGCGCAGCGGGAAGTGCCGCGCCTGCGGCTCCAGCCCCATCGGCTGCTCGGAAATCCGGCAGCCCCGCGCCGCCACCTCGGCGGCGAGCTTGGCGTTCTCGGCGGGATAGACCACCTCCACCCCGCCTGCCTGCACCGCCACCGTGCCCCCCGCCAGCGCCGCCTGATGCGCCTCGGCATCGATGCCGCGCGCCAGACCCGAGACGATGACATAGCCGGCCTCCGCCAGCTGCCCGGCCAGCCGCCGCGCCATACGCAGCCCGAGGCTGGAGGCATTGCGCGCCCCCACCAGCGCCACCATCGGCCGGGCGAGCAGCCCCACATCGCCCTGCGCCCAGAGCACCGGCGGCGCGTCGGGCAGATCCATCAGCGCCCGCGGATAGCCTGCCCCGCCGTGGCAGAGCAGCCGCGCTCCGGCGACCCGGCCCAGCGACAGCTCGTTGCGCGCGACTTCCTCGGGACAGGGGGCGTAATGCTCCACCCCGGCGGCACGGGCGATCTCGGGCAGCGCCTCCAGCGCCGCCGCGGCCGTGCCATGCTCCTGCAGCAGGCGGTGGAAGGTCACGGCCCCCACGCGGCGCGAGCGGATCAGCCGCAGCCGCTCCAGCGCCTCCTCGCCTGCCGTGGCAGGCCCTTCGTCCCGAACCGCAACCGCCATCGCACCCTCGCCGCCTTCGCTGCCCGCAGCATGGCCCGAGCAAGGTTAACGCCGGATGAATCATCGCGCTCCCGCACCGGGGATACAGGCTTTCTGCCGCATCCAGACGGTCTTGTGACACGGATCACGATTGAACTTGCAGCAAAACAAGAGCAAAGAGAACCAGACCTGCACCCGGAGCGGTGCAACCAACGGAGCCTGACATGCTGAACGCCGACGTAAGCCGCCGCCGTGACGACGCGATCTCTCGCGGGGTGGGGATGCAGACCCAGATCTATGCCGACCGGGCGCTGAACGCCGAGGTTTGGGATATCGAGGGCAAGCGCTACATCGACTTCGCCGCAGGCATCGCCGTGGTCAACACCGGCCATTGCCATCCCAAGGTCATGGCCGCCGTGGCCGAGCAGATGGGCCGCTTCACCCACACCTGCCATCAGGTGCTGCCCTACGAATCCTACATCCGTCTGGCCGAGCGTCTGAACGCCGCGGCGCCCGGCGATTTCGCCAAGAAGACCGTCTTCGTCACCACCGGCGCCGAGTCGGTCGAAAATGCGATCAAGATTGCCCGCATCCACACCGGGCGCTCGGCCGTCATCGCCTTCGGCGGCGCCTTCCATGGCCGGACCTTCATGACCATGACGATGACTGGCAAGGTCGAGCCCTACAAGAAGGGCTTCGGCGCGATGATGCCCGATGTCTACCACGTCCCCTTCCCGCAGGAGGTGCATGGCGTCTCGACCGCCGATGCGATGTCCGGGCTCACCAAGCTCTTCAAGGCCGATCTCGACCCAAGCCGCGTCGCCGCGATCATCTTCGAGCCGGTGCAGGGCGAGGGCGGCTTCTACCCTGCCCCCGCGGATCTGGTGCGCGGCATCCGCAAGCTCTGCGACGAGCATGGCATCGTGATGATCGCCGACGAGGTGCAGACCGGCTTCGCCCGCACCGGCACGCTGTTCGCGATGCACGGCTATGACGTGGCGCCCGATCTCACCACCATGGCCAAGGGTCTGGGCGGCGGCCTGCCGATCGCCGCGGTCACCGGCCGGGCCGAGATGATGGATGCGGCGCATCCCGGCGGTCTGGGCGGCACCTATGGCGGCAACCCGCTGGGCATCGCCGCCGCCCACGCCGTGCTCGACGTGATCGAGGAGGAGGACCTCTGTGCCCGCGCCAACGAGCTCGGCAGCCGGCTGAAGCAGCGGCTGGAGCAGATCCGCTCCACCACGCCCGAGATCTCCGACATCCGCGGCCCAGGCTTCATGGTCGCGGTCGAATTCGCCGACCCGGGCAGCAAGGAGCCCGACGCGGGCTTCACCAACCGCGTCCGGCTCGAGGCGCAGAAGCGCGGGCTGATCCTGCTGACCTGCGGCGTCTACGGCAATGTGGTGCGCTTCCTCGCACCGATCACCATCCCCGACGCGCATTTCGCCGAGGCGATGGACATCCTCGAAGCCTCGGTCGCCGCCGCGCGCCAGGGCTGAGAGCACCACTTTCCGGCATGCGGGGGCCCCCGGCCCCCGCGTCGCTCCGACCATTATTTCGGAGACAGCCCGGGCAATTTCTCGATTTTCGTTTGTTAGAAGGCTTGCGATGAACACCACCGCCCCTGCCGCTTCGCCCGGCATTTCCCTGATGAATGCCGGTTACTCCGTCGATGGCCGGGTCATCCTGTCCGAACTCTCGACCACCTTGGTCGAGCAGCGCATCGGCATCCTCGGCCGCAACGGCTCGGGCAAGACCTCGCTCCTGCGGCTGATCGCCGGGCTGATCTCGCCCACCACCGGCGCCGTGACCGTCGACGGGTTGCGCCCCGAGAAGGATCGGCGCGAAATGCTCTCGGCGCTCGGCATCCTGTTCCAGAACCCCGACCACCAGATCATCTTCCCCACGGTGGAGGAGGAACTGGCCTTCGGTCTGCGCCAGCAGGGCCGCACCCCCGCCGAGGCGCAGGCGGCGGCGCTGGCCGCCCTCGCCCGCCACGGACGCTCGCACTGGGCCAAGGCGCCGGTCGCCACCCTGTCGCAGGGCCAGCGGCATTTCCTCTGCCTGCTGTCGATCCTGGTGATGGAACCGCGCACCATCCTGCTCGACGAGCCCTTCACCGCGCTCGACCTGCCGATGCAGATCCGCCTCTCCCGCCAACTCGCCGCCCTGCCGCAGCGGCTCGTCACCATCACCCACGATCCTGCGCTGCTCGCGGGCTACGACCGGGTGATCTGGCTCGAGGCCGGTCGCATCCTGCGCGACGGGCCGGCCAAGCCGGTGATCGCAGAATACAAATCCGAAATGACGCGACTGGGGGCCTCCGATGCTGACTCTGACCTCCCCGGTTGAGACCCGCCTGCACCAGCTGCCCGCCGGGCTGAAGCTGGCACTGCTGGCACTCTTCGCCATCGCCCTCACCCTGCTGCCGGTCGGCGGGCTGGTGCTGGCGGCGGCAGCGGTGCTGGCGCTCTATCCCGCGCAGGGCATGGTCTTTGCCCGCCACGGGCTCAGGATGATCCGGCCGCTCTGGCCCTTCCTTCTGGTGCTGCTGGTCTGGCACGTCTGGACCGCCGACCTGCCGCGCGGCATCGAGGTCGGGCTGCGGCTCCTGACGGCGGTGGCTCTGGCCAATCTCGTGACCATGACCACCCGGCTCGAGGACATGATTTCCGTGGTGGAGCGTCTCGCCGCCCCCCTCGCCCGCTTCGGCCTGTCGCCGCGGGTGCTGGCGGTCTCCATCGCGCTGGTGATCCGCTTCACCCCGGTCTTCCTCGCCCGCGTGGCGCAACTGGCCGAGGCCTGGCGTGCCCGGGCGGCGGGGCGGGCGAACTGGCGCATCGTGGTGCCGGTGGCGCTGACGGCGCTTGACGATGCCGATCACGTCGCCGAAGCATTGCGCGCCCGCGGCGGGCTCTGAGCCCTGCCGCCACACTTACCCGGGAGAACTCATGGAACGGTCCGTCACGCAAATCGCGCTCTTCGCCGCCCTCATCGCCGTTCTCGGCCTCGTGCCGCAGATCACGCTGGTCACGGGCGTGCCGATCACCGCGCAATCCCTGGGCGTGATGCTCTGCGGCACCGTGCTCGGGGCGCGCAAGGGGGCGCTGGCGGTGCTTCTGTTCCTGCTTCTCGTGATGCTCGGCCTGCCGCTCCTCTCGGGCGGGCGTGGCGGCATCGGCGTGCTGGCGGGGCCGACGGTCGGCTATATCATCGGCTTCCCGGTGGCAGCCTTCCTCGCCGGTCTGGTGGTCGAGAAATCCAGCCTGCCGGTCGGCATCGCCGCCTTTCTCGGCGCGGTGCTCGGCGGGATCGTGGTGATGTATGCCTTCGGCACGATCGGCATGGCGGTGGTGCTGGGCAAGACCCTGCCCGAAGCCGCGCTGCTCAACCTGCCCTATCTTGCCGGCGACCTGATCAAGACGGTGCTCGCAGGCCTCATCACCAACGGTCTGGCCCGGGTGCGGCCCGGGGCGCTGCTCTCGCGCCCCTGACCCTCGTTTCTGCGCTACCTGAACGCCGCCGACAGCTGTCGCGCGGCGTTCACCATGAGAGAGATGTCGATCCCCACCGCGGTGAAGCGCGTGCCCCAGGCCATGCATTGCCGCGCGAATGCGGCATCCGCCGTCAGGATGCCCGGCGGCTTGCCTGCGGCGGCGATGCGGCGGATGCCATCCTCGATCGCCGCAACCACCTCGGGATGCATCAGCTGCCCCGGATGGCCCATGCTGGCCGCCAGATCCGCCGGGCCGATGAACAGCCCGTCCACCCCATCGACCGCCGCGATTTCCTCGATCCGCGACAGCGCCTCGGCCGTCTCCACCTGCACGATCAGGCAAAGCTCCTCCTCGGCGCGCTGGGTGTAATCGGGGATCGCGCCGAAGCGCCCGGCCCGGGTCATGCCCGCGACACCCCGGATGCCGCGCGGTGCATAGCGCATCGCCGCCACCGCCGCCCGCGCCTCCTCGGCATCCTGCACATAGGGCACGATCAGCGTCTGCGCCCCCAGATCCAGAAGCCGCTTGATCAGCACCACGTCGTTGGAGGCGGGCCGCACCACCGGGCTCACCGGATAGGGCGCCATCGCCTGCATCATCGCCAGCGTGTCGGGCACATCGGTCAGCGCATGTTCGGTATCGATGACGATCCAGTCGAAGCCGCAGCCGGCCAGCGCCTCGGCGACCAGCGGACCGGTCAGGGCGTTCCACAGCCCGATCTGCTGCCTCCCGTCCAGAAGGGCTTGCTTGAAAGCGTTTTTCGGCAGGGTCATGCGGTTCTCCTCGGCTCCCGGGGGGCCGAGGGTAGCCGATCCTGCCGCAGCGGCAAGCCTCAGGCGACGTTCTGCAGCGCCAGCTCCGGCACCACGCCCAGAGCGTGACAGACTTCGCGCGTCAGGTGCGGCCGGTTCAGCGTGTAGAAGTGCAGATCCTCCACCCCTTCGGCGCGCAGCGTGTCGCAAAGCTCGGTGCAGAGCGCCACCGACAGAAGCTCCTCGCGCCCGTCGCGCTTGGCATGGTCGAAGGCATCGTCCAGCCATTGCGGCACGGCCGTCCCGCAGCGCTGCGCAAATTTCTTCACCCCCGCCCAGTTGTCGATCGGCAGGATGCCGGGAATGATCGGCGCGGTGATGCCCTCGGCCACGCAGGCGTCGCGGAAGCGCAGGAAGGTCTCGGCCTCGAAGAAGAACTGGGTAATGGCGCTGCTCGCCCCGGCGTCGATCTTGCGCTTGAGCCAGCGCACATCGGCCAGCGTGTCGGCTGCCTCGGGATGCGGCTCCGGATAGGCGCCGACGCGCAGGGTGAACTTGCCGGTCGCGGCCAAGGCCTCGATCAGCTCGATCGAATTGGCAAAGCCCTCGGGATGGGCGGTGAAGCGCTCCGCCCCCTTCGGCGCATCGCCGCGCAGGGCCACGATTTCTGTCACGCCCGCCTCGGCATAGGCGGCGGCGATCTCCAGCGTCTCGGCGCGGGTGGCATCGACGCAGGTCAGATGCGCCGCGACGTTCAGCCCGTAGTTCCTGCCGATGGTCGTCACCGCCTCATGTGTCAGCTTGCGGGTGGTGCCGCCCGCGCCATAGGTCACCGAGGCGAAGGTCGGTTTCAGCGGCGCCAGCATCTGCACCGTCTCCCACAGCCGGAAGGACGCATCCAGCGTCTGCGGCGGGAAGAATTCGAACGAGATGCGGGGACGGGTCATGGCACACTCCTGTTTCCTGCCACCCTTGTCGCAGCTTGGGCGATGTGAGACAAATTCATAATACTCAAGATCAATATGAGGTTCATGCTAGTATGCACTTGGAGTTCCGCCACCTCCGCACCATCCGCGCCATCCATCAGGCGGGGGGGCTGGCGCGGGCTGCCGACATGCTCAACATGACCCAGTCGGCGCTGTCGCATCAGGTGAAGGGGCTGGAGGATCAGGCGGGGATCGAGCTTTTCGTGCGGCGCTCGAAGCCCCTGAAACTCTCCGCCGCCGGGATGCGGATGCTGCGGCTGGCGGAGCGGATCCTGCCGGAGATCGACGCGCTGGAGGAGGAATTCCGCGGGCTCAAGTCGGGGAAGACCGGGCGGCTGCATATCGCGATCGAGTGTCATGCCTGTTTCGAATGGCTGTTCCCGGTGCTGGAACTGTTCCGCCGGGCCTGGCCGGAGGTGGACGTGGATATCCGGGCGGGGCTGGCCTTCGGGGCCTTGCCGGCCTTAATGCGGGAGGAGGTGGATCTGGTGATCTCGTCTGATCCGGTGACGCTCGATGGGGTGATCTTCAACCCGCTGTTCGATTACCACCCGGTTTTCGTCGGGGCGGCGGGGAATCCGCTGGCGGCGAAGGAGGTGGTGGAGGCGGAGGATTTCCGCGACCAGATGCTGATCACCTACCCGGTTTCGCGCGACAAGCTGGACGTGTTCACCGAATTGCTGACCCCGGCCAAGGTGGAGCCTCGGGGGACGCGGCAGGTGGAGCTGACGGCGGTGATCCTGATGCTGGTGGCCTCGGACCGGGGGGTGGCGGTGTTGCCGGACTGGGTGTTGCGGGACATCAAGAGCCATGCCGATTACATCACCCGGCCGCTGGGTCCGGGGGTGATCACGAAGCGGCTCTATGCGGCCACGAGGGAAGAGGACGCCACCAAGCCCTTCATGGCGCATTTCCTGAAGCTGGGGCGGAGCGAGCCGGTGAAGCTGCAGCGGGGGTGAATTTCACGCGTGAAAATCGGGGCAAGGCGCTGAAACTACAGGGAAACCCTCAGAGCGTTAACCGTTTCGCAGGGATTTCGCGGCTCACGCCGGCAGGGTGACGATGATCGGCCCGCGATCCGTTGCGACCACGGTATGCTCATACTGCACCACCGGGGCGCGGGGGTGGCTGTAGAGCGTCCAGTCGTCGTCGCCGTCGGTGGCGAGCACGCCGCCCCGCGACAGGAAGGGCTCCACCGTCAGCACGAGACCCTTGTGCATCCGCCGCCGGTCGCGGGTCGGCCAAGTGGCGATCTCCTCGGGGTATTCATGCAGCGCCCGGCCGACGCCGTGGCTGGCAAGGTTCTGGATCAGGGTGTAGCCGCGTTTCGAGGCGAAGCGGCCGATGGCCTTGCCGATCCCGGCCAAGGGCTTGCCGCTGCCGACCTCGGCGATGCCGATCTGCATGGCGCGCCGGCCGTCGCGGCAGAGCTGGTCGAGTTCCGGCGTGGCGCGCGCGGGGGCCGGAGGTGCGAGGCGGAAGCTGGCGCCGGTGTCGGCGAAGAAGCCGTTCTTCGAGGCGGACACGTCGATGTTCACCAGATCGCCCGCCGCCAGCACCCGGTCGCCGGGGATGCCATGTGCGATTTCCTCGTTGACGCTGATGCAGGTGGCGCCGGGAAAATCGTAGGTCGCCTCGGGCGCGGAGGTGGCGCCCTCGCGCTCCATGAGGGCGCGACCGATGGCGTCCAACTCGCGCGTGGTCATGCCGGGCTCCATCGCCCGGGCCATGGCCTGCATCGTGTTGGCGACGATGCGACCGATGTCCTTCAGACCCTCGAGCTCGTCCTGATGGGTGATCGTCATGTTCTGCTCCCTGCGGCGGCGGGTTCGGTCTTAGCAGAGCCCGGCGTGCTTGTCGCCCGGCCCGGGGCAGCGCGCCGCGATTCGTGACGGGCGCCCCTAACCCGCCGCTGCCGGATCGACCGCAGCGTGAAGGCGGCGCAGGTCGTCCTTGTCGGGCAGGTTCTCGCTGGCGCGCAACAGGGTGAGGCGCAGCTGCCGGGCGGCTGCCGCGCGGGCGGCGGGGGGGCCGATGCGGGTCAGCGCCTGCAGCGCCTTCACCAGACGCAGCATCACATCGACCTGCGCCGCGCCGTCGCGGCCGATCAGGTTGAAGGCATCCTCGAAGAGATCGTCATAGCCGAGGGCGGGCACGCGGACGCGGGGATAATCCGGCTCGGTCTTCTCCGCCTCCTGCCAAGCCTCGACCCAGAAGCTGAGCAGACGGGTCTGGCGCCCGATCACGTCGATCGCCGTGCCCGGATCGTTCACCGCCGGAGAGAGGGCGCGCTGCGCCACCTCGCTCAGCACCACGAGGCCGAAGCGGGGATCCTGATCGAGAGTGCGGGCGATGCCGATGGTGAAGGCGGCGCGGATGCCCTTGGCGATCTCGTCGGGGAGCGGGCCGGGGTGCCGCCCGCCGTCGGGCAGATGCCGGACATGGGCGAGATCGGAGCCGGAATAGGCGAAGGTTCCGGGCAGCACATGCACGTCGATGTCAATGTCATGCGCTTCGCAGAGATCGGAGAGCGCGTCGGTATCGACGAACTGCACATAGCCCACCGCCTCGGAATGCACCGGGCGGCCCTCGTCGTAATCGGGCAGCGAGCGCCCGCCGAGAAACGGCAGGGCGATGCGGGCTGTCATCGAGGCGCTGGTGGCATCCTCGATCCGGGAAATCGTGTCGGAGACGCGGCCGAGCTTGGTCAGCTGGTTGATCCAGCGCAGCAGGGCCAGCACGATCAGCAGGATGACGACGAGGGTGACGAGGAACAGCACGGCGCGGCCTTCGGGGCCGTAGAAGCTGACCTTCAGCGCGATCAGCCCGACGATGCTGAAGAGGAAGGAGCCGACGAAGGTGGCGAGCGAATTCTGCACCACCTGATCCTCGGTCAGAAGCGGCGTGGCGCGCGGCGTGGCGTTGGAGGTGGCCGAGCCATAGGCCGAGGTCAGCGCCCCCACCGAGAAGGTGGTGACGGCGAGCATGCTGGAGGCGATGATGGTCAGGAGGCTGTCGATCGCCTCGGAGCTGATCTCGAGCGGGGCCTTGCCTTCGAGGAAGCGGCTGGCGAGCCAGGCGGCGGCTGCGGCGGCCACGCCGAGCAGGGCGAAGAGCGAGACCCGGACCCACAGCTCCTTCAGCGTGCGCGACAAGAGCCATCTGAGCTTGGACATGCGCCGCTCCGCGTTGGGGAAGATCTGGACAGGCTAGCGGATCCGCAGCGCGGATTCGAGGGGGCTTTCGAGGGGGCTTTCGGCGGGGCTTGCCTTGGGCGCGGCGACCGGGATGGCAAACCGGCCCCGCGAGGGGGCCGGTCGTTCGTGTCGTCGGTGAAGGCTCAGAGCGAGTCGATCCAGCTGTCGACCTTGCGCTTGGCCTCTTCCTTGCTGTCGCCGTAGCGTTCCTGGATCTTGCCTTCCAGCACTTCCCGGTCGCCGTTGGCATGGGCCAGATCGTCGTCGGTGAGGTCGGCCCATTGCTGCTTGGCCTTGCCGGTCATCTGCTTCCAGTTGCCTTGCACTTGATCCCAGTTCATGGAGTCTCTCCTTACAGGGTTGCTACGGCGGATCAACGCGGCGCGGCGGGTGCGCGTTCCCTTGGGCTTCCGGCCCTTTCCGGCAAGGCGGGTGCGCGATCCCCTTCCCTTCCGGGCCTGCGGTGGCTATAGACACGCCCTTGAACGGATGGAGCCCCCGGATGCAAGGCAGCGCGAACCTCAACCTGATGATCAAGGCGGCCCGCAAGGCTGGCCGCGCCCTTGTGAAGGACTTCCGCGAGGTCGAGAACCTTCAGGTCTCGGCCAAGGGTCCGGGCGACTTCGTGTCGCGCGCGGATCGCGAGGCGGAGCGGATCATCCGGGAAGAGCTGATGGGCGCGCGCCCGACCTATGGCTGGCTCGGCGAAGAGACCGGCGAGACCGACGGGGCCGACCCGACGCGGCGCTGGATCGTCGATCCCCTGGACGGGACGACCAACTACCTGCACGGCCTGCCGCACTGGGCGATCTCGATCGCGCTGGAGCACAAGGGCGAGATCGTGGCGGGCGTGGTGTTCGACGCGGCCAAGGACGAGATGTTCTGGGCCGAGAAGGGCGCCGGGGCCTGGATGAACGAGAGCCGCCTGCGGGTGTCGGGGCGTCGGTCGATGATCGAGTCGATCTTTGCCACGGGCATTCCCTTCGCCGGGCGCGGGCCGCTGCCCGCGAGCCTGCAGGATCTGGCGCGGCTGATGCCGATCTGCGCGGGCGTGCGGCGCTGGGGGACGGCCTCGCTGGATCTGGCCTATGTGGCGGCGGGGCGCTTCGACGGCTACTGGGAGCGCGGCTTCTTTCCGTGGGACGTGGCAGCGGGGATCATCCTCGTGCGCGAGGCGGGCGGCATGCTGTCGGGCATCCGCGAGGGCGACGAGCCCCTGGAGAAGGGCGCGCTGATCTGCGGCAACCCCAATCTCTTCGAGGAGTTCCGCAAAGTGATCCGCGGCTGAGACCGCAGGCTTGGTTCTGACGTGAGGGAGGGCTTCGGCCCTCCCTTTTTCGTTTCAGCGGTCGGACGGGTGGTTCACCCCGTCCGACCACGGCACCTCGCCCAGATCGCGGGGGTTCACGCCTTCGAGAATCCCGACGTTCACGCCGTATTCGTTCGGGTTCGAGCGGCGCTGGTGATGGGTGTAGATGCCGCAGGTCTTGCAGAACCAGTGCTTCGCGACCTTCGTGTTCCACTGGTAGAGGGTCAGGTTGTCCTGCCCCTTCACCACGGTCAGATCGCCCATGTTCGCCGTCACCGCGATCGCGCCGCGGCGGCTGCAGAAGGAACAGTCGCAGCGGCGGGCAGTGGCGAGGCCGTCGGCGAGCGTCACCTCGATCTCGACGGCGCCGCAGTGGCAGGTGCCTTTCATCGTCTTCTCCTCACGACAGGGATGCGGCTGCGCTGCAGCGCGTAATCGGGATGCGGATGCGGCGGCTGGCCGTGGGTCACGCTCCAGAAGGCGGGGCCGCCCTTGCGGAGCCAGAACGGCAGGGTGAAGACCAGCCCGGCAAGGAAGCCGCCGGAATGGGCCCAATAGGCAACGCCGCCCATGTCGGAGGGGGCGGAGAGGCCGCTGATGAGCTGCAGGCCGAACCAGAGGCCCAGCATGATCCAGGCGGGGATCGGGAAAATGCGGAAGAAGATCACGAAGATGATCAGCACATCGACCTTGGCTCGGGGAAAGAGCAGGAGATACCCGCCCATCACGCCGGCGATGGCGCCCGAGGCGCCGACCATCGGCAGCGGCGACCACGGGTCGGCCAGCACCTGCCCCGCCGCCGCCGCAAGGCCCGCGGCGAGGTAGAAGACAAGAAAGCCGACATGCCCCATCAGGTCTTCGAGATTGTCGCCGAAGATGTAGAGAAACAGCATGTTGCCGAAGAGATGCATCCAGCCGCCGTGCAGGAACATCGAGGTCAGGAAGCCCGCCCAGCCCTGCCCCGAGGTCACGGCGGCGGGAACGAGGCCAAAGCGGAAGAAGAACCCGTTCAGCGCCTCTTCCGTAGGCAGCACCAGCCAATAGCCGAGAAAGATCACCACATTCGCCGCGATCAGCGCGTAGGTGACATAGGGCGTGCGGCCGGAGGGGTTGTGATCGCGGATCGGGAACATCGCGGCAGCGTTCCCGATCCGCCTTGCAGCGTCAAGCCTTGGCGACCTGCGCCAGAAGCTGGGCGTTGCCGCCCGAGGCGGTGGTGTCGATGCAGAGGTGACGCTCCAGCGTGGCATGGGCCGCGTCGGGGCGGTCGCAGATCAGGGGCAGGATCGGCCCCTTGCGCGCGGCGAGCGCCTGCGCATAGGCCCGCGCCCCCTCGCCCCAGAAGAGCGCGCCGGAGAAGCCTTCTGCCGTGGTGAGGATTTCCGGCGCGAGGCCCGGCGCCTCGACCGCAAGGCCGCCCAGCGCGCGGATCGCCTCGGCCTGCGCCGCGGCGGTCGCCTTGCCGGGGCCGAGGCAAAGGAGCGGCGGGCGCTGCACGGTGGAGAGGCGGTTCGATTCGCCGGTGGGCCCGGGCAGGTTGTGGCGGGCGAGCGGGGCTTCGGCGGGCTGCGGCAGGGGCGGCAGCGTCGCGGTGCTGGCGTCGGGGCTGCCCTGCGGCGCCGGGGTGGTGGTGAAGCGGGCGAGATAGGCCGGGCCGCCCGCCTTGGGGCCGGTGCCCGAGAGGCCTTCGCCGCCGAAGGGCTGGCTGCCGACCACGGCGCCGATCTGGTTGCGGTTGACATAGGTGTTGCCGACGCAGAGCCGCTCGACGATGCGCTGCACCCGGTCGTCGATCCGGCTGTGCAGGCCGAAGGTCAGGCCGTAGCCGGTGGTGTTCACCGCGTCGATCACCGCGTCGATCTCCGACGCCTTGAAGGTCGCGATGTGCAGCACCGGGCCGAAGATCTCGCGCGGCATGTCCTTGATGCCGCCGACCCGGATCACGGTGGGCGGGATGAAATGGCCGCTGGCGGGGGTTTGCAGCTGCTTGAGCACCCTGCCCTCGCCGCGCGCCGCCCCGATGTAGGCCTGGATGTCGGCCTGCGCCTCGGCGTCGATCACCGGGCCGATGTCGGTCGCCAGATCCCACGGATCGCCCAAGGTGAGTTCGTCCATCGCGCCGAAGAGCATCTCCTGCACGGTGTGGGCGACGTCTTCCTGAACGTAGAGGCAGCGCAGCGCCGAGCAGCGCTGGCCTGCCGACTGGAAGGCCGAGGCGAGGATGTCGCGCACCGCCTGTTCCGGCAGGGCGGTCGAATCGACCAGCATGGCGTTGAGCCCGCCGGTTTCCGCGATCAGGGGTGCGCCGGGGTCGAGGTGGTCGGCCATGGCGCGACGGATGGTCAGCGCGGTTTCGGTGGAGCCGGTGAAGACGACGCCCTTCACGCGGGGATCGCGGGTCAGGGCCGCGCCGACACTGGCGCCCTCGCCCGGCAACAGTTGCAGCGCGGTGCGCGGCACCCCGGCGCGGTGCAGGAGGGAGGTGGCGAAGGCGGCGATCAGCGGGGTCTGCTCGGCGGGCTTGGCGAGGACCGCGTTGCCGGTGACGAGGGCGGCGGCGATCTGGCCGGTGAAGATGGCGAGCGGGAAGTTCCACGGGCTGATGCAGGCGAAGAGGCCGCGCGGCTGGGCGGGCTTCGCCTCGGCGGCATAGTAGCGCAGGAAATCGACGGCCTCGCGCAGCTCGCCCACGGCATCGGCGAGGGTCTTGCCGGATTCGCGGGCGAGGAGGGCGAAGATCGTGCCGGATTCGGCTTCATAGAGATCGGCGGCGCGGCGCAGCACCTCGGCCCGCTCTTCCAGTGCGGCCTCCCATGGCAGGGCGTGATGCAGCGCGGCGTCGATGTCGGGGGCGGTGGCGGGCAGGACGTGGCCGACCCGCTCGCCGGTTGCGGGGTTGCGTATCTCGGCGCGCGCTCCGCCGGCGAGGCCTTCGGCGAGGATCGGCCGGGCCTCGAAATTGGCAGTCCGGTGCGGGGTGCGGGCGGCCTCGATCCCGGCAAGGTCGGCGCTGTCGGTCAGGTCGTGGCCGCGCGAGTTCTGCCTTCTGCCGAAGAGCTGCGGCGCAGGCGGGATCGCCGGGCTTTCGACTGGGCGAAGGTTCTCCATCGCGGTCAGCGGGCAGGCGGCGACGGTTTCGGGGGCCACATCCTCGTCGACGATCTGGTTGACGAAGCTGGAGTTGGCGCCGTTTTCCAGGAGGCGGCGGACGAGATAGGCCAGAAGGTCGCGATGCGCGCCGACCGGGGCGTAGATCCGGCAGCGGGTGCCGCGGTCGGTCAGCACGATATCGTGCAGCCGTTCGCCCATGCCGTGCAGGCGCTGGAACTCGAAGGCGGTGGTGTCGGGCGCCATCTCGAGCACGGCGGCGACAGTATGGGCGTTGTGGGTGGCGAATTGCGGGTAGATCCGGTCGGTCATGCCGAGGAGCTTGCGCGCATTGGCGATGTAGCTGACATCGGTGGATTGCTTGCGGGTGAAGACCGGGAAGCTTGCGAGGCCCAGCACCTGTGCGCGCTTCACCTCGGCGTCCCAATAGGCGCCCTTCACCAGCCGCACCATGATGCGGCGGTCGAGCCGGGTGGCGGTGGCGTAGAGCCAGTCGATCACCGCCCCGGCGCGGCGGCCATAGGCCTGCACCACGACGCCGAATCCGTCCCAGCCGGCGAGCGAGGGGTCTTTCAGCACCTCCTCGATCACCTGCAGCGAGAGGGCGAGGCGGTCGGCCTCCTCGGCGTCGATGTTGAAGCCGAGGCCTGCGGCTTTCGCGAGACCCGCCAGCGCGCGGACGCGGGGGACGAGCTCGGCCATGACCCGCTCGCGCTTGGCCACCTCGTAGCGCGGGTGCAGGGCCGAGAGTTTCACCGAGATGCCGGGATTCTCGCGGATGTCGCGGCTGGTGCAGGCGGCGGCGATGGCGGTGATGGCGCGGCTGTAGGCGAGGTGGTAGCGGCGGGCATCGGCCTCGGTGCGGGCGGCCTCGCCCAGCATGTCGTAGCTGTAGGTGTATCCTTTCGATTCAAGCTCGCGGGCGCGGGTCATCGCGGCGTCGATGGTCTCGCCCAGCACGAACTGGCGGCCCATCTCCTTCATGGCGCGGGCGACGGCGGAGCGGATCACCGGCTCGCCCAGCCGCTTGACCGCGGCGCGCAGATGGCCGGCGATGCCGGGCTCGCGGTCTTCCAGCACCTTGCCGGTGAGCATCAGGGCCCAGGTGGAGGCGTTCACGAGGCTGGAGGCGGATTTGCCGAGGTGGCGGTTCCAGTCCGAGGGGGCGATCTTGTCCTCGATCAGCGCATCCATCGTCTCGGCGTCGGGCACGCGCAGGAGCGCCTCGGCGAGGCACATGAGGGCGATGCCCTCCTCGGTCGAGAGGCCGTATTGCGCGAGGAAGACCTCCATCAACCCGGGCTTCGCGCCGGAGCGGATGCGGCGCACGAGGTCGGCGCCGGCGGCGGTGATGCGGGCGCGGGCCGCGCTGTCGAGCCCCGCCTCGCCGATCAGCCGCGCCACCAGCTCGTCCTCGTCGGCGAGGCTGGCGGTTTCGATCACGGTCCAAGGCGCTGCGCGGCTGTCGAGCATGGTGTCACTCTCCTGTTTTGCCTATCATACAGGGGAACGAAAAGCCGATTGTCCCGATGTGGGGAAAACGGCAGGCGAAACGGCTGAAGATGAGGAGGCTGGCGGGACGGATGGATACGGAGCTGGACAAGTTCGACCGGGCGATCCTGCGGGTGCTGGCGACCGAGGGGCGGATCAGCGCGACGGAGCTGGCGCGACGGATCGGCCTGTCGAAATCGCCGGTGCAGGCGCGGATGAAACGGCTGGAGGAGGCGGGGATCATCACCGGCTACGGCGCGCGGCTGGACCCGATCCGGATGGGTCAGGCGCATGTGGCCTTCGTGGAGGTGAAGCTCTCGGACACGCGCGAGGCGGCGCTGCAGGCCTTCAACCGCGCGGTGCAGACGATCCCCGAGGTGGAGCAATGCCACATGATCGCCAGCCGCTTCGACTACCTGCTGAAGGTGCGCACCTCGGACATCCAGGATTACCGGCGGGTGCTGGGCGAGAAGCTCTCGGCCCTGCCGCATGTCGCCTCGACCTCGACCTATGTGGCGATGGAGACGGTGAAGGAGGCGCCGGTGTGAGGGCTTTGGACGACTGGCCAGAGGCAGCCCGAGACGCAACGAAGGCCACCCCAGGTGGGTGGCCTTGGTGCTGTGTGGCGGCGAGTCATGCCTGAGGACGCCTCGGCTCCGGCATCGCAACGGCTTGGCGTGCCCCCCTCACCCCGCGGCGACGGCGGTGATCCAGGCGTCGTAGTTGCGCAGGGTGGCCGGATCGGCTTCCCGCATGGCGCCGTTCACGATGAAGGGCACCACCTGCTCGTCGCGGCCGCCATGCGAGCGCAGGGGGACGTCGAGCCCCGAGAGATCGTGCTCTGCCTCGGCCGTGCCGAAGGCCTTTCCCGCAACAGAGGTCACAACGAGGTCGCCGATGCGGTCCGCAGGCAGATCGAAGGCGGCGCAGGCCTGATCGCGGGTCAGCACCTCGTCCATGCCTTCGATCTGCTTCAAGGCCCTGACCACCGGGAGGGGGTCGGTGCCCGCCGGCAGATGGATCGTCGCGAAGGCGCCGAGCGCGCCGTGATGCGCGACGTAGGGATCGGTGATCGGCAGGATCACCCGGGCCTTGCCGCTGCCCAGGAGATCGTCGAGCAGCGGCTTGAGGTAGATCACGTCGGGCTGGCCGCTGGCGGTATGCTTGGCCTTCATGCCGTGGTCGGCGGTCAGCACCAGACGGATGTCCTGCGCGATGAGCCCGGCGATTGCCGCGTCCACCTCGGCCATGAAGGCGTTGGCTTCGGCGGTTCCGGGGGCGTGCTTGTGCTGGATGTAGTCGGAGGTGGAGAGATAGAGGATGTCGGGGCGCCGCTCTTGCAGCAGTTTCACTCCGGCCTTCAGCACGAAGATCGACAGATCGCCCGAATAGACCGCCGGCACTGGCAGGCCGAGCCAGGCGGCGGCATCGTCGAGACCGTTGACGGCAGCGGTGGCGGCATCCGCCTTTTCGGCCGAGAAGCAGATGGCGCCGGCGGTGCAGTCGAGCCCCGCCCCGAGCAGTTCGCGCAGCTTGTCCTTGGCGGTGACCACCGCGACCTTCGCGCCTGACTGCTGGAAGGCGGCGAAGATCGTGGGGGCGCGCAGGAATTCGACCGAGTTCATCATCACCGCACCGCCGGTCTCGGGGTTCAGGAAGAAGTTGCCGCAGATGCCATGGACCGACGAGGGGACGCCGGTGGCGATGGAGAGGTTGTTGGGATTGGTGAAGCTGGGCATGGCGGAGCGCGCGAGGGTGCGGGTGCCTTCCGCGATGACGCGGGCCAGCGCGGGCATCGCCCCGGCCCCGATCGCCGCGTCGATGTAGTCGGGTTCGCAGCCGTCGAGGCAGATCACCACCGCGGGTTTTGCCGGCATCGGATAGTCGCGGTCGTTGATGCGGATCGTCATGTCACTGTCCTTTGGTTGTATTTTTCATCACCAGTTCCACGGCCGTCAGCGGCCAGGTGCCCCGGTTGAATTCGATGAGGGTGCCGTCGGGCGCGGCGTTGATGGCGACGCTGCGCAGCACCGGGGTCTGGGGGGTCAGGCGGAGGGCCCCGGCCTCGGCGGGGGTGGCGAAGCCGCCGCTCACGCGGGTTTCGGCGCGGCGGTAGTCTTCGATTCCATGGGCCACATAGGCGTCGCGGACGGATTGGCGCGGGGCGTAGCTTGCCTCGAAGCCGGGGAAAAGCTGCTCCGGGAAGGTCTTCTCGCTGTAGTAGACCGGGGCGCCGTCGACGATCCGCACGCGCGACAGCCGCAGGACCGACGCGCCCGCGGCGATGCCGAGCGCCTCGGCCTCTTCCGCAGTGGCGGTTCCGTGCAACACCGAGGTCGTGATGGTCTCGATCCGCGCATCGGACTGGAGCCCGTCGGCGAAGCGCCGTCCGTGATCGACACGATATTTCAGCGGGGAGGGCCGGACGAAGATGCCGACGCCCTTGCGCGCCTGAAGCAGCCCCTCGTGCTGCAGCCGGGTCAGCGCCCGGCGCATGGTGACGCGGGTGACGCCGAAGGCCTCGGCCATGTGGTTTTCGCCGGGGAGACGGCCCAGAAGGCGCCCGTCGAGGCAGGCCGCCTCGATCCGGTCGGAGATCTGCTGCCAGATCGACGTCTCGTTGCGGGCCTCGAAGGGCGCGGCGGCCAGTTCGGCGATCGTGGCGCTGGTGTCAGTCACGCTGCAGCCTCCTCTTGCCAGCCACGAAGACCGCGCGCAGCCGGCGCGTTCCGGGGCAGATGGCGATGATGTCGGCGCGCAGGCCCGTCTCGATCCTGCCGCGGTCGGTCAGGCCCGCCGCTGCCGCGGCCGAGCCCGAGACGCATGCCCAGGCGGAGGCGAAGGGCAGGCCCTGATCGGCCAACAGAAAAGCGGCTTGGAACTGCGAGGGGTAGTAGTAGTCCGAGGCCAGAACCGTCCCCAACCCGGAATGGATCGCCGGGCCCGCATCGACCGCCTTGTTGTGACTGCCGCCGCGCAGCACGTTCGGAGCGCCGAAGATGACATGCTCGCGCAGGCGCCGCGCCTCGGTGGCGGTCGGCTCGGTCATCGGGAATTCGGAGATGCCGATGCCGAGCGCGCGGTTCTCCTCGCGCATCGCGGGGGTGGTCTCGTCATGTGCAAAGAGTGGCATCCCGGCCGCGCGCGCGGCCTTCGTCATCCGGGCGACGGCGGCAGGCACCTCGCTCTGGCGCGCCGCGACCTCGTTCAGTCGCGCCACACATTCCTCGGGGGAAAAGCCGTTCCGTTCTGCCATGCGCACGATCTTGCGCGAGGAGGGCGGCAGGCCGAGATGGGTCAGCGTGTGGTCGTTCAGCGAGAAAATGCAGCCGGGACGCCGGAGGAACCAGCTTGCGACCTCCTCTGCCGCGTCGATCGCGAAAGTCTCCCAGCGGAAGTTGACGCGGGTGTCGCAGGCAAGGTCTGCGGTCTCCAGCGCGTCGACAAAGGCGCGGGCGGCGGCGAGACTGCGCAGGCCCGGCTCCCAGCTGATGGTCAGGCCATGATAGGCGGTGGTGATGCCGTTCGACAGCATCTGCCGATCCGCCTCTTCCAGTGCCAGCGGCAGGGGGAAGGTCACGCCGGGGCGCGGCATCACGATGCGCTCGATGGCGTCGCCATGCACATCGACGATCCCGGGCAGGAGCCACAGACCCGCGGCGTCGAAGACCTGCGCGTCGGGCGCCGCATCCGCGATCAGGCCGTCCGCAAGATGCAGATCCTCCGGCTGCAGGGCGCCGTCGCGCAGGACGGACCCGTTTTTCAAAATCCAGTTCAAAGCCTCGGGCATCGCCGTCTCCGCCAGTCACACACATGTCATGCGAATCGACTATCAGGCCATTGTGACAACGCTGTGTATACAGCAAACCCTCTGGAGAGAAACCGATGATCCGCCCCGCCTTGACCACCGTCGCGCTGCTTCTGGCCAGCCCGGCCCTTGCCGAGACCATCCGCTTTGCCGTCACCGACATCGACGGGATGGAGACCATGGAACAGGAGTTCGGCGCCTTCGAGACCGCGCTGGAGACGGCGACCGGCTATGATGTCGAACTGTTCCCCGTGTCGTCGCGCACGGCAGCGGTCGAGGCGATCAATCAGGAGCAGGTGGATCTGATCCTGACCGGCCCGGCCGAATATGTCGTCATCAAGGGGCTGACCTCGCCCGAGATCGTCGCGGCCTGGCAGCGCCCGAACTACTATGCCCAGATCGTCACGATGGCCGCCGGTGAGGTGCGCAGCGTCGAGGATCTGCGCGGCAAGCGCGTGACCTTCGGTGCGGTGGGCTCCACCTCGCAGCACATCGGGCCGGCGCAGGTTCTGGCCGATCTGGGTCTGGCCTATGGCACCGACTACCAGCCCGAGATCATCGCCCGCAACGTCGCCATCGAGGCCCTGCTGCGCGGCGACGTCGCAGCGGTCGGGATGAGCGAGGCGCATCTGCAGTCGATCCGCGGGGCCTTCCCCGATCACGCCTTCACCGTGATCGCGCGCGGCCGCGACCTGCCCAACGACGTGCTGCTGGCCCGCGCCGGGATCGATGCCGACATGCTGGCGAAGCTGCGCGACGTGTTCCAGACGCAGGGCGAAGACCTGATGGCCGCGATCCTGCAGGGCGACGACAACAAGAAATACGAGGGCGGGTTCTTCCTGACCGACGTGACCGACAGCGACTACGACTATGTCCGCGCGATGTATGCGACCGTCGGCGTCGATACCGCCCAGTTCATCGAATGACCGGCGGCGGGGCCGCAAGGCCCCGCCCCTTGCCGAGGGAATGACCATGCTTGACCATCTGCCAGAGCGGCCCGTCCGCGCCGATGCCATGACCGCGCCCGTCATTGCCACCCTCGGCCTGCGCAAGACCTATCCCAACGGCCGCGAGGTGCTGAAGGGCATCGACCTGACCATCCGCCGCGGCGAGCGCATCGCGCTGATCGGGTCGAACGGCTGCGGCAAGTCCACGCTGCTGCGCTGCCTGATCGGCCTGCATGACGTGACGGCCGGGGAAGTGACCGCGCTCGGCGAGACGTTCTCTGGCGCACCGAGCCCGGCACAGCGCGCGAGGCTGCGGCGCGAGACGGGCTTCGTCTTCCAGAAGCATTGCCTGGTGCGTCGCCGCACGGTGCTGTCGAATGTCGTCCACGGGATGCTGTCGGAGCCGGGAAGCTGGCGCGGCTTCGCGCAATGCCTCGCCCCGGCCGCCTGGCGGCAGGCAGCGCTGGAGGCGCTGACCGAGGTCAACCTGGCGGAATATGCCAATGCCCGCGCCGATGCGCTGTCGGGCGGGCAGCAGCAGCGCGTGGCGGTCGCCCGCGCCCTTGTGCGCCGCCCGCAGCTTCTCATCGCCGACGAACCCGCGGCGAGCCTCGATCCCGTCTCGGGCCATGACGTCATGGCGCTTTTCGCGCGCCTCTGCGCCGATCACGGGATCACCATGCTGTTCACCTCGCACGACATGGCGCATGTGCGCGACTATGCCGACCGGATCGTTGCCGTGAAGGCGGGGCGCATCCTGTTCGACAAGCCTGCCGCCACCACCACCGAGGCCGATCTGGAGGAGACGTTCCGTGTCGAGACCCGCTGACCTGCCGCCGCGCTTCTCGCGCCTCTCGCCGCTGTCCTTCGCGCTCTTCATTGGCGCGGCCTCGCTGGTGCTGGTGTCGATCGGACAGGTGGCGCCGTCGATCGGCCAGATGGCCGAAGGCGTGCCGAACCTCGTCGATCTGGTCTCGCGGATGGCACCGCCGAATACCGACCCGGCCTTCCTGCAACGCGTCTTCTGGCGCATCCTCGAGACCTTCCAGATCGCACTGGCCGGGGCCGTGATCGGCATCGCGATCAGCCTGCCGGTCGCCTGGATCTCCGCGCGCGGCGTCGGACCGTTCGGCAATGTCGGCGCCTTCCTGACCAAGGCCTTCGTGTCCTTCCTGCGCACCGTGCCGGATCTGGTCTGGGCGCTGCTCTTCGTGGCGACGGTCGGCCTCGGGGCGGTCGCGGGGACCATGACGATCGTGGTGGATACGGTCGGCTTCTGCGGCCGCTTCTTTGCCGAAGCGATGGAGGACAGCGAGAAGGAGCCGCAGGAGGCGATCTCGGCCATCGGCGGCAATCGGCTCTCGATCCTGTTCGGAGCGATCATCCCGGATGTGATGCCCTCGCTCATCAACTCCTCGCTCTTCGCGCTGGAGAAGGCGGTGCGGTCATCGGTCGTGCTCGGCCTCGTCGGTGCGGGCGGGATCGGTCAGGAGCTGAAGGTGGCCTTCGACATGTTCCAGTATCGCAACGCCTCGACGATCATCCTCGTGATCTTCGCCATCGTTCTGGGGATGGAGTGGATGACGGACAGGCTGCGCCGCAAGCTGCAGTGAGGGTTGCGTGCGGTTCGCCCGGTCGAGCCTGGGTGGCCGCTCTGCCCAACAGCCGGCTTCCCCTGCCCGCTCAGAGTGCGGCGACCTCTTTCGGCGTGGGGTCGTTGGCCGCTTCGGGCAGCGGGGTCGGGTCGAAGAGATGTGCTTCGCAGAAGGCGACGCGGCGGCGGCCGAGGTTCTTGGCCTCGTAGAGCGCGGTGTCGGCGGCGCGCATCAGGGTGCTGGCCGAATGCTCGAGCTTGCGGCGGGCGGCGCCGATGCTGATGGTAACGCTGACCTTTTCGCCCTCCGAGCGGATGTCGCAGCCGGCGACTTCCCTCAGCAGCCGCTCGGCCAGGGCCTGCGCGCCACGGTGGCCGATGTCGGGCAGGATGATGCCGAACTCCTCGCCGCCGATGCGGGCCACGACATCGCCCGCGCGGACGCATTGGCTCATGGTGCGGGCGATGCAGCAGAGCACCTCGTCGCCGAAGCTGTGACCGTAGCGATCGTTCACCGTCTTGAAGTGATCGATGTCGACGTAGAGCAGGTAGTGATCGCCCGGGCGCAGCATCGCGGCGGTCAGCGCCAGATCGAAGCTGCGGCGGTTCTGCAGCCCGGTCAGCGGGTCGCGCAGCGAGGCCTTGAGCAGCGCCTCCTCCCGGTCGAGCATGCCCTTCTCGCGTTCGAGGAACATGCCCACCATCAGCGTCAGGAGCACCGAGGCGATGGCGGCGACCGGCCAGAGGACGAATCGCACCGGCTGGAAGCCGTTGGTGGCGAGGCTCTGGAAGACGAGGACGGGGACCGAGAGCATCAGCCCGAGCACGATCAGCGTGGCGACGCTGGTGCCATGCCTGCCGCGGATCCAGCGGTGCCAGCCAAGGGCGATGAGCCCGGTGCCGAGCGGGCCGAACAGGTTGGTGAGCCCGGCGATATCGGCCTGCCACGGCTCGCCCAGCGCGCCGACCACGGCGGCGGCGAGCATCGCGGCGGGGCCGCCGAAGGCCGCGGCCATGCCGACGCACATGAAGCGGCCGTCCATCACCACCCCGTCCTGCGGGCCGCCCGCAAGGGTGGAGAGCACCAGCGAGGCCGCGCCGAACATCGCGCCGAGCACGGTCGACTGCTGGAGCAGCCCCATGCCGCCGCGGCGCAGGGTTCCGGCGACCACGGCGATGATGGCCAGAAGACCCACACCCTGCAGAAGCGCGAGGATGGCCTGATGCGTGGCGATGGATAGGCTCATGCCGCATGTCCTCCAGAGGGCAGACGCCGACGGCGCGAAGATGCGCCAAACGCGGAAAAATACAAGCTTTTCCTGTCATCCTGATAAAGATCACCTTAACCGGCACGGGCGTTTCCACCCCTGCGGGCGCAGACGTCGCCCTGTGGTTGCGGGGACTTGGCGGTGCCCGAGGGGCGCGCGCGTCACCCTGACGCAGCGGGGCGCTGTTGCCCGACGCGGTTTTCTTACCCACTCTGGAGACAACCCCGCCCTGCGCTTCGGCGCGGGTCGAGGCGAGGCCGCAGGGGGGCTGACCTTCCTGCGGCCGACTTCCATGCTCCGGGTCCCTCGGCAGGAAACCGCGGGGTCGGCGCCCCGGCGCCAGCGGCCTTCGGCCCAAACATGCGGAGGCGCCGCGTCCCGCAGATGAAATTCCGCGCAACACTCGACTCCTTCCCCCACGAGGCGCAGACCCCGCGTCGCCTTGTCGCATTTCCCGCCTAGATTGCATTGCGACGGCGCCTGACACGTTTTTCGGGAAGGACTCGGATGCCCAAGGAGAGAGTCGACTGGCTCGATGTGGCGCGCGGCGGCTCGATCCTGCTGGTGGTCTGCCTGCATGCCACGATGTATCTGGAGGCGGCGGGGCTGGCCTCCTACGGCTATACGCTGGTGAACAAGCTGTTCGAGCCGATCCGGATGCCGGTGTTCTTCACCGTCTCGGGGATCCTGGCGGCGCGGGCGATCCGGGCCGGCTGGGCCGAGATGCTCGGGCGCAAGATCTGGGTCTTCGCCTATCTCTTCGGGCTCTGGACGCTGATCCGCTGGCTCTACTACCACTTCGTGCAGGTCAATGTAGTGACGCCTGCCGAGGGAAGTTCGCTGGCCGAACTGCTGACGAGCTGGGTCGCGCCGAGTTCGGGGCTCTGGTTCATCTGGGCGCTGGGGTTGTATTTCCTCGCGGCCAAGGCGCTCTTGCCGGTGCAGCGGCTGGGGCTGGCGCTGGCCATCGTGCTGTCGGTCGCGGCCTTCGGCGGGCTGATCCGGCCGGAGAACTTCGCCCAGCGCAACGTGCTGCTCTATGCGCCGTTCTTTCTGGGTGGGGCGTGGCAGGGCGGGCTGCTGGTGCAGGCGGTGAGCCGGGCGCCGTGGCGCTGCGTGCTGCTGGGGCTGGCGGGGTTCGTCGCGCTGATGCTGGCCCAGCGGGCGTTGCCCGCGGCGCTGCTGGGGCCTCTGCTGCTGGGGCTCAGCCTGTTCGGGGTGCTGCTCGGCGCGGCGGCGGCGGTGCTGCTGGCGCGGGTCGGGCCGCTGAAGCGGGGGTTCAGCTACCTGGGGCAGAACACGCTGCCGATCTATGTCGCGCATGTGCTGATCGTGAGCGCGCTGAGCGCGGTGATGGCGGCGGCGCTGGCGGGGCTGCCTCTGGTGCGCTTCTGGTCTGTGCCCGTGCTGGTGGCGGTGACGATCCCGCTGTCGCTCGGGCTGCGGGTCGTGGCGGAGCGGGCGGTGGCGGGCTGGCTCTACCGGCCCCCTGCCCCCGAGGCGCTGCCGCTCAGGGTCGGGCTGCGCTGAGGCGGTTGCCCCCGTGGTGCGGCTCTGCCAGTCTCGCCCGCGCCGCAGGACAGGAAGACCGCAGATGAGCCAGACCAAGCCCCGCCTCGCCGTGATCGGTCTCGGCATGGCCACCCGGCCGCATCTGGAGGCGCTGGCGGGACTCGCGGAGGTGGAGGTGTCGGGCGTCTTCACCCGCGACCGCGTCAAGGCCGAGGCGGTGCGGGACCGCTATGGCTTTGCGGTCTTCGACAGCATCGCGGCGATTGCCGCAGATCGGGGGACCGACGGCGTGATCCTCGCCACCCCGCCCGACGCCCGGCGCGAGATCGTCACGGCGCTGGCGGCGGCGGGAAAGCCGATCCTGATGGAGAAGCCGGTGGAGCGGACGCTGGCGGCGGCGACCGGGATCGTCACGCTCTGCGAAGCAGCGGGGGTGCCGCTGGGGATCGTCTTCCAGCACCGCTTCCGCGCCGGGGCCGAGCGGCTGCGCGCGCTTCTGGCCGAGGGCGCGCTGGGAGAGCTGGTTCTGGTCCGGGCCGAGGTGCCGTGGTGGCGCGATCAGGCCTATTACGACCAGTCCGGGCGCGGCACACTTGCCCGCGACGGCGGCGGGGTGCTGATCTCTCAGGCGATCCATGTGCTCGACCTGATGCTGAGCCTGACCGGGCCGGTGGCCGAGGTGCAGGGCTTCGCCGCGACCACGGCGGCGCATCGGATGCAGACCGAGGATTTCGCCTGCGCCGGGCTGCGCTTTCGCAACGGCGCGGTGGGCTCGGTGGTGGCGACCACGGCGACCTTTCCGGGCGAGGAGGAGAGCCTGATCCTCGACGGCACGCTGGGGACGGCGGCGCTCTGCGGCGGGCGGCTGGTGCTGCGCTGGCGCGACGGGCGGAGCGAGACGCTGGGCGAGACCTCGGGCACCGGCGGCGGTGCCGATCCGATGGCCTTCCCCTGCGACTGGCACCGCGCGCTGATCCTCGATTTCGCCGAGGCGATCCGCCACGGCCGCCCGCCGCGGATCACCGGGCGCGAGGCGCTGGCCGTGCATGGGCTGATCGAGGCGATCACCCGCTCGGCCGCCAGCGGCGTGCGGGTGGTGCTGGACGCCTGAGCGAAATCTCCGCCCTGTCCGCAGCTTGACTGGACGAAAGGCTCAGCCCCTACCGCTTTCCGTCAGGTTTCCCGCCGCAGCCGGGGCGGGCTAGGCTGGCGGGTGAGGCGTGGCATCCTGTCGATCTCCGGTCCCTTGTCGACGCGCCGCGCCTCACGATCCCTCACGACCGTTTGCCACTACCGCCCTGGGCGCTGATCTGTCTGATGGTGCCCGCGGCCGGGCTCGAACCGGCACGGCCTTCCGGCCAAGGGATTTTAAGTCCCCAGTGTCTACCATTTCACCACGCGGGCAGGCCTGCGCACCATAACGGGCGGAACGGCGGGGTAAAGGCACCGATTGACGCGCGCGGGGCTGAAGGCGACACTCGAGGCAAAACGGGAGTTCCGCATGATCCGCCCCCTCCTTGCCTGCCTCATCCTCGCCACCCCCGCCCTCGCGCAGGACGCGCCGCTGATCGCGCGCGGCAACGAGCCCGGCTGGGTGCTGACCCTCGCGCCGGAGGGGATGGTGCTTTCGACCGAGAGCGGCGAGCGGGTGGAGACCCCGCTGCCGCAGGCGCTGCCCTTCGGCATGGGGCTGCGCTATGACGCGTCGCCCGATCTGGTCGCCGAGGTGCTGCCGCTCCTTTGCCACGACAGCATGACCGGGATGCCCTATCCCAAAAGCGTCAGCGTGATCCGCGGCGAGGAGCGGCTGACCGGCTGCGGCGGCGATCCCCTGTCGCTGTTGCAGGGCGACTGGCAGGTGACGCGGCTCGAAGGCATGCCGAGCTCGGGCCTGACGCTGGAGGTCGCGGGGGACCGGCTCGCCGGACGCTCGGCCTGCAACCGCTACACCACGGCGCTGACCCTGACCGGCGAGACGCTGACCATCGCTGCCCCCGCTGCCACCCGCATGGCCTGCCCGGCAGCGGCGATGCAGACCGAGACCGCCTTCTTCGCGCTCCTGGGCCGGGTCAGCGGCTTCGACCTCGGCTCCGACGGGGCGCTGCTGCTTCTGGGTGAGGGCAAGGAGCTGCTGCGCGCCACCCGCTGAGCCTCGCGCTGCGGTGCGGCGATTGACAGCTTGGGGAGGCTTCGCCACAACTGTCCGGAGTGTTTGGGGAGCGAGACATGAAGAAAGTCTATGACAGCGCCTCGGCGGCGCTGGAGGGGGTGCTGTTCGACGGCATGCTGATCGCGGCGGGGGGATTCGGCCTGTGCGGCATCCCCGAACTGCTGATCGCGGCGATCCGCGAGGCGGGGACGAAAGACCTGACGGTGGCCTCGAACAATGCGGGCGTGGACGGCTTCGGGCTCGGCGTGCTGCTGGAGAGCCGGCAGGTGAAGAAGATGATCTCCTCCTATGTCGGCGAGAACGCGGAATTCATGCGTCAGTACCTGTCCGGCGAGCTGGAGCTGGAGTTCAACCCGCAGGGCACGCTGGCCGAGCGGATGCGGGCGGGCGGCGCGGGCATCCCGGGCTTCTACACCAAGACCGGCGTCGGCACGGTGATCGCCGAGGGCAAGGAGCATCACGACTTCGACGGCCAGACCTATATCCTCGAGCGCGGCCTCGTGGCGGATCTGTCGATCGTCAAGGCGTGGAAGGCCGACCCCTCGGGCAATCTCGTGTTCCGCAAGACGGCGCGCAACTTCAACCCACCGGCGGCAACCTGCGGCAGGATTTGCGTCGTCGAGGTGGAGGAGATCGTGCCGATGGGCGCGCTCGATCCCGACACGGTCCACCTGCCGGGGATCTACGTGCACCGGCTGATCCAGGGCCAGCACGAGAAACGCATCGAACAGCGCACCACGCGCAAGCGCGCCTGAGGGAGGACCGGACATGGCATGGGACCGCAACCAGATGGCCGCCCGCGCAGCGCAGGAGCTGCAGGACGGCTGGTATGTGAACCTCGGCATCGGCATTCCGACGCTGGTGTCGAACTACATCCCCGAGGGCGTCTCGGTGACGCTGCAATCGGAGAACGGCATGCTGGGCATGGGCCCCTTCCCCTATGAGGGCGAGGAGGATGCCGATCTGATCAATGCCGGCAAGCAGACCATCACCGAACTGCCGCAGACCGCCTATTTCGATTCGTCGCAGAGCTTCGCGATGATCCGCGGCGGCAAGATCGCCATGGCGATCCTCGGCGCGATGGAAGTGGCCGAGAACGGCGATCTGGCGAACTGGATGATCCCGGGCAAGCTGGTGAAGGGCATGGGCGGGGCGATGGATCTGGTCGCGGGCGTCGGCCGCGTGGTGGTGGTGATGGACCATACCTCGAAGCATGGCGAATCGAAGGTGCTCAAGGCCTGCACCCTGCCCCTGACCGGCAAGGCGGTGGTGGACCGGATCATCACCAATCTGGGCGTGCTCGATGTGGTGGAAGGGGGGCTCCGCATCGTCGAAACCGCCGACGGCGTGACCGAGGCCGAGCTGCGCGCCGCGACCGAGGCGACCATCGTTGGCTGAGGTCGAGATCACCCGCGAGGTCAGCGGCTCCAAGGGCCGCTACGTGATCCGTAAGGGCGGCGAGGAGGCGGAGCTCACCTATTCCATCACCTCGCCGGTGCTGGTCATCGCCGACCACACCGCCGTCCCTGACAGCTTCCGCGGCGCCGGCGCCGGTCTGGCGCTGGTCACCCGCCTCGTGGAGGACGCGCGGGCCGAGGGCTTCCGCATCATGCCGCTCTGCCCCTTCGTCAACGCCCAGCGCAAGAAACACCCCGACTGGGCCGACGCCTTCTCGGTCTGACGGTTTTCGATCTACGGAATTTTTCTGTCCGAAAATATCCTCGGGGGGTGAGGGCGAAGCCCGAGGGGGGCAGACAGCCCCCCTTCTTCGTCCCCACGGCCCTAAAGCCCCGCCGACAATATCTTGAATACGCAAGGGTCCGAGACCAGTTCCGGCGGCGTCAGGCAGAGCCCCTGCGCCACCTGCCAGGCCGCCAGCACCTTGGGCACATAGTCCCGCGTCTCGGCATAGGGCGGCACGCCGGCGTTCGCCTTCACCGCCCCCTCGCCCGAGTTGTAGGCCGCGAGCACCATCAGCGGATCGCCGTCGAATTCGTTCATCAGCCAGTCGAGATAGGCGACCCCTCCGGCGATGTTCTGCACCGGGTCCTTCGAATCGCTGACCCCGAAGCGGGCGGCGGTGGCCGGGATCAGCTGCATCAGCCCCTGTGCCCCGGCGGAACTGACCGCGTCGGACCGCCCGGCGCTCTCGATCCCGATCACGGCGAGCACCAGCGCGGGCGAGACCCTTGTGCCCAGCGTGGCCTTCAGGATGTCGGTGCCGTATTTGCCGGCGATCTCCTGCATGTGCTGCATCCGCGGCGCCCGCACCGTCGCCCCGCCCGGCCCCTGCGACAGCGTCGCCAGCGCCAGCGGGAAGCGGCCCTGCACGGCGTTCTGCGCCGGGGGCACCGTCTCCCAGAACCAGCCATAGGCGGTGCCGGCGGGCGTCGCCGGCAGCGGCCCGCCCTCGGCCACCGGGGGCAGCGTCTCGGGATCGGTGGGCTTGCGCGGCTCCACCTTGGGCAGGGCCGCGAGGCGGCGGGCCTGTTCGGCGGGATCGATCTGCACCGTGATCCGCTTGCCGGGAGTGGCGCCGGGCGGCTTCACCCGGCGAAAGGTGAAATCGGTCGGGCCCGGCGCAAGCTCGGCCAGGGCCGCCGCCGGGGTGATCAGGGCAAGGGAGAGAATCAGGGCTCGTGTCGCTGTCCGCATCGGGCGCTGCCTGCTCGTTTCTTCTTTTGCGGAAAGCCTAAGGGAGGAGAGGCCGCGGGACCAAGGTTTTGCGGGCGGAAGGTGGCAAAAGTGCCGGAAATCGGCTGATTTCCCACAGGCGGGAAGGA
The DNA here is from genome assembly GCF_057657095.1 of Cereibacter sp. Soil_C_27. Lineage (NCBI taxonomy): Bacteria > Pseudomonadati > Pseudomonadota > Alphaproteobacteria > Rhodobacterales > Paracoccaceae > Cereibacter > Cereibacter sp. Soil_C_27. Next base: position 146,207 of record NZ_JBDGJD010000005.1, on the reverse strand, counting down.
CCGAGAGCCGACCAGTCCACGGATTTTCTTTTTACATCAACACCTTGGCCTGGCTCTTAACGATCTTTCAGGTTCAGAAAAAAACCCATGCAACACCAAAGTGCCGCCACAATCGAAGGGCTTATTAAGCACATGCCGAAAGGGTGGTCGGACCGGAGCAGAGGCCGCGAAGACACCGAGAGGCGAAGACACCGACCGCGCACCCTGTGAAACAAAGGTAGAGACCATGAAACTGATGAACTTCTTCAAGAAATTCCACAACGACGAATCCGGCGCCGTGACGGTCGACTGGGTCGTGCTGACCGCGGCGATCGTGGGCCTGGGGCTGGTTGTGATGACGACCGTGAGCGGCTCGATCAGCACCGCCGCCAGCACCATCGCCACCAACATCGGAACCGCAACGACGATGAACACGCCGTAAGACGCCAGGTGTTCTTCTATCAGGGCCTCAGATAAACAGACCGGCTCGTGCAACTTCGAGCCGGTCTCCATTATCGTAAAATATGACCAACTTTCCAAGCGAACCGTCCAGCTGCGGAGACCTGACAATGAATAATTGGCGCAAGTTCTTCGCCGAAGACGACGGCGCGGTGACGGTTGACTGGGTTGTCTTGACAGCAGCTGTAGTCGTGATGGCCATCGGAGTTTTTTCCATCATCACGCGCGGGATCTTGTCGGAAGCCGGCAGCAATATTTCGCGGCAGATCGACTATATGGTTTCGCTCTTTTTGGGGTCTTAGTCTTTCGATCGGCTGAGCAAAGTTTTACAAGAGGCTTTTGATGCGCACCATCTTCGGACTAGTTCTTATCGTGGGTCTCGCCTTGGCGGGCGCCGCGGTTTACTTGGCGCAAGGCTTCATCGCAACGACCCAGGCCCAACTCGACGCCGAACGCGCTGCGCGAGCGAAGGTGGGCCCCATGGCGGAGGTTTACGTCGTCAACAAGCCGCTGAACTACGGCGACGCGTTGACCAAGGATGACGTCCAGAAGATCTTCTGGCCCGCCAATGCCCTTCCCGAAAAGATCTTCCAGGACGAAGCACTGCTCTTCCCCGAGGGCGAATCGCGGCCGCGCTACGTCAACCGGCAGATGGAGGCGTTCGAGCCGGTGCTTGCCTCGCGCGTTACGGAGCCGGGGGTTCAAGTGGGGCTCGTGGTGTCCAGCGGGATGCGGGCGTTTGCCATCAGCGTCAACGCCCAGACCGGCGTGTCGGGGTTCCTGCAACCGGGCAGCTATGTCGACGTCATCTGGACCGGCAATGCCGAGGGAGGCGGGCTGACGCGGCAGATCGAGAGCAAGCTGCGCGTCATCGCCGTCGACCAGACGGCCAATGACGACGGGCTGAGCCAGGCCATTGTCGCACGCACCGTCACGGTCGAGGTGACGCCGCAGCAGGTGGCGATCCTGGCGCAAGCGCAATCCTCCGGGCAGCTGTCGCTGTCGATGGTCGGGCTCGAGGATGACCAGAGCGCCGATGTGACGCCGGTCGACAATGCCGCGATCACCGGCGTCGTTGCCGCAACGCCGCAGCCGGAGGCCGAAGTGGCGAAAGCCTGCTTCATCAAGATGCGCAAGGGCCCGGATGTGGTCGAGATTCCAATAGCCTGCACCAATTGATCAGTCAGGACAAAGCAGATGCGGCGGCGCCCGAGGCCCGCCGTTATTCTTTCAAAAATGACAGAATATTGACGCCTGTTGCCCGTTATCCACATTCGGAACAGCGCCCAACCATTTGATTATTGCAATAAAACAAGTGTTCCTGCATCCTGCAGTCCGAGCGGGCATATCAAGACCTGCGTCGGGGCGAGATCGGAAAGGCAGTTCTCATGGGGATGCGAACACTCTGGACGGCAGGGCTGCTGGGCGTTGCGCTCGCTGCGGCTCCGCTGATGCCGGTGTCTGCTCAGACATTGCGGGTCATGCAGGGCTCGCCCGCCAGCGCGCTGAACGTGCCGATGAACCGCGCGGTGGTGGTCGAGAGCGACGTGCCCTTCGCCGAGCTGTCGATCGCCAATCCGGGGATCGCCGATATCTCCACCCTCTCCGACCGCTCGATCTATGTGCTGGGCAAGGCGCCGGGGCGGACAACGCTGACGCTCTTGGGGGCCGACGGGCGGCTGATCTCCAACGTCGACGTGCATGTCACTCCCGACATCGCCGAGTTCAAGGAACGGCTGCGGCAGATCCTGCCGGGCGAGATCATCGAGGTGCGGACCGCGAATGACGGGATCGTGCTGTCGGGCACGGTCTCCAGCATCGAGAAGCTCGACCGCGCGCTGGATCTGGCCAACCGCTATGCGCCCGAGCGTGTGTCGAACCTGATGAGCGTCGGCGGCACCCAGCAGGTCATGCTGAAGGTGCGCTTTGCCGAGATGCAGCGCTCTGTCTCGAAAAGCCTCAGCGCCTCGCTGGCGATCAACGATGCCGGCAGCACGGTCGGGCTGAACGCCGGCACCGGCGGCTTCACCGATGCGACGACGCGCGGCAATGTCTTCGACGGCGGCAATATCAGCGGCTCCGCAGGGGCCGAAGGCGTGGCGACGGTCGGCTTCTCGGCCGGGTCGCTGCAATTCGCGGTGCTCTTGGAGGCGCTCGAATCGAAGGGCGTGGTGCGCACGCTGGCCGAGCCGAACCTGACGGCGCTTTCGGGCCAGCAGGCCAAGTTCCTTGCCGGTGGCGAATATCCGATCCCCGTGGCGGGCGGCGACGACTCGATCTCGATCGAGTACAAGCCCTTCGGCGTCGAGCTGAACTTCACCCCCGTCGTGGTGGATGGCGACATCATCAACCTGACGATCAATGCCGCCGTCTCCTCCATCGACAACTCGGTGACGCTGGAGAGCGCGGGCTTCACCATCAACGCCTTCAAGCGGCGCGAAACTTCGACCACGGTCGAGATGCGCGACGGCGAGAGCTTTGCCATCGCCGGGCTGCTGCAGGACGATTTCCGCGATCTGAACGGTCAGGTGCCGTGGCTGGGCGACATTCCGGTGCTCGGGGCGCTGTTCCGCAGCAGCGAGTATCAGCGGGCGCAGAGCGAGCTGGTGATCATCGTCACACCACATCTGGTGACGCCGACCCGGGGAGAGGCGCTGGCCCTGCCGACCGACCGGGTGCGCATCCCGACCGAGAAGGAGCTGTTCCTGTTCGGCAAGGTGAATGGTCGCGGTCCGGCGGGTGAAGTGGCGCGTCAGGACTTCAGCGGCTCCTACGGCTATGTGATGGAGTAGGCGATGCCGGGACGGATGCGCTTTCTGGTGCTCGCAGCGGCTCTGGCCGTGGCGGGTTGCGAGACCGAGGTCGGCAGGCTGAGCGACGATGGCAGCTTCGGCAATGCCACGATGCACAACACGATGCTGCAGAGCGGCGAGGCGAGCTATACCCAGCTTCTGGGGGAGCGTTTCGCTGCCGAGGTGCCGACCACGATCACCTTCGCCTTCAACAGCGCGCAGATCGATCCCGCGGCGCAGGCGGTGCTGCAGCGGCAGGCCAACTGGATCCGGCAGTTTCCGGAGGTGCGCTTCCGCGTCTACGGCCATACCGACCTCGTCGGCAGCAATGCCTACAACAAGGCGCTGGGCCTGCGGCGGGCCAAGGCGGTCGTCGCCTTCCTCGCCACCCAGGGCATCAGCCCGTCGCGGCTCGAGGCGCTTGTTTCCTACGGCGAAACGCGCCCGGTGATTCCCGTGGCCCAGCCCGAGGAGCGCAACCGCCGCACCGTGACCGAGGTTTCGGGCTTCGTCGGGCGGCATCCCACGGTGATGAACGGCAAATATGCGCAGGTCATTTTCCGCGAATATGTCAATTCCGCCATACCGCCGCATCCGGCCAACACGGTGATCCAGACGCAGACCAACCCCGGCGGCTGAGACGCCGGGTCACAGCAGTGTGAGCTGGCAACAAACGTCCCGAATACCCAAGAATGACGTTTTTTTAGCCCCAATCCTGCCACCATTCCCGACCACCTTCTGCGGAACAGGAAACAGTCGCGCCAATCCGGGCCGCGCACGGGTTTCCGGGTGGGCAGGGTCCGGGGCTGTCGCGCGGCAGACGGTCCGCGGATCGCTCCCCCGGTGTCCCGTCTCAGGAAGGACGATGCAATGAGCAGTGTGGCAACGCTTCAGCCAGAACCCGCGCCCATCGTGGCCTGCACCATCTCGCGCGACGTCCAGAACTTCGACCTGCTGATCGACGACATGGAGCTGGAGCTGGGCGAGAGCTGGGGCGACCTCACCTTCGAGGATGCGCTGCTGTTTCTCGAGCAACTCGAATCGGCCATGCTGGAGTTCATCGCCATCGCCGTGGACGGCGAGGACGAGACCGATCTTTCCCGGATCACCGACATCATCCGCATGGCCAAGGCCAAGGACATCAAGATCGTGCTGATCGCCGATCAGGTGAGCCCGATCGCGCTGCACCAGCTGTTGCGGCTCGGCGCCGACGATTTCGTGCCCTACCCGCTGCCGGAAGGCGCGCTGCATGACGCGATCGCGCGGATGCGCCGCCCGGCGCCTGCCGCCGCTGTCGCGGCCGTGCCGGCTGCCGCCCCTGCCCCGGCGGCGCCGGAGCCCGTGGCGGGCGCGCTGCATGCCCCGGCCTTCAAGGCCAAGGGCGATCGGGACGGAGTGCTGCTGCCGGTGCACGGGCTTGCCGGCGGCGTGGGGGCCAGCACCTTCGCCTGCAACCTTGCCTGGGAACTGGCGACGGTCGCCAAGACCGACGGGCCACGGGTCTGCCTGATCGACCTCGACTTCCAGTATGGCGCGGCCTCGACCTATCTCGACCTGCCGCGGCGCGAGGCGGTGTTCGACATCCTCTCCGATACCGCCAGCGCCGACAGCGACAGTTTCCTGCAGGCGATGCTGAGCTTCAACGAAAAGCTCCACGTCTTCACCGCCCCCTCCGACATGCTGCCGCTCGACATCGTGGGGGCCGAGGACATTAGCCGGCTTCTCGACATGGCGCAGGCGAATTTCGACTTCGTGGTCATCGACATGCCCACGACCATTGTCGCCTGGACGGAAACGGTGCTGGCGCGGGCGCATGTGTATTTCGGGCTGATGGAGCTCGACCTGCGCTCGGCGCAGAACGTGCTCAGGCTGGTGCGCGCGCTGAAGGCCGAGGGCCTGCCGCATGAAAAACTGCGCTACGTGCTGAACCGCGCGCCGCGCTTTACCGACCTCTCGGCAAAAAGCCGGGTGAAGCGCATGGCGGAAAGCCTCGACATCGATATCGAAATCCAGCTGCCGGACGGCGGTGTGGCGGTGACGCAGGCCAATGACCATGGCCTGCCGCTCTCGGAAACCGCAGCGAAGAACCCGCTGCGGCGCGAATTGCAGAAGCTGGCCAAATCCCTCCATGACCTGAACAAATCCGTCGAATCCGGCAAAGGCTGACCGGACTCGGCGAGGGGCAATATCCGATGTTCTCCCGCTACAAGAAATCCACCGATGCCACCCCGAAGGCTGCGCCCAGCGCTGCCGTCGGCGCGGCCACGCCCACGATCACCGCAGCCGACCCGCAAGCGAAGTCCGTGATGCAGGGCCGCCCTGCCGCAGCCCCGCCCCGCGCCTCGGCCGAGGCGGTGGCCGTCGACAAGGAGAAGAAGCGCAAGGACCGGCTGATGGAGCTGAAGGTGGAGCTTCACCGCCGCCTGCTCGACAGCCTCAACCTCGCCGCGCTGGAGCACGCCTCCGAGGCGAACCTGCGCGCCGAGATCGCCGCCATCGCCTCCGAGGCGCTGGACGAGATGAGCGTGGCGCTGAACAAGGACGACCGCACCGTCCTGTTCCAGGAGCTCTACGACGAGGTGATGGGTCTCGGCCCGCTGGAGCCGCTGCTGAAGGACGAGACGGTCAACGACATCCTGGTGAACGGGCCGAACCGGATCTTCGTCGAACGCAACGGCAAGCTGACGCTGACCGACATCACCTTCAAGGACGAGCGCCACCTCCTGAGGATCATCGACAAGATCGTTTCGGCGGTGGGACGGCGGGTCGACGAATCCAATCCTTACGTCGACGCCCGTCTGGCCGATGGCAGCCGTTTCAACGCCATGGTGCCGCCGATCGCGGTAGACGGCTCGCTGGTGTCGATCCGGAAGTTCAAGAAGGACAAGCTCGGCGTCCCCGATCTGGTGCGTTTCGGCGCCTTCACCGAGGAGATGGCGGCCTATCTGCAGGCGGCGGTGGCGACGCGGCTGAACGTGATCGTCTCGGGCGGCACCGGGTCGGGCAAGACGACGACGCTGAACGCGCTCTCGTCCTTCATCGACAACTCCGAGCGCATCCTGACCATCGAGGATACCGCGGAACTCCAGCTGCAGCAGGTCCATGTCGGCCGGATGGAAAGCCGCCCCGCCAACGTCGAGGGCAAGGGCGCCGTCACCCAGCGCGACTGTCTCCGGAACGCGCTCAGGATGCGGCCCGACCGGATCATCGTCGGCGAAACCCGCGGCGAGGAGGTCATCGACATGCTGCAGGCGATGAACACCGGCCATGACGGGTCGATGACCACGATCCACGCCAACTCGGCCCGCGACGGCATCAGCCGTCTGGAGAACATGATCGCCATGGCCGGGATCGAGATGCCGATCAAGGCGGTGCGCGCCCAGATCGCCTCGGCCGTCAACCTGATCGTGCAGGCCTCGCGCCTGCAGGACGGCTCGCGCCGCATGGTGTCGATCACCGAGATCACCGGGATGGAGGGCGACGTGATCTCCATGCAGGAGATCTTCCGCTACGAGCGCTTGGGGATGGAGCCGAACGGCAAGATCATCGGTCGCTTCAATGCCAGCGGCGTGCGCTCGCATTACTCCGACCGCTTCCGGCAATGGGGCTACAACCTGCCTGCCAGCATCTACGAACCGATCATCTGAGGCAGAGCATGCAGATCAGCGCCGCCCCCATCATCTATATCCTGATCTTCGTGGCCGTGCTGCTGCTGGTCGAGGGGATCTATCTGACCGTCTTCGGCAAGTCGATCAGCCTCAACAACCGGATGAGCCGCCGTCTCGCGCTGCTGGAGAAGAACCACAACCGCGAACAGGTGCTGGAACAGCTCCGCAAGGAGATGAGCCAGCATCTGAAATCCAACGGTATCCCGCTCTACTCGATCCTCGCCGCCAAGGCACAGAAGGCCAACATCGCCTTCTCGCCCAAGGCGCTGATCGGGCTGATGGGGGTGCTGGCGGTGTTCAGCTATTTCGGCCTGACGGTCGGCACCTCGGCGGAGACGCCGGTGCGGATCATGGTGGCCATCGCCATGGGCATCGGCGGCATCTATGTCTGGGTGAACGGCAAGGCCAAGAAGCGCATGGCGCTCCTGGAAGAGCAACTGCCCGATGCGGTTGAGCTGATGGTGCGCTCGCTGCGCGTGGGCCACCCCTTCTCCTCGGCCATCGGCATCGTCGCCAAGGAGGTGCCCGACCCCTTGGGCACCGAATTCGGGGTGATCGCCGACGAGGCCGCCTACGGCCGCGACGTGGCCGAAGCGCTCAAGGCCTTCGCCGAGCGGATGGACAGCCAGGACCTGCGCTTCCTTGCCGTGGCCGTGACCATCCAGCAGCAGTCGGGCGGCAACCTTGCCGAGATCCTCGCGGGACTGGCCAAGGTGATCCGCGCCCGCTTCAAGCTGTTCCGCCGGGTCAAGGCGATCACCGCGGAAGCCAAGTGGTCGGGGATGTTCCTCTCGGGCTTCCCGATCGCGGCGCTGGTGATGATCTCGGTGCTGAAACCCGACTATTACGACGGGGTCAAGGAGAGCCCGGCCTTCATTCCGGCGGCACTGGTCGTCGGCGCCTTTCTCGTCGCCAACGTGGTCTTCATGAAGATCATGGTCAACATCAAGGTATGAGCCCGCCATGGAGCTGCTGAATACGGTCTCGGCCCTGCTGGTCGACAAGTTCGGCCCGATGGGGCCGCTCTACGCCCTCGGCGGGCTGGGCCTCTTGCTGATCGCCGTCACCCTGCCCTTCATGCTGAAGAAGCAGCCCGAGCCCTTCGAGAAGCTGCGCCAGCAGCAGGCAGGGCCGGCCAAGGCCGCCGATGCCGCGCCGACGCTGCGCCGGGGCGGCGGCACCGACAAGCTGGAGAAATTCGCGACCTTCCTCGAGCCGCAGAATGCCGAGGAGCTGAGCGCCTCGCGGCTGAAGATGCTGCGCGCGGGCTACCGCGCCAAGAACGCGGTGCGGATCTTTCACGCCTCGCAATTCGCGCTCGGGATCGGCTTCCTGCTGCTCGGGGTGATCTACGCGATGATCGCCCAGGCCAAGGCGCCGCTGACCACGCAGCAGATGCTGCTCTACAGCCTCATGCCGGGTGTCATCGGGTATTACCTGCCGATCTACTGGGTCAAGCGCCGCGCGCAGGAGCGGCACGACCAGATCGTCGAAGGCTTTCCCGACGCGCTGGACCTGATGCTGGTCTGCGTCGAGGCAGGGCAGTCGCTCGACCAGTCGATCATGCGCGTCGCCAAGGAGACGTCGGCGGGCTATCCGGCGCTGGGCGAGGAGTTCGAGATGGTCTCGCATGAGGTGAAGGCCGGCAAGGAACGCTCGGTGGTGCTCAAGGACATGGGCGACCGGGTCGGCATCCCCGACGTCTCGTCCTTCGTCACCACGCTGATCCAGTCCGCAACCTTCGGCACCTCAATGTCCGAGGCGCTGCGGGTCTATTCCGCCGAGATGCGCGACAAGCGCGTGATGCGGGCCGAGGAAAAGGCAAACACCTTGCCGACCAAGCTGACGCTCGGCACTATGCTCTTCACCGTGCCGCCACTGATGATCATCCTGATCGGCCCTTCCATCCATGGGATCGCCACGCAACTCGGCGGCAACTGAAGGAGACGCATGGGACGCGGGATGCTGGGAGCGATGGCGGCCCTTCTGCTGCTGGCGGGCTGTGACAGGCCCGGCGAGCTCTCGCCCGAGGCGGCGGCGCGCAATGCGCCCTATGCCGCCGATGGCAGCGCCGAGGGCGTGGACGGGCTGCTCGTGGGTCACCGGCTGCTGGCCGCGGGCGAGAACGAGCTGGCGCTGAAGGCCTATCTGCGCGCCGCGAGCGAGCAGGGCATCAATGTCGACGTGCTTTCGGCGCTCGGCTCGGCCAATTTGCGGCTCGGGCGGCTCGGACAGGCCGAACAGCTGCTGCGCCGCGCCATCGAGCTCGATCCGAGCTTCGTTCCGGCAATGAACAACCTCGGTGTGGTGCTGATGGAGCGCGACATGGTGGGCGAGGCGCGGCTGGTGTTCCAGCAGGCCTATGCGCTCGACAGTGGCGCGACGGACTCCATCCGGGAAAATCTGCGCCTCGCTATCGCGCGATCCGAGAAAACCGGCTATACCGACGAGGAAGAACGGCATGACTTCTCCCTCGTGCGGCGCGGGCAAGGCGAATATGTGCTCCTCTCGCAGCTCTAGGGTCATCGAGCAGAAAGAGGACGCAGAATGCGCCACCCTGTCCTGATCGCGCTGTGCCTTGCGGGCACGGCGTTCCTCGCTGCATGCGGCGGCCGAAACTCGGATGCCGAGGTGGATCGCGCGCTGAAAAGCGTGAACGTGATCGACGAAAGCAACCTCAACGACATCATGCTGACCGTCGGCGCTCCCGACGAGGCGGTGAATTATTTCCGCGGTGCTTCGGCCAAGGCGCCCGAGCGGGTGGACCTGAAGCGCGGTCTGGCGAAATCGCTGGTGCGCGCCAACCGCCCCGCCGAGGCCATCGTCATCTGGTCCGAGATCGTCGCCAGCTCCGGCGCCACCAACGAGGACCGGGTGGATTACGCCGATGCGCTGATCCGCGCCAACGAGTGGAAACGCGCCGAGGCCGAGCTGAACAAGATCCCGCCGACGCACGAGACCTTCCAGCGCTACCGGCTGGAGGCGATGGTGGCCGACAGCAACAAGAACTGGAACAAGGCCGACAGCTTCTACGAGATCGCCACCGATCTGACGACGCGGCCTGCGGGCGTGCTGAACAACTGGGGCTATTCCAAGCTGACGCGTGGCGACGCTTCGGGAGCGGAAAAGCTGTTCCTCGAGGCAATCACCTACGACTCCAAGCTCTTCACCTCGAAGAACAACCTGATCCTCGCCCGCGGCGCGCAGCGCAAATATGACATGCCGGTGATCCAGATGACCCAGACCGAACGGGCGCAACTGCTCTACACGCTGGCGCTGACCGCGGTGAAGCAGGGCGACGTGACCGTAGGCAAGGGGCTGATGCAGGAGGCGGTCGATACCCATCCGCAATATTTCGAGGCGGCGGCGCGCAGTCTGGAAACGCTCGACGCGAATGTGACGAACTGACCATGAACTCGATGATCGCCACCTCGCATGTGACGGCGCTCTGGTTCCTTCCCTTCGCGATCCCCATCGGTGTCTGGGTGGCGTGGAGCGACATGAAATTCATGAAAATCCCCAACAAGGCGGTGCTCGCCCTGCTGGTGGTCTTCCTGCTCGTCGGCCCGCTCGCCCTGCCGCTCGACGTCTGGCTCTGGCGCTGGGCACAATTCGCCGCCGTGCTGGTGGTGGGTTTCCTGATGAACGCGGCGCGGCTGGTCGGGGCGGGGGATGCCAAGTTCGCCGCCGCCATGGCGCCCTTCTTCGCGCTGGGCGATCTGCGCTTCGGGCTGGCGCTCTTCGCGGCCTGCCTGCTCGGCGCCTTCGTCAGCCACCGCGGCCTGCGCATGGTGGGGCCCTTCCGTGCCGCCACCGCCAGCTGGGCCAGCTGGACCCACAAGGACTTCCCGATGGGTCTGGCGCTGGCCGGCACCCTGATCTTCTACCTGCTCACGGCGCTGATTGTTGCCTGAGCCCGCCCCTTTCACGACTTCCGGCGCGCCCGCGCCGGCCCGAGGTGATGTGATGAACATGCAGACCGCTTCCGTGACCGCCCCGCCCGCCGCCCGCACGCTGGCCGAGACCGGCCTGTCGCCGGTGATGATGCGGGACATCCTGCTCAAGACCATGTTCCGCATGAATCTCGACCTCGTGACCGAGATCGCCCGGGTGATCTGCCTGCCGGTGCAGCTGACGCAGGAGCTGGTGGATGCGGCGCGCGGCCAGCGCCTGCTGGAGGCGACCGGCACGCTGCATGCGACCTCGGGCAACGAGATGGGCTATCAGCTGACCGACAACGGCAAGGCACGCGCGCTCGACGCGCTGAGCCAGTCGGAGTATTTCGGCGCCATGCCGGTGCCCTTGGACATCTACAAGGAGCAGGTCAAGCGCCAGTCGGTGCGCAACATCAAGCTGACGCGCCAGCAGCTGACCTCGGCCATGGGCCATCTGATCCTGCCCGACGACCTGCTCGACCACCTCGGCCCCGCGGTGACCTCGGGCCGGTCGATCCTGATGTATGGACCGCCGGGCAACGGCAAATCCTCGATCTCCAACGGCATCCGCGACGCGCTCGGCGACAAGATCTACGTGCCGCGCGCGCTGGAATATTCCGGGCAGGTCATCACCGTCTACGACCCGATCGTGCACCGCTCGGCCGAGGCGGCGGTCGACGACCCGACCAGCCTGCGCCGCACCTCGAACCGCTTCGACAACCGCTATGTCTATTGCGAGCGGCCCACCGTCATCACCGGGGGCGAGCTGAGCCTCGACATGCTCGACCTCACCTACAACCCTACGGCGCGGACCTATCAGGCGCCGCTGCAGCTGAAATCCACCGGCGGGATCTTCATCGTCGACGACCTTGGGCGTCAGGCCGAGCCGCCGCAGAAGCTGGTGAACCGCTGGATCGTGCCGCTGGAGGAAAGCAAGGACATCCTCGCCCTGCAATCGGGCGAGAAGTTCACCGTGCCCTTCGACACGCTGGTGATCTTCTCCACCAACTTCCACCCGAACGAGATCTTCGACGGCGCGGCGCTGCGGCGGATCTTCTTCAAGATCAAGATCGACGGGCCGAGCCAGGAGAACTTTCTCAAGATCTTCGCGATGATCGCGCGGAAGAAGAAGATGCCCCTGGACGAGCGGGCGATGGTGCATCTGATGAAGGTGAAGTTCCCGACGATCCAAAACAACTTCGCCAACTACCAGCCGGTCTACCTGATCGACCAGATGATCTCGGTCTGCGAGTTCGAGGGCATCCCCTACCAGATGACGCCGGAGCTGATCGACCGGGCCTGGGACAACATGTTCGTGCGGGACGAGAAGATCGCCCGGTGATCGAGGCGGAGGCCGCGGGGCGATTTTGCATCCCCCCGCCCCCCCTGCAGGATATTTTCACCAGGATGAAAGGGCGAAGGGGCCGTTATCGGTGATCAGCGCGTCGAGCGGCTGGTCGGTGGCTTCGGTCGGCACCTCGGGCACCTCCTGCGCGGCATAGGCGAAACCCACCGCCAGCACCGGATGCCGGGCGCGCAGTCCTTCGAGCGTGCGGTCATAGAAGCCGCCGCCATAGCCCAGCCGGAAACCGCGCCGGTCGAAGGACAGGAGCGGCACGATCAGCACCTCGGGTTCCAGCCACGCGCCCTCCTCCGGCACCAGCGCGCCGAAGGTGCCGGGCACCATGCGGCAGCCGGGGCTCCACTCGCGGAACCGCAGCGGCTGGCCCTGCGCCACGATCACCGGAACGCAGACCGGCCCGTCATGCGCGGCCATCGCCAGCGTCGGATCGATCTCGGTCCGCATCGCCATGTAGCCCGCCAGCACCTTGCCGCGCTGCGGGGCGAGCCAGTCGGCCAGCAGCGCTGCCGCCTGCCCCTGCCCTGCGGCATGCGCCGCGGCGCGGGCGGCGAAGGCGGCGCGGCGCGCCTCGGTCTTGTCGAGAATGGCTGTCATAGCAGGATCACCGTGGCGAGGCCCAGGAAGGCGAAGAAGCCGATCACGTCGGTCAGCGTGGTCACGAAGGTGCCCGAGGACAGCGCCGGGTCGAGCCCCATCCGGTTCAGCGTCAGGGGCACGAGGATGCCGCCCAGCGCCGCCACCAGCAGGTTGACGATCAGCGCCAGCCCCAGCACGACCCCGAGCATGGCCGAGCCATAGCCGATCCAGCCGATCCCGCCCATGATGATGGCAAAGCCGATCCCGTTGAGCAGCCCCACCACCGCCTCGCGCCGCACCACCCGCATGGCGTTCGAGGTGGTCAGATCGCGCGTGGCCAGCGCCCGCACCGCCACGGTCAGCGCCTGGGTGCCCGCATTGCCGCCCATCGAGGCCACGATCGGCATCAGCGCCGCCAGCGCCACGATGACCGAGATCGTCGCCTCGAACTGGCCGATCACCAGCGCCGCCATGTTGGCGGTCAGCAGGTTGACGAAGAGCCAGGGGAAGCGCTGCTTCACCGTGTCGAACACCCCGTCCGAGATCGAGCTTTCGTCGCCCACCCCGGCCAGACGCAGGATGTCCTCCTCGTGCTCCTCGTCCAGCACGTTCATCGCGTCGTCGATGGTGATGACGCCGACCAGCCGGTCGCTGTCATCCACCACCGGGCAGGAGATCAGGTGATACTGGTTGAAGATATAGGCCACATCCGCCTCTTCCTGCGAGGCGCGGATGGTGCGGAAGCTTTCTTCCTCGATCTCGGTCAGCTTCACCTCGCGCCGCGACGACAACAGCCGCCCCAGCGTGACATAGCCCTGTGGCTTCATCCTCGGATCGACGAGGATGACGTGATAGAACTGGTCCGGCAGCCGGTCGTTGGCGCGCAGGAAGTCGATCGCCTCGCCCACCGTCCAGTGCATCGGCGCCACCACCGCCTCGCGCTGCATCAGGCGCCCGGCGGAATATTCCGGATAGGCCATCGCCTGTTCGACGGCCACGCGGTCGACCATCTCCAGCGCGCCGAGGATGATCTCCTGCTGCGGCACCTCGAGGTCTTCGAGGATGTCCACCACGTCGTCGGTGTCGAGCTCGCGCACGGCTTCGGTCAGCACGTCGCGCGGCAGGTAGTCGATGACCTCCTCGCGGATGGAATCGCTGATCTCCGACAGGATCTCGCCGTCGATCTCGCCCGACCACAGCGTCAGCAGCCCGCGCCGCTCGACCGGGCCGATCTGCTCCAGCAAGTCGGCGATGTCGGCGGGGTGCAGCGGTTCCAGAAGCCCGGACAGCGCATCGGTGTCGCGCGCCTCGACCGCGTCGAGGATCAGATCGACCCGGCGGCCGGTCAGGCCCTGAAGCTCGTCGTCACGCGCGTCTGATGCTTCGTGCTGAGCCATGCCGCCTCCGATCCGTTTGGCCGCGACCATACTCAAAGCCGGATCGGATAAACAGGGGCGCAAGGCAAATTTACCATTGGCGCGAAAGGGGCTAGGCTCTGCGCCGGATGCCGCGACGAAGGAGACACGCATGGCCGAACTGCTGCTGGGACAGGTGATCTCTTTCGCCGGCGATCCCTTCGTCGAGGGCGAGGCCGCGGCCCGGCACGAGAGCCATGGCGCGGTGCTGGTGCAGGACGGGCGGATCGCCGACGTGGGCCCGGCGGAGCGGCTGCGCGCCGCGCATCCGCAGGCGCTGGTGACCGACTATGGCCGGGCGCTGATCTCGGCGGGCTTCGTCGATGCCCATGTGCATTACCCGCAGACCGCGATCATCGCGAGTTGGGGCAAGCGGCTGATCGACTGGCTGAACAGCTACACCTTCCCCGAGGAGATGCGCTTCGCCGATCCGGCCTATGCGGCCGAGATCGCCAACCGCTATTTCGACCTCACGCTGTCGAACGGCACCACCACCGTCTGCAGCTATGCCACGATCCATCCCTGCAGCGTCGAGGCCTTCTTCACCGCAGCCGAGGCGCGCGGCCTGCGCGCCTATGCCGGCAAGACCTGCATGGATCGCAACGCTCCCGAAGGCCTGCGCGACACCGCCCAGAGCGCCTATGACGACAGCAAGCGCCTGCTCGAAGCCTGGCACGGGCGCGGGCGGCTGAATTACGTCATCACCCCGCGCTTCTCGCCCACCTCGACGCCCGAACAGCTCGCCGCCCTCGGCGCGCTCTGGCGCGAGCATCCCGACTGCCTGATGCAGACGCATCTGTCGGAGCAGCTGGACGAGATCGACTGGGTGCAGGGGCTGCACCCGCAGTCGCGCGATTACCTAGACACCTACGAGACGCAAGGCCTGCTGCGCGAGGGGGCGATCTACGGCCATGCCATCCACCTGACCCAGCGCGAGAAGGACCGGCTGGCCGAGGCCGGGGCGAGCCTGATCCATTGCCCGACCTCGAACACCTTCATCGGCTCGGGGCTCTTCGACATGGGTCTGGCGACCAGCCTGCGGGTCGGGCTCGCCACCGACACCGGCGGCGGGTCGTCCTTCTCCATGCTGCACACGATGGCGGCGGCCTATGAGGTCGGCCAGCTGCGTGGCCATGCGCTGCACCCGGCGCAGCTCTGGTGGCTGGCGACGCAGGGCTCGGCCCGGGCGCTGCATGCCGAAAGCCGGATCGGCAACATCGCCCCCGGGATGGAGGCCGATCTGGTGGTGATCGACCTCGCCTCAACCCCCGCCATCGAACAGGCGACGCGGCGGGCCGAAGGCATCTGGCAGGCGCTGTTCCCCACCATCATGATGGGCGACGACCGGGCGATCCGCGATGTGCGGATCGCGGGCAAGCCGGTGGCTCAGTCGTCGAGCTCCCAGCCTTCCGGGTAGAACTCGAAGGGCAGCGCCGCCTCGGTCGCCATGCGCTCGTAGCGCCAGATCTCGTCGGGGTTGATGTCGATCGGGCCGATGCGGGCATCGAGCAGATGCTCGTCATGGCTGGTGCGGAAGCCCTTGGCCCGCAGCGCCTTCTCCACCGCCGCCCATTTCGCCTCGATATCCTCGGGGTAGAACTGGAAGACGACGACCGCCTTCTTCGGCCAGGACTCGTTCTTGCCGATCTCGGCGAAGGTCTTGTAGGTATCGGCGCGCTGCGCCCCGTAATCATGCGACATGGCTTCCCCCGGACCGCTTCTGCCGTGTCCTAGCCGCTCGCCCCCCTGCCCCGCAAGGGCTCAGAGCGCCAAGGCCCGCGCCAGCTGCCGCTGCCGCTCGATCACCCGCGGCAGATCGAGCGTCAGCATCTGGCCATCGCCCACCACCTGCCGCCCCTCGACGAAGAGATCGCGCACCCGCGTCGGCCCGCAAAGGAGCAGCGCCGCCACCGGGTCCCAGGCCCCCGCCGCCTCGATCCCGGACAGATCCCAGATCGCCAGATCGGCGCGCTTGCCCGGCTCCAGCGACCCGCAATCCGGCCGCCCCAGCACCTGCGCCCCGCCCAGCGTCGCCACCTCCAGCGCCTCGCGCACGCTCATCGCATCGGCCCCGCGCGCCACCCGCTGCAACAGCATCGCCTGCCGCGCTTCGCCGATCAGGTTGCCCGCGTCGTTGGAGGCGGAGCCATCCACCCCCAGCCCCACGGGCACCCCGGCATCCCGCATCGCCCGGAGCGGCGCGATGCCCGAGCCGAGACGGCAATTGGAACAGGGGCAATGCGCCACCCCGGTCCGGCTGCGGGCAAAGAGCGAGATCTCCCCCGCATCCAGCTTCACGCAATGCGCATGCCAGACATCCGGGCCGGTCCAGCCCAGATCCTCGGCATATTGCCCCGGGCGGCAGCCGAACTGCGCCAGCGAATAGGCCACATCCTCGTCATTCTCGGCCAGATGGGTGTGCAGCATCACCCGCTTGTCGCGGGCGAGCAGCGCCGCCTCGCGCATCAGGTCGCGGCTGACCGAGAAGGGCGAACAGGGCGCCAGCCCCACCCGCAGCATCGAGCCTTCGGAGGCGTCGTGGAAGGCATCCACCACCCGGATGCTGTCCTCGAGGATCGCCGCCTCCCGCTCCACCAGCGTATCCGGCGGCAGCCCCCCGGCGCTCTCGCCGATGCTCATCGCCCCCCGTGTCGGATGAAACCGCAGCCCCACCTCCCGCGCCGCCGCGATCGTGTCGTCAAGCCGCGCGCCATTGGGATAGAGATAGAGATGATCCGAAGTCAGCGTGCAGCCCGACAGCGCCAGCTCCGCCAGCCCGACCTGAGCCGAGACGAAGATCTCCTCCGGCCCGAAGCGCCCCCAGATCGGATAGAGCGTCTTCAGCCAGCCGAAGAGCAGCGCATCCTGCCCGCCGGGCACCGCCCGCGTCAGCGTCTGGTAGAGATGGTGATGCGTGTTGACGAGCCCCGGCGTGACCACGCAGCCCTTGGCCTCCACGACCCGCCCCGCCGAGGTCAGCCCCTGCCCCACGGCAGCAATCACCCCGCCCCGGACCAGCACATCGCCCCCGGCAATCTCGCGCCGCGCCCCGTCCATGGTCACGACGACTTCCGCGCCCCGGATCAATACCTCAGACATGCCTACCCATTTTCTGTCCAGAAATATCCTCGGGGGTGATGAGCGCATTGAAATCCTCCTGTGGAGGATTTCAAGCGAAGAACGCCCGGCCCATGGCCGGGCTGGGGGGGGCAGACAGCCCCCGGACGCCAGCCTCACGCGCCGCGCAAGACCTCCAGCGCCGCCGCGTGGATCTCGGCATTGGCCGCAGCGATCACCCGCCCGCCCTGCGGATCGCGCCGTCCCTGCCAGTCGGTGAAGATCCCGCCCGCGGCCTCGACCACCGCCATCGGCGCCTGCACGTCATAGGGTTGCAGCCCCGCCTCCACCACCAGATCGATCTGCCCCGCCGCGACCAGCGCATAGGCGTAGCAATCCGTGCCGTAGCGGGTCAGCCGCACCTGCGAGGCAAGCTTGCGGAAGGCCGCGCCCTCCTCGGGCGTGCCGACTTCCGGGAATGTGGTCATCAGGATCGCCTCGGCCAGAGGCCGCGCCGCCCGCGTGCCGAGCTTGCGCCGGCCCAACGGCCCCGTCATCTCCGACCGGCCGAAGCCGCCCTCGAAGCGTTCGCCGATATAGGGTTGGTCGATCAGGCCATAGATCGGCCCCGTCGCATCCGCGACCGAGATCAGCACCCCCCAGGTCGGCGTGCCGCAGAGATAGGAGCGCGTGCCGTCGATCGGGTCGAGCACCCAGGTCAGGCCGCTCGTCCCCGGGGTCTCCCCCATCTCCTCGCCGAGGATCGCATCCTGCGGACGACGGAGAGCGAGGATGGCGCGCATGCGCTCCTCGCTCAGCCGGTCGGCAATGGTCACCGGATCGAAATGGGTTGTTTCCTTGGTCTCCGCCGAAAGACCGACGCTGCGAAAATGCATCAGCGTGGCCTCTCGGGCGGCATCGGCAAGTGCTCCTGCCGTTGCGATCAGATCGGCCTCTTCGGCCCGGTCGAGACGTGTCATGCGGCCCCCTTGTCTCGCAAGGCGCTACCGCCTCGCGGGGATGGGGTCAAGCGCCGCGCGCGGCGCTCACGGGTCGAGCTAGGCGGCGGCTTCGCTCAGCACCCGCGCCAGATCGAACAGGCGGCGGCGCTGCGCCTCGGGGATCGCGTAATAGGACCGCACGAGCTCCAGCGCTTCCTTGTCGGTGATCCGGTCGCCCTCGGCCTGACGTGCGGCATCGCCCGCGCCTTCCAGCCCTTCGAAGAAGAAGCTGATCGACACGCCCAGAGCCTCGGCGATGTCCCACAGGCGCGAGGCGCTGACGCGGTTCATGCCGGTCTCGTATTTCTGGATCTGCTGGAACTTGATGCCCACGCAATCGGCAAGCTGCTGTTGCGTCATGCCGACCATCCAGCGACGGTGACGGATACGTTTGCCCACATGCGCATCGACGGGGTGTTTCATAAAAATCTCTCCAATAATTTGCTGTCCCTGCCCTTCTATAAGCAAGTTCCGTGCCAAAATCGGCCGAAGGGCAGTTATCCACAAATTAACCGGAGCAGAGGCATGAACCTGTCTTTTTGGATATGTCCAATTATACAGGCGGAGAAGAGTTTACAGCTTGACGGGCAGGATCGCTTGAGAAGAGCGTGCGCTGCCTTCAACTCGCCCTTAGCGACATTTGCAAAATGCAATGCATTCCGCAAAGGGTCACCCGACGGCACTGTGCAAATTGCAATGTAACACACGCATGACTTGAAAAAACGACGGCGAGGCGCCTGATTGCGCCACATGCTTCCTCTCTCGATTGACGAAAGTTAACCATGCGCGCCTTTCAATTGAGCCGGATCGGCACCCCGCCCAGCCTCGAAACCCTGCCACCGCCCAGCCCCGGCCCCGGCGAGGTCTGCCTGCAGATCGCCGCCTGCGGGCTGAATTTCGCCGATCTCCTGCAGCAGGACGGCAAGTATCAGGAGCATCCCGCCCTCCCCTACACGCTGGGCATGGAGCTTGCCGGCACCGTCATCGCGCAAGGCCCCGGAGTCACCGCCCCGGCGCTCGGCAGCCGCGTCGCGGTCTTCGGCACCCATGGCGGGCTCGCCGAGCAGGGCTGCTTCCCCGCCGCCCGCTGCCTGCCCCTGCCCGACGCGGTCAGCTTCGAGGAGGCGGCCGCGCTGCAGATCGCCTATGGCACCGGCCATCTGGCACTCGAGCGCCGGGCGCGGCTGCACCCCGGCGAGACGCTGCTCGTTCTCGGCGCCGCGGGCGGCGTCGGCCTCGCCGCGGTCGAGATCGGCAAGCGGATGGGCGCCCGCGTCATCGCCTCGGCCCGCGGCGCCGAGCGGCTGGAGATCGCCCGCCGCGCCGGCGCCGACCACCTGATCGACAGCGACGCCCCCGACCTGCGCGGCGCGCTGAAGGCCCTGGGCGGCGTCGATGTGGTCTACGACCCGGTCGGCGGCCCCGCCTTCACCGAGGCGCTGCGCGCCACCCGCCCCGAGGGCCGGCTTCTCGCCATCGGCTTTGCCGCAGGCGAGGTGCCGCAGATCCCGGCCAATCACCTCCTGGTCAAGAACCTCAGCGTCATCGGCCTCTACTGGGGCGGCTACCTGACCTTCGCCGCCGAGGCGCTGAGCGAGAGCCTCGCCACGCTCTTCGGCTGGCTCGCCGAAGGCAGCCTGCACCCGCATATCAGCCACCGCCTGCCCTTGGAGCGCGCCTCCGAGGGCATGGAGCTCCTGCGCAGCCGCAAGGCCACCGGCAAGGTCGTCATCCTGCCCTGAGCGTCCGGCTGCTCCCGGGCCAGACAGGGTCACCCCGCCCCGTCCTCCGGGCGCGGAAAAATCTTCCTCAAGATTTTTCCCCCCTCACCCGGCCGCGCGCCCCGCATAGGCCCGGCGGATCAGGTCGCCCAGGATCTGCACCGCCGGGCTGTGCGCCGGATCGGCGACATAGAGATTGACCTTGGTCGTCGCCAGATCCGGCAGCGCCCCGCCATGGACGATCCGCTCCAGCTGCGGCGGCTCGGTGCCCAGGAGCGCCGCATGCACCGCCAGATCCGCCGCCACGCTCGCCTCGATGGTGCGCGAGCTGTCCGATTCCACCGCCATGGTCCAGCCGATCCCCGCCGCGTCCAGCGCCGCCTGCACCCCGGTGCGGAAGATGCAGTTGTGCTCGAAGGCGAGCCGCAGCGGCCGCTGCTTCCAAGCCGTACCGCCCGGCGCGCCCACCCAGACCAGCGGCAGCTCGGCCAGCGTCTCGCCGCCCACGTCCAACCCGTCTTCGGTGGTCATGATCACATCGCATTCGCCGCGCGCGAACTGCACCTTCAGCGCCCGGGTGAAGGAAGACAGCAGCGTCACCCGCATCCGCGGAAATTCGGCGTTGAAGCGCTGCAACACCTGCGGGATCGCCGGATAGACGATGTCATGCGGCACGCCCAGCACCACCTCGCCCTCGAAGGCATCATGCGTCAGCCGCCCGAAGACCTCGTCATTCAGGGACAGCATCCGCCGCGCATAGCTCAACAGCTGCTCGCCCGAGGCCGTCAGCCCCACCCGCCGCGCCGACCGGTCCAGCAGCGGCAGGTCCAGCACCTCCTCCAGCCGCTTGATCTGCATCGACACCGCCGATTGCGTGAGATTGAGAAAGCCCGCCGCCCGGGTCACCCCCCCGGCATCGGCCACCGCCACGAAGGACCGCAGGGCGGTGAGGTCGAGATTGCGCGCCATATCACGGTTCCTGATGTGAGACGTCAAAACCATTCATTTTCCAAATGTGAGCGATTCGGGCATAGTCGGCAAGTGATTTGAGCCCTCTCCCATCGGTCGGGCCGTCACCGCCGAAGAATCGCAACCCGAAAGGAAAGACCATGTTCGCCTCGCTTCACACCGCACAGCTGACCCTCGGTCGCGTGCAGCAGAGCGGGACTCTGGCGCGGCTCGCAAGAACCCTGCGCCTCGGGCTCATTGCCCGCCACCAGCGCCGCCAATTGGCCCGGCTCGATGCCGCCGCCCTGGCCGATATCGGCCTCACGCCCGATCAGGCGCGCAGCGAGGCATCGCGGCCGATCTGGGACGTGCCCTCGACCTGGCTGCGCTGAGCGGTCGCAACAATCGCAGCCCCGGACGGGCGGAAACGCTTGAATTGCCGGAAGCCCTTCCCAATATTGAGCGCAAGCGGTGTCTCCGGTCTCCGGGGGCGCCCTTTGAACAACATGGGAGTGCTTCACATGGCTGAATACCAGAATATCCGTTCGGTCGGCGCAGGCGCCCGGGCTGGTGTCATCGACGAGGGCCTGCGCGCCCACATGAACAAGGTCTACGGGCTGATGTCCGTCGGCATGCTGCTGACCGGCGGTGCCGCCTGGGCCGTCTCGGGCCTCGCGGTCACCTCCGTGCCCGGCGACATGGCGATCAGCGGCGGCCGCTATCTGACCGACCTCGGCGAGCTGCTCTATGCCACCCCGCTGAAATGGGTGATCATGTTCCTGCCGCTGATCATGGTCTTCGCCTTCGGCGCGGTGATCAACCGGCTGTCGACCGCCTCGGCGCAGCTGTTCTTCTATGTCTATGCCGCGCTGATGGGTCTCTCGCTCAGCTCGATCTTCCTCGTCTTCACCGGCGCCTCGATCGCGCAGACCTTCCTCGTGACCGCCATCGCCTTCGCGAGCCTCTCGCTCTACGGCTACACCACGAAGAAGGACCTCTCGGGTCTCGGCACCTTCCTGATGATGGGCGTGATCGGTCTTCTGGTCGCCATGGTGGTGAACATCTTCCTCGCCTCCTCGGCGCTGTCCTTCGCCATCTCGGCCATCGGCGTGCTGATCTTCGCGGGTCTCACCGCCTATGACACGCAGAACATCAAGACGACCTACCTGCAGCATGCGCAGATGGGTGACAGCGAGTGGCTGGGCAAGGCCGCCATCATGGGCGCGCTGCAACTCTACCTCGACTTCATCAACCTGTTCATGTTCCTGCTGAACTTCATGGGCAACCGCGAGTAACCTCGCCTCGCCCCGGACAACGGAAAGGGCCGGTCGCAGGACCGGCCCTTTTGCGTTTCAAAGACTGCAGTCCATCCGCTCCACCCGGAACCCGATCCCGGGCCGCAGCGCGATCTCCAGCTCGCCCCGCGCCACGAATCCAAGCGCCGCATAGAAGGGCACCGCTGTCCGCGTGGCGAGACAATCCAGCCGCCCGACGCCCGCGTTGCGCGCCTGCGCCATCGCCGCCCGCATCAGCCCCGTGCCGATCCCCTGCCGCACATGGCCCGCATCGGTCACCACATGCCGCACCTCGCCGACCCCGGCCCCGCGCGGCGTTCAGCCGCCCGCCGCCACCAGCGCCCCGCCTGCGGCCTCTGCGACCCAGTAGCTGCCGCTGCGCATCAGCTCCGGCCGCGTCCGCGACAGGATCGGCAGCGCCGTCACCAGCACCGAGGGCGGGTAATCCGCCTTCAGCAGCCGGGCATAGCTCCGCGCCAGCAAGGCGTCGACCGCCGCCAGATCGCCCGGCCCGGCCAGCCGGTAATGCAGCACCAGAGCCTCGGCCATCGCCCCTCCGAACGACAAAAAGCCGCGCACAAACGGCGCGGCCCTGTCAGCTGTCGTGACGGCAGATCTTACTTGATCTTGCCTTCCTTGTATTCGACATGCTCGCGCTTGACCGGATCGTACTTACGCACGACCATCTTGTCGGTCATGGTGCGGGCGTTCTTCTTGGTCACATAGAAGTGCCCGGTGCCCGCCGTCGAGTTCAGCCGGATCTTGATCGTCGTCGGCTTCGCCATGATGGTATCTCCTGCAGCCGGCGAGCCGAAGCCCCCCGCGAAATCCTTGAAGCCCGCCTTTTACCGAGGCAGGCCACAGAGTCAACAGCCAAACGCCCCCCGCCGCACAGTTTGCCATCACCGCCGGGCCCCTGCCCCGCCACGGCCGCTCCCGCACGCCCCTGCCGGTCTTCCCTGTGCAAATATCCGCCCGCCGCAGGCGCGAGCCGCCGCAAGGCGGCTCCAGAAGAAGGCGTGCCGCCGCAGGCGGCTCCGCTGGATTACAGGTGATTGCGCGGATGGCCTGTAAGCCGGATTTTGTTCCGGGGCGCGCTTGCACGACACCCCATCGATGACCATTCCTCTGGCCCCGCCGTTACCGACGGGATCTGGCTGCCAACCCGGGCCTCTGGGCTGAAGCGTCCCTGCAGCGATATCCGGTTGCCCGGATCAGCCCGCGCGAGGCCCCTATTCGGCATTGCTCCGGGTGGGGCTTGCCGTGCCGTCCCTGTTGCCAGGTCCGCGGTGGGCTCTTACCCCACCGTTTCACCCTCACCGTGGATGACGCCGGAGGCGAACCTCCGACACCACGGCAGACTCTTCTCTGTGGCGCTTTCCCTCGGGTTGCCCCGGCCGGGCGTTACCCGGCACCCTTGCCTCATGGAGTCCGGACTTTCCTCGCGCCTTGCGGCTCGCGGTCATCCGGCCATCCGCGCGTGGCGGGCTTACGCCGCCCCCCGCGCCCCGTCAACGGGAAAGCGCCGGGCGAGATCGGCAGCCAGCGCCGCATCCGTCGCATCGAGCGGCCCCCGCGCCCAGGGCCGGAAGCGCAGCCGGAAGGCCGCGAGCATCAGCTCCGGCGCCGCCTCGGGATAGCCGAAGGCCCGCGCCGCCGCCGCGAAGTCGCCCGAGGCCGTCCCCGCCTCCGGCCAGACCGAAAGCCCCGCCATCGCCAGCCTGCGCCAGTCGAATCGCGGCCCCGGATCGGTCTTGCGCCCCGGCGCCATGTCGGAATGGCCGATGATCCCCTCGGGCCGGATCGCCCAGCGCGCCATGACCTCGGGCAGCAGCCGCTCCAGCGCCGCCATCTGCGGCGCGGCAAAGGGCTCCACGCCCCGGTTTGCCAGCTCGATGCCGATGGAGCGCGAGTTCACATCCTCCGCCCCGCCCCAGCTCCCCGCCCCGGCATGCCAGGCGCGCAGCTCTTCCGGCACCAGCGCCAGCACCTCGCCGCGCTCCGAGATCAGGTAATGCGTGGAAACCTCCGCCGCCGGGTCGCACAGCCGCTCGCGCGCCGCCTCGAAGCTGCGCATCGCAGTGTAATGCAGCACGATGAGAGAGGGCAGCATGCCGCCCCGCCGAGGCCCGCAGTTGGGCGACAGGCTCACCTCAGTTGCGGAACGGGCGCGGATCCCAGCCGCAGGCATAGCCGTCGCCATCGGCGTCCAGCCCCTTGCGGTCCCGCTCCGGCCCGCCGGAGGCGAGGAAGGCCTCCTGCGCCAGATCGGGCGAGGCGAATTTCGCGCAGGCCGCTGCCGGGTTGCTCAGCCGCAGCGAGGAGCGCTTGTACATCTGCGCCCCCGGCGGGTGGCTGGTGGAGATGGCGAATTGCACGATGTTCGGCCCCTCGCTGCCGCTGCGCTGCGGCAGGGCGGTCGGCTGGATCACCTGATACTGCGCCCGGTTCTGCGCGATGCGCTCGGCGTCGCTCTGGATCGTCTCGCGCGCCGCAACGGCCGCAAAGTCGTTCTCGTCCGAGATGGCGGAATGGTCCGCCTGCATCTCGCCCGATTCCACCCGGATGCCCGCAGGCGCGTCGCCGCGCGGACGGGCAGCCCCGGTCGCCATCGGCGCCGCATAGGGCGCCGCCGTGGCCGGAGGGAAGGGCGCGCTGGCCGGAGCGCCGGTCTGCGCATTGTCGATGGCCGAGGCGATCGCCTCGGTCGAGAAGACCGGCGCGGGGGCGGTGACCAGCGGAGCGCCGACAGCGGCTCCAGCGGCACCCTGACCGGCCAGCTGCGCCTCGCGGCTCTGCATGTAGTCCGAGTAATTGCCGAAGCCCACGCCGGACTCCGGCACTTCGGGCGCACAGGCAGTGAGGCCACAGGCAACCAAAAGGGCAATAGGCGCGCGCATCAGACGAATCCCGCTAGATCAAAGGTCAAAGGCGGCCATTACCACCATTTCGACGGCTTGGCCACAAAGCCCGCCGCCTGCTCAAGCACATGGGCGTGATTGAGCAGATCGCCCTCTTCCCACGGCCGGCCGATCAGCTGCAGCCCCAGCGGCAGCCCTTTCGCATCGAGCCCGACCGGCACCGAGACCCCCGGCAGACCGGCGAGGTTCACCGTCACGGTGAACACGTCGTTGAGATACATCTGCACCGGATCGGCGCTGGCCATCTCGCCCAGACCGAAAGCCGACGACGGGGTGGCCGGCGTCAGGATCGCGTCGATCCCGTCGGCGAAGGCAAGCTCGAAGTCGCGCTTGATCAGCGCCCGCACCTTGCGCGCCCGGTTGTAATAGGCGTCGTAGAAGCCCGCCGACAGCACATAGGTGCCGATCATCACCCGGCGCTGCACCTCCTTGCCGAAGCCTTCGGCGCGGGTCTTCTCGTACATCTCGGTGATGCCGTCGCCCTGCGCCGGCTTGGCGCGATGGCCATAGCGCACCCCGTCATAGCGCGCGAGGTTCGACGACGCCTCGGCCGGCGCGATGACGTAATAGGCCGGCAGCGCGTATTTCGTGTGCGGCAGGCTGATGTCGACGATCTCGGCCCCCGCATCCTTCAGCATCTCGCGGCCCTTGGCCCAGAGCGCCTCGATCTCGTCCGGCATCCCGTCCATGCGGTATTCGCGCGGAATGCCGATCTTCTTGCCGCGGATATCGCCGGTCAGCGCCGCCTCGAAATCCGGCACCGCCAGTTCGGCGCTGGTCGAATCCTTCGGGTCATGCCCGCTCATCGCGCCGAGGAAGATCGCCGCGTCGCGCACCGATTTGGTCATCGGCCCCGCCTGATCGAGGCTGGAGGCAAAGGCCACCACGCCCCAGCGACTGACCCGCCCGTAGGTCGGCTTGATCCCGACGATGCCGGTGAAGGCCGCAGGCTGCCGGATCGACCCGCCGGTGTCCGTCCCGGTGGCGCCAAGGCACAGATCCGCCGCCACGGCCGAGGCCGAACCGCCCGAGGATCCGCCCGGCGTCAGGCGGCGCTCGTCCACCTTCCACGGGTTGACCACATCGCCATAGCAGGAGGTCTCGTTCGACGACCCCATGGCGAATTCGTCCATGTTCAGCTTGCCCAGCATGACCGCGCCCGCGTCGAACAGCTTCGTCGTCACGGTGGACTCATACTCGGGCTTGAAGCCCTTGAGGATGTTCGACGCCGCCTGCGATGCCACACCCTTGGTGCAGAACAGATCCTTGATCCCCAGCGGGATGCCGCACATCGCCGGCGCCTCGCCCGAGGCCAGCCGCGCATCCGCCGCCCGCGCCTGCTCCAGCGCGATCTCGGGGGTCTTGTGCACGAAGGCGTTCAGCGGGTCGCCCGCATCGATCGCCGTGAGGCAGGACATCGTCAGATCGACCGCCGTCAGCTCGCCCTTGCGCAGCGCGTCGCGCGCCGCCGCAATCGTCAACTCGTTCGCGTTCATTCCACCACCTTCGGCACCGCAAAGAAGCCTTCCCGCGCATCCGGCGCATTGGCCAGCACCTTGCCCTGGATGTCGCCATCCGTCACCACATCCGCCCGCCGCTTCAGCCGCATCGGCGTGACCGAGGTCATCGGCTCGATGCCGTCCACGTCGACCTCGTTCAGCTGCTCCATGAAGGTCAGGATGCCGGAAAGCTCACCCGCCAGGGCCGGAAGATCGGCCTCTTCCACCCGGATACGGGCCAGATGCGCCACCTTGCGCGCGGTATCGATGTCGATGGACATGGGAGGACTCCGCTTGTTTCGCCCCGTTTATCCGCGAGGGGAGAAGGCTGCAAGCATGTGCCGCCGGTAAACCTCGATCATCCACCCCAGCATCGCGGCGTTCATGAGATGCCAGAGGAAATGCGTGCCCCCCGGCAGCGCCCCGCAGAGCGGCCCGTCGAGCGACCGCGCCAGCAGCGACAGGCACAAAATCCCCGCCCCGATCGCCAGCCCCCACGCCGTGCCCGCCGCCCGCCGCCGCAGCAGCAGCGCATAAAGTAGGATCAGCACCGGCACCGGCGCATAGCCCGCCGAAGACCCGATACCGGGGACCAGCCGGAACACGGGCAGCAGCGCCGCCGTCCAGGGAAAGAACCCCAGCGTCAGGAGCCCCGCCTGCCAGAAGCGCAGCCCCAGCATGTCGCGGCTCGCGGCGAAGACGTAGAGCAGGATGAAGCCGAGGATCGGCAGCACGTCCATCAGCCCGGTCAGCCTGTTGGCATGGGTGTGGAACAGCCAGGACCCGACCCCGATCACCCCCAGCACCAGACACATCGCCCGCGCCAGCGGCAGCCCCCGCACCCGTCGCCACATGAGACTCGCCGCCAGCACGAAGGCCAGATTGGTCAGCGCATTCACCGGCTCGGCCCAGTATCCCGGCCCCAGCCGTTCGCAATAGCCGTCGACCGTCTGCAACCACTCCATTTACCTCGCCCCCGTCTGCCCTAGAACAGACAGTCGGTAACCAACGCGAGGGACGCAAATGAAAATCATCTGGCTCGGCCATTCCAGCTTCCGCATCGAGATCGAGGACTCCGTTCTGCTGGTGGATCCCTGGCTCACCGGCAACCCGATGTTCCCGCAGGACCGCCGCGCCGAGGCGCTGTCCGGTGCGACCCATATCCTCCTGACCCACGGCCATGGCGACCACGCCGGCGACGCGCTCGCCCTGTCGAAGGAACTCGGCGCGCCGCTGGTCGGCATCTATGACCTGATCAGCTGGTGGCAGGAAAAGCACGGCGTCGAGGGCATCGGCTTCAACAAGGGCGGCACCGTCACGCTGAACGGCGCGAAGGTCACCATGGTGAACGCGGTGCATTCCTCCTCGGTCAGCTCCGACAATGGCCCGGTCTATGCCGGTGCCGAGGCGGGCTTCATGATCGCGGGCGAAGGCCACACGATCTATCTCAGCGGCGATACCGACATCATGGCCGACATGGGCTGGATGGGCGAATACCACAAGCCCGACATCGGCATCCTGTCCTGCGGCGGCCATTTCACCATGGACATGGACCGCGCCGCCTTCGCCGCCAAGAAATACTTCGACTTCAAGACGCTGATCCCCTGCCACTACCGCACCTTCGCGGCGCTGGAGCAAAATGCCGACACCCTGCGCGCCGCCCTGCCGCTGGCGCGGGTCATCGAGCCCGAGGTGCTGGAGCCGATCACCCCCTGAGCCACTCCCGGGCGGCGGCGGGCTACCCCTGCCGCCGCCCGGCGAAGAAGGCGCGCAGCAGCGCCGCCGAAGCCTCACCCGCGATGCCGTCATAGACCTCGGGCACATGATGGCATTGCGGATGGGCAAAGACCCGCGCCCCCTGCGCCACCCCGCCCGATTTCGGATCGCCCGCCCCGTAATAGAGCCGCCCGATCCGCGCCGCCGCGATCGCCGCCGCGCACATGGCGCAGGGCTCCAGCGTCACGTAGAGATCGCAGCCCGTCAGCCGCTCGCCGAAGATCCCGCAGGCCGTCCGGATCGCCAGCATCTCGGCATGGGCCGTGGGGTCGCGCAGTTCCCGCGTCCGGTTCCCGGCCCGCGCCAGCACCGCGCCGTCGGGGCCTACCACCACCGCCCCCACCGGCACCTCGCCGCGCGCGGCGGCGGCACGCGCCTCCTCCAGCGCCAGGCCCATGTGACTGCGGAATTCCATCCCGACCTGATGCCCAAAGCCCTGCGGCAAATCAAGCGGCCTTGCCCCTTCTTCTCTGCTCAAATATCCTCCGGGGGTCCGGGGGTGGAAAACCCCCGGCGCGTTCCGCCCTCGGAACTCCTCCAATCCAGGACCCTCCATGACCGAAGCGACCACACCCGACGGCGAGCGCATCGCCAAAGTCCTCTCCCGCGCAGGCGTCGCCTCGCGCCGCGAGGCCGAGCGGATGATCGAGCTCGGTCAGGTCGCGGTGAACGGCAAGGTGATCGACAGCCCGGCGCTGAACGTGACCGCCGCCGACCGGATCACCGTCGATGGCAAGCCGCTGGCCGCGCCCGAACCGGCGCGGCTCTGGCTCTATTACAAGCCCGAGGGCCTCGTCACCTCCGCCTCCGACGAGAAGGGCCGCGAGACGGTCTTCGACCATCTGCCCGAGGACATGCCCCGCGTCATGTCGGTCGGCCGGCTCGACCTCAACTCCGAGGGCCTCCTGCTCCTGACCAACGACGGCGAGCTGAAGCGCAAACTGGAGCTGCCCTCGACCGGCTGGCTGCGCAAGTACCGCGTCCGCATCAAGGGCAACCCGGCCGAGCCGGATCTGGAGCCGCTGCGCAAGGGCATCACCGTCGAGGGCGAGAAGTTCCAGCCGATGAGCGTCAGCCTCGACCGGATCCAGGGCGCCAATGCCTGGCTCACCGTCGGCCTGCGCGAGGGTCGCAACCGCGAGATCCGCCGCGCCATGAGCGCCATCGGCCTCACCGTGAACCGGCTGATCCGGGTCAGCTACGGCCCCTTCCGCCTGGGCGAGCTGCAGCCCGGCGAGGTCGAAGAGGTGAAGGGCCGCGTGCTGCGCGACCAGCTCGGCCTCGATCCGCGCTCGGAAGAGGCTTCGGGCCGCAAGCCCGCGCCGAAACCCCTGCCCAAGGCCGACCCCGTGCGCCCCGGCACCCCCGGCAAGGCGCCGCGCGCCGGCTGGGCTGCCGCCAAGCCCGAAGCGAAGCCGGGCCGCTCCGGCGCCGATCCGGCCAAGCCCGCCGGCAAGACCACGGTCAAGACCTTCTCCCGCCGCCCGCCCCGGCCCGAGACCGCGCCGACCCTCGCCGCCGAGGCGATCGACGCGCCGAAGGCCTGGCGCAAGCCCGCCGCTCCCAAGGGCAAGACCGGCGCGCGCGGCATGGCGCCGAAACCCGGCGCGGCACGGCCCGGTGCCGGCAAACCCGGTCCCCGCCCCAAGCCGCGCGGCTGATTTCCGCGCCGCCACTGGCGACGGTCCCGGCGCCTGCCTATATTCGGCAGGCGAGCCGCAACAGTCACAGGAGGCGCTCATGTCTGCAAAAGGCGTTCAGACCCTGGCCTTCCTCATGCTGGTGGGGCTGACGATCTATGTCGCCTCGCTGGGAGGCGCCTGATGGCCCAGCGGTTCGGGGGCAGATACAGCCCCGATAATGCCAAGCCCGATCCCGCCGCCGCCGCGCCGCCCGGGCGCCGCCCCAACGCCTGGGACGGCAAGCGCCGCAGCAAGGTGGGCACGCGCTCGACCTTCCTCTTCTTCCTGCCGGTGTTCTTCGTCATCAACGCCTTCCGCGGCGACCCGTCCGAGCTGATCCTCGGCCTCGGCGCCGCCGCCGCGCTGATCCTCGCCGCATGGCTCACCCGCGAGGGCATCC
Organism: Cereibacter sp. Soil_C_27; assembly: GCF_057657095.1. Classification (NCBI taxonomy): domain Bacteria; kingdom Pseudomonadati; phylum Pseudomonadota; class Alphaproteobacteria; order Rhodobacterales; family Paracoccaceae; genus Cereibacter; species Cereibacter sp. Soil_C_27. The sequence continues at coordinate 115,720 of NZ_JBDGJD010000005.1, read as the reverse complement.
ACGCGCAGGAGGCCTATGACGCCCGCCGCATGGCCAAGCGCCCGGCGATCCCGCGCAAGATCTTCGGCTCGGTGCTGACCGGCGCGGGCCTGTTTGCCGGCAGCCTGATGGGCGACGCGGGCAGCATCGCCGCCGCCGCCATCGGCCTGATCGGCGCCGGGCTGCACAGCCTCGCCTTCGGTCTCGATCCGCTCTCCGACAAGGGCACCGACGGGGTGGAGTCGTTCCAGACCGACCGCGTCGCCCGCGCCGTGGACGAAGGCGAGAAGCATCTTGCCGCGATGCGCGAGGCGATCCTGCGGCTCGACGACCGCGCGCTGACGACCCGCGTCGACGGTTTCGCCAGCACGGCGCGCAGCCTGTTCCGCGGCGTGGAAAGCGACCCGGGCGATCTGACGGCGGCGCGCAAGTATCTCGGCGTCTACCTGATGGGTGCCCGCGACGCGACGGTGAAATTCGCCGATCTCTACGCCCAGAACCGCGACGCCTCGGCCCGCGCCGATTACGAGGCGCTGCTCGGCGATCTGGAGACCAACTTCGCCAGCCGCACCCAGGCGCTGCTGACCAACAACCGGAGCGATCTCGATGTCGAAATCGGCGTCCTGCGCGAAAGACTGCTGCGGGAGCACTAGCAGATCGCGGATTCTGCACGGAAATCCGCCGATGGCGGGAACGGCCCCGCCCCGGGGGCGTTCTTCCGGGGCACGGATGATTGTGGCGCCATTTCACCTTTCGTATAGACTTACCCTGTAGTCCCTCCCTGTCCCGCATCGGACAGCGCAGCCTTTTCAGAGCGAGGCATTTGATGACCGACACCGTCCGCAGCAAGGCCGCCGAAGCGCATGCCGAAGTCGAGCAGGTCACCGCGACCCAGCTGCCAACCCCCGGGCAGGAGGTCACGCCGCTCTCCGAAGCCCCCGCCCCGGTGGCCGAGACGATCCGCCAGCGCATCGCCGAGCTCGACATGTCCAACACCCAGTCGATCATCTCCTTCGGCTCCGGCGCGCAGGCGGAACTGCAGACCATCAGCCAGCAGATGCTGAGCGACGTGAAGAACAAGGACGTCGGTCCGGCGGGCGACTCGCTGCGCTCCATCGTCGCCACCATCCGCGGCTTCTCGGTTTCCGAACTCGACGTGCGCCGCAAGCCGAGCTGGTGGGAACGCCTTTTGGGCCGCGCCGCGCCCTTCGCCAAGTTCGTCGCGAAATACGAGAACGTGCAGGCCCAGATCGACCGGATCACCGAAAGCCTGCTCGGCCACGAGCACAAGCTCCTGAAAGACATCAAGTCGCTCGACAACCTCTATGCCAAGACGCTGAACTTCTACGACGAGCTGGCGCTCTACATCGCCGCCGGCGAGGAGAAGCTGCGCCAGATCGACACCACCGACATCCCGCGGAAGGAAGCGGAGCTTGCCGCGGCCCCCGAGGCCGATCAGGTGATGCAGGCGCAGGAGCTGCGCGACATCCGCGCCGCCCGCGACGATCTGGAACGCCGGGTGCACGACCTCAAGCTGACCCGTCAGGTCACCATGCAGTCGCTGCCCTCGATCCGTCTGGTGCAGGAGAACGACAAGTCGCTGGTGATGAAGATCAACTCGACGCTGGTGAACACCGTGCCGCTCTGGGAGACCCAGCTGGCGCAGGCGGTGACAATCCAGCGCTCGCGCGAGGCGGCGGGGGCGGTGAAGGCCGCCAACGACCTGACCAACGAACTGCTCACCGCCAATGCCGAGAACCTGCAGCAGGCCAACCGCGCGATCCGCACCGAGATGGAGCGCGGCGTCTTCGACATCGAGGCGGTGAAGAAGGCAAATGCCACACTCATCGCAACAATCAACGAGAGCCTTGCCATTGCCGATGAAGGCAAGGCAAAACGCGCAGCCGCCGAGGTCGATCTGAAGCGCATGGAAGCCGAGTTGCGCGACACGCTCGCCTCGGCCCGTGCGCGCAAGACGGGTCTCGGCGACACGACCGGCACGTCCGTCCGCCCCTGAGGAGTCCCGCCATGCGCGCAGGCCAGCACCGCAGTTCCGCCCTGATCACGGGCCTTGCTTTGCTGGCGCTGACCGCCTGCGAAACGGCCGTGCCCCCCCCCGAGGCCCCGCGGGTGAGCCCGGTGGCGCGGCCCGCAGGCCTGTCGCAGCCCAAGCCCGAATCGACGCAGAGCCGGATGATGCGCGCCTATTACGACAAGGTGCAGTCCGACCTTCTGGCGCAGGGGCTGCTGCGCACCGACGGCGGCGGGCAGGACACGCCCTATACCGACCGGATGTTGGCCGACAACTTCATCCGCATCGCGCTCTACGACGAATACCAGCGCGGCGCCGCGGGCTTCGCCCAGCGCGAGAACGAGAGCCGCCTGCGCCGCTGGACGGTGCCGGTGCGCGTCGGGCTGAATTTCGGCGCCTCGGTCCCGGCGGAACGCCGCGCCACCGACCGTGCCCGCATCGGCTCCTATCTGGCCAAGCTCTCCAGCCTGACCGGCCATCCCATCGGCCTCTCGGAAGCCGCGCCGAACTTCTTCCTGCACATCGTCAACGAGGACGAGCGCCGCGCGCTCGGCACCACGATCAACGCCGCCCTCCCCGGCCTCTCGCCGGTCGAGGTGGCGGGCATCACCGAGATGCCGCCCTCGACCTATTGCCTGGTCTATGCGCTGTCGCAGGACCAGACCGGCACCTATACCCGCGCCTTCGCCGTGATCCGCGCCGAACACCCCGACCTCCTGCGCCTCTCCTGCCTGCACGAGGAGATCGCCCAGGGTCTCGGCCTCGCCAATGACAGCCCGCGCGCCCGGCCCTCGATCTTCAACGACGACGAGGAATTCGCGCTGCTGACCGTGCAGGACGAGCTGATGCTGAAGATCCTCTACGACCCGCGGCTGCGCCCCGGCATGACCCCGGCAGAAGCGCGGCCCATCGTCCAGACCATCGCCTACGAACTTCTGGGCGGCGAAAGCTGAGACATGGCCGGGCCCACCCCTCCGGGCTACGTCGCGGCTCCGGCCGGGGGGCGGTTCCCGTTGCCTCGGGCACGGGGACTTATATGATCGGGGCGGGGCCGCTTCCCCCGCTCTCCGTTCCGAAGACATAAGGACGAACCATGGCGATCTTCGATTTCCTCAAAGGCGAATTCATCGACGTCATCCATTGGGTCGATGACACCCGCGACACGATGGTCTGGCGTTTCGAGCGGCAGGGCCATGCGATCAAGTACGGCGCCAAGCTGACGGTGCGCGAGGGTCAGGCGGCGGTCTTCATCCACGAGGGGCAGCTTGCCGATGTCTTCGGCCCCGGGCTCTACCAGCTCGAAACCAACAACCTGCCGATCATGACCACCTTGCAGCACTGGGACCACGGCTTCCAGTCGCCGTTCAAGTCCGAGATCTACTTCGTCAACACGACCCGGTTCAACAACCTGAAATGGGGCACCAAGAACCCGATCATCTGCCGCGATCCCGAATTCGGCCCGATCCGGCTGCGCGCCTTCGGCACCTATTCGATGCGGGTCACCGATCCGGGCCATTTCATGACCGACATCGTCGGCACCGATGGCGAGTTCACCTCGGACGAGATCAGCTTCCAGATCCGCAACGTCATCCTGCAGGAGTTGTCGCGCGTGCTGGCGGCCTCGGGCATCCCGGTGCTCGACATGGCGGCGAACACCGCCGATCTGTCGCGGCTGGTGACCACCGCCATCGCCCCCACCATCGCGGGCTACGGGCTGACCCTGCCGGAGTTCTACATCGAGAACATCTCGCTGCCCGAGGAGGTGGAGAAGGTGCTCGACAAGCGCACCTCTGCGGGGATCGCGGGCGATCTGACGAAATACATGCAGTTCAATGCCGCCGAGGCGATGGGCTCGCCGCAATCCGCGGCAGGCTCGGCCATGGCCACCGGCATGGGGGCGGCGATGGGCCTCGGGATGGCGCAGGGCATGGGCCAGCCCGGGCCCTGGGGCGCCGCCCCCGCCGCCGCGGCTCCCCCACCGCCGCCGCCCCCGATGGAGCCGCAGTGGCATGTCGCTGCCAATGGCGCCACCGAGGGCCCCTTCGCGCAATCGGCGCTGCTCGCGCGCGGCCTGACCGCTGCCACCCTCGTCTGGACCCCCGGGCAGGAGGGCTGGAAAGCCGCGGGCGAGATCCCGGCGCTTGCCGCGCTGCTCGCCACCGTCCCGCCGCCCCCGCCGCCCGGGGCCTGAGGTGGTGCAGGCGACCCACTGGCCCTGCGAGAGCTGCGGGGCCGATCTGCGCTTCGCCCCCGGCCAGACCGAGCTGCGCTGCGGCCATTGCGGCCATGTCCAGACGATCCCCGATCTGCCCGCCCGCCGCAGCCTCGCCCTGGGCGAGCTCGACCTGCAGGAGGCGCTGGCCAACCAGCTGCCGGCCTCGGAAAGCCAGGATGTCCGCACCACCCGCTGCCCCTCCTGCGGCGCGCTGGTCGAATTCCAGGGCGCGACCCATGCCACCCAATGCCCGTTCTGCGCCACCCCCGTGGTCGCCGGCACCGGCGAGACGCGGCAGATCAAGCCGCAGGCGCTGATCCCCTTCGCCCTGACCGAGCGGGAGGCGCGGGCCTCGATGACCAAATGGCTCGGCAGCCTGTGGTTCGCGCCGAACGGCCTCGTGCAATACGCCCGCAAGGGCCGGGCGCTGGACGGGCTCTATGTCCCCTACTGGACCTTCGATGCCGCCACCCGCAGCCGCTACCAGGGCCAGCGCGGCACCTATTACTACACCACCCGCACCGTCACCGTGCAGGTGGACGGCAAGCCGCAGCGCCGGACCGAACAGGTGCGCCACACCCGCTGGGCCGCCGCCTCGGGCTGGGTGTCGCGCGCCTTCGACGACGTGCTGGTGCTGGCCTCCACCAGCCTGCCGCAGAGCTATACCGAGGCGCTGGAACCCTGGGATCTGACGGCGCTCACCGCCTACCGCCCCGATTATCTCGCGGGCTTCACCGCCGTAGGCTATACCGTCAGCCTCGGCGACGGCCAGACCCGCGCGCATGAGATCATGGCGGGGGTCATCCAGCAGGACGTGCGCGCCGACATCGGCGGCGACGAGCAGCGGGTGACGCGGGTCGAGACCGAGCACTCGGCCGAGACCTTCAAGCACATCCTGCTGCCGATCTGGATGGCGGCCTACAAGTACAACGGCAAGACCTACCGCTTCGTCGTCAACGGCCAGTCCGGCCGGGTGCAGGGCGAACGGCCGTGGTCGGCGTGGAAGATCGCCTTCGCCGTGCTTCTGGCCCTCATCGCCGCGGGCATCGCCGCAGCGCTCAGCCAGATGCGCTAGACGAACATCGCGACGAGGCTCGACAGCAGATCGCGCAGCGGCGCGAACATCGAGGCGATCTGCCAGGTGCAGAAGAACACCAGCGGATAGAACAGCGTGGCATGCGAACGTGCCATCGCCTCGACATCGAGCTTCAGGAAGGCCCGGGTCAGCAGCGGGATCAGCAAGAGGCTCATTCCCACGCCCACCGCCGCGCCAACCAGCACATCGCCCGCGTAATGCAGTCCGAAATAGATCCGCGGCAGGCAGATGATGAGCGCGGCATGCAGCAGCGCCGCCGTGCCCACCGCGCGATGCACGAGGAAGAAGCCGGTGGCGATGGCGAAATACAGCACCGCGTGGTCGCTCGGCATCGAGCTCCAGCCGTCCAGCGTCTCGCTGCTCAGGCTCGGCAGCAGGCGGAAGCCCAGCTCCGGGTCATGGATCGGCCGCGGGCGGTAGGGCAGCATCGTCGCCAGCCCCCGCCCGACGAAGACCGCCAGCACCGAGACCACCAGCACCGACAGGAGCCGCGCGCGGAACAGCAGCGACGCCTTCTGCCCCGAGAACCACAGCCCCCAGAACAGCATCATCACCGCCAGCCCCTTGAACAGCGGGTTGCGCTCGACGATGTGGATGAAGGCATCGAAGCCCGGGAAGGTGCCCAGAAAGCTGTTGATGAAGAGCGAGAGTCTCAGGTCCAGGGCGAAAAGGGCTTCGAGCATTGCGTTCTTCATCCAATCTTTATCAAAACGTCACAGAAATGACATAATCATTTCTATTGCGATACGTTGGATAAACAACCGGCAAGCAGCTTTTATTCCCCCGAAGTGAGGGTTCACGCGGAAAACAGGCGTGATCCCGCCGGTTTTCGCCCCGATCGGCCCGTTTGGCCTCCTGAACAGGCGCTCAGGCAACCGCCGCGCGGTAAAGATGCCAGCTCGCATGGCCCAGCGCCGGCATCACCAGCACCAGCCCCAGAAGCGCCGGCACCGTGCCGATCAGCAGCCCAAGGGCCACGATCAGCCCCCAGACCGCCATCGTCCCCGGGTTGCGCAGCACCACCCGGACCGAGGTCACCACCGCCTGCACCAGCCCCACGTCGCGGTCGAGCAGCAGCGGAAAGGACACCGCGCTGATCGCCAGCACCGCCGTGGCGAAGACGAAGCCGACCACCATGCCGAGCCCGATCATCGCCCAGCCCTCCGGCGTGCCGGTCACCGCCTGCGCGAAGCTGCCGAAGGTCCAGCGCAGGTCCGAGCCGAGCGTCGCCTTGAAGATCAGGTTCGCCGCCATGATCCAGGCCATGAAGATCACCAGATGGAACAGCGCCAGCGCCAGAATGGCCCCGAAGCGCGGCGAGCGGACCACATCGGCCAAGGCCGACCAGTCGGTCTCCTGCCCCGCCTCGCGCCGCCGGCTCATCTCGTAAAGCCCGACCGCCGCCACCGGCCCGACCAGCGCGAAGCCCGACAGGATCGGGAACAGCAGATGCAGGCTGCCCTGCACCGCCGCCGTCGCCAAGAGCAGGCCGATCATCGGATAGATCAGGCAGACGAAGATCACGTCGGAGCGGAAATATCCCGTGTCCTCCAGCCCCTTGCGCAGCGCGTCGCGCAGGTCGTCGGTGTCGATCCGCTGCACGCGCGGCATGTCCACCGCATGGTCGCGCCCCGTCGAGACCGTGGCCTGCGACAGATAGCCGACCGCCGAACCGACGGCATCGGCAGACCACGACAGGGGATTTCCGATTGTCTTGGGCATGGTTCAACTCCTCGCAAGCGCGCGGAGCCGGATCTCTCCGCCCGCGGCAGAGTGAATGGCAGGCCGGGTGACGCCCCGGTCCTGCGATGAGCCTAGCACAAAAGTATGAGATTTCCGTTCGTAATTTTTTCTACGCCCTCGATAGGCGGTCCTGGAAGAGGGCCAGGATAAAGCCCGGCCCTCCCCCCGCATCACCTTCACCAAATATGCGCGAAAGGGACGTTCTACGACGCTAGGATCAACGGCAGACCCAGCAGGAAGATCACGAAGATCAAAGTTGCGGAGATGATACCGGCGTATCCCGTTCCATGAGCCGAAAAGCCGCCGGGGCGAAAGGTGTAGTTTATCGAAGGCGCGTGAGTAGCCATGTGGCACTCCATACAGGGAAGAAGCTCCTGCCCGAGCGTGCCCCGGACAGGGAGTTATTGACCCGATGAGAGATGGCTGGTCTAAGGAAGTTGCAGACTATCCCTAACCGACTACGCTGATGCCGTCCGATGCCGGGCGGCATTTTGCGTTCTCAAGGACACCTGTTCGGGTATGACCCCTACGATCGGTTCTTCTGTTTGTAGGTGGACGTTTGAGCGGTGCCCTGATCTGACGGTAGAGTTATATCCCGGGCGGGTGCAATCGGGATAATTTGTCTCACCCAGCGATTTTCGGCTTGACCCGTAGGAGGTCTGTTGGTGCTAGGAGATTCAACAGATGCCGTATTGCGGCGCGCGGATCCAAGCTCTGGAATGCTCGCCGGTTGCTCACTCGCTACGAGGCAAGGATGAGCGGCATACCCAGCAGGAAGACAACGAAGATCAGCGTTGCCGATTTGCGGTTACATGCAGAGTAATCACAGGCAGGACGAATTTGGTTACCTTGGTCCACAGCCTTCGCCAGCGGCCTAGCCGGCCATTGCGCTGCATTGGACGAGGAGAAGCGCTGCCCCTTGCTTGGGCTATTCGCGAGAGTTCAGCAGCGCTTCGCTGGCACCCTCAGAACAAATGCTTAAGAATTCACGAACACGATTGACAAAGTCTATTTTTCTCAAACCCTTACCCCGATTTTCACGTGTGAAAATCCGCCCTCCCCCGAAGCTGCCCCGTTGACACCGCCTGCCCCGCCCCCGATAGAACCTGCATCCAAGCGGAGGCCCTGATGACCGACCTGACCCGAGTCCTCGATCACGCCCACATCCCCGAGCTTCCCAATCCCTATTACGGCAAGGTCCGCGACTGCTACGACCTGCCCGCGGATGCGGAAAACCCGGCCCGGCGCATCCTGATCTCCTCCGACCGGATCTCCGCCTTCGACCGCATCCTCGCCGCGATCCCGTGGAAGGGACAGGTCCTGACCCAGGTCGCCCGCTTCTGGTTCGACCGGACCGCCGACATCTGCCCCAACCACGTCCTCTCCTACCCCGACCCCAACGTTGTGATCGGCCGCCGCCTGACGATCCTTCCGGTGGAAATCGTGGTGCGCGGCTACCTCGCGGGGACGACGGGCACCTCGATCCTCACCCTCTACAAGAAGGGTGTGCGGGACATGTATGGCCACACCCTCCCCGACGGGCTGGCCGACAACGCCCCCCTCCCCACCCCGATCATCACGCCCACCTCGAAAGCCTTCGACGGCGGCCATGACGAGCCGCTGACGGCGGAAGAGATCCTGGCCCAGGGCCTGCTCACCCCCGCCCAATGGGAGGAGGTGTCGCAGAAATCCCTCGCCCTCTTCGCCCGGGGCCAGGCGATGGCCGCCGAGCGCGGCCTGATACTCGTCGACACGAAATACGAGTTCGGCATCGACGAGGCAGGCACGATCCTGATCGCCGACGAGATCCACACCCCGGATTCCAGCCGCTACTGGCTCGCCTCGGGCTACGAGCAGGCCTTCCGCGACAGCGCCCGCCCGCCCTCCTTCGACAAGGACGTGATCCGCTCCTGGGTCGCCGCCCGCTGCGACCCCTACACCGACGACATCCCCGAGATCCCCGCCGAGATCATCGCCACCACCGCGAAAGCCTATATCGACGCCTATGAGGCGATCACCGGCGAGACCTTCGTGCCCGACGCCAGCGGGGCCACCCCGCTCGACCGGGTGCGGGGCAATCTCGCGCCCTATTTCCGCTGACCTTCCGCGCGCCAACCCTGACAGGAGCCCCCATGATCCTCTGCTGCGGCGAAGCCCTGATCGACATGCTGCCCCGCGAAACCAGCGCGGGCGAGCCCGCCTTCGCCCCCCACGCGGGCGGCGCGGTGTTCAACACCGCCATCGCCCTCGGCCGCCTCGGCGCGCCGACGGGGTTCTTCTCGGGTCTCTCGAACGACCTCTTCGGCACCCAGCTGACCGAGACGCTGGCGGCCTCGAAGGTCGACACCTCGCTCTGCGCCCGCTCGAACCGGCCCACAACGCTGGCCTTCGTCCGGCTGGTGGAGGGTCAGGCGACCTATGCCTTCTATGACGAGAACACCGCCGGGCGGCTCCTGTCGCGCGACGAGCTGCCGGCCCTGCCCGAGACGGCGGAGACGCTGTTCTTCGGCGGCATCTCCCTCGTGAACGATCCCGCCGCCAGCACCTATGCCGCGATGATGGCGCGCGAGGCGGCGTCGCGGGTGACGATGATCGACCCCAACATCCGCCCCGGCTTCATCACCGACGCCACGGCCTACCGCGCCCGCATCGCCGAGATGATCGCCATGGCGGATATCGTGAAGCTGTCGGACGAGGACCTGCACTGGCTGGAAGGTCCGGGCGACCTGACGGGGCTGGCGCGCTGCATTCTCGCGCGCGGGCCGAAGCTGGTGCTGATCACCGAGGGCTCCAAGGGGGCGCGGGCGATCACCCTGACGCAGGACCGCTTCGTTGCCGCCACCGCCGTGACCGTGGCCGATACGGTCGGCGCGGGCGACACGTTCAACGCGGGCGTGCTGGCCGCGCTGCATCGGGCCGGGGCCTTGAGCAAGGCGGCGCTGGCGGAGCTGTCCGACGAGACGCTGGACGCGGCGCTGAGCCTCGGCACCCGGGCGGCGGCGATCACCGTCTCGCGCGCCGGGGCCAACCCGCCCTGGGCCGACGAGCTCTGATGCGCGCCCTGATCCAGCGCGTGCGCCACGCCTCGGTGGTGGTGGAGGGTGAGACGATCGGCGAGATCGGCCCGGGCCTCCTGATCCTGATCTGCGCCATGCAGGGCGACACCGAGGCGGCGGCCGACCAGCTTGCCGCCAAGATCGCCAAGCTGCGCATCTTCAAGGACGAGGCGGGCAAGATGAACCGCTCTGTCAAGGACATCGGCGGGGCGGCCTTGATCGTCAGCCAGTTCACGCTGGCCGCCGACACCAGCCGCGGCAACCGTCCCGGCTTCTCCACCGCCGCCGCGCCCGACGAGGGCCGCAGGCTCTACGAGTATTTCACCGACCGGGTGAAGGCCGAGGGCATCGTCACCGCCAACGGCAGATTCGGTGCCGACATGGCGGTGAGCCTGCTCAACGACGGGCCGGTGACGATCTGGATGGAAAGCTGACGTTCGCCCCACCCGCGCGAGCTAGCGTTCCCCCCGCCCGCGCAGCCGCCGCTCCAACCGGCGTAGCGCGAGCGACAGCGTGACGGTCATCGTGAGATAGATCAGCGCCACCACGTTGTAGGTCTCGAAATAGCGGAAGTTGCCCGCCGCCGTCACCTTGCCGAGCTGGGTCACGTCGGTGACGCCGAGCACCGAGACGAGGCTCGAATCCTTCACCATCGCCACGAAGTCATTGCCCAGAGGCGGCAGGATGGTGCGGAAGGCCTGCGGGAAGACGACGAGGCGGAAGCGCAGCCAGCCCGACATGCCGAGCGCCTCGGCAGCCTCGACCTGCCCCTCGTCCACCGCCAGAAGGCCGGCGCGGAACACCTCGGCCAGAAAGGCGGCGTAGGCCAGCGTCAGCGCCAGCACCGCCCGCCACAAAAGTGAGACGTCACGGGTGCGCAGCGGCTCCAGCCCCGTCCAGCCGGTGAGCCAGTTCCATGCCGCGACCCCGGCAGGGGCCAGCACGAAGGCAACGTAGAGCAGCAGCACGATGATCGGCACCCCGCGCACCACCTCGACGTAGAAGCGCGCCAGCTGCCGCAGCACCACCCAGCGCGACAGCGCCGCCATGGCAAGGCCGAGCCCCAGCAGGCATGCCAGCCCGAAGGCGGTCAGCGTGACGAAGACGGTGATGCCGATGCCCTTGGCCAGCGTCGCCAGCACCTGCGCATAGACCGGGGCGCTGGCTACCTCCCAGAACAGCCAGCCCGCGATCCCGGCAAGCGCCAGCAGCCACCACGGGAAATCCTCCTGCCCGGGACGACGCCTCACGCAGGCCTACTCGCCCATCTTGAAGTCGAGGAACCATTTCTCGTCGAGGGCCGCCGTGGCGCCATCGGCCTTCATCGCGGCGATGGCCGCATTGACCGGGGCCACCAGATCGGAGCCCTTCGGGAAGATGAAGCCGAAATCCTCGGCCCCGAGCTTCTCGCCGACGATCTTCAGCCCGCCCTCCGAGGCCGCGACATAGCCGTTGCCCGCGGTGCCGTCGGTCAGGACCAGATCGACGTCGCCCGCGCGCAGCGCCTGCACGCCCGCGCCGAAGGTCTCGAACATCTTCATCCGCGGATTGGCCTCGTTGCCGTCGAGCACCTCGTAGATGCCCACATAGAAGGGCGTCGTGCCGGGCTGGGCGGCGATCAGCAGGTCGGGATCGGCGGCGAAGCTTTTGGCGTCGGTGAAGCGATCCTCGTCGCCGCGCACCAGCATGACCATTTCCGAGCGCATGTAGGGGTCGGAGAAATCCACCTGCTCCTTGCGGTCGTCGCGGATGGTGATGCCGGTCATGCCGATATCGTATTCCCCGGCCGCGACCGCCGGGATCATCGCGTCCCAGCTGGAGTTCTGGTAGCTGACGGTCATGTTCAGCCGCTTGGCGATCTCGGCCATGGCGTCGTATTCCCAGCCCACGGCCTTGCCCGAGGCATCGACGAATTGCAGCGGCGGATAGGCGTTCTCGGTCACCACCACCACTTCGCGGCCCTGCAGATCGGGCAGAGCCTGCGCCAGAGCGAGGCCGGGCAGCAGTGTGGCGAGGGCGGCGGCGCGCAGAAGGGGGGCGATCATGGGGAAGCTCCGTTGCGGGGGACGCTGCGAGATTACGCCGCAGGGCTTGGCGCTGTCCAGCGGTCAGCCGTGGCCGCCGCAGACCGGGCAGCCGGGGCGCGGCTTGGTCGTGATGCGCCGGGTCTCGCCCCAGAGCGCGTCATAGATCACCACCGCCCCGCGCAGGCTTGCCCCGGCGCCGGTCAGATGTTTCACTGCCTCCACGGCCATCATCGAGCCGACAACCCCCGGCAGCGGCGCCGCCACCCCCGCCTCGGCGCAGGAGGGCACGAGGCCCGGCGCGGGCCGCACCGGGAAGACGCATTCGAAGCAGGGCCCGCCCCGCGCCGGATCGTAGAGGCTCACCTGCCCCTCCCATTGCGCGATGGCCCCGGCGATCAGCGGCTTGCCCGCCGCCACCGCGGCCCGGTTCACCAGATAGCGCGTGTCGAAATTGTCGGTGCCGTCGAGGATCAGGTCGTACTCGGCGAGGAGCGCCGCCGCCGTCTCCTCGGTCAGGTCGCGGTGATAGGGGCACACCTCGATGAAGGGGTTCAGCGCGCGCATCTGCACCTCGGCGGAGGCGACCTTGGGCAGGCCGATCCGCGCATCGGTGTGGATCACCTGCCGCTGCAGGTTGGAATTCTCCACCCGGTCGCCGTCGATCACGCCGATGGTCCCCACGCCCGAGGCCGCCAGATAGAGCAGCGCCGGCGAGCCGAGCCCGCCTGCCCCCACCACCAGCACCTTCGCATCCTTCAGCCGCCGCTGCCCCGGCCCGCCGATCTCGCGCAGCATGATGTGACGGGCATAGCGCTCCAGCTCCGCCGGGCGGAAGGTGCCGGGCTTGTCAGGCGCGGCCCGTGCAGCGACCCGCCGCTTCAGCCGGGTCAGCCCGGCGCGGTAGAGCGCCACGACCAGCGCAACGACGCCCACCGCCAGCCAGACCTCGGCCCGCTCTCCGGTCGCCATGCGCAGGGGATGACCGGCGGGCAGCAGCAGATGCCCCGCCACGACGCCGAGCCAGAGCGCGAGGATCATGCCCCAGCGCAGCCGCAAGGGCGTCTTCAGCGCCCAGCCGACCGCCCAGAGCGCCCCGGCCAGGACAAAGACCATCAGCACCGCTCAGCCCTTCCCGGTGGAGCCGAAGCCCCCCGCGCCGCGCGCGGTCTGGCCCAGATCCTCCACCGTCAGGAAGTCGGCCTGCACCACCGGCGCCACGACCATCTGCGCGATCCGGTCGCCATGGGCGACGCGATAGGGCTCGGTGCCGAGGTTGATCAGCAGCACCCCCAGCGGGCCGCGATAATCGCTGTCGATGGTGCCCGGCGTGTTCGGCACCGTCAGCCCGTGCTTCAGCGCCAGCCCCGAGCGCGGGCGGATCTGCGCCTCGAACCCCTCGGGGATCTCCAGCCGCAGCCCGGTCGGGACCACCATCCGCTGCATCGGCGCAAGCTCCAGCCCTGCCCCGCGCTGCGTCTCGGGCAGGTTGGCGCGCAGGTCGGCCCCGGCCGCGCCCGCCGTTTCGTAGCGCGGCAGACCCAGAGCCCGGTCGGCCCAATCTTCCCAGAGCACCCGCAGCACCGGCCTCATGCCCGCCCCTCCTGTTTCTTCCCAGACAAAATACGCCCGCCGGAGGCGCAGGCCCGCCTCATGCGATCACCGTGGCGATCCGCGCCGCAAGCTTCTCTGCCACGGCCTGCTTGCTCATCCGCGGCCAATCCTCGGCGCCCTCGTCGGTGATCAGCGTCACCGCATTCTCGCGCCCGCCCATGATGCCGGTGGCGGGCGAGACGTCATTCGCCACGATCCAGTCGCAGCCCTTGCGCAGCCGCTTGGCGGCGGCATGGGCCAGCACATCGTCGGTCTCGGCGGCGAAACCAACCACCAGCGCCGGCCGCCCCGCCCCCATGGCCGAGACGGTGGCCAGAATGTCCGGGTTCTCGGCGAAGTCGAGCTGCAGCCTGCCCGCGCCCTTCTTCATCTTCGAGCTTCCGGCATTCGCCACCCGCCAGTCGGCCACCGCCGCGGCGAAGATGGCGGCATCGGCAGGCAGCGCCGCCTCGACCGCCGAAAGCATCTCGCGCGCGGTCTCGACCGGCACGACGGTCACCCCCGAAGGCGGCGGCACGGAAGCCGGGCCGGTGACGAAGGTCACCCGCGCGCCCAGATCGCGCAGCGCCGCGGCCAGCGCCGTGCCCTGCGCCCCGGAAGAGCGGTTGGCGATGTAGCGCACCGGGTCGATCGGCTCATGTGTGGGGCCCGAGGTGACGAGCACATGCCTGCCGGTCAGGGGACCGGCGGTGAAATGGGCTTCCACCGCGGCGACGATCTCCAAGGGCTCGGCCATCCGGCCCGGGCCGTATTCGCCGCAGGCCATGTCGCCCTCGTTCGGCCCGACCTCGCGCAGCCCGTCGCCGCGCAGCACCGCGAGATTGCGCTGCGTCGCCGGGTGCTGCCACATCCGCACGTTCATCGCCGGGGCAGCCAGAACCTCGGTGTCGGTCGCGAGCAGAAGGGTGGAGGCGAGATCGTCGGCCCGACCCTGCGCCATCTTCGCCAGCAGATCCGCCGTCGCCGGGGCGACCACGATCAGATCGGCGGAGCGGCTGAGCTGGATATGCCCCATCTCGGCCTCGTCGGTCAGATCGAAGAGCTCGGTGAAGACCTTCTGCCCCGCCAGTGCCGAGATCGAGAGCGGCGTCACGAATTCGGCCGCCGCCCGGGTCAGCACCGGGGTCACCGCGGCGCCGCGCTCGCGCAGCCGCCGGATCAGGTCGAGCGACTTGTAGGCCGCAATGCCGCCGCCGATGATGAGAAGAATGCGTTGTCCCGCAAGCATCGCCGCCCTCCGAAGTCAGAGCCTCTGGTGTAGGAGCCCGGGGCGCGGGGCGCAATCCCTCGGGGCGGGGATGGGGCGCGACGGGCGGGATCAGCGGGACCGAAGACTTTTCCCAAAAGTCTTCGCAATGATCTTTCTCAAGATCATTGCGCCAGAAGGGCCGCGCAGGGGTCGTCACGCTCGGCGGGCGCCGTCACCAGCCAGAGGTCGAACGGCGCGTCCTCCCCCGGGTCCTCCTCAAGCTGACCGATGGCGAGCACCGAGAGGTCCGCCGCGGCTTGAGCCAAGGCTGCGGGCACGCCCCGGTCGCGGCGGGCGTGGCCGCTGCCGGTGATCACCGCCACCGGGCCGCCGGTGGCCGCCATTGCCTCCACCACCGCCCGGGCCAGCGCCGCGTCGCGCAGGCGCTGCGCCTCGACCATGCCGGGCAGAAGCCCGGGCGGCAGCGCATCGCAATGCGCCAGTCGCTGCTCCTCGACCCGCGCGGCTTGATCGGCGGCCTCGAGCGGCTGGTCGAGCCCGTAGCGTCCCGCTTCGGCGCCGAAGGCTTCCCCCGCCCCGTCCGAGACGGAACGGCGCAAGAGATCGCGCGGCACGTCGCCGCCGAAGATCCGGGCCCCGGGCGCAGCAAGGAAGATCGGGTGATACATCGAAAACTCCGGCCAGCCCGAGCCGGTCCAGCCCAGAGCCTCGGCCAGCGCCGCCGCATCGTCGCGCAGATCGGGCGTGGCGCGGGCGGCGTCTTCCGGGGTCAGCATCTCGAAGACAAGTGCCGCAGGGCGCAGCGCGGCCACGGCCTGCGCCTGATGGTCATGGTGCAGCGGGTTGTCATGCACCTCGCCCAGGATCACCACATCGGCAGGCGGCAGCGCCTGCAGATCGGCAGGCATGATCCGCTCGGCCGCCACCGGAGAGGCGCAGGCGAGGAGGCCGAGGAGCAGTAGCCGCGTCATAGAAGGAAGTGATGCACCTCGCGCGACTGCGCTTCAAGGCTGCGACGCATCTTGCCGAAGGCCGCGGCCTCCAGCTGACGCACGCGCTCCTTCGACAGACCCAGCTCTTCGCCCAGCGATTCCAGCGTGCGGGGCGCATCGCGCAGCTTGCGCTCGGTCACGATGAAGCGTTCCCGCGCGTTGAGCTGGCCCATCGCCGTCACCAGCCAATCGCGCAGCCGGGCCGCATCATGCGCGCCTTCCACCACTTCGGCGGCTTGCGCGGAATCGTCTTCCAGCGCATCGATCCACTCCCGCCCCTCGTCCTCCGAGGATTGGGTGGCGTTGAGCGAGTAATCCGACCCGGAGAGCCGGCCCTCCATCATCTCGACATCGGCCAGCGGCACGCCCACGTCATGCGCGATCAACTCTCGCAGCTGATGGCCATCGAGCGTTTCGCCGCGCTGGCTCGCCTCGCGCTCCAACCTCGCCTGGACGCGGCGCATGTTGAAGAACAGCGCCTTCTGGCTGGAGGTGGAGCCGGTGCGCACCATCGACCAGTTGCGCATGACATAGTCCTGGATGGAGGCCTTGATCCACCAGACGGCGTAGGTGGAAAACCGCACCCCGCGGTCGGGATCGAACTTGTCGGCGGCCTTCATCAGGCCCAGCGAGGCTTCTTGGATGAGGTCGTTCATCGGAGCGCCGTAGCGGCGGAATTTCGAGGCCATCGAGATCGCCAACCGCATGTAGGCGGTGATCAACCGGTGCAGCGCCGCCTCGTCGCGCTGGTCGCGCCAGGCATAGGCCAGCCGCAATTCGGTTTCGGCGTCCAGAAGTTCCGCCTTCATTGCTTGGCGGGACATGGTTTGATCGGTATATCCGTCCAGTGCCATCACGACCCCCTGTCGACCTCTACGCGGCTCGGTAAATGTTACGGAATAAAACTATGTCTGGATCACAAGATATGCAGAAAGCCGCGTTGCCGCCGCTCACAGTCGTGTTAGGTGGCGCGAGATCGGGCAAATCGCGCATCGCCGAAAGTCTGGTCATGGGCACGCAGTCTCCCCGCTTCTACCTTGCCACAGCACAGGCATGGGATACCGAGATGGGTGAACGAATCGCCCAACACCGCCGGGATCGCGGAGAAGACTGGACGACGCTGGAAGTGCCGCTGGATCTCTGCTCTGCGTTGTCACGCGTTCCCTCCGGTGCCTGCGTCCTGCTGGATTGCGCGACGCTGTGGCTGTCCAATCATCTGCTTGCCGAAAGCGACCTCGAGACCGAGAGCGCCGCGCTGCTGCGGGCCCTCGCGGGCTGCCTAGCGCCGGTTGTCGTGGTGTCAAACGAGGTCGGTTGGTCCATAGTTCCCGAAAATGTTCTGGCAAGGCGATTTCGCGACGAGCAGGGCCGGCTGAACCAGCGCCTCGCCGCGCAGGCCGATCTGGTGCTGGGGGTGATGGCCGGGTTGCCGATGGTGCTGAAGGGCGAGATGCCACGGATGGCGGCATGACCCGTCTGCACTGGGTGCGCCACGCCCCGACCCATGCCCGGACCATGCTGGGCTGGACCGACCGCGCCGCCGATCTCAGCGATATCGCCGCCCTCGCCCGCATTGCGGCGGCGCTGCCGAGCCCGGCAGTGATCGTCTCGTCCGACCTGTCGCGCGCCGCCGCCACCGCCGACATGCTGCGCGGCCCGCGCACCCGGCTGCCCAGCGACCCGCGGCTGCGCGAGATCCATTTCGGCGCCTGGGAGGACCGCAGCTTTGCCGAGATCGAGGCGGGCACGCCGCTCCGGGTGCGGGATTTCTGGCTGAATGCCGGGCCCAGCCGTGCGCCGGGGGGCGAGACATGGGACGAGCTGCAGACCCGGGTCTGGCAGGCGGTCGACAGTCTGGTGGAAGCCTGGCCCGATCAGGACGTGGTCATCGTCGCGCATTTCGGCACCATCCTCACCGCGCTGCAACGCGCGCTGGGACTGACGGTGCAGCAGGCCTTCGCCCACCGGATCGAGCCGCTGTCGCTCACGCGGATGACCAGCGCCGGGGGGCGGTGGTCGGTCGAGGCGGTCAATCAGATTTCGTGATGCGCGGCAGCAGGGATTTGCGTTTTGCGGGGCGCTCACTTGCCGCTACTCTGTCGCTGCAGCAAGGGAGCCCCGCATGACCCACGATCTCGCCATCGGTGACCGCAGCTATTCGAGCTGGAGCCTGCGCGGCTGGCTGCTGTTCGACGCCTTCGGCCTTCCGGTGCAGACCCATACTGCGCGCCTCTATACGGATGCGCTGCCGAAGCTGCTGGAAAGCTTCTTTCCCGCCCGCACCGTCCCCGCGCTGCGCCTGCCCGACGGCACGGTGGTGGCCGAGAGCATCGCCATCGCCGAGGAACTGGCCTCGCGCCATCCCGAAGCCGGGATCTGGCCCGTCGACCCCACCTTCCGCGCCATGGCCCGGGCGCTGGCTGCCGAGATGCATGCAGGCTTCGCCGCGCTGCGCAGCCATTGCCCGATGAACCTGCGGGTGAGCTATCAGGATTGCGCTCCGACCGAGGCGGTGCTTGCCGATCTGGCGCGTCTGGAGACGATCTGGGCCTGGGCGCGCGAGAAGAGCGGCGGGCCATGGCTCTGCGGCGGCTATTCGGCCGCCGATGTCTTCTTCGCCCCTGTGGCCGCGCGGATCGCGGGCTATGGCCTGCCGGTCGGGCCGGAGACCGCGGCCTATGTCGCGGCCCATCTCGCCCATCCCTCGTTCCGGCGCTGGCGGGCGATGGGGCTGGCGGAAGGCCCGGATCAGGAGGCCTATCGCCGCGACCATCCCACCAGGCCTTGGCCGGGGCCGCAGCCGCTCGCGGCGGTGCCCTCGGAGGGGCCGTCGGAGAACGCCACCTGCCCCTATTCCGGCAAGCCGGTCACGCATTTCCTGCGGCTCGACCGCCGGGTCTTCGGCTTCTGCAACGCCTTCTGCCGCGACAAGACCGCCGCCGACCCGGAAGCCTGGCCGAAGTTCATGACCGTTTACCATTCGTAAACCACTCCTGCCTTACCCGTTAACCGCAGCGGGCGGGGTACAGGGATGGTGGCGCGGGCCTTTACCGTGGCCTTCGAGGGGGTAGAGGCACGGATGGTGGAGGTGCAATGCTCGGTCGCCGCCGGGCTGCCGGCCTTTACCATCGTCGGCCTGCCCGACAAGGCGGTGTCGGAAGCGCGCGAAAGGGTGCGCGCGGCGCTGGCCGCCATGGCCATCGCCCTGCCCTCGAAGCGGATCACCGTCAACCTCTCGCCCGCCGACCTGCCCAAGGAGGGCTCGCATTTCGATCTGCCGATCGCCTTGGCGCTACTGGCGGCGCTGGAGATCATCCCGATGGACGAGGTCGAGCAGACCGTGGCGCTGGGGGAGCTGTCGCTTGACGGGCGGCTGATCGGGGTGATCGGTGCCCTGCCCGCCGCCATGGCCGCCGCGGCCGAACACCGCGCGCTGCTCTGCCCCAGGGCCTGCGGTGCCGAGGCGGCCTGGGTCGGCGCCACCGAAGTGCTGGCCGCGGCCTCGCTGTCGGAGGTGGTGCGGCATTACACCGGCCAGTCGCCGCTCAGCCCCGCGGAGGCGGGCGAGGTGCAGGTGCCGCCGCAGGGCCGGGACATGGCGGATGTGAAGGGGCAGGAACGCGCCAAGCGCGCGCTGGAGATCGCCGCGGCGGGGCGGCATCACGCGCTGCTGGTCGGCTCGCCCGGCTCGGGCAAATCGATGCTCGCCGCCCGGCTGCCCGGCATCCTGCCGCCGCGTTCTGCGGCGGAAGCGCTGGAGACCTCGATGATCCACTCGCTCGCTGGGCTCTTGACCGAGGGCGGCATCAGCCGGGCGCGGCCCTTCCGCGAGCCGCATCACACCGCCTCGATGGCCGCCATCGTCGGCGGCGGCCGCAGTGCCAAGCCGGGCGAGATCAGCCTCGCCCATAACGGCGTGCTCTTCATGGACGAGTTTCCCGAATTTCCCCGCTCGGTGCTGGAAACACTGCGCCAGCCGATCGAATCGGGCGAGGTCATGGTGTCGCGCGCCAATGCCCATATCCGCTACCCCTGCCGCTTCCTGCTGATCGCGGCGGCCAACCCCTGCAAATGCGGGCATCTGGCCGAACTCGAACGCGCCTGTGCCCGGGTGCCGATCTGCGGCGAGGAATATCTGGGCCGGATCTCCGGCCCGCTGATGGACCGCTTCGACCTGCGGGTCGAGGTGCCGCCCGTCGCCTACACCGACCTGCATCTGCCGAGCGCGGGCGAAAGCTCGGCCAGCGTTGCGGCGCGGGTGGCGGCGGCGCGCGAGCGGCAGGGTGCGCGCTATGCCGGGACGGGGTCGGTGCGGGTGAATGCCGAGGCCGAGGGCACGCTGCTCGAGGCGGTGGCAACGCCCGATGCCGAGGGCCGGGCGCTGCTGGCGCGGGTCGCGGAACGCTTCGGGCTGTCGGCGCGCGGCTATCACCGGGTGCTGCGGGTGGCGCGCACCATCGCCGATCTCGACGGGGCCGAGACGGTGCGCCAGCCGCATGTTGCGGAAGCGGTGAGCTTCCGCATCGCCTTTACCAAGGGCTGAACGGGCTCAAGCCGCCCGCCGGGCCTCGATCGCTTCCCAGATCCGCGCGGCGCCGTTGGTGCCGTCGAAGCGCTCCAGCTCCTGCAGGCCGGTCGGAGAGGTGACGTTGATCTCGGTCAGGTAGTCGCCGATCACGTCGATGCCGACGAAGATCTGCCCTTTCTCGCGCAGCACCGGGCCGATGGCGGCACAGATCTCCAGATCGCGCGGGCTGAGCCCGATCTTCTCGGGCCGACCACCGACATGCATGTTCGACCGCGTCTCCCCCGCCTGCGGCACCCGGTTGATCGCGCCGATCGGCTCGCCCTCGACGAGGATCACCCGCTTGTCGCCCTTGGCCACGTCGGGCAGGAATTTCTGCACGATCAGCGGCTCGCGGCTCATCGAGGTGAAGAGCTCGTGCAACGAGCCGAGGTTGCGGTCGTTCGGATCGAGCCGGAACACCCCGGCACCGCCATTGCCGTAGAGCGGCTTGAGGATGATGTCGCCATGCCGCGCCTTGAAGGCGCGGATCGTCGCCAGATCGCGGGCGATGGCGGTGGGCGGGATCAGCTGCGGGAAGCGCAGCACCAGGAGCTTCTCGGGAGAATTCCGCACCCAGAAAGGGTCGTTCACCACCAGCGTTTTCGGATGGATCATCTCCAGCAGATGGGTGGTGGTGATGTAGCCCATGTCGAAGGGCGGGTCCTGCCGCAGCCAGACCACGTCATATTCGCCCAGATCGACCTCGGTCTCTGGCCCGTAGCTCACATGATTGCCCTGCTCGCGCCGCAGCTCGATCGGCCAGCCCCGCGCCGTCACCCGACCCTCGTCGAAGGCCAGCTTGTCGGGCGTGTAGAAGAACAGCTCGTGCCCCCGCGCCTGCGCCTCGAGCGCGATGCGGAACGTGCTGTCCGCGTCGATATTGACCGACCCGATCGGGTCCATCTGCAATGCAACTTTCAAGCCCATGGCTGTCTCCCGCCGGTAAGGCCCCCTTGATGACGGAAGCCGCCCGCGGTTGCAATGCGGTGGGCTCAGGCGGCGAAGGCGTTCTCGATGATCTCGACGGCGCCCCGCGCATCGACCAGCGCCACGTCGAAGCGCGCCTCGGTCAATTGGCCCGCCGGTTCGCCAGCGAGGAATTCCGAGGCCGAGGCATAGATCCGGTCCATCTGCCGACGGCTGAGGCGTTGGGCGGCCTCGGCATGGCTCGTGCTTTTCTTCACCTCGATGAAGATCACCTCGGCGCCGTCGCGGGCGATCAGGTCGATCTCGCCGGCCGTGCCGCGCCAGCGGGTGGCGGCGATGGGGCGACCCGAGCGCGCATAGATCCGCGCCACCGCATCCTCGGCATGGAGCCCCGACAGATAGGCCACCTCGCCGCGCACATCCTTTGCCATCACTCTTCCTCCGCCAGCCGCAGGGCCACCTGATACACGTCGCGCCGCGGCAGCCCCAGCTTCTGCGAGACCTCCGCCGCCGCATCCTTCACCGACATCACCTGCAACGCCGCCTCCAGCGCCGCTTCAAGACTGGCCGCATCGGCCACCACTGCCTGCGCCCGGTCCACGAGCACGACGATCTCGCCCTTCACCGAGCGATCCGCGAAGGCCGCCGCCAGATCCTGCAGCGGTCCGCGCGTCACTTCCTCGAATCGCTTGGTCAGTTCCCGACACACCGCAGCCTCCCGGTTGCCGAAACTCTCCACCATTTCCCTTAATGTTCGGCTAACGCGCTTGGGCGATTCGTAGAACACCAGCGTCGCCGGCACGGCGGCGAGATCGGCGAAGAAGCGGCGCCGCGCGCCCGCCGCCGCCGGCGGGAAGCCCGCAAAGAGGAAGCGGTCGCTCGGCAGCCCCGCGACCGTCAGCGCGGCCAGCACCGCCGAGGGGCCGGGGGCGGCCAGCACGGGAAAGCCCGCGGCAATGGCGGCGCGCGACAGCTGATAGCCCGGATCGGCCACCAGCGGGGTTCCGGCCTCCGAGGCATAGGCCACCGACTTGCCCTCCTCCAGCGCGCGCAGCAGCCGCGGGCGCATCTGCTCGCCGTTGTGGTCGTGATAGGCGACAAGCGGACGTCCGCCGAGCGGTACGCCGTGGATCTCCATCAGATGCCGCAGGGTGCGGGTGTCCTCGGCGGCCAGCACGTCGGCGGTGGCGAGGATGTCGAGCGCGCGCAGCGTGATGTCGCGCGCCGCACCGATCGGCGTCGCGATGAAATGCAGGCCCGGCGGCAGACTGCGGCGGTCGGGCTGGTGCAGCGGCGCACGGCTTTCCTGCGTGTCATCGGGGGCTCTGTCGGCACCCTCGTCGGGGAGCGGCTCCGCCTTGCCGGTGCTCATCTGCGGGACTCCTTCGAAAGTTGCCATCAGCGGCCGGAACGCATAACCTGCCGCCCATTGCTGCCCCCACGGGAAGAGGAAGTTCGCATGTTGTCCCTTTTAGGGCTTGCCCGCAAGTCATTGAGCCGCGTCGTAATTGCCATAACCGCGCTGACCGTCGCCGCCTGCGAGCCTGTTGGCCCGGGCGGGGCGGGCGGCCCTTCGATCGATACCTCCGCCGCCGTGCCGGTGGCGCTTCTCGTGCCTGCGGGCTCGGGACAGGCGAGCGACGAGCTTCTCGCCCGCAGCCTGCAGAACGCCGCACGGCTGGCGATCTCCGATCTCGGCGGCGTGAAGATCGACCTGCGGGTCTACAACACCTCGGGCCAGCCCGCGCAGGCCGCCGCCATGGCGACCAAGGCGGTGGACGAGGGGGCCAAGATCATCCTCGGCCCGGTCTTCGCGCAGGAAGCCAATGCGGCGGGCAATGCCGTGGCCTCGCGCGGCGTGAACGTGCTGAGCTTCTCCAACAACGGCGACATCGCGGGCGGCAACGTCTTCGTGCTGGGGCCGACCTTCCAGAACACCGCCGACCGCCTGTCGCGCTATGCCGTGCGGCAGGGCACGACGCGGATCATGGTGGTGCATGACAACACCACCGCCGGCCAGAGCGGCAAGGCGGCGATCCAGCGTGGCGTGCAGCGGGCGGGCGGAAGTGTCGTCGCGACCTCGGGCTACGAGTTCTCGCAGAACGGCCTTGTCGCCGCAGTGCCGGGCATCGCCGACACGGCGCGCTCCAGCAACGCGCAGGCGATGTTCCTCACCGCTGATACCGCGGGCGCGCTGCCGCTGCTGACCCAGCTCGTGCGCGACAACAACGTGAGCCCCGAGGTTACGCGCTTCATCGGCCTGACCCGCTGGGACATTCCGGCGGCGACGCTGGCGCTGCCGAGCGTGCAGGGCGGCTGGTTCGCGCTGCCCGATCCGGGGCTCTACAGCCAGTATCAGGCGCGCTACCAGACCGCCTTCGGCGAGGCGCCGCATCCGATCTCGGGGCTGGCCTATGACGGGATCGCCGCGATCGGCGCGCTGGTGAAACAGGGGCAGTCCGATGCCCTGACGGGGCGGCGGCTGACGCAGGGCTCGGGTTTTGTGGGAGTGAACGGGATTTTCCGCCTTCTGGGCGACGGCACCAACGAGCGCGGACTGGCCGTAGCGCAGATCCGCAACAACCAGGTGGCAGTGATTGACCCGGCGCCCCGCAGCTTCGGCGGTGCCGGCTTCTGAGCCGGCATCTGCCCAGACCCTCCCCGCGCAGGACCTGCTCCTGCCCCGCACCGCCATCGTCGATCCGGTCGCGCTGACAGGCGCGATCGCCGCCGAACTCGCAGCCACTCCCGAGCTCGATCCGCGCGCCGCGCGGAGCGTGGCGGTGCGGCATCTGGCCGAGGCCAAGGCCAGAGGCAACGCGGCGCTGGAAGAGGCCTTCGCCGCCCGCCCCACCGCCGCCCGCGCCCTGATCCGGGCGCAGGCGGTGCTGACCGACGGGCTGGTGACCACCGCCCTCACCATCGCCTGTGAGCATCTGCATCCGCTGTCGAACCCCACCGAATCCGAGCGCATCGCCGTGCTGGCGGTCGGCGGCTATGGCCGGGCCGAGATGGCGCCGCATTCCGACGTCGACCTGCTGTTCCTCACGCCATGGAAGATCACGCCCTGGGCGGAGTCGGTGATCGAGAGCATGCTCTACATGCTCTGGGATCTGAAGCTGAAGGTCGGCCATGCCAGCCGCACGGTGAAGGACTGCCTGCGGCTCGGGCGCGACGACATGACGATCCGCACCGCCCTTCTGGAACACCGCTTCCTCGCCGGGCACGAGCCCCTGGCGGCGGAGCTCGGTGAGCGGCTGTGGCAGGAGCTGTTCCGCAGTTCTGGCGCAGCCTTCATCGACGCCAAGCTGACCGAGCGTGCCGCGCGCCACAAGCGGCAGGGCGGGCAGCGCTATGTGCTCGAACCCAACGTGAAGGAGGGCAAGGGCGGGCTGCGCGACCTGCAGACGCTCTACTGGATCGGCAAGTATCTCAACCGCGTCTCCAGCGTCGAGGGGCTGGTCGAGGCCGGGCTGCTGACGCTGGACGAATACCGCACCTTCGAGAAGGCCGAGGATTTCCTCTGGGCGGTGCGCTGCCATCTGCACTACATCACCGCCCGCGCCACCGACCAGCTGACCTTCGATCTGCAGGTCGATGTGGCGGCGCGGATGGGCTATCGCGATGCCGGGGGACGGCGGGCGGTCGAGCATTTCATGCAGGATTACTTCCGGCAGGCGACCAAGGTGGGCGAGCTGACCCGGGTCTTCCTGACAGAGCTCGAGGCGCGGCACGCAAAAAGCGAGCCCCCGCTGATCGGCCTGTTCCGCCGCCGCAAGAAGCTGAAACCCGGCTACCGGCTGAAGCAGGGCCGGATCGAGGTGGTCGACCCGCAGGCCTTCCTCGCAGACAAGCTGAACCTGCTGCGCATCTTCGAGGAGGCGCTGCGCACCGGGCTCCTGCTGCACCCGAACGCCATGCGGCTGATCGCGGCCAATCTCGAGCTGATCGACGAGGAGATGCAGAACGACCGCGAGGCCAACCGCATCTTCCTCGACATGCTGCTCAAGCACGGCAACCCGGAACGCTGCCTGCGGCGGATGAACGAGCTCGACGTGCTCGGCGCCTTCATCCCGGAATTCGAGCGCATCGTGGCGATGATGCAGTTCAACGTCTACCATCACTACACGGTCGACGAGCACACCATCCAGTGCATCTCCACCCTCGCCCAGATCGAGCGCAACGAGCTGGTGGAGGAGCTGCCGATCGCCTCGCGCATCCTGACCGAGGGGGTGAACCGGCGGGTGCTCTATGTGGCGCTCCTGCTGCATGACATCGGCAAGGGGCGGCCCGAGGATCACTCGATCCTCGGCGCGCAGATCGTGCGCCGGCTGGCGCCGCGGCTGGGGCTGAACGCCGAGGAAGCCGAGACGGTGGAATGGCTGGTGCGCTACCATCTGGTGATGTCGGACATGGCGCAGAAGCGCGACATCGGCGATCCGCGCACGGTGCGCGACTTCGCCAAGATCGTCCGTTCCCGCCGCAGGCTCGACCTGCTGACGGTGCTCACGGTCTGCGACATCCGCGGCGTCGGGCCGGGAACATGGAACAACTGGAAGGCACAGCTTCTGCGCCAGCTCTATCGCGACACCGCGACGGCGCTGGAGGGCGGGCTCGAGACGCTGAACCGCGAGAACCGGGCCGACGAGGCCAAGCGCGCGCTGCGCGAGGCGCTGGCGGACTGGGACCCGAAGGACCTGCGCGCCGAGCTCGCCCGGCATTACCCGCCCTACTGGCAGGCGCTGTCCACCGCGACGCACACCGTCTTCGCCTCGATGCTGCTCGACCTGCCCGACAACGAGATCCGCATCGACCTGCACCCCGATCCGCATCGCGATGCCACCCGCGCCTGTTTCGCGCTGGAGGACCATCCCGGCATCTTCTCGCGTCTCGCAGGCGCGCTGGCGCTGGTCGGGGCGAACGTCGTGGATGCGCGGACCTACACATCGAAGGACGGCTATGCCACGGCGGTGTTCTGGATCCAGGATGCCGAGGGCTCGCCCTACGAGATCGCCCGCCTGCCCCGTCTGCGCAGCATGATCGACAAGACGCTGAAGGGCGAGGTCGTGGCGCGCGAGGCGCTGAAGGACCGCGACAAGATCAAGAAGCGCGACAGCCAGTTCCGCTTCCCGACGCATATCGCCTTCGACAACGAGGGATCGGAGATCTACACGATCATCGAGGTCGATACCCGCGACCGTCCGGGGCTGCTCTATGACCTGACGCGGACGCTGGCGGCGAACAACATCTACATTGCGTCCGCCGTGATCGCGACCTATGGGGCGCAGGTGGTCGACACCTTCTATGTGAAAGACATGTTCGGTTTGAAGTTGCACACCAAGTCCCGGCAGGAGACGCTGGACCGCAAGCTGCGGCAGGCGATCGCCGAAGGCGCGGAACGGGCGCGCTCGTGAAGCCCGTGGGACTGGTGAAGGGCTTCGTCACGGTGGGCGGCTGGACGCTGCTGAGCCGTGGCGTGGGCTTTGCGCGCGACATCATGATGGCGGCCTATCTGGGTGCCGGGCCGGTGGCCGAGGCCTTCCTCATCGCCTTCTCGCTGCCCAACATGTTCCGCCGCTTCTTCGCCGAGGGCGCCTTCAACATGGCCTTCGTGCCGATGTTCGCCAAGAAGCTGGAGGCGGGCGAGGATGCGCAGCGTTTTGCCCGCGACGCCTTCAACGGGCTGGCGGGCATCCTGATCCTGTTTACGCTGATCGGCACGCTGGCGATGCCCTATCTGGTCTGGGCCATGGCCTCGGGCTTCGTGGGAGACGCGCGCTTCGACATGGCGGTGACCTTCGGTCGGATCTCCTTCTCCTACATCCTGTTCATCTCGCTGGTGGCGCTACTGTCGGGGGTGCTCAACGCCTTCGGGCGCTTCACCGAGGCGAGCTTCGTGCCGGTGCTGATGAACCTGATGTTCATCGCCGCGATGCTGATGGCCGATGCGGCGGGCTGGGACATGGGGCTGACGCTGGCCTGGACGGTGCCGGTGACGGGCGTGGCCCAACTGGCCTTCACCTGGTATGCGGCCAAGCGGATCGGCTTTGCTTTGACGCCGGGCCTGCCGCGGCTGACGCCGGAGCTGAAGCGGCTGGCGATCATCGCGGCACCCGCGGTGCTGTCGGGCGGGGTGGTGCAGATCAACCTGCTGGTCGGCCGTCAGGTGGCGAGCTTCACCGACGGCGCGGTGGCATGGCTCTCCTATGCCGACCGGCTCTATCAGCTGCCCCTGGGCGTCGTCGGCATCGCCATCGGCACGGTGCTTCTGCCCGATCTCTCGCGCCGCCTGCGCGCAGGGGACGAGGACGGCGGGCGATCCTCGTTCAACCGGGGTGCCGAATTTGCGCTGATGCTGACGGTGCCGGCCGCCGTGGCGCTGGTGGTGATCTCGATGCCGTTGATCTCGGTGCTGTTCGAGCGCGGCGCCTTCGGCCCGGACGATACAGCCAATACCGCGCTGGCGCTGGCGGCCTACGGCCTCGGGCTGCCGGCCTTCGTGCTGCACAAGGTGCTGCAGCCGCTGTTCTACGCCCGCGAGGACAGCCGCCGCCCCTTCTACTATGCGCTGATCTCGATGGTGGTGAACGTGGCCTTCGCCGTCGCGCTGATGCCGGTGATCGGCTTTCTGGCGGCGGCGCTGGCCACCACCGTTTCGGCCTGGGTCATGGTCTGGCAGCTCTGGCTCGGCTCGCGCGCGATGGGCTCGGCCTCGCGGCTGGACGAGCGGTTTCGCCAGCGGATGCCGCGCATCCTGCTCGCCGCGCTGGCGATGGGGGGCGTGCTGGTCGCCGGCAACATCCTGCTGGGGCCGCTTCTGGGCAGCGCCGGCTGGCGCTACCTTGGGCTCGCGCTTCTGGTCGGGCTGGGGATCGTCGCCTATTTCGGCATCGGCAGCCTGATCGGCGCCTTCCGCCTGTCCGACCTGCGCAACCTGCGGCGGCGCTGATCAGCGCCGGCGCAGCTTGGCCTTCACCCGGGCCCAGCCGCCGGGGCTGACCACGAAGGACAGAACGAAGCCGGTGGCAAAGCCCGCGATATCGGCCACCCATTCGAAGCCGCCACCGAAGAGCAGCCCGAACAGAAGCTGGATCCCCAGCAGGAGCCCGATCAGCGAGAAGGCGCGATACTGGTTCGCGCCCTTGGCGGCGAGGTTCACCCAGAGCAGGAAGGTGAAGGCGCCGATCAGCCCGTAGACCGCCGGATAGGCGCCGATCAGCGGCGTCGAAAGCCCCGGCACCATGGCATAGGCCAGCGCCCCCACGAGTGCCGAGCCGAGGAAGACGAGCACCATCGCCCAGGTCTTGAATACCTCTCCCACCATCTTGCCCAGGGCGAGCAGGATCACCACCGCCATCAGCGCATGGGTGAAGCCGCCATGGACCAGCGGATAGCTCACCAGCCGCAGCATGCCCTGCCAGGGGAACTGGCCCGCCTCGATCATGCGGCGCATGAGGTCGGGGAAGAAGGCGAAGCGCTGCACCGCATCCAGCCGCCAGCCCTCGGCCGCGGGGTTGGCCAGCAGCCCGCTGGCTCCGGCGCTCAGCACCACCTCCATCGCGGCGATGGGCAGGGCCAGCAGCCAGACCGCCGTCGGCAGCGGATTGAGCGGCGGCGCGTTCAGGTCTTTGTGCATTCTTGCCTCATGCCCAGTTGATTGACGGGCCTTCCCCCCAGCGATAAGCCGAAACCGAACCCTTTTCCAGACGGAGCATCCCCATGGCCGAGCCGGTCCAAACGCCTCAGGCTTTCCCGACCCGCATCTTCTCCGGCATCCAGCCTTCGGGCGGGTTGACGCTTGGCAACTATCTCGGCGCGCTGAAGCGCTTCGCCGAGAAGCAGAACGACGGGATCGAGACGGTCTACTGCCTCGTGGACATGCATGCGATCACCGTCTGGCAGGACCCGGAAAAGCTGCGCCAGCAGACGCGCGAGGCAGCGGCGGGCTTCATCGCCTCGGGCGTCGATCCGAAACGCTCGGTGCTGTTCAACCAGAGCCAGGTCTCGGCCCATGCCGAACTCGCGTGGATCCTGAACTGCGTGGCGCGGATGGGCTGGATGGGCCGCATGACCCAGTGGAAGGACAAGGCGGGCAAGAACTCCGAGAACGCCTCGCTGGGGCTCTTCGCCTATCCGGCGCTGATGGCGGCGGACATCCTTGCCTACAAGGCGACGCATGTGCCGGTGGGCGAGGATCAGAAGCAGCATCTGGAGCTGACACGCGACATCGCGGCGAAGTTCAACAACGATTACGGCGTGAACTTCTTCCCGATCACCGAGCCGATGATCGAGGGCGCGGCGACGCGGGTGATGAGCCTGCGCGATGGCAGCAAGAAGATGTCGAAATCCGATCCCTCGGACCAGTCGCGCATCAACCTGACCGACGACGCCGACACCATCGCCAAGAAGATCAAGAAGGCCAAGACCGACCCCGAGCCCCTGCCCGAGACGGTCGAAGGCCTGAAAGACCGGCCCGAGGCGCGCAACCTCGTGAACATCTATGCCGCCCTCGCCGGGATCACCCCCGAGGCGGTGATGGCCGAACACGCGGGCGCGCCCTTCGGCAGCTTCAAGCCGGCGCTGGCCGATCTGGCGGTGGCGCATCTGTCGCCGATCACCACCGAGATGACCCGGCTGATGCAGGACCCGGCCGAGATCGACCGCATCCTCGGCGACGGGGCCGACCGGGCCGAGGCGATCGCCCGGCCCATTCTGGAGGATGTCTACGGGATCGTGGGCATGATCCGATCGCGACGGCGCTGATCCGCCGCGCGGCGCGCGCCGGTCTGACGCTGCTTCTGGCGGCGTCGCTGGCGATGACGCTGCTCACGGGGATGCAGATCGCCCGTGACCCCGCGCTGCGGCCCTTCGTGGATCGCGGCGCGGCGGGGATCGAGGCGGCGACCGAGCGGCTGATGGCGACCCATGCCACGCCGGATGCGCTGACCGAGAAGCTGCGGCTGGCGCTGCATGACGACCCGCGAAACTGGGTGGTGATCGACGCGCTGCTGGAGGTGGCCGAGGAGCGCGCCCGGCCGCTGCCCGTGCAACTGACCGACCGGATCGCTGCGCTCAGGGCCGAGGATACCAGCCTGCTGGCCATGGCCGACTCCTGCGCCCGCTGTGCCATCGATCCGGCGCAATGCGCGCTGTCGGCGGAGCTGTTGTGCCAAGCGCCGATGGTGCTGACCAGCGCCGGCGACGTGATGGGGATCGGGCGGGCGGGCTGGAACTATATGACCGGAACCGAGGTGGACCAGCTCGATTTCGCGCTCTCCGCCGTGGGGCTGACGGCGACGGCGGCGGTGGTCGCCAGCGGTGGCACGACCGTCTCGCTGAAGCTCGGCGCCGGAACCGTGCGGATCGCGCGCAGGATGCGGCTTCTCTCGCCTCGGCTGGTCGGGATGATGGAGCGCTCGCTGCGCAGTGGCGTGGATTGGGCGGCGCTGCCTGCCGCGCGCTCGACCGACGACCTCTCGCGGCTGGTGCGGCAGGCCGAGGTGCGCCCTCTGGCCGAGGTGATGCAGGGCGTGCAGCGCCTCGGCACCGCCCTGCCCCCTGCGCAGACGCTGCACCTCTTGCGCTACGTCGATGACGCCACCGACGCCCGCCGGCTTGCCAATGGCGCCGAGGCGCTGGGGCCGCGCACGGTCGGACGGCTGGAGGTGCTGGGCAAGGCCCGCTTCCTGCGCGCCACGATCCGCTGGTCGGAGGTGATGTGGCAACTGGCGGCGGCCGTGGCAGGGCTGCTCCTGTCGCTCGCCGGGGTGCTGGCCGGGCTGGTGCAGAGTGCCTCGCTCCGGATGCTGCGGCGGCTCGCCTAGATCAGCCGGACCGGGGCCCCGACCCGTACCAGCGCGAAAAGCTCGGCGATATGGGCGTTGGCCAGGGCGATGCTCTCCTCGGCCCGGGCCTCGGGGTCTTCGGCGACCCCATGAATCCGCAGCCCCTCCTGCGCCAGATAGAGTGCGTGGCTGCCCAAGGGATTGCCCGGCCCCGGCGGCACCATCGCAGGCAGGCGCGGGTTGCGCGAGCGCAGGAGCGGCGAGGGCCGCCACGTCGGCCCCTCGACCTTGCGGATCACCCGCGTCTCGCCCGAGCGCAGCTCCTGCCCGGCGAGCAGCGGGAAGACCCGGTACTCCGCCCCGGACTCGGACCAGAAATGGATCACTTGCGCGCTGCGGTCGGCGAGAATCGCGCCCTGATCCAGCGCCGCGAAATGCGCGCGCCAGGAGGCGGGGGCCGGGCCCGTGACCGGCTCCGCCTGTGCTGCCGCGGGAGAGGCGAGGGCAACGCCCGCGAGGGCCGCCGCCGCGAAGGAAAAGATGCCACGTTGTTTCATGGTAAACCTGCTGATTCGACTGCCTGTTTCGCCATCCTGAAGCTCTCGTGGCGATTGCCCGAACTCTGGCAGCATCCGCCGATACCGGACAATTCACGAAGCCGTGCGGAGGGGATTCCCGCCGCCGTGCGAGGCCTTTGTCACGCCCCGGATTCATTGATCTGCGACAAGTCTCCAGCGACGCCATCGCCGATCCGGGCCGGTCCTGTCCCCCCGACGTCGCCCTGCCCCGATCGCCCGGGCCTGCCGCTTGCGCAGGTCCGGGATTTTCCCTTTCCCGCCCCTGCCCTGCGGCCCTCCCCCGCTGGACCCCGGCGAGCGGGAGTGGTTTAGTGCCGCCACCAAAAGGGAGAGCCAGCATGGCATTCGGCACCAATATCCGCACCTTCTTCGAGGGAAAATGGCATGACGGCGACGTGGCGGTGATGCGCGCCGCCGATCACGGGCTCTGGCAGGGCTCCTCCGTCTTCGACGGGGCGCGCCAGTTCGACGGGGTGGCGCCGGATCTGGAGCTGCATTGCGCCCGGGTCAACCGCAGCGCCGAAGCCCTGATGATCACACCGACCGTCGAAACCGAAGAGATGGTCGCCATCGCCTGCGAGGGGCTGAAGGCCTACGGTCCGGGGCAGGCGGTCTATATCCGGCCGATGTACTGGGCGCTGGACGGCTCGGATCTGGGCGTTGCGCCGAAGGAAGGCTCCACCGGCTTCGCGCTCTGCCTCGAGGAGGTGCCGATGCCCTCGGCGGAGGCCACGACCACCCTCACCCGCACCCGCTTCCGCCGCCCGGTGCTGGAGGACAACGTCTGCAACGCCAAGGCGGGCTGCCTTTACCCCAACAACGCGCGGATGCTGGTCGAGGCGAAGGCCAAGGGCTTCGGCAATGCGCTGGTGGCCGATGCCATGGGCAACGTGGCCGAGACGGCGACCGCCAATGTCTTCATGGCGAAGGACGGCGTGGTCTTCACCCCGATCGCCAACGGCACCTTCCTGTCGGGCATCACCCGGGCGCGGCACATCGCCAACCTGCGGGCCGACGGTATGGATGTCGTCGAGACGGTGCTGAGCTTCGAGGATTTCCACGCGGCGGACGAGGTGTTCCTGTCGGGCAACTTCTCCAAGGTGATGGCGGTGTCGGAGTTCGACGGCACCCGCTACCAGCCTGGGCCGATCACCCGTCTTGTGCGCTCGCTCTACATGGACTGGGCGCATTCCGCCGGGTGAGTGCTTGCCAGAGGCTGGGCGGATCGGCCATGATCCGGCGGTTACAGGGGGAAGATGATGCGCAAGTTTCTGGTCGTGCTGGACGACAGCCGCGAATGCCTGAACGCCATGCGCTTTGCCGCGCTGCGCGCCGCCCATACCGGCGCGGGGGTTCAGATCCTGTCGATCATCCCGCCGGAGGAATACCAGCACTGGATGGGGGTCGCGGACCTGATGCGCACCGAGGCGCGTGAGCGCATCGAGGCGCATTTCGAGGTCTTCGCCAAATGGATGCGCGACCGGCAGGGCATCGACCCGGAGCTGGTGATCCGCGAGGGCGATCCGGTTCAGGAGATCCTGGCACAAGTGCGCGACGATCCGGCGATCGGCATCCTGGTGCTGGGGGCCGGCACCGACAAGGCGGGCCCCGGGCCTCTCGTCACGCAGATGAGCCGCAACTCCGGCAACCTGCCGATCCCGATCACCATCGTGCCGGGCGAGATGTCGAAGGAGCGGCTGGAGGCGATCACCTGAGAAGGGCAGGACAAATTCCTTGAAGAAAGGAATTTGCCGCCCTGACGGGCGCCTTGGCGCGAGACGCCGGGCGTGGCGCCAAGGGCGGACCTGCCGTGAGTATTCGGGCCAGGAAGAAGCGGCAGGGGGCGGGGTTTCCGGGTCGGGCGCACTTTAGAACGGTTCCAAATATTGACATGTGGCCCTGCCGGGCGCATATCGGTGACTGACCCCGGAGGCCCTGCCATGTTCATCCAGACCGAATCCACGCCGAACCCCGCCACGCTGAAATTCCTGCCCGGCCAGACCGTGCTGGAGATGGGCACGGCCGATTTCGCCTCGGCCGAGGCCGCGGGCAGCTCGCCGCTGGCGCGGCGCATCTTCGCCACCGGCGGGGTAAGCGGCGTGTTCTTCGGCACCGATTTCGTCACCGTGACCAAGGCCGAGGACGTGGCTTGGGATCACATCAAGCCGTCGATCCTCGGCGCGATCATGGAGCATTACCAGTCGGGCGCCCCGGTGATCGAGGGCGAGCAGGCGGCTTCGGGCCATGCGGTGACCGAAGGGCCGGACAGCGACGTGATCCGCCAGATCAAGGAGCTGCTCGACACCCGCGTGCGGCCTGCCGTGGCGCAGGACGGCGGCGACATCACCTTCCACGGCTTCGACCGCGGCGTGGTCTACCTGCACATGCAGGGCGCCTGCGCCGGCTGCCCCTCCTCGACGCTGACGCTGAAGATGGGGATCGAGAACCTGCTCCGGCATTACATCCCGGAAGTGCTGGAAGTGCGTCCGGTTGCCGCCTGATCCGCTGATCCTGGCCTTCGACACATCGGCCGCGCATTGCGCGGCCGCTTTGCTGTCGGGCGAGCGGCTGGTCGCTTCGCGGCTGGAGCCGATGGAGAAGGGTCAGGCCGAGCGGCTGATGCCGCTGCTGGAGGAATTGCTGGCCGAGGCCGGGGCGGGCTGGCGCGATCTGGCGGCGCTGGCGGTGGGCACGGGACCGGGGAATTTCACCGGGGTGCGGATCGCGGTGGCGGCGGCGCGCGGGCTGGCGCTGGGGCTCGGCGTTCCGGCGATCGGGGTCACGCGCTTCGACGCGCTGGCGCTGGGGCTGCCGGAGCCGGTCGCGGTGATGGAGGATGCACGGCGCGGCGAGGTCTATCTGCGCGACGGCGACGCGACGGCGCGGATGGCGGTGCTGGAGGGTCTGGAGGTCGGCGCGTCGTGGCGCGTGGGGAGTGCCGCGGGTGACGGGGCGCTGGCGCCGCTCTATCCGCTGGCCGAGGCGATTGCCCGGGTGGCGTTGGGGCGGCTCGGCAGCGAACAGCCGCGGCCGGCGCCCTTCTACCTGCGCGGCGCCGATGCCGCCCCGCCCTCCGACCCGCCGCCAGTGATCCTGCCATGACGCCCGACGCCCTCGCGGCGCTGCATGGCCGAGTGTTCACCGTGCCGCGGCCCTGGTCGGCGGCAGAGATCGCGGCGTTGCTGGAGAGCACCGGGGTGTTCCTTCTGGCCGAACCGCAGGGGTTCCTGATGGGCCGCGCCATCGCCGGCGAGGCGGAGCTGCTGACGCTCGCGGTGGCGCCCGAGGCGCGGCGGCAGGGGATCGGCGCGCGGCTGGTGGCGGGCTTTCTCGCCGAGGCACGGGCGCGACAGGCCGAGAGCGTTTTTCTCGAGGTCGCGGCGGATAATGGCGCGGCGCTTGCGCTCTACGATGCGGCGGGGTTCCGGCAGGCCGGGCGGCGGCGCGGCTACTACGCAACGGCGGCGGGGCCGGTCGATGCGCTGGTGCTTACCCGCGCGCCGGTCTGACGCTGCGGCAGCCGCAGGGCGGCGCCAGTTCTTTGATCCGAAGGTCAATTCCGCCGCAGCGTCTCACAAATATCTGTTGACCGTTTCCTCCGCTTCCGCCCTACAGTGTCTCCGAGACTGAGGCGGCCGGAGGCCCGGGCGCCGGCAGTCGCCAGGAAAAAACGACAACCGGGAGAGCTTTATGACCCTGATGAAAACTCTTGCAGGCGGGGCGGCGACGCTGGCGCTGACCGCTGGCATGGCGCTCGCCGAACCGGCGCTGATCTACGATCTGGGCGGCAAGTTCGACAAGTCCTTCAACGAGGCCGCCTTCGGTGGCGCGAGCCGCTGGGTGACCGAGACCGGGGGCACCTACAAGGAGCTGGAGATGCAGTCGGAAGCGCAGCGCGAGCAGGCGCTGCGTCGGCTGGCCGAGACCGGTTCGAATCCGATCGTGATGACCGGCTTCGCCTTCGGCGACGTGCTGGGTCAGGTGGCGCCGGACTATCCGGACACCAAGTTCGTCATCATCGACATGGTGGTGGAGCAGCCCAACGTGAAATCGGTGGTCTTCGCCGAGGAGCAGGGCTCCTACCTCGTCGGCATGCTGGCGGCGATGGCCTCCAAGACCGATACCGTCGGCTTCATCGGCGGCATGGACATCCCGCTGATCCGCAAGTTCGGCTGCGGCTATGCGCAGGGCGTCAAGGCGGTGAAGGCCGAGGCCAATGTCATCCTGAACATGACCGGCACCACCCCGGCGGCGTGGAACGACCCGGTGAAGGGCGGCGAGCTCGCCAAGTCGCAGAAATCGCAGGGCGCGGACGTGATCTATGCCGCGGCGGGCGGCACCGGCATGGGCGTGCTGCAGGCGGCCGCGGACGAGGGGATCCTCTCGATCGGCGTCGACAGCAACCAGAACCACCTGTTCCCGGGCAAGGTGCTGACCTCGATGGTCAAGCGCGTCGACAACACCGTGTTCGACGCCTTCACAGCGGGCGAGGCGGTCGAACCGGGCATCACGATGGCCGACCTGTCGAACGACGGCGTGGCCTTCGCGCTGGACGACAACAACGCCGCCCTCATCACCCCGGAGATGAAGGCCGCGGTGGACGAGGCAGCCGCCAAGATCAAGTCGGGCGAGATCAAGGTGCATGACTACATGACCGATAACACCTGCCCGGCCGCGTCGTTCTGAATGGCGGCTGAACGGCAACAGGGGCGACAGGCAGCTGCCGCCCCGGACTCCCTCGCAATCGAATTGCGGGGGATCTCCAAATCGTTCGGCCCCGTGCAGGCCAACAAGGACATCTCGATCCAGGTGCGGCGCGGGTCGATCCACGGCATCATCGGCGAGAATGGCGCGGGCAAGTCGACGCTGATGTCGATCCTCTACGGCTTCTACCGGGCCGATGCGGGCGAGATCTACATCGGCGGCAGGCTCACCCCCATCCCCGACAGCCAGAGCGCCATCCGCGCCGGCATCGGCATGGTGTTCCAGCATTTCAAGCTGGTGCAGAATTTCACCGTGCTGGAGAACGTGATCCTCGGCGCCGAGGAAGGCCGCCTGCTGCGCCCCTCGCTGGCCAAGGCGAGCAAGGCGCTTGCCGATCTCGCCCGCGAATACGAGCTGGAGGTCGATCCCGATGCGCGGATCGAGGATCTCTCGGTCGGGCATCAGCAGCGGGTTGAGATCCTGAAGGCGCTGTATCGGCAGGCCGACATCCTCATTCTGGACGAGCCGACCGGGGTGCTGACCCCCGCCGAGGCCGACCACCTGTTCCGCATCCTCAAGGGGCTGCGCGAGCAGGGCAAGACGATCATCCTCATCACCCACAAGCTGCGCGAGATCATGGAGATCACCGACACGGTGAGCGTGATGCGGCGCGGGCAGATGACGGCGACGGTGCAGACCGCCGAGACCAGCCCCGAGGAGCTGGCCGAGCTGATGG
This sequence comes from Cereibacter sp. Soil_C_27, assembly GCF_057657095.1. Lineage (NCBI taxonomy): Bacteria > Pseudomonadati > Pseudomonadota > Alphaproteobacteria > Rhodobacterales > Paracoccaceae > Cereibacter > Cereibacter sp. Soil_C_27. The sequence goes on along the minus strand of NZ_JBDGJD010000005.1, from coordinate 78,462 downwards.
TGGGGCGCAAGGTGCTCCTGCGCGTCGACAAGGCGCCTGCCACGCCCGGGCGCACCGTGCTCGAGGTGCAGGACCTGCATGTGCGCGACGAGACCGGGGTGGAGCGGCTGAAGGGCATCGGGCTTTCGGTGCGTGCGGGCGAGATCCTCGGCATCGCCGGGGTGGCGGGCAACGGGCAGTCCGAACTGCTGGAAGTGCTGGGCGGCATCGCGCGTGGCACCGGCACGGTGAAGCTGAACGGAACCGAGCTCGACCTCAGCGGCAAGCATTCCGACGGCCAGTCACGGCGGCTGCAGGGCATCGCCCATGTGCCGGAGGACCGCCAGCACCTCGGCATGATCATGGATTTCACCGCATGGGAAAACGTGGCCTTCGGCTATCACAACGAGCCGGAGTACCAGAAGAACGCGCTCCTCATGGACAACGAGGCGCTGCGCGAGGATACCCGCCGCAAGATGGAGCGTTTCGACGTGCGCCCGCCGGATTGCACGCTGGCGGCCAAGAACTTCTCCGGCGGCAACCAGCAGAAGCTGATCGTGGCGCGCGAGATCGAGCGCAACCCCGACCTGCTGCTGATCGGCCAGCCGACGCGGGGGGTGGACATCGGCGCGATCGAGTTCATCCACAAGCAGATCGTGGCGCTGCGCGACGCGGGCAAGGCGGTGCTTCTGGTGAGCGTGGAGCTTGACGAGATCATGAGCCTGTCAGACAGGATCGCGGTGATGTTCGACGGCCGGATCATGGGCTTCCGCGATCCCGCCACCACCGATGAACGCGACCTGGGGCTGCTTATGGCCGGGGTCGACGATGTGAAGGGCGCCGCCTGATGCAGAAGATGCCGCCCTGGGCCGACGCACTGCTCGTGCCGCTGCTGTCGCTGCTCATCGCCTTCGCGATCTCCTCGGTCGTGATCTTCGCCATCGGCGAGAACCCGGTCGAGGCGATGAAGCTGATGGTGACCGGCGCGCTCGGCTCCAGCTACGGCTGGGGCTACACGCTCTATTACGCGACCAACTTCATGTTCACCGGGCTGGCGGTGGCGGTGGCCTTCCATGCCGGGCTCTTCAACATCGGCGGCGAGGGGCAGGCGAGCCTCGGCGGACTGGGCGTGGCGCTGGTCTGCCTGATGGTGCCTTGGCCGCACTGGTCGCTGGCGCTGATCGGCGCGGTGGTCTGCGGCGCGCTGTTCGGCGCGCTCTGGGCCGCCCTGCCCGCCTGGCTGCAGGCGAAGCGCGGCAGCCATATCGTGATCACCACGATCATGTTCAACTTCATCGCCGCCTCGCTCTTGAACTACCTGCTGGTCAACATGCTGCGCCCGGTGGGCTCGATGGACCCGGCGACGGCGCGCTTTCCGGCCGAGACCAACCTGCCCGGTCTGGGCGAGATTCTCGGCGCGGTCGGCATCCCCTTCTCCACCAGCACCCCCGCCAATGTCAGCCTGTTCCTCGCGCTGGCCTGCTGCGTTCTGGTCTGGGTGCTGATCTGGCGCACCCGGCTCGGCTATCAGATCCGCGCCTTCGGCAAGTCGGAAAAGGCGGCCGTCTATGCCGGGATCAGGCCAGTCCGCATCACCATGTACGCCATGCTGATCTCCGGCGGGCTCGCCGGGATGATGGCCGTCAACAACGTCATGGGGGAGGCGAACCGTCTGGTGCTGAACTCGGTCGAGGGCGCGGGCTTCATCGGCATCGCGGTGGCGCTGATGGGGCGCAGCCATCCGTTCGGGGTGTTCCTCGCGGCGATCCTCTTCGGCTTCCTCTACCAGGGCGGGGCGGAACTGGCACTCTGGACCAAGATCCCGCGCGAGCTGATCACCGTCATCCAGGCGCTGGTGATCCTGTTCACCGGGGCGCTGGACAACATGGTGCGGCAACCCGTGGAATGGCTGTTCGCGCGCGCAGGGCGGGGGGCGAAGTGATGGACCTGAACACGGTTCTGCAGATCCTCGATTCCACCATCCGCCTCGGCACGCCGCTGCTGCTGGCCTGTCTCGCCGGGCTGTTCTCGGAACGTGCCGGGATCTTCGACATCGGGCTCGAGGGCAAGATGCTGGCCGCGGCCTTCCTTTCGGCGGCGGCGGCCTTCGTCACCGGCGATGTCTGGCTGGGAGTTGCGGCGGGCGTCTTCGCCGCGCTGCTGATGTCGGCGATCCACGGCCTCGCCTCGATCACCTTCCGCGGCAATCAGCTAATCTCGGGGGTGGCGATCAACTTCCTCGCTTCGGGGCTGACGGTGCTGCTTGGGCAATACTGGTTCGCGCTCGGCGGCCGCACCCCGTCGCTGGAAGGCGCGGCGCGCTTCTCGCCCATCACCCTCTGGGGCGCCGAGGCGCTGCGCGAGGTGCCGGTGATCGGCCCGATCTATTACGAGCTGATCTCGGGCCACACGGCGCTCGTCTATGTCGCCGTGGCGATGGTGCCGCTCTCGGCCTGGCTGCTTTACCGCACCCGCTTCGGCCTCCGGCTACGCGCCGTGGGCGAGAACCCGGCGGCGGTTGATACGGCGGGCGTCTCGGTGGTGGGCATCCGCTTTGCCGCCGTGGCGATCTGCGGCGTGCTGACCGGGCTGGCGGGGGCCTATCTTGCCACCGGACTCTCGGCGGGCTTCGTCAAGGAGATGACGGCCGGGCGCGGTTATATCGCGCTGGCAGCGCTGATCTTTGCCAAATGGCGACCGTGGTATGCGCTGGGAGCGACCATGCTCTTCGGCTTCCTCGAGGCGATCTCCAACCGCTATCAGAACATCGACCTCGGCGGCATCGTCATCCCGGTGCAGTTCATGCAGGCCCTGCCCTACATCCTGACCGTGGTCATTCTCGCCGGCTTCGTCGGCAAGGCCACGCCGCCGCGCGCCGGTGGCGAACCCTATGTGAAGGAACGCTGAATGCCTGCCCAGATGCTTGCCTCGCTGATCCGCTCCAAGGCGGGGCACGAGCCGGTCCGGCTGGGGCTGATCCTCGGCTCCGGCCTCGGCCATCTCGCCAGCGCCGTCGAGGGCGTGGCGATCCCCTACGAGGAACTGGCGGGCTTTCCGCAGGGCGGCGTCTCGGGGCACAACCCGACGCTGATGATCGGCCAGCTGGAGGGCGTGCGTGTCGCAGTCTTCGGCGGGCGGGCGCATTACTACGAGAAGGGCGATCCGGCGGCGATGCGGCTGCCCTTGGAGGTGCTGAAGGCGCTGGGGGCCGAGTCGCTGATCGCCACCAACGCGGCGGGCAGTCTGCGGCCCGACATCCCGCCGGGCGACCTGATGCTGCTCGATGACCACATCAACTTTTCGGGATTGAACCCGCTGATCGGCGAGCCGACCGACGCGCGTTTCGTGCCGATGACGGCGGCGCATGACCCCGATCTGCGGGCGGGCCTGCGCGCCGCCGCCGAGGCCGTGGGCGTGGCGCTGCCCGAAGGCGTCTACGCCTGGTACTCCGGGCCCTCCTTTGAGACCCCCGCCGAGATCCGCGCGATCCGCATCCTCGGAGCTGACGCCGTTGGCATGTCCACCGTGCCGGAGGTCATCCTGGCGCGCTTCCTCGGGCTCAAGGTGGCGGCGATCTCGACCATCACCAACATGGCGGCGGGGATGAGCGACGAGGCGATCAGCCACGAACACACCAAGGCGATGGCCCCCTTGGGCGCGGCCAAGCTGGAGCGGGTGTTGCGGGAATTCCTGCGTCGGCTGCGATGATCGCTAAGTCCTGACATCTGTTTGACAAGGCTCGCCGCAGCGCGCAAGTCTGTCGCACCATTCCTTTCCCGCACAGCCCGATCCGATGCAGCTTTATCTGCCCATAGCCGAGGTCTCCATAAACGCATTCCTGTTGCTGGGACTGGGCGGCATCGTCGGGTTCATGTCGGGCATGTTCGGGGTCGGCGGCGGGTTCATCATCACGCCGCTGCTGTTCTTCATCGGCATCCCCCCCGCCGTGGCCGTGGCCACCGGCGCCAATCAAGTGGTGGCCTCCAGCATCTCGGGCGTGCTGGCGCAGCTCAAGCGCAAGGCGGTCGATTTCCGCATGGGGCTGGTGCTGCTGGTGGGCGGGATGTTCGGCTCGGCCATCGGCATCTGGGTCTTCGCCCGCCTCTCGGTGCTGGGGCAGGTCGATCTCTTCGTGCAGCTGGCCTATGTCTTCTTCCTCGGCCTCGTCGGCGCGCTGATGCTGCAGGAAAGCCTGCGCTCGCTGCGCCGGTCGAAGAAGCCGGGCCAGCCTGTGAAGCGGTCGCATGTCCACACTTGGGTGCACCGGCTGCCGTTCAAGGTGAAATTCCGCGCCTCGGGTCTCTACATCTCGGTGATCCCGCCGATGATGGTCGGCGGGCTGGTCGGCTTTCTGGCGGCGATCATGGGGGTCGGCGGCGGCTTCATCATGGTGCCGGCGATGATCTACCTCTTGGGCATGCCCACCAAGGTCGTCATCGGCACCTCGCTGTTCCAGATCATCTTCGTCACCGCCTTCACCACGGTGATGCATGCCGTCACCAGCCAGACCGTCGACATGGTGCTGGCGCTCTTGCTGATCGTCGGCGGGGTGATCGGGGCGCAGATCGGCGCGCGGCTCGGGGTGCGGCTGAAGGCCGAGCAGCTGCGCATCCTGCTCGCGCTGCTGGTTCTGGTCGTCAGCATCAAGATCGCCTTGGATCTGCTGATCACCCCGTCCGAGTTCTACTCGGTGACGCCGGGGATGCTGCCGTGATCCGCCTCTTGACCCTGCTGCTTGCTCTCCTGCCCTGCGCCGCGCTGGCGCAGGACGAGAACATTGTGCTGGGTCTGAGCCAGAACAACGTCTCGATCACCGCCGATTTCACCGGGTCGGAGATCCTGATCTACGGCGCGGTGAAGCGCGACAAGCCCCAGCCCGAGGGCGGGCAGCTGCAGGTGATCGTCACGGTCGAGGGGCCGCCGACGCCGGTCGTGGTGCGCCGCAAGGAGCGGCGGGTCGGCATCTGGATCAACCGCGACAAGGTGCGGATCAATCGCGCGCCCAGCTTCTATGCCATCGCCACCACCGCGCCGCTGCGCGACATCCTGTCGGACACCAACGACCTGCGCTACGAGATCAGCATCCCGCGGCTGATCAGCTCGGTCGGGATCAGCGCCCAGGCCAAGGAGGCGCCGACCTTCGTCGATGCCTTGCAGCGCATCCGCGAGAACGAGGGGCGCTACCATCTGGACGAGGGCACCGTCACCCTGACAGAAGACACGCTGTTCCGCGCGGATGTGCGGCTGCCCTCGAACCTCGTCGAAGGCAACTACCGGGTGCGGATCTTCCTGACCCGCGACGGCGAGGTGGTCGATACGCTGGAAAGCGGCATCGGCGTCGAGAAGGCGGGGATGGAGCGCTTCGTCTACACGCTGGCGCATGAGCAGCCGCTGATCTACGGGCTCTTGTCGCTGGTCATGGCGGTGATCGCAGGCTGGGGCGCCTCGGCGGCCTTCCGGCTGATCCGTTAAAGCATCGCCTGCCGTTCAACCCTCGGATAGGCAAGCAGCATCGTCACGCCGCGGGTAGCATTCAGCACCATCAGCGACGCCCATAGCCCGTGATTGCCCATCAGCGGCACGAGCAGCAGAAGCGCCGCGCCGTAGATCGGCACCGAAATCAGCATCGCCCGCATCATCGCTCGGGTCTGGGTGGCGCCGATGAAGATGCCGTCGAGGATCCAGCTCGCCACCCCGATCAGCGGCGCCGCCACCAGCCAGGGCAGGAACTGCCGCGCCTCGGCCCGGACTTCGGGCGCGGTGGTGATGATGTCGATGATCTGCGGCCCGGCCAGCGCGAAGAGCAGCGCCAGCAGCACCGCCCCGCCCACGCCCCATTGCCCGAGCATCACCGACGACCGCCGCACCCCGGCGACCGAGCGCGCCCCCACCGCCTGCCCCACCAGCGCCTCGGCGGCAAAGGCGAAGCCGTCAAGCGCATAGGCCGAGATCTCGAGGAACTGCAGCAGCACCTGGTTGGCGGCCAGCGTCACGTCGCCGAAGCCCGCGCCGAGGAAGACGAAGGTGGTGAAGCTCGCCTGCAGCAGCACCGAGCGCACCATGATGTCGCGGTTGACCAGCACCATCCGCGCCAGCGCCACCCGGTCGCCGACCCGCGCCCAGGCCCGGCGCAGCACCGGCCCGAAGGCCTCGCGGCAGAGCCAGAGACCGAGCGCGAGGCCGCTCCATTCGGCGATCAGCGTGGCCGCGGCCACGCCGGGCACGCCCCAACCGAAGCCGATGACGAACCAGAGGTCGAGGCCGATGTTCAGCCCGTTCATCCACAGTTGCAAAAGCAGGATGCCCCGCGTCCGCTCCAGCGCCACCAGCCAGCCGGTGACGGCGAAAAGCCCGATGGTCGCGGGCGCCCCCCAGAGCCGGATCGCCAGATACTGCCGCGTCAGCGCCTCGACCTCGGCCGAGGCGGGGGCGACCTTGAAGGTCGCCCAGACCAGCGGCACCTGCGCGAGGATGAAGCAGAGCCCGGCGCCGAAGCCGATGATCAGCGCGCGCAAGAGGATGGCCGAGCGTTCGGCCTCGTCCCCCGCCCCATGCGCCTGAGCGGCAAGGCCCGAGGTGCCCATGCGCAGGAAGGAGAAGATCCAGTAGACCGTCGCCAGCACCACCGCGCCCAGGCCCACCGCCCCGATCGGCGCGGCCATCCCCATCTGCCCCACCACCGCCGTATCGACGGCCCCGAGGAGCGGCACCGTCGCGTTCGACAGCACGATCGGCACCGCCATGCGCAGCACGCGGGCATGGGTAATGGCTTCGGAGGACGCGGGCTGCATGGGCTGGCCGGGCTCAGGCCGGGTCGGGCATCAGGAAATGCCCGGTCGCCTGGGCAAAAAGGCGGCTGCGATTGTCCTGCCAGGCCTCGACATGCACCGATGCATAGCGCCGCCCAGAACGGTTCACCCGCGCCCTTGCGTAGGCGTCGCGCGGCAGGCCGGAGCGCAGGTAGTCGACGGTGAAATCGATGGTCTTGGGCAGCTTCGGCAGATGCGCCTCGATGGTGGCGGGGTCGAGCCGGCCCTGCTCCATCTCCTGCCAGAGCGTCGACCAGCTCAGCTCGATGATCGCCGCGACCTCGAGGAAGGCTGCCGTCACCCCGCCGTGGATCGCGGGCAGGATCGGGTTGCCGATCAGCTTTTCGTCGAAGGGCAGGATCGCCGTCAACTCGTCGCCGCGCCGGTCGAACTGGATGCCCAGATAGGTGATGTAGGGCACGCCGCCGACCAGGGCGCGCAGGGCGGCGTCGCGGCGCTGCTTGATCACCTGCACCGGCTCGGGCGCAGGCCGGCTCATGCCCCGCGCTCCACGGTGAAGGCGCCGGTGGCGGTGGCCACGGGGCGCGCCACATCCTCGTCGGTGGCGGTGACGCGCACGAAGGCGACCGAGCGGGTGACGTGATAGCATTCGGCCCGCGCGACGATGCGCTGGCCCGGAGTCGCGGGCCGCATGTAGTCGATCCTGAGATCCAGTGTCGCCGTGGCGCCTCCCGCCTCGGGGCGCGACATCACCGCCGCCCCGCTCGCCGTGTCCATCAGCGCCGAGACCGCGCCGCCGTGGATCACCCCGGTCGCCGGATCGCCAACGAAGCGCTTGTCATAGGCCATCGAGATCACCGCCGTGCCCTCGCCGAGCTCGTCCAGCTCCATCCCCAGTGCCCGCGAATGCGGAATGCTCTCGATGAACTGGCGGGCGAAGTCGGTCTTGTCTGGCATCCGGCTGACCTTTCGGAAGATGCCGCATCATCGCCCATCCGCCGTCGCCCGCAACCCCAAAGCGACGCGATTGCGCCCCCTGCCGGTTGGCCGTAACCTGCGCCAAGGAGGATCGCCATGCCCGACACCCGCCTGACCTTCAAGGATATGTGCGCCAAGTTCGAAGTCACGCCCCGGACGCTGCGCTATTACGAGTATATCGAACTGTTGCAGCCCGAGAAGGACGGACGGTCGCGCTTCTACGGCCCGCGCGAGGTGGCGCGGATGACGCTGATCCTGCGCGGCCGCCGCTTCGGCTTCAGCCTCGAGGAAATCCGCCAGTGGCTGCTGATCTACCAGCAGAAGGGCACCCGCCCGCAGATGGAGGAATGGTTGAACATGGCCGACCGCCAGCTGGCCGAACTGACCCGCCAGCGCACCGAACTGGACCTCGCCATCGCCGATCTCAGGGTGCTGCGCGAGCAGGCGGCGGCGGCGCTGGAGAGCCCCTCCAGCTGACATGACGTCACGCGGCATTTTGACGTCACGTCACGTTTACGTAAACGTCAACTGATCTGGTAACGCTGTCCCGGAGCCCCATCTGATCGCCGATACTGGCCTTCAGAGAGCTGCGAGAGAGATGATGACCCGCGATGTGCTGACGATCCGCGAGATGTGCGAGGCGTTCGAAGTGACGCCGCGAACCCTGCGGTTCTACGAGTCGAAGGAGCTGCTGTTCCCGATCCGCGACGGGACGAAACGCCTGTTCACCCGGCGCGACCGCGCACGGCTGAAGCTGATCCTGCGCGGCAAGCGCTTCGGCTTCAGCCTCGAGGACATCCGCCAGCTGCTCGACCTCTACGACCGCGACGGCAGCCAGGAGGTGCAGCTGATGCGCACCTACGAGGTTGCCCGCACCCGCCTTGCCCAGATGGAGGCGCAGCGCGCCGAACTGGACGAGGCGATTTCCGAACTCAAGGACCAGCTTGCCTGGGGGGAGACGGCGCTTGCCGCCTTCCGCCGCGCCGCCGAATAATCACAGGGAGACACCGATGCCGAGCTACACTGCCCCCGCCAAGGACATGCAATTCATCCTGCACGACGTGTTGAAAGTGACCGAAACCGGCATTCCCGGCTACGACGATCTGGAGCGCGACTTCACCGCGGCGGTGCTGGAAGAGGCGGGCAAGGTGGCGCGCGACGTGCTGGCACCGCTGAACCCGGTGGGAGACCGCGAGGGCTGCCGGCTGGAGAACGGCGTGGTGCGCACCCCGACGGGCTTCGACACGGCGCTTGCGGCGATGAAGGAGGGCGGCTGGACCGCGCTCGACTGCGACCCCGAATACGGCGGCCAGGGCCTGCCCTATCTCATGCACACCTCGGTGAACGAGATGTTCGTGAGCGCCAACATGGCCTTCAACATGTATCAGGGCCTGACCCACGGCGCCTATTCCGCGATCCACACCCATGGCACGGAAGAGCAGAAGCGCACCTATTTGCCGAAGATGGTCACCTGCGACTGGACCGGCACCATGAACCTCACCGAGCCGCATGCCGGCACCGATCTTGGCATGATGCGTACCAAGGCCGAGCCGCAGGATGACGGCAGCTATGCCATCACCGGCCAGAAGATTTTCATCTCCGCGGGCGATCACGATCTGGCAGAGAACATCATCCATCTGGTGCTGGCCAAGGCTCCCGGCGGCGGTGAGGGCACCAGGGGCGTGTCGCTCTTCATCGTGCCGAAGGTCCTCGTGAATCCCGACGGCTCGCTCGGCGCGCGCAATGGCGTGACCGTCGGCAAGATCGAGCAGAAGATGGGCATCCACGGCAATGCCACCTGCGTGATGAACTATGACGGGGCGAAGGGCTGGCTTTTGGGCGATCTGCACAAGGGCATGAAAGCCATGTTCACCATGATGAACGAGGCGCGGCTCGGCGTCGGCCTGCAGGGCTATGCCGTGGCCGAGGCCGCCTATCAGAACGCCGCGCTCTATGCCCGCGACCGTCTGCAGGGCCGCTCGGTTTCGGGCGGTGCCACCACCTCGGGCCCCGCCGATCCGCTGATCGTGCATCCCGACATCCGCCGCAACCTGATGGACCAGAAGAGCTTCGTCGAGGGCGCCCGCGCCTTCACCTTCTGGGGGGCGCAGCTGATCGACCGCTCGGTGCGGCAGGGCGATGCCGAGGCGGAGGGGATGATCTCGCTCCTGACCCCGGTCATCAAGGGCTTCCAGACCGACAAGGGCTTTGAGATGGCGGTGGCGGCGCAGCAGGTGTTCGGCGGCCACGGCTATATCGAGGAATATGGCATGAGCCAGTTCGCCCGCGACGCCCGGATTGCCATGATCTACGAAGGCGCGAATGGCATCCAGGCGCTTGATCTGGTCGGGCGCAAGCTGACGGCCGAGGGTGGCAAGCCGATCATGGCCTTCTTCGCCATGGTCAAGGCCTTCATCAAGGAGAACGAGGCCGAGGCGCGGTTGAAGCCCGGCTTCCTCGACCCGCTGAAGGCCGGCTCGAAGGATCTGCAGGAAGCGGCGATGTTCTTTGCCGAGCACGGCATGAAGACCCCCGACGCGGCGCTGTCGGGCTCCTACGACTTCATGCACATGATGGGGCATGTCTGTTTCGGGCTGATGTGGGCGCGGATGGCCAAGGCCTCGATCGAGGCGCTCGATGCCGGAACGGCGGACCGCGACTTCCATCAGGCCAAGATCGCCACCGGGCGCTACTACATGGCGCGCCAGCTTCCGGCGACGGCGATGCATCTTGCCCGCATCCGCAGCGGGGCCGAACCTGTCATGGCGCTCGCCGCCGAGGCGTTCTAGGCTCGGTCCGGCCAGAGGATCGGGCCAGGAGATCGGGAGGATCGGATGAGAGACGGCTGGAGCCATGAACCCGCGGCGAAGGGCGGCTGCCAATGCGGCGCCGTCCGCTACAGCCTGCCCGCGGGGCCGAAGAAGGCGACGCTCTGTCACTGCCGCATGTGCCAGCGCGCCAGCGGCAATGCCTTCGTGCCGCTGCTGGAGCTGCTGAGTTCCGAGGTGGTCTGGCATGGCACCCCCGCCACCTGGGCCTCTTCCAGCCTCGCCGAGCGCGGCTTCTGCGCCACCTGCGGCACGCCTCTGTTCTACCGCAGCGGAGACACGACCGAGATCATGGCAGGCAGCCTCGCCCCCGGCTTCACCTTCACGCCGACCGCGAACCACGGGGTCGAGGCGCGCACGCCTTGGGTCAACCACATCGCCGCCCTCCCCGACCGCGAGACCCGCCCCGAGCTCGTCGCCAGCGTCACCTCCCACCAGTCGGAGGAGTCGTGATGCCGAAGCGCCTGCGCCTCACCCGCCGCTTTCCGGTCGCCATGACCGAGGACGGCTACCGCAACCTGCGCCGCTTCGCCCAGGAGGCCGGGCTCGACGAGGGCGAGGCGCTGTCCTTCCTCTTCGAGAATTTCTCCTCGGTGACCGATCAAGAGAACCTCACCCACCGCCTGCGCCTGTTCAACTCGGAACTGGAGGCGCGCAAGCGATGAGGAGGTGCCAAGCCCGGAAGGGGCATGACCAATGCCGGCCGGGGCGGCTTCTCCGAGGCATCTTACTGGCCCAGATACCCACTTTGGGAGCAACGACAACAATCGGCGCAACGCCGGTGCGGAGGGGACTGACATGACTGCCCAACTTTACTGCTTCGGCGAATCCGGCAACGCCTACAAGGCGGCGCTGACCCTGACCTTGGCCGACATGGAGTGGGAGCCGGTCTTCGTCGATTTTTTCAACGGCGCGGCGCGCACGCCGGAGTTCCGGGCGCTGAACCCGATGGGCGAGGTGCCGGTCTTCACCGACGGCGATCTGGTGCTGACGCAATCCGGAGTGATCCAGGACTACGTCAGCTCCAAGACCGGCAAGCTCGGCGGGCGCTCGGCGGCGGAACGTCGCGAGGTGCTGCGCTGGGTGTTCTGGGACAACCACAAGCTCTCGGGACAGGCGGGCTCCACCCGCTTCCTGATGAACTTCCTGCCGCCCGAGAAGCGCCCGGCCGAGGTGATCGCCTTCCAGCAGGGCCGGCTGAAGACGGCCTATACCGTGCTGAACGACCACCTCGCCGGCCGCAGCTGGATGGTGGGAGATCAGGTGACCATCGCCGACACCGCCTGCTGCGGCTATCTCTTCTACCCCGAGCCCTTCGGCTTCACCCGCGCCGACTGGCCGAACATCGACGCCTGGCTCGGCCGGCTCGAGGCGCTGCCCTTGTGGAAACATCCCTACGACCTGATGCCCGGCAATCCGTCGGACCGGGCGACCGCGTGATCTGGAGGACCCCATGACCGAGGCCTATATCTACGACGCCCTGCGCAGCCCGCGCGGCAAGGGCCGCCCCGAAGGCGCGCTGCACGAGCTGACCTCGGTGGCGCTGTCGGCAAAGCTCCTGAACGCAGTGAAGGAGCGCAACGGGCTCGACGGTCACGCGGTCGAGGATGTGATCTGGGGCAACGTCACCCAGGTGGGCGAGCAGGGCGGCTGCCTTGCCCGCTCGGCGGTGCTGCTGTCGGATCTCGACGAGCGCATCCCCGGCCTCTCGATCAACCGCTTCTGCGCCTCCGGCATGGAAGCTGTGAACCTCGCCGCCAACCAGGTGCGCGGCGGCGCGGGCGAGGCTTACATCGCCGGCGGGGTCGAGATGATGGGCCGGGTCGCCATGGGCTCGGACGGGGCGGCGATCGCCGTCGATCCGAGCCTTGCCATGAAAACCTATTTCGTGCCGCAGGGCATCTCTGCCGACATCATCGCGACCGAATACGGCTTCTCGCGCGACGACGCCGATGCGCTGGCGGTGGAAAGCCAGCGCCGCGCCGCCGCCGCCTGGGCCGAAGGGCGTTTCGACCGGTCAGTGATCGAGATCCGCGACCAGAACGGCCTGCCGATCCTGTCCCGCGACGAATACATGCGCCCCGGCACCGACATGCAGAGCCTCGGCGCGCTGAAACCCGCCTTCAAGGACATGGGCGAGGTGATGCCCGGTTTCGACAAGGTGGCGATGATGAAGTATCCGCATCTGGAGCGGATCGAGCATATTCACCATGCCGGCAATTCCTCGGGCATCGTCGACGGAGGCGCCGCGCTGCTGATCGGCTCGAAGGCCTTCGGCGAGCGGCACGGGCTCACGCCCCGCGCTCGCATCCGCGCCACGGCCAAGATCGGCACCGACCCGACGATCATGCTCACCGGCCCGGTGCCGGTGACCGAGAAGATCCTGCGCGACGCCGGCATGCAGGTCTCCGACATCGACCTCTTCGAGGTCAACGAGGCCTTCGCTTCGGTGGTGCTGCGCTTCCAGCAGGCCTTCGACGTCGATCCCGGCATCGTCAACGTGAACGGCGGCGCCATCGCCATGGGCCATCCGCTCGGCGCCACCGGGGCGATCATCATCGGCACGCTGCTCGACGAGTTGGAACGCAGCGGCAAGGGCGTCGGCCTCGCCACACTCTGCATCGCCTCCGGCATGGGGGCGGCCACCATCATCGAGAGGATGTGATGCCCATCATCGATATCGCAAACTGTCCGGTGAAGACCGGAACCCTCTATCCTTCGCCCTATGCCGAAATGGTCGCCGGACGTTCATCGATCCGGCTGGGCGACGCAGGCGGGCTGACGCAGTTCGGCGCCAACCTGGTGATCCTGCAGCCCGGCGCCATGTCGTCGCTGCGGCACTGGCACCATGCCGAGGACGAGTTCGTCATGGTGACCGAAGGCGAATGCGTGCTGGTGCAGGACGCGGGCGAGACGGTGATGCGCGCGGGCGACTGCGCGGCTTTTCCGGCAGGCAACCCCGACGGCCACCATTTCCTGAACCGCAGCGACAGCGAGGCGCGGTTTCTCGTGGTCGGCAGCAGGGCCCCGCGCGAGACCTGCGTCTATTCCGACCACGACCTGATACTGGAGGTCGATCAGGGCGCGGTGCGGCTGACCTACAAGGACGGGACGGAGTGGCAGGGGCCGCGCTGAACCGCGGCCTTGGGTGACGAGACAGATGTGCAGCCCCGGCTGCGAGGAGGACGAGATGACCAATTTCACCTATGCCGTCGATGCCGAGGGCGTCGCCACCATCACCTGGGATGTGCCGGGCAAGTCGATGAACGTCATGTCGCTGGCGGGCTTTGCCGAGCTGGACGGGATGATCGACCGCGCTCTGGCCGATGCGGCGGTGAAGGGGGTGGTGCTGACCTCGGGCAAGAAGGATTTCGCGGGGGGCATGGATCTCAACGTCATCGCCCGGATGAAGGAGGAGGGCGGCGCGGAGCCGGCCAAGGCAGTCTTCGAGGGCGTGATGATGATGCATGCCGTGCTGCGCAAGATCGAGCGCGCCGGGATGGACCCGAAGACCCTGAAGGGCGGCAAACCGATCGCCGCCGCCCTGCCCGGCACCGCTCTGGGCATCGGGCTGGAACTGCCGCTCGCCTGCCACCGCATCTTCGCAGCCGAGAACCCGAAGGCCAGGATCGGCCTGCCCGAGATCATGGTCGGCATCTTCCCCGGCGCCGGCGGCACGACGCGGCTGGTGCGCAAGATGGGCGCGATGATGGCGGCGCCGCTGCTGCTGGAAGGCAAGCTGTCGGACCCGAAGGGGGCCAAGGCCGCGGGCGTGGTCGATGAGGTGGTGCCGGCCGACGAGTTGCTCGCCCGGGCGAAGGCTTGGGTGCTGGCGGCGAAGGAAGCCGATCTGGTGAAGCCCTGGGACCAGAAGGGTTACAAGATGCCCGGCGGCACGCCCTATCACCCGGCGGGCTTCATGACCTTCGTCGGCGCCTCGGCCATGGTGCATTCGAAGACGATGGGCGTCTATCCGGCGGCCAAGGCGCTGCTCAGCGCGGTCTATGAAGGGGCGATGGTGCCCTTCGACACGGCGCTGAAGATCGAGGCGCGCTGGTTCACCAATGTGCTGATGAACCCCTCTTCCACGGCGATGATCCGCTCGCTCTTCATCAACAAGGAGGCGCTTGAGAAGGGCGCGCTGCGCCCTGCCCTGCCCGAGCAGTCGGTGAGGAAACTCGGTGTCATCGGCGCCGGGATGATGGGCGCCGGGATCGCCCATGTCAGCGCCAACGCGGGGATCGAGGTCGTGCTGATCGACGCGGCGCAGGAGGCGGCGGACCGTGGCAAAGCCCATTCGGAGGCGCTGCTCGACAAGGGCATCCAGCGCAGAAAGGTGACGGCCGAGAAGAAGGCCGAGGTTCTGGCCCGCATCACCGCCACCACCGATTACGCGGCGCTGGCAGGCTGCGACCTGATCGTGGAGGCTGTGTTCGAGGACCCCAAGGTGAAGGCCGAGGTCACCGCCCGCGTCGAGGCCGCCGTCGGCCCCGACTGCATCTTCGCCACCAACACCTCCACCCTGCCGATCTCCGGCCTCGCGAAGGCCAGCCAGCGGCCGGAGCAGTTCATCGGCATCCATTTCTTCTCGCCGGTCGACAAGATGATGCTGGTGGAGATCATCCGCGGCAAGGAAACCGGCGACCGCGCCGTAGCCAAGGCGCTCGACTTCGTGCGCCAGATCCGCAAGACACCCATCGTGGTGAACGACGCCCGTTTCTTCTACGCCAACCGCTGCATCATCCCCTATATCAACGAGGGCATCCGCATGGTGGCCGAAGGGGTGGAGCCGGTGCTGGTCGAGAATGCGGCCAAGTTGGTCGGCATGCCGCTGGGGCCGCTGCAACTGGTCGACGAGACCTCGATCGACCTCGGGGTGAAGATCGCCAAGGCCACCCGCGCCGCGATGGGCGACGCCTATCCCGACGGGGCGGTGGATCCGGTGCTCTTCGCCATGGCCGATCAGGGGCGGCTGGGCAAGAAGGCCAGCGCGGGCTTCTACACCTATGACGCGGCGGGCAAGCGGCAGGGGCTGTGGGACGGGCTGGAGGGGCTCTGGCCGGTCACCGATGCGCAGCCGGAGCTGACCGAGGTGCAACATCGCCTGCTCTTCGTGCAGGGGCTGGAGGCGGTTCGGGCGCTGGAGGAGGGCGTGCTGATGGACATCCGCGAGGGTGATGTCGGCGCGATCCTCGGCTGGGGCTTCGCGCCGTGGTCGGGCGGGCCGTTCAGCTGGCTCGACATGCTGGGCGCTGCGCGGGCGGTGGAATTGTGCGACGGGCTGGCGGCGCGGCATGGCGACCGCTTCGCCGCGCCGAAGCTGCTGCGCGAGATGGCTGACAAGGGCGAGAGCTTCTACAGCCGCTTCGCCCCGCAGAGCCGCGCCGCCTAAGGTGTAGCGCCTGCCCGGACCCCGGGCAGGCGCACACGTTCATTCCGCCGCGTCGAGATAGCTTTCCAACGGCGGGCAGATGCAGATCAGGTTGCGGTCGCCATAGGCATTGTCGACCCGCCCCACCGGCGGCCAATACTTGTCGACCCGGAACGCCCCCGGGGGGAAGCAGCCCTGCTCGCGCGGATAGCTGCGGTCCCACTCGGCCACCAGATCCTCGACCGTATGCGGTGCATGGCGCAGCGGGCTCGCCTCGGCGGTGATCTCGCCCGCCTCCACCGCCCGGATCTCCTCGCGGATCGCCAGCAGCGCGGTGATGAACCGGTCGATCTCGGCCTTCGTCTCGCTTTCGGTCGGCTCCACCATCAGCGTGCCAGCCACCGGCCAGCTCATCGTCGGCGCGTGGAACCCGTTGTCGATCAGCCGCTTGGCGATATCGTCCACCGTCACGCCCGCCTCGGCGAAGGGCCGGGTGTCGAGGATGCACTCATGCGCCACCCGCCCCCGGTTGCCCATGAAGAGCACATCGTAAGACCCGCGCAGCCGCGCCGCGATGTAGTTGGCATTGAGGATCGCCACCCGTGTCGCCTGCGTCAGCCCCGCCCCGCCCATCATCAGGCAATAGGCCCAGGAGATCAGCAGGATCGAGGCCGAGCCATAGGGCGCCGCCGAAACCGGCCCTTCCTCGCCCCCCGTCTCCGGATGCCCCGGCAGATAGGGCGCCAGATGCGCCTTCACCCCGATCGGCCCCATGCCCGGACCGCCGCCGCCATGCGGGATGGCGAAGGTCTTGTGCAGGTTCAGGTGGCTCACATCGCCGCCGATCTTGCCGGGCTGCACCAGCCCGACCATGGCGTTCATGTTGGCCCCGTCGATATAGACCTGCCCGCCGTACTGGTGGGTGATCGCGCAGACCTCGGTCACCGTCTCCTCGAAGACGCCATGCGTCGAGGGATAGGTGATCATGCAGGCCGCCAGCCGGTTGCCCGCTGCCTCGGCCTTGGCGCGGAAATCGTCGAGATCGACATCGCCGTTCGGCGCCGACTTGACCACCACCACCTTCATCCCCGCCATCTGCGCCGAGGCCGGGTTCGTGCCATGCGCCGAAACCGGGATCAGGCAGATGTCGCGGTGATCGCCATTCGCCCGGTGATAGGCCTGGATAGTCAGGAGCCCCGCATATTCGCCCTGCGCGCCGGAGTTCGGCTGCATCGACATCGCGTCATAGCCGGTGATCTCGCAGAGCCGCGCGGAGAGATCGCCGATCGCCTCGTGATAACCCGCCGCCTGATCCGCGGGCGCGAAGGGGTGCAGCGTACCGAACTCGGGCCAGGTGATCGGCATCATCTCGGCAGCGGCGTTCAGCTTCATCGTGCAGGAGCCCAGCGGGATCATCGCGCGGTCCAGCGCGAGGTCGCGGTCCGACAGGCGGCGCATGTAGCGCATCATCTCGGACTCGGCCCGGTTCATCTGGAAGACCGGATGGGTCAGATAGTCGCTCTGGCGCAGCTGCGTCTCGGGGAAGCCGAGCCCCACTGTCGCCGCCGCCGCCTCGTGGATGCCGAAGGCGTCCAGCACCCGGGCGATCACATCGGCGTTGGTGGTCTCGTCCAGCGAGATTCCCACCCGGTCGCGACCCACCTTGCGCAGGTTGATGCCGCGATGCCGGGCCGCGGCCAGAATCCCCGCCTGCCCCACGCCCACCTCGACGGTGATCGTGTCGAAGAACGCCTCGGGCTCCACCCGTGCGCCCGCGTCGCGCAGCGCCTGCGCCAGACGGACGGTATTGAAATGCACCCGCTCCGCAATGGCGCGCAGCCCCTTCGGCCCGTGGAACACGGCATAGAAGCTCGCCATCACCGCCAGCAGCGCCTGCGCCGTGCAGACGTTGGAGGTCGCCTTCTCGCGCCGGATATGCTGCTCGCGGGTCTGCAGCGCCAGCCGGTAGGCCTTGTTGCCGCGCGAGTCGATCGACACGCCGACGATCCGCCCGGGCATCGAGCGCTTCAGCTCGTCGCGGCAGGACATGAAGGCGGCATGCGGCCCGCCATAGCCCATCGGCACCCCGAAGCGCTGCGACGAGCCGATGGCGATATCCGCCCCCATCGCACCGGGCTCCTTCAAGAGGCACAGCGCCAGAAGGTCGGTCGCCACCACGGCAATCGCCTTGGCCTCGTGCAGCGCGGCGATCTCCGCGGTGAAGTCGCGCACATGGCCATGCGTGCCGGGATACTGGAAGATCGCGCCGAAGACCTCGGCGGCCACCATCTCGGCCGGATCGCCCACCACCACCGCGATGCCCAGCGGCTCGGCGCGGGTGCGGATCACGGCAATGGTCTGCGGATGGCAGTCCTGATCGATGAAGAAGGCCTTGGCCTTCGACTTGGCCGACCGCTCGGCCATGGTCATCGCCTCCGCCGCCGCCGTCGCCTCGTCCAGAAGCGAGGCATTGGCCACCGGCAGGCCGGTGAGATCGGCCACCATGGTCTGGTAGTTCAGCAGCGCCTCGAGCCTGCCTTGGGCGATTTCGGGCTGGTAGGGCGTGTAGGCCGTATACCACGCCGGGTTTTCCAGGATGTTGCGCTGGATCGCCGGCGGCGTCACCGTGCCGTAATAGCCCTGCCCGATCAGCGAGGCCATCACCCGGTTCTTCGCCGCCACGGCGCGCATCTTCGCCAGCAGCTCATGCTCGGCCAGCGGCTCCCAGATCAGCGGGTCCTTCTGCCGGATCGTGTCGGGCACGGTCTGGCCGATCAGCTCGTCGAGCGAGCCCACCCCCACGACGCGCAGCATCTCGTCCATCTCGGAGGGCGAGGGCCCGATGTGGCGGCGATTGGCGAAATCGTAGGCGTTGTAGTCTGTGGGGGTGTAGGTCACGTCGTTCATCCTATCCGAAGAGGCTCAGGCCGCAGCCACGGCCTCGATCTCGAGAAACCAGCGGTCATCGACCAGCCCGGCGATCACCGTGCTCAGCGCCATGTGCTTGCCCGCCAGCATCTCGGCGCGGACCACGCGATTGGCGGGCACGAGGCTGGCGTCGGCCAGGAAGACCGTCACCTTCACCAGATTGTCGACCGTCATGCCGCCGGCGCGCAGCTGGGCAAAGAGGTTGGCCCAGCACTGCCGCGCCTGATCCTCGAAGCTCTCGGGCAGATTGCCCTCGCGGTCCGCGGGGATCTGGCCGCTGATGAACAGGATGCGTGCCGGGCCCGGCACGACCATGGCCTGTGCGTATCCGTTCGCCGCCGGAGCGTCCGGGGCGTTGATCTCGTGAATGTTCATGATGTCACCCTATGAGGTCTTGGTACTCGTCTTCGTCCATGAAGTCGTCCAGCACGCCCAGATCGTCGACCTTGATCTTGAAGAACCAGGCGGCGGTCGGATCGTCGTTCACCAGACCGGGCCTGTCGACCAGCTTCTCGTTCACCGCGACAATCTCGCCATCCACCGGGGCGAGGATGTCGGAGGCGGCCTTCACGCTTTCGATCACCGCCACCTCGTCACCCTCGGCGACCATGGTCTCGACTTCCGGCAGTTCGACGAACACCACATCGCCCAGCTGCTCGGCCGCATGTTCGGTGATGCCGACGACGACCAGATCGCCCTCGACGCGCAGCCATTCGTGTTCCTTGGTGTATTTCATCGCCATCGTCCTTAGCGTTTGTAGGTGGAGTGTCGGAAGGGAAGCGGGCAGACGGTCACGGGCAACCGCTTGCCGCGCACCTCGCCCAGAAGCATCTCGCCGGGCTTGGCATGCGAGGCGGCGACATAGCCCATGGCGATCGGCGCGCCAACCGAGGGGCCGAAACCGCCGGAGGTGACGGTGCCGATGGGCGTGCCGTCGCTGGCGAAAAGCTCGGTGCCCTCGCGCATCGGCGCACGGCCCTCGGGCAGCAGCCCGACACGCAGACGTTCGGGGCCCTCGTCCAGTTCCTTCAGGATGCGCAGATCGCCGGGGAAATTGGCCTCGCGCGGCCCGCCGCTCCGCCGCACCTTCTGGATCGCCCAATCGAGCCCGGCCTCAACCGGCGAGGTCGTGGTGTCGATGTCATGACCATAAAGGCAGAGCCCCGCCTCCAGCCGCAGCGAGTCGCGCGCGCCAAGACCGATGGCCGCCACCTCGGGCATCGCCAGCAGCGCCTCGGCAAAGCCGGTCAGCACCGTCTCGGGCACCGAGATCTCGAACCCGTCCTCGCCGGTATAGCCCGAGCGCGAGATCCACAGCTCCGCGCCCTCATATTCCGCCGAGATCACGTCCATGAAGCGCATCGCCGCCACCCCGGGCACCAGCCGCGCAAGTGCCGTCTCGGCCTTGGGGCCCTGCAACGCCAGCAGGCCGCGGTCCTGCAGGCTGACAAGCTCGCAGACATCCGACAGATAGTCGCGCAGATGCGCGGTGTCGGCGGCAACGCAGGCCGCGTTCACCACGACGAAGAGATCCTCGGCGCGATGGGCGAACATCAGATCGTCCAGAATGCCGCCGGTGTCGTTGGTCAGAAGCCCGTAGCGCTGGCGGCCCTGCTTCAGCCCCAGCACATCGACCGGCATCAGCGTCTCGAAGGCGAGGCAGAGCACCTCCATGCCATGCGTCGGGCGCAGCAGGATCTGGCCCATGTGGCTGACGTCGAAGAGCCCGGCCTCGGCGCGGGTGTGAAGGTGCTCCTTCATCACGCCCATCGGGTATTGCACCGGCATTTCGTAGCCGGCGAAGGGCACCATCTTGGCGCCCTGAGAAACATGCAGATCGTGCAGCGCCAGCCGCTTCAGCCCCGTGTCAAGATCGCTCACGCCGCCCCTCCTGTATGGCGCCGGCCCAATGCGCGGCACCGCCCGGACAGGCCACGGCCTGTCCCACGATGCCCCCTCTGTCCCTTGCGCCTGAGATCGTTATCCCGTCGGCGGGCGCGCATGGCGCCACTCTCCAGAGTTCCTGTGTCAGAACGGTCCCTTGCGCCTGAGAGTTTACCGGGGCGGTTGCTCCTTCGGCACCGGCGCGGTTTCCCGCCCCGGATTCTCCCGAACTGACGCGACCACCTAGCCCGCGCCACAAGCGCAAGGCAAGCCCAAATCGAAAGACGACGCATCGTCGGGAAAAGGCGACATGCGGCTGCGGCAAAAGCGACCACGCCGCCCGGAATGCACGCAAAAGGGGAGACCTCACGGCCTCCCCTCATGTCCATCCAGATCTCCCAACGTCAGCCCTTGGCGCGCACGGTCTGCAACAGCGGCATCACATCGGCCATCTCCGGCCCGTGCGCCTGGCCCGTCAGCGCCTTGCGCAGCGGCATGAACAGCCCCTTGCCCTTGCGCCCCGTCGCCTCCTTCACCGCCGCGGTCCACTCGCCCCAGGTCGCCTGGGTATAGGGCCCTTCCGGCAGCAGGGTCATGGCCTGCGCGATGAACTCGGCATCCTCCGGCTCGATCATCGGCTCGGCCCCGTCGCGGAACAGCACCCACCAGGCGCCGAGATCGTCCAGCACGGTGATGTTGTCCTTGGCCACCCGCCAGAAGCCCTCGGCCAGATCGTCCGGCACGCCGAGCGCGCGGATGCGGTCCGCGACTTGGGAGAAAGGCATCGCCTGCACCACATGCCGCGTCAGCGGGAACAGGTCTTCGGCGTCGAACTTGGTCGGTGCCGCGCCGAAGCTCGACACATCGAAGCCCGCGATCAGCTCGTCGTGGCTCGACGCCACCTCGACCGGCTTCGACGACCCGAGCCGCGCCATCAGCGACAGCAGCGCCAGCGGCTCCACCCCCCGCGCGCGCAGGTCGCGCAGGCTGAGCGTGCCGAGCCGCTTCGACAGCGCCTCGCCCTGCGGCCCGGTGAGCAGCGAGTGGTGCGCGAAGGCGGGCGGCGTGCCGCCCATCGCCTGCATGATCTGGATCTGCGTCGCGGTGTTGGTCACATGGTCCGCCCCCCGCACGATCGAGGTCACGCCCATGTCGATATCGTCCACCGAGGAGGCGAAGGTATACAGCACCTGCCCGTCGGCCCGGATCAGTACCGGGTCCGACACCGAGGCCGCATCGATCGAGATCGGGCCGAGGATGCCGTCCTCCCACTCGATCCGCTCCTGCACCAGCTCGAAGCGCCAGTAGCCGCCGCGCTCCTTGCGCAACTCGGCCTTCTCCGCCTCGGTCAGCCGCAGCGCCGCGCGGTCATAGACCGGCGGCTTGCCCATGTTCAGCTGCTTCTTGCGCTTCAGGTCCAGCTCGACCGGGCTCTCGAAACATTCGTAGAACCGCCCGGCGCCACGCAGCTGATCCGCCGCCTCGGCATAGCGGTCGAGCCGCGCCGACTGCCGCTCCACCCGGTCCCAGGTCAGGCCGAGCCATTCGAGATCTTCCATGATCCCGTCGGAATATTCCTGCTTCGAGCGTTCCTGATCGGTATCGTCCAGCCGCAGGATGAAAGTGCCGCCGTTCTTTCGGGCGATCATCCAGTTCATCAGTGCGGTGCGCAGATTGCCCACATGGATATATCCGGTGGGGGACGGGGCGAAACGGGTTACGGTGGTCATGGCGTTCTCCTGATCGCCTTTGCTGTCTCACAGCATGCGCAAATTGTCCATATCGCGGGGAGCCCGCCTGCGGCCCCTTCCCTGCGGCCCCGGTCCTGCTATCCTTAGCGCATGACACCGCATGACGCGCTCGCGCCCGACCTCGCCCTGATCGAAGACCTCGCGCGGGAAACGGTCCGCGCGCTGCCGGAGCCGTATCGCGTCGCCGCCGCCGCGATCCTCCTGCGGGTGGAGGAGTTTCCCTCCGACGAGATCCTGACCTCGATGGAGATCGACGACCCGTTCGAACTGACCGGCCTCTACGAGGGCGTGCCGATGACCGAGAAATCAGTGATGGACCAGCCGCTGCAGCCCGATGTCATCTGGCTGTTCCGCCGCCCGATCCTCGACGAATGGGTGGATCGGGGCAATGTCAGCATCGGCGATCTGGTCAGCCATGTGATGGTCCACGAGCTCGCGCATCACTTCGGCTGGTCCGACGACGACATCGCCGCCATCGACCCTTGGTGGGAATAATTCAGCCCGCCTCGGCCGCTCGGAACCACGCGACGATGGCCGCGCGCTCCGGCGGCTCCATGTAGCTCAGGTTGGCGGGCGGCATGGCATGGGTGATCCCGGCCTGCATGTAGATCCGCCGCGCCTCATGCGCGATCTGCTCCGGCGTTTCCAGATGCACGCCCTTGGGCGCCCAGTGCATCCCCTCCCAGCCCGGCTCGGCGGCGTGGCACATCGAGCAGCGTCCCTGCACGATGCCCGTCACCTCCTCGAACCCCGGCGCTTCGGCAAAGCGCAGCGCCTCGCCCTGCAGCGCCGCCTGCTGTTGTGCCTGCATCGGCACAGAGGACAGCCAGGCAATCACGAGGAAAATCACCACCGTCACCGCCCATGTCCAATGCGGGTTGCCCTTGCGCGCATGCTTGGTGTTGAACCAGTGCCGGATCGTCACCCCCATCAGGAAGACGAGGCTGGCGATCAGCCAGTTGTAGTCGGTGGCGAAGATCAGCGGGTAGTGGTTCGACAGCATCAGGAAGATGACCGGCAGCGTCAGGTAGTTGTTGTGCAGGCTGCGCTGCTTTGCGATCTGGCCATAGCGCGCGTCCGGTGTCCGGCCCGCCTTCAGATCGGCCACCACGACGCGCTGGTTCGGCATGATGGTCAGGAAGACGTTGCCGCTCATGATCGTCGCGGTGAAGGCCCCCAGATGCAGCAGCGCCGCCCGGCCCGAGAAGACCTGCGTATAGCCCCAGGCCATCGCCACGAGGAGCAGGTAGAGCAGCACCATTAGCCCCGTCGTGCTCTTCCCCAGCGGAGAGCGGCAGAGCGCGTCATAGGCCACCCAGCCGAAGGCCAGAGAGCCGAGCGAGATCGCCACCGCCTGCCAGACCGCCAGATCGGCCACGTTCGGATCGACGAGGTAGAGCTCCGCCCCCATGTAATAGACCAGCACCAGCATCGAGAAGCCGGTGAGCCATGTGGCGTAGCTCTCCCATTTGAACCAGGTCAGATGCTCGGGCAGGAACTCCGGCGCGACCAGGTACTTGTTGATGTGATAGAAGCCGCCGCCATGCACCTGCCATTCCTCGCCGTAAGCGAGCTTCGGCAGGCTCGGCGTCTGGCGCAGGCCAAGGTCGAGCGCGATGAAATAGAAGGACGACCCGATCCAGGCGATGGCGGTGATCACATGGGCCCAGCGGGCGGCGATCTGCACCCACTCCCACAGCACGGCGTAATCGTACATCAGGCGATCCTCTCTGCGGCCCGCTGCGGGCATCTGCCGATTTCTTGCCCAAGGACGCGGCAAGATCAACCGCAGCCGGGGATTTCGCAGCGGAATGCCCGGCTTGTGGGTGGCGCGGTCACAAGACGGTCACGGACTTTCGTCTGAAAGCTGCGGCGGAGACGTGAAATTGACGCCGATCCGGCCTAGAGTGACCGGGTGAGAAGGAGATGCCGATGAAAGAGCCATCCGTGAATGTGCTGGGCGGCACGTTGCAACCCTGTTCAACCAATCCGCTGACCGGGTTCTTCCGCAACGGCTGCTGCGACACCGGCCCCGCCGATCACGGCCAGCACACGGTCTGTGCCCTGATGACGGCCGAGTTTCTCGCCTTCTCGAAATACCTCGGCAACGATCTCAGCACCCCGCATCCGGAATTCGGCTTCAAGGGGCTGAAGCCCGGCGATCAATGGTGCCTCTGCGCCGGGCGCTTCCTGCAGGCGCATGAGGAAGGTGCGGCACCTCAGGTCCGGCTGGCGGCGACCCATGCGCGAGCGCTGGAGGTGGTGCCGCTGGACGTGCTCAAGACCTACGCCAGCGACCCGGTCTGACGGCTGCGGGACGTGCAGCCAAGGCCGGGGACGACCCGCCCCCGGCCGTGCAAGATCAGATCTTCATGTCGAAGCCCAGGTGCTTCGCCACGGTGAAGATGTCCTTGTCGCCCCGACCGCACATGTTCATCACGATGATATGGTCCTTGGGCAGAGTCGGCGCGATCTTCATCACATGGGCCAGCGCGTGGCTCGGCTCCAGCGCCGGGATGATCCCTTCCAGCGCACAGCAGAGCTGGAACGCTTCTAGCGCCTCCACGTCAGTGATGCTGACGTATTCCGCCCGCCCGATGTCATGCAGCCAGGCATGCTCCGGCCCGATCCCCGGGTAGTCGAGCCCTGCCGAGATCGAGAAGCCCTCGAGGATCTGCCCGTCCTCGTCCTGCAGCAGATAGGTGCGGTTGCCATGCAGCACGCCCGGCCGACCGCCGGTCAGCGAGGCGCAGTGCTGCATCCGGTCGTCTACACCCTTGCCGCCGGCCTCGACGCCGATGATCCGCACCGAAGGATCGTCGAGGAAGGGGTAGAACAGCCCCATCGCGTTCGACCCGCCGCCGATCGCCGCGATCACCGTGTCCGGCAGGCGGCCCTCGCCCTCCTGCTCGGCCAGCTGCCAGCGCACCTCCTTGCCGATGATCGACTGGAAGTCGCGCACCATCGCCGGATAGGGATGCGGCCCCGCCACCGTGCCGATGCAATAGAAGGTATCGCGCACATTGGTCACCCAGTCGCGCAGCGCGTCGTTCATCGCGTCCTTCAGCGTGCCGCGACCCGAGGTCACCGGCACCACCTCGGCGCCCAGGAGCCGCATGCGGAACACGTTCGGCGCCTGACGCTCCACGTCATGCGCGCCCATGTAGACCACGCATTTCAGGCCGAACTTGGCGCAGACCGTGGCTGTCGCCACGCCATGCTGGCCCGCGCCGGTCTCGGCGATGATCCGCGTCTTGCCCATGCGGCGGGCGAGGATGATCTGGCCCAGAACGTTGTTGATCTTGTGCGCGCCAGTGTGGTTCAGCTCGTCGCGCTTCAGGTAGATCTTGGCGCCACCCAGATGCTGCGTGAGCCGGTCGGCGTAATACAACGGCGAGGGGCGGCCGACGTAGTGCTTCCACAGATCGTCCATTTCGGCCCAGAACTCCGGGTCGGTCTTGGCGAATTCGTAGCGTTCTTCCAGATCGAGGATCAGCGGCATCAGCGTCTCGGACACGAAACGCCCGCCGAAGATGCCGAAGCGGCCCTGCTCGTCGGGGCCGGTCATGTAGCTGTTGATGCCGTCATCGGCCATGGCGCTCACTCCTCTGGTGCAAGCGTCCGTTTATATCCGATATGCGAGGCGGTAAAGCCGAGCCTCTCGTAGAAGCGATGCGCCCGCCCGCGGCTCTTGTGCGTGGTGAGCTGGATCACCCCCGCCCCGGCCATGCGCGCCCGCGCCTCGGCGTCGGCCATCAGCGCGGCACCAAGCCCCTGCGAGCGTAGATCGGCGGCGACGCGCACCGCCTCCACCACCGCCCGCGTCATGCCGCCCAGCGACAGGCCCGGCTGGATCGCCAGCTGATAGGTCGCCACCACGCGCCCTTCCGCCTCCCCGACGATGAGCTGCATGTCGGACGCGGCGATGCGCTCGAAGGCGGCGAGATAGGTGTCCATCGATGCCGTCTCGCGCGCGGCGCCGAGCTTGTCATCGGCCAGAAGCGCCACGATCGCCGCCACATCCTCGCGCTCCGCGGCACGGAAGCGGATCATCGGGCGGCTTTCAGGAAGGCCGCGATCCGGGCGTGATCCTTCACCCCCGGCGCCGATTCCACGCCCGAGGACACATCGACCTGCCGCGCCCCGGTCAGTCGCACCGCCTCGGCGATGTTGCCAGCTGTCAACCCGCCCGCCAGCATCCAGGGCCGCAGCCAGTGCCGCCCCGAGATCAGCCGCCAGTCGAAGGCGAGCCCGTTGCCGCCGGGCAGATCGGCGCCCTTCGGCGGCTTCGCGTCGATCAGGATCTGATCCGCCGCCAGCGAATATTCCAGAATCGCCGGCAGATCGCTCTCATCCGCCACGCCGAGAGCCTTCATCACCGGCAGGCCATAGCGGGCACGCACCTCGGCCACCCGCTCCGGGCTCTCGTGGCCATGCAGCTGCAGCATGTCGAGCGGCATCGCCTCGACGATCTCGTCGAGCGTCGCGTCATCGGCATCGACGGTCAGCGCCACCTTCGCGAGCCCGACCGGCGCCTCCAGCGCCAGGGCACGCGCCTCCGGCACGGAAAGATGCCGGGGCGACTTCGCGAAGAAGACGAACCCGGCATAGGCGGCCCCCGAGGCGGCGACCGCTGCGACATCCGCCCCGGTCCGCAGTCCGCAGACCTTGACGCGGATATCTGCCATGTATCAGCTGGCCTTCTGGGTCAGGATCGCCAGAACGTCGTCCTTCGGCGGTTGCTTCACATTGGCCCGAAGGCTGCTGACCTCACGCTGCAGGGTCTTGACCTCCTTTGTGCGGGCGCGGACGGCGGCGCGATGCTTGTGCTCGCGGAACCACTCGATCACGAAGCCGATCAGCAGACCAGCGACGATCCCGCCGTAGATCACGATGAACAGCGGCAGTTCGATGGCATAGTTGAACCCGACCAGCGCGCCGAGTTCCGTCGACATCAACTGCACCATCACCGGCTCACGGTTGGCAAGGGCCACCGTCAGCAGGCAGAGCGCCAGCACCACGAGAAAGAGAATACGCAACCAACGGATCATGGGGACCTGCTCACCAAAAAGAGGGGCGTCGCCGCTTCACTTGCCGTTCAGACGGTCGCGCAGCAGCTTGCCGGTTTTGAAGAAGGGAACCTTCTTGTCTTCAACTTCTACAGCTTCACCCGTCCTCGGGTTCCGCCCCACTCTGGCATCGCGTGCCTTGACCGAGAATGCGCCGAATCCGCGCAGCTCGACCCGGTCACCCTTGGCCAGCGCCTCGATGATCTCCTCAAACACCGTGTTCACGATGCGCTCGACGTGGCGCTGCGTGAGATGCGGGTTCTCGTCGGCGATTTTCTGGATCAGTTCCGAACGGATCATCCGAAGTGTCCCCCCTGGCGGTCGACCTGGCAGAGGCCGCCGCGTTTTATTGTCCCGGTGACTATAGGCAAAAAAACGGGCGGCACAAATAGGAAAACCCCGCCTTATTGGGCACTTCGCCCGTGATCGGCGGTCAAATGCAAAAGGCCCCGCCGGTGAGCGGGGCCTTCCAGACGTCCCGGAGGGGACGATCAGTTGCGATCGATGCCTTTGAGCGCGGCGCCGAGGATGTCGCCCAGCGAGGCGCCCGAATCGGAGGAGCCGAACTGTTCCACGGCTTCCTTCTCTTCGGCGATCTCGCGCGCCTTGATCGACAGGCCCAGACGACGGGTCTTGCTGTCGACGTTGGTCACGCGGGCGTCGACCTTGTCACCGACCTGGAAGCGCTCGGGGCGCTGGTCGGCACGGTCGCGCGACAGGTCCGAACGGCGGATGAACGACTTCATGCCGTTGTATTCCACCTCGATGCCGCCCTCTTCGATCGCAGTCACCGTGCTGGTGATGATCGAGCCGCGCTTCACGCCATCCACCGCATCGGTGAAGGTGTCGTCGCCCAGAGCCTTGATCGACAGCGAGATACGCTCCTTGTCGATGTCCACTTCGGTGACGGCCGCTTTCACGGTGTCGCCCTTTCGGTAGTTCTGGATGGCGTCCTCGCCGCGCTGGTCCCAGGACAGGTCCGAAAGGTGGACCATGCCGTCGATGTCGTTCTCGAGGCCGACGAACAGACCGAATTCTGTGATGTTCTTGACTTCGCCCTCGATGGCCGAACCGACCGGGTTGTTCTCGGCGAACACTTCCCACGGGTTGCGCATGGTCTGCTTGAGACCGAGCGACACGCGACGCTTGGCGCTGTCGATTTCCAGCACCATGACGTCCACTTCCTGCGAGGTCGAGACGATCTTGCCGGGGTGCACGTTCTTCTTGGTCCAGCTCATTTCCGAGACGTGGACCAGACCTTCGACACCGGCTTCCAGCTCGACGAATGCGCCGTAGTCGGTGATGTTGGTCACGCGGCCCTTGTGGACCGAGCTGATCGGATAGGCTTTTTCCACCGCATCCCACGGATCGGACTGCAGCTGCTTCATGCCGAGGCTGATGCGGTGCGTGTCCTTGTTGATCTTGATGACCTGGACCTTCACGGTCTCGCCGATCGACAGGATCTCGGACGGGTGGTTGACGCGGCGCCAGGCCATGTCGGTGACGTGCAGCAGGCCGTCGACGCCACCGAGGTCAACGAACGCACCGTATTCGGTGATGTTCTTGACCACGCCATCCACGGTCTGACCTTCGGTCAGGTTCGAGATGACCTCGGCGCGCTGTTCGGCGCGGCTTTCTTCGAGGATCGCGCGACGCGAGACAACGATGTTGCCGCGACGACGGTCCATCTTCAGGATCTGGAACGGCTGCTTCATGCCCATGAGCGGGCCGGCATCGCGCACCGGACGGACGTCGACCTGCGAACCCGGCAGGAAGGCGACAGCGCCGCCGAGGTCGACGGTGAAGCCGCCCTTGACCCGGCCGAAGATCGCGCCGTCGACGCGGGTCTCGTTGGCATAGGCCTTTTCCAGACGGTCCCAGGCTTCTTCGCGCTTGGCCTTGTCGCGGCTGATGACAGCCTCGCCCCGGGCGTTCTCGACGCGGTCGAGGTAGACTTCAACCTCGTCACCGACCGCGATTTCCACCGCGCCGCTGAGGTCTGCAAATTCCTTGAGATCGACGCGGCCTTCCATCTTGTAGCCGACGTCGATGATGGCCTGGCCCGCTTCGACAGCGATGACCCGACCTTTGACAACCGACCCCTCCTGGGGGGTGTCAATCTCGAGGCTCTCGTTCAGGAGGGCTTCGAATTCTTCCATGGAAGCTTTAGCGCACATGCAGTTCTGATCCTTTTCACGTATTTTTACTGGCCTTGCGGTTGGCTCCGCCGGTCTTTCGCTTGCGTCATCTGGGTCGCGCCCCGGAAAACAACAAGGGCCGAGGATTACTCCCGACCCTGTGCCTGCCGTGTTTTTATGGCCTCGATCGCCTTGTTGACTGCGGCGTCTATAGTCAGTTCCGTCGTGTCAAGCAAGAGTGCATCATCGGCGGGCTTCAGCGGCGCCACCTTGCGTTCGCGGTCGCGCTTGTCGCGTTCGGTCAGCTCGGCCAGCACGTCGGCCTCCTTCAGGGCCGGGTCCTTCTGCACCAGCTCCAGCCAGCGGCGATGCGCCCTCACCGTGTCGCTGGCGGTGACATAGAGCTTCACCTCCGCTTCGGGGCAGATCACCGTGCCGATGTCGCGCCCGTCCAGCACCGCGCCGCCCTCCATCCGGGCGAAGCGCTTCTGGAAGGCGATCAGCTCGGCCCGCACCTTGGGCATCGCCGCGACCTTCGAGGCGAGCTGGCCCACCTTGGCGGTGCGCAGCCCGTCGCGCCGCAGGTCGTGCCCGCTCAGCGCCCGCGCGGCATCCGCCGCCTCCATCCCGTCCAGCACCTTGCGGGCCACCGCGCGATAGAGCAGCCCGGTGTCGAGCAGTTCGAAGCCGAAATACGCCGCCACCGCCCGGGCGATGGTGCCCTTGCCCGCCGCCGCCGGTCCGTCGATCGCCACGGTAAAGATCATCGCTCCTGCCTTCTTTCCTGTCCAAATATCCTCGGGGGGAACCGGCGCAGCCGGCGTGGGGGGCAGACAGCCCCCCTGCCCCGCCCCGGCCTAGAGATCCGACACATCCGCCCCGAGCCGCGCCATCAGGGGCAGGAAGGCCGGGAAGGAAGTGGCGATGGGCGAGCCGTCGTCGACCGACACCGGCTTCTGCGCCGCCATCCCCAGCACCAGAAAGCTCATAGCGATGCGGTGGTCGATATGGGTCTTGCAGGTCGCCCCGCCCGGCACGCCGCCAGCACCCATACCATGGACGATCAGCGTGTCCTCGTCCTCCTCGACCCGCACGCCGCAGGCCTCAAGGCCGCGGGCCATCGCGTCGATCCGGTCGCTTTCCTTCACCCGGAGCTCCTTCACCCCGCGCATCACCGTGCGGCCCTCGGCACAGGCGGCGACGACCGAGAGGATCGGGTATTCGTCGATCATCGACGGCGCGCGCTCGGGCGGCACCTCGATGCCCTGCAGCGGCCCGAAGCGCACGCGCAGGTCGGCCACCGGCTCGCCACCCTCCTCGCGCGGGTTCTCGAAGGCGATGTCGGCGCCCATCTCGACCAGCGTGAGGTAGAGCCCGTTCCGCGTCAGGTTCTGGCTGACCCCCGGCACGAAGATCTCCGAGCCCTCGACCACCAACGCCGCGCAGACCGGGAAGGCCGCCGAGGAGGGGTCGCGCGGCACGGCCACGGTCTGCGCCTTCAGCTCCGGCTGGCCGGTCAGGGTGATGACCCGGCCCTCGGCGCTGTCCTCGACCGTCAGCTCGGCGCCGAAACCCACCAGCATCCGCTCCGAATGGTCCCGCGTCGCCTCGCGCTCGATCACCACGGTCTGTCCGGGCGCGTTCAGCCCGGCCAGCAGCACCGCCGATTTGACCTGCGCCGAGGCGACGGGCGTCGCATAGCGCACCGGCACCGGGCTAGCGGCCCCCACCACGGTCATCGGCAGCCGGCCGCCCTTGCGCCCGTAGGCCTTGGCGCCGAACAGCGCCAGCGGATCGGTGACGCGGCCCATCGGGCGCTTGCGCAGGCTGGCGTCGCCGGTGAAGGTCGCGGTGATCGGCGAGGTCGCCATGCAGCCCATGATCAGCCGCACCCCGGTGCCGGAGTTGCCGCAGTCGATCACCTCCGCCGGTTCGGCAAAGCCACCGACACCCACGCCATGCACCGACCAGCTGCCCTGCCCGTGGTGGATCACCTCGGCCCCGAAGGCGCGCATCGCCTTGGCGGTGTCGAGCACGTCCTGCCCTTCCAGAAGCCCGGAGATCTTCGTCTCGCCGACCGCCAGCGCGCCGAGGATCAGCGCGCGGTGGCTGATCGACTTGTCGCCCGGCACTTCGGCGCGCCCCGTCAGCGGGCCAGCGCGGCGGGCAGTCATCGGTTGGGCTTGGCCGTGGCCGGACATGGGTCATTCCTCGCAATTCCGTCGCGGCTGGCTTAGCGAAACCGCCCGCTCCGGTCCAGCGCGATCAGCCGGCTCGGGTGAAGGTCACGTAATGCGGCGCCCGCCCCTCGCGCAGCGCCTTCTGTTCGTAACGGGTGGAATACCAGTCGGGCCAGGCCTCGGGGCCTTCCGAGACCAGCGTGAAGCCGGCCTGCGGCACCTCTTCCAGCGTCTGGCGGATGTAGTCGGGGATGTCGCTCGCCACGCGGAACTCGGCCCCCGGTTTCATCGCCCGGGCCAGGGGCACCAGATGCTCCTGCGTCACGAAGCGGCGGCGGTGGTGGCGCGTCTTGGGCCAGGGATCGGGGTAGTTGAGGAAGGCGCGGCTCAGGCTCGCCGCGGGCAGCACGTCGAAAAGGTCGCGCACATCGCCCGGATGCACCGCGAGGTTCCCCACCCCCGCCGCGCGGATCTTGCCCAGAAGCATCGCCACGCCGTTGATATAGGGCTCGCAGCCGATCAGCCCGATGTCCGGGTTGGTTGCCGCCATATGCACCATATGCTCGCCGCCGCCGAAGCCGATCTCCAGCCAGACCGGGCGGTCGTCGCCGAACAGCGCCGCAAGGTCGAGCGGCTGGCGCTCGGGGTTCTCCTCGCGGGTGATGCCGCGCGGGCGAAGCGCCTCGAGGTCCTCGTTCAGATAGCCTTTCTGGCTGGGCCGCAGCGTCTTGCCGAAGCGGCGGCCATAGAAGTTGCGCCATTCCGGGGCGGCGGGCGGCAGATCGGGATCGTCGGTCATGGCGCACTTTCGCTGATGAAGCGTCCGGGCCTAGCCAAAGCGCCGCAAAGCGTCAAGCCGTCGCCCCGGATGGATGCGATCAACCGCGACCTGCGGGCCGATTTACCTCTTCGGCGCGAGCTGGTCACCGCTGCATGAGGTCGCGATGAGATCCGCCGCGCCGCGCATGAAGCGCCGCTGGGTCGCCGCGCCCTGCGGCGGCCTTCCGACGATGTGCGGAGCGGTGACATAAGGCGAGGCGAGGGCTGCCCGCCGCCCTCGTCTCCGGCTGCACCAGAGATTTTCTGTCAAACATAAAAATGCGCCGTTTCGGACCCGCTTCGGGAACCGAGAAATTATTGCTAACTTATCAGCGATTTAACTAGTGACTATCCCATATCAACCCGGCTGCTATGCGATAACAACCCGCGGTTTTTGCTTAGCCCGGCCCCCTGCCCCATGTTCCCAGCATCAACCTGGAGGACCAATGTCCATGCAATTCGATCTGAAGAAAACCGGAGTCGCTGCCCTCGTCTCCCTCTCGATGATGGCCGCCGCCGCCGCCCCCGCGAACGCCCTCGGCAAGCGCGAGAAGGACTTCCTGACCGGCGTCGCCGCCACCGTCGCCGTGGGGGCGCTGATCAACCATGCCCGCAACCAGCAGCCGCAGCGCCGGGTGATCCAGCAGCAGCCGCAGTATTACGCGCCGCAGCCGCAATACTACGTGCAGCAGCCGAAGCCGGTCTATGCCCGCACCGCGCCCGTCGCCTACGAGCCGCGTTACCGCGCGCCGAGCATCTATTCGGTGCCCGCCGCGACCACCTTCAACGAATACAGCCCGCAGATGCGCCGCGAGATCCAGCTCGAGCTGGCGCGCTACGGCTACTACTCGGGCGCCATCGACGGCACCTGGGGTCCCAACACTTACCGCGCCGTTCAGGCCTATGCCCGCGATAGCGGCAAGGCGACCTCGCTGAACTCGGTCCGCGGGTCCTATGGCCTCTATGACGCCCTCGCCGGCTGAGGCCCAAGCCATTTCAAGCAGATATTTTTGAGGCAGATCTTTCTACAGCGAAGCCCCGGAGTTTGCTCCGGGGCTTCATTATTTTCGGTAGTATCGGCAGGGATCACACAGCCTTTTTCAGCTGCTCCGTCAGATCCGTGCGCTCCCACGAGAAACCGCCATCCGCTTCGGCGGCGCGGCCGAAATGGCCATAGGCCGAGGTGCGGGCGTAGATCGGACGGTTGAGGTTGAGATGCTCGCGGATGCCGCGCGGCGTCAGATCCATGCATTCGGCCACGGCCTTCTCGATCGCCGAGGCATCCACCTCGCCGGTGCCATGCGTGTCGACATAGATCGACAGCGGCTTGGCCACGCCGATGGCGTAGGAGACCTGCAGCGTGCAGCGGTCGGCCAGACCCGCCGCCACCACGTTCTTGGCGAGGTAGCGCGCGGCATAGGCCGCCGAACGGTCCACCTTGGTCGGGTCCTTGCCGGAGAAGGCCCCGCCGCCGTGCGGTGCCGCGCCGCCGTAGGTGTCGACGATGATCTTGCGGCCCGTCAGCCCCGCATCGCCATCCGGCCCGCCGATCACGAAGGTCCCCGTGGGGTTCACCCACCACTCCGTCGCATCGGTCAGCCAGCCCTCGGGCAGCACTTCGCGGATGTAGGGCTCCACGATGGCGCGGATGTCGGCGCTGGTCTGGCCCTCGTCGGAATGCTGGGTCGAGAGCACGATTGAGGTGACCTCGACCGGCTTGCCATTCACGTAGCGCAGCGAGAGCTGCGACTTGGCGTCGGGCCGCAGCGTCGTCTCCTGCCCGGATTTGCGCACCTCGGCCAGACGGCGCAGGATAGCGTGGGAATAGAGGATCGGTGCCGGCATCAGCTCGGCGGTCTCGCGGCAGGCATAGCCGAACATGATGCCCTGATCGCCCGCGCCGTCACGGTCGACGCCCTGGGCGATATGGGCGGACTGCTTGTGCAGGTAGTTCTGCACCTCGATGTCGCGCCAGTGGAAGTGTTCCTGCTCGTAGCCGATATCCTTCACGCAGTCGCGCACGATACCGTCCACCCGACCCATGAACGTGTTCAGCTTTTCCGGATCGGACAGACCGACCTCGCCACCGACGACAACGCGGTTGGTCGTGGCGAAGGTTTCGCAGGCGACGCGGGCATTGGGTTCTTCGGTCAGCAAGGCATCGAGAATGGCGTCCGACACCCGATCGCAAAGCTTGTCGGGATGCCCCTCCGAGACGGACTCGGACGTGAAGACATAGTTGTTGCGTGACATTGGGAAGTGCTCCGTTGGGTTACCCCCGCCACGCCAGGAAGCCGTTGTGACGGTTCGATCCTTCGCGGCTACACCCGCCCTTGGGGGCGGGTCAAGCTCAGCGCGGCCTTCGCGCCAGCAACAGCCCCAGCGCGAGCCCCGCGAGCAACAGCAAAACCGGGAATTCTCCGAATGTTGCGAAGGGGGTAGCGGTTAATGACCCCGGAAGTGCGACATCTTTGTAACCCGCCACTCCAAGCGGCAGCTCGTCCAAGATCCGGCCCTTCGCGTCGACCAGCGCCGAGACGCCGGTATTGGCCACCCGGACCAGCGGCAGCCCCTGCTCGATGGCGCGCAGCCGGGCCTGCGCCAGATGCTGATAGGGCCCGGTCAGCGTGCCGAACCACGCGTCGTTGGTGATCTGCAAGATCCAGCCCGCCCGCTCCGGCGCCGCGCGCAGATCCTGCGGAAAGACCGCCTCGTAACAGATCAGCGGCAGCACCTTGCCCAAGGCGCCGAGGTCGAGCACCGCCGCCCCCGGCCCCTCGGAATAGCCGTTGCCCTGCTGGGCGGCAAAGGCCGTGATGCCGAAGAGCCGGTCCATCGTGTCGCCGAAGGGGATGTATTCCCCGAAGGGCACAAGATGGTGCTTGTCATAGACCGCCTGCACCCCCGCGTCGGCCGCCACAACCACCAGCGAGTTCCAGAACTTCCAGCCCTCGCCGCGCTGGATGCCCGCCAGCACCGGCACGCCCTGCGCCGCCGCGGCCATCTCGATCAGCGCGCCTTCGGCCTCTTCCAGCAGGTAGGGCACCGCTGTCTCGGGCCAGATCACCGCATCGGGGCGCGGCTCGGCGGCGGTATAGGCCAGCTGGCGGTCGAAGAGCATCCGCGCCATGCCCGGCTGCCATTTCGTCGCCTGATCGGCATTCGGCTGCACCAGCCGCAGCGTCAGCCCCGGCGCCTGCGGCTCGGGCTGCTGCAGCCGCCACCAGCCGAATCCTGCCGCCGTCACGAGGATCATCGCCCCCGCCACCGCCCCCTTCCAGCGGAAGGCCACCGGCAGCGCCACCGCCAGCGTGGTCATCAGCGTCAGCCCGGAAGGCCCGATCAGGCTTGCGACCTGCGCGGGCCAGCTGCCGATCCAGACATGCCCGACCAGCGCCCAGGAAAAGCCGGTCAGCACATAGCCCCGCGCCAGCTCCACCCCGGCCAGTGCCGTGGCGAAGGCAAGGCTGCGGCGGGCATGGCCCACCGGCAGGGCCGAGAGAAACCCCGCGAACGCCCAGAACAGCCCCATGCCGAAGGCCATCAGCACCACGGCGAAGGGCGCCATCCAGCCGTCGCGGGCGGCATCGATCAGGAAGGGCTCGAAGATCCAGCTCAGGGCCAGCGCGAAATAGCCCGCACCGCCGAACCAGCCGACCAGCGCCGCGCTCCGGCGATTGGGCTCGCCCGCCAGCAGCAGCGTCAGCGCCGCCAGCGCCGCCAGCGTCAGCGGCCAGAAGCCGAGCGGCGCCTGACCCGAGGCCATTACCGCGCCAAGGCCGAAGGCCGCGCCGAGCCGCGAACGCAGGCTCCAAGGAGAAGCGAGTGAGATCATGCGGCTGTCCTGCGGCTGCCCGCTCTGCGGGGGGCGTCGTGCCGCTCGTGCCTCTTGCGCCACGGGCCGTCAAGGCCGGAGCGATCAGGCCCGCGTGAACTGCGCGGCCCGCGCCACAGATGCGGCGCGGGGAAGGTCTGGCGGGGCGCCGGGGGCCCTGCCGCGGCAGCGCCGCCCGAGGGGGCTCGATGCCCCCGAGGGCGGCTCCCCCGCCCGGGTCAGGCGCCTTCGACGGCCTTGGCGATCAGCGCCACCGGCGCCTGTGCCGCGCCCGGCAGACGGACGCGCAGCCGCTTGATTCGGCGGGGATCGGCATCCATCACCTCGAACTCGGCGCCGCTCTCATGCGGCACGATCTCGCCGCGCACCGGCACCCGGCCGATCCGCAGGAAGACCAGACCGCCCAGCGTGTCGATCTCCTCGTCCTCCTCGTCGCGGCGCAGCCTGAGGCCGATGTCGGCCTCGAACTCCTCCAGCGGCGCGCGGGACTGAACGATGTAGACCCCCGGCTTCTCCAGCGACCAGAGCGCGCCCTCGGCCTCGTCATGCTCGTCCTCGATCTCGCCGATCACCGTTTCGATCAGGTCCTCGATCGTCACCAGCCCGTCGACCCCGCCGTATTCGTCGATCACCAGCGCCATATGCACCCGCTCGCGCTGCATCTTCTGCAACAGCACGCCGATCGGCATCGAGGGCGGGGCATAGAGCATCGGCCGCAGCAGCTTGCGCAGGCTGAACCGCCCGCTCGCGCCGTTGAAGCCGTGCTGCAGCGCCAGATCCTTCAGGAGCACCAGCCCCTGCGGATGATCGAGCGTGCCCTTGTAGACCGGCAGGCGCGAGAAGCCGTGTTCGCGGAAG
Organism: Cereibacter sp. Soil_C_27; assembly: GCF_057657095.1. Taxonomy (NCBI): domain Bacteria; kingdom Pseudomonadati; phylum Pseudomonadota; class Alphaproteobacteria; order Rhodobacterales; family Paracoccaceae; genus Cereibacter; species Cereibacter sp. Soil_C_27. Next base: position 41,074 of record NZ_JBDGJD010000005.1, on the reverse strand, counting down.
ACCTCCACCAGCTCGTCCTTGCCGATGTCGATCGGCACGGCCGCGATCTCGACCTTGGGGATCGCCACATCGTCCACACGCAGGCGGCGCAGGTTGGCGATGCCGGGAAGGGTGAGGCTATGAGCCAGCGTCAGCGCCGTGGATTGCGTCGAGCCCACGTCATTCGCGGGCTCGTTCGGGCTGAAGGCACTGAGGATGCGGCCCAAGATACCGCGCTGCCCGGATTCTGGGGGGTGGTCTTCGTCACTCGGTCCCTGCGCGCCCTGCGCTGCGAGAGACCCGTCGTTGCTACTGCCCATCGGTCCTTTTCCAAGAAGTGAAACGCCCATTCCGGCGCCGTCGGTCAATATGGGTCTGCGATGCCGAGAGTTGCAAGTATGCGTGTCTCGATGGCCTCCATCAGTTCCGCGTCGGCGTCCTCGATGTGGTCATAGCCCAGAAGATGCAGAATGCCATGAACGATCAGGTGTGTCACATGGTCCTGCATCGCTTTTTCCTGTTCGGCGGCTTCCCGCGCGCAGGTCTCCCAGGCGATGGCGATGTCGCCCAATTCCTCGGGGTCGTCGGGATCGCCCGGTTCGGGCAGCTCGGGCGCCAGCCCCGGCTCTTCCGGAGCGCGGTCCTCCGCGGGGAAGGACAGCACGTTGGTCGGCTGGCCCTTCTGCCGGAAGGCGCCGTTCAGCTCGGCGATGCGGGCGTCGTCGCAGCCCATCAGCACGATGCCGAAGCCCTCGGGCTCGAGCGAAAGCGCGGCAAGGGTCGCCCCTGCCGCGCGCGAGGCCAGCGCCGGAAGGTCGATGCCCTCCCAGCGCAGGTCTTCTATGACTGTGTCAACCAGAGGCTCCATCGTCGGCCTCATACGCCTCGATGATGCGCGCGACAAGCGGGTGCCGCACCACATCCTTCGAGGTGAAGTAGTTGAAGGTCACGCCCTTCACCCCCTTCAGGATACGCTCGGCGTCCTGCAACCCCGAGGCGGTGCCGCGCGGCAGGTCGATCTGGGTGCGGTCGCCGGTGATGACCATGCGGCTGCCCTCGCCCAGACGGGTGAGGAACATCTTCATCTGCATGGTCGTGGCGTTCTGCGCCTCGTCCAGCACCACGAAGGCGTTGCTCAGCGTGCGCCCGCGCATGAAGGCCAGCGGCGCGATCTCGATCCGCTTCTCCTCCATCAGCTTGGCGAGCTGCTTCTGCGGCAGGAAATCGTTCAGCGCGTCGTAGAGCGGCTGCATGTAGGGGTCGATCTTCTCCTTCATGTCGCCGGGCAGGAAGCCGAGCCTTTCGCCCGCCTCCACCGCCGGACGGCTGAGGATGATCTTGTCCACCACGCCGCCGATCAGCATGGTCACGCCCACCGCCACCGCAAGATAGGTCTTGCCGGTGCCCGCCGGGCCGATGCCGAAGCCGAGCTCGTTGTCGAAGAGGTTCGCCACATAGGCCTTCTGCGCCTCGGTGCGCGGCTCGACGGGCTTCTTGCGGGTGCGTATCTCGTATTTGCCGGGGGTGAAGAGCTCGATCTGCTCGCCCGGGTCGCGCACGATGTCGCTCATCGGGCGGCCCATGCGGATCGCGCCGTCGATGTCGCCCGCGACCACGCCGCGTCCCGATTCAAGCCGCGCATAAAGCCCCCTCAGCACCGCCGCCGCCTGTTCGCGCGCCCCCTTGTCCCCGATCACCGCCAGCCGGTTGCCCCGGCGCAGGATATGCACGCCCATCTGATGTTCGATCTGAGCCAGGTTGCGGTCGAATTCCCCGCACAGGTCGATCAGAAGGCGATTGTCGGGAAATTCCAGAAGTGTCTCTACCACATCTTCGGAACGGGTCGGGGGGGTCAGCGCGCTGATGCCCAAGGACATCTCCTCATTCTGGCGGTTGCACTTGAGATAAAGAGTGGGGTCGAAAGCAGAGTCTGGCAAGTCGCAAATGCCGGAGCCGTGTACAGTGTTCCAATAAAATGCGGTTGCTGCCTCTTTTTGCACTATCGGTTGTGACGACAGCACGACAAAAAGCCCTGCCGCCGCCTCGGAAGGCCGCGATTTCGCGGGACCGGCAGGTTTCGGCCTGCGCGGGTGTCAGCGCCGCGCCAGCTCCGCCGCCAGCGAATTGGTGCTGCTCGCCGTGATGCGCACCCGCACCAGATGGCCCACCTGCCCCTCGGGGTCGGTGACATGCACCGCATGCAGGTGATCGGACTTGCCTACCATCTGCCCCGGCAGCCGCCCCGGCTTGTCGTAGAGCACGCCGACCTCGCGCCCCACCATCGCCTCCTGCGCGGCGCGCTGCTGGCTGGTGATCAGCGCCTGCAGTGCCTGCAGCCGGGCATCGCTGACCTCGGCGGGCAGTTCCGGCTTCTCGGCGGCGGGGGTGCCCGGACGGGCGGAATACTTGAAGGTGTAGGCCATGCCATAGCCCACCGACCGCACGAGGCTCATGGTTGCCTCGAAATCGGCATCGGTCTCGCCGGGGAAGCCGACGATGAAATCCGAGGTCAGCAGGATGTCGGGCCGCGCCGCGCGGATGCGCTCGATCAGCCGCAGATACTGCTCGGCGGTGTGCTTGCGGTTCATCGCCTTCAGGATGCGGTCCGAGCCGGACTGCACCGGCAGATGCAGATAGGGCATTAGCTTGGGCTCGTCGCCATGGGCGGCGACCAGATCGTCCTCCATGTCGTTCGGATGCGAGGTCATGTAGCGGATGCGCTGCAGCCCGTCGATCCGCGCCAGTTCGCGGATCAGCCGCGCCAGCCCCCAGCCGTCGCCGTGATAGGCGTTCACGTTCTGCCCGAGCAGGGTGATGTCGCGCACCCCCTTCTCCACCAGCGCCCGCGCCTCCGACAGAAGCCGCTGGGCCGGGCGCGAGACCTCCGCGCCGCGGGTATAGGGCACCACGCAGAAGGCGCAGAACTTGTCGCAGCCCTCCTGCACCGTCAGGAAGGCCGACGGACCGCGCAGCGCCTTGCGCTCGGGCAGGTGGTCGAACTTGTCCTCGGCCGGAAAATCGGTGTCGATCACCTGCGCGCCATTGCCGGTGCGGCTCAGCATCTCGGGCAGGCGGTGATAGCTTTGCGGGCCGACGACCAGATCAACCAGCGGCATCCGCCGCAAAATCTCGGCCCCCTCGGCCTGCGCCACGCAGCCCGCCACGCCGATCTTCATGCCCGGCTTGGCCTGCTTCAGCGGGCGCAGCCGCCCGAGGTCTGAATACACCTTCTCCGCCGCCTTCTCGCGGATGTGGCAGGTGTTCAACAGCACCATGTCCGCCTCTTCGGCGTTCTCGGTGGTCACATAGCCCTGCGCGCCCATCGCCTCGGCCATGCGCTCGCTGTCATAGACATTCATCTGGCAGCCATAGGTCTTGATGAACAGCTTCTTGGCTTCCGACATTCCGCGCATTCCCGTGTGCTGAAGCCGAGGTCATACACGAAACCTGCGACAAAGGGCAACCGCGCGGGGCCGCGCCTTGCAATGACGATCGCGTTGACCGACCCTGCCAACGACCCCCGGCAGCCGGCGCCGGGTGGCAGGGGGCGCCGATGCGGCACGACAGCCTGACCGAGTTCCTGGCCCGCGCCGAGAGCCTGCTGGCCCGCGGCCCGGTCGCCGTCGTCCTGGCCGAAGACCCGGTGGAGGTGGAGAGCACCCTGCGCCACGCCCTCGCCGCAGGCTTCCGCCCCGTGCTGCTGCTGGCCCCCGAAGCGGTCCCCCTCGCCCCCGCGCTGGAGGCCGAGATCCACCGTATCGATTTCGACGTCTACGCCGAGGCCGCGATGATGACGGCGATCAACCGGCTGATCCCGGCAGCCCCCGGCACATGGTTTCACTACTGCTACAATGCCGAATACCTGTTCCACCCCTTCTGCGAGACCCGCAACATCCGCGAGCTGATCGCCTTTCACGCCGAGGAGCGGCGCGATGCGGTTCTGTCCTATGTGATCGACCTCTACGCAGGCGATCTCTCGCGCCACCCCGATGCCGTCTCGCTGAGCGAGGCGATGCTCGACCGTTCCGGCTATTACGCCCTTGGGCGCCCCGATCCGGCAAACCACAACCACCCGAGGGAACGGCAGCTGGATTTCTTCGGCGGGCTGCGCTGGCGGTTCGAGGAGCATGTGCCCCCCGCCCGCCGCAAGATCGACCGCATCGCCCTGTTCCGCGCCAAGGAGGGGCTGCAGCTCCGCCCCGACTTCACCTTCACCGACGAGGAATACAACACCTACGCCTGCCCCTGGCACCACAACATCACCACCGCCCTCTGCTCCTTCCGCACCGCCAAGGCACTGAAGACCAACCCCGGCTCGACATTCGACATCCCGAGCTTCCGCTGGCACAATTCCATCCCCTTCGGCTGGAATTCGCAGCAGCTGATGGACCTCGGCCTGATGGAGCCGGGGCAGTGGTTTTGAAACAGGAGCGCCTGTCACAGGCCGGCCGAGACGCTCTGAGTGAGTGGGGGATGAAGCTCAGCGACAGAGGCCAGCAGAATCATCCGAGACTACACTCAATCCAGTGTGCCGAACTGTCCGTATCGTCGTCATGAAGAGAGAACCGATGGTGGCGAGGGGGGGACTATGGGCAGGCGACCCTGCAACCCCTTGATACCCCCACAATATCATGATTTCCTTGAGGTTCTCGGGGCCACACTGGTAAACAGGAGTGGCAAACATGAGGATCAGAATGGCCGGGCCGAGGCTCAGAGGAAACGTGTGGATCTTGCAGGACCGGGTTCCGCAGGACATCGCCCAGCGCCTTAAGGGAGCGCGTGTCATCATCACTCTCGCAGGGGAGGCTCAGCAGGTGACGCTTGGGGCGCAGGTAAAGATGTCCTTGCGTACCTCGGACAGGCGTGTCGCCGTAGAACGCTACAGGGAAGCTTCAGCCCAGCTTGGGGAAGCCTATAACCATCTGCGCCAGACGGTCGCTCAAGGCCCTCTACGCCTCACTGAGCGCCAGTGTGCTGAGCTTGCAGGCATCTACTTTGAAATGACCAAGACGCGCCACGCCGATGATCCCGGAGATCCAGAGCAGTGGGATGCCGGAACTGATGCTGCCCGTGATCTTGGCGAGAGCAGCGCAGGCAGGGAGAAGATGCACGGGGAGGAAGCTACTGCGATCCTCGCCAGCCGAGGGTTGATCCAAATCGACACGGACAGCCGAGAGCGCCTCCTGTCAGCCATGCATCGGGCATTCTTGGACGCCGCCCAGCGCATCCAGAAGGCCGCTGAGGGTGACTTCTCGGCAGTAGCTAAGGGCAACACCCAATATCCCAAGACCCCCGCCGTATCGCTCAAGCCTGAGTTCACGTTGAAGGACGTCAAGGAGCGGTGGGTCAAGGACCGCCGGGCGCAGGGCAAGTCAGAGAAAACCATCGGCACCTTCTGCCATCACTTTGCGTCGTTCGTAGACCATCTCGGAGGGGACCAGAACAGGGACGCCACGACAGTCGAACCGGATGATGTGGAGGGGTGGCTCGACAGTCTTGAGGCACGAGGTTTGACCCGGAAGACCATCGCTGACAGCTACTTAGCGATGGTTAGGGCGGGGTTCATGCTTTCCAAGAGGCGGCTGCCCAAGTGGCCGTTCGAAGGTGTGGTCTTCAGTGTACCGAAGCCCCAGTACGAGCGGAAGCAGAGCTTCACCCCAGACGAAGCAAAGGCAATCCTCAGGGCGGCAAGGGACGGCCTTGGGATTTCCCCGCGCTGGTCTGATCACAGGCAGCGAGCGAATCGGTGGGTGCCGTGGATCTGCGCCTATACCGGGGCGCGGGTTGGCGAGATCATCCAGCTACGGACGCAGGACTTCCGAGAAGAGAACGGGATCAAGTACATCCACATCACCCCCGAGGCCGGGACCACCAAGACCGGCAATCACAGACAAGTTCCGCTACATGAGCATCTCTTGGCAGAAGGGCTGTGGGAGGTGGTCGTCAAGCTTCCCAACGGCCCTGTCTTCATGCCAAAGCCCACGCAGGGCAAGGAGATCGACACCACGACTTTGGCCAACAGGCTAAGAGAGTGGGTCAGAAAGGACGTAGGGATCACGGACCCACGGGTGCAGCCGAACCACGCTTGGCGGCACAGGTTCATAAGCGAGGCGCGTAGTCACATGGGCGAGGAAATCCGAGACAGGATCACGGGCCACGAGGATGGTCGGGCAAGCGCGAGCTATGGGGAGACTGAGTTGAGCGTTCTGGCCGATGCTGTCGCCAAGATCCCCCGGATCGTCGTGGATGAGCCGTCTGCCGCAGAGGGGGCAGATCATGGCTGACAGCATGAGACACGCATAGGACTCCACAGGAGACTCACCAGAGGCCCCCTTACGGCTCCCCCGGTGTAGGACAGCGGCCAGCAGAAGCGGGACTGTAGGGTGCCCCCCAGAGTCACTGCGAACCTGTCGATTTCCCCCAGCTTTTGACCCATCGCACCCGAAGCGTAGGCGTAGAATGTGCTGGCACATGACGGCCATGAGATCGACCAACAACAAGCTGTGTTTGGTTGGTCGCGATCATCTCGCCTCACCCTGTTCAGCGAGGCGACCAGTTTGGCGAGGTCTGCTTGTCTCCTGTGATGGGAATGACCCTTGCTCGTTGGTCATCAATCAAGAGCCTCTGAATGGGGGGAGACCACAAGATGTAGTGAATGATAATTACCCCCATCCTTTGAGGGAGAAGGAGGGCAGAGAGCGGACAGAGGAAGACCCCATATATGGGGGACCTCTCTGGAACTCCTCTCCCCGATCCCCCAGATTGAGATTGATGGAATGACCAAGGTAGGGAAGCAATGATCCCCCACCATGAACACTTAAAGTAAGCATAGGGGGGAGAGAGAAGGCCCACAGAGGATGACCCATGGATCTATGGATTGATCTCTGGAACCCTTCTCCATTCCGGTAAGATGAAAGTTAGGATTGAATGATGATATTTATATCCTAAGACCTATCATGATGATCTCCTGAAAATTAGATGAAGTAAGCAGGGACCCTGACTTTCTGCAAGGGCTCCCTCGTATGGTCCTGACCACGCTGTGATCTGTCTGCGTCATCCGAGCAATAGTCAGGGCGTCCCCGTCATGCAATGGCCACTGCCAAACAAATGGATCAGGTAAACCGAGCCTTTGAGGGTGGAAGGGATCGACTGGCCCCTAAATCGTGCCTCAAGGGCGGAGGCAAGCGTCATCGAACCACAACCAAGCGTTTCTCGCCTTTGAGACCAAATCAGAGATCAACATCGGAATGGAATTCAGGTCGCATCTTATCTCGCGGAGGGTCTCCACTAGTTGTGCATAGATCTGCGATAATTCAAGAGCTTTTTGAATGTCTCCCGATCTGGTTGGATCGTCAAAGTCGCCGCCTGTGCAAACCCGAAAATAGTGGGAAACCAAAGATTCATATCGCTCCTCGTGTCCTAGAGCCATCCTCTTAATAGACCCGTAGGTTCGCACCGAAAGGGTATGGCTCGACAGCACCCTGATCCGGCGCTCGTTTCCTTTCTCCGGGTCAGATTCCGCTGTCCAAAAGGCAATGGCTGCCTCATGAAGCTTTTCTAGGTCTTTTATATGATCGCTTACCTGAGCGGCGCGATCAGAGACTATCAACCGGTAACGTAAGGTTAGATATCCGGTCAGTATGCCACCTAGGTAGACGACGAAGTTGGCATAGCTTAATCCAAACAACATTACGCTTTCCGAGCTTCCCGAATGTACTTTCTAATCTCATCCGCATAGAACTTCAAGCCATCGTCAGTGTAGTCAATCACCAAATGCTTTAACACTGTCGAATTATTGAAACCATGCACCCTAACGAGCCCGCCAAAGGCCTCCTCAAGAAAGGATGAGCCAAGTGTGATCATGCCGTCAATGTCGACGTGAACAACATCATTGCTATCTATAGCTGCCTGTAGGGCTGGTGCCAATAAGGTCTCCCGAAAGGATTGACCTGAGAACTCTCCGTCCCTTGGATAAAACCGTCCAATTGGAAAAGCACTGAATTCTTTAGCAACGTCAATCCGCATCATGTTAAACCCCTTGGCAAGCGGAGTGTCCATTCGATTAGAGTGCCTTCTATACTGTGAGACCATGAGCCCATGCGTACCCGCCCCTTTTCTGGACGATGCCACCAACCATGGTTGCTACGGACAGTCATGCATCCGCCGTGGCCCAATCGTTTGATCAGTGACCTCATCTGAGGGAGACCCTTCCCGCGCTGCGGTTCCATCGTTTGTGACCGACCATACCTCATTGCTGCAGCGATGTATGCAGCATCGTTAGCATCAGGCGATAACCTTCCGATCAAGCGGGCGACCGCCATCCTCACTTCTTCTTTAAGTTCTACCTTTGGATAGGTAACCGGAATTCCCCGCCCATGATCTAGCAGCACAATGGTCAAGGAACAGTCAACCCGATTTGCTGAAGCAGTTATCCAAATTTTCTCAAATGGATCATAGTCAGCGTCTGGGTCTTCATATGCGTGATGCAGTGCGTTTGTGATACCCTCAGAAATTGCAGTACAGGTTTCTCGAACGACGTCTTTAGGGACTGATGTCCCTGGGTGGATAAACTCGTACAACTCCGCAATATAGCTTCCAATGATTGGTAGCTTTTGGTCCTCTTTTCTTCCTATCGAAATGACCTTAAGGATTTTGACGTCGGACTCTTGGTAGATCTTATTGCTACTATGAGATACAAGGCCGACTGACTCGAAGAAACCAAGACCAAACAAAGTGCTGAAAGCAGTCTTCGACCAAGTGGTCAAGTTGACTGCTGGGGGAGCCTCGCCCGTGACCGCCTTTACCTTCTCATATTCGGCAGCGAGCATAATTGCTCCTGACGTGGAGATGAACTCAACCTCGGAAAAATCGATGTAGGAGCGTATTCGGGGAGTTTTTCCCTTTTTTCTTATGATCAATGGGCCGTGCTTCGTCTTCTGCATATAGTTGAAGTCACGTCTCAAATCTCGAGCGAAGGCAATTGTTTCTTGAGGGTTTTGCTCTAAGCATATTACCAAGGGGGCTTTCACGGGAGGTCTCATGCAGAAAGCCTTCTCGCTCTCCTCACCAGTCCAAAGTTCAACAAGACTCAACCTTCGCTGTTTGATAGAGACCGGCCAACTCGTAGCCCCACGGAGTCTTCTCACCTTCCTCCGAAACCTATCGATGGACCGGTGAGTGTTGTAGGATATTTGGGCTCGCGTAGGTTTTTTCAACTGATCACCGAACGACTGAGTGGAATATTAGATGGGCTCGCCGCACCCTAGCAGGGCCGATGAGCCAGACACTATCTCCTTTGGCCAATGGTGCACCGATCAAAGACGGTATGTGACGCCTTAGTCGCAGACGCCACACCTCGGCCTTAGAGCTCGCAGCTCGCAGCTTGCGCCAGTGCAGGCCAAGTCCGCGTGGCGACGACACCCGCAGGAGGCTTGCCATAGGCCCGCCTATTGATTTTGTTAAGCCCCCCCGCCAACAAACGGACGAGGACTGCAGGAAGCCATCCAGCAGCATATGAGGCATTTAGTAATCCCCCGATGTTTTTGAGAAAAGTTCCGAGAGCGCAGATCAGATGGATGGATCGGGCGATCCCCCCCCGCACCGGTCATCGTCAGACGGTCTCCGATGATCGCGCTTCTCTAGGCGACCAGCACCAGATGGACATGACTAGCCAGCGACAGCTAGGTCAGGTCATATTGTCCGATGGGGTATACCCCGGCGTACATCTGGCAGAAGATCGGGAAACCTGTACGCAAAGGTTGACTTAGTCCATCGGTCACCTTATTCATCGGACATGACCCAAACGTACATCTGAGGTTGCCATGTCCCAGACCATTTTCTATGCCCGCGTCTCCACCGCTGACCAGACAATCTCCCACCAGAAGACCCAAGCAGAGGCTGCCGGGTTCACCATCGATGCGGTTGTCTCTGATCACGGGGTCTCGGGGATCAGCACCCGGCTGGCCGACCGTCCGCAGGGGAAGCGCCTGTTCGATCTCCTGCGCTCTGGGGACGTGCTGGTGGTGCGCTGGGTGGATCGCCTCGGGCGGAACTACCAAGACGTGACAGACACCATCCGCGAGTTCATGCGCCGGGGCGTGATCATCAAGACGGTAATCAATGGGCTGACCTTCGACGGAGCTACCAAGGACCCCATGCAGCAGGCCGTGAGAGACGCGCTGATAGCTTTCATGGCTGCCACAGCACAGGCACAGGCAGAAGCCACCAAGGAGGCCCAGAAGGCCGGGATTGAGGCTGCCAAGGGCGATGCCGAGCGGTACCGGGGGAAGAAGCCGAGCTACGACCGGGCCACCCTGCAGCAGGTGAGAGACTTGCTCGGGATGGAGCAGGGAGCCTCAGCCATCGCCAAGGCAACTGGCCTGACCCGGCAGACGATCCTGCGGATCAAGGCAGATCCGGCACAGGCAGAAGCTGCGCTGAGCCGCTGGGGAGAGTAGTGGGGCCTTGTCGGTGGCTAGATCAACGGCGAGGGACGATTAGCGGGCTGACTCTCCTCATCCCTCGCGCGTTCCCTCACTTCAGTTCAACAGGAACGCCAACGCGGTCGTTGATAATTGCAAGGCAAGACGACCCGCTCATGGGACGGATGACTTCGCTCATTGAAGCGGAGAGCCCTTGGGGGATCTTCGACTGCGGACAAGTTTGCACTTCGGAAGTGCTGTAACCCTTGCGAGACATGCACTGCTTCAAGACGTCATCCCGAAGGGATCGATTGGCGTCAAAGCTGTAAACTTCTCCGCCGTAGCTTTGCCCCCCCGTCACCTGCCCACCAGTTGTCGTGCAGGTATTCCCGTAGCATGACGTTGTCATAGGTGTCACATACGCAGGTGTGCGTATCACGGGAGTTGTACCGAGTTGTTGATTCGTCGGGACTTTTCCAAGCGACTCAACTTTACAGTCCAAAAGATCCTCCGCTTTTTGAGCATAGGTCGTGTTTGCACGATATGTGTAGCTCGCTGGCTCCGGGACATCACATCCCGTCAGCGCAAGGACACACGCTCCAATAACCGCTGGCGTCTTCATACTTTTTTCCCTTCTCAGGCAACAGTTTGCCAATACGTGTCGGACGAACAAGGCAAATGAAAGGCGAGGGCCACACTCCGTCCGGAGCGGAGAGCCTGAGCGCGTGCGTCAAATTGACCCTGCTCGGCCTCCCGGGTCGCTGGATAATGTCTTTTGCTATCGGCAGCGAGAGCGGCACGCATCTGGCGAGAGCATCATGCGGCAAGGGCCCGGCAACCCACTCTTGCCCTTACAAGATCGTCCTTGCCAGACGCTGCACTTTTGATGCCACCCAGCAGAGGTACGCGAGATACTCGTTGTGCAGCCAGCATGGCAGCGAGCAGACTGCACAGGTCGATGGCTACCGCACTCACGCAACCATCTGGAACAAGAAAAGATGAAGAATGACGATTGCTGCCGGGGCTAATTTCGGAGACCGCATAGTAATCTGTGCAGACACCGCGATTTCGGATGAGGTTGAGAGAGGGCCAATGCACCTCCGTCGTAGACCTGCCACCGGGCCAACCCATCTGCCCGGAAGGCTCAAGGCAATAGTGCTCTCCCCAACCTTCTCGGTTGCTTTCGCAGGCGCTGCGGACCGGGCGCATGCGGCGATAGTCTCCGCACGGGAAGAGCTTCTACGCGACGGCCCGCAAGCTGCAATCGCCTGCTTGCTGCAGAATTCGCAACGGTCCTCTCAGATATGGGATGACAGCGTCGATTACCTCGTGGCAACGCACGATCCATCCGCTCAGCTACTTAAGATTGCAAATGGCTCTGTCACGAAGCCACAGCCCTTTGCTTGGATTGGCGACAGCCGTGCAGCAAACGCTTTGCGGCAGAACATGGAAAGGGCTCCCACACCGAAATCCTCGGGACCGTGGCACGAAAACGAGCTCGCTTTCAAATGGGCCTTTGGTGAGCTGTTTCGAATGCACGGGACGAGCATATCGCCGGGGGTGGGAGGTTCGTATTTCCATCTCCTCGCTTCCCCGTATGGACACTGCTACGAAAACTACATGTCTGCACAGTCGTCGATGGTATTCTTTGCGGGTATCGGCCGGACGGAGAAGCACGAGGAAAGCCTGCGAACCGGCGAGGCAGATTGGCGTGTGGGCACCGTCGCGACGCGCTACCGGGGGGTGGCGGTCGTGGGGTTGCTGATACCCCAATCCCGTCTAGGCTACATTTTCGCGCCCCTTCTCTGCGACAAGCCCGTCCCGCAACGTCTCCTAGATAGCCACTTGGACTGGGTGCCTTACGAAGGGTCAATGCAAGCGGATCTGAGGCACACCTTGGACCGCATCGCGGAGCAAATGGGCGGTGGCATTCTTGTGGACTAGCCTGAGTCGAACAGCGCGGCTGACTGGCCGGGACACCTTCCCCCCAATTCGCCCCCCACTTTGTCCTTTGACCTCAGGCAACGAGAGTGGTAAACATCGCCGTGAAACGGCCGCGGAAACCACAAAGAAATCATGTACTTGAGACCAATGGTGGCGAGGGGGGGACTCGAACCCCCGACCCCACGATTATGAGTCGTGTGCTCTAACCAGCTGAGCTACCTCGCCGTCGGTGGACGCTGCCTAGTGAAACGGCCCGGAAGCGTCAAGCGGAAAACTTGCGCGGGGCCTCAGGTTCCGTGCGCGATGCGCGGGCGGCCCGAGGCGACGACGCTCAGCGTGGCCTCGATGAACATCGACCGGCCCTCCACCAGCGCCTCGCGGATGTCGCTGCTGGCGGTCACCCGCAGGTCTTCCGCCCCCGCCGCCCGGGCCCGCGCGCTGGCCTCGGCCACCAGCGCCGCCTGCATCGCCTCCAGCGCCGTGTCGCGGTCGGGGAAGGTCTGCAGCCCGCCCGGCAGATGCGCGGTGAAGCGGCCCTCGCCGGGGCTGCTCACCAGCCCCGTCACCCGCTGCGAGACCATGCCCACCACCGCACCGATGGCATTGGCCACCCCGGCATGCTCCGGCAGGATCATCTCGCAGCCCAGGCGCTCGCCCACCGCGCCGTAATAGGACGGCGCCGAGGCGCCAAGCCCCACCACCGGGATGCCCAGCCGGGCGCTGATCTCGATCACGCCGCGATGCTGGCCCAACCCCGCCCGCATCAGGCTGTGCCGCGCCAGCGCCTGCGGCTCCTCGCCCTGAAACGCCGGCTCCTCGGCGAAGGCCGCCTCCAGCAGGCAATCCACCGTCTGCGCGGTCAGCTGATCGACGATCTGCTGCGCCAGAAGCGCCGGATCGGGGGCGATGCGCTCGCCGCGCGCATTGCGCCGCCGCCCCATCAGCCGCAGCGCCTTCTCCGAGGCCGCCGCATCCCAGCTGTCCAGCCGCCCCAGCACATGGCTCGCGTCCGAGGGCGTCACCCCCGACAGCATCACCAGCCCGCGCGCCACCAGCCGCTCCAGCGCCGCCGCCTCGAGCCGGGTGGCCAGCGCCTCGGCCAGCGGCATCGGCCCGGCGATCCGCGCCAGCAGCCCCGCCTCGCGCGGGGTGAGCCCGCCCGCCTCGAGGCCCGTCGGCAGCACGAAGCGCCCGTCGTGATCGCCCGAGGTCTCCGACGACAGCGCCCGGTCCAGCGCCGCATGCACCATCGCGCCATGGTCCGCCGCCATCAGCGCCACCGGAATCAGCCGGCGCGGCCCGAGCCGCAGCCCGCCTGCCAGCCCCTCCAGCAGATGCACCTCGCTGTCGCCGCCGAGCCCGGTGGTGCGCATCGCCACCGCCTCGACCATGGTGCGATAGGCCCCGACCCGTGCGCCCTGCGGGTCGATCTCGGGCAGTCCGCCGCGCAGCAGCGCCACATCGGTCGTGGTGCCGCCGATGTCCGAGACCAGCGCATCCTCCACCCCGGTCAGCCAGCGCGCGCCGACGATGCTGGCGGCAGGGCCGCTCAGGATCGTCTCGATCGGCCGCTCCCGCGCCATCGCCGCCGAGATCAGCGCCCCGTCGCCGCGCACCACCATCAGCGGCGCGTCGATCGCCAGCGCCCGCAGATGGCCCTCGCAGGCGCTCACCAGCCGGTCGATCATGCCGATCAGCCGGGCATTCAGCACCGCCGTCAGCGCCCGTTTCGGGCCGTTGAGCTGCGCCGACAGCTCGTGCGAGCAGGTGACGGGCCGTCCAGTCGCGGCGCGGATCACCTCGCGCGCCGCCACCTCATGCGCCGGGTTGCGGGTGGCGAAGCGCGCGGCCACAGCGAAGCCCATCACCTCCGGCCCCAGCGCCGCCACCTGGGCCTCGAGCACCGCCAGATCGAGCGGGGCAGTCTCGGTCCCGGCATGGGAATGGCCACCCGCCATCCGGATCACCGGATCGCCGCCCAGGGCCTCGGTCAGCCCGCCGCGCTCCAGATCGCTGTCGTCGAAACCGATGAACACCAGCGCCACGCGACCGCCTTGCCCCTCGACCAGCGCATTGGTGGCCAAGGTGGTGGAGAGCGAAACCATGGCGACCTCGGCGGCGGCGACCCCCGCCCCCGCCAGCGCGGCATCGACCGCGCGCCCGATCCCCAGCGCCAGATTGGCCCGGGTGGTCAGCGACTTGGCCGAGCCGATCACCCGGTCGGTCGCAGGATCGACGATCACCGCGTCGGTATAGGTGCCACCCGTATCGACGCCCAGAAGAACCGTCATGCCTGCCTCATCGTCTCTTGTCCGGCCGCACAATGCGGAGTCTCCGGCGCATGTTCAGCGCCCCGAGCGACCTCGGCTGTCGCAGTCCCGCCATGCGGGCGCCTCAGCCCGTCGGGAGCGCAGGTTTGCGCCGCCGCCGCGAGGCCGGGGGAATGTTCAGCATCTCGCGATACTTGGCCACGGTGCGCCGTGCAAGCGTCACCCCCTCCGCCGTCAGCGCCTCGGTCAGGGCGACATCCGACAGCGGCGCCGAGGGGTCTTCCGCCGCGACCAGCCGGGTCAGCGCCGCGCGCAGCGCCGCCGCCGATGGCCCCTCCTCGCCGATCCGCCCGCTGAACAGCTGGCGCAGCCACCACGTCCCCTTCGGCGTGTCCACGCTGGTCCCGGCCACCACACGGCTGATCGTGCTCTCATGCACGCCCACCGCCTCGGCCACATCGGCCATGGTCATCGGCACCAGCGCGACCATGCCGCCATCCAGCGCCGCCTCCTGCCGCGACAGGATCTCGCGCCCGACCCGCAGCAGTGTGGCATTGCGGCTTTCCACCATGCGCCCCAGCGACTGCGCCTGCGACCAGGCGGCCTTGGCGCCGGGGGTCTGCGGGCGCGCCGCGGGCTTGCTCACCTGCACGCTGGGCAGGGCCGAACGGTTCAGCGCCACCTGCCAGCCCGCCTCGGTGCGCGTCGCGATCAGGTCGGGCTCGCGCACCGCCGCCGCACCCGCGTCGAACTGCGCGCCGGGCTTGGGGTCGAAGCCGCGGATCAGCCGCAGCCGGGTGATGATCTCGGCCTCGGTGACCGAACACATCCGCGCCAGCCGGGCGAACTCGCCCGCCGCCACGATGTCGAGATGCTCCAGCATGCAGGACAGCGTCTGATCCAGACACTCCTCCTCCTCGGCCTGCAGCCGCAGGCATTCGGCAAGCGAGCGGGCAAAGAGCCCGGTCGGCTCGATCTTCTGCAGCGCGCCCAGCACCGCCTCGACCTCCGCCACCGTCGCCCGCCCCTGTGCCGCGATCTCGGCCAGCGGACGGCCGAGCCAGCCCGAAGGCTCCAGCGCCTCGGCCAGCAGCACCGCGATCTGCCGCGCCCGCCCCGAGGGAAAGCGGCTGTCCACCGCATCCATCACATGCGCCATCAGGCTCGGCGCCGCCGAAGCCGCGATCTCCACCCCGGTCTCGGCGCGGGGGGAAAGACGCGACAGCGCCTCGGTCCAGCGCGGCAGCCATTCGCCCGGCACCGCCTGCGCCGGCTCCAGCGCCAGATGCGGGTTCTCGCTGGCCTGCTCCTCCAGATAGCGGGTGAGGCCCGAGGCATCATAGGTCAGGATACGGATCGAGGCGGCCAGCCCGAGGTTCAGCTGCAGACGCTGGGTCTGGGCGATGCTGATCCGCTGCCGTGATTTCATGGAGCCCCGCTCATCCGTTCCGCGCCGGAAACCCTAGCCAGCGCCCTGCCGCTCCGCAACCTCAGCCGGTCACCGTCAGGATCGGCGCACCCTCGCTCACCCGCCCGATCACCACCGCAGGCTCGCCCAGCCCGCGCAGCTCGGCCACCAACCGCTCGGCAGCCTCCGCCGGCACCGCCGCCAGCAGCCCCCCGGCGGTCTGCGGATCGAACAGCAGCGCCGCGCGCGGGCTGTCGGTCAGCCGCACCCGCCCCAGCGCCGAGGCGCGATTGGCGGGCAGGAGGCTGGAGCCATGCCCCGCCGCCGACAGCCGCTCCGCCCCCGGCAGCAGCGGCACCGCCGCCAGATCGAGCTCGGCGGCGCAGCCCGAGGCTTCCAGCATCTCCAGGAGATGCCCGGCAAGGCCGAAGCCCGTGACATCGGTCATCGCATGCGCCTCCGGCGCGAGGATCGAGGCCGCGGGCCCCAAAGGCCGCACCATCCGGCGGTAGGTCTGCTCCACCACCTCGCCCAGCAGGAGCCCCGGCACCGGCTGCCCCGCCATCTCGGCGGCCAGCACCACGCCCGTCCCCAGCGCCTTGGTCAGCAGCAGCGCATCGCCCGGGCGCGCGCCGCCCTTGGCGATGATCCGCTCGGCCAGCCCGGTCACGGTGAAGCCCAGCGTCAGCTCCGCCCCGATCGAGGTATGCCCGCCCAGCACATCGGCCCCGGCGGCGGAAAAGACCTCGCTCGCCGCCTCCATGATCTCGCGCAAGAGCTCCGCCTGCATCCGCGGCGCCATGCGCGGCAGGGTGATCTGCGCCAGCGCCGCCTGCGGTGCCGCGCCCATCGCCCAGATGTCCCCCGTGGCATGCACTGCCGTGATCCGTGCCATCAGCGCCGCGTCATGGGTGAAGGCGCGCAGATGGTCGGTGGTCAGCACCTGAAAGCCTTCGCCCTGCCGCAGCACGGCGGCATCGTCGCCGCGCCCCCAGACCACATCGCCACGCACCGGCGCGGGCAGATGCGACAGCGCCGCCGACAGGTCCCCCGCCCCCACCTTGGCGCCGCAGCCGCCGCAGAGCGGCTTCGCCCCCAGCGCCTCGCGCAGCCCCGTCGCGGCGACCTCCGGCAGATCGGGCGTCATCGCCGGGTAGGAGGCGAATTTCTCCATGAACTTGCGGTCGATCCGGTCCTTCCACTGCCAGAGCCAGCGTCCCTCCAGCCGCTTGCCGAACTTGTCGGCCACCGCCACCTTGCCACCGCAGGAGATCAGCTTGAGATAATCCGTCTGCGGCCTGTAGCGCCGCATCCGCCCGCCCGACAGCGCGGCGCGCAGGTTGTGCAGCAGGATCGGCGCCTCGCGCACGGCAAAGACCCCAGCCTTGGGCCGCGGCGCATGGCTCAGATGGGCGCAATCGCCCGCGGCAAAGATCGCGGGGTCCGAGGTCTGCAGCTCCGGCCCGACGCTGACGAAACCCTCGTGCAGCGCGAGCCCCGTCGCCCTGAGCCAGCCCTGCGGCTGCGCCCCCGCCACCGACAGGGTGAAATCCGAGGCGAGCTCGCGCCCGTCGGCCAGCACCACCCGCTCGGCCTCGACCCGCGCGGGCTCGGCCCCGGTCATCAGCCGCACGCCGAGGCTGTCGAGCCGCGCCAGCAGCGCCGCCCGCGCCCCCACGCCCAGCCCCGGCAGCGCCGCCTCGCCGCGTTCCAGCAGCACCACCTCCGGCGCCGCCCCCTCAGCCTTCAGCCGGAAGGCCGAGGCCATCGCCAGCTCCACCCCGCCGGTGCCCGCGCCGATGACCACCAGCTTCGGCTGCGGCAGGCGGCGGGCGACGAAGCTCTGCCACATCTCGGCATAGGCGCCGAGCGGCTTGGCCGCCACCACATGCTCGGCCCCCGCCACCTGCGGCAGGTCCGAGGCGATGCCCACGTCGATCGAGGCCACGTCATAGCCGATCGGATCGCGCCGCCCGAGGATCACCCGCTTGGCCTCGCGGTCGATGCCCACGGCCCGGTCGAGGATCACCCGCGCCCCGGCAAAGCGCGCCAGCCGCACGAGGTCGATCATAAGATCCTCGCGGGCGTAATGCCCGGCGATATGGCCGGGCAACATGCCGGTATAGGGCGCCACCGGGCCGGGGTTGATGACGGTCAGCCGCACCCCCGGCAGCGGGTCCATGCCCCACATGCGCAGGACCAGCGCATGGGCATGGCCCCCGCCGATCAGCACCAGATCCTGAACCAGCGGCAAAGGGCCCTGCATCCTGCTCTCCTTTTTTTCCGTTCTAGCACGCGCCGCATCCAGCGACGACGGCTCAGAGCGTCGCGTTTCTGTGACGATGGCTCTGCGAGTCGCGTTCCCCCCGACGGAGATCCAGCGCGTCGCGCGGGCGCGTCAGAGCGCCCCGACCCGCGCCGCCACCCGGTCGGCCAGCGCCTCGAGGTCCTGCGGCCCGAGCCCCTCGACGGCCACCGTCTCCTGCGCCGCGCCGATCCGTTCGCGGTGGCGCAGATAGCGCGGGTCGTAGTGCCGGGCCATCAGATCGTCGGCCAGCGCGACATGCGCGCCCGCAGCCACCATCCGATGCCAGTCCTCGATGACCGCCGCCGCATGCAGGGGGCGCAGCCGGTCGATGACAGCTGTCAACCTGTCGGCATCTTCCACCATGTCGGCATAGGCGCTCGCCAGATACTCCGCCCTCGCCCCCCGCGGCGCGTCGATCTCCAGCCGCGGCGCGGCGCGCATCGCCCTCCACAGCTCCGAGGGCAGGCGCAGATCGCCGACCTTGCTCGATTCCGCCTCGATCACCACGGGCAGCGAAGGGTCGAGCCGCGCCACCTCCATTGCCAACGCGCTCTCGAAGCCGCGCTGCGCCGGTTGCCCGCCCGGCATCGCCCCGAAGAGCGAGCCGCGATGGTTCGCCAGCCCCTCCAGATCGATGACCTGCACCCCCCGCGCCTTCAAGAGCGGCAGGAGCCCGGTCTTGGCCGTGCCGGTATTGCCATCAAGCAGCACCACCCGGCTGGGAAAGGCCGTCTCGTAAAGCGCCTTCACCACCAGCCCGCGCCACGACTTGTAGCCGCCCGCGACCACCTCCACCCGCCAGCCGATCTGGCTCAGGATCATCGCGAAGGAATTCGACCGCTGCCCGCCGCGCCAGCAATAGACCAAGGGCCGCCAGCCGCCCGGCTTCTCGGCCAGCGGCCCCTCGATATGCTTGGCCGCATTGCGCGCCACCAGCGCCGCCCCGAGCTTGCGCGCAGTGAACGGGTTCACCTGCTTGTAGATCGTCCCGACCCGCGCCCGCTCCTCGTTGTCCAGAACCGGCAGGCTGATCGCCCCCGGCATCCGGTCCTCCAGCCACTCGGCGGGCGAGCGCACGTCGATCACCTCGTCGAAACCATGCGCCAGCACATCCGCCAGAGAGGAAAATGTGACAGCCATCAGAGCCCCGCCTCCAGCCGGTCGAGCAGCGCGCCCAGCATCGCCTCGCAGCGGGCAAGCTGCTCCACCGCAATGAATTCGTCCGGCTTGTGGCCCTGCGCCATGCTGCCCGGTCCGCAGATCACCGTGGGAATGCCGAGCCGTTGCGCGAACATCCCGCCCTCGGTGCCATAGGCCACCTTGATCGTGCCATTCGCCCCGGTCAGCGCCTTGACGAAATTCACCACCCCCGCATCCGAGGCCGTCCCCAGCCCCGGATAGTCCCAGAGCCGCTCCACCACGATGTCGGCCTCGGGAAACTCCGCCCGCAGCGGGGCGACGATGCCCTCGGCCAAGGCGCGCATCTCGTCGATCAGCGCGGCGGTATCCTCCTCGGCCAGCGAGCGGATCTCGAAATCGAGCACGCAGGCATTGGGCACGATGTTCACCTGCACCCCGCCGTTCATCTTGCCGACATGCACCGTCGTGTAGGGCACGTCATAGTCACCATCCCGCAGCCCGCTCTCGGCCAGCCGCGCCTGCAACCCCCGCAGCGCAGTCAGGAAATCCGCCCCCAGATGCAGCGCGTTCAGTGCCAGCGGCGCCAGCGCCGAATGGCCCTCGCGCCCGGTGCAGGTGGCGCGCAGCGCGATCTTGCCCTTGTGGCCCGTGGCCACCATCATGCCCGTCGGTTCGCCCACGATGCACATCGCCGGCCGCACCGGCGCGCCCTCCAGCAGGTCGATCAGCGAGCCGACGCCGAGGCAGCCCACCTCCTCGTCATAGCTCAGCGCCAGATGCAGCGGCGTCTTCAGCGGGCGCTGCGCCGCCTCCAGCATCGCCGCGATGGCGCAGGCGACGAAACCCTTCATGTCGGTCGTGCCGCGCCCGTAGAGCCGCCCCGCCTCCTCGGTCAACGCGAAGGGCGGCCGGGTCCAGAGCTGGCCCTCCACCGGCACCACATCGGTATGGCCCGACAGCATCACCCCCGCGCCTTCCGGCCCCACGGTGGCATAGAGATTGGCCTTGCCGCCGCCCTCGTCCGGGATCAGCACCGACTCGATCCCGGCACCCGCCAGAAGGTCGCGCACCCAGTCGATCAGCGCCCGGTTGGGCCTGGAGCTGACCGTATCGAAGGCGATCAGCCGCTCCAGTATCGCCCGCATCTGCATGGTTTGGTCCTTCCGCTTCTCCGCGCCACCAAACCGCAAATCCGCGCCGGGCGGAAGGGGCCGCCCATGACAAAGGGGGCAGAGCCGCGCCCTGCCCCCTCCTGTCCTCGCGTCGGAAAGCTCAGCCGAGGATTTCCGAAACCGCCACTGCGCGGCCCTCGGCCACCGATTTCAGCGCCGCCTCGGCCAGAGCCAGCGCCGCCAGCCCGTCCTCGCCCGAGGGCGCAGCCGCGCCCTTGCCCGACAGCGCGGCGATGAAGGCGGCGATCTCGGCGGCATAGGCTTCGGTGTAGCGGGTCATGAAGAAATCATGCAGCGGCGGGCGGGTGTAGCCCCGGCCATTCGCCACCTCGATCGAGACCGGCCGCTGGTTCTCGGCCAGAACCGACCCCTCGGCGCCATGCACCTCGATCCGCTGGTCATAGCCATAGGTCGCCCGACGTGAGTTCGAGATGGTGCAATGCTTGCCCGAGGCCGTGCGCAGCATCACCGAGACCGAGTCGAAATCGCCCACCTCGGCCACCTTCGGATCGACCAGCACCGAAGCCTGCGCCGAAACCGTCTCGACCTCCTCGCCCAGGAGATAGCGCGCCATGTCGAAATCGTGGATCGTCATGTCGCGGAAAATCCCGCCCGAGCGCGGCAGATAGTCGAGCGGCGGCAGGCCCGGATCGCGCGAGACGATGGTCACCATCTCCACCTCGCCGATGGTCCCCGCGTCGATCTCGGCCCGCACCGCCTGGAAATGCGGATCGAAGCGGCGGTTGAAACCGACCATCAGCGTGGCCTTGGTCTCGCGCACCACGGCCAGACAGGCCTTCACCCGCTCCAGCGACAGGTCGATCGGCTTCTCACAGAAGATCGCCTTGCCGGCCCGGGCAAAGCGCTCGATCAGGTCGGCATGGGTGTCGGTCGGGGTGCAGATCACCACCGCGTCGATATCCGCCGCGGCCTCGATATCCTCGATGGTGCGCACCGCGCAGCCATATTGCGCCGAGATCGCCAGCGCCGCCTCGGGGAAGGCATCCGCCACCGCCACAAGCTCGGCCTGCGCATCGCCCGAGATCGCCTTGGCATGCACCTTGCCGATGCGCCCGGCGCCCAGAAGCCCGAATCTTACCGTCATAGTTTCCTCGAATCTTGGCCGCTGCGGCCGTTGCGTCTTCCGGGCGGGACCCGGTGGGTCAGCCCCAGATGCCACAGGGTTCAGACATAGGCCACGTCCGACTGCCCCTTGACCCCGGTGATGTAGCTGACGATGTCGTTGCCGTCGGTCTCGTCCGCGCGCAGCGAGGCGACGATGCGCCCGCGGCGGAACACCACGATCCGGTCCACCAGATCGAAGACCTGCCGCAGGTTGTGGCTGACGAGGATCATCGGCACCCCCCGCTCCTTCAGCCCGCGGATGATGTTCTCGACCTGCCCCGTCTCCTGCACCCCCAGCGCCGCCGTCGGCTCGTCCATGATGATGAGCTTCGAGGCAAAGGCCGCCGCCCGGGCGATGGCCACGCATTGCCGCTGGCCGCCCGACATGTTGCGGATCGGGTTGGAAAGGTTCGGGATCCGCACCGCCGTCCGGTCCAGCGCCGCCTGCGTCCGCTCGCGCATCGCCTTGCGGTCGAGGATCGAGAACGGCCCGAGGTTGAACTTGATCAGCTCGCGCCCAAGATAGAGGTTCGAGGGCACGTCGAGATCGTCGGCCAGCGCGAGGTTCTGGAACACCGTCTCCATCCCGCTCTCCCGCGCCTCCAGCGGCCCGGCGTAATTCACCTCCCGCCCGTCGAAGAAGATCTGCCCCGAGGTGCGCTGCTCCACCGCCGTGATCTGCCGCACGAAGGTGGATTTCCCGGCGCCGTTGTCGCCGACCACCGCGACATGCTCGCCCTCGTGCAGCACGAAATTCGCGTCTTCCAGCGCATGCACGCCGCCGTAGCGTTTGGTCAGGCCGCGGGTTTCCAGAATGACCTTGCTCATCTCACACCGCCTTCGCCCGGCGCTGCTGGCGCGCCACATCGGCCACCACGGCCGCCACGATGATCACGCCCTTGATCATCTCCTGATAGTAGGCGTCGATCCGGAGGAAGGTGAAGCCCGAGATGATGACCCCGAAGATCAGCATCCCCAGCGCCGTGCCGACGACCGACCCGCGCCCGCCCGCCAGCGACACGCCGCCGATCACGGCCATGGCGATGGCGTCGAGCTCGTACATCATCCCCATCCCGGCCTGCGCCGTGACGTTCTTCGACGACAGCACCAGCGCCGCGATCCCGGCCAGCATCCCGGCGATGGCATAGACCATCACCAGATGCCGCTCCACCCGGATGCCCGAGACGCGGGCGGCCTGCTGGTTCGAGCCGATGGCATAGGTGTGGTTGCCGTAGACCGTGTATTTCAGCGCCAGATGGAACAGCAGCGCCAGTACGAGGAAGATGATCACCGGGTTCAGCCCCGCGCCGATCCACGCATAGCTTTCGGTCGGGAAGGACACCGGCTGACCCTTGGTATACCACTTGGCCACGCCCCGCGCCGCCACCATCATGCCCAGCGTGGCGATGAAGGGCGGGATCTTGGTATAGGCGATCAGCGCCCCGTTGATCGACCCGGCGAGGCCGCCGATCACCAGCGCCACGAGGATCGGCACGATCACCGGCAGGTCGGTCAGCGCCGGATAGACCGCCCTTGCATAGTCGGAGCTTTGGGCAAAACTCATGGCGATCATCGCCGTCGCCCCGACGATGGAGCCCGACGACAGATCGATCCCGCCGGTGATGATGACCTGCGTCACCCCGATGGCGATGATCCCGACGATCGAGACCTGCAGGATGATGATCTGCAGCCGCTGCAGGTTGAAGACGAAGCTCTGCCCGATGAACAGCCAGCCCAGCGCCTCGAAGACGAGGGCGATCACCAGAAGCCCGATGAAGACGTTCATCTCCGGCGGCCTGACCGGCCGCGACTGGCTGTCTGTCCGCGCTGATACGGCGCTCACGGCCATGATTCCTCTCCCCCTTGGTGGTCGGCCGGGGCAGTCTCGCCGCCCCGGCCCGATGCGTCCGTCTCAGGCGATCAGTTCTTCGCCATGAACTCCTGCATGTTGTCTGGCGTCACCAGCTGGAAGGGGATGTAGACCTTCTGCTCCACCGCCTCGCCCTTGGCCAGTTTCAGCGCCGCATCCAGCGCGCCCTGCCCCTGCCCGGCCGCGTCCTGGAACACGGTCACGTCCAGATCGCCCGCCGCCATCGCCGCCAGCGCGTCCTGCGTCGCGTCGATCCCGGCGACGACGACATCCGCCATGCCCACGCCCGCCGCCTTCATCGACTGGATCGCGCCCACCGCACTCTCGTCGTTGTTGGCGATCACCGCGTCGAACTGCACGCCCGAGGACAGCCAGTTGGTCATCAGGTTGGCCGCCTGCTCGCGCTGCCAGTTCGAAGTCTGCTCGTCGACGACCTTCATGAACGAACATTCATCCGTCGCGATCACGTCATGGATGTCCTTGGTCCGCACCACGGCGGCCTGGTTCGACAGCTCGCCCATGATCACCAGGATGTTGGCCTCGGTCTTGCCCGCTTCCTTCAGCAGGCGGCAGACCTCCTTGGTCTGCAGCGTGCCGGATTCGATGTCGTTCGAGGCGACATAGGCCTGGCTGTCGGGCAGCGTGTCGACGTTCACCGGCTCGCGGTTCACGTAGACCAGCGGCACGTTGGCCGCCGCCGCCGCGTCCGAGATCGCCTGCGTGGCCGAGGTATCGACCGGGTTCACCACGATGGCATCCACCCCCGAGGCGATGAAGTTCTTCACCTGATCGAGCTGCTTGCCGACATCGTTGCCGGCATCCTCGACCTGCACGTTCACGCCGTCGAGCGTGCCCGCGTAATCGGTCATGCCGTTGCGCAGAACGGTCAGGAAGTTGTCGTCGAACAAGGCCATCGACACGCCGACATTCTCGGCCATCGCGGTCGTGGAAAGCATCGAGGCGAGACCCGCCACCAGAAGCGTCTTTTTCATATCGTTCCTCTCCCTATCGGTGTCCGGCCCACCGTCAACCTCCCGCCGGACCGCCCTGTCAGGCGGTTAAACCCTGTCGCGTCACGCGGCCTCGGCGGCCACCCCCTCCGCGATGAAGCCCATCGACCGCCGCAGCGCCGGTTTCGCGTCCTCCAACGCGTGAACCGAGGCGGCGAAGGGCTCGAAGCTGATCGGCCCGGCGTAACCCGCCTCCCGTAGGGCCGCGATCTGCGCCACATTGCCCAGCCGATCCTCCGCATCGACCAGCACCCGGTGGCTGTCGCGCATGTCGGCCACCGAGACCGCAGCGTCGGTCACGCCCGAGACATGCACGATGCCGGTGTGCCCGGGGAAGATCGGCCCGCCGCCCGCCAGATGATGATGGAAGGTATCATGGACCAGCGCATAAGTCTCCGCCGCGCCCAGCGCCTCGATCGCCTCCACCAGTTCCGATTTGTGGCGCAGCGAGCAGATCTCGAAGCCCAGAGGCTCCACCATGCCGCGCAGCCGATGCGCCCTGAGCATCGGCAGCAACTCTGCCAGCGCCAGCCGCAGTGCCGCCTTGCGCTCCGCCTCGCCGGTGACCAGACCATCGTTGCGCGGGATCAGGCTCACCGCCTCGGCCCCCGCCGCCACGGCGGTCTGCATCAGCGCCTCGGCCTCGGCGCGCTTCGCGTCGGACCAGTCGTTGAACATCTTCACCTCGGCCAGTGCCAGAAAGCGCAGCCCCCTCTCGCGGCAGGCAGCACCGACCACTGCCGGATCGTCGCCCTGAAACAGCGGCCCCGGCAGGTCGTTGCGGAATTCCACGCCGACACAGCCGAGCCGAGCCGCCAGATCGACGAGGCCCCGCCAGCCGAGGCGCGGTGTCGTCATGTGGTTCAGCGCGAAAGGCAGCATCTCGACTCTCCCCCACGGCCCCCCGCCGTGGCAATGGAATTGATATTCCATTTTCGTCAATTTTCAAATGAAAAATTCCAAATCCGCGGCTGAGGCCCCGCACCGCCCAGGCGTGCCCGCCTCCGAACGTCACGCCCGGACGCAGATCGCCGCAGGAAATGCTGGCTCGGCACCGCCCCGTCTCCTGCGCTTTCCCGAGGGCCGTTCTTTGTAACCCTGTCCGGTGAAGCGGGAAGGCCGCAACGATCCATCGGCCCGGACCGACAACCCTCGCCAAGTGGGAGATGCGAAAAAGCCCCGGCGAGCCGGGGCTTTTTTCGACGCTGGACAGAAGCTCAGCCCTTGCGCACTTCGCTCGAGGATTTCAGAACCTCGTCGCCGTCGTCCTGCACGATCAGCAGCGCGGGTTCGTCCTTCGTCGCCTTGCGCGTCACGTCGGTGCCCTTGATGTTGCGGGTGATCTTGCGGGTGTAGACCTTGCTCACCTTGCCGCGGGCGGTGCCATTGCCCCAGTCCCACTGCACGGCGTCGCCCTTCGCAAACTCAGTCATTGCGGGGCTTTCCCTCCGAAGCCTTGATCTCCGCCGCCAGCTTCTCGGCCCAGGCGCGGCCCGGGTCGCCGCCCCAGAGCAGCCAGGCGACATAGCCCGCCGAGGGATCGTCCTCGTTGCCGAAGTTCTCGGCCTGCTTGTCGACCTCGTGGCGCTGGAAGAAATACACCATCCGCTTGATCGTCTGGGTGGACAGCGACTTGCGGCCCTTCAGATCGCGCGCCCGCGCCACGCCCACATTGGTGCCGCCGCGCTTGTATTTGCGCCTGAGCGCCAAGCCCTTTTCCGCCGCCGAGGCGACCTCGGCGGGCGGCGTCAGATCGATACCCATGTTCTTCGTCTTCGGCATCGCCGTTACCCTCCGTTTACAGAGGGAATAATGTCGAGCAGGGGTCGAATGTTCCCGGTCTACTCCTGCGAGCGCAGCACCTGCGCCGGGCGCGCCCCCAGCGGCCTCAGCGCAAAGGCCAGGCCCGCCAGCAGCGTCGCCGCCACGCCGCCCAGCACGATGGCCAGCGCCGACCACGGCTCGAAGGCATAGGAAACGTCCATCACGAAGGTCATCACCGCCCATCCGGCGACGCCGCCCGCAACGATGGCAACCCCGCCCGCCGCCGCCCCCAGGAGCGCCGAACGCAATGCAAAGCTCAGCAGGATGGTACCCCGCGTCGCCCCCAGCGTCTTCAGGACCGCCGCCTCGTAGACCCGCGCCCGCTCGCCCGCCGCCGCCGCACCGATCAGCACGACGAAGCCGGTGACCAGCGTCGCCGCCGCCGCCCAGGCGGTCGCGGTGGCGATGGCCGAGAGCGCCTCGGTCACCCGGTCGATGGCATCGCGCACCCGGATCGCGGTGATGTTGGGATAGGCCCCCGCCGTGTCGCGCAGGATCGCCGCCTCTGACTCCGGCGTCGCATAGACCGTCGAGATCCAGGTATGCGGCGCACCCGCCACCGCCGCCGGGTTCATCGCCATGACGAAGCCCATCCCGGCGGTGGAGAAATCGACCTCGCGGAACGAGGTGATCTCGGCCTCGATGTCACGCCCGAGGATGTTGACCACCAGCCGGTCACCGAGCTTCAGCCCGATCTCCTCGGCCTCTTCCGCCGCGAAGGAGATCTGCGCCGGACCCGAATAATCCTCGGGCCACCATTCGCCCGCCACCACGCGGGTGTTCTCGGGTGGCGCGGCGGAATAGGTCACGCCGCGGTCGCCGCGCACCACCCAGTGCTCGCCCGCCACCTCGCGAGCCGGACGACCGTTGATCTGGGTCAGCACCCCGCGCAGCATTGGCGCGCTTTCCACCTTCGACACGGCCGGATCGCCCTCCACCCGGTCGAGGAAGCCTCCGATCTGGTCCTGCTGGATATCGACGAAGAAATAGGACGGCGCCAGCTTCGGCAGGTCGCGGTCGATGGCCGAGCGCAGGTTGGCGTCGATCTGCCCGACCGCCGCCAGCACCGAAAGCCCGAGCCCCAGCGACAGGATGACCGACCCCGCCTCCTCGCGCGGCCCGCCGATGGCCGAGAGCGCCAGCCGAAGCGCCGTGCGCCCCCTGACCCACAGCCCGCGCGCCGCGGCCCTCGCGCCGCGCCGCACGCCCCATGCCGCCAGAAGCAGCACGAAGAGCGCCCCAACGATGCCCCCGGCACTGCCCAGCGCCAGCGTCACCGTGCCCGAGAACAGCACCGCCCCGCCGATCAGCAACAGCGCCAGCGCCACCAGCGCCAGAAGGTAGGGCCAGCGCGGCAGCCCCTCGCCGCCTCCGCCACGATAGAGCGAGGCCGCCCGCACCCCTTCGCTCCGCGCCAGAGGCCAGAGCGTGAAGAGGAAGGCCGTGACGATGCCGTAGAAGGCCGCCTCGGCCAGCGGGGCCGGGTAGATGGCGAAGGCCACCGGGAAGGGCAGTGAGGCCTCGATGAAAGGCGCGGCAGCCAGCGGCAGGGCCACGCCCAGCACCAGCCCGGCCAGCACGCCGATGGCCGTCAGCACGGCGATCTGCATCAGATAGACGGTGAAGATCGTCCGCCCCTCCGCCCCCAGCGTCTTCAGCGTGGCGATGGTTGCGATCTTGCCTTCCAGATAGGCCCGTACCGCCGCCGAGATCCCGACACCGCCGACGGCAAGCCCCGCCAGCCCCACCAGCACGAGGAAAGACCCGATCCGCTCGACGAAGCGCTCCAGCCCCGGCGTGGCGCGGCGGCTGTCGGACCAGCGCATCCCGGCGTCGCGCCATTGCGTCTCGGCCTGAGCCTCCAGCGCCGCCAGATCGCTGCCCGCCGGCAGGGTCATGCGATATTCCGTCTCGAACAGCGTCCCGGGCTCCAGCAGCCCCGACGCGGCCAGCGCCGGCGTCAGCACGATGGTCCGAGGCCCGAGCGCAAAGCCCCCCGCCGCCGAATCCGGCTCGCGGACGAGCACCGCGCCCAGCCGGAACTCCTGCACCCCCAGCGTGAAGCGGTCACCCACGGCCAGCCCCAGCCGGTCCACCAGCACCCGGTCCATCACGGCGCCCGGCAGCCCTTCGGCCCCCGCCAGCGCCTCGGCCAGGGGAACCTCGGGCTCCAGCACCACCTCGCCGACCAGCGGATAGGCGTCATCGACGCCCTTCACCTGCGTCAGCGCCCGGTCTTCGCCCACCGTCGCCATCGACCGGAAATCGACCACCTCCGATACGTCCGTGGCGATGCCCGCCATATAGGCAAGCTCCTCCTCCGTGGCGTAGCGATAGGTGAATTCCATCTGCGCATCGCCGCCCAGCAGCACCGCGCCCTGATCCTCGAGCCCGGCCTCGATCGCCGCGCGCACCATGCCGACGGCGGCAATGGCCGCCACCCCCAGCGCCAGACAGGCGAGGAAGACCCGGAAGCCCTTCACCCCGCCGCGCAACTCGCGCCGGGCGATCCGCCAGGCGACGCTCATGCCGCTTTCCGCTCTTCGCCGCTCACCATGCCGTCGGCCAGCCGCACCACCCGGTCGCAGCGCGCCGCCAACTCCGGCGCATGGGTGACCAGCACCAGCGTCGCGCCATGCCGGTCGCGCAGCCCGAACAGAAGGTCCATGATCGCCACCCCGTTCACCCCGTCGAGGTTCCCGGTCGGCTCATCGGCCAAAAGGATCGCCGGTCGCGGCGCCGCGGCCCGCGCCAGCGCCACCCGCTGCTGCTCGCCGCCCGACATCTGCGAGGGGTAATGATCCATCCGGCTGCCCAGGCCCACCGTGCGCAATTCCGCCTCGGCCCGCCCGAAGGCATCCTCGACTCCGGCGAGTTCCAGCGGCACCGCCACGTTTTCCAGCGCGGTCATTGTCGGGATCAGGTGGAAAGACTGGAACACCACCCCCATATTCCCACGACGGAAGCGCGCCAGCGCATCCTCGTCCAGCTTGGTCAGGTCATGGCCCAGCGCAACGACAGACCCAGAGGTGGCGCGTTCGAGCCCGCCCATCAGCATCAGGAGCGACGATTTGCCAGAACCGGACGGCCCGATCAGCCCCAGCGTCTCGCCCTTGGCCACCTCCAGCGAAATGCCCTTCAGAATCTCAACCGGCCCCGCATTGCCCGCCAATGTCAGCCGCGCCGCCTTCAGCGCCAGAACCGGATCACCCATGCACATCGCCTCTCAAGCCTGTTTCCCCCTTGCATATGGCGCAGCCCGCGCTTTGCGCAACTGCACGATGGCTCTGGTTTTCGCGACCACGGCCGCCGCCGCCGAACCCCAGACGCTGGTCGCCCTCGGCGACAGCCTGACCGCGGGCTACGGCCTGCCGCCCGAGGAGGGTTTCGTTCCGCAGTTGCAGAATTGGCTGAATGCCAAGGGAAAAGACGTCACCATCATCAACGCAGGCGTCTCCGGCGACACCACGGCGGGCGGTCTTGCCCGGCTCGACTGGAGCCTGACGCCCGAAACCGATGCCATGATTGTGAACCTCGGCGGCAACGATCTCTTGCGCGGGCTCGATCCGGCGAGCAGCCGTGCCAATTTAGACGCCATCTTGTCAAAGGCGTCGGAGCGCGATCTGCCGGTCCTGCTGGTCGGCCTGCGCGCTCCCGCCAACTACGGCCCGGCCTTCAAGCAGTCCTTCGACGCGATGTATCCCGAGCTTGCCGAGAAATACGGCGCTGCGCTCGACGGCGATTTCTTCGCCCCGCTCACCGCCGAGATGGATGTCGCCGCCGCCCGCCAGCGCTACCTGCAGCCCGACGGCGTCCACCCCAGCGCCGAGGGCGTGGCGGTGATCGTCGAAGCGCTCGGCCCGCAGGTCGAAAAGCTGCTGGACCGCGCCGCCAACTGAGGCCGAGCAGTCGGCTCTGGCCATTCCGGGCGGGGGGCGGCACAAAAGGCCGTGAACCGCCCGGAGGCCGCATGACCCTGATCGCCCGCCTGACCGAGATCCTCGGCGCATCCCATGTCCTGACCGGCGCCGACGCCGCGCGCTACGGCCGCGACTGGACCGGCAAATACACGGCCTCCCCCCTCGCCGTCGCCCGCCCCGCCTCAACCGCCGAGGTTTCGGCCGCGGTCAAGGCCTGCGCCGAGGCGGGGGTGGCGGTCATTCCCACCGGCGGGCTTACCGGGCTCACCGGCGCCACGATGAACGAGGGGGCGCTGATGCTCTCGCTCGAACGGATGAACCGCATCCGCGAGATCCGCCCCGAGGCCCGCATCGCCGTGGTCGAGGCGGGCACCATCCTGCAAAGCCTGCACGAGGCCGCCGAGGCGCGGAACCTCTCCTTCCCGCTCTGGTTCGGCGCCCGCGGTTCGGCGCAGATCGGCGGCGTGCTCTCGACCAACGCCGGCGGCTCCAACGTCCTGCGCTACGGCTCCACCCGCGCCCTCTGCCTCGGGCTCGAGGTTGTGCTGGCAGATGGCCGGGTGCTCGACCTGATGTCGGAACTACACAAGGACAATTCCGGCTACGACCTCAAGGATCTCTTCATCGGCGCCGAGGGCACCTTGGGCATCATCACCGCCGCGGTGATGAAGCTGGTTCCCCGCCCCCGCGCCCATGCCACGGCGACACTGGCCGCCCGCTCGCTGCCCGACGCGCTGATCCTCCTGAACCGGCTGCAGGAGGCCACGGGCGGCGCGGTCGAAGCCTTCGAATACATGCCCCGCCGCTACATGGACCGCCTCCTGCGCGAGATGCCTTCGGTGAAGCCGCCCTTTGCCGAACCCCACGAGACCACCATCCTCGTCGAAGTCGGCGCCACCGCCCCCCGCGACGCCGACCCGCTGTCCGACGGCAGCCTGCCCATCGTCACCCTGCTGGAAGAGACGCTGGCCCGGATGATGGAGGAGGGCATGGTGCTCGACGCCACCGTCGCCCGCACCGAGGCCCAGCGCCGCGAGATGTGGGAGCGCCGCGAATCCGCCGCCCGCATCACCTTCACCCGCACCCCGATCATCGACACCGACATCGCCGTGCCGCTCGATCTGGTCGGCGAATTCCTCACCGGGATCGAGGCGCGGATGCCCGCCATCGACCCCGGCGCCGAGACGCTGGCCGTGGCCCATCTCGGCGACGGCAACGTGCATTACACCGTCTACCCGACCCGCACCGACAAGGCGTTGGACGAGGCCATCGTCACGGCGATCGAGGATGTGGTGGAGAGCCTCGGTGGCAGCTTCTCGGCCGAGCATGGCGTGGGCCTGTCGAAACTGCCGTCGATGACCCGGCGCAAGGATGCCGTGGCGCTGGAGGTGATGCGCAGCATAAAGGCCGCGCTCGACCCGCGCGGCCTTCTCAATCCGGGAAAAACAATTCCCGGACCCTGACTCAGCGCCAGCTGAAGAACCCCTCCGGCGCCCGGCCCAGCAGCTCCGCCGCCAGCGCCAGCCCCAGCGCCTGCCCGTCCGACACCGGCCCGCGCAGCTCGCCCGAGATCGCCTCCGACCCGTCGGGCCGCAGGATCTCGCCGCGCATCCACAGCTCGCTCCCCTCCAGCACCGCCAGTCCGGCGATCGGTGTCTCGCAGGAGCCGTCGAGCCGCAGCAGGAAGCTGCGCTCGGCGATCAGCCGGTGCCCGGTCGGCCCGTCGTGGATCGCCGCCAGCATCTCCTCGCTGCGCGGATCGTCGATCCGCCGCTCGATGCCGATGGCGCCCTGCGCCACCGCGGGCAGCATCTCCTCATGCTCCACCGCTACCCGGGCCACGTCATCCATCTTCAGCCGGTTCAGCCCGGCCATCGCAAGGAAGGTCGCCCGCGCCACGCCGTCGGCCAGCTTCTTCATCCGCGTCTGCACGTTGCCGCGGAACTCCACCACCTGCAGATCGGGCCGCCGGTTGAGAAGTTGCGCCCGCCGCCGGAGGCTCGACGACCCCACCACGGCGCCCTGCGGCAAATCAGCCATTCCCCCCGGAAACGGCGAGACGAAGGCATCCCGCGTGTCCTCGCGCGGCAGGTAGGTGTCGAGGATCAGCCCCTCCGGCTGCAGCGTCGGCATGTCCTTCATGGAATGCACGGCGATATCGATTCCGCCGTCCAGCAGCGCCTCCTCGATCTCGCGGGTGAAGAGACCTTTGCCGCCGATCTCCTTCAGGGGCCGGTCAAGTACCTTATCCCCCGTGGTTTTTATCACGACGATCTCGAATGCCTCTTCCGGCAGCGAAAAGGCCGCGGAGAGCCGCGCCCTCGTCTCATAGGCTTGCGCCAAGGCGAGGGGCGATCCGCGGGTGCCGATCTTGAGGGGTTCAGCGGGTGTGGGCATGGAGTGTGTCATGCCGAATTGGTTAGCGCTGTCCACTTCGCCTGACAACTCCCCATATTGACATCCCGCGCCGCGCTTGGGAACAGCAAGCCAAGCCATGAAGGAGCATCCGATGACCAAGACGATCCTGCGCGCGCTCAAGGGCGAGACCCTGCCGACGCCCCCGATCTGGATGATGCGTCAGGCGGGGCGCTACCTGCCGGAATACCGCGCCACCCGGGCGCAGGCGGGCGATTTTCTCTCGCTCTGCTACAACCCCGAGCTCGCCGCCGAGGTGACGCTGCAGCCGATCCGCCGCTACGGCTTCGACGCGGCCATCCTCTTCGCCGACATCCTGCTCCTGCCGCAGGCGCTGGGGGCCGAGCTGTGGTTCGCCACCGGCGAGGGCCCGCGCCTGTCGACCATCACCGACATGGCCGGGGTCGAGGCGCTGAAGCCCAAGGAAGACATCCACGAGACGCTGGCGCCGATCTACGAGACCTGCCGCATCCTCGCCCGCGAACTTCCCAAGGAGACAACCTTCATCGGTTTCGCCGGGGCGCCCTGGACTGTCGCCACCTACATGATCGCCGGCCGCGGCTCGCCCGATCAGGCTGCCGCCCACCGGCTGAAGGACACCGACCGCCCGGCCTTCACCGCGCTGATCGACAAGATCACCGAGGCGACGGTCGACTATCTGTCCAAGCAGGTCGAGGCGGGCGTCGAGGTGGTGAAGATCTTCGACAGCTGGGCCGGCTCGCTCAAGGGTCAGGACTTCGCCGATTTCGCCGTCGAGCCCGCCCGCCGCATCATCGCCGAGCTGAAGGCCCGCCACCCCGGCCTGCCGATCATCGCTTTCCCGCGCGAGGCCCGCGACGGCTACATCGGCTTCGCCGACAAGACCGGCGCCGATTGCGTGGCGATCGACAATTCGGTGACGCCGGAATGGGCGGCCGAGCATGTGCAGAAATCCGGCTGTGTGCAGGGCAATCTTGATCCGTCCTACATGGTGACCGGCGGCGCCGAGCTCGTCACCGCCACCCGCCGCGTCGTCGAGGCCTTCTCGCACGGCCCGCACATCTTCAACCTCGGCCACGGCATCACCCCCGACGCCGACCCCGACAACGTCTCGCGCATGATCGACACGATCCGCCGCTGATTGCGCTGCGGCGGCCCCGCAGGGGCCGCCGTCACACCCTCGTGAGCCTCCGGCAGTTGATCCCGCCGCGGCGACCTGACACCTTCCGCCCAAACGTGGAGCGAACCATGCGTCAGGCCCTTCTCATCCTTGCCCTTCTCCTGCCCGCCGCCGCTGCCGAGGCCCGGCCCGAGGCCTGCCTGACCTCGCTCGAGGGCTTCCCGACCCCGCTGCACTACGACACCGAGGATGCCGAGATGCGGCAGAACCGCAGCTATCGCGAGCGCTTCCTCGGCGGCTATGGCGACATCACCTGCCCCGGCTATGTCACGCTGCGCGCCCTCACCCCGGGCCTCACCGACCGCGAACGGTCGGTGTTCTGCCTGCAGTTCGACAGGAAGGCCGAAACCTACACCGGCTTCTCCGAGGGCAAGCGCAATGCCTATCTGCATTGCGCCCAGCCCTCCGGCTCCTTCTGTCAGCGGGTGAACGATTCGCGCGATACCGCGGTGGCCATCGCCGGTCAGGCGGGCAAGGCGATCTCCGGGGTGAACGCGGTGCAGAACAGCACCGGCGCCGTGGTCCTGACCGGCACCAGCAACAGCATCACCGCCGCCCTCTCCAGCTTCGGCACCTCGACCGCCGCCGCGCTCTCGGCGCCTGCGGTCCTCGCCGCCGCCGCCGTCACCGTGGTGGCCGTCGGCGGCACGGTCTACGTCTGCAGCGAGTGACCCGACCCGGGGTGACCCGCCGCCTCAGGTCGTCTGCATCACCCGTGCACGCACCGTGCATCGGATGTGCATCGCCTCAAACCCACTTCGCCAGCGGCGGCAGGCTCATCAGCACGGCATTGGCGTCGTGCCCGGTCTCCAGCCCGAACTTGGTGCCGCGGTCATAGACGAGGTTGTATTCGGCGTAGAGACCGCGGTGGATCAGCTGCGCTTCCTTCTCGGCCTCGCCCCAATCCATCCCGCGCCGCTTCTCCACCAGAGGCACGAAGGCGGGCAGGAAGGCGCGCCCCACATCTTGTGTGAAGGCAAAGTCGGCCTCCCAGTCGCCGGTGTTGAGATCGTCATAGAAGATCCCCCCCACCCCACGCGCCCGGCCCCGGTGCGGGACGAAGAAATACTCATCGGCCCAGGCCTTGAACCGCGGGAAGTAATCGGGCGCATGCGCATCGCAGGCGGCCTGCATCCGGCCATGGAAATGCGCGGTATCCTCTTGATATTCAAGGCAGGGGTTCAGGTCCGACCCGCCGCCGAACCACCAGGCATGCGGCGTCCAGAACATGCGGGTGTTCATGTGAACGGCAGGCGCATGCGGGTTCTGCATATGGGCGACAAGGCTGATGCCCGAGGCCCAGAACTCCGGGTTCTCGGCCATCCCGGGCACGCCGCGCGCCGCCATGGCCTTCTGCGCCCGCTCGCCAAGACTACCATATACGGTGGAGACGTTGACGCCGACCTTCTCGAACACCCGCCCGCCGCGCATGACGCTCATCAACCCGCCGCCGCCGCTCTCGCGCCGCGTCTCGGTCACCTCGAAGCGCCCTGCGGTGCCGCCGCCGGCGTGGCTGTCTTCAAGCCCTTCGAAAGACGCGACAATCTCGTCGCGCAGGCTGCGAAACCAGGCCGAGGCGCGGGCCTTCCGGGTCTCGAACTCCTCAATCATGCATACCTCCCACCGCTTTTACCCAGCCGTAACAGGTTCGGCATCGCCGTTCCAGCAAGCAGGAAAGGTTTGGAAGCGGACAAAGCGACGCGCTAGACAGGACGAAAGGAGATTGCCATGAAAGCCCTGCTGTTCCTGCCCCTCGGCCTCGCCCTCGCCGCCTGCGGCACGCCGCAGGAGCGGTGCATCTATCGCGAGACCCGCGACCTGCGCACCGTCGACAGCCTGATCGCCACGACCCAGCTAAACCTGTCGCGCGGCTATGCCATGGAAGACAAAGTGATTTACGAGCCGGTCTGGGAGCAGTGCGGCGACCGTTTCCGGCGTGACAAGCGCACAGGCGCGGTGGTGGCGGTGGCGCCGCGGCTCTGCCTCGAAAGCCGCCCGCGCACCATCTCGCGCCCCAAGGCCATCGATCTGGCCGCCGAGGCGCGTACGCTGGCCAGCCTCAAGGCCAAGCGGTCGGAGTTGTCGCGCAGCGCGCAGGGCTCCGTCAGCCAATGCCGGGCGCAGTATCCCGAGTGATCAGTGCACCGGCGCCTGCACCGCGTCGATCAGCCCGCGCCCGCCATCCAGCGTCAGGATCTGCCCGGTCATGAAGGCCGCGGCGTCGGAGGCGAGGAACTGCACCGTCTCGGCCAGCTCCGAGGCGCTGGCGATGCGCTGCATCGGCGTGCAGCCGGTGATCGCGTCGCGATAGGCGGGGTTTTCCTTCAGCGACATCTGCAGGCTCGCGCTCATCACCGAACCGAAGGCGACCGCGTTCACCCGGATGCCCTTGGGCGCCAGCGCCACCGCCATGGAACGAGTCATCTGGTCGAGCGCCGCGCAGCTGATCGAATAGCCGAGGAGCTGCGGCTGGGTGCGATGGGCGGCAATCGAGGAGATGTTGATCACAGAACCGATTTGCCCCTCGCGAAGATCGCCGGACTTTTCGGCCCGGGCGATCATGCGCTTGGCGGTCAGCTGGGTCAGGCGCAGGCTGGTCAGCAGGTTCTGCTGCAGCAGCGTCTCCACCGCGTCATCCTCGGGGCAGAGCGGATCGGAGGGCGCCATCTGCCGGCTCGCGTTCACGAGGATATCCACCCGGTCGAAGGCATCGACCGTGGCGGACAGCAGATTGGTGATGGTGAGCTTCTCGCGCAGATCGCCCGCGAACATGCGCAGCGGCCCCTCGGCCCGCGCCTCTTCGCCGACCTGCTGCTCCAGCCGTTCCTCGTCGATGTCGACGAACATGACATTGGCACCCTTGTCGAGGAAATGCCGGGCGATGGCATAGCCGATGCCGTTGGCGGCGCCGGTCACGATGGCGGTCTTGCCTGCGATGGAAAGTGACATGGGAGGACCCCGTTAAATGTGTCTCGCCCGCTCGGGGCGGGCAGCGCGGATGACCTTGAAGGCGGAATCGCCGCCTGCGTCCTTCACCTCGCGGAACAGCGTGGCAAGGCCACGGTCGTAGGGCAGGTGGCGGTTGGCCACCAGCCAGAGCACCCCGGCGGGCTGCAGGAGCCGCGCCGCGGCCTGGAGAAAGCTCATCCCCAAGGCCGGATCGGCATCGCGCGAGATGTGGAAGGGCGGGTTGCAGACGATGAAATCCGCCAGTTTCTCGGGCTTGAAGGTCGTGGCATCGGCCCAGTGGAAGCGTGCCCGCAGATCGGTGACGTTGACCCGGGCGCAGTCGAGCGCTGCGGCCTCGGCCTCGACCAGATCGAGCTGCTTCACCCCCTCGCGCGCCAGCACCGCGCGCGACAGGAACCCCCAGCCCGCACCGAGGTCGATGCCCCTGCCCTGCAGGCTGGCAGGCAGAGCCTCGGCCAGAAGCAGGGAGCCACGGTCGGGACCGTCAGTGGAGAAGACGCCGGGCCGCGTCTGGAAGCCACCCTCGACCGTCTTCGGTGCCCCGGCCCAATCCTCGAGCCCGGGTGCGGCGGCGAAGGTGAAGAGCTTGCCATGCGCCTTGGAGAGCGTGGCCGAAACGCCGAGCCGCTCGCCCAGATCGCGGTAGACCGACTCGATCCCGTCGGTCTTCTGCCCGTCGACGACGACGAGCCCGCCGGGGAGCACGGCATGGGTCACCTCGGCCAGCAGCGCCCGCGCCTCGGCCTTGGCGCGGGGCAGGCAGATGACGGCGGCGGCATGACCTGCCCCGCCCTCGACCGCGACGCGGTAGCCTTGAGCTGCGAAGGCGTCGTGGTCTGGCCGGAAGCCCTGCACGACCAGAAGACGCTCCTTCGGCAGGGCCGACAGATCGTCACCGGCCCGCGGGCGATAGACGGCAATGGTGCCCGCGTCAGGCAGCACCACGGCGCCCGTCTCAAGTGCGAGGGTCAATCTTGCAGATCGCATGAGCGGCCGCGGGCGGCCCTATTCCTTTTCCATGGTGCATTGCAGCGGATGCTGGTGGCGGCGGGCGAAATCCATCACCTGCGCCACTTTCGTCTCCGCCACCTCGAAGGAGAACACGCCGACGACCGCCAACCCCTTCTTGTGAACCGTCAGCATGATCTCGAAAGCCTGCGCGTGGTTCAGCCCGAAGAAGCGCTCCAGCACATGCACGACGAATTCCATCGGGGTGTAATCGTCGTTCAGCAGGAGCACCTTGTAGAGCGGCGGGCGCTGGGTCTTGCTGCGGGTCTTGGTCAGGATGGACGCGTCACCGCCGGGCCCGTCTGTCTTGTCGGACATCTGAAGCGGGCGGATGATCACGGACGAGGCTCCTGTCGGATCGCGGATTCGGGATGAGGCGCTGAAGGTGACAGTATAATGGTTTTTCCTTCTTCGGAAAGGGGGGCCAAGCCGCGTGGCGGGGCTTGCGAAAGCGCCCTCCCGCGGCAAGACTGCGGCCATCATGACAGACAGCCTCACAACAATCGGTTTCGACGCCGACGACACGCTCTGGCAGAACGAGACGTTCTTCCGGCTCACTCAGGACCGCTTCACCCGGCTTCTCGCCGATTACGCCGAAGCGGACCACCTGCACGACCGCCTGCTGGAGGCCGAGCGCCGCAATCTGGGGGCTTACGGCTTCGGCATCAAGGGGTTCGTGCTGTCGATGATCGAAACGGCGATCGAGGTGACCGACGGGCGGGTGCCGGCCTCGGTCATCGCCGAGATCATGGCGGCGGGGCGCGAGATGCTGGAGCACCCGATCGAGCTGCTGCCGCATGCCCGGAGCGCGGTCGAGGCACTGGCCGACCGCTACCGGGTGATTCTCATCACCAAGGGCGATCTTCTGGATCAGGAGCGCAAGCTGGCGCAATCGGGGCTGGGCGAGCTGTTCCACGGCGTGGAGATCGTCTCGCAGAAGACGGCTCCGGTCTACCGGCGGCTTTTCGCGCGGCACGGCGATGGGGCGGAGCGGGCGCTGATGGTCGGCAACTCGTTGAAATCCGACGTGCTGCCGGTGATCGAGGCCGGCGGCTGGGGTGTGCATGTGCCGCATGGCCTGATCTGGGCGCTGGAGTTCGCCGAGCCTCCGGCGGGCCACCGCCGCTTCCGCGAGCTCCCAGACCTCGGCGGCCTTCCGGCGCTGGTGGAGGAGATCGGCAGGGGTGGGGCACAAGTTGTTGCTGAACAGTCGGTTGACCCAAAATCTGCGTCAAGCCAATGAAGGACCGTGTCAAACCTGTTGAAACATGGGGGTTTTCCTGAATCACACCTTATGTTAGCGTTTCGCCATGAATAATAAGCCCCGGACATAAAGCGGGGCGGGACCGAGGCAGAAGAAGGACATGGCGACGTGAAATCGCTTATGGGGCAGTATGTCCGCAGTCTGACATTCGTGGTTGTAGCGGCATGCACCGCCGTCTCTGCAGGGGCCCTGCGCGCAGCGCCCTATGCAGCCGTGGTGATGGACGCACGAACCGGTGAAACTCTCTACGAGAACAACGCCGACACCCGATTGCATCCCGCATCGCTGACCAAGATGATGACGCTCTACATCACCTTCGAGGCGATCCAGCGCGGCGAGATCAGTCTGGACACGATGGTGACCGTGTCGAAACACGCCGCCTCGCAGCCGCCGTCGAAGCTCGGCCTGCGCAGCGGCCAGAAGATCGCCCTGCGCTATCTGATCCGCGCCGCCGCCGTGAAATCTGCCAACGACGCCGCCACTGCCATCTGCGAGGCTGTCGGCGGGTCGCAGGCGCAGTTCGCCGCCCGCATGAACCGCACCGCCAAGGCGATCGGCATGCGCAGCACGACCTTCAAGAACTGCAACGGCCTGACCAGCGAGGGCCACCTGTCCACCGCGCGCGACATGAACACCATGGGGCGGCGGCTGTTCTTCGATTTCCCGCAATATTACAACATCTTCTCGCGCCGCACCGCCGATGCCGGGATGGCCAAGGTCAACAACACCAACACCCGATTCCTCGATGCCTACAAGGGCGCCGACGGGATCAAGACCGGCTACACCAACCCGGCAGGCTTCAACCTGACCGCCTCGGCGGAGCGTGGCAACAAGCGGATCATCGCGACGATCTTCGGCGGCAAGTCCACTGCGCAGCGCAATGCCAAGATGACCGAGCTGATGGATCTGGGCTTCAAGGCCGCGCCGAACAACGCCCGTGTCCGCAAGCCCGCCCCGATCGCCTATGAGGCCGTGGCCGTGGCGCAGGCCGCGCCGAGCGGGGTCGACGGCGATATCGGCGACGCGCCGGGCAAGACGATTCGCATGGTGATGGCGGTGGCAACCTCGCCGCGTCCCCTGCCCCGCCCGGGTCTGGCCAATGCGGCGGCGGCGGCGCAGGCCGTGACGGCCATGCAGGGCAGCATCGATTCGGCGCTGGCAGAGGCGGCGACGGCGGGTGCGGTCGAGGCGGTGGTGGCCTCCATCGCGCCGGAGAATGGCAGCATCGTCAACCTTTCGGCCTCGCTCGTGCCCCAGCCTCGTC
Organism: Cereibacter sp. Soil_C_27; assembly: GCF_057657095.1. Lineage (NCBI taxonomy): Bacteria > Pseudomonadati > Pseudomonadota > Alphaproteobacteria > Rhodobacterales > Paracoccaceae > Cereibacter > Cereibacter sp. Soil_C_27. The sequence continues at coordinate 603 of NZ_JBDGJD010000005.1, read as the reverse complement.
CGGAGGTGGAAGGCACGCAGGTCGCTTCGGTCGTGGTGCCGACGCCGGTCGCCCCCGTGCCCACCGCCCCCGAAGTGGTGACCCGCATGTCGACCTCCGGTGGGCGGCATTGGGGCATCAACGTGGGCCGGTTCCCCTCCAACGCCACGGCGGAGCGGCAGCTGATGACCATCGCCCTGGCCGAAAGCGGCACACTGACCGACGGGCTGCGCAAGATCGTGCAGCGTGGCGGGGGCTATGACGCGAACTTCATGGGGCTGACGCAGGATCAGGCCGACCTCGCCTGTCGCCGGCTGCAGGCCCGCGCGGTGCAGTGCTTCGCCATCGGGCCGTAAGCGCCGCTTACCCACGCAAAACGGCAACGCCGGGCCGCGAGGCTCCGGCGTCTTCATGTCAGGGCTTGGGCTTGTCCTCGTAGTCGGGCTTCAGGATCCGGCTGGCGTCGCCCTGCGGATCGTCGAACTGCCGCGCCTTCAGCGCCCAGAAGAAGGCGGCAAGACCGATCCCGCCAAGGAACAGCGAGATCGGGATGAGATAGGCGAGGATATCCATCAGCGCAGCCTCAGGGCATTCAAGGAAACCGTGATCGACGAGAGCGACATG